>NZ_RFLX01000058.1 GCF_003696345.1 Teichococcus wenyumeiae | reverse complement strand
CCGCCGCCGCCTCCTGCCCGGCTTTCTGCATGATCTCGATGATCTGAGCATCGGTCAGCGGCGGCCGGGCCAGGAACTCAGCCCGCACTTCTTTGCCCCACTGGTCATCGAAGGGGTCCAGCAGTTCAGCGCCGGCGGCGTAGAAGGCCTGGCTGACCGCCGACCGCAGCTCGGCCTGCAGGGCAGCGCGGATCTCGGCAATCTGGTCCTCGGAAACTGGCGCAAGTTGCGCCAGTTCTTCCGCCCGCCCTTGCCGCTTGGCCTTCAGCTTGGCCTTGTAGGTGGCCATGGCGCCGCGGCCCTCGGCCAGCTTCTCCACATAGCGGGCGGGCATGGTGGCGGTTTTCCACCGGCCGGCCGTCATGAGGGCGGGCAACTCGGTTCCGCTGGCGGCCAGGTCCTGCGCAGCGCCGACGCGGGCGCTATGGCCGGAGATCCGGGTGTGATCCAGGCCGGCGGCCTTGGCCATGCCTTTCAGGATCCGCGCCACGTCACCGGGGGAGAGGGCATCGGTGCCGACGCGGCCGCCCTTGTTCACCGAGCGGAAGATGGGGCCGGCCTCGATGCCGGCGCAGGCCAACCATCGCTGGATGGCGGCGTGGGTCTCAGGGTCGATCCACTTGCTGACGCCCTCACCGAACTTGTCGGTCTTGGAACGGCGGATGGTCGCGGTGACGATGCCTGCCTTGCCCACCTCGATATCGGCAACCTCTAGGGCCACCACCTCCGACCGGCGGGCCAGCAGGTCGCGCATGGTCAGCAGCAGCGCCACGTTGCGGAGATCGGCCGGGGCCTCGCCGGCCGCCGCCAAGATGCGGTCAACCTCTTCCTGCCCCAGCGGTGCGGCCTGGTTCTGCCGGGTGCCGACCTGGCGGGCCATCCGCTGCAGCGTCAATTTCACGTCACGGTCTTTGGTCGGATCCGGGATGCGCGCGTCCACATGCGCCTGGCTGATCGCCCAGACCGCTTGCCGGATCGTGCTCGCCTTCTTCCCCGCCTCGGTCAGCCAGTCGATGTAGGCCACCACCGTCTCAACCTCGGCCGGCAAGACCGAGAGCCCCCGCGCGCTGGCCCAATCCAGGAAGGCGCCACTTGCCTTCTTCAAGGCCCGCTCCGTCTCGGCGGCCTTAGACCCTCTGGCCATCCGTGCGCTGCGGTCGAGGTTCGCCGCAATCATGTCCTGCAGGGAGGGGGTGACGACCGCCGGTAGCGTTTCGCTCATGTCGATTGCGCCCGATAAACTGAATTACCAAACGCTAACGGAGCTATCTGGGAAAGTAAAGCAGATCTGCGGTAGCTAGCGCACATATCCGTTAGCTAATCATGGACGGTCTTGCTTCTCTATATCTTTACGCTTACGCTCCTGGTCATGGCGTCAGGTCCCATGGCCACCACCGCGATCAGCAAGATCCTCAGCCCCGGCATCCCGTCCGGAACTGTGGTGACGACCACCCGCGCGTTGCAGCCGGATCTGTGGGCCTACTCGATGGCCAAGGGTGGCGGGAAGAACTCCGCCCAGGTCGATAAGCACCACCTCACCAACCTCTTCTTGGGATTGGCGGCGCCGACGCCGGGAGAGGCGCGCGCGGCCGTTCAGACCCTCCGCCAGCTCCGTCTCACCGCCCGGGTTCCGGTGTTCCTCAATGCCAGGCAGGACCCGGAAAACCCGCACGCTCAGTTGGTCGGACAGGTCCAGGATCTCCGCGGAAAGAGCGATGTGAGCCTGGGCGAGACGATCGAAGGCTTTATCGCCGCGGGTGAAGATCCGGCTTGGCGTGAGGCTTGGGCGCAGCATCGGCGGGGGTTGGAGATCTCGCTGTGCGTCGAGCCCGCCTCCGCCCAGATCACCACCTACACCAGCGACGGCGTCCACCAGGACTACTACCAGATGCCGGGCGAAGATCTGCCCTTCTCTTGGAATGCGAAGGTGCGCGAGGTCCGGCGCAGCCGGCGCGTTACCATTCTGACCCACGATGTCATCACGGTTGCCAGCGCGCTCTGGAGCGACACGCTCGCGCGCCGCGCCCTGATGGATAACCCTTCTCTTCTGCCCGAGGCGGTCCCCAACGCCGAAGCCAGAACGGAAAACGGCCAGGCCGCGATCCCCACCGCAGCCCAGCCGTCCCGTGGCTATTCACCGGAAGGACATTCGAAGGCCGGAAGCTAAAGCTCGACCTACTGGAAGCCCGTCCAGGAACCTGAACAACTCCTAGGGTAGTCCGGTAAAGAGAGTTTTCCAAGCCTGAGAGTGCCGGTGGATGGCCGCCCATGTGGGGAGGAGCGATCCGCATGTCGGTTTCCGACACGATGCCCAAGGCATCAGAAGACCATCTCCCGCTCAGCCGGGTGCCGCGTGAGCTGGCTGCCATCGCCTCGGGCGGGCCGGTCGAATACCATCACGTCTATAAGCAGGTGCTGAACGGCAACCTGCCGGCCGACAACATCCGGAACCGCTGGTACGTGCTGAAGTCGGACCTGCCGGCGATCGCCGCTGCGTTCGGCATGACCCTGCGCCAGACCCTGTCGGAACCGACCCGTCGCCAGCGCCGCACCATGCAGCCGGTGGCCCGTGGCCAGCAGGTGGCGGCGTGAGCGCCCCCGCCATGGCCCGGACGGGCTTCATCAGCCAGGAATAGAAAACCCTCGCTCCGGCGGCCACCGGGCGAGGGCTGGGTACTGATTGACGCGACTACCAACAATCTGAAGACCGGATTGGATATAGCGTCTCCCCAGCGTTCTTGCCAGTGTTTCCGCCGGTGACTTTCCCATGAAAGGGGAAGCGCCTTGGATATGACTTCAAACTCTGTCAGCCCCGCAATCGCCGTCGCTGACTTCAAGTTGGATCTGGTTAGCTGCGCGCCGCCGTCGAGCCGTGATGGCATCCTTGCGCGCTTGGCGGTGCAGGTCGGGCCGAAGAACTACACCGCCGTCGTCACCGCCCGCGGCTTCTGCATGATCCCCGATGGCCCGCGCGAGCCGGAGCTGGAACGGGCGATCCGCGACGAAGCCCGCAAGGTTGTCATGATGTCGCTGCGCGAAGCGGTGACGCGCGGCGGCCGTGCCCGGAACATCCTGCAGCGGCTGGAACATGCGGAGCGCAAGGCGCCCCAGGCCCTCCATAGACCGGAGGCCGCCGCGTGAGACGCCGCCGCAGCGTGCCGGTTCAACTCGGCCCCATCGTCAAGCTGATCGAGCTCCCCACCAACCGCGATGCGGAGGGGGAGCCGCGTGTCGCCGTGCACATCATCCCGCCGGCCACCGCGATCGACCGCCGCCCCTTGCTGCGCGTCTTCGGCAGCCTGGCCGGCGCGCTAGCGCTGAAGCGTTCGCTGGAGGGCAGCCGGTGAGCCGCGCTCCGTACATCGAAGATCCGAACGACCTGCTCACCCTGTCGGCCGCGCTGCGATATCTGCTGGACCGCGATTGGTTCACCACTTTCCCGCACTACCTGGCCCGATACGGCACCGCCTTCGACGTGGACGAAGACTTCCGGCCGACGCCGCGGTCTTGGGTTCTGTCCCATCTCGGCGAGGTTGCGGTGTGGGAGCCGAAGCAGCGCGGCAAGGGCTTCAAGGTCGTCGCCTACATGCCGGTCGAGATCGCGGACAGCTCGCCAGTCCTGGGGGAATGCTGATGAAAGCCCCCCTGATAGAGCGCGTGGTGGTCAAGGTCATCGACCGCGACTTGGCTTTCGTGGAACTGCGGTTGCCGGGCGTGCTGCTCAAAGGCATGCGTGCGCACCGCAAGTCCGATGGCTCGGTCTTCCTCCAGCCGCCCACTCGCGAAGGAAGCGATGGTCGGTTCTGGCCCCTCTACACTCTCCAGCCAGGCATCGCCGAGGCTGCCGTGCGCGCGGTGAGGGCCCAATGGTCCCTCGCTGACCAGCATGGCCTCAGAGGCTACATTTGACCTGCGGCCTGACCATCCTCCGCACCACCCCCGCCAGAAATGGCGGGGCTCGCTTCGCTACCAAGACGTGGCGCTGGAACCTCACGCTCAACCAATGGGCATCCATCGCCTACGACGCCGGACACCTCTTCACCATGGAGGAGCGACCCGTTGCCTCCCTGGCCGACTTGGCGCGTGAGATCGAGGAGATCCGCCGCGACCCCCGGGCCACCATTGTGCGCGGCGCGCTCACCGACACCGCCCGCGCCCAGGTTGCGGCCTGCCCCGATCGCCCCCTCCGCCGGCGCAAGCATGCCAAGGGTGGCATTGACCCGACGCTGGTGGAGGTGTCGCGGCAGTGGGTAATGATCGACATTGACGGGTATCCCCTGCCGACCTGGGGCGACCTGGCCGAAGATCCCGACGCGGTGGTGGACCGCGCCATCTATGACCTGCTGCCCGAGGCCTTCCACGATGTTGCCTGCTTCTGGCAGCTCTCTTCCTCGGCCGGCTTCAAGCCGGGTGTGCTGAAGGCCCACCTGTTTTTCTGGCTGGTAAAGGCTATTACCAACGACGATCTGAAGCTCTACCTTCAGGTCAACGCGCCCCAGGTTGACCGGGCGCCCTTCAACGCGGCCCAGCCCCACTACATCGCGGATCCGATGATCGAGGGCGGACATGACCCGCTCCCCCGGCGCACCGGCTGGCGCAAGGGGATGGACGACGCGGTGGAACTGCCGGCCTTCGACCCGGCCGACCTCCGCCAGCAGGTGCAGAAGACCCGCCAGCGCGTCAGCAACGGCAAGGGGCTGTCTCCGGTCAGCGCCACCAGCGTGGAACAGGCCCTTGCCCTGGTGGGCGATGGTGACGGGCTGGAAGGCTTCCACGGCCCCCTCCTGCGCGCCACCATGCTCTACGCATGGCACACACCGCTGAAGCAGCGCGACGATGAAGCGCTGAAGGCCACCCTGCGCGCCGCCATCGCCGCCGCCCCGGTCAATGCCCGGCTCCATGGCACGGCCGAGCTCACCCGATACGCCAGCGACGCCTACCTGGACGATATCATCCGCGGCGCCTTCGCCCGCGCCGGCGAGGATCGCCGCGACGTGCCGCAGGGCATGCGCCCTCACTTCGACGGGCCCATGCATGAGCGGGATCCGGCGCGGGCGGCTGTCGGGCGGAAGCTGGCCGAGGTGATGGAGCAGGCCACCGCCTGGCACCTGACCGCCGGCCAGGACCAGCGCGCCCAGCCGCCCCACATCGCCTTCGCGGTCGATGTCGGCACCGGCAAGAGCACCATGGCCCGCAAGGAGGTGCTGACCTTCAGCTACCGCCAGAAGGAAGAGAACCAGCCCAGCCGCGTGCTGTGGCTGGTGCCCACCATCCGCCTGGGCGTCTCGGCCGAGGAACACTTCGCTGAACTGCAAGAGGCGGCCGACCTGCAGGGCGCGGTGGTCGCCATCCACCGCGGCCGTACCCAGGACGACCCCCAGGCCCCCGGCGAGAAGATGTGCCTGGATCTGCCGTCCGTGGAGCTGGCGCTCCAGGCCGGCGAGCCGGTCGACAAGGCGGTCTGCGGCGGGAAGGACGGGGCCTGCCCATTCTTCAACCAGTGCGGCTACCAGCGGCAGCGGCGCGACGTGGCCGAGGCCGATGTGGTGATCGCCGCCCATGAACTCGCCTTCCACATGCCGGCGGCCGTGAAGGCCAATCTGGGCCTGACCGTCATGGACGAGGCCTGGTGGCAGGATGGCTTGCCCCACCCGGGCGCCATCGCGATCGACAACCTGGCCGCCGAAGTCCTCACCCATCCCGTGCTGAAGCACATCCCGGGCGGCCGGCAGGTTTCTGACCAGGACGGCACCAACGACCTGCACACCTTCAGGTCCAAGCTGCAGCGCGCCATGGAGGCATCATCCGATGGCTACGTGACGCGCGCCGCGCTGGTGAAGGAAGGGCTGACCGCTGAGGGGTGCGAGGCCGCCATCAAGTTGGAGAAGCAGCGCCTTCGGGAAATCTTCATGGCGCCGAAGATGACCTCGGCCGCCCGCCTCCAGGCCGCCGAGAACGCGGGCGTCAATCCGCTGATCAGGCGGTATGCCGCCATGTGGCAGCATCTCCGCGAGCTGCTGGAAGGCGCCGAGGAAGCCACTGGCCGGGTGGAGATCCACACCCGCGCCACCAAGGAAGGGGACCGCCGCGTCATCACGCTCAACACCCGCCTGGAGATCGAGGACGCCATCAAGGCCAACCCGGTGATCCTGCTGGACGCGACCATTCCGACCGACCTGGTGCGCCACTACCTCCCGAACCTGCAGGACGCCGAGCCGGTGCGGGTGCAGGCGCCCTACATGACGTTCCATCAGGTTGTCGGGGGCTTCGGGAAGACTTCCCTGGTGCGCCAGGGAGAGCCGCTTCAGGAGGGCGAGCAGGAGAACTCGCAGAACCGCACCCGCGCCAACCTCGTCGCCAGCCTCCGCGATTTCGTCATCAGCCAGACCAGAGGCGAGCCGGCCGCCGTCATCACCTACCAGGACGCCGAGCCGGCCTTCCAGGGCATCAACCATCTCACCACCGCCCACTTCAACGACATCGCCGGCCGCGATGACATGAAGGACGTTCGCCACCTCTTCACCATCGGCCGCCCCCTCCCGCGCCCCAGCGATATCAAGCGGCTCGCCGCGGCGCTCACCGGGAAGCCGGTGGAGGTTGGCGCCACCCAGAAGGAAGCCAGGGCGGTGCGCATGAGAGACGGCACCGGGGCAGCCATCGAAGTACGTACGTACGCAGACCCGATTGCCGAGGCCATCCGCAGCGCCATCACCGATGCCGAGATGGTCCAGGCCATTGGCCGCGCCAGAGGCGTCAACCGCACCGCCGAGAACCCGGTGACTGTGTGGTGCATGGCCGACGTGGTGACGCCGCTGGTGGTGGATGAGCTGCACACCTGGCGGGAACTGGCACCCAGCCCGGTCGAGCGCATGGCAGGCCGAGGCATCTTCCTCTTCAGCGCCGCCGATGCCGCCAAGATTTACCCGGATCTTTTTTCGAGTCAGGAGGCCGCCAAGAAGGCACTCCAGCGCGCCGGCCAAGGCCGCGATTTCGGGGACATCTCCCTAAGAGTACTATCTATAGGGGAATGTCCCGGAAATACCCCCTCCACCATCCACTACAGACCAGAGGGCAGAGGCCAGCAGACGAGACGGGCGCTCGTCCGCGCCGACCTCCTGCCTGGTGTCCTGGAATGGTTGGAAGAGAAGCTGGGGCCGATCGGCTTCTTCGAGATCCAGCAGCCGGAGCCCGAGCCCGAGCCGCCGAAACCGGGCCCGCACGCTGAGAACAGGGGCTCTGAGCCCGCCGAGGTGGTGCCGGGGGGTGGGGGCCCAGCCCAGGAAGCCGAGGTGGAACCCCATGCGCCGGCAGCGCTCTACGCCATAGACCGGGTGGTGGCGGCTCAGACTGCCGCCGGCGGCCGATGCGCAGTCGTTTTTCTCCCTCCGGCCGCGCCCCGGAGCACCCCCGATTTGACGACCGATAATGTGAGTTACCAGACGCAAAAGGCCCGTCGAGGCCAGGAGATCGAGCCATGAGCAAGGCAGTCAAGACCACCTCCCCCAAGGCCGCGGTGACCAAGGCGGCCCAGAAGCAGCCCGCCGACCGCTTGGCCCCTTTTGCTGGCAGCCAGTCGCCGGCGCACAACAATGTCCTGCTCAACCGCGCCCTCCAGACTGGCTGGGTTCTGAACAAGGACGGGGACGGCGAAAAGGAGGCGGCCGAGGCCATCATGGTGCAGATGGCGGCCTTCGCGCCGAAGGATGCGGTGGAAGGCATGATCGCGGCCCAGGCGGTTGCATTGCACAACGCCTCCATGGAGTGCTTCCGCCGCGCAATGCTCAGGGAACAGCCGGCAGACATTGCCTCCCGGATGCGCAGGGATGGGGCCAACCTGGCGCGGTCGATGGTCGAGATGACGGAAGCGCTGGAGCGCCGACGCGGCAAGGGGCCGCAGGTTGTGCGCGTGGAGCGGGTTGTGGTGCAGGAAGGTGGCCAAGCCATCGTGGGCAACGTGAACCCGAAGGATGACAGCCGTTGAGCCTGGATCCGGCGCGGGCATCGAAGCGTTGCCAGGCTAAGACGCGAAGTGGCGGGGAGTGCCAAGGGCCAGCAATGCCGAATGGCCGCTGCCGGATGCACGGGGGGATGAGTACCGGCCCCCGCACCGCCGAAGGGATGGCACGCATGCGTGCCGCCCGAACCATCCATGGAAAATACAGTAGAGAGATGCGGGAACTAAGAGCATTGATCCGCGATCTGAAGGAAGATCAGAGAGCAATTCTCGAAAAGGTCTAGCGTTCAACTACAAGTTCGCCGTATAATGGCGAATATTCGCGGCTTGTCAGCCCGATCAGAACCACCGCCGCTTCAGCGGCACCAGGCCATCGCCTGGGGGGATGACGGATGCCGCGATGAATTCCAGTCCTCAGCACTTCCGCCGTGATGATATCGAGATCCTGACCAAGCTGGATCTCGCGCACGATTGGTCTGCTGCTGCCTCTCCGATCCCGCCCGCACCGCGCCTGGACAGTGCCGAGCGCAATCCGGCCGGCCTGACCCGCATGGACATGGTGCGCGAGCTGCTGGGGCCGAATGCCAGCGGCGATGATGCCGCCCTCCGGTCTGCCTTCTGCCGCGAGTTCTCCCGCCGAGGTGGCTGGGCAATCGACTTCGACGCGGCGCCGGTCATGACGACCAACCTCTATTTCGAAAGCCGCTTCGATGAGTGGGGCGGCAATGCCTTCCCGGTCGCTGGGGCTGACGGGCTGCGCCTCGATGGGGATGCCTCCCTGTGACGATGCGCTTTGACTTCCTGGAATACGCCGCCCCGACTGCCCGCAATGCGCTGCAGGTCACCAAGGAAGGCTGGTTCCGCGATGACCCGATCCTGACGCGGGCCGGCATCTTCACCTACAGGCTCGCCAATGGTCAGGTGCGCCGCGAGTACCGGCCGCCTGAAGAGGTCTTCAACGCCGATAGCCTGGCCTCGCTGCGAGGCGTGCCGGTGACGCTGGGGCATCCGGGCACCGTCACCGCCGATGCACCGCGCGGCATTATCGGGACGGTGCTGACCGCCGGTCGTCGCGACGGCGACAACCTGCGTGCCGAGATCATCATCCACAATCCGAAGGCCATCGGCGGCCATCGCGAGATCTCCCTTGGCTACAACGTCAAGCTGGATGAGACGCCGGGCGCCATCAAGGGCGAGCGCTACGACGCTGTGCAGCGCCGCATCACCTACAACCACTGCGCCATCGTCGCCCAAGGCCGCGCCGGTAATGCCCGGCTGCGCATGGACGAGGCGATCAGCAACCTGCGCCTGGATCACACCCGCCTCCCGGTCATGAGCGGCGCCCTTGCCGCCCGCGAGCAGATGATCCGGCGCATCAGCAACGCATGGAAGGAAGGCCGCTGATGGGCGCGCTGGTGAAGACGAAGCCTGAGACCATCCCGGGGCTGGCTGCTGCTGACGCCGCCGCGGCCGACGCCTTCAACAAGGTTCTGGCTCTGCGTGCCGAGATCCGTGACGCCGCGAGCGCCGTTCGTGCCAGCGTCTCCAAGCGTGATCAGCTTCTGGCCAGAGCCAAGAAGGGCGAGATCATCCGAGCGGATGAAGTGGCCGAGGCCGAGAATGCAATCCGCACCGCCGAGGCCGGCTTGGCTTTGCTGCAAGAGGCGCTGCCGGCAGTGGAGCGCGATTGGTCTGCCGCCGAGAGGGCCTTGGCAGTGGCCGCGTGGACGCCACAGCGGCAGCTCAAGGAAGCGGCGCAAGCCCGTTACGAGGCTGCCGACAAGGCGCTTGGAGAAGCCAAGGCCGAGCGCATCCGGGCCTACGAGCACAACGAGAAGATGAAGCTCTGGGACTTCGAGACCCATGCCGCCCACTTCCTGGAAGAGCACGCACCGGCCGCGCTGACCCGCGCCAAGGCCCTGGGCAAGACGAGGGGGTTCTGATCATGCCGATCACCGATGCCAACGACAACGAAACCGAAGCGCAGACCCGCCGCGTGGTCATCAATGCGCTGAGCCAGCCCGGCTCGCTGTTCCCCTCGGGGATCAAGGTCATCTTTGACGGCGAGGAAGTCTCTGAGCGGGTTCTTGATATCGCCGCCACCTACGTGGCGTTCGATCGCCAGGATGCGAAGCGAGGGGGCCGCAAGTTCGATGCCGTCGCCTCGCTCACCCGGCACATCCCTGCTGGTTTCAAGGCGATCGAAAGGGAGGAAGAACTCTTTCGGAAAAAGGGCATCGGAGCGGCGGTCAGTAGCGGTCGGGGCAGTGGCTACACCGAGAACGACCTGCGCGCCGCGATCTCCCCGCGCCACCCCATGAAGGCGCCCCTGGTGCTGAGCAGCGAAGGGGTCGGCGCATGACCCCGCGCCTTTCCCCTGCCGAGGAAGCCGCCCTGGCTGATCGCGAAGACGCCTTCCATGCCGCGTTGCAAGCCGAGTTCGAGAAGGGTGCCAAGCCCCCTCGCCCGGCCCGCAGCACCCCCCACGACCCGGAGCGCTGATGCCATGACGGGCCTTGAGGATTACGCCGATCTCGATGTGTCGGAACTCCGGGCCCGCTCCATGGAGGTGGCCCGGCAACACGATCTCTGCTGCCGGCTGAAGGAAGACCACAACCACCTTCTGCGAGAGAAGATGCAGGAGATCCTTGCTGGCCGCGGCACCCCGGCCGAGGCGCGGGAGATCTGCACGGCCATCGGGCGCTTCGAGAAGCAGCGCAGGAAGCTGAGCAGCGAGCTCTACCGGCTGGGTGAGGCGCTGAAGGAAGCCACCGGCGGCGAGCCGGGATGATGAGCGGTAACGGCGATTATCGCATGCAAAAGGAACCGCAGGGATGAAGGATAACCCCGCCCTGACCGATGCGCTCTACGCGCTGAATGCCCGCACCCAGCAAGCCGCTCGGCTCGCCACACAGATGCAGGAGCTGTCCGCCGAGGAACAACGCATCGTCGAGCGTGCGGAGCATCTGATGGCGGAGGGGAAAGCCGGCCGCTTCGTCAGCCGCGCTGAGGTGAAGCGCATGAAGGTGCGGATGACCGAGATCCAGGGTCGGAAGCAGATCCTCGCCAATGAGGCCGAAAGGCTGGAGGCGAAGTTGGAGGCCGGCACCCAGCACCTCGACAAGATGGTCGGATCGGTTTTGGCAAAGCGCGCCGAGCGCCAAGCCGCAGCGCGGAAGGCGGGGTTCTAACTATGGTCATCAAGGAACTCATGACCCGCCTGGGCTTCCAGGTCGATCAGACGGCGGTGGCCCGGTACGACAGCACCCTGCGCGAGATGCAGCGCGCGGCCGAGAGCACCGCAGACCGCATCCGCACCGCACTGGCCGGCGCCGCAGTTCTGGCCGTAACCGCCATCGGCGCCACGGTGCCGGTGCTGGCTGCCACTGCCAGGGCCGGTGACGAGATGACCGGCAACCTGAACAAGCTGGAAGGGGCGCTTGGATCCGCGGAACGGGCCGGCCAGATCTACGAACAGCTCTACCAGGTAGTGCGCCAGACCGGCGCCGAGATTGGCGAGACCACCACCGCCTTCGGCAACTACAACCTCGCCATGTCGAAGAACGGCAAGTCGGCCGAGGATACGGTGCGGCTGATTGGCGGCCTGCAGGCGGCCATGTCGAGCCTCGGCGTCTCCACGCAGCAGGTTTCCTCGGTGACCATGCAGCTCGGCCAGGCGCTCGGTAAGGGCGTTCTGAATGGTGACGAGCTGGTCAGTCTGCGCGAGGCGATGCCCCAGCTTGTGGACGAGCTCCGCAAGGCGCTGAAGCTGACGGACGCGCAGTTCAGCAAGGCGGCCGAGAAGGGCGAGCTCACCGCCGAGAAGCTGATTGGCCCCCTGCTGGCCTATGCCGACACCGCGCGCCAGAAGCTGCTGGACCTGCCGCCGACCATGGCGCGCTCCACCGCGATCCTGAGCAACACCTGGAAGCAGGTCCTGGCGGATCTCGATAAGGCGCTGGGCCTGTCACAGTTCCTCGCCAGCAACCTGGGTGGCGTGTCGGATTGGCTGGAAGGACTCCGCAGCCGCCTGCCGGCGCTGGGCAAGTTCATCAAGGAGATCGGCGGGCTTCGCAGCATCCTGCGGGTTCTGGCCTATACCATCGGCATCGGCACCGCCGCCCTGGCTGCCTTCAATGCCGCCTTGCTGGTCACCATCACCCGCAGCCTCATGGCCTACGCTGCCATCGCCGCGCCATGGGTTCTCGCCGCCGGCGCCGTCACCGCCCTCGGCGTGATGCTGGATGACTTCGTGCAGTGGGTCCAGGGCAACACGGCCGGCACCCTGTTCGGTGAGTGGTTTGGTGATTTCGACGCGCTGGTGCAGCCGGTCCGGAATGCCCTCGCCAACCTGAAGGCGTGGGTCAACCGCCAGATCGAGGGCATGAAGCCGCAGGTCGAGTGGTTCACCTACGCGATCGGCACCCTCTGGGCAGGCTCGGCCACGGCGCTGATGGCCGCCTGGCGCCCGGTGTCGGAGTTCTTCAACACCCTCTGGGACGGCATCACCCGTCGCTTCGAGAGCGCCTGGCAGACGGTCAAGCCGATCGTGGACGCGGTGAACGCGGCAGCCTCGGCGCTGAAGCTGGGCGGCTCCGGGCCGATCCAGGAGGGCGAGGAACGCGCCCCGCGCCGCGGCGGCCTCAACAGGTCCGGGAAACTGGAGGGCTTCCCTGAGGTGCCGGCGGAGCCGATGTCGGCAGAACCTGGGCGGCCCCGCGCCAGCCCGATCCGGTGGATGCAAGACAAGACCGAAGAGATGGCGCCGATGCTGCGGGCGGGCATGTCCTACACCGCCGGCAACGCTAACAGCCCTGCGGTGGCCCGACTGATGCCGGCCTCCACCACTAGTACGGTCAATGCGCCGATGACGGTAACCCAGAACATCAACGTCCAGGCCACCGGCGTCTCCGGCGCTGAGGTCGCCGCCGGCGCCAAGGCCGGTGTGGACCAAGCAGCAAGCAATCTGACCAGCAACTTCGACCGCCTCGCCCGTCAGGTCGGCATGTCCATGCCGGATGCTGAAACCGCATGGAGCGCCGCATGATCAGCCTCTCTGCTTTCACCAACACCCCTAATCGGAGCATGCTCGGCACACTCATCCTTGATGTGCTGCTGAGCGAAGACATCACCCTAGATGGCGGGGTCACCCTCTACCCCGTCGAGGATGGCTCGCTCATCAGCGACAATATCTTCCGAGGGGCGGAGCGCGTCCGCCTCTCCGGTCTGGTGAGCGCAGACAGCATCGAGGTCGTCGGCTTCTCTCCCCCCGGGAAGCAGAAGCTAGTGGCCGCTGTCGATGCCCTGCGGGAGATGCACGCCGCCCGTGCCCTGATTACCGTCAGCACCGGCATCCAGCGCTATACCGACATGGGCATCGACAGCCTGCGCGCCACCCGCACCAGCGATGCTGGCGGGGGGAGCTTCCTTTCCATCCAGGCTGAACTGGTGAAGGTCAGGAAGGTGAGACTGGCGGAGGCTGAAATCCCAGAGGCAACCGCACAGGGCGCAGCCAAGGGCCGGGCGGGGCAGACCAACACGCCGGCCGGCAAGTCCAGCGCGTCCAGCTCGTCGGCGAATGGTCCCGCCTCCTCTTCCGCGCAGACAGAGCAAGCCAAGAGCTTCGCCAAGAAGATTGGCCAGAGCCTGGGGCTGTCGCGCTGATGCCCCGCGCAACCCGCGTCATTGACCGCGGCTGGGGGCGGCTGGTCCGCGACATAAAGGCCATGCAGCAGGCCGAGGTGAAGGTGGGCGTGCGGGCCGGGCCGAAAGACGGCGATGGCATGGAGGTGCTGCAGTATGCCGCCCACAACGAGTTCGGGACCGAGCACATCCCGGCCCGCCCATTCATGCGGCACACGGCCGACACCGCAGCGTCCCGCACCGCCTCCCTGACAGGTCGCCTTGGGGTCGCGGTCATCGCCGGCCGGCTCTCTGTGCCAGACGCGTTGAAGAGCCTGGGCGCCTTCTACAAAGACCGCATCCAGAACACGATCCGGCATTCGAGTAGCTGGGCCGAGCCCAACGACCCCAAGACGATTGCGCAGAAGAAGGGTTCCACCACACCGCTGGTGGACCATGCCGTCTTGGTCAACACGATTGATTACGTGGTGGAGAAGAAGCGGAGTGGCTAGCGCGCCAGGAAGGCGATGATGACGACCACCGCGAAGAGAAACACCGCGCCGGCAGCCCAGCCCCATCCGCTGGCGTCGTTCTCTTCTGGAGTGGGCGGCGGCGGAGGGAGGACTTCCTGCGCTGGCTCAGGCCGCTTCACCTGCCCTGCGCGCCGGTCCTTCACATAGGACAGCCCGGTGCCAGGCACGCCCACCGTAGTCCGCGTGCCGCGCGGCGACAGGTTGATGTTGGCTCCCCGACCGCCGAGACCAAGGCTGCTGTGCAGACCGCGCTGGCTCAAGCTGAGG
>NZ_RFLX01000057.1 GCF_003696345.1 Teichococcus wenyumeiae | reverse complement strand
CAGCAGGGGCGCGTCACAGCCTGAGGCGGCGATCCTGCGTGGGAACGCCATTCAACAGCGGGTACTTCGAGGTGTCCAGATGCGTCGGCCAGCGGGGAGGGCGTCCGGTCTGGCCAAGTGGGGGCATGAAGGGCTGCACCAGCGCCAATTCGGCGTCAGTCAGACCGGTTGCATAAGGGATGGTCCCGCGCGCAAACTGCGTGTGGGCGGGAGGGGTCCACATAAACGGCCTCGGAAGCTTCGAACACTTTCGAAACGCACAGAGCCCTCGCCGCTTACCCTGCCTCAGCCGTTATGAAGCAAGCTCGTAGGTCTGTAACATTGAACCGAACTCACAAGTATTCTTTCGACGCTCAAATACTGCTGGCAGATGTATCCTAGCGATAAGGTCGCTATTCTGTAGGCATGATGGAAATTAGCGTTTGGAACCAGCGCCGTTGGCTGGGATGGGGATTGCTGATTGCGATGCTAGTCAGTGGCGGAAGCTGGCTAGCGGAGCGTGAGATCCTGCTTTCTAACGAACCGCCTCGAAGCGCCGCCACGCTACTGCTGCCGGATCAGGAAAGCGCCATCGCTCTAGGCCTTCGCTTGCCACTGGGCCAGCTCCGAGAAGTTGCAGAACGAACCATTCCCATCAATTTCCGCCAGACCAGTGAGGAAGGCGCTAACACTCTCTATGATCTGACCATTCGGCGCACCAGTGGCATTACTCTGTCAGAAGTTGATGGCAGGCTAAGAGCGACGGTTGCCCTCGCCTTAAATGGCACTGTTGGCTTTGGTGGGGGTCTTGCCAGTCTGCTGTCGTTGGACGCCAAGGCTGTCGAAGCTGCCGCTGAAGCCCAAGTAGATTTCAGAATTGGCCTGGATGACGGATGGTGTCCGGGAACCCAGGTGGCCGTCACCTACCGCTGGACGCGTAGGCCACGACTGGAGATTGTTGGCGGCATCTGGATAGATATTGAGGAGCGGGTGAGGGCACAAGTTGAGGAAGCCCTCCGGGGCCTACCACAGCAGATCAAGAGCATGCTGCCTTGCAGCGAGGTTCGCGAACAGGTGCTGGCACTCTGGCAACCCCGTAGCATCACAGTGCAGCTCCCTGCGGCACCTCCTCTCCATGTCAGCATTCATCCACAGTCGGTAGGGCTCTCCGAACTAGTGGTGGAACCTCGCGATTTGCGACTGGTACTCGGCCTCCGGGCACGCACCAGCATCTCCTCCGCGCCGCCGGCCCCCCTGCCTGCCACCTTCCTACCACCGCTACATCAGCTACCCGGCGACCAGGCGGACCGTAACGGCCGTCTGCGGCTCTCCATTCCCGTTCGTGCGGGTTACGACATGATCCGTGACTGGCTGATGCAGGAATTTGGCCGCAGGGAGATTCCTGTAGAGACGCCGCTTGGGCCGGTGATGCTGAAGGTACGCGATATCTTCATCTATCCCAGCGCTCCGGCTCTCGCCTTGGCCATCACCTTCGATGCAGACCTTCCCGGTCACTGGCCCGACGTGAAGGGAAGAGTGGTCCTGTCTGCACGCCCGGTATTGAGCCAGGACGGGCGCAGCATTCGTCTGACCGAACTCCAATTCTCACGTAGTCTCGACAGCATAGTCTGGTCTGTCGTCAGCATCGCCTTTGAGCAGCAGATCCGCGACTGGCTTGGCAAAGTTGCAGTCTACGACATGAAGGATGTCATGGACGGCGCCATGACAGAGTTACGGCAACGGCTTTCCGACCCTGCCTTCACCGGTGGGCTTCGCGTCACGTTGACACGCCCCAGCTTGCGCCTTCAGCAGGTGGTGCCGGAGAATGATGCCCTGACCATTCTGGGCGCGGCGGAAGCCGGTGTGGAAGCGGAGATCACCGCGCTACCGCTTCCCTGACAGCAACAGGTCAGGCCGAGCGTGGCAGGCGCCCTTCAAGCGGATATGCAGGATCGTTGTAGCCCGGCGTCGACGGATGCCCTGCCGGCACCAATGAATTCACCAGTGCTTCATCCTCTGCCGTGAAGCGGTAGGAGAGGGCGCCGAGGTAATCCTCCCATTGCTGTTCCGTACGCGGTCCGGCAATCGGCGCCGTGACAAGGCGGTTGTTCAGCACCCAGGCAACAGCGAATTGCCCGGCAGTTATGCCGCGGTCCTCAGCATGGGCTCGCAGCTTCCTGGCGATCGTCAGGCTCTCGGGCCGCCACTCGGTTTCCATGATGCGCTTGTCGGCACGGCCAGCACGGGTATCAGCCGCCGGCTGCGCCTCGGTGTCGTACTTGCCTGTCAGCACGCCACGCGCCAGCGGGCTGTAAGGCACCACGCCGAGGCCATAGTAGCCGCACGCCGGCAGATGCTCGACTTCCGGCATGCGGTTCAGCGCGTTGTAGTAGGGTTGGCTCACGACTGGCCGGTCGATGCCGGCTTCATCGCAAAGCCGGCAAATCTCCGCAACGCGCCAGGCGCGGTGGTTGGAGACCCCGAAATACCTGATCTTGCCTGCGCGCACGAGGTCGACCATGGCACGCACTGTCTCTTCCAGCGGCGTGCCATGGTCTTCCTTGTGGAGGTAGAGAATATCGATGGTTTCGATGCCCAGGCGCCGTAAGCTATCTTCCGCAGCCGTAAGGCAATGACGGCGGGAGAGGCCACGGTCATTCAGGCCATTACCAGCCGGGTTGGCCAGCTTGGTAGCCAACACCCAATGGCTGCGCCGTGCCTGTATGGCGCGTCCTGTCACTTCTTCCGAAGCACCACCATTATAGACATTGGCCGTGTCTATGAAGTTGATGCCATGGTCACGCGCATGATCGATGATCCGGACGGATGTCGCTTCGTCCGTCGCGCCTCCAAACATCATGGTGCCGAGGCAGAGAGGCGAGACCTTCAGGCCGCTACGGCCAAGGTTGCGATATTCCATGAACGCATCCTGACACTTGATGGCCGCAAGGCAGCGCGCCGGGCCGGTTTCGACAACAGCATGGTGCCCCGGTCCGACGGTGTCGTCGAGTGCACCATCTTGGCGCAGCCAGCCCGAATGGTGGCCTTGTGGTTTCAGTGATCCATCACACTGCCTGCCGCAGCAGGGGAGGGGCGGTTGCAAGGCGCCGCGCTGCCGCGCAATCTGCCAAAGCTCATTCCGGAGGCCCTATCCCATGAAGCTGCCCGCTCTGCCGTTCCATGCCATGCATTGGGACGCCTTGCCTGCCACCGAGCACAAGGGCGAAACGGGAATGGCGCTGTGGCGTACCATGACCAATGGCGATGTCCGAATGCGCGTAGTGGAATATTCCCCTGGTTATCTCGCCGACCACTGGTGCGACCGTGGCCATATCCTCTATGTCCTGGAGGGCGAGCTGAAGACGGAATTGAAGGACGGGCGTGAGTTCACCTTCGGCCCGGGCGAGGGCTATACCGTCTCGGACTTCGGCGATGCCGCGCACCGCTCCTCCACCAAAAGCGGCGCGCGCCTTTTCATCGTGGATTAGGCGGCCGACGCGCAGCCCACCGACTTGGTGAACATGCGCCGGAAGCCGCTGCATCTCAGTCCGGCTGGCTGAGCGCCCGCCGCAGGGCGTCCTGCCAGCCGGCGATCATCCGCTGCCGCTGCGACGCATCCATGCGCGGCAGGAAGCGCCGCCCCAGCGACCAGTTGCCGGCCAGTGCGGCTATTCCTGGCCAGACGCCCGTTTGCAGCCCCGCCAGGAAGGCAGCGCCAAGGGCGGTGGTCTCCAGCACGGAGGGGCGTTCCACCGGCACTTCCAACATGTCGGCCAGGAACTGGCAGAACCAGTCATTGGCCGCCATGCCGCCATCCACGCGCAGCGCTTGCGGCTTGCCGGCGCCATCCTTCCGCATGGCTTCCGCCAGATCCCAGGTCTGATAGGCCACCGATTCCAGCGCGGCGCGGGCGATATGCGCCGCCGTGGCATCCAGTGTCAGGCCACAGATCAACCCGCGTGCCTTCGGATCCCAGTGTGGCGCGCCCAGGCCGACGAAGCCAGGCACCATATAGACCCCGTGGCTGTCCGGGATGCGCGTGGCCATGTCGTCGGTCTGGGAGGCATGGGTAATCAGCCCCAGCCCGTCCCTCAGCCACTTGATGGCGGCACCGGCGACGAAGATAGCACCCTCCGCCGCATAAGTGGCCTTGCCATCAAGCCGGTAAGCCGTGGTCGCCAGCAGCCGGTGCTGCGAGCGCGGCGGCGTGCTGCCGGTGTTCATCAGCGCGAAGCAGCCGGTGCCATAGGTGGCCTTCACCATGCCTGGTTCACAGCAGACCTGGCCGAAGAGCGCCGCCTGCTGGTCTCCGGCCATACCGGCGATCGGAATGGCGGTGCCGAAATGTGCCGGGTCCGTCTCGCCGAAGAGGTGGCTGTTGTCATGTACCACCGGCAGCAGCGCGGCAGGAATGCGGAAGAGGGCCAGCAGTTCCTCGTCCCAGCACTGTCGGTGGATGTCGAACAACAGCGTGCGGGACGCATTGGTGGCGTCCGTCGCATGCACCTTCCCACCCGTCAGGCGCCAGAGCAGGAAACTGTCGATGGTGCCGAAGGCCAGTTCACCACGTTCGGCACGGGCGCGGGCACCGGCCACATTGTCGAGAATCCACGCCAGCTTGGTGGCGGAGAAATAGGGGTCCAGCAGCAGCCCGGTGCGCGCCTGCACCAGCGGCTCCGCGCCGTCCTGCCGCAGCCGCGCGCATTCCGCCGCCGTGCGGCGGTCCTGCCAGACAATCGCGCGGTGGATCGGCTGGCCGTTCGCGCGGTCCCACACCACCACCGTCTCTCGCTGGTTGGTGATGCCGATAGCGGCGACGGGGAGGGCAGCCTTCTCCAACGCCTCCCGCGCCGTGGCCAGGGTATCGCGCCAGATGTCCTCGGGGTCGTGCTCCACCCAGCCGTGGTCCGGGTAGTGCTGCGGAAACTCCCGGCGTGCCGAGGCCACTTCGCGCCCCGCAGCGTCGAAGACGATGCTGCGGGTCGAGGTCGTGCCCTGGTCGATGGCCAGGACATGCCGTGGCTCAGCCATGCCGCCGCGCCGCCGCCTGAGTTTCAACCCGCATGTCTTTCCTCCCTCTCGCCTGTCGTAGCGGCTCAGCCAGCCGCAACCATCTTCCGCGGCTCAACTTCCGCCAGATAATCCCGTAAGCGCGCCTCAGTACCAGCCGGCACATGCAGGCCAAGCTTGGAGCGGCGCCAGAGGATATCCTCCGCCGTCACCGCCCATTCCTTGCGCATCAGGTAATCCACCTCGGCGCGGGTCAGGCCGCCGCCGAAATCCTCACCCAGTTCGGCCATGGTGCAAGCACCGCCCAGCAGTTCATCCACCCGGCTGCCATAGGCGCGGGCAAGGCGGCGTGCCAGCCCCTCCGGAAGGAAAGAGGCGCGCTGCCGCAGCCCTTCCAGGAAGCGCTCGAAATCGGCATCCGGCATGTCGCCGCCGGGCAGGGGAGCACCGGCGGTCCAGGAGGTGGCGGGCAGGCCGAGATGCGGCTGCAGCTTCTCCAGCGCATGCTCCGCCAGCCGGCGGTAGGTGGTGATCTTGCCCCCATAGATCGAGAGCAGCGGGGCGCCGCCGGAAGGCGCATCCACATTCAGCACGTAGTCGCGTGTCACGGCGGAATCGCTTTTCGCCGCATTGTCGTAGAGCGGGCGAACGCCGGCATAGCTCCAGACCGCATCCTCCGGCCGGATCTGCCGATTGAAGTAGCGGTTGACGCTCTCGCAGAGGTAGCTCGCTTCCTCGGGCGAGATCGTCACCTTGCCCGGCGCCTGCTTCCACGCCACGTCGGTGGTGCCGATGAGGGTGAAATCCCGCTCATAAGGAATGGCAAAGACAATGCGCTTGTCAGGGTTTTGCAGGATATAGGCGTGGTCGCCTTCGTAGAGGCGCGGCACGACCAGATGGCTGCCCTTGACCAGCCGCACCGTCGCCTCACCCTGAATGCCCAGGCCCTGGCCCAGCACCTGTCCGACCCAGGGTCCCGCCGCATTGACGATGGCGCGGGCCGTCACCGCCTGCCGCTCGCCGCTTGCCAGATCCTGTACCGTGGCATGCCAGAGCGCGCCTTGCCGCCGCGCTTCAAGGAAGCGCGTGCGGGTGCGGATGACGGCGCCGCGCTCCGCCGCATCCATGGCATTCAGCACCACCAGGCGGCTGTCCTCCACCCAGCAGTCGGAATAAACGAAGCCCTTGCTGATGCCTGGCCGCAGCGCGGAGCCGAAGCGCCCATCGGGGAAGGCAACCCCTTCCGAGGCCGGCAGGCGCTTGCGGCCGCCCAGGTGGTCGTAAAGGAACAGGCCGAGCCGGACCATCCAGGCCGGGCGCACCGCATTCTCGTGCGGCAACACGAAGCGCAGCGGCCAGATGATATGCGGCGCCATGGCCAGCAGCCGCTCCCGCTCCATCAGCGCTTCACGCACCAGCCGGAACTCGTAGTATTCCAGGTAGCGCAGCCCGCCATGGATCAGCTTGGTGCTGGCGGAGGAGGTGTGCTGCGCCAAGTCCTCCTGCTCCACGAGCAGGACGCGCAGGCCGCGCCCCGTGGCATCCCGCGCGATCCCGGCGCCATTGATGCCGCCGCCGATGATCAGGAGGTCGAAAACTTCGTTCTGGTCCGCCGGCATCGCGTCTTCCGCGCTTCTGGTCTGATGGGGAAAGTAAGCTGGTGCCTCACCATTATTTTCGCAAGCGAAGATTAGCTGTTCGTTTTTTCATGTGCCGCCGTCGCCTCGGCGATATGCAGGCCGATGCCGTGCTCGGCCAGCAACCGGCCGATCGCCGGGGGCGGAGGCCGATCGGTGAAGAGGGCCGAGATCTCGGAAAGATGCCCCAGGCGCACCAATGGCCGCCGCCCGAACTTGGCATGCGTCACCACCAAAAAGACCTGCCGGGAATTGCGCATGATGGTGCGCGCCGCCCGGACCTCGTCGTAATCGAAATCCAGCAGCGAGCCATCGTCGTCGATGCCGCTGATGCCGATGATGCCGTAGTCGGCCCGGAACTCGCCCAGCATGTCGCAGACCGACTGACCGGTGATGCCGCCGTCATGGCTGCGCACGGTGCCGCCGGCGATGACGACCTGGAAGCGCTTCTCCCGCGCCAGCAGGGCGGCAACATTCAGGTTGTTGGTGATGACGCGCAGATCTTCATGACCGGTCAGCGCGCGCGCCACAGCCTCGGTGGTGGTGCCGATATTGATGAAGAGGGAAGAGCGGTTGGGGATCTCGGCGGCCACCAGGGCGGCGATGGCGGTCTTTTCCGGCAGGTTCAGCACCTGCCGCTCGGTATAGGCGATGTTCTCGACGCTGGAGACCAAGCCGGCTCCGCCGTGGTGGCGTGTCACCAGCCCTTCCTCCGCCAGGAAGTTCACATCCCGTCGGATGGTCTGCACGGTGACCCCGAGTTGCCGGGCCAGTTCGTCATTGGACGCATAGCCGCGCTGACGGATCAGCAACAGGATATGCTGGTGCCTCGCCTCGATCTTGTTGCCCGACATGCGCCCTGCCGATCCTCCCTGGCCGGCCAGCCTAACAGCATCGCCGTGTCATCGATAGCGAAGCGGAAAGGGCGCGGAAACGAACCTCAGGCTCCACGAGTTGCGGCCCCACCCCGCGAGGCCGCGCGGGCAGGATGGCGGCCCGCAGCGCCCCCAGGGCCGGCGGCACAGGGCCTTGGCCGAAGGGCTCAGCCACCTCAACCGGCTGCCCATCCTGCATGACGTAGCAGCGCTGGGCGAAGCCGCGCACCAGGCGCAGGTCGTGGGTGATGAAGAGGAAGGCCACCCCGGCACTGGCCCGCAGCCCCGACAGCAGGTTGAGGATCTGTGCCTGGGTCTCCAGGTCCAGGCTGCTGACCGCTTCATCCAGCAGCAGGAGCCGGGGGGAGGGGGCCAGGGCGCGGGCGATGCAGAGCCGCTGCAACTGGCCGCCGCTGAAGCGATGCGCCAGGCGGCCCAGTTCCGAAGGGTCCAGTCCCACCGAGGCGGCAAGCCCCTCTACCCGCGCCCGCAGTGGCGCGCCGCGGAGGCCGGCATAGCGCAACGGTTCCGCCACCACCTCGAAGGCGCTGAAGCGCGGGCTGGTGGCGCCATGGGGGTCCTGGAACACCGCCTGGATGGAGCGGCGCGTCTGCGCCCGCATCCGCCCGCGCGTGTCCAGCAGGGGCTGCCCCTCGAAGAGCACCTCGCCGGCATCGGGCGTTTCCAGCCCCAGCAACAGCCGCCCCAGGGTGCTTTTGCCGGAGCCGCTGGCCCCCAGCAGAGCCACGCATTCGCCCGCGACGATGCGCAGCCCGGCATCGCGCAGCACGGACAGGGGCGGCTGGCGGCGGAAGAAACCGCCACGGCGATAGTTCTTCCACAACCCGTGCATCTCCAGCAGGCTCATGGCAGTGCCTCCCCATAGAGGGCCAGATGCTGGCGCAGCAGCGCGCGGCTGGCGGGGTGCCGCGGGCCGTCGAAGAACTCTGCCACCGTGCCCTGTTCCACGATGCATCCGGCCTGCATCACCGCCACCATGCCGGCGAGGCGGGCGACCACCGAGAGGTCATGCGTCACCAGCAGCACCCCCAGGTTCCGCCGCGTGGCGAGCCGCTCCAGCAGGTCCAGCATGGCGGCCTGGGCGACGAGGTCCAACTCGGTGGTGGGCTCATCCGCCAGCAGAAAGTCCGGGTCGCGGGCCAGGGCCAGGGCCAGCATCACCCTTTGCAGCATCCCGCCGCTGAGTTGGAAGGGATAGGCACGCAGGAGCGGCGCGGGATCACCGAAGCCGACCTCCGCGAGCAGGGCCGCGGCACGTCCGGGGGCGGCGCCGCGCCCCAAAGTCTCCGCGAAATGCCGCCCGATGGTCAGGATGGGATTGAAGCAGGCGCGCGGCGATTGCTGCACCAGCCCGACGACACCGCCGCGCAGGGCGGCGATGCCGGCGGCATCCAGCACCCGGCCAGCATGGCGCAGCCGGCCCGCCACCTGCCGCAGCCCCCGTGGCAGCAGGCCCAACATGGCCAGCACCGTCAGGCTCTTGCCGCCGCCGCTGGCACCCACCAGCCCCAGAACCCGTCCAGGCTCCAGCACCAGGGAGACCTCCCGCACCAGAATCCGGTCACCGGCCGCGAAGCTCAGGCCCTCGATGGCCAGGGCGCTCAATGCCCATGCTCCGCCAGCGCGGGGTCCAGGCGGTCCCGCAAGGCGTCACCGAGCAGGTTGAAGGCCATCACCGTCAGCAGGATGGCGGCGCCCGGCAACAGCACCAGCATGGGCGCGGTGCGGAAGAAGGGCCGGGCATCGCTGATCATGACGCCCCATTCCGCCCCTGGCGCCGCCACGCCAAGTCCCAGGAAGGAAAGGCCGGCGACATGCAGAATCCAATGCCCCAGATCCAGGCTGGCCAGCACCGCCACCTGGCCCGCCACGGCCGGCACCACATGCCGCCGCGCGATATCCAGCCGCGAAGCCCCCGCCACGCGCGCCGCCGCCACATGGTCCCGCGCCCGCAGGGAGAGCGTCAGCCCCCGCACCAGCCGCGCATAGAAAGCCCAGTGGGAGAGCGCGATGGCGACGATGACATTGACCATGCCCGTACCCAACGCGCCGACGAAGAAAAGCGCCAGCACCAGCGTCGGCACCGTCATGAAGGCATCGGCCAGCCGCATCAACACGGTGTCCACCACGCCGCCCAGCAGCCCCGCCAAGCAGCCCAGCACCGTGCCAATGGCCAGCACCAGCAGCAGGATGGCGCCCACGGCCCCCAGCGAGGCCCGCGCGCCCCAGAGCAGGCGGGACAGCAGGTCCCGCCCCAGGTGGTCGGTGCCCAGCCAGTGCATCGTGGAAGGGGGCATCAGCCGCTGCGCGAGGTTGGTCTCGGCCGGGTCGAAGGGCGCGATCCAGGGTGCCAGTGCGGCAAGGCCCAGCAGCAGCGCAAGCAGCAGCAGCGCGAGGCGTGGCAGCCAGCGCCTCATGCCGCCTTTGCTCCCAGGCGAATGCGCGGGTCCAGCCAGGCATAGGCCAGGTCCACCAGCAGGTTGCAGAGCACGAAGACGGCCGTCATGGCCAGCACGAAGCCCTGAAGCGCCGGGAAGTCCCGGTTGCCGATGGCCAGCAGCGCATAGCGGCCAAGCCCAGGCCATGCGAAGACCATCTCCACCACCATGGCGCCGCCCAGCAGTTCGCCCAGATGCAGCCCCAGAGTGGTCAAGGGTGGGATCAGAGCGTTGGGCAATACATGGCGGGCGATCACGCCCCGTTCCGGCAGCCCGCGTGCCCGGGCAAAGACCAGGTGCCGCTCTCCCAGCACGCCCAGTACGGAGGCCCGCATCAGCCGCAGCGTGACGCAAAGGGAGACGGTGGCCGTGGCGATCGCCGGCAGGATCAGGCTGGCCGGTCCCTCCCGCCCCATGGCCGGCAGCCAGCCGAGTTGCACCGAGAACAACAGCACCAGCAGGAAGCCCAGCCAGAAATTCGGCAGCGAGACGCCCAGGAAGGCCAGCGCACGCGTCAGGTGGTCCGGCCAGCGGTCGCGGTAGAGCGCCGCCAGCAGGCCCAGCGGCAGGCCGAGCAGCAGCACCAGCGCCATCGCCGCGCCGGCCAGTTGCAGGGTGGCTGGCAGGGCCTGGAGGATATCCTCCAGCACCGGCCGCTGCGTGGCCCAGGAGGTGCCGAAATCCAGCCGCACCGCATCCGCCAGCCAGGAGAGGTATTGCGCCGGCAGGGAGCGGTCGAGGCCCAGTTGCTGCCGGACCAGCGCCAGGGCCGCCTCAGTCGGCGGGATCTGGGAAAGGCGGAGGTAATCCAGCGCAGGGTCGCCGCGCCCCAGCCGAAGCATGGCGAAGAACACCACCGAAACCAGCAGCAGCAAGGGCAGCAGCGTCAGGACCCGGCGCAGGGCAAAAGCCAGCACGGCCTCAGCCCCGCCGGATGTGGTGGAAGGGAATCTCGTCGAAGGTGCCGCCGAAGGGCACCTCGCCCAGGCCCTTGCGGTGCACCTGCTTGTTGGTGAGGAAGGAGATGGGGAAATAGACCGCCTGCTCATGCAGCGTGGTCAGCACCCACTGCTCATCCGCCTCCCGCGCCGTGGCATTCGTCGCGGCGAGCAGGGCGGTGATGCGGCGGTCGATCGCGGCCTTCATCGGCAGCCCACGCTGCGCCTGCCAGTCGGCGTGGGAAGGGGCGCGCATGGCGCCGAGGAAGGCGTGCGGGTCGTAGGGCGGACCCCAGGTCTCGGTGAAGACCAGCCCGAAATCGCCACTGCGCTGGCGGGCCTGCAATGTCGCGGCATCCGCCCCCAGCAGCCGCGCGGCGATGCCGATGCGGCCGAGGTCGGACTGGATGGCTTCCGCCAGAGCCTTCTGCAACGCGTCGCCACCCGAGAAGCAAAGGTCCAGCGCCAGCACTGCGCCCTGCTTCTGCCGCACCCGGCCGCCGGGCGGCAGTTGCCAACCGGCCTGCTCCAGGACCGTGACGGCTGCCATTGGGTCGAAGGGCAGAGTCATTAACCCGGGCGCGGCCTTCGACATGCCAGGGGCGAAGAGGCTGGTGGCCGCTGGCTCGGTACCTTGCAGCACATGGCGCGCCAGCGCGTCGCGGTCGATGCCCTGCTGGATGGCCCGGCGCACCGCCAGGTCGTCGGTCGCCGCGCGGCCGGAATTGATGGCCAGCATCCGCGTCGCCATGGGCGGGGAGATGGCGGTGGTGAAGCGCGCATCTGCCGCGAAACGCCGGAAGGTGTCGGCGTCGAGCTGGTCGGCGCCGTAGACGAGGTCGATCTCCCCGGCCTCCAGCGCCAGGGCGCGGGTATTGGCGTCGCCCACCACCTTCACCACCACCTGCCGCAGCGCCGGCTTCTCGCCCCAGTAATCCTCCCGACGCAGGAAGACATCGCGCTCGCCGCGCCGGCTTTCGGCCAGGCGCCAGGGGCCGGTGCCGATCGGGGCGGAGACGCTACCCCCCGGCAGCAGCACCGCCGGGGAAGCGAAGCGCAGCGGCCGGACCAGCGAGAGGTCGAAGAGCGCGGGGTCGTAGGGCTGGTCCAGGCGCAGCCGCAGGGTGGCGGGGTCCGGTGCCTCGGCGGCCTCAATGCGGGACATCAGCTCCAGCCAGCCATGGCGCTCCCGATGCCGCAGCAGGATATCGATATTCGCCTTGGCCGCCGCCGCGTCGAAGGCGGTGCCATCAGAGAAGCGCACGCCGGGCCGCAGCGTGAAGGTCCAGGCGCGGCCACTCTCGTCCAGTGCCCAGCGGGTCGCGAGGCAGGGCTCGATAGTGCCGCTGGCGCCGTAGCGCACCAGTGGCTCGTAGAGCATGGCCTGGGCATACATCTGGTTGGGACCATAGCCGTGCGGGTCCAGCGGCCCGGCGTTGGAAGGCCAGGAAAATACCAGGCTGTCCGGAGCAGCGGCCCGGCTGACGCGAGGCAGCGTCCAGGCTAGGGTGGCGGCGCCCAGCAGGGACCGGCGCAGCATGGGCCTCTCCATTCCGGCCAGCGGCCGCGAATATGATGTTTCTTGTGAAACATCATATTCCTGAGTCCCCTGCTGTCCAGCATTGGAGTCGGAAGGACCACGTCATGCAGCGCATCACCCTGACCCTCGACGACGCGCTGCTGGCCGAAGTCGATGCCCTGGGCTACGGCAACCGCTCCGAGGCTTTCCGCGACCTGTTGCGGGCAGGCCTGCGGCAGGCGGCGGAGGAAAGGGCGCAGGAAGGCCCCTGCGTCGCCACCCTGGCCTATGTCTATGACCATGGCCGGCGCGACCTGTCCCGCCGGCTGACGGACAGCTTCCATGACCACCACGACCTGTCGGTCGCCACCCTGCATGTGCATCTGGACCACGACCGCTGCATGGAAGTGACGGTGCTGCGGGGCGGGGCCCCGGCGGTACGCGCCTTCGCCAACTCCGTCATCACAGAGCGCGGCGTGCGGCATGGGCGGCTGATGGTGATGGAGGACAGCGAGCCCCATTCCCACGAATGAGGCTCGCGCCGCGGCATCAGCCGCGTTGCAGGATCTCGACCGTCACGCCATCGGGCGCCGCCAGGAAGGCGATGCGCAGGCCGGGGCGCAGTTCCTTCGGCTCGGCGGTGAAGCGCACGCCCTTGGCCTTCAGCGCCGCCACGGCCTCATCCATGTCGCTCACCTGCAGGCCGATATGCTCCATGCCCTGGTGCGGCGGCACCGGCGCGGCCGGGGTATCGGCCGAGACCTGCTCGATGAAAAGCGTGGCGCCGCCAAGGTCCACCACCACGCGCAGGGAAGCGCCGTTGCGGATGCGGTCGCGGATGGTGGCGCCGAAGGCATCCTCGTAGAACCGGCCCGCCGCCTCGGCGTCCGGGCTGCGGAGGTGGATATGGTCGAAGCGGTAGCTGGCCAAGGCGTGTTCTCCCTTTGCTGGCCGCACGATGCTAGCGGCAGGCGCGGCCAGCGCCAGGGGGCACGCGCCCGGCCAGCGGCACGCCTGTCAGAGAACGGCGGTTTCCACGCTGCCCAGGCCCGGGAACTCGGCCAGGATGCGGGTGCCGGGCTCGACCATCAGCAGGCCGGTGCAGCTGCCGGTGGTGATGATCATGCCGGCCGTCAGCCCGCCATAGGCACGGGCACCGGTATCGGCCAGCCATTGCAGCAGCCGCACGGGGTCGCCGGCGGTGTTGCCGCCCACATGCTCCAGCACCACCTGCCCGTTGAAGAGCAGCCGCACCGGCTGGTTCACCGGGTCGATGCCGCGCCAGTCCGCCAGCGCAGGGCCGACCACCAGGGCGCCGTGGTTGATCTGGTCCGCGGCATGGCTCAGCGGGTCCGTCACCTTCAGGGCCGTGAAGCGGGTATCCACCAGCTCGATCACGGGATGCAGGCTTTCCACCGCATCCAGCACCTCTTCCCGCGTATAGGGCGCATCGCGCAGCGGCAGGTCGCGGCCCAGCAGGTAGGCGATCTCGGCCTCCACGCCGATGACGTTGAAGCGGCTGGCGGAGAGCGGCTCCGGCGTCAGGTGCAGGTCCACCACGTTCAGCGGCGCGGCGCCGGGTTCCGCCTGCGGATTGGCGGCGCCGACCTTCCAGCCACCCACCGGGCCACGCGCCTCGGCGATGCGCTGCTGGATGGCGGCGACCTCGGCCGCATTGGCGGGGCGGGCACCCTCGGGCAGGGCTTCAAGCCAGGCGCGTTCGCGCCGGGCGCGCAGAAGCGCCTCGGCGGCGGCGGCGATGTCGGTGGCCATGGTGCGATCTCTCCGGTTGGCACTGGTCTGCCCTTGTGCCGTGGCGCCGCGCTTCCGGCCAGCCCCGGCCGCGCTAGATCGCGAAGTTAAGGACTTCGGGAGTGGGGCGTTGCAGGCCGCGGGCGGCGGCGCGGCGCAGCAGGTCGGCGACGGTGAGCTGTTCCAGCGCCGCCACCAGCTGCGCCTCCAGCTCCTCCCACAGCGGCTGCACCACCGCCTCGCCCAGCGCCGAGGTCGTCGGCGGATCGGCGGCCTCCTCGCCGCCCTCCGGCCCGCGCACCGCCGCCACCACTTCCGCCAGCCGCATGTCGCGCGCCGCCCGCCCCAGCCGGTAGCCGCCCTTCGGCCCCCGCGTGCTGCCCAAGAGCCCGGCGCG
>NZ_RFLX01000056.1 GCF_003696345.1 Teichococcus wenyumeiae | reverse complement strand
CATGGACCAGGGCCTGCGCTTCGCCATCCGCGAAGGCGGCCGCACCGTCGGCGCCGGCGTCGTCGCCGAAATCAGCGCGTAAGGGTTCATCCCCCTTCCGTGGCATGCGGGCCGCCCCTCGGGGCGGCCCGTTTTGTTTTTGCGCCCTTTCTTGCGGGTTCCAGGGTTTCACCCTCTCGACAGCCGGCTTTGGCTGACCTATAGAGCCCCCCTCGCGGCCACTGCCTGCAGGGGCGTAGCTCAATTGGCTAGAGCGCCGGTCTCCAAAACCGGAGGTTGCGGGTTCGAGACCCTCCGCCCCTGCCAGTGCCGCGAAAGGCTTTCCGCCGGGCGGTAGCCGTAAGGCTGCCGCCCGCGAAGCCTGTCCGAATGGTCAGGCTTGTCTCTCTTCCGAATTACGCAGGGTCGCCGGTCATTGGCTAAGTTCAATCCCATCCTGTTCGGGCGCGACGTACGGCAGGAGGTGGCCCGCGTCACCTGGCCGTCCCGCAAGGAGACGCTGATCACCACTGGTCTGGTGCTGGCGCTGTCCGCCCTGGCCGCTGTTTTCTTCCTGCTGACCGATAAGCTGATCCAGCTGGCGATGAGCCTGCTGTTCGGCTTCGGCGCCTGACCGCGGAGCGCGTTCCATGGCCGACATGAAGTGGTACGTCGTTCACGTCTATTCCGGCTTCGAGAAGAAGATCGCCCAGCAGATCAAGGAGCAGGCCGCCCAGAAGGGGCTGGCCGACCAGATCGGCGATATCCTGGTGCCGTCCGAGGACGTGACCGAGATCCGGCGTGGCCAGAAGGTCAATTCCGAGCGGAAGTTCTTCCCCGGCTATGTGCTGGTGAAGATGACCATGACCGATGACGCCTGGCACCTGGTGAAGGACACGCCCAAGGTCACCGGCTTCCTTGGTGCCCGCAACCGCCCCAGCCCGATCACCGAGGCCGAGGCGCTGCGCATCGTGAAGCAGGTGCAGGAAGGCGTGGACAAGCCGAAGCGCCCTGCCGTGGTCTACGAGGTGGGCGAGCAGGTCCGCGTCGCCGATGGCCCCTTCGCCTCCTTCAACGGCACGGTGGAAGAGGTGGACGAGGAGCGCGGCCGCGTGAAGGTCAGCGTCTCCATCTTCGGCCGCGCCACGCCTGTTGAGCTGGAATACGCGCAGGTCGAGAAGGTCTGACCTCATGATGCGGCCCCGCACCCTGCTGAAGCGGGTGCGGGATGCCTGGGCGGGGCTGCTGGCCTCGCCCGGAGGACCCGGCAAGGTATCCCGGGGTCTGGCGGCCGGTGCGGCCGCCGCCATGTTGCCCGCCTTCGGATTGCATCTTGTGGTCGCGGCGGCCCTGGCCTGGATTCTGCGCGGCAGCCTGCCGGTGGCCGCGGCGGCCTGCCTTTCCTTTGGCAATCCGCTGACGCATCTCTTCCTGGTCCCGCTGGAATACGAGCTCGGGCGCCGGCTGGTGCCGGCCTCCCTCGACTTTCTGCCCAAGCAGGGGCCTGACTGGCTGCTGACCCTGTTGCCGGACGCGGAGGAAACCCTGGCCGGCGGCCTGCTTCTGGCCTTTGTCTTCGGCTTGGCGGTTTGGCTTCTGGCCCGCCGCGCCCTGGCGGGGAAAGCAGCTAAGCCTCGGTAATTCCTCAGGTAACATCCTTGGTGACGGCCTCGGGCGGCAGGAACCGCAGCCCGGCGGGGGTGTTTTCTGGCGTGTTGCCTGTCAGCACAGCCCCCCAAGGAGAATGCCCATGCTTCGTCGTACCGCCGCGACCGCCTTGTCCGCTGCCGCGCTGATGCCGGTGCTGCTGCGCACCGCCAGTGCTCAGACGGCTGCCGGCGGCAACGCCCAGCTGCTGCCGCGGATTCTGGCCGCCTCCGCCTTCTCCCTCGCCACCAGCGACCTGGCCTTGCAGAAGGCCCAGGCCCCGGCCGTGAAGACCTTCGCGCAGTTCGAGGCGAACGAGCAGCGCGCCGTTCTGCAGGCCATGAAGATCGCCGGCATCCCCATGCCGGCCCAGGTCGAGATGGACCCGCAGAAGATGCAGATGATGCAGCAATTGCAGACCCTGGAGGGCACGCAGTTCGACCGCATGTATCTGCAGGGCCAGACCGTGGGGCACCAGGAGCTGCTGCAGCTGTTCCAGACCTTGTTGACCTCGGGCAGCCAGAGTGAGCAGGTGATCGCCACCCTTGCCGTGGCCAGCATCCAGCAGCACATCGCTATGTTGCAGGCGATGGCCTGAGCCGCGCCGGGCACCGTTGCCCGGCCGATTCTTTGTTCTGGACTCAATGGGGGCAGGGGGGTATACGCCCGCCTCCGCCACGGCGGCCCCGGTGCCCTTGCGCCTTGGGGCCGCCGTGGTGTTTCAGGGACGCGGAAGGCAATGGCCATGGGGCCTGCCGCTAGCACCGCGCGCCTCTGAGATCGCAGAGGACGGATTATGGCGAAGAAGATCGTCGGCTACATCAAGCTGCAGATCCCGGCCGGCAAGGCGAACCCCTCGCCGCCGGTGGGCCCGGCGCTGGGTCAGCGCGGCCTGAACATCATGCAGTTCGTGAAGGAATTCAACGCGGCGACGCAGCAGATGGAGCCCGGCACCCCGACGCCGGTCGTCATCACCGCGTATTCCGACCGCACCTTCTCCTTCGTCACCAAGACGCCGCCGAACACCTACTTCCTGCTGAAGGCTGCCAAGATCGACAAGGGCACCCAGACGCCGGGCAAGGGTGGCAACGTCGGCCGCGTCACGAAGTCGCAGCTGCGCGAGATCGCCGCGACCAAGATGAAGGACATGAACGCCAACGATGTCGAGGCGGCCGTGTCCATGCTGGCCGGTTCCGCCCGCTCGATGGGCATCTCGGTGGTGGAGGGCTGATCCGATGGCCAAGCAGGGCAAGCGTCTGAAGGCGCTCTACGCGTCGCTCGATACCGACAAGCTGTACGCGCTGAACGCCGCCATCGAGACCGCCAAGGCGAATGCCAAGGCGAAGTTCGATGAGACCATCGAAATCTCGATGAACCTTGGCATCGATCCGCGTCACGCCGATCAGATGGTCCGCGGCGTGGTTGGCCTGCCGAACGGCACCGGCAAGACCGTGCGCGTGGGCGTCTTCGCCCGCGGCCCGAAGGCGGAGGAGGCTCTGGCCGCCGGCGCTGATGTGGTGGGCGCGGACGACCTGGCCGCCCTGGTGCAGGAAGGCAAGATCGAGTTCGACCGCTGCATCGCGACCCCGGACATGATGGGCCTCGTCGGCCGCCTGGGTAAGATCCTGGGCCCGCGCGGCCTGATGCCGAACCCGAAGCTGGGTTCCGTCACCATGGACGTGAAGGGCGCCGTGGCCGCCGCCAAGGCCGGTCAGGTGGAGTTCCGCGCCGAGAAGGCCGGCATCGTGCATGCTGGCATCGGCAAGGCCTCCTTCTCCGCCGAGGCGCTGCTGGAGAACGCCAAGGCTTTCGTGGACGCCATCCAGCGCGCGAAGCCGGCCGGTGCCAAGGGCACCTATGTGAAGAAGGTGAACGTCTCCTCTTCCATGGGCGCCGGCTACAAGGTTGACGTCTCCTCCCTCTCGGCCTGAGCTGAAGGGAAACCGAATTCCCGCCGCCGGCCTGCCGGCGGCGTGGGCAGGGAAGGGCCCTCGGGTCCTTCCCGAATGCCTGTCCGAGAGCGCCTGTGGCCGAAAGGCCTTGATGGGGTCCGCCCCGCAAGCGTGAGACGGGATGCCCGAGAGATCGTTGCCGGTGGCCTTTGTGCCTCCGGTGGGATTGGCTTGGTGTCTTCCGCCGAACTCAGATGACAGGTGAACCAGGAGTGGAAGCGCGGCCCCGGCCGTTGCCGAAGCTCCCGCGTGAACCGGCTGGCGCCCTTCCACAAGGCGCCGGCTTTGTAAGAAGTTGGGAAGTATGGACCGTACGGAAAAGCGCGCGTTCGTTGCCTCCCTCGCGGAAGTGTTCGCGGATACCTCCTTCGTGCTCGTCGCCCAGAACAAGGGCATGACGGTCGCGGGCGTGAGCGATCTGCGTCGCAAGATGCGGGCGGCGGGTGCGACGTATAAGGTCGCGAAGAACCGTCTGGCCAACCTTGCCCTCGATGGCACCTCCTTCCAGGGCATCTCGCCGCTGCTGAAGGGTCCGACCGCGCTCGCGTGGTCCAAGGACCCGGTGGCCGTGGCCAAGACGGCCGTGGAATTCGCCAAGACGAACGACAAGTTCGTCATCCTCGGCGGGTCGCTGGGAAGCCAGGTTCTTGATGTCAATGGCATCAAGGCGCTGGCGGAACTGCCCTCGCTCGAGACGCTGCGTGCCCAGCTGCTGGGCCTGATCCAGACGCCTGCGACTCGTATCGCCGGCATCCTTCAGGCGCCGGGTGGCCAGGTTGCGCGCGTCCTGGCGGCGTATGCCAAGAAGGACGAGGCGGCCTAACAGCCCTTCGCGGAAGACACAGTTCCGGCCCTCTTTGGGCCAGGGATTGCATTTAACAAGCCAAGCGATTACATCGAAGGATACAAGACATGGCCGATCTCGCTAAGATCGTGGACGATCTGTCCGCCCTGACGGTTCTGGAAGCCGCCGAGCTCTCCAAGATGCTGGAAGAGAAGTGGGGCGTTTCCGCCGCCGCTCCCGTCGCCGTGGCTGCTGCCCCGGCCGCTGGTGGCGCCGCTGCGGCCCCCGCCGAAGAGCAGACCGAGTTCACGGTCGTCCTCGCGACCGCGGGTGACAAGAAGATCAATGTCATCAAGGAAATCCGCACCATCACCGGCCTGGGCCTGAAGGAAGCCAAGGATCTGGTCGAGGGCGCCCCGAAGACCGTCAAGGAAGGCGTGTCCAAGGACGAAGCGGCGAAGATCAAGAAGGTGCTCGAAGAGAACGGGGCCACCGTCGAGGTCAAGTAAGCTCTTTTGTCCTGCTCCCGGGGCTTTGGCCCTGGGGGGTTACAAAGAGTGAGTTCGGTTCGGGCGGGGACCCTCTGGGTGCCTGCCCGCGCCTGCGTTTCACGGGCTGGCCCGTGTTGCGCGTCCAGGGTTTCCCCTGGGATGCCCCGCCGGTTGGGGGACTGATTAGCCGGGAAGATGGGTCGGCGTGAAGGGAAGCAAGACGGGCATGAACGCGATCACCAAGTCGTTCACCGGGCGCAAGCGCATCCGTAAGTCCTTTGGGCGGCTGCCCGAGGTGGCACCGATGCCGAACCTCATCGATGTGCAGCGCGCCTCCTACGAAGCGTTCCTGCAGATGGGTGTGGACCCAGACGCGCGGACGAACACCGGGTTGCAGGAAGTGTTCAAGTCGGTCTTTCCGATCGACGACTTCGCTGGCCGCGGCCGGCTGGAATTCGTCCAGTATGAGCTGGAAGAGCCGAAATACGACGTTGAGGAATGCATCCAGCGCGGGCTGACCTTTGCCGCCCCGCTGAAGGTGCGCCTGCGCCTGATCGTCTGGGATGTCGACGAGGACACGGGCTCGCGCTCCGTCCGCGACATCAAGGAGCAGGATGTCTACATGGGCGACATGCCGCTCATGACGGACAACGGCACCTTCATCATCAACGGCACCGAGCGCGTCATCGTCTCGCAGATGCACCGCTCGCCGGGCGTCTTCTTCGACCATGACAAGGGCAAGACGCATTCCAGCGGCAAGTATCTCTTCGCCGCCCGCGTCATCCCCTACCGTGGCTCCTGGCTGGACTTCGAGTTCGACGCCAAGGACATCTGCTACGTGCGCGTGGACCGGAAGCGCAAGCTGCCCGCCACGACGCTGCTCTACGCCCTGGAATCCGCCGCGACCGAGGCCAAGCGCGCCGCGCTGCCCGAGGGCGCGCAGCTGGAGCCCGGCGAAGTCCGTGGCATGGACGGCGAGGAAATCCTCAACACCTTCTACCAGCAGGTGATCTTCAAGCTCGGCCCCAAGGGCTGGAGCCGCTCCTTCGAGCCGGACTCCTTCCGTGGCCTGAAGCTGGTCGACAACCTGGTGGATGCCATCTCCGGCGAGGTCGTCGCGGAGAAGGACACCAAGCTGACGGCGCGCGCCGCCCGCAAGATCGCCGAGGGCGGCACCACCGAGGTGCTGGTCGGCCGCGCCGACCTGATCGGCCGCTTCGTGGCCGAGGACCTGGTGGACCTCACCACCGGCGAGATCTGGGCCGAGGCGGGCGAGGAGCTGACCGAGCCCAAGCTGGCCGCCATCGAGCAGGCCGGCCTGGACCAGCTGCCGACGCTGGCGATCGACCAGTCCACCGGTCCCTGGATGCGCAACACGCTGGTGGTCGACAAGAACAACAGCCGCGACGAAGCGCTGATGGACATCTACCGCGTCATGCGGCCGGGTGAGCCGCCGACGCCGGAGACCGCCGAGGCGCTGTTCCGCGGCCTGTTCTTCGACGAGGAGCGCTACGACCTCTCCACCGTCGGCCGCGTCAAGATGAACATGCGCCTGGGCTTCAGCCTGGACGATGTGCCGGACTACCTGCGCACGCTGCGCAAGCAGGACATCCTGGCCACCGTCAAGACGCTGCTGGAGCTGAAGGACGGCAAGGGCCAGATCGACGACATCGACAACCTCGGCAACCGCCGGGTGCGTTCGGTCGGCGAGCTGATGGAGAACCAGTACCGCGTCGGCCTGCTGCGCATGGAGCGCGCGATCAAGGAGCGCATGGGGTCGGTCGATATCGACACCGTCATGCCGCATGACCTGATCAACGCGAAGCCGGCCGCCGCCGCCGTGCGCGAGTTCTTCGGCTCCTCGCAGCTCTCGCAGTTCATGGACCAGACCAACCCGTTGTCGGAAGTGACGCATAAGCGCCGCCTCTCCGCGCTTGGCCCGGGCGGTCTGACGCGTGAGCGCGCCGGCTTCGAGGTGCGCGACGTGCACCCGACGCATTACGGCCGCATCTGCCCGATCGAGACGCCGGAAGGCCCGAACATCGGCCTGATCAACAGCCTCGCCACCTTCGCCAAGGTGAACAAGTACGGCTTCATCGAGACGCCGTACCGCCTGGTGAAGGACGGCAAGATCGTGGGCGCGCCCCGCTACCTCTCCGCCATGGAAGAGGAGAAGCTGGTGGTCGCCCAGGCCGATGCCGAGGTGAATGCCGAGAGCGGCGAGTTCCTGTCCGACCTCGTCTCCGTCCGCCAGGGCGGCGACTTCCGGCTGGTGAAGCCGGAAGAGGTGACGGCGATCGACGTCTCGCCCAAGCAGCTGGTCTCCGTCGCCGCGGCGCTGATCCCGTTCCTGGAGAACGACGACGCCAACCGCGCGCTGATGGGCTCCAACATGATGCGTCAGGCGGTGCCGCTGGTGCAGTCCGACGCGCCGCTGGTGGGCACGGGCATGGAGGCCGCGGTTGCGCGGGACTCCGGCGCGACCATCGTGGCCCGCCGTGGCGGCGTGGTGGACTCCATCGACGGCGCCCGCATCGTGGTGCGCGCGACCAGCGAGGATGACGGCACCACCCGTGGCGTCGACATCTATCGCCTGCGGAAGTTCCAGCGCTCCAACCAGAGCACCTGCATCAACCAGCGCCCGCTGGTGAAGGTGGGTGACCAGGTGGCGGCTGGCGACATCATCGCCGACGGTCCCTCCACCCAGCTCGGTGAGCTGGCGCTGGGCCGCAACGTGCTCGTCGCCTTCATGCCGTGGAACGGGTACAACTTCGAGGACTCCATCCTGATCAGCGAGCGTATCGCGACGGATGACGTCTTCACCTCGATCCATATCGAGGAATTCGAGGTGATGGCCCGCGACACCAAGCTGGGCCAGGAAGAGATCACCCGCGACATCCCGAATGTCGGCGAGGAAGCGCTCCGCAACCTCGACGAGGCCGGCATCGTCTATGTCGGCGCCGAGGTGAACCCGGGCGACATCCTGATCGGCAAGGTGACGCCGAAGGGCGAGAGCCCGATGACGCCGGAAGAGAAGCTGCTGCGCGCCATCTTCGGCGAGAAGGCCTCTGACGTGCGCGACACGTCCCTGCGCCTGCCGCCCGGCACCACCGGCACCGTTGTGGACGTGCGCGTCTTCAACCGCCGCGGCGTCGACAAGGACGAGCGCGCCATGGCGATCGACCGCGCCGAGGTGGAGCGCCTGGCCAAGGACCGTGACGACGAGCGCGCCATTCAGGAGCGCAGCTTCACCTCGCGTCTGCGCGAGAAGCTGCTGAACCAGAAGGCGAGCGGCGGCTTCAAGGGCGTGAAGGCCGGCACCCCCATCACCGATGAGGTGCTGGACCAGTACAGCCGTGCCACCTGGCGCCAGATCGGCGTGCAGGACGACGCCGTGATGGCCGAGATCGAGGCGCTGAAGCGCGAGTTCGACGCGGCCGTCGAGAAGCTGCAGAAGCGTTTCGACAGCAAGGTCGAGAAGCTGCAGCGCGGCGACGAGCTGCCGCCGGGCGTCATGAAGATGGTCAAGGTCTTCGTCGCGGTGAAGCGCAAGCTGCAGCCGGGCGACAAGATGGCCGGCCGTCACGGCAACAAGGGCGTCGTTTCCCGCGTCGTGCCGGTGGAGGACATGCCTTTCCTGCCGGATGGCACCTCCGTGGACCTGGTGCTGAACCCGCTGGGCGTGCCCTCGCGCATGAACATCGGTCAGATCCTGGAGACGCATCTGGGCTGGGCCTGCGCCGTGCTGGGCAAGCAGATCGGTGAGCTGGTCGAGGACTATCGGCGTGCCGGCGCGGCCCGCGACGAGCTGGTCGAGAAGCTGCGCGACGTCTATGGCCAGGAGATCTTCGACCGCGACATCGAGGACATGAACGAGGACCAGTTGCTGGAACTCGGCACCAACCTGCAGCGTGGCGTTCCCATCGCCACGCCGGTGTTCGACGGTGCGCGGATCTCCGATATCGAGACCATGCTGACCAAGGCGGGCCTCGATACCTCGGGCCAGACCACGCTGATCGACGGCCGCTCCGGCGAGCCCTTCGAGCGCAAGGTCACGGTCGGCTACATCTACATGCTGAAGCTGCACCACCTGGTCGACGACAAGATCCACGCGCGTTCGATCGGTCCTTACTCGCTCGTCACGCAGCAGCCGCTGGGTGGTAAGGCGCAGTTCGGTGGCCAGCGCTTCGGTGAGATGGAGGTCTGGGCCCTGGAGGCTTACGGCGCCGCCTATACCCTGCAGGAGATGCTGACGGTGAAGTCGGACGACGTGTCCGGCCGCACCAAGGTCTACGAGGCCATTGTCCGCGACCAGGACAACTTCGAGGCCGGCATCCCCGAGTCCTTCAACGTCCTCGTGAAGGAGTTGAAGTCGCTGGGCCTCAATGTCGACCTGGAGAACCGCCCGTCTTGATCGGTTCCGCTCCGACCACGACGTGCTTGATGAACCTTTTGCTCAGCCGCGCCGGGAACACCCCGGCGCGGCGGCCTCACCTTGAGAGGACGGGCGCATGAATGAACTGATGAAGATCCTGGGCCAGACTGGCCAGGCGATGACGTTTGATCAGATCAAGATCACCATCGCCTCGCCGGAGCAGATCCGCTCCTGGTCCTATGGCGAGATCAAGAAGCCCGAGACGATCAACTACCGGACGTTCAAGCCGGAGCGGGACGGGCTGTTCTGCGCGCGCATCTTTGGTCCGATCAAGGACTACGAGTGCCTGTGCGGCAAGTACAAGCGGATGAAGTTCCGCGGCATCATCTGCGAGAAGTGCGGCGTCGAGGTCACGCTGGCCAAGGTGCGCCGTGAGCGCATGGGCCATATCGAGCTGGCCAGCCCGGTCGCCCATATCTGGTTCATGAAGTCGCTGCCTTCGCGCGTCGGCCTGATGGTCGATATGTCGCTGAAGGAGCTGGAGAAGGTCCTGTACTTCGAATCGTATGTGGTGCTGGAGCCGGGTCTGACCGACCTGAAGCTGCACCAGCTGCTGACCGAGGAACAGTACCAGTCCAAGATGGACGAGTTCGGCGAGGACGCCTTCTCCGTCGGCATCGGTGCCGAGGCGGTGAAGCAGATGCTGGCCGGCATCGACCTGGACGCCGAGAGCACGCAGCTTCGCGCCGACCTCAAGGAGACCAACTCCGAGGCCAAGCGCAAGAAGTACGTCAAGCGTCTCAAGATGATCGAGTCGTTCAAGGAGGGCGGTGCCCGCCCTGAGTGGATGATCCTCGACGTCGTGCCGGTGATCCCGCCCGAGCTGCGCCCGCTGGTGCCGCTGGACGGCGGCCGCTTCGCGACCTCCGACCTGAACGACCTGTACCGCCGCGTCATCAACCGCAACAACCGCCTGAAGCGGCTGATCGAGCTGCGCGCGCCGGACATCATCGTGCGCAACGAGAAGCGCATGCTGCAGGAGTCGGTGGACGCGCTGTTCGACAACGGCCGCCGTGGCCGCGCCATCACGGGTGCCAACAAGCGCCCGCTGAAGTCGCTGTCCGACATGCTGAAGGGCAAGCAGGGCCGTTTCCGGCAGAACCTGCTCGGCAAGCGCGTTGACTACTCGGGCCGTTCGGTGATCGTCGTCGGTCCCGAGATGAAGCTGCACCAGTGCGGTCTTCCCAAGAAGATGGCGCTGGAGCTGTTCAAGCCCTTCATCTACTCGAAGCTCGAGAAGTACGGCCACGCCACCACCATCAAGGCCGCCAAGCGGATGGTGGAGAAGGAGCGTCCCGAGGTCTGGGACATCCTGGAAGAGGTCATCCGCGAGCATCCAGTGATGCTGAACCGCGCGCCGACGCTGCACCGCCTGGGCATCCAGGCCTTCGAGCCGGTGCTGGTCGAGGGCAAGGCGATCCAGCTGCACCCGCTGGTCTGCACCGCCTTCAACGCGGACTTCGACGGCGACCAGATGGCCGTGCACGTCCCGCTGAGCCTCGAGGCCCAGCTGGAAGCGCGCGTGCTGATGATGTCTACCAACAACATCCTCAGCCCCGCCAACGGCAAGCCGATCATCGTGCCGTCGCAGGACATCGTGCTGGGCCTCTACTACCTCTCCCTGGAGACGCCGGAATTCCGCGTCGCCCAGAAGGAGCTGGAGGAGATCCGCGCCGCCATCACCAGCGCCAACGGCAAGTCCGTGGACGCGCTGACGGATGCCGAGCGGAAGGCCCTGGAGCATCGCCCGCATGTCTTCGGCGACCTGGGTGAGGTGGAGCAGGCGCTGGCCGCCGGCGCCATCAACCTGCACACGGCCGTCATGGCCCGGGTGCCGGCACCGACCGACGACCTGCCGAAGCGCCATGAGACGGTGCTGACCACGGCGGGCCGCATGATGATGGGCGCCCTGCTGCCGCGCGACCCGCGCACGCCCTACAGCCTGGTGAACCGCCAGCTGACCAAGAAGTCCATCTCGGACGTCATGGACGCGGTCTACCGTCACTGTGGCCAGAAGGAGTCGGTGATCTTCGCCGACCGCCTGATGAGCCTGGGCTTCAAGCAGGCGGCCAAGGCCGGCATCTCCTTCGGCAAGGACGACATGCAGATCCCGGCCGAGAAGGAAGGGCTGATCGCCCGCACCAAGGCCGAGGTGAAGGAGTTCGAGCAGCAGTACCTGGACGGCCTGATCACGGCCGGCGAGCGGTACAACAAGGTGGTTGACGCCTGGTCGCGCTGCACGGACGAGGTCGCCACCGCGATGATGAAGGAGATCTCCCGCCAGGAGGTCGGCCGCGTCACCAACAGCGTGTGGATGATGTCGCATTCCGGTGCCCGTGGTTCGCCGGCCCAGATGCGTCAGCTCGCCGGCATGCGCGGCCTGATGGCCAAGCCCTCGGGCGAGATCATCGAGCAGCCGATCATCGCGAACTTCAAGGAAGGCCTGTCCGTCCTGGAGTACTTCAACTCGACCCACGGCGCCCGTAAGGGCCTGGCGGACACGGCGTTGAAGACCGCGAACTCCGGCTACCTGACCCGCCGCCTGGTGGACGTGGCGCAGGACTGCATCATCGTCGAGAACGATTGCGGCTCCGAGCGCGGCATCACCGTGCGCGCCGTGATGGATGGCGGTGAGACGGTGTCCTCGCTGTCCGAGCGGATCCTGGGCCGGACCATCCAGCGCGACGTCACCGACCCGGAGACGGGCGAGGTTCTCTTCCCGCGCAACACGTTGGTCGACGAGCCGGCTGCCGAGGCGATCGAGAAGTCGGGCGTCGAGGAAGTCTATATCCGCTCCGTGCTGACCTGCGAGGCGCGCTCCGGCGTCTGCGGCCATTGCTACGGCCGTGACCTGGCGCGTGGTACCCCGGTGAACATCGGTGAGGCCGTGGGCGTCATCGCCGCGCAGTCGATCGGTGAGCCGGGCACGCAGCTGACCATGCGTACCTTCCACATCGGCGGCGCGGCGCAGCGTGGCGCCGAGCAGTCGGCGGTGGAGGCCACCGGCGACGGCACCGTCTCCGTGCTGAACCGCGTGGTGGTGCAGAACAGCCAGGGCAACCCCATCGTGATGTCGCGTAACTGCGAGATCGTGCTGAGCGACGCCAATGGCCGTGAGCGCGCCCGTTACCGCGTGCCCTATGGTGCCCGCCTGCTGGTGCTGGAGGACGGCCTGGCCGTCACCCGCGGCCAGAAGCTGGCCGAATGGGACCCCTTCACCCTGCCGATCATCACCGAGAAGGGCGGTACCATCGAGTACGCCGACCTGATCGAGGGCGTGACGCTGGTGGAGCGCCAGGACGAGGTGACCGGCCTCTCCTCCAAGGTGGTGGTGGACTACAAGCAGGCGGCGCGCGGCGTCGATCTGCGTCCCCGCATCATCCTGAAGGACGAGCGCGGCAATATCGTCAAGCTCGCGAACGGCACCGAGGCCCGCTACTTCCTGTCCCCGGACTCGATCCTCTCGGTCGAGAATGGCGCGCAGGTGGCGGCTGGCGACGTGGTGGCCCGCCTGCCGCGTGAATCCTCCAAGACCCGCGACATCACCGGCGGTCTGCCGCGTGTCGCCGAGCTCTTCGAGGCCCGCCGGCCGAAGGATCACGCGATCATCAGCGAGATCGACGGCCGCGTGGAATTCGGCAAGGACTACAAGGCCAAGCGCCGCATCCTGGTGGTGCCGGAGGCGGTGGGCGACGAGCCCCCGGTGCCGCGCGAATACCTGGTGCCGAAGGGCAAGCACGTGTCCGTGCAGGAAGGCGACTACGTCAAGGCCGGCGATCCGCTGGTCGACGGCCCGCGCGTTCCGCACGACATCCTGCGCGTCCTGGGCGTCGAGGCCCTGGCCAACTACCTGGTCAACGAGATCCAGGACGTCTATCGACTGCAGGGCGTGAAGATCAACGACAAGCACATCGAGGTGATCGTTCGCCAGATGCTGCAGAAGGTCGAGATCATCGAGCCGGGCGATAGCACCTACCTCGTGGGCGAGACCGTCGAGCGCATCGAGTTCGAGATCGAGAACGAGAAGCTCATCGGCAACAAGGAGCGTCCGGCGCGGGCTGAGCCGGTGCTGCAGGGCATCACCAAGGCGTCGCTGCAGACCACCAGCTTCATCTCGGCCGCTTCCTTCCAGGAGACGACCCGGGTGCTGACCGAGGCGGCCGTGGCCGGCAAGGTCGACTTCCTGGCCGGCCTGAAGGAGAACGTGATCGTCGGGCGCCTGATCCCGGCGGGCACGGGCTCCGTGATGAACCGCCTGCGCGCGCTGGCTGCCCAGCGCGACGGGCAGCGCCTGCCGCAGTCTCAGGAAGCCCTGCCGAAGCCGGGCGCCCAGGCGGCGGAGTAACGGCCAAGCCCTGGACGCGCCTGCGTCCAGCGCATGGAAGACTAGGAGAATCCGGGGTCCTTTCGGCCCCGGATTCTTCATGCAGGGGGTACGGCGTGCTTGACTCATGGGGGGTCGGCGCGTAGGTTCCGCGCCCTCGACGGGGTTTAATCCGGCTCTCGGATTGGCCTGCGGAGTTCGGACGACAGGTTCTGTGCAACCGGTTCTCCACTGCCTCTGGCGGTGGTCAGGCCGGGGGCGGGGCAAGGCTCGGAAAGGGGCGCAGTTATGCGCTGCCTGGCCGGGCTTTCTCGTTTGCTTAGGGCCTGGGCGTCAGTAGAAGACACAAGGGGCGTCATGCCGACGATCAACCAGCTCATCGCCAGCGGGCGTGAGCCCAAGCCTGTCCGGAACAAGGTTCCGGCCTTGCAGAACTGCCCGCAGAAGCGGGGCGTCTGCACCCGCGTCTACACCACCACGCCGAAGAAGCCGAACTCGGCTCTGCGTAAGGTCGCCAAGGTTCGCCTGGTGAACGGCTATGAGGTGGTGAGCTACATCCCCGGTGAAGGTCACAACCTGCAGGAGCACTCCGTGGTGCTGATCCGCGGCGGGCGCGTGAAGGATCTTCCGGGTGTGCGCTACCATATCCTGCGCGGCGTTCTGGATACGCAGGGCATCGCCAAGCGGCGCAAGCGGCGCTCGCTCTACGGCGCGAAGCGGCCGAAGTAAGGAAGAGAAGCGATGTCGCGTCGCCATAGCGCCGAGAAGCGCGAAGTCCTGCCGGACCCGAAGTTCGGCGATGTCGTGCTCAGCCGTTTCATGAACGTGCTGATGTATGACGGCAAGAAGAGCACGGCCGAGCGTATCGTCTACGCCGCCATGGATACCCTGAAGCGCCGCGGTGGTCCGAACAGCGACCCCCTGCGCCTGTTCCATGAAGCGATGGACAACGTGAAGCCTGCGGTCGAGGTGCGGTCCCGCCGCGTCGGCGGTGCCACCTACCAGGTGCCCGTCGAGGTCCGGCCGGAACGGCGCCAAGCTCTGGCGATCCGCTGGCTCATCGAGAGCTCCCGCAAGCGCGGTGAGCACACGATGGAAGAGCGGCTCTCCTCCGAGCTGATGGATGCTGCGAACAATCGCGGCACCGCCGTGAAGAAGCGCGAAGACACGCACCGGATGGCCGAAGCCAATAAGGCTTTCAGCCACTACCGCTGGTAACGACACCCGATCGGGGACTGAAGACGATGGCGAAGGCTAAGTTTGAGCGGAACAAGCCGCACTGCAACATTGGCACGATCGGGCATGTGGACCATGGCAAGACGT
>NZ_RFLX01000055.1 GCF_003696345.1 Teichococcus wenyumeiae | reverse complement strand
GTGAGGAGGACCAGAGCGAGAATGCGCATAGGTAGCTTCCGATTGTGCCTGGGGCGTCATCCTGCCCGAGGCAAACAAGCAGGACCAGCGCATTTTAATCGATGGCAGAACGATGCAGATCCCCGATGATGGGGCGGCCGAGGGCATTGTCACGTCGTTGAGCGCTAGCCGGAATGAGGGGGCTGAGCCAGGCTAGCCGGATGTCGACTGAGCCCGCCACCTACCCCAGCTACCGCTTCCCGGCCGAGGTCATCCACCATGCCGTCTGGCTCTACCACCTGTTCAGCCTGAGCCTGCGTGACATCGAGCTTATTCTGGCCGAGCGGGGCGTGGTGGCCAGCTACGAGAGCATCCGCCGCTGGTGCCTCCGCTTCGGCACGGAGTTCGCGGCAAAGCTGTGCAAGCAGCGGCCGAGGCCGGGCGACACCTGGCACATGGATGAGGTATACCTAAGGATCAATGGCGAGTTGTTCTACCTCTGGCGCGCGGTGGACCAGCACGGCGTCGTGTTCGACATCCTGGTCCAGGAGCGGCGGAACGCCACGGCGCCAAGCGCTTCTTCCAGCGCCTGCTGGTCGGCCTCAAATACAAGCCGCGTAAGATCGTCACGGATGGGCTCCGCAGCTACGGCGTCGCGCAGCGTGAGGTCCTGCCCGGTGTGCCGCATCGGACCAGCCGCTACCTCAACAATCGTGCCGGGAACTCCCACAGGCCGACGCGACGGCGAGAACGCCAGATGCAGCGCTTCAAGTCAGCTGGACAAGCCCAGCGGTTCCTCTCGGCACACGCGATGATCTATGGCCACTTCCGTCCACGGCGACACCTGATGCCCGCCGAACAGTACCACCGTTCGCGCGACAAGGCCTTCCCGATCTGGCGGCAGGAAACCTGTGTCCAGATGGCGGCGTGACGTCGCGCAAGCTCCGTCCTGCGGTCAAACTCGTCTGGCCATCAAACAACGTGACAATGCCCTCACCATGGCCATTCAGCGGCGGCGGCCAGCACCCGGACCGCGGCTCGCAGTACGCTGCCGACGATTATTGTCGGCTCCTGAAAACAAATGGGGTGCAGCCATCCATGGGTCGCCGCGGCAATTGCCTGGATAATGCGCCCATGGAAAGCTTCTTCCACACCCTCAAGATCGAACTCGTCCAGCAGCGCCAATGGGCCACGCGGCATGAGGCCAGACGCGACATGTTCTCCTACATCGAAAGCTACCACAACCGGCAGCGCATCCACTCCGCCTTGGGCTACCAGACGCCAGAGCAGATGGAGAACGCTGCCGCCTGATCCCTGTCCATCAAATCAGGGGAAGATCAGGACAGCCTGAGGCGACGATCCTGCTCTGGAGGCTGCACAGCGACGGGTAATTCGAGGCCTCCGGGCGTTTTGCCAAAAACACAAACCGGCTTGACGGTTTAGAAGAACGCTGCGCACCCTTCTGCGACAGTTCAGGGCAGCTTGGGCTATGACACGGACTCCGCAGCACCAGCGCAGTGCAGAGACGGTGGCCAAGCTGCTCGATGCCACGGTCGGCCTGCTGCACGACCGCGGCCTGGCGCGGCTCTCCACGGCGGATATCGCGGGAAGCGCCGGTGTCTCGCGCGGCGCTCTGACGCATCACTTCAACAGCAAGGAAGCCATTATCGCCGGCGCGGTCAGCCGCCAGCTGCGCGCCTGCACCGCCGCGCTGCACGAGCACGCGCTGGCCAGCCGCCGCTCCGGCGGCGGCAGCGACGAGCTGGTCGACTACATCTGGCGCATGATGAATGACCGCCTCTTCTACGTGACCATGGAGTACCTGCCGGAAGCCCGTCACAACCCCGAATTCCGCCGCCGCATCATGCCCGTGGTAAAAGAATTCCATGAAGGGCTGAACACTGTCTGGCGCGAACTGGCCGAAAGGACGGGCGTGGAGGTGGAACGCGCCCTGGTGCTGATGAACGCCACCATGTGCCTGATCCGCGGCATGATCGCGCAGACCACGGTGAAGGAAGATCCCGCCTACTTCGACACCCTGCTGGATTTCTGGAAGGAACAGGTGCGCCGGGAGTTTCGCTCCGCCCGCGCGGAGGGACCGCCGCCGGCTGTGGCGGTGCGGCTGCCATGACTGCGCCGCCGCTGGTCGCCGAGAACATCCACCTCGCCTTCGGTGGGCTGAAGGTGCTGGACGGCGCCAGCTTCAGCGTACGCCCCGGCCTCGTCACTGGGCTGATCGGGCCGAATGGCGCGGGCAAGACCACCATGTTCAACGTGCTATCCGGCCTCATCCGCCCGCGTTCCGGCGGCGTCACGTTCTTGGGCAGACGCATCGAACGGGAGCGGCCGCACCAGATTGCGCGGCGTGGGCTGATCCGCTCCTTCCAGATCGCGCGTGGCTTTCCGCACCTGACGGTCTTTGAGCACCTGATGGTCTATGGCACGCGCCAGCCGGGGGAGCGGCTCGGCGCCGCCATCCTCAACACCGTTGCGGCGCGGCGGCGGGAGGCGGAATTGGCCGAGCGCGCGCTGGCCGTCGCCGCGCGGCTGCGCCTTTTCCAGGTCATCGATAACCGGGTCACCGCCCTCTCTGGCGGGCAGAAGAAGCTGCTGGAGATCGGCCGCGCACTGATGGCCGACCCACGCATGATCCTGTTCGACGAGCCCGCCGCCGGTGTGAACCCGACACTGGCGGAGGAAATCGGCGACCAACTGCTCTCGCTGGCACGGGAAGGCTTGACCATCCTGATCGTTGAGCATGACATGGCGCTGATCGAGCGTATTTGCCAGCGCGTCGTCGTCATGGCGCAGGGGCGCACGCTGACGGAAGGCAGCTTCGACGAGGTACGTGCCAATCCCGAGGTGCAGGATGCCTATCTCGGGGGACGGCGATGAGCGCGCTGCTCTCGGTCGAGGAGATTGTTGGTGGCTATGCCTCCGCCGAGCAGGTGGTGAAGGGTGTGACCCTCGCCGCCAATGTCGGGGAGCTGGTGACGGTGATCGGTCCTAACGGGGCCGGCAAGTCCACCGCCCTGAAGCTGGTGGCGGGGCTGCTGCGGCCGTCGCGCGGGCATGTCCGCATCGGCGGCGCGGATGTCGCCGGGCAGGCGCCGCAGGCCATCGCGCGCGCCGGTCTCGGCTTCGTGCCGCAGGAACGCAACATCTTCGGTGCCCTGACCATCGCCGAGAACCTGGAGATGGGCTGCCTCTTCGAGCGCCGCGCCACGCGGGAACGCCTGGCCGAGGCCTATGCTCGCTTCCCGATGCTGGCGGAGAAGCGCCGCGTCGCCGCGCGGAGCCTTTCCGGCGGTCAGCGTCAGGTGCTCGCCGTGGCCATGGCGCTGATGGGCCGCCCGCGCGTCCTGCTGCTGGACGAGCCCACGGCCGGCCTCAGCCCCAAGGCGGCGACCGAATTGTTCGACCTGATCCGCGCCATCGCCACGGGTGGCATCGCCGTGCTGATGGTGGAGCAGAACGCGCTGGAGTCCCTCTCCGTCTCCGACCGCGCCTATGTGCTCGTGGACGGCCGCAACCACCTCGACGGGCCTGCCCGGCAGGTCGCCGACGATCCGGACATTCGCCGCCTGTTTCTCGGCGGCCGTACCCATCAACAGCCTGGCCACCAACACGCTGGAGAGTGACATGACCGAATTGTCGCGCAGGCAGATGCTTGCCGCCGCCGCGCTTGCCGCCGGTACCCTGGCCATGCCGCGTATCCTGCGCGCGCAGGGCAATGGGCCCATAAAGCTCGGCACCCTGACGCCCCTCACCGGCTCCGGCGGCTCCTATGGACCCAGTATGGCGGAGGTGGTGAATCGCGCCGCGGCCGAGATCAACGCCGCCGGCGGCGTGCGCGGCCGCCAGATCCAGATCATCTCGGAAGACGACCAGACCAACCCGGAAGCCGGGCTGCGCGCCGCGCGCAAGCTGATCGACGTGGACGGTGTTTCCGCCATCATCGGCACCTGGGCCTCCTCGGTCACCACGGCCGTCGCGCCGGTGTGCTGGCAGTCCGGCGTCTTCCTGGCGACGGTTTCGGGGGCGGATTCCATCACGCAGTTGCCGCACGGGGGCTTCATCATCCGCACGCAGCCCAATACCAGCCTCCAGGGCACCAAGTTTGGCGAGTTCTCAGCGGAACTGGGTGCCAAGACCGTCGCCTTCATGTCGCCGCAGACGCCCTTCACCGAGGCGCAGTTCAAGTTCATCACCGAGGCCGTGACCAAGGCCGGCGGCAAGACCTCCTCCCTCATCTACGATGACAAGAAGACCACGCTACGCACCGAGGTGGACCAGGTGCTGCGCGGCCGCCCGGATGTCATCGTCATGGGCGGCTATACCAACGACACCGCCGTGCTGGTGCGCGACCTCTACCGTGCCAGCTTCCGCGGCAAGCTGATCGGCTTCGGCTATGCCGTGAACAAGCAGCTTGTCGATGCGCTACCGGCCGATGTCAGCGAGGGCATCTATACGCTCTCGCCCTCCACCGCCGCCGGCTCCGGCGCCTATGCCCATGTCGCCAAGCTGCTTGGGGTGGATGCGCCCGATACTTACAGCGCCCAGTGCTTCGACCATCTCAGCCTGATCGCCATGGCCATGGCGGCGGGCCAGGGCACCACCGGCGCCGTCATCAAGGACAATGTGCGCAAGGTCGCCCAGGGTGGCGGGGAGCGCGTGACGGAGGCGGTCGAAGGGCTGAATCTGATCACCGCCGGCACCAAGGTGGATTACGACGGCGCTTCCGGTCCCTGCGACTTCACCGAGGTCGGCGACATCACCGATGCCAAGTTCCGCTACGAACAGGTCAAGGCCGGCAAGGTCACGCTCCTGAAAATCGCCTGATGATCGAGGCGCTTCTCCAGGCCCTGGTCAACGGCGTCATCTCTGGCTCGCTTCTGGCGCTGCCGGCGCTAGGCTTCAGCGCCATCTTCGCCGTGCTGCGCTTTCCCCATTTCGCCATCGGTGCCCTAGCCACGGCCGGCGCCTATGGCGCCTGGGTGGTGAACGCACGCCTGGGCCTGCCCATCGCCGCCGGCGTCGCCATGGCCTTTGCCGTAGCGGCCTTGCTGGGCGCGGCGCTGGAATACGGGGTGCTGGACCGGCTCGGTCGCGGTGGCGCGCTGATGAAGGCGATCGGCTCGCTCGCCCTCGCCATGGTCATCGAGAATGTGCTGCGCTTCGCCTTCGGCAACGATCTCCAGGCCTTCGACCTGCCGCTGGCGCGGGACGTGGTCTTCGGCCCCATCCGCATCGGGCCGCAACAGATCAACAACCTGCTCGTCGCGCTTGGCGTCATGGCCGCGCTCTGGGCCTTCCTGGCGCTCACGCCGCTGGGCCGCTCGATGCGCGCGGTGGCCGACAACCCGGACCTCGCCCGGCTGAAGGGCGTGGACCCGCGTGTCATCGCTCTGCTCACCGTCGCCGTCGGCAGCGGGCTGTGTGGCGTCGGCGGCACGCTGATCGGCCTTGATACCTCCATCGATCCCATGACCGGGGCACGCATCCTGCTCTCGGTCTTCGCCGCCGCCGTGCTGGGCGGTCTGGGCAGCATTCCCGGCGCCGTGGCGGGCGCCTTCGTCATCGGCATCGCCGAGGAGCTGACCGTGCTTGCCCTCGCGCCCTCCTACCGCCTCGCCGTCAGCTTCGTGGTCATCCTGGCCGTGCTCACCGTACGGCCCGCCGGGCTGCTGGGCAGCCGCGCGGCATGATCACCTATCTCCTTTTCGCGCTCGTCGTCGGCTCGGTCTACGCCCTGCTGGCGCAGAGTCTGATGCTGTCCTGGGGGCTGGCCGGGCTGGTCAACCTCGGCCTCGCCGGCTTCTTCGCGCTCGGCGCCTATGCTTCGGCCATGAGCACGAGTTGGGCGCATGTGCCGATCCCGCTGGGCCTGCTGCTGGCGGTGCTGGTGGCGGGCGGCGCCGGGCTGCTGGTGTGTTTCTCCACCCTGCGCCTGCGTGACGATTACCTGGCCATCGTCACGCTGGGCTTCGCGGAGGTGGTGCGCCTCGTCGCATCCAACGAGGTTTGGCTGACGAATGGCACGGATGGCATTTCCGGCGTACCCAGCTTTCTGCCGCGCGACACCGGATTGTGGTTTCATCTGGGAGCGCTGGTGATCGCGCTGCTGGCTGTGGCTGCCGTCTATGCGCTGCAACGCCGCCTGCTGCAGTCCCCCTGGGGCCGCAGCCTGCGCGCGGTGCGGGAGGATGAGACGGTGGCCGCTGTCGCCGGCAAGAATGTGGTGCGCTTCAAGGCGCAGGCTTTCTCGCTGGCCGCTGGCATCGCCGGGCTCGCGGGCGCCATCTACGGCCACTACACCAGCTACGTGGCGCCGGACCAGTTCCAGCCGCTGATCACCGTCTACATCTTCCTGGCCGTCACTGCCGGTGGCAATGCGCGGCCGGCCGGCGCGGTGATCGGCGCCTATCTCCTCGTCGCCTTCCTGGAGGCGACGCGCTTCCTCACGGAATTCGCGCCCGGCGTCTCGGCCCTGCAACGGGCGGCGCTGCGCGAGATCCTTGTCGGCCTCGGCCTGGTGCTCGTGCTGAGCCTGCGGCCCGATGGCCTCCTTCCCGAACGTTCGCAGAAAGCACCGGGCCGATGAATGACCGTCTTCTCCACAGCCTGCTCTCCGTCACCGATGCCATCGCGCGGGATGCCTCGCCCGAGGCCGCCTTCCGCGCGGTGGAGGCCGCGACCCGCGAGCTGATCGGCCACAAGCTCTTCACCATCCTGGTGCGGCGCGAGGGGGGCGAGGAGGTGGAGCGCGTCTATTCCTCTAACCCCGAGGCCTATCCGGTGCAGGGCCGCAAGCGCATGGGACCGACACCCTGGGGCGCGCTGGTGCTGGACCGGAAGCAGACCTTCCTGGGTTCAGACAAGGCCGCCATCCGCTGGGCCTTCCCGGACCATGAGCTGATCGAGAGCCTCGGCCTCGGCGCCGTCATCAACGTCACCGCCATCCAGGGTGGAGATGTGCTGGGCACGCTCAACCTGCTGGACGCCGAGGGCGCCTATACGGTGCAGGAGCAGGTGGACACCGCCCACGCCTTCACGCCCTTCCTGATCCCCGCCCTGTTGCAGAAGCGTGCCTAAACCATGACCAGCATCCTGTTCCAGAACGCCTCTATCCTCGACGGCACGGGCGACACCGCCCTGGCCGACCACCACGTACTGGTGGAGAACGGGATGATCCGCGAGGTTTCGGACCGCCCGATCACCGCATCCTCCGCCCAGGTGGTGGACCTGCGTGGCCGCACGCTGATGCCGGGGCTGATCGACTGCCACGTGCATGTCATCGCCACCATGGCGGACCTCGGCGCCAATGCGGAGTTGCCGGACACGCTGGTGGCGCTGCGCTCCGCCAGGATCATGCGCGAGATGCTGATGCGCGGCTTCACCACAGTCCGCGACCTCGGCGGCGCCGACCACGGTCTGGTGATGGCAGTCGAGGAAGGGCTGATCGAGGCGCCGCGCCTGGTCATCTGCGGCAAGGCGCTGTCGCAGACCGGCGGCCACACCGACTACCGCGGCCGCTACCACCACCGGGATGTCGGGCACTATGGGGACAAGGTCGGCGCCATGGGCCGTGTGGTGGATGGCGTGGACGCCGTGCGCCGCGTGGCGCGGGAGGAGATCAAGGGCGGCGCGCAGTTCATCAAGATCATGGCGAATGGCGGTGTTTCCTCGCCCACCGATCCCATCGCCTTCCTTGGCTTCTCCAATGACGAGGTGCGCGCGGCCGTGGAGGAAGCGCGCAATGCGCAGACCTATGTCGCCGCCCATCTCTACACGGACGGGGCCATCCGCCGCGCTGTGGAATGCGGCGTGATCTCGGTGGAGCACGGCAACCTGATCACGCCGGAAACCGCCCGGCTGGTGAAGGAGAAGGGGGCCTTTGTTGTCCCCACCAATGTCACTTTCGATGCCCTGGCGCGGGAGGGCGCTTCCCTCGGCCTGCCGCCGCCCTCCATCGCCAAGATCGAGGATGTGCGCGCGCAGGGCATGGAGGCGCTGAAGATCCTGCACGAGGCCGGGGTGATGATGGCCTATGGCTCCGACCTTCTGGGCGAGATGCACCGCCACCAGTCGGACGAGTTCATCCTGCGGGGGCAGGTTCTGCCGGCCATCGAGGTCATCCGCTCCGCCACGGTTCACGCCGCTAGGGTGGTGCGGCAGGAAGGCCTACTGGGCGTCGTCACGCCCGGCGCCCATGCCGACCTGATCGTGGTGGATGGCGACCCGCTGGCGGACCTCTCGCTGTTGACCGGCCAGGGGCGGCATATGCCGGCCATCATGAAGGCCGGGCGCTTCCACAAGAACCAGCTTGCCGCCTGAAGGAGACGCCGCCATGCGCCTGAGCGACTTCAAGGTCCTGACCTTCGACTGCTACGGCACGCTGATCGACTGGGAAAGCGGCATGTTCGCCGCGTTGCGCCCGCTGACGCGGCGCGTGGAGCGCCCGCTGAGCCGCAACGAGATCCTGCAGGCCCATGCGCATCACGAATCCGCGCAGCAGGCGCAGACGCCCGCCAAGCCCTACGACCAGTTGCTGGCCATCGTCTACAAGCGACTGGCGGAGCAATGGGGCGTGGTGGCCAGCCACGAGGAATGCGTGGCCTATGGCCGCTCCGTCCGCGCCTGGCCGGCCTTTCCGGATACGATGGAGGCCTTGCGCTACCTCAAGCGTTTCTACAAGCTGGTGATCCTGTCCAACGTGGACAACGCTAGCTTCGCCATGAGCAACGCGCGGCTTGGCGTGGATTTCGACGCGGTGGTGACGGCGGAGGACGCGGGTTCCTACAAGCCCAGCCTCAACAACTTCCACTACATGCTGGACCGGCTTTCCAGCATGGGAATCACGAAGGGCGACATTCTGCACACCGCTGAAAGCCTGTTCCACGACCACAAGCCGGCGAATGAAATGGGCTTGGCCGCCTGCTGGATTCACCGGCGTCATGCCGATGAGGGCTTCGGCGCTACCATGGACCCCGGCGGGCGCCCGAAATTCGATTTCAGCTTCACCAGCATGGGCGAGATGGCCAGGGCCCACTGCGAGGAACAGCGCGGCTGACAGGACAATATTTCCTTGACCCTATCCCCCGGCCGCGTCGCCTTCGGCGCCCTGGTTGCCGCCGCCTTCACCCTGATCCTAGCGCCCGTGGCGATGGTGATGGTAATCAGCATTTTCCGCCAGGAGATCGTCTCCTTTCCGCCGTCGGGCTTCACTCTGGGCTGGTACGTCAATGCCTGGGCACGGCAGGAATTCGCGCGGGGCTTCGTTACGAGCGCGCAGGTGGCGGCGATCGCGACGCTGATCGGCGTGCCGCTCGGTACCGCCGCCGCCTATGCGCTGGTGCGCGGCCGGCCGCGCGGTGCCGGCGCGCTGAACACGCTGCTGCTGGGGCCGCTGGCCGTGCCGGGCGTGGTGGCGGGCACGGCGCTCTACATGTTCTACCTGCGCGCCGAGTTCTGGCTGGACCGCGACATCACCTCCACTCTCGAAGGGCTGGTGGCGGCGCATGTGCTACTGACCATTCCCTGGACCGTGCGGCTGGTCACCGCCAGCCTGCAAGGCATGGACCTGGCGGCGGAGGAAGCGGCGGCCAATCTCGGCGCCCGGCCCTTCACCGTGTTCCGCCGCGTCACCGTGCCGGCCATGCGGCCTGGCATCATCGCCGCCTGCCTGTTCTCCTTCATCCAGAGCTTCGAGAACCTGGAACTGAGCCTGCTGCTGGTCGGCCCAGGCCGCACCACGCTGCCGGTGGCCATGCTGAACTACCTCGAGTTCCGCGTGGACCCGACACTGGCGGCCGTCGCCACCGTGCAGATCCTCATTGTCGCCGCGCTGATGCTGGTCACCGACCGCTTCGTCTCGATCGCCAGAACCGTATGACGCCGGGAGCCTTCTGATGGGCAGCCTTCTCCTTGATGCCCTGAGCAAGCGCTACGGCGCCTCCACCGCGGTGGAGCGCGTGGACCTCGACCTGCGCCAGGGTGAGATGGTGGCGCTGCTCGGCCCTTCCGGCTGCGGCAAAACCACCACGCTGCGCATGGTGGCCGGCTTCGTGCCGCCGAGCGGCGGGCGGGTGGTGATCGGCGGCAAGGACGTGACGCAGGCGCCGCCGCATGCGCGCGACACCGGCATGGTGTTCCAGTCCTATGCACTGTTCCCGCATATGACGGTGGGCCAGAACGTGGCCTTCGGGCTGGAGATGCGCCGCGTGAACCGTGCGGACCGCGAGGCCCGCGCACGGGAAGCCCTGCGCATGGTGCGGCTGGAGGGGCTGGATGACCGGTTGCCCCGCCAGCTATCCGGCGGCCAGCAGCAGCGCGTGGCGCTGGCCCGCGCCCTGGTGGTGAACCCTGCCGTGTTTCTGCTGGATGAGCCGCTCTCCAACCTCGACGCCAAGCTGCGTGGGGAGGTGCGGATGGAGATCCGCGCCCTGCAGCAGCGCCTGGGCCTGACCACCCTGATCGTCACCCACGACCAGGAGGAGGCGCTGACCATGGCCGACCGGCTGGTGGTGATGGACCGCGGCCGGGTGCGGCAGGTCGGCACGGCGGAGGACCTGTACGAGCGCCCGGCGGACCCCTTCGTGGCTGGCTTCGTCGGCCGCTGCAACCTGCTGGAAGGGCGGCTGGAAGAGCAGGGGCGGTTCCGCACGGCCTCCGGCGCCCTGCTGCCCTGCGCGGCGGATGCGGCGCCGGGCGGCGCGGCCGTGCTGGCGCTGCGGCCGGAACTTGTCGCCATCTCGCCTGGAGGGCCCGCCCGCCTGCGAGCCGTGACCTATCTCGGCCCGCAGACGGAGTATCATGCGGAGCTGGACGGCACGCCCCTGGTCGCCATCTGCCAGACGCCCGGCCCCGCCGACCCACTGCGCCGCCTGTCCCCCGGGGATGGCGTGAGCCTTTCCTGGGACGCCTCAACCGCCCGGCTGCTGCCGGCCACGCCGAACGACAAAGGAGCCTGACGATGATCATCTCCCGACGCGCAACCCTGGCTGGTGCGGCCATCGCCGCCGCCTCCGCCGGCCTTCCGGGCCTCGCCCGCGCCCAGTCCAAGCAGGCCGTGGTTGGCACCTGGGGCGGGGACTATGGCGAGCTGCTGCGGCAGAATATCGACGTGCCGATGATGCAGCCGCAGGGCATCGAGATCCTGCAGGACGTCGCAAATGCTGACCCCCGCAAGACCAAAATGCTGGCTGAGCGCCAGGCGCGGCGCGGCACCATGGACGTGTCCTGCCTCTCGGACACCGACATGAACATGATGGCGGCGCAGAACACGCTGGAAACGCTGGACACCTCGCGCCTGAAGCGCGCCGGCACCATCGTGCAGGCCCTACGCAAGCCCTATGCCATCCCGCATATCTATTCGGCGCTGGTGCTGCTCTACAACCCGGACAAGGTGACCACGCCGCCCACCTCCTTTGCCGATATGTGGGACCCGAAGTATCGCGGGCGCGTCGGCTTTTCCGACATCCTGTATTCCACCAACACCTTTGCCGCGGCCATGGCCGGCGGCGGCGGCTTCAGCGACTACAAGCCGGGTCAAGCCAAGCTGATGGAGCTGCGCTCGCTGGACGCCAAGGTCTACCCTTCCAACGAGGCGCTGGCCGCCGCGCTGAAGGGCGAGGAAGTCTGGATGACGCCGATGTGGCTGGCGCGTGGCTTCATGTGGCAGAAGGCCAGCATTCCGCTGCGGCATGTCGTGCCAAGTGAGGGCGCCTATGCCATCGTCTTCGAGGCCGGCATCCCGAAGAACAGCCGCAGCAAGGACCAGGCCTATGCCTACCTGGACGCCATGCTGCAGCCACAGGCGCAGACTGCCTTCGCCGACCGCATGGGCTACCTGCCCACGGTGACGGATGCCACGCTGCCGCCGGAGATCGCCAAGCAGATCAGCCTGACGGAAGCCGAGCAGGCGCGGCTGCGGGCGCCGGATTACGATTACCTGCTGCGCGCCCATGGCGAGATCCTGGATTTCTGGAACAAGCAGTTCAAGGCGTAAGGGCCTTGGCCGCGCTCGTCCTGCCCGCCGGAATCCTCGTGCTGCTGCTGCTGGTGGCGCCGCTGCTGCTGCTGTTCCGCATCTCACTCAACCTGTTCAGCCCGACCGAGATGATGGTGGAGGCGACGACCGCGGCCAATTACTTCCAGGCCGTGCAGGACCCCTACTACCGTCAGGTTCTGCTAACCACCCTAGCTGTGGCGCTGGGTAGCACTCTGCTCACCCTTGGCCTGGGCTTTCCTGCCGCCTATTGGCTGGCGCGGATGCAGGGGCGGGCGAAAAGCTTCTTCACCATCCTCGTTATTTTCCCGCTGCTGGTGGGCAATGTGGTGCGCGCTGCCGGTTGGCTGGCGCTGTTGGGCAATGGCGGGGCCATCAATGCCGCGCTGCTCGGCCTGGGCATCGTCGCGGCGCCGCTGCCGCTGCTCTACAACACTGGCGCCGTGGTGGCCGGCATCGTCGCCGTGGTGCTGCCCTACATGATCCTGACGCTGTCAGCGGTGATCGAGGGCATTCCGCGCCAGGCGGAGGAAGCAGCTGCCAATCTCGGGGCGAAGCCGCTGGCCGTCTTCCGCCGTGTGGTGCTGCCACTGGCGCTGCCGGGCGTGGTGGCGGGTTGCGTGCTGGTCTTCGTGCTCTGCATGAACACCTATGCCAGCGCCGTGCTGCTGGGCGGGCCGCAGTTCAAGATGATGGCGCCCGCCGTCTACGACCAGTTCGTGCGCGGCAACAACTGGCCCTTCGGCGCTGCGCTGGCCTTCATTCTGCTGGGCTTCACGCTGGTGCTGACCGTGGCCGGTAGCGCCGTGCTCAGCCGCCGTTACCGTCGTTGAGGGAAGGAGAGAGCATGCCAGGCACCATGTCGGAGGCAGCGCCGAAGGTTGGGACCGAGATCACGGCCAAGAATGCCAAGCTCGGCATGCCGCCGATAGCCGCCTCCACGGGGCGTGACCGTGGCACCGGTCCTTACCGCCGGCTGGTGCTACGCGGCGCCACCGTGATCGACGGCACCGGGGCGCCGCCTTGGGGCCCGGCCGATATTGTGATCGAGGGCGACCGGATCGCCGCCATCACGCCCGTCGGCACTCCGGGCAAGCCGATCAACCCTTCCCGACGCCCGCCCGAGGGGGATCACGAGATCGACTGCCACGGCAAGTTCGTTACGCCGGGGCTGATCGATTGCCACACCCATATCGGCGTGCCCTACCACGCGCTGCATGGCAATGTCGCACCGGCGGATTACGTCTACAAACTGTGGTTGGCGCATGGCGTTACGACGGTGCGCGAGATGGGCTGCTTCAGCGGCCTGGACTGGGTGGCGGAGCAACGGGAAGCCTCGGCCGCCAACCGCATCGCCGCGCCGCGCATCCTGGCGCATCCCTACTTTCCGGCCGTCAACGACATGCTGAAGACCATCCACACGCCTGATGAGGCGAGGGACTGGCTGCGCCGTGCCAAGGATGCTGGCGCGGATGGCGTGAAGTTCTTCGGCGCCCCGCCAGCCATCATGCGCGCGGCGTTGGAGGAATGCGGTAAGCTGGGCTTGCGCTCCGGCTGCCACCACGCGCAGCAGGCGGTGACGCGCATGAACGCGCTGACCACGGCGCAATGGGGCCTGACCAGCGCCGAGCATTATTACGGGCTGCCGGAGGCGCTCTATAACGACCGCATCGTCCAGGCCTATCCGCCCGGCTACAACTACAATGACGAGTATTTTCGCTTCTCCTCCGCCGGCCAGACCTTTCTGCAGGCCGCCGAGCCTGGCAGCGCCAAGTGGAACGAGGTGCTGGAGCGGTTCCTGGAGATCGATTTCACCTTCGTCCCCACAATGACGATCTACGACGCCAACCGCGACCTGATGCGCTTCCGCCGCGCGGACTGGCACGATGACTTCACCTGGCCCAGCATGTGGCGCTACTTTCAGCCCGCGCGCGGGGGCCATGGCGCCTACTGGTACCGCTGGTCCGTCACTAACGAGGTGGAGTGGAAGGGCCACTACCGCCTTTGGATGCAATTCCTGAATGCCTACAAGAATCGGGGCGGCCGCGTCTGTACCGGCAGCGATTCCGGCTTCATCTTCCAGATCTTCGGCTTCGGCTTCATCCGTGAACTGGAACTGCTGCAGGAGGCCGGCTTCAACGCGCTGGAGGTTCTGCGCTCCGCCTCCATCCTGGGCGCCGAGCTGCTGGGCATCGACAATGAGACCGGCAGCATCGAGGTCGGCAAGCTGGCCGACCTGCTCGTACTGGACGAGAACCCGCTGGATGACTGGAAGCTGCTCTATGGCACCGGCGCGCTGCGGCTGAACGACGAGACCGGCAAGGCCGAGTGGCGCCATGCCCTGCGCCACACGATCCGTGCCGGTTTGGTCTTCGACGTCGAGGAACTGTTGTCCGACATCCGCGGCATGGTTGCCGCGCAGAAGGAGCGGGAGGCGGCGACGGCATGACCGCGACGACCGAGTTCATCCTGCTCGCCGGCTTCCTGGGCAGCGGCAAAACCTCGCTGCTGGTGGACTGGCTCGCGCTGCCGGAAGCCGCTCATACCGCCGTCATCGTGAACGAGGCCGGCGAGATTGATGTGGACGGCGCCATCATCGCGACGAGCGGCACCATTCCCATTGCCATGCTGGCCAATGGCTGCGTCTGCTGCTCGCTGACCAACGATTTGGTCTTCACCATCCGCGCCCTGGTGGAGGAGCGCGAGAGGGCAGGCCTGCCGCCCTTCCGCCGTATCGTGCTGGAAGCCTCTGGCCTGTCGCGCCCCGGGCCCATCCTGCGCTCCCTTGCGCCGCTGGCGCCGCTGGGGCTCACCGTGCGTATCGTCACCACCTGCGACGCGTCCCAGGCCGCGCGGCATGCCGAGCACTTCGACGAGATCACCACTCAGCTTGCTGCTGCCAGCACGATCGTTTTCACCAAGCCCGATCTCGCCAGCACCGGTGCCGCCGAGGCCTTGGCCGCTTCCATCAACCCGCTAGCGCTGCGGGTCCTGGAGCGAGATCGCACCGCCCGCGCCCGCGCTGCCTTCAGTGCGACGGGGCCGGCCCACGCAGCGCCTTGGTTTTCGGACGCCGCTCACCCGCGCATCGCCGTGTTGCGCGCCTCTTTTTCAGAGAGTGCGACCTGGGAGGACCGGCTTGACTGGATGGAAGACCTCGCGGCTTTTTGCGGCGATCGCCTCCTACGCGTGAAGGGGTTCATCCGCCGGCCGCAAACGGGAGAGGTGCTGCTGGTCCAGGCTGTTGGTACACTTTTCAGCCCGATGACGGCCCTTTCAGGGGGCCAGAACCTGCCCGAAGGCGTGGTGATCATTGCAAGGGACCTGGGCGCGAGCGATCTGCGCGCGGTGAATCCTGACGCGCTGGTGCTCATCTCCTCCTATAGATCCAGGGCGGCCCTGGCTTGCGCTGCGGTGGACGCCGGCTAACCGACGGCGTTTTCGCTGCGGCGATATGCATGGTGCCGGGTAATCGGGAACGCTCAAGTCGGCTGATTCTGTCAGCAACCTTGTTGCACGGACTGGCGGCTTGGAGGTGGAGGCCCGGGAAGTTACGGGTCGGGTCTCTGTCCCTGCAGTTTGGATGCC
>NZ_RFLX01000054.1 GCF_003696345.1 Teichococcus wenyumeiae | reverse complement strand
CACGGACGCCTCCTCTGAGTGGTGTTCAACACCTCCACTCTGGCACACCGATGCCGTCGGGGGGCGTCCACCCCATCAGAACCCACTGGATGAACCTGGATTCCATCGTCAAGTTGGGCCGGCGGGCAGCTTGCCTAGGCGGCTCACCTTTGAGTAGGTGGGCAGGATGTCCTTGCGCATCTGCCGGACATAGCTCGCATAATCGACTTCCAGCGCGTAGCGAGCGGAATGAACGTAGGTTGCGCGCTGGCGAGCCCTGTGGTCTTCGATTTCGGCCTGCATGCTTGTGGCATCGGGAAGAGCCAGGCATCCGGAGAGCAGGGCAGCCAGCCACTGGCCCTGAACCTCCACCAGCGGGATGGTAGGGCCGATGGGCTGCACCAGCCCGGCGAAGTAGAGGCCGGGATGCGTCGGTGATACCATCCGCCGGTAGAGGGCGGGCGCTTCCGTTCCTACCTGAAACAACGACGGATCCAGAAAAGGAAAACTGCTGCGGTAGCCTGTCGCATAGATGATGGAGTCCAGCTGCTGAGTGGTGCCATCAACATAATGGACCGTGTCGCCGTCCAGCCTACTGATATCGGGGCAGATCCTAATCCAGCCATGCCCGATATAAGGCAGCAGCTCCTGGCTCAGCGTGGCATGTTCCCGCCACATCGGGTGTTCGGGCCGGCGCAGGCCAAAGCGGCGTTGATCGCCGAGGCCGAGGCGGACCAGTCGTGCCATGATCATACGGGTCAGCCGGGTCGGAAGCCGCAGGCGGCGCGACAGGAAACCGGACCATCGGTCAACCGGCACACCCATCAGGTACTTCGGCATGATCCAGGCGCTGCGCCGCGTGGAAATGGTGACGCTGCGTGCCCGCCGGCATAGATCCACGGCGATATCGACAGCCGAGTTACCCAGCCCGACCACCAGCACATCCTGACCTTCAAAAGGGGCAGCGGTGCGGTAATGGTGGGAATGCACCTGTTCGCCACTGAACCGGCCAGGGAAGGCAGGCCAGCGCGGATCCCAAAGATGCCCGTTGGCGATGATCACGGCGCGGTAGAGACGGCTTTCCCCATTCTCCAGCCGTACTCGCCAGCGACCTACACCTACTGGCTCCACCGCGTTCACCGCGGCATTGAACGTGACATGGGGGCGGACGCCGAAGTGGTCGGCGTAGGCTTCGAGGTGGTTCAGGAACTGCCGGTGCGACAGGAAATCCGGCAGATGGCCGGGGATCGGGAAATCGGAGTAACCGAGATTGTCGCGGCTGGTGTCGATATGCAGGCTCTCATACGCGGACGACAGGCCATTGTCGTTCTGGTAGCGCCACATACCGCCGATATCGGAACCCTTCTCGAAGCAATCGAAGCTAAGCCCCGCCTGCTTTAAGGCCTTGGCAACGGTGACACCCGAGGAGCCGGCACCGATGATGCAGATCTCCGCCGTCGATGTCGTAAGCTCCGCCGGCCTCAGCGCTGCTGCGTCATCCATGGTCGGCGCTCTCGGTCAGATACTCGGCAATGATCGTGTCTAGGTCGGGATCTGAACAGATTTCCAATTTCTCCGCTGCCGTCGAGGCAAAGCGCCGTGGCCACGCATCGACGATGCTCTGCGTCACGGCATCGGGCGCAAAGCGGATATGCCTAGTGGCTTCCGGTCCAGCGTGGCGCGCCACAGCCTCCACCATCTCTGTGACGCTGACGGTCAAGGCAGGGAGATTCATCACGCGGCCGGGCGGCAGGGCTGCGGCCGGAAGATCGTGCAGCCTGATCAGGGCGGCCACCACGGCGCCTGCGGAGGCGACAGGCATGCGCGTCTCGGGCGCCAGCAAGCAGGCCACGTCCCGCCCGGCCAGCGGCTCCCGCAGGATGGCTGCGACCTGATCGGAAACAGCGGGGCTAGGTGCGCCGGGTCGGATCAGCACAATCGGCAGGCGCAAGGCACGGCCATCGATGTCGCCGCGCCGGCTATGGTCCGCTAGCAGCAGTTCGGCAATGGCCTTGTGTGTGCCATAGGTTGTCTCTGGCGAGGGGCGGACGCAATCATCCACCGTCTCCGGCAACTTGCCGCCGAAGACCGCAATGGAACTGGCGAAGACAATCCGCGGCCGCCCCGGGCCGGCAATCATCCGGCGCAGCGGCGCAATATTGGTGGCAAAGGCGGCTTCGGCATCGCGCTCGGCTTCCAGGGTCAAGCTGGCCGCCAGATGAAAAATGCTGTCGAAGCCCTGGCGCACCAAGTGGCTCATGAATTCAGGATCCGACAGATCGCCATATTCGGACTGCACCGGCAGGGTTTGTCTTGCCGGTGGAGCAACCGGGCTAAGGTCTGCGAGATGCAAGGCGGTGATAGGCGCTTCAGCCAATCGCCCCCGGCGCAACAGCGCAGTGGTCAGGCGGCGGCCGAGGAAGCCGCCCGCTCCAGTGATCAGGACACGCATTAGCTGCGATTCAATCTGGAAGGATCATCGATCATCATCAGCAATTCCTCATGCCATCAGGTGCAGCGGAGCCAGGCGTGCAGGAGCTACTTCGTCACGAGCGGGCAGTCGCTTCCTTCCAGCGGCCGGAACGCGGCGTCGCCAGGAATGGTGGCCTGCAGCTTGTAGAGATCCCACTGACTCCTTGATTCCGCTGGCGTCTTCACCTCGAACAGATACATGTCGTGGATAGCGCGGCCGTCCTGGCGGATGGTGCCTTTGCCGAACAGTGCGTCCTCGCTCGGATTGGCCTTCATCCAGGCGACGACCTCCGCCGCATCTGCCGAGCCCGTGGCAGCGACACCCTTCATGTAATGGACCAGGCTCGCATAGACGCCTGCTTGGATCATGGTTGGCATACGGCCCTGATGCCGCTCCGCGAAGCGGCGAGCGAAGTCGCGCGTGCCGTCATTCATGTCCCAATAGAAAGCTTCAGTCAGCAGCAGGCCTTGCGCCGCCTCCAGCCCCAGGGCGCGGATTTCGGTGATGAAGAGCAACAGCGCAGCCAGCTTGGTGCCGCGCCGGCCCACGCCGAACTCGCCAGCCTGCTTGACGGCATTGGCGGCATCACCGCCGGCATTGGCGAAGCCGATCACCTTGGAACGGGAGCCCTGTGCCTGCAGTAGGAAGGAGGAATAGTCGGCGGTTGGGAAGGGAGTGCGGACAGCACCGAGAACACGGCCGCCTTCCTTGAGCACCCGCTCCCGCGCCTCCCGCTCCATGGCATGGCCGAAGGCATAATCGGCGGTCAGGAAGAACCAACTGTCGCCGCCTTGGCGCGTCACGGCCGCCGCCGTGCCGCTGGCCTGCGAATAGGTATCGTAGGTCCAGTGCACTGTATAGGGGGAGCATTGCGCACCTGTCAGGTCCGCGGTCGCCGCGCCGGAATTGATATGGGCACGCCTCTTTTCCCGCGCGATCTGGTTCACCGCCAGTGCCACGGAGGAGGTGGTGACATCGAAGATAGCCTGCACGCCTTCTGTGTCATACCAGCGCCGGGCGGTGGCAGCGCCGACATCCGCTTTATTCTGGTGATCGGCGGAGACCACCTCCACCTTCAACCCCAGCTTCGAGGCGTAGTCGGCGATGGCGAATTCGGCAGCGGTAACTGATCCCTGGCCGGCGGCATCGGCGTAGACGCCTGACATATCGGTCAGCACGCCGATCTTCAGCGGTGTTTCCGCAGCGGATGCCCCGCTAGCTATGCCGCCGCAGAGCAGCAGCATGGAGAGGTTCCTGAACATGATTGCGCTCCCGGTATCATTTCATTGCTGCGGTGCCGCACCGGAGATGGCGGCAGATCGCTTTGCCCCCTCCGCCCGGCCATCACCCACTACCGGAGAGCGCGGCAAGCGCCCAAAACGGTCCGGCTTCGACATCCTACCGAGTATGTTTTAAAATGGGCAAGCCTGATCGAGAGCTTGGCGGCTCTTTCAGCTTCGCCTCTGCAGCCCGTTGATCAATGTCCGCACCATAGCCGCCGCCAGCGCTGCCCGGCTGCTTGGGCCGGCATCTGCCTCCGGCCGGTACCAGATCAGCGACCATTGCAGTGCCCCCAGCATCGTCTTGACGGCGACGGAGACATCCAATTCTGCCATGGAACCGTCGCGGCGGGCCGCTTCGGCCTGCTGTTTGAACAGGGACTCGAACTGATCCCGGCTGGCGATCAGCTCATCCAGCACCTGGCGCTGGGCAGGCGTCAGCGCGCCAAAGCGATGCAGTTGCACACCCTGCACGACAACGCTTTCGAAGTCATAATTGTCCATGAGTGCCAGGGCATGGGCATGCAGCATGGCCGCCAATACGGTCAGCCCATCGCCGGGTGCCTGCATAGCAGGCTCCACGGCTCTGAAAAGACGCGCCATGCCTTCCCGGTGTACGTCGAAAAAGAGATCAATCTTGGCAGGATAGTGGTGGTAGATCCGCCCCTTGGTCGCGCCCAGTCGGCGGGCGACATCGTCGATGGTTGTGGTATGAAAGCCCTGCTCCATGAAGCAGGCCGCAGCGGCGACGAGGATCTGTTGCTTGCTCGATGTCATGCCTGCTGTCAGTCTGAGAGCGAGATGGTACGAACCGCCACATTTACTGCCTCCACGCTTCTGCGGAAGAGCAGATCTGGACTTGCTTCGATTTACAGCGCCTTTCAAAACTTACTCTGAAGTGCGTTGAGGCAGATGAGGGAGCAGGCGAGCGCGGTGAGGGCATGGTGGATGTCGAGCCTGCGCTCGTAGCGGATGGCGAGGCGGCGGAAGCGGTTGATCCAGGCAAATGTGCGCTCGATAACCGTTGCACCCGGTGTCACATGGTTAGCTGAGCGCGGAATGCCGCAATGCGGTTCACGACCGGGTCTGGCCGAGAGCGGCACGGCAGCTGTCGGCGGGCACCAGAGAAAGAAAGCGGAACTCCGGCACCAGAAGTCACAACCTGCTCGCCTCTATAGGTGACGATGCGCGTGTGAAGGTTTAACGCTCACAGCGCTGATGAGCTTCGAGGTGGCCTGCATTGCCTGCTTGGTTCCACTTTAAGTCTCACTGCGGCGGGAGACGTGCTGGACGCCTCCTATGAGATGTTTGGCGGACAAGGGCTGAACTGGCCGCTGCGTCTTGGCGTAAGCTGGCGAGGACGCGATGCCGCTGCAGATAGGAGATCGAGCGCCGCTGAGGCGCATGGGCCAAGTGGTAGCGGCGGGCGACCTGCCTACTTTGCGGTAGTCAGCCGGGCGTGATGTTTCCAGCTTGCACCACCTGGCGCCAGCGCGCGATCTCCTGGCGCTGGAAGGCGGTGAATTCCTCCGGCTTGCTGGCCACGACCTCGAAGCCGATCTCCGCCATGCGGCGCATCACGTCAGCGGAGCGCAGCGCGGCGGCGGCCGAGGCATGGATCTTGGCCAACAGGGCAGGCGCCATGCCGGCAGGTGCGCCGAAGGCCTGCCAGGAATAGATCACGAAGTCGCTGAGGCCTGCCTCCGCCGCCGTCGGCACGGTGGGCAAAAGGGTGCTGCGGCTCTCGGCCGTGATCAGGATCGGCTTCACCCGGCCATCTTGGATCTGCGGCAGGATGGAGCCGAGATTCTGAAAGGACATCTGCACGGTGCCGCCGATCAGGTCCGTGGTCGCCGGCGCGCCACCGGAGTATGGCACATGGGCGACGTCGGTGCCGGTGACCTGCTTGAACATTTCGGCCGTCAGGTGGTCGGATGAGCCGATGCCGGACGAGGAATAGGAGGCGCGGTTCTCCTTCAGCCAGGCCACCAGGCTCTTCAGGTCGTTCGCCGGCACCTGGCGCGGGTTCACGACCAGCACATTCGGCGTGCGGACCGTCTGCATGATGCCGGTCAACTGCCCCACCGGGTCGTAGCCGAGGTTGGGCCGCAGCGCGACGTTGATCGCCCAGGTGGAGATCGGCGCGTGCATCAGCGTGTACCCGTCCGGCGCGCTGCGGATCACGCCCCGTGCCCCGAGTTCGCCCGTGGCGCCCGGGCGGTTCTCCACAACGATGGGCTTGCCGGTGGAGGAGGCCATCGCCCCCGCCATGGCACGTCCCACAATGTCGGAGGACGAGCCGGGCGCGAAGGGCACGATGATGGTCACGGTGCGCGCGGGCCAGCCGGCGGCATCCTGCGCCCACGCCTGACCGGAGAGCAGGGCCGGCGCGGCCAGCAGCGGCAGCAGCGCCCGGCGACCCAGGAGGGTCTCGCCACTCGCCGCGCCACGATCCTTCGCTGGGCCAGGCGGCGGTTTGTGCTTGCTCATGGTGTTCCTCCTTTTTTCGACTGACCCATCCTGCACGGGCGAGCGCCGGACCTCCACTGCATCCGGCCGCGCGGCGCCGCTATTCCAGTGTGATGCCGAGGTCGCGCGTCACCTGCCCCCACTTGGCGATTTCCGCGTCGATGAAGCGGGCGTAGTCGGCGGGGCCACGATCACCCGGGATGTAGCCGCCGGCGGCGAAGCGCTCGCGGATCTGCGGGTCCCGCAACGCGTTCGCGACCGCCGCAGCGAGCTTCTCCGTGATCTCCGGCGGCAGGCCGGCGGGCGCTGAGAGCCCAATCCAGCCGGACGCGGAGAAGCCGGGAAAGCCGCTCTCCGCCACCGTTGGCGCATCGGGATAGAGGGCGTTGCGCGCCTCGCTGGTCACGGCCAGGACGCGCAGGCGGCCGGCCCGAACATGTGGCAGCGGAACATCCACGTTGATCATGACCAGCGGCACCTGCCCAGCGATGACGTCCGTGATGGCTGGGGCCGCGCCGCGATAGGGGACATGCATCAGCTCGATCGCGGCGGCGCGGGCCAGCATGGCCATGGCCAGGTGGCCGGAGGAGCCGCTGCCCGGGCTGGCGAAGCTGATGCTCCCCGGCTTCTCCTTCGCCATGCGGATCAGATCGGCCAGACTGCGCGCCGGGAAGTCCTCGGTCACGACCAGGGCGTTTGGTACGGTCGCGAACTGCGCGACGTGGTTGAAGCTCGTGCGCGAGTCATAAGGCATCTGCCGGTACAGGCCGTGGTTCATCGCGTTCTGGCCGTTGCCAGAGACCAGCAGCGTGTAGCCATCCGGCGCCGCGCGGGCGACCTGGCCGGCGCCAATATTGCCGTTGGCGCCCGGGCGGTTTTCCACCACAACGGGCTGCCCCAGACTGGCGCTCAACTGCTGCGCCACCAGGCGCGCGACCACGTCGTTGCTGCCGCCCGGCGGAAAGGGCACCACCAGGGTGACCGGGCGCTGCGGCCATGCCGGTGCCCCGGCGGCCGCAGCCACGCGTGCCGTGCCCGCAAGGGCTAGGATGCCGGCTAAGGCCGTGCGTCGAGTGATGTTCTTCATTGTTCCCTCCCCCCGCCATATCAGGCGTTGCATCGCCAAGTCTCAGTGACCCAAGGCGCCAGCCGCTCTGCCTGGAGATCCAACCCTGTTCCGGGCGCCACGGGCACTTCCATGGTGCCGTCTGGCCTGACCGGCAGGGCGCCGGCCACGTCGAGCAACGGGTTCACCGAGGCGTCATACTCGATCCAGGGATAGGCGCTGGCGCCACCGCGGCGGGCCGGCACCAGCGCCGCCGCCTGCAGCGCTGCGCGCATGTTGACCACGGTGCCGAAGACATGTGGCATCACCGGCAGGTCGTAGGCGGCGGCCAGAGCCGCGATACGCAGGAACCCGGTGTAGCCGCCGCAGACTGTCAGGTCCGGCTGCAGGACGGACATCGCCCCAGCCGCTAGCACATCGCGGAAGGCCGCCAGGCTGCCCAGCGCCTCCCCGCCCGCGATCGCCGTGGGCACTGCGGCGGAGATCGCGGCATAGCCTGGGATGTCCTCTGCCTGCACCGGCTCCTCAATCCAGAGTAGATCGGCTTCCTCCATCCGCCGGGCGGATTCGATGGCGGCGCGCGCCGTGTAGCCCTGGTTAATGTCCACCATGATGGCCACATCCGGACCCACCTGGCGGCGCATGGCCAGGGCCATGGCCCCATCCGCCCGGGGCGAGACGCCGGCACGCGGCTTCACGGCCCGGAAGCCGCGGCGGAGAATGGCATCGACCTCTGCCTGGTAATGCCCGTAGGGGTCGGCGGCCTCCGTGATGAAGGGGGCGCTGGCATAGGCGGGCAACACGCCGCGCAGCGCGCCACCCAGCATCTCCGCCACACTGGTGCCCCGGTCCTGCGCCGCGAGGTCGTGCAGCGCCATGTCCAGCGCGGAGATCGCCATCATGCCAGGGCCGCGCCGGTCATAGCCTAGCGTGCCCAGCATCACCTCATACAGCCGGCCGTGGTGGTGCGGGGAGGCGCCCAGCACGAGACCGCTGAGCCGTGTGCGGACCAGCGCCGCTGCCGCCGCAGGCGAGGAGAACACCTCCCCCCAGCCGCGCGCGCCGGTATCTGCCACCAGCTCCACTAGCATGAAGTCGCGCCGGCGGATCATGGTACGGGCATTGCCGATCGCCGGCGCCGGCGCGAAGCCGAGTTGGTAGCCGCGGATTTCCACTACCTTCAAGGCGCGCTCCTTCCCTGTCCTGAGCTCTCGAGGCCCACCCCTGGTGAAGGGGGCCGGCTCGGCCTGTTGAGGAAAGATTGTCGTGCGCAGATCAATGTGTGCAAATGCCGAAATGCGCAGAGATCATGTCCGCTGGTTATGACCTTCGACCTCCGGGAGATGGAGGTGTTTCGCCGGGTGATGGAGCTGGGCAGCGTCACTGCGGCTGCGGCGGCGCTCAACATCTCCCAGCCCGCCGTGACCCGGATGCTGCAGAAGACGGAGCAGCGCCTGGGTTTCGCCCTCTTTGTCCGGGAAAAGCGCCGGCTGCGCCCGACAGCGGAGGCGCAGATCATGTTTCCCGACACGCTCGGCGCCTTTAGCGCGATCGAGCAGGTTCAGCGTCTGGCCGGGGAACTGCGGGAAGGAAGGGCGGGCATCCTGGCCATCGCCACGATCCCTGCCCTGGCCGCCTCGATCCTGCCGGATGCCGTCCAGCGCTTCCGCGCGAAGCGGCCGGAGGCCTCGGTCACCCTGCAGACCTTCGGGGCGCACGAGGTCATCCAGCGCGTCGCCTCCCACAGGGACGACCTCGGCTTCATCATCGGGCCGGTGGGCAACGACGCAGTGCTGGTGACGGACCTCCGGATGAGCGAGCTGACTTGTGTGCTGCCGCCAGCGCATCCGCTGGCTAGCCGCCCGGGCATCGGCCCCGCGGAACTGGCGGGCGTACCAATCATCTGTCCGGGCCGCCACCTTGTGTTGGGCGACCATTTGGCGCGCGCCTTCGCCGAAGCCAACGTGCCGTTCCAGATCGCGGTGGAGGTGTCACATACCGAGGCCGCGTGTGCCCTGGTCAGGGCGGGAACGGGCGTCGGGATCATCAGCGGCTTCGGCTTCATGGGCGCGCGAGCGACCGACCTGGTCGGTCGGCCCTTTCGCCCTGCCATTGTCAGCACGGCCCGCTTGCTGCGCGCGCGGCTGAGACCTCTGTCACGGCTGGCCCAGACCTTTGTGGAGGGCCTGGAGGCAGCTAGCTGAGGCCAGGTTGGCAGGCACTATTGCTTCAGGAACGGCAGCAGACACCTCCGCACTCCTGCCGATTCTTCGAGCGGGGGCCTGGAATTGCGAGGCGCTACCGAGCAAAAGTGACCGATAGCCGCCTGTCTGCTCTCCGACGTAGCAGGAGGGAAAGCAGATGTGACTTTGCGGTTACAGCCCTATATTAGCCTGTTCCAGCGGCGGCCTGAAGGGCCTGGGGGCGGTCGTTGGTTGACCGGCGCATCGTGCCAACTTCGGCGTAATCCCTCCCCAGGTGTCAGGCCCCACCTGGCCAGCCGACTGCCGCGGCTATTTCGATGGGAAGCGCCTCCTGAGCCAGGAGACGGCAAGCCGGTTCAGTTCCTCCGGCTTCTCTTCGGGCGTCCAGTGCCAACAATCCGCAACGGTGTGCTTCTCGAGGTCCGGCACATAGGCGTCCATGCCGTCCGCCATGCTCGGCCTGAGAACCACATCATGGGCCGCCGACACCATCAGGGATGGCACGCGAACGGTCTGATCGACACCGAGGCCCGCCTTCCAGTTCCTCGACAGGTTGCGGTACCAGTTGATGGCGGGAGTGAAGCCGGTGCGCTCGAAGTTGCTGGCGTAGAAGTCCAGTTCCTGCGTGGTCAGCACGTCCTCTCCCGGGAGTCTCTCCGGCAGCGGCTTGCCGTAGTACTCCATGTTCGCCACCTCCGGCGGCAGTTTGTTCCAGTCCGCAGATGTGATGAGACCCTTGCGGTATGCGTTCCGCAGCGCACCGCGCGGATCCCGGTCCATCGCATTGTCGGCTACTCTGCCATCCTGGAACATCAGAACGTACATGTCCGGGCTGTAGACCCGGCGCATCTGGGAGACTGGATCGACCTTTGGATCAGCGGCGAAGGTCTGGCCTCGGGGCTGAGCGGCCTCGACGAGATCGGGGTGCAGCCACAGCATCCAGTGCGGGGTGTGCGGCGTGTTGACCCCGATCACCCCAGCAACGCGTCCGGCATGGAGAAGCGCCATCTGCCAGGCAAGCAGTCCTCCCCAGTCGTGCCCCATAAAGATCGCCTTCTCGATGCCCAGCGTGTCGAGCAGGCCGACGAGGTCTCCCGTCAGATGAGCGATGTCGTAATCCTCGATGGCCTTTGGGGCGTCGCTTCTCCCGTAGCCGCGCAGATCGGGAACGATGACGCGGTAACCCGCCGCGGCAAGGGCCGGGATCTGATGACGCCACGTGAACGCCAGCCCCGGAAAACCATGCAGCAGAACGACGGCCGGGCCGGAGCCCGCCTCGTGGACGGCCAGGTTGATGTTGTTGGTCTTGACCATGCGCATGCCCGGCATGGCCGCCCCTTGCGCGGAGGCGGGCAGGACGGAGGTCACGGCGGCCGCGACGGAGCCGACGAGCAATGCTCTACCAGAAAGGCGGGCTGTGCCTTTTCTGTCATCAGGATTGGCTGCGATGAGCCGGACGCCGTTCTCAGCGTCACCGAGAGGAAGCGGACCCGTGTGCATCACCGTGCCCCCAGCGTCAGGATCTCGCCGCCGATCTGCTCGAGCCGCGTGAAGTAAGCGGTGGGATGGAGCAGCTGGTAGGGGAAGTAGAGGCCAGTTGGCGTCGCGGGGTGGCCGTCGAGGCCAAGGAGGCGTTCGAGGATCATGGCGACCCCGAGCCCCGTCAGCGGCGCCGAACCCTCGCGATGCACGATCGCGTGGCGGGTGCGGAGCGCCAGGCCTGCATGATCCTGCCCGGCGAGTTCAATGACGATCTCCGTGGACATCGGCTCGCCGCGGCGGCGGCTGGAACTGACGCCGGTCGCGATGTTGAACTGGACGTTCGCTGCGCCGGTCGCCGTCGCCAGGCCCACGACGTCGATGGACGAAAAGCCGGAGGCCTCCATCCTGGTGCCGTCGACGGCATGGAATGTAGCCTTGGCATCCTGACCGGCGCGCCAGATGTAGCGGCCCTCGCGACGCGTCAGCGCCGCGGGTAAGGTCCTGTTCAGCCGCTCGAAGTCCTCGGCCACCGCCGGGCCGCCGGTGTCCTGCTCATCAACCAGCGCGCCAATGGCGATGTCGTCGACCCGGCTGAAGGCTTTGGCGAACTCGAGTGTGGGAACCGTCGTGGCGCCGACGAGCCATTCGTAGCCGAGGACAAGCGGCGCGGTGTGCGGCTTGTGCATGAAGGCCGCGATCTCAGGGGCGATCTCGTAGATGCCGGACGAGATGCTGAGGTGCGGGACCCCACTGGCCTGTGCGAAGCGGAGCCCGGCGAGGCTCTCGTCGGAAAACAGGACGGCGACGGCACTGACCGGACGGCCGCCAAGGCCGAGATCGGCGGCGGCCAGCTCAAGCGCCACGCCCTCTGCGTTGTCGATCCGGGCCGCAGCTTCCTGGGCCTTGGTAAGGTTGCGGCCGCCAATCAGCAACGGCAGACCGGGGTGGGCGGCGCGCAGGAACCGTGTTGTCCAGCGTCCGATGGCGCCGGAGCCGCCCATGAGCAGAATGGGAGCCGATGACATTGCCAAGCCTCCTTGCCTGGAGCTAATAACCTACTTTTAGTAGGAAACCTAACGTGGCTACCGTTGGTAGGTTCCGCAAGGCAGGCAATGGCGTGAAAAACAATGCGCAGGAGGATGACGAGCAGGTGACGCAGCGCAGGTTCTCAAAGGCCGAGCGACGGCGCCAACTGCTTGATACGGCGCTGCTGATCGTGCGGGAGGAGGGCGCGGATCGCCTGACCCTGGGGCACTTGGCTGCGCGCGCCGGTGTCTCCAAGCCGGTGGCCTATGATCACTTCGGCACGCGGTCGGGCCTGCTGATCGAGCTCTACAGGTGGATCGACATGGAGCGGGTGAACGCGTTCCGGGAGGCGATGACCACCGGTGAACGGAGCCTCGAGGAGTGCGCCAGGGTCCTGGCGGCGGCCTACATCCACTGTGCCGCTGACAAGACCGACGAGTTCCATGCAGTGGGCGCCGCTCTGGCTGGCAGCGAAGAGAAGGCCAGGGTCTTCCAGGAGCTGCTCGATAATTCTGTGCAGATGTTCGTGTCGGTGTTGCAGCCTCACAGCACCTTATCGGCAGCCGAGCTGGAGCGGCGCTGCATCGGTTTGGTCGGCGCGGGCGAGGCACTCTCAGCCGCTCTGGTGCGCGGCAACTTCAACGAGGCCGAAGCCGCCGGAGTCTTCGCGTCGTTGATCCAGGGTGGTTTGCGCTCACCTCCAAGGTGACTGGGTCATTCCGCCGAGCGTGCGTCAGCTGTAGGCCTCATGGAGTGCCAAGCTGCCCCTCCATGAAGGGCAGCAACCTGTCGGGTCTAGGTTTGGCCGGAAGCGGCATGCAGTCCAGCCTTCCAGAAGGTGTCTGCTGCTCAATGGCTCGGCGCCTTGAAGCATCGATGCTCGCTTGGCGCATCCTCGCGCTGAGGCCCGGCCTGATCGAGAGATAGATCCTGTCTGGATGCGCAGCGTCCCCACGCAATCCGTAGCCGATCCAGCCATTGAAGTGATTAGACCCCGCTTCAACAACGCCCAGCGCGGCAAGCGTCGCATCATAGAATGCTTTGGCGGCAGCAAGGTTCGGTGCAGTGTCCGAGCAAGCAGCCATTACGCGGCAGGATAAGCTCAACGGCTTGGGTCGTCGGCCCCCACACCAGTCCATTCCTGGAAAATGACCTGTAAAGCCTACTCGGCCTGCCTGGCGCGGTCATATGCAGCGCTGGCGTTATTGATCGCATCGCCATGCGCAAGTGCCCAACCGCAGAGCGCCTCGAAGGGATGACGCAGAGAGTGCCCCAGCGGCGTAATGGCGTATTCCACGCCGATCGGCGCCGTCGGCAGCACGGTCCGCGTGACCAGCCCGTTCCGCTCCAGGCGCTTCAGCGCGTCCGCGAGGGCTTTGTGGGTGATGCCATCAAGGCGCCGCTTGATCTCGTTGAAGCGCGAAGGCTTCGGGCAGAGCACCGTGAGGATCAGGATGGTCCACTTGTCCGCGATCTTGTCGAGCACCGGGCGCACCCGCGCCATGTCGGACAGGGCGCAGGAGGAGAGTGCTTCCAGGTCGGTATCATCGGCCATATCTAGGCTATCCAAATTGCGTTCTTGCTACCAGATACACTCTGTATATCTAGACCGCTATCGTTGAAGAACAGGAGACGACGATGGCGCGGATGTTGAACAAGGTTGCCCTGGTGGTGGGCGGCGCGAGCGGCATCGGCCTTGCCACCGCCGAGCGACTGGCAGCCGAGGGTGCGACGGTCTTTCTCACCGGGCGTCGTGCCGAAACGGTAGAGATGGCCGCCGCCACGATCGGCCGGAGAGCACGCGGCCTCGTCGCGGATGCCAGCGTGGCGCAAGATGTGGCGGCAGCCGTCGCCGCGGTGCGGGACACGCATGGCCGTATCGACGCACTGGTGCTCAATGCCGGGATCTCCGAACCGGCGCTGCTGGCCGAGGAGACGCCGGAGCATGTCGACCGGCACTTCCTGGTCAATGTGCGCGGCCCTGTTCTCGCCTTCCATGCGGCGGTCGGCGCCATGGACAAGGGCGGCTCGGTCGTGCTCATCGGGTCGATCGCGGACATGGCGGGCATTCCCCACTACGGCACCTATGCCGCCACCAAGGCGGCCCTGCGTTCCTACGCGCGTACCTGGACCGCGGAACTGGCGCCGCGCGGCATCCGCGTGAACGTCGTCAGCCCAGGCCCCACGGACACCGCGATGATGGCGGCCACGACGGACGAGGTGCGCGCGGTCCTGATCGGGCAGATCCCGCTCGGCCGCATGGCGCGCCCGGAGGAAGTTGCGGCGGCAGCGCTGTTTCTCCTCAGCGACGAGGCGAGCTTCATCGCGGGCGCTGAACTCTGTGTCGATGGTGGGATGCGGCAGGTCTGACCTGTTACAAGCCAGCGGAGGACACGCGCTCACGCAGCCGTCGGTCACTCGCAGACCGGCGGCCCTTCGCCCGGCGAGACCATCCAGACGCAGGGTGGATGTCCGCTTCCATGCAGCCGGTGACACTATGCGGAGGACCGGAATGGGCGCACAGCGGCCGAATGGGGCAACCGGTGACCGGCAGCCAGCCGGCACGAAGGCCGAGCGTTTATCAGCCTTAGCTTGGGTACGGATGCCACAGTTGGACAGGGGGCAGACTTGGACCGCCTACAGCTTCCAGAAGCGCAATTTCCGGCGCTACCCGACCACAGGAGTTCTCCTGCTGAACAAATCCATCAAGGTCGGACTAAACAAGCGAGATGAAAGGCTGGCCGGCGAGGGCTTGGATCAGGAGGCCTAGCGTGGCGGCAGACCACAGCAGCGCAATCACCAGAATGGCCGGAAACGCGGTCTGAGGTTTCCACGTATTGAGGGCTAATCCAAGCAGCGGCAGGCATTGTGCTGCATGGAGGCCGACGAAGTGAGCGACCCGTAGATCTCCGTCGGTGCCGGACCAGCCGAACAGTGGAAGGACCAGGCCAGCGACGCCGGTGCCTCCCACCACGGCGCCACCATTCTCTGCAATGGCCCAGCCGGTGACCAGGCCCGTGACGCCAGAGATGATCAAGCCAGTCCCGACGGCACGGCTGACAAGCTGCGGTACCCCATATACGGGGTACCGCAAGATCAGCACGCCGAGCAGGGCGGTCGAGAGCACAATGAGCGTCGCTCCGATCCCCATCAATGCGTGGATCGCCATGCCGAAGGGATCGGCCGCAAAGTGCGAAGGCAATCCGCGTGCACCTTGCAATGTGATCCAGCCAGTCTCGAACAGTGACATGGCTAGCAGAATGAGGAGGATGACCTTGACGGCCCAGGCCTGTCTCACACTCCTGTCGAGCGTACCGAGGGCCAGTGCGATGGTCAGCATGTGGACGGCCAGCGACAACTGGAACTTGAGCGGTTTGAGCCAAACAGGAACAGCGGTGATGGTCCGGTCATCAAGCGCCAAACCGAGGAGAGTGAGCGGCGCCATGGCCAGGAAGAGGAGGCCTACCGCCACGATGTAGGGCTCGCACCGCAGCAGGGTATTGGAGAAGGCGAGGATGTTGGACATGGTTGGGTTCACCGGTCAGGCATGACGGGGCATGGGGCGCAGCAGCGCGGCGCCGGCGACAAGACAAGCAGACCGGCTGGCCCGAAGAGGAAGATCAACGGCAATGCAGGAAGCAGCAGCCACCGCGTGAGCCCGTGGCGGTCCACTTCATCCGCAATCCAGCCGCCGGCGAGGAGGTCAAAGGCGAGGTAGTGCACCCAGCCTGCCAGCAGCATGCGTGCGTCCTGGAAAAGGCGCGCAACGCCGCCGAGGGTGTCGTACCTGCCTTCCGAACCTGGCCAAGCCACGGCGACGAGTAGCGCGTACAGGAGAGATAGGAAGACCGGCACGGTGCGTCCGGCGATGCCAATCCTCAGCCAAGCCTGGCCTGTCAGGATACCGAGGGACAGGGCTGCCCAGCCGGCCAAGGCCACCATGTTGGCGATCCCGAACAGGGTCGCGGGGTTTATCTCGGTTATCATCTGGGGGAGGACCCGGCGACCACGCCTCTGCTGGTGAAGCTGCTGGAAGGCGATTGCCTCAGTTCGGCC
>NZ_RFLX01000053.1 GCF_003696345.1 Teichococcus wenyumeiae | reverse complement strand
CTATGGCCGCTGCGCCCACACCTTCATGTCCGCCATCTGCCTCGCAGCCGCCGCCCTCTTCCGGATCAATGAGGCCTGAACCTAGGTTTTGAAAGGCGCTATTACATCGTCGCGGGGCGCAGTCGCTGCGTGGCAGTCGCTGCCTGCTCGATTCCAGACCAGTCGTAGCGCATCGGCACCATGCGGCAGGCCGCCCAATCCGTCGCTTGATCGGCATAATGCGGACTGCCCGGCTGGCCAGAGACGCCGTGAAACACTGCCCAGCGGCAGTTCTCCCAGTCGCCCACGTCGATGACGTAGCGGCATAGCGCGCCATAGCTGGCGGCGGGGCCAGCAGCGGGAACGAGGCCAATCGCCATCACAGTGTCACCATCTCCACCCAGCGGCATGGAGGGTGGGTCCAACAGGGGCGCTGCATCCGCGAACAGGCCCGAAAGCGGGTGCCGGAAGGTGGGGCGGTGCGCCTCGCCCCAAGGGACTGCCGTCGCCGCTGCGGCTTCCTCCAGCCCGGCTTGCAGCATGTCATCCCAACTCCAGCCGTCCAGCATCGCGACGTCATCGTTCCGCAGCAGGGTTGGCAGCACCCACCACAGGTTTCCCTCTGCCGATACGCCGGGTGGCACCGCCGCCCAAGGATGTGCCGTCATTCCCGCCAGGCCGGAGCGGCGGGCCAGGATGGCCGTCATCGCCCGGCGCAGCGCGTTGTAGCGTCCGGCGGCGATCGAGCCCGCTTCCATCCGGCCGTCCCAGCCCAGCAGTTCCTCGCGCAGCGCCGCCGCGCGCGGGTCGCGCGGGGTGGCCAGGGTGCGGAGCCGGGCCTGGAACAACGGCGCGTTGGGAGACAGCACATCCCCATGGATGGCGGCGGCATCCTCCACCCCGAAGCGCGGCATGGCGTCCAGTAGCGCGGCGATGCGGGCGGCGCGGTATGGTGGATGGCAGTCGGTGCAGAGATAAGGCTCGCCATCCGCGACAACGCGGTTATTGGCGGTAACGATGGCGCCGCCCTCGGGGTCGATCACCTCGGGCATGGCCTCGTGCGGGATATAGCCGTCCCACTCGCCATCCCCGGTCCAGCCCGGTACGGCGAACCAGCCATTGGCGCGGGGGCGGCGCGGCACCAGGGCGCGGACGCGATGGCCGATGCGGCCCTGCACGTCGCCGGCAACCAGATTGTGGTCGATCAGCCCCCAGCCGCGCGTCGCCTCAAACAATTCGGGCACGCTGCCGGCGCGCAGCATGCGGGGCAGGCAGTCGAAGGACAGGTCAGTATCGGCGAATTGGACCGAGCGCAGCACCAGGGCGGCGCCGGAGGCCGGGTCCCCGGCCACCACCGGGCCATGACGGGTTTCCAGGATAGTGATCACGCGGTCGGCCTCGCCGCGCACGCGAATGGTCTCGGTGCGGCTGCACAGGGGCTCGCGGCGGTCGCGGAACAGGCAGGCACCGTCCTCGAAGCGCTCCAGGAACAGGTCGTGGATATCCACGAAGGCATGGGTGACGCAGCAGGCGACCCGGCCGTTGTGCATGTAGTGCGGGAAGGCCGGAACCCCGGGCACGGTGAGGCCGATGGCATCCCACTCGTCACAGGCCAGGTGATGCTGGGCGTACATGCCCGGGATCTCGAACACCCGGTGCGGGTCGCCGGCCAGGATGGGCCGCCCACTGGCGCTTCGGCCGGGGCCGACCGCCCAGTTGTTGCTGCCGCCGCCGGTCTCGTCCGAACCCATGGCGGCGAGAAGGGCCGTGATCGCGGGGCGCAACGCGGTCAGGTCAGCGGCCATGCGGGTGCCGGTGGCGCCGGGCGGGATGCACAGCAACTCGGCCTCGCCATCGTCGTAGCGCAGCTTGGCCGCGTTCTCCGCGCCCACAATCGGCAAAGCGAGGATGCGCGCCAGCTTGAACCACACGGAACCCATCAGCAGGCCGAGGCGGCGCATCACCGCGATCGGGTGCCAGCCTTCCCAGGGCTCCGGGGTAGCGCCAAGCAGCGCGTATTCGACCGGCAGCGGCGGGTTGGAGCCGAGGAAGGCATTCACTCCGGCGGCGTAGCGATCCAGCATTGCGCGCGCCTCGCCGCCCAGGGCGGCATAGTCGCGGCGGCAGGCGGCCTCCATGCCCAGGCGCCGGCACAGCGCGTCGCCCTCGGCGGCTTCCGCCCCCAGCCACTCGGCCGCCCGGCCCAGCGCGCGGCGGCGGGTGAGTTCCATCTGGAAAAGCCTGTCCTGTGCATGGACGAAGCCGAGGGCGAAGTGGGCGTCATGCGCCGTGCCGGCCTTGATGTGCGGGATGCCCCATTCGTCCCGCCGCACGATGACGTCGTCCCGCAGGCCAGGCAGAACCCGGGTGCCGCGCGTGTCGGAGAGCGCGGCGCGGAGCATGGTGTCGTCGATCATCAGGCGTCCGCCAGCCGCACGCCCCAGAAGATGGGGAAGGAGGATTGCACCAGCCCTTGCAACCGCGAGCGGTAGCCGGCGGGGCGGGAGAACTGGCCCCACATCACCGTGGGCGTCGTGCGGTAGGCGTCCTCCTGGATGGCCGCGGCGATGCGGGCTCGGGCCGCATCGTCCGGTGCGGCGGCGAATTGGATCAGCAGTTCGGACATCGGCTCGCTGCAGCTCCAGCCTGTATAGTCGGCGCAGTTGTTGGACACGTAGAAATGGGTCAGCGGAGAGGCCATGTCGACGCCGTTGGAATAGACCGGAAACACGCTCCATCCTTCCTTGCGGCTTCGGCGCTGCAGCACCGTGCCCCAGTCCATGACCTGTTCGTCCACCGTGAAGCCGGCTTCCCGCATGCGCTGCGCCAGCAGGCTGCCCGCCGCCTGGGAAATCGAACCAGCGACCTGCAGCATGACGACCGGCTCGCCCTTATAGCCGGTGCGGGCCAGCGCGGCCTTGCCGGCGGCCGGATCGAACTTGGCGGAGCCAGCGCCCGCATCGCTGGCCAACGGTGCGTCGCACATGAAGAAGGCGGCGCAATGGTCCATCCGCACGCCAGGCTCGATGCCGGCGGCCTGCAGCATCTCCTTCTGATCCACCAGCTTCCACAACACGGCGCGCACCGCCGGGTCGGCGAAGGGACCGCTTGCCGCGTTGAGGCGGAAATTGCCCTGGAACATGTCCAGGCCCTTCAGGGTCATCACCTTCACCCCCTGCGAGCGCGCCAGCATCGGCACCAGGTCGAAGGGCAGGTACTGCATGTAGTCGATTTCGCCGGTGACGAGAGCATTGGCGCCGGTGGTGTCGTCGCCGATTGCCCGCAGCACGACCTGCGGTACCTGCACGACCTTGCCGCCGGACAGGAAGTCGGCCGGCTCCTGGCGCGGCACGTAGCCCTCAAACCGCGCCAGCACCATGCTGTCGCCGACCTTCCAGCGGTCGACCACGAAGCGGAACGGGCCAGAGCCGATGATGTCCTTGATCCGCCCCTCCCCGGCTGCGGCGGCGACGCGCGCCGGCATGATGACGGGCAGCGGCGCATTGGGCTTGCCCAGCACGCTGAGCATCAGCGGGAAGGGTTTGGTCAGCGTGATGGTGAACACGCGCTCGCCCTGCGCCGCCATTGTGGCGCCGGCGGCCAGCAGCATGCGGCCCAGCGCGTCTCTCGGCGCCCAGCGGGCGAGCGAGGCGACGCAGTCCCCCGCGGTAACCGGGGCATCGTCATGGAAGCGCAGGCCGGGGCGCAGGGTGAAGCGCCACTGCAGCCCGTCGGCGGAAACCTCGTGCGAATCGACCATCTGGGGATGGACTCGCCCGGCGGCATCGCTGCCGTAGAGCATGTCGAAGACATGGTAGGCGAAGGTGCGGGTGATGGCGGCGGTGGTCATGTGCGGGTCGAGGATGACAACCTCGGATTCCAGCATGACGGTCAATGGCTTCTGCTGCGCCGCCGCCGGGCGGGGCCAGGTTGCCGCTGGCAGCGCGAGAGCCGCCATGCCTGCCAGGACACCGCGTCGTGATGCCGTGATGGTGCTCATAATGCCCCTCCGGTCGTGCGGCGCCCTGCTTGATCGCGGTCCGCAGTTGATACAGGATATATCCGATATCAGTCGGGGCAAGACATTTCCCCTGCGCCGGCTCGAAGGAGGCCTCCCGCGATGTCCGACGCAGACCTGTTGTTCACCCCCGCCACGAAGGCCGCCGCGCTGATCCGCAGCGGCGCGCTATCGCCCGTCGAGCTGACTCAGGCGGTGCTCGCGGAGGCTCGGCAGGTGCAGGCGCGGCTGAACCCCTTCGTGGTGCTGCTGGAGGATGAGGCGCTGGCCAGCGCGCGGGCGGCGGAGGCGGCGGTGCGGAGCGGCGCGCCTCTCGGCCCGCTGCATGGCGTGCCGGTCAGCATCAAGGACCAGGTGGATGTGCGCGGCGTGCGGACCACCTATGGTTCCGCCATCTTCGCCGACAGCGCCGAAGCCACCGCGGACGACGTCACCGTCGCCCGGCTGCGCGCGGCGGGCGCTATCATCTTCGCCAAGACGACGCTGCCGGAGTTCGGCCACAAGGGCCTCACCGACGGTCCTTCCTTCGGCACCACACGCAATCCCTGGGACCCGGCGCGCACCGCTGGCGGGTCGAGCGGCGGAGCAGCGGTTGCCGTGGCGACGGGACTGGGGCCGATCGCGCTCGGGATGGATGGCGCCGGGTCTATCCGCATCCCGGCAGCCTGCTGCGGCGTGGTGGGATTGAAGCCGACGCTGGGCTCGATCCCCTGGCAGCAGGGCGCGGACGCCTTCGGCAACTACACCTATGCCGGGCCGATGGCGCGCACGCTGGCCGACCTCGCCACAATGCGGGCGGTTCTGGCCGGGCCCGATGCCTCCGACCCCTGGAGCCTGCGGGCGGCGGACCTGCCGCTGTCCCCTGCGCTGGCAGGGCGCGATCTGCACGGGCTGCGGATCGGTGTGATCGAGCACGCCGCCAATGCGCGGCTGCAGCGGGAGATGGCGGCGAACCTCCAGGCATCGGTGTCGGTGTTCGAGGCACTGGGCGCCGCCGTCGACATGGCGGGCGCCGATATCGACTGGATGGAGATGCCGGGCCGGGTGATGTACCAGGCCAACTTCGCGATCTCACAACGCCGGTACCTGGCCGAATGGCGGGACCGGATGGACCCGACGCTGCTGGCCTTCATGGAACGTGGCGATGGCTTCAGCCTGACGGAGTTCCGGGAAGGGCAATATGCCCGCACACGGCTGTTCCGTGCGATCCAGCGGCTGTTCGAGCGGTTCGACGTGCTGGTCACCCCGACCCTGAGCCGCACCGCGCTGCCGGCGGATTTCGACGCTGCCCATGACGAGGTGGAGGTCGAGGGGGAACTCTGCGGCATCACGCGACAGGGCTGGAGCAGCTATGTCTACCCGTTCAATCTGACCGGGCACCCGGCGCTGACGGTGCCAAATGGATTCGACGATGCCGGGCTGCCGACCGGGGTGCAACTGGTCGGGCGCTGGGGGGCGGAGCTGGACTTGCTGCGGCTGGGCTCGGTGCTGGAGGAAGCCCGTCCCTGGGCCGCTTGCCGCCCGTCGGAAGTCCAAGTCGCCTGACGACCAGGACCGGGCATGAGGACGGTCAAGGCATGCAGCCTATCGCCCGTTTCGCCTGCTCGCGCAGTGGCCGGTCTAGGCCACCGCCTGCAGCGGATCGGGATTGGACCCGACGGCAAAAGGCGCCTCGCTGAGGCGACTGGCATCAAGGTCCTGCAGTAGGCGCAGCAGCCCCGCGCCACCTTCGATCATGTCCGCCTGGACGGCGGCACGAACCCTGGCCCCGTCCCGCGCGCGCAGCGCGTCCAGCACATCGAGATGCCGGTGGCGGCCGGGATAAGTGGGCGCCGCGTGCGGATAGAGGTAAGTCAGCAACGGACCGTTGCGCAGCCACAGGCCCTGAATCAGGTGGAACAGCTCCGGCATCGCCGCGGCCTCATAAAGGCGGGCGTGGAAGTGCCAGTTGCTGCGCACTGCTTCAGCCGCCTGGCCGGTTTCCTCCGCCTTCAGGAGCCGCTCATGCAGCTTGGCCAGTGCCGTGATGTCGCGGGCGGAAATGCGCTCGGCGGCGTGGGCGGCGGCGAGGCCTTCCAGTTCCAGCCGGATCTGCCGCAGCTCCAGGTACTGCGAGGTCGAGAGGCGCGGCACGGTAAGCGAGCGGCTGGTCTGCAGCGTCAGCGCACGTTCGCGGACCAACTGCATCACGGCCTCACGCACCGGGGTTTCCGAGACGCCCATCGTGGAGGCGAGGTCGCGGATCTTCAGGCGCTGGTGCGGGCGCAGGCGTCCCTCCAGCAGGGCGGCGCGCAGGGTCTCGTAGACCCTGTCGTTCAGGCTGGTGCGAGCCAGGACAGGAAGAGAGGTGGTCAGGGACATGGCTGTGAGATATCCATCACGGCCGCTGAAAACTAGGAGTCGGGCCCGTAAACTTTCTTATACATGATATATCAAACAGGCTTTCTGAAGGAAGCATGGCATGTCTGGTAGCAATGCGGTTCTGCATTCCAACAGCTTCGATCATGCCCTGCGGGCCAGAACCGAGTATGTGATTCCCGCCGGGCTCTGGGACCATCTCTCCGCATGGATTTTGCCGGAGGGCTATCCCCAGTTCTTTGTTCGCGCCGAAGGCTGCCACCTCGCCGATGCCGACGGGCGCCGGTTCATAGACATGATATGCTCCTAGGTCCCATCGTGCTCGGCCACTAACCTCCCGGTGGTGGATAAGGCGGTGGCAGCGCAGGCAGCACGCGGCGATTGCATGAAGACCGCCATCCGCGTAAGCCGCGCCTGGTCTGCCCTCTTGGTGCGGTGGACGGGCAGATCCACCTCTTCGGCCGGCCGGGAAGTATCTCTTCGACCTGGGCAGCAAGTACATCTCAGAGGACGCCTTGCCGGAGACAAACATCGCGCTGCAGGACGTGCTCGGCCTGTCCTACGCGATGATTGTCAACGGCGGCGGCTACGGCATAGGCACCCGCCATCTGGAGGACACGCTGCGCTGCTTCCCCACCTGCTTCCCCGGCGTAGCGCTGCTAGCCCCGGAGGTCAGCATGGTGGAGATGGAGCGGCTGCACGGCCTGAGCGTGCGCGGCTGCCGCTTCGTCAGCCCTTATCACGGCGCGCACCTGCCGCCCCTCACCGAAAGCGTGGCCGCCATGGCGGCGGAGCTGGCTAGGTCGTGCAGTTTTATCCCTCGCCGCGCGACCTCGAGGACTTCACCCCGCGCCTGTCCAGCCTGCCGGGTCGGGTGGTCCTGCACCATTTCGGCGCAATTCCCGCCGAGGGCGGCACGGACCAGCCGACCTTCCGAACCATCCTGCGGATGTTGGACAGCGGCAGGGTCTGGGTGCGGCTTTCCGGGCCTATGCGCTGCACGCGCCAGGATGTCCCTTAATTAGCGGTGACGCCGATCGCCCGGGCCCTGGTGAGGGCCGCGCCGGAACGGCTGCTCTGGGGCTCCGACTGGCCGCATGTGAACATGCGAGGCCGGGTTATGCCCAACGACGGCGACCTACTGGACATGATGCTAGAATGGGCCCGGATGAAACCGTGCGAAACCGAATTCTTGGCCCAGATGCGCGGAGCCTTTACGACTTCCCAGAGTTGGATTGACGAGACCGAGGTGACGTGATGACCGAGCAGGCCCCATTCCCGATCAGCCGCTTCCCCGTGCCCACGCTGGAGGAGACGCCGGACGATATCCGCGAGCGGCTGCTCGCGGTACAAGAAAAGGCGGGGTTCATCCCCAACGTTTTCCTTGTCCTTGCGCATCGGCCCGAAGAATTCCGCGCCTTCATGGCCTACCACGATGCCTTGATGGACAAGCCTGGCACTCTGATCAAGGCGGAGCGCGAGATGATCGTGGTGGCGACCAGCAATGCGAACCAGTGCCAATACTGCGTCGTTGCGCATGGCGCGATCCTTCGCATCCGGGCAAAGAACCCGCTGATCGCCGAACAGGTCGCCATCAACTATCGCAAGGCCGATATCACGCCGCGGCAGAAGGCGATGCTGGACTTCGCCATGAAGGTCGCCTTCAAGGCCTATGCGGTCGGCGACGACGACATGGCCACCCTGGCGCAGCATGGCTTTGACCAGGAGGATGCATGGGACATCGCCGCGATCGCGGCCTTCTTCGGCATGTCGAACCGGTTGGCAAATGTCACCAGCCTACGGCCCAACGACGAGTTCTATGCGATGGGCCGATAGACGATCTTGACCGCCGCTGGACGACTGGATCAGCGGTCCCCCGATGCGGGGCAGGTTTCAGGAGACAGTTCTGTTCCTGACGCTGGACAAGATCGGCCACAGGCGCAGCAAGCTTGGCTTGCGCACGCGTCGGGCCAGCGAAGCCGTCGAGTCGGTGCTTGTCTATCCGTCCTATGCGGACCTCAGGGTGTCGCCGTTGCTGTCCTTCAGCGGAAAGTCATCTAGAGGTGCAGAGGCGGTGCGGCCGATCCGAGAGGATTCGGCCCTGCCGTCCGCCGCAGCGTCATCTTTCTGAGCCGTAGGCGAAGCAATGCATCACGTGTTCGGATCAACTCCGGCATCGCGCATATCTTCGCCGCCCAGAAGCGTCCCAGGACACCCTTCGTGCGCGCCAATGGCCTCGCTCGGCACAGGGGTAGTCAGGCTTGCAGCACCATCCCATCTCGCTGCGGATCTGCGCCCCCGCGCCATGCGTCGTCCTGCAGTGCCAGCCCATGTGGTGCACCGAAGGCGAAGCTCTGGTAGGAGCGCGCGGTCGGGTAGCCTTGTGCGGCCAATGCGTCAGTCGTGCTGTGTGGGATGCGGTTGGCGACGTCGATAGTGTCGCTGAGCGCCATGATGCGCGGCGCGGCCACGGCTTCCGCCATGCTCATGCCGAAATCGACGACATTGCTGATGGCCTGTGCCAGTGCTGGCACAATATAGGTGCCGCCGGGCGCGGCCAGTACCATGCAGGGCTTTTCATCCCGGAAGACAATGGTCGGCGCCATGGCGCTGCCCCGGCTCTTGCCGGGGGCAATGGAAGCGGCGCGGCCTGGGCGCGGATCGAAGCCGCTCATGCAGCCATTATACATGAAGCCCAATCCTGGCGTGATGACGCCGGAAGGAATACCCAGCGTATGCGTCATGGAGACCGCATTGCCCTCGGCATCCACGACGCAGACCACGGTGGTATCCGGCGGGTCTTTGGGTTCGCCCGCGCGTGGAACGGCGGCTTTCTCGCCGGCACGGATGCGGGCGGCCAACGCGGCGGCATGTTCGGCCGATAGTAGCCGCTCCAGCGGCACATCGACAAAATCCGGATCTCCCATATGGGCATCCTTGTCGATGGTCATCCACTTCATGGCTTCGGCCAGAATGCGCAGATGCTCGACACTGTTGTGCTCCAGCGCGCCCAGCTCGAACTGCTCCAGGATATGCAGCAACTCGATCAACGAACCGCCACCGGCCGGCGGTGGGTTCGACGCAACGCGCAGCCCGCGGTACCGCCCCCAGCACGGCGCCTTTTCCCGCACACGATAAGCGGCCAGATCCTCCAGAGTGACGCCGCCGCCGTGCGACTGCATGTCCGCCGCCATCTCTCGTGCGATGTCGCCGCGATAGAAGATCTCGGCTCCGCCTTCCGCGATGCGCTCCAGCGTACGCGTGATCTCCGGATTGTGCAGGATGTCGCCGGGGCGCTTCAGCGTGCCGTCGGGGCGGAAGTAGACCTGCCGTCCTGTTTCGCTGAAGCGCAGCTTGTGCTCGACATTGACCTGCCCGTCACCGCCATGATCAATCGTCCAGTAGTAGTGGACATAGGGCCGCACCATGACCCCGCGCCGCGATTGTGCGATAGCCGGCGCCACCACGTCGCGCAGCGGCATGGTGCCGAAGCGGGACAGCGCCTCGGTGTAGCCCGCCACATTGCCCGGCGTGCCGATGGAGCCGTAGCCGATATCGTTGCTCTGGTCGTTCAGCAGGAAGACGAAGCCGTCGCGCGACTGGCCGATGAACTTGTCCTCCCACATCTCAGGTGTCGCGGAGAGCGGCGCGCGGGCGAAGAATTCCAGCACCGTATGGATGCCCTTTTGGGGCATGCAGATCTGCATGGCGCCGAAGCCACCTAGGCCGCACATCTGCGGGTCCACTACGCCCTGGCTAAAGGCGCAGGCGATGGCGGCGTCCACCGCGTTGCCGCCGCGCCGCAGAACCTCGACGCCCGCTTCCGCCGCTTCCGGTTGGGCCGCCACCACGATGCCGCGCATCCGCTTACTCCCTGCTGCTGTTCATTGATCCGGCGTGATGCCGGAGGCTTCGATCACCGGCTTCCAGGCCGCCACTTCCTTGCGCACGAAATCCTGCGCCTGGTCCAGGTAGTAGCGGCCTGGCGTAGTGGAGGTCTCGGCGAAGCGGCGCTGCACATTGGGGCTGGCCTGGGCGTTCCGCATGGCCTCGGCCAGCTTTTCCAGAATGGGGCGCGGCGTGCCGGCGGGGGCGGCGAGGCCGGCCCAGCCATCGGCCACCACATCGGGATAGCCCAGTTCGCGGAAGCTCGGCACGTCCGGAAAGTCGGGCGAGCGCTCGGGTGCCGAGGTCGCCAGCGGGCGCAGCGCGCCCGAACGGATATGCGCGCTGGTGGCGGTCAGGCTGTCCATGACACTGGGTACTACGCCCGCCATGACATCGGTGATGGCCTGGGTGGAGCCGCGATAGGGGATGTGCTCCAGCCGTGCGCCGGTCGCCGCCGCCAGCCGGAGCCCCAGCAGGTGCGCCACACCACCGACACCGGAGGTGCCGTAATCCATCGGCTTCGTCTTCGAGGCCTGGAGATAATCGGCCGGGTTGCGGATGGGCAGCTTCGGGTCAACGCAAAGCAGGTAGGGCGTGCCCATCATGATGGCGATATGGGCAAAAGACTTGTCAGCATCGTACTGGATGCGGTCGCGGTAGAGTGTCTGCCCGATGGCGAGGCCGCTGATGGTGGTGATCAGCAGCGTATAACCATCCGCAGGCATTCGCGCGACATGGCCGGTGCCCAGCGTGGAGCCGGCGCCGCCCCGGTTCTCCAGCACCATGCTCTGGCCCAGCGTGGCCTGCATCTCCTGCGCGATGACGCGGGCGGCGATATCGGTTGCGCCACCGGCCCCGAAGGGCACCACCACGCTGATCGGACGCGCCTGCGGCCAGGGGACGCCCTGCGCGGCGGCAGGGCCGGCCGCCAGCAGGGCGGCGCCTTGCAGCAGGCGGCGGCGGGGAAGTTCAGCGAACATGGTCATGCTCCTTCAGGCATGGCGCGCTGCGCCGGGGGAGGGCCGGGGCGGTCAGCCGCTTTCGGCCAGCAGCAGGAAGGCAGGCACGAGAAACTGCGCGAAGCTGCGCACCAGCGGCAGGTCGTCCTCGGTGTACCAGCCGGCCTGGTGCATGAGGTTGACCTGCCCCAGGGTGCGGCCGCGCCAGCGCACCGGCGTGTTCATGGCGCTGCCGCAGCCCAGCGCGCTGGCGCCGGCATGGTCCGGGTAGCTGGCGCGCAGATCCTCCTCCGTGCGGATCAGGATGGGGCGGCCGTGCTGCATCAGCTCCCGCATCCGTGGCGCGTTGGAGGCGCGCTTGCGCCCGCCCACCGCATAATGCTGCGGCACGTTGGAATAGACGCGCTCGGCCTCCCCATCCGCGTAGTGGATCTGGATCGTGCAGAGGCGGTGGCCCACCGCCGCCGCCAGGGCCGCATCCAGCGCCTGGAAGGTGGCCTGGGGCTGCGCGTCCTCCGCCTGCGCCAGAGCCAGCCGGGCAAGGTGGGGCAGGGGGTCGGGACGCAACATGCTCAACCCTCCGCCCGCGCGTCCACCGCCAGTGTCCGCTCGTCCGAGCGCGGCGAGAAGGCGATGCCCTTCCGCACGGCCCAGAGGTTCTGCAACATCAGCAGCGGGATCAGCGGCAGGTCGGCCATGGCCTTCTCCGTCGCCTCGATCAGCAGCTTCTCGCGTGCCGTGTCATCGACGGTGGAGGTCGCCTTGACCGTCAGCGCGTCCAGTTCCGCGTTGCTGTAGCGGCCATAATTATACAGGCCGAGGCTGCGTTCCTTGTTGTAGCTGGCCATGCACTGGCTGAGCATGTAGCCGCCCTCGAAGGTAGCGCTGCCCCAGCCCCAGAGGCCCATGGAGAATTCCTGGCGCCCACCGCGCGCGGCATAGGTGCTCCAGGGCATCGCCTCCACGGTGGTCTGCACGCCGATGCGCGTCCACATCTGCGCGATGGCCTGGGCCAGCCGCGCGTCGTTGGGATAGCGGTCGTTGGGCGTGTGCAGGGTCAGGTTGAAACCATCGGGCAGCCCGGCCTCGGCCAGAAGGCGGCGGGCGCGCTCCGGGTCCGGCTTCGGCGGCGCAACATTGGGCGCATAGGAATAGCTGCCCGGCGGCATCCACTGGCCGGTGGCCTCGGCGGTGCTCAGCATCACGCGCTCCGCCAGGGCGTCCCGCTGAATGGCCAGCGACAGCGCCTGCCGCACGCGCAGGTCGCGGAACGGGTTGCGCGCCAGCGGCTTGCCGGCCTTGTCCGTGACGAAGGGGCTCTCGCCTTCCCGCGACAGGTCCGGCACCAGATACAGCAGGCGGATGCCGGGGATGGCGGCGACATTAATCCGGCTGTCCTCCCGCAGGCGCGGCAGGTCGCTGACGGAAGGGGTGTCGATCAGGTCCACATCGCCGGAGAGCAGCGCCGCGGTACGTCCGGCGGGGTTGGTGATCAGGCGCAGCGAGACCTTCTCCCATCCCTGCTTCGGGCCCCACCAGAGGTCGTTGCGCACCATCTCCACCCGGTTGCCGGGCGTGTAGGAGGCGAACTTGTAGGGGCCGGTGCCGATAGCCGCCTTACCGGAGTTGTAATCCGCCGTGGTGGCGTTCTCCCCCACGCGGCGGGAGATGATGCCGACATAGGTCAGGTTCGGACCGAGATCCGGCGCCGGCACCGGCGTGTGCAGGCGGATGGTCAGCGGGTCCATCACCTCTACCCGCTCCACCGCACGCAGGAAGCCGCCAAAGCCGCCCGGGCTGTTGGGCACGTCACGCGCGCGCTCGAAGGTGAAGACCACGTCATCCGCGGTGAAGTCGCCGCCATCGTGGAACTTCACGCCCGGGCGCAGCTTGAATTCCCACAGCGTATCGGACAGCGGCTTCCATTCCGTGGCCAGGCCAGGAATCAGGCGGCCGTCCGGCGCGCGGTTGATCAGCCGCTCGAACATATGCATCGCCACGGTATGGTTGGGCACGGCATGGTAGAAATGCGGGTCCACCGTGGTGAAGGCGCCGCCCAGCCCGATCTGCAGGGTAGTTCCGGCAGCATGGGCCGCGCGGGGTGCCAGTGCGCCCCAGCCGGTGGTGGCGAGAAGGCCGGAAGCGGCCAGGAAATGGCGGCGTTGCATGGGCGTTTCCTTGTTGTTCAACGAGTAGGCCGCAGGGGCAGTTCCAGGGCTGAGGCCTGGTCGCCACCGCGCAGCAGTGTCAGTTCCGGCGGCCGGCCGTGCGGCACCTGCACGCAATGGTCGGCATCCATGCCGGCGATCGACAGCCTGATGCGGCTGCCGGCGCGGAATACCCAGGAGACCGGCAGCAGCGGGATGCGGATGCGCTCCACCTGCCCGGGCACCAATGGCGCCGCATCCTCCCGCCGGGAGGAGCGGAAGGGCCAGGTGGTGCGGTACTGCGCAGGCGCCGGACTTTCCTTCCGGTGCAGGGCGCGCAGCAGGCCTTCGGTGACGTAGCGCACCGTGCCGTCCGGCTCGACTTCCGAGACATAGACGAAGATGGCGGCATCTGGCGTGTCGGCACTGAGCCAGAGATCGGCCAGGCCATGGCCGGTCAGTTCCATCGCCTGCTCCAGCGGCGCGGAGGACCAGCCGGTGAGCTTGGCCTCCCGTTCCTGCCAGTCGGCATAATAGACCGTGCTGTTGATGCCGGCGATGCGCTCGTAGCGCGTGCCATGGCCGCTGCCCCAGGCGAAGTCGGCACGCATCACGTCCTGTCCGGCCTCGCCCGCGGCATCCTTCAGCGCCCCGGCGCCGAGATGCAGGCGCCGCACCGTTTCCACCGGCGGCCAGGACGCGGCGGCGCGCCAGCATTCCTCATGCAGGCTGAAGTAGTGGACGGGCTGTTCCGCCTCCAGCCCGGTATCGCGGCGCAGCAGGTAGTGGTCGAAGAAGCGCAGCAGGGCGCCCAGCAGCGCGAAGTCCGAGGTCTGTTCCCGCCGCCAGGGAGAGACATTGCAGCGCGCCCCGTGGTCCCAGGGGCCGAGCAGCAGGTGGACCTTGTTCTCCCGCAGCGTCAGGAAGCGGGCGATGGCGCCGTTGGCGTAGCCCGCGCCATCCATCCAGCCGGACACCGCCAGCACTGCCACGTCCTTGCGGATGCCCTCGCTGACCGAATAGGGGCTGAAGGAGGCGGAGCTGAAGGAGGGGTCGTAGGGCAGCGGGTCCTCGCGGAAGCGGAACTCGCCCATGAAGTCCGGCTGGCGGAAGTTGCCAAGGTGCTCACGCAGCGCTTCTGACAGCAGGGTGCCGTCGGCGTCCTCGTCCACCGGGTGCGGGCCGCGCAGGTCGGGGTTGGCGTAGTAGACGTAGTTGCGCAGCAGGTCGCGCCGGTCGTGGTCCATGGCGACCATCAGGTCGTCATAGCTCTTGGCGAGCTGCTTCAGCAGGATGCCGCCGGGATAGTAGTTGTCGGCATAGGTATCCCAGACCGCGAACAGCGGCGCGATGGCCTTCACCGCCGGGTGCCCAGTGCTGGCCAGGAAGTCGGACGCCGCGCCCGGATACGAAATGCCGGTCGCGCCGACCTGCCCGTCCGACCAGGTCTGCGCCACGATCCAGTCGGTGATCTCCCGGCTGTCCTCGCGTTCCTTGGGGGAGCGGAAGCTGTCCCGCGTGCCGAAGGAGGCGCCGGTGCCGCGCACATCCACCACCACCACGGCGTAGCCGCGCGGTACCAGGTAGCGCACGAACTTGCCGGCATTGGGGATGGCGTCGGCGTCGCTGCCCGGCGCCACGGCGAAGCGGCGGTAATAGGGCGTCAGGATCAGGATGGCCGGCACCGGGCCGGTGGCGCCTTCCGGCCGCCAGACATCGATGGCGATGCGGCAGCCGTCCCGCATGGTCAGGTAGCGGGATTCGGGCACGGCGGGCAGGGCGCAGCCGGCCTCGCGTGCCGTTGCGTAGTGTGAAGGGGTCACATGCCAGGCGGCACTGCCGTGATCGCTGTCGGACATTCTCAAACCTTGCTGCCGGCGGGGTCTTCCGTGCGTCACGGATGCCGAAGCTCGCTCGATGCGTCAAATGCATTATAATGTCTAGATCATGCGGTTTCCGCACATGGTGGGGGGCTTATGCATAACCTGCGGTCACTCGAGGCTCTGCGCGCGTTTGTGGAAACCAGATCGGTCTCTCAGGCCGCAGTGCGGCTGGGGCGCACGCAGCCGCAGGTGGGCCGCCTGCTGGCGGCGCTGGAGCGGGAGGTCGGCTTCGCGCTGTTCAGCCGCGAGAACCGCCGCCTGTCCCTGACCGCCGATGGGTTGCGCTTCTGGCAGCAGGCCGAGCGCGTGCTGGCCGGGCATGATGGACTGGACGCGGCTGGCCAGCGGCATTCGCCAGGGGCAGAAGCACAATCACCTGCGGCTGTTGACCGCGCCCCAGGTTGCCAGCTTCGTGCTGGGCGGGGCGTTGCGCGAGATGGTCGCCCGTGTCCCCGATTTCTCCGCCGTGGTGGATACTCGCATCCGTCTGGATGCCGAAACGGTGGTGGAGCAGGAGCATTTCGACATGGGCGTCACGGTGCTGCCGCTGGCGCATTCCGGCCTGAAGGTGGAACCGCTCTGCGAGGTTGAGGCCGTGGCGGTCATGCACCGGGACCACCCGCTTGCGGCCTTGACGCAGGTGACGGTGCAGGACCTGGCTGGGCACGACATGGTAGTGACGCACCCGCGATCCCTTCTGCGGCAGGGGCTGGAACAACATTGCCGAGAAGCAGGGATTACGCCGTGCGGCCGGTTCGAGGCATCGAATGGCGTAGTGGTCTGTCAGATGGCAGCGCTGGGACTAGGAGTCGCGCTGGCGGATCCCTTTGTCGCTAGTTCCTCCCCCGCGCCGCAGATGGTGGTCCGCGCCTTTGCCCCCTCCATCTCGCTACCCTACGGGATGTTCTTCCCGAGCTGGCAGCCGCGCTCTGGCCTCGTAGAGGAATTCGCTGCCCTGGTTGCCCAGACCGCACGGCACGAGGCCGGAGCCCTGAAGCGCAGCTTGTGCTGGCGCCAGGGTGCCGGAGTGACCTAGGCTCAGGACTCCTTGATCCAGAAGAGGACGGTGGCGGCGAGGCAGATGGCGGACATGAAGGTGTGGGCGCAGCGGT
>NZ_RFLX01000052.1 GCF_003696345.1 Teichococcus wenyumeiae | reverse complement strand
AACACAACCGTAAAGTTCCGCTTCACAACCATTGCGGGTGTGGCGCAATGCTCGCCGTCCCCGAGAAGCCACTCTGGAGTGGTTGGCGCACGCTCCTCATTGTGCAATAAGACGATGGCCTGACACCGGAGCAGAACAAGCAGATCGCGCACTCGATTCGGATGAGTGCCGACGACCAGTGCAGCGTTGAGGATGTCGAGGCGCCATATGCCCCGCATGCCCTGCCTTTCAGCCGCAGCCAGCGGGCCGCCATTACGGGCCCTGCGCCGGCCGTGGCGCTTACATCAACGAGTTCATAGGCGGCGTGTGATTGAACCGAGGACCAGTTGCAGGCAGCAGTCAAGGCTGGGGATTCTGTTGCAAATGGTGGTGCAGCGGGATCTTTGCGGGCTTGGCCGGGCGCCGAGGCCAGCCGGACCGACTGATGATCGATGCGACCCATCTGAAAGCACATCGCATGGCGGCCAGCCTGCTCAAAAAGGGCTCTACCCCGATGTATCGGCCGGACGAACGGCGGGCTGAACTCCAAGCTGCACGCCGTCTGCGACGGCCAAGGCCGCCCGATCATCCTGCTGCTCACCGAGGGCCAGACGAGCGATCACAAAGGCGCCGCCCTGCTGCTGCCTTGCTTGCCGCGCGCCAAGGAAATGCTCAGGGACAAAGGTTATGACAGCCGCCGCTTTCGCGAGGCCCTCATTGCTCTCGGCATCATCCCTTGCATTCCCTCGACCCGCAGCCGGAAGACCCTGATCCCCCTGAGACAAGCTGGTCTATCGGCAACGCCATCGCATCAAGAACATGGTCGGCCGCATCAAGGACTGGCGCCGCGTCGCCATGCGCTACGACCGCTGCGCCCACACCTTCTTCTCCGCCATCTGCCTCGCTGCGACCGCCCTCTTCTGGATCAATGAGTCCTGAGCTTAGAAGATCGATTTCCGTTCAAGCATGAATCATCTTCCTGTGTGAATACCTGCGGGTTCTCTATGGATACTTGGCAAAGATCCTTTAGTGATCTCCCGGGAGAGACCATCTGTGGACCGGCCTGGTACCCGGGCGAAGGGCATCCGCTGCACAGGATTGCTGGTCGGTAGCAGGGGCTGCCACTGGCTGGCCCTGTCTCCATGCTGGTGAAACTGCTTGAATCTGCGGCTTCTGATATAGAAGGATACAGGCGCCGGCCCTTGCGAAGCCTCGCCGCCTGTCCTGCCTGACTGAAGCCCTTCCCCGCCCGCCGCCCCTGGGACAGCCTGTGGTCGTAAAACTTCGAAAGCAGAACATGAACACAGGTGCTGCGCTTCGACGGTTTGGCTTGTGCGGTGGTGCGCAGGATGGCGCGCGGCTCGGCTCGGACCCGCTCGGCGCTCTGATCGCTGAACTGTCTGAAGCGGCACGTTCGCCCGGGGTGAATGCATCGGGACTGCTTTCGACGCAGGCTGCGGCGGAAATCTTCGCAGAACGGCGCGTAAGGGCGCGCGCAGTCAGGGACGGCACCGCGAAGCGCGACCCGAAGGCCTTTGTCCGCATTGCCACTGGCCCTGTGCGCACAGAGGAACTGGGCCGGCTGGTCGCCAATGCGATCGGCACCACCCGGCCGTTGGAAGAGCGGCTGGCCCTTTTCTGGGCGAACCATTTCATGGTCTCCACCGTCCGGACGGCCATCGGCGCGATGGTGGGAGCCTATGAACGTGAAGCGCTGCGTCCGCAGATGCTGGGACGTTTCTAGGATCTGCTAAGGGCGGCCGCGCTGCACCCCGTGATGCTGCGCTACCTCGACAACAATGCTTCCGTCGGCCGCAACTCGCCACGGCGCCGGGGGCGAGGCACGGTGAACGAGAACCTGGCGCGCGAGATCATGGAACTGCATACGCTCGGCGTGGATGGCGGCTATACCCAGGCTGATGTCACCGCCTTCGCCGCGGCCCTCTCCGGCTGGACCGCCGGGGTCTGGGCGCCGGCGCCGAGCGACACGCTTGGAACCTTCTTTGCTGCGGAGCAGCATGATCCCGGGCCAAAGAGGGTTCTCGGCCAGACCTATGTCCAGGATGGGCCGGACCAGGCGGTGGCCGTGCTACGTGACCTGGCGCGGCACCCCTCCACCATCCACCATGTCAGCCGGCGGCTCGCCGCGCATTTCCTTGGCGATGACCTGCCACCCGCCGTGCTCTCCGATCTTGAGGAGACTTGGCGGCGTACGGATGGCGACCTGCGAGCGGTGACCGAGGCCCTGTTGCGCCGGCCGGAATCCACCACGATGGCAGTTGTGAAGCGCCGTCCGCCGATGGAATTCATCATGGCCGCCTGCCGCGTGCTTGGGCATGCTGCGCCGGCCGGGCCGCTGCTGCGGGACTTGGGTGCCATGGGCCAGTCCGTCTTCTCGGCGAACTCACCCAAGGGCTGGCCAGAGGAGAACAATGCCTGGGTGGCGCCCGATGGCATCAGAACACGGCTGGACTGGTCGATGAACGTTGCCGCGCGGATGCAGGATCTGGCCGATCCTCGGACGCTGGCCGAGCAGGCCTTCGGCTCCGTTCTTACCGAGCCGACCCGGCAGGCCATCGCCCGCGCGGAATCGCCCAAGCGAGGTATCGCCATCCTCCTCATGTCGTCGGAGATGCAGCGCCGATGAATGATCCATTTCACCATCTGGCCCGGCGGAAGCTGGGTCGGCGGGGCCTTCTTGCGGCGGCCGGCCCTCTCTTCGCCTGGGGTTTCGCGCCGCATGCGGCCAGCGCCGCCGGTGGTCGCGGCGAGGATCAGCGGCTTCTCGTCATCGTTCTGCGCGGCGGAATGGATGGTCTGACGGCGGTGCCGGCGCCGGGTGATCCGGCCTTCGCCAGCCTGCGCACGGCCACGATCGCTTTGCTTCTGGGCGGGGCGGTGAAGGGCGGCCGTGTAGTGGCGGATTGGCCTGGCTTCGCATCTGAGCAGCTTTACGAGAAGCGCGATCTGGCTCCGACCACCGATCTCCGTAGCATCTTCAAGGGCGTGCTGGCGGAGCATGTCGGCGTGCCGATGCGCGCCCTGGAAAACAATATTCTCCTGGATAGTGAGGCGGCCAGGCCGCTTCTCGGCCTCGTCAGGACCTGAGGTCTGGTGCGGCAGGCTGATATGCTTGCCGCACCAGAGAATCATCAGGGTTTGATCGGTACATAAACGCTTTCAGTGCGGGCTGGCTCAACGGACGAGGAAGTAGCTGAACCCACCGGAAAAGGTGGTGGCAACGGGAAGCCGAGACTGGCCTTTGGCCCCGCCACCTTGTTGCTCACCGCTGCCCGATTAGCCCTTCGAGATAGGCGCCATAGCCGCTTTTGTTGAGCTTCCGCGCCAGGGCGCGCAGCGCGTCATCGTCGATGAAGCCGCAGCGCCAGGCGATCTCCTCCGGCGAGGCCACCTTGGTGCCGGTGCGCTTCTCGATGGCGCGGACGTATTCGCCGGCCTCCAGCAGGCTGTCATGCGTGCCGGTATCCAGCCAGGCATAGCCGCGCCCGAGCCGGGTGACGTTGAGCGAGCCTTCCTCCATGTAGAGGCGGTTGAGGTCGGTGATCTCCAGCTCGCCCCGCGCCGAGGGCTTCAGGCTGCGCGCCAGGGTGGGGGCACGGCCATCATAGAGGTAGAGGCCGGTGACGGCCCAGTCCGAGCGCGGCCTGGCCGGCTTCTCCTCCAGCGAGATGGCGCGCTGGTTCTCATCGAATTCCACCACGCCGTAGCGCTCCGGGTCGGCCACGCGATAGGCGAAGACGGAGGCGCCCTTGTCACAGGCGCGGGCCTCGATCAGCCGCTCCTCCAGGCTATGGCCGTGGAAGATGTTGTCGCCCAGGACCAGGGTGGAGGGACCGCCGGCGAGGAATTCCTCGCCCAGGATGAAGGCCTGCGCCAACCCGTCCGGTCTCTCCTGCTGCACGTAGCTGAGCTGGATGCCCCATTGCTCGCCGCTGCCAAGCAGGTTCCGGAACAGCGGCAGGTCATGCGGGGTGGAGATGATCAGGATCTCGCGGATGCCAGCCAGCATCAGCACCGAGAGCGGATAGTAGATCATCGGCTTGTCATAGACCGGTAGCAGCTGCTTGGAGACCGCCAGCGTCGCCGGGTGCAGCCGCGTGCCGCTGCCACCCGCCAGGATGATGCCCTTCATGGTCTTTGTATCCGTCAAGAATTCTGCGTTTGGGGACCGATAAGCGCATCGAGGCAGCGGGACAGCGACTGACGCCAATCGGCGGCCTCGATACCATGGATGCGGGTGATGCGCCCGCACTGCAGGCGGCCATCCGCCGGGCGGCGGGCAGGCGTGGGATAATCGGCGGTGGTGATGGCGGAAAGCCGCGGCACCTTGTGGCCGCGGGCGGCGGCGCCGGCGAAGATGGCTTCGGCGAAACCATGCCAGGTGGTCCAGGGCGCGCCGGTCAGGTGAAAGACGCCAAAGGCCGGGTCGCCCGCCGGGGCAGCGGCCAGCCGCGGCAGCATGCGGGCCATGGCGTCCGCCAAGTCGGCCGCGAAAGTGGGCGCGCCATGCTGGTCGGCGACCACCGAGACGGCCTCACGCTCCCGCCCCAGGCGCAGCATGGTCTTGACGAAGTTGGCGCCATGCGGACTGCAGACCCAGGCGGTGCGGATAATGGCGCTGCGGGGGTTGGCGGCCAGCACGGCCCGCTCGCCGGCCAGTTTGGACTCGCCATAGACGCCCATCGGGCCGGTGGACGCATCCTCGTCGTAAGGCGCGCCGCCATCGCCGGAAAACACATAATCTGTCGAGACATGCAGGAAGGGCAGATCCCGTGCCGCCGCGGCGGCGGCCAGCATGCCGGCGCCGATGGCATTCACCGCGAAGGCGAGGTCACGCTGGCTTTCGGCCTTGTCCACAGCGGTATAGGCGGCGGCATTGATGATGGCCTCCGGCGCCGCCTGCTCCACCGCGCGGCGGATGGACTCCGGGTCGGTCAGGTCCAGTTCCGGCGCCTCCAGCGCCACCACCTTATGGCCGTCGCGCGGCAGGCGCTCCAGCAGCTCGACCGCCAGCTGGCCGGTGCGGCCGGCAACCAGGACACGCATCAGGCAGCACCCGCCGCCTGGGCCGGAGCGGCGTCCAGCAGGCCGAGGCGCTGGCCGGAATAAACCTTCTCCCGCAGCGGCCGCCACCAGGCCTCGTTGGCGAGATACCAGGACAGGGTGCGCTCGATGCCTTCCTCGAAGGTCACGGAAGCGCGCCATCCCAGCTCCCGCTCGGCCTTGGAGGGGTCGATGGCATAGCGGCGGTCATGGCCCGGACGGTCCGGCACAAAGGTGACCAGTGCGCGGCGCGGCGCGGCGCCAGGGCGCAGGCGGTCCAACGTGTCGCAGATGGCATGCACCACCTGCAGGTTGGTGCGCTCGGCCCGGCCGCCGATGTTGTAGGTCTCGCCCGGCACGCCACGCGTCACCGCCGCCACCAGGGCGCGCACATGGTCCTCGACGAAGAGCCAGTCGCGGATATTGCCGCCATCGCCATAGACCGGCAGCGGCTTGCCCTCCAGCGCGTTCAGCGTGACCAGCGGGATCAGCTTCTCGGGGAAGTGGAAGGGGCCGTAGTTGTTGGAGCAGTTGGTGATGATGGTGGGCAGCCCGTAGGTCTCGTGCCAGGCGCGCGCCAGATGGTCCGATCCCGCCTTGCTGGCCGAATAGGGCGAGCGCGGGTCGTAGGGCGTGGTTTCCGTGAAGGCGCCGGTGGGGCCGAGCGAACCGAAGACCTCATCGGTTGAGACATGCAGGAAGCGGAAGGCCTTCCTGCGGGCCTCGCCATAGCCGGCCACCAGGGCGCGGGCGGCCTCCAGCAGCGCGAAGGTGCCCATCACATTGGTCTGGATGAAGGGCGCGGCGGAGGCGATGGAGCGGTCCACATGGCTTTCCGCCGCCAGATGCATCACCACGCCGGGTGCGAAATCGGCGAAGGCCTGCTGCATCGCGCCGGCGTCGCAGACATCGGCCTGCAGAAAGGCGAAGCCTGGCCGGCCCTCGCAGGCCGCAATGGTGCGGCGGTCGCCGGCATAGGTCAGCTTGTCGATCACCAGCACTTCATGCCCGAGATCGAGAACGAGATGCCGTACCAGGGCCGAGCCGATGAAGCCGGCTCCGCCAGTAACGATGAGGCGCATGGGATGCTCTCAGAAAAGGGCAGGGAGGTCACGCAGGCGGGGATGGACGCGGTCCTTGGCGGAGAGCAGCGGCCCATCGGGCAGCTCGGGCCAGGGCAGTGCCAGGTCGGGGTCGTCCCAGGCGAGGCCGCGGTCGCATTCGGGGGCGTAATAGTCGGTCACCTTGTAGGCGACCTCGGTATCCGGCTCCAGCGTCACGAAACCATGCGCGAAGCCGGCGGGCACATAAAGCTGCTCGGCGCCCTTGGCCGTCAGCGTCGCGGCGACATGCCGCCCGAAGCTCGGCGAGGCGCGACGCAGGTCCACGATCACGTCCAGGACGGCGCCCCGCAGCACACGCACCAGCTTGGCCTGAGCGTGCGGCGGCAGTTGGAAGTGCATGCCGCGCAGCGTGCCGGGCGTGGCCGAAAGGGAATGGTTGTCCTGCACGAAACGGTCGGTCACGCCGACCGCCTCAAAATCCCGCTGGCTGTAGGTTTCCATGAAGAAGCCGCGATGGTCGCCGAAGCGTCGCACCTGCAGCAAGAGCGGCCCCTCGATCTCGAAGCGTCGCGCGGAAACATTACCACTTTGGGTTAAAGGCATCGTCATAACATGAGGCACCTTTCAGTCAGACCAGCAACCGAAGCCAAATTCAATGACAGAGACCGCAGATTTTTTCCTTATTACCACATCTGCCCAACAATGAAATTATGCCTGGAACGGAAATTCCCAATTCCATGGTGCGTGACCGTAGCCCCGAAATTGGTCCACCCGGAGTGAGGGCTTCCGGGCGTCATAAGCAGCCCTTCCGGGCTGCTTTGGCAGCGACTCCTGAGGTGTATAAGGTACCGACATATACCAAGCCTCTGTGAACGAGACTCATTGAGGATTCCCGCCGGGTCGCAGGTCTGATTCAAGGTGGCGAACGGGGTGGAGTTCGTCATGGCGGCAGCGTTGGAATTGCGAGGGCACTTCAATGCGGTAGCGCTGCGCAGGCTGGCGAGGCGAAGTTGGGATTCGGCCTAGATCCGACGCTTGCTGGCTGCGGCCGAGATCTGCGAGGGCCGCAGCCGCGGCGAGGCGGCGCGGGTCGGCGATGTTGGGCTGCAAACCCTGCGTGACTGGGTTCTGCGCTTCAACGCCAAGCCCTGCCGGACTGATCGGTGGCAAGGCACCGGGTTAGCCTTCCAAGCTCAACGACGAGCAGCGTCAGCAGCTCCTACACATGGTGGAGGCAGGCCCCCCGACGCCCGCGATCCATGGTGTGGTCCGCTGGCGCCTGATCGACCTAGCCCAGTGGCGGTTCGAGGGGTCCTGTTGCATCTTTTGCAGCCTGGCGGGATCACGGCCAAGCCAGGGCAGGGCAAAACAGCGGCTGGCGAAAGTTCAGGCGGATCTGAGCTTCAAGGCCAGCAGTTCAGCGCCAGGTGGATCCTCTGGGCGGTGCGCTGGTACCTGATGTTCCCCATCAGCTACCGCGATCTCGAGCTCATGCTGCAAGACCGCGGCGTCGTGATCGCGCACACCACTCTCTTCCGCTGGACCCAGGCCTATGGGCCGGAGGCCGAGCAACGGTTCATGGCGGGTTGACGAGATGGGATATCCCGGCCGGATGTAGCCGCCACCCCTTGTCTGGACGGAGCGGGATGCCTGGTTTGCGAGGCTGGCGTAGCCTGCCAGCTTCATGACCCAGCTCTGGAGGGGGGTGCCATGCTCTATTACGGACTGGACGTGTCTCTGAAGCAGACCGCGCTCTGCGTCGTGGACGGTGATGGACGGATGGTCAGGGAGGCCAAGCTGGCCACTGATCCGGAGGTGATCAGCCGCCTTCTTCAGGACAATGAGCTCGGCTGCGAGCGCATCGGCCTGGAGGCTGGAGGCTGGAGGGACGTCCTCCTGGCTATGCCTGGAACTGCGCAGGCTTGGAAACCCTGCCGTGCGCATCGACGCCAGGCATACGGCAGCCGCCCTGCAGGCGGGTTTCCGGAACAAGAACGACCGCAATGATACCCGCGGCATTGCGGAGCTGATGCGCGTCAGGACCTATCGCGAGGTCTGGATCAAGTCGCAGGAGAGCCAGCGCCGGGGTATGCTGCTGACGGCCCGTGGAACACTGCACAGCCAGAGGGTTGCCCTGGAGAACACGATACGCGGCCTGCTGCGCCTCGAGGGGATCCACTCCCCAACACGCGGGAGCCGCTTTGCCGAAGATGTCCTGGAGCGGATGGGGTGGTTCGGATGCCTTGCCCCTGATCATCGGTCCTCTGCTGGAGGCGCGTGCCATGATCATACGCCAGACCCTTGCTCTCGACCGGCAGAGCATCTCGACGGCCCAGCAGGCTTCTGTGTGCCGCCTGCTGATGACGATCCCAGGCGTGGGCGCGCACACCGCGCTGTCCTTCAAAGCCTGTGTTGACGACCCCGCGCGCTTCCGGCGGTCGCGAACGGTTGGGGCGCATTTCGGCCTCACGCCGCGGCAATATAGTTCCGGCGAGGTCAGCATCGCGGGATGGCCTGCCCCACAGGACGCATCAGGACAGCATCGCAGAGAGGAACCGCTCGGATGACGTAGAAGCGCCTTGACCCGCAAGGCCGGGATAGAGAAGACCTATGTGCGGATGAAGGGCCGCTGGATGTACCTGTACCGTGCAGTGGACAGCCGTGGGCAGACGATCGATTTCCTGCTGTCAGCCCGGCGGGACGCCGAGGCCGCTAAACGGCTCTTCCGCAAGGCGCTGGGGCAGCCGCATACGGTGACCCACGCACCATCATAATGGACAAGAACCTGACCTACCCGTGTGCCCTCGAGCAGCTGAAAGAGGACGGGGACTTGTGGCGACGCTCGCTGATGCGACAATGCAAGTTTCTCAATAACATCGTGGAGCAGGACCATCGACGCATGAAACGGCTGGTCCGGCCAGGGCTCGGCTCCGGCGGCCTGCAGACAGCCAGGATAACAGTTGCGGGCTACGAGGCGATGGCGATGATCAGGAAGAGACAGGTTCGGAAAGTCGGTGGACGAGACATGCGGGCCCGAGCCACCTGTATGGACGAGTTGTTCCAGGCCGCCGCCTGATCTGGCGCCTGTCGCAGCCGTCTGCGACTTGCTGCGAACTTTGCAACGGAACCCTCGGCGACGTCCACGATCTGGGGGAGGATCAGCTTGTGTCGCTTTTACCAAGTGGTCGCAGCTAAGCCGCGCTGAATGGCTTTGCGCAGCACCTCCGCGCTATGACGCAGGGCGATCTCCTCCCCTCTGTCCAAGGGCGGCAAGAAGGGCTGAGAGGCGCCCTGAGCAGAGAGCACATGCGGCAAGGAGATGCAGGTCTCGGGCACGCCGAGCAGTTCCTCCATGAAGGTGGAGGTGCTGAACACCACATGCTCGTCGTTGACGATGGCACGCGTGAGCCGCGCGATGCAGCCGCCGATGCCGAAGTTGGAGACGCCCTTGCCTTCCTTGATACGATAGGCAGAGGTGCGGACTTCTTTGACAATGGTGTCGCGCACCTCAGCGGGTAGCGGATGACCCAGCTTTTCTGCGAAGTCGAGCAGTGGCATGCCTGCAACTTGTGCGCCACTCCAGTGCAGCACCTCGGTATCGCCGTGCTCGCCCAGGACATTGGCATGGACCGAACTGGGTGAGACGCCAAGATGGCGGGCCAGCCGATCCCGAAAGCGCGCAGAATCCAGCGCGCAGCCCGTTCCAATGGCGCGCCCAGGCGGCACGCCGAAGCGCCGCACCGCCACGGCAGGCATGACATCGACCGGGTTCGTGGCGAAGAGCAGCACGGTATCCGGCACCACCGCCAGCACCTGTTGCAGCACCGAAGAGACGACACCGACATTCGCCGCCAGCAGGTCCAGCCGCGTCTGCCCAGGCTTCAGGCTGGCGCCAGCCGTCACCACCACCACCTGCGTGCCTGCGAGGTCCGCGTAATCTCCAGCCCGCACCAGCGCTGGGCTGCCGAAGGCGGCCGCATGGGCGATATCCGCCGCCTCGGACCGTGCTCGAGCAAGGTCTACGTCCAGCAGTACCACTTCGCTGACCCCCGGCACATTCGCCAGCAGGTACCCCGCGGCAGCACCGACCAGTCCCGCACCGATGATCCCAACTTTACCTTGCATCAAAGCACTCCCATCAGGGGCTCGTTAGTGGCGGAAGAACAGCACCAGCAGGTGCGGCATGGCCAGGGTCAGGATGTACCGAGCTTAGCGCACTGCAGCGTTGAGAAGGTGCCTGCCATGTAGCAAAAAGCATCTCCTGCGACACTTTAGTGGGCAGGGCGAAGCCGCAGGACCCTGCCACGGCCCGGATCATCACGATGCTGGAGATGGTGCCCTGTCCAGCGGACAAGGCTCACAGCTCGGGCGATGCTGGGCATGGCAACGGTCAGCGTGCCCACGTGGGCAGATGAGCGCTAGGCTTGCCGGGCCGGCGACCGGGGCCAAGTTTGGCGGCGAAGACCCATTCCAACAGGGACAGCAGCCCAAGGCCAGAAGCAACGCCCGCCATGGTCAGGCTGAGGCGAGTTGCTGCCGTCTCCAACGGATGAACATCAACCGTCACCCCGGCCACGATCACCGCCAGGACGGACGGTCCGAGTTGGTAGGTGTTGGCAGAGGCGCGGCCCGCGATCATCCGCTCGGCGAAAAAGAGCGCGGCTAGGAAGACCAGTCCGAGAAGGATAAGAAAATGAGCCTGGACAGTGAAGGCCAGCAGAATGACCACCGCGGCCGCACCGCCCAGCAGGGTAGAGCTGATCCGCTCTCGTGCCTCGGTACGCTGGGCTTGGCGCGTCGGATAGGCCAGCACCAGCGCCAGCATGATGACGAAGATCAGGTCCGAGGGCGAAGCGATGGTCTGGAAAGCCAGCAGGACCGGGGCCAGCACGACCAGGCGCAGCAACGCTTGCAACGCGGGCCGCTCGACCTCTGGCGGCGGCGGCGGCGGCAGTGCGGCAGCATCGACACGCGGTGGCAGTAGCAGGTTCAGACATGGGATCAGCAGCGCCGACACGGCAGCGGTCGCGGTGAAAGCGTCGCGCATTGCCTCGGCCGCCAGCCGTGACTGCCCGAACATCGCGCCGATCATGACGGTGGAGATCAGCAGCATGATGCCGAGGGCATTGCCGCTGCGCGCCAGCACGTAGAAGGCCAGGTAGCAGATGCCCAGCAGCGTCAGGAACTGCACGGCCAGCATTCCCTGAGTCAGAACACAGAGCGCGAAGACCAGCCAAATCAGCAGCGTCACGATGGCCATGCCGATCACAGTCTTGACCGGTGTATAGGGGCCGCGCTGGCCACAAAGCAGGCTCACCAGAAGCGACGGCAGGATCATGCCGGGCTCGATCTTCAGGGGCTCGATGAGCAGAAAGCCGATGGTGATACCCAGCGCGCAACGCAGGCTGAAGAAAGGATCGTCATGGCGCGAGGGGCGGGGGGCGGCGGCCACGTGCGCGTCAATACAGGTAGGAGAGAAGGGTCGAGGCTCGCATCAGCCCCTGCGCGATCCACCAGAGCAGCCCAGCATTCCCCCCATCAGCATTCACCACCAGCGACACCTTGGCACCGATGCGCACCTTCGGCGGCGCCTCGTCCAGCGCCATCTCGATGCGCACAGGGACGCGCCGAGCGGGCTCGAACCAGCGTGTGTTAGCCTGCGGCTGCGCGAGGCCACCGGAACTCAGCCGCCCAGTGTCGATACCCCAGGCCAGACTTTGAACCCGTCCGCGGAAGATATGGCCAGGCGCAACGTCGAAGGCGATCTCGACGGGGTCGCCTGCATCGATGTTGCGGAGCTGGTTCTCACGATAATCGGCAACCAGCCAGCCGCCGCGGGAATCGATTACGGTCAGAAGCGGCTGGCCAGCGGCGGCGTATTGACCAACGGTGAGGGAGAGATTGGTGACCACTCCATCCGTGGCCGCCAGAACCGTGGTGTTCAGTAGGTCAGTCCGGGCCTTCTGCAGGCGGGCGGTGGCTGCCACAAGCTGGGGATTATCGGAATTGGCAGACCCCAGCTGCCGCGCAGCCTGGTCGCGCTGCGCCTCGGCAGCCCGCGACGCAGCCTCGGCTGTACGCAGATCGCCCCGGGCGTCGTCAGCGCGAGCCTGAGGGTAGACGCCTCGCTCAACCAGTTGCAACGTCCGGGAGGAAACAGCCCGGGTATTCTGCAAGGCAGCATTGGCCTGCGCCACTTGCGCTTCGGCCGCAGCGATACCGGCAACGCCCGCGCTCGTGGCCTGCAGCGTCTGCGCGAGTTCGGCCTCCATCTGCCGCACCGCCAGTTCGAACAGGGTGGGATCAATGCGAAACAGCGGGCTACCGGCGGTAACGCGGCTATTATCCTCTACGAGGACTTCGGTCACAGGCCCGGACACCTGTGGCGCCACCTGCGCGACATAGCCCGCAACAGCGCCGGTGCCTGAGTAAGGGGTCCAGCGATCGGCGGCCGCATACCAGCCCACCAGGCACGAAAGCAGGACAACGACGCCGATACCGGTCACAAGGGCTGGCTTACGGCTACCTGTCTCGACGGGCGGCAGCGCAACGGAGCCAGAGCTCTTAGTGCTCATGTTTATCTTTCACCACCTGTGCCAAAGGCACGAGTTCCTCAATTTGCCAGCCACCTGAGCTGGCCGTGGCTTTCGCGCGGCGACGTCTCGAGGCCATGAGCAAGGTTGCCAGGTCTCAATCACGCACCAAGGGAAGATGGTCTCCAAGGCAGCACTTGGGGTGACTACTGGATTGACTATGGCGCCGGATCATCCACAGACGTCTGTGCCCACGGCAGTGGCCGAAATATCATGGCCACCCATCTACACCAGGGCCGCGCATTTTACAAACCGTCCGGTTTTCTTTATTATCGTGCATCATGCGGCCTTCGCAGGGTCGGGGGAAGCGACGTTTCTGGCCTGAGATCAATGCCTCATATGAGGGAACATCATGGACAATCCCACACGCTCGCGACGTTCGCGCGCCGCTGCTCTCGAGGCTGCACTGATCATCATCGAAAGAGATGGGTCCGGCAGGTTGACGCTGGACGCCATGGCGCGCGAATGCGGCATCAGCAAAGGCGGGATCATGCACCAGTTCCGCACCAAGGATGCGGTGCTGCGCGCCCTGCTCGAACTGCAGCGCACGTACTTTTCTGACTTCACGCGCGACTACCTGCTTGAAGTGGGGGAAGACACTCAGGACGCGCTTCTGCATGCAGAGATCGCAACAGCACGCGAAGCCATCACCATGCAGCGCTCCGTCGCCTTCGCGCTGCTGGGCGCAGTCGCCGAGGATCATAGCCTGCTCGACGTTGAACGAAGCAATGCCGCGGCGAAGATCACGAAGATCCGAAGCACCTCAAAAGACCCTGATGCAGCGACTATCAAATGGTTGGCTGCCAAGGGGATGGCATTTTCAAACCTGCTCGGGATATGCCCTTTTACGCCGGAGGAGCGGGAGCATGTCTTCGACCTCCTGCTGCAGCCGGCAGAATTGGCGGAAGAGAACAAGCCCGCGCAGCCTGCGGTTGAGGGAAAGCCCCCTCGACCCGCACAGAGAAGGAAGCGATCAAAATCATGCTGACTTTAGAAAGTCTGCTCGCAGAGCGTGCTGCCCAGCGCCAAGCGAAGCTGACCGAGCAAAGAGCGCTGCTCCAACAGGTTCAGCAGGAACAAGACGAGCGCCGCAGACGCTTCGAGTCTTACCTCTTGACGGAGGAGGATGCGGCCAAGATCCAGAGCCGGATCCGCAAAGCCTTCGCGGATAATGAGCAGGAGGTCATGCTCGGGTCCTTCCCCAGCGACTTCTGTGCCGATGGCGGCCGCCGCATCAACCATGCGCTGCCAGACTGGGAGGAATCCCTCATTGGTGCAGCGAAGCAGGTACACGAGTTCTGGAAGAGAGAGCTAAACCCTGGGGGCTTTGGCTTCTCAGCCCGCATCATTAACTACCCAGATGGGATGCCGGGCGACGTCGGCCTGTTCATCACCTGGCATACTCGCAAAGAATAGGCTGTCCTATTCTGGCAGGCTCGCTGCTAGCAGGACTGCGCTCCGCCGAGGACCGGTGTTCTGCATCAGAATGCACTCTCCATTGGCCCCGTGCCGGTGATGAGATGACGGCGTCAGTGTCAGACAGCCATGACGAGACGCGGTTTGGCGACTCGTTGACCGGCACAGCAGCCATAGGCGTGTCGTCTGCGGCTTCCACCATCCTCACCTGGCGCGCGGCGTGCTTCAAGCCGGCACATATACTGATTTAAGTCGACGCTCATCGGCAGCATTCATCAATGTGTTCATGATGGCTTTCAGACAAATATGAAGGAGAAAAGATGCATCATATGCCAGACATACTACTGGGCCTTATATGCTTGACGGCAGGATTTGCTTCTGATTGGCCGGAAGGTGGGAGCTGAGATGCAGGAAACCCTTCGGTCAGCCTTTCTCTACTTCAAGAAAGCTGTCCCGTTCCGGCTAAAGCCGGCACTCATCACCACAGCCGTTCTCGTCGCTCTACTGCTGCTTCCGGTTCCGGAGGGCCTGACCCCTAAGGCATGGGCCTTGGTCGCCATCTTCCTGACGACGATTGTCGCCATCATCCTCAAGGTAATGCCGATCGGCGTGATGGCGATGATGGCGATGACCATTGTTGCCCTCTCGCAGGTCACTTCGACCTCCTCCAAGGGTGCCATTGCCGATGCACTGGCGAGCCTCTCCAACCCTCTGATCTGGCTGATCGTCGTGGCCATCCTGATCTCCCGGGGGCTGAAGAAGACCGGGCTTGGCAATCGCATCGGCCTTATCTTCATTGCACTTCTCGGCCGGAAGACGGTCGGTATCGGCTATGGACTCACGATTTGCGAGTTGGTGCTAGCCCCCTTCACGCCAAGCAACACTGCGCGCGGCGGCGGTATCGTGCACCCTATCATGAAATCGATCGCGACGGCCTTCGACTCCGACCCAACCAAGGGAACGGAGCGAAAGATGGGCACCTATCTGTCATTGGTGAATATGCATGCCAATACGATCACTTCGGGTATGTTCATCACAGCCACCGCGCCGAACCCGTTGGTCGTCGACTACGTGGCACGGGTGACGAACCAGAGCTTCCACCTGTCCTGGACCACTTGGGCACTTTGCATGCTCCTGCCAGGTCTTGCCTGCCTGCTACTCATGCCACTGGCGCTAGCCGTGCTCGCCCCACCTGAGGTGAAGGCCACGCCGCACGCGATCGAATACGCCCGCGCTGAACTCAGAAGCATGGGGCCTCTATCAGGCGGCGAGAAGGTCATGATTGGTACCTTCGGGCTTCTGCTGGTGCTCTGGGCCAATCTGCCGGCCATGATCTTCGGCCCCGCCTTCACGCTCGACCCAACGGCCGTGGCCTTCGTCGGCCTCTTCGCCCTCATCATCACCGGCACCATCGACTGGGACGATGTGCTCTCCGAGAAGAGCGCCTGGGACACACTGATCTGGTTCGGAGCCCTGGTGATGATGGCCGAGCAACTTAACAAGACAGGCGTCATCGCCTGGTTCTCTGAGCTACTGAGGAACGGCATCGCATCAGCGGGGATGGGCTGGGAGGCGGCGGCGGCGCTTCTGGTGCTGCTCTTCGTTTTCTCGCACTACTTCTTTGCCAGCACGACGGCACATATCAGCGCTATGATGCTGGCCTTCCTCACAGTCGGCGTGGCGCTGGTTCCACCCGACTACACAGTTCCCTTTCTGCTGATGATGGTGGCCGGCTCCACCATCATGATGACGCTGACGCATTACGCGACGGGCACGTCGCCGATCATTTTCGGCAGCGGCTATGTCACGCTAGGAACGTGGTGGCGCGTCGGCTTCATCATGTGCGTCGGTGAACTCTTGATCTACGCTACCCTGGGAAGTCTGTGGTGGAAGTTGCTTGGCTTCTGGTAAGCCATGATCAAAAGTGGAGATATGGTCGCGACTGGTTATCCGCATCGTTGCGGTCGGCTGATCCGGCCCGAGGCGGCCATATCTCGAAGTTCGAACTCACCAAAGCCTAGCACTACTTGGGCGGTTTAGTGGGTGATGGCAGGAACCTACGTCGACGGTGCGGGCATCGGAGAGGTGTCGCGAGGTGGGCGAGCAGCCGGTCGAGGATGGCAAGCCGGACGGTGGGCAGACTTGGTGAGGGTGGCGGACCCGGCATTCGGGTCGGCATTTTTTCCCCGGCTCATCCGACGGTGCTCGGCGAGGCGGAGGTGCTGCAAGTAAGCGCAGGCGATGCAGGTCATCTGCGCATGTCGGTGGAGGCCGGTCCAGGACCGGCCCTCGAAGTGCCCAAGGCCGAGTTCTTGCTTGAGCTGCTGGTGCGCCTGTTCACAGATCCAGCGTGCCTTGATGGCCGCGGCCAGGGCGCGCAGCGACGCGCCGGGATCGAGATTGCTGAGATAGTACTTTCGCTCGCCGCTCGTGCGCCATTCGCCCACCAGCCAGACCTCGTCACCCGGCAGGTGCCGGTTGTTGGCCCACATGGCGCCATCACCTACTCGGATACGCGCTGCGGCGTAAGCGCTGCCTGGAGGCCCTACGCTGCAGCGCTTGACGGTTGATCGTCGGCTTTGGTCCAGCACCACGGCATAAGTTCGTC
>NZ_RFLX01000051.1 GCF_003696345.1 Teichococcus wenyumeiae | reverse complement strand
AAAACCTGGGTGAAGCTCTCCGGCGCCTACATGGACACCAAGGTTGGGCCAGCCGGTCGCTGGTCTGATACGGTCCCCGTTGCGCAGGGCTATGCGACAGGCGCGCTGGAGCGGTGCGTCTGGGCGAGTGACTGGCCGCATGTTACCGAGCCGGCCGAGAAGCCCGATGACGCGGCGCTGTTCGATCTGCTGACCGAGTGGGTCCCAGACGAGGCCGCGCGCAAACAGGTGCTCGTCGACAATCCGGCGGCCTTGTACGGCTTCTCGAAAGGTTGAGCGGACTTGGCCTGTGGTCATGGCAGCACGGGCCAGGCAGCCTGCTTCATCCAACTGCAGCGCTCGACGAACAACGCAATCTGACAGTGCGTCACCCGACCCGCATGCCCAAGACGCAGAAACCCCGGTCTTGAGGGCCGGGGTCGGTAGCCACGCGGATCTTCAAATCGCTGCGCCAACTGGTCACGACTGGCCCGAAGGCTTGCCCGGTTGCCATTCACCCTTGAAGGGGTGAGTGCCCGCTCGCGGCGCCTCCAAGCTGCGGTGTGGATAGGCGTCCAACCGCGACCCCGTGAAAACTGCTCCTATACCTTTGAGGTTTCTGCTGATTTCGCTCAGAGCGCGGGGTCCCAATCGGCGCCGACGGGGACCCCCGCCCACAACCTAATCTGCAATCAGATCCAACAGGTTATGAGTTACTCAGGGTGGGATCCCAATTGGGTTCTGAAAGACACCTGCGTCCAGGCGGCATCGTGATCCTGCTGCACCCTCAGTCACGCGGCCGAACTTGCCTTCTCGTCAAATAACTTGCCAATGCCCAGCGAGATGGGGAAGAACGGCTCCAGGCGGCGCGTCTGAGCACGCGAAAGCATCGGAAGATGCGGCACTCGGGCAACCCTCCGAATGCTTTCAATTACAATACGACTACCGCCGTAAAGGGTCCTGAGCCTAAAGGCTCTGCTGCGCCGCGCGGGTGATGCTAGTCTCGCCCGTGCCAAAGAGGTTTACGGCGAAGGTGAAGCGGTATCTGATATCGACACTGACGAGGATGACGCTGCCACTGCGCTGGCAACCCCGGCGCTCCTGCACCAGTCGCTCCGGCTCCAGCCCCATCGGCAGACCTGAGCGGGTGACGGCCGCTGCGAGGTCGGTCAGGCAGCGGTTCTGCGCGTCGCTGCCCACATAAACTAGGGTCTTACGCAGCAGGGCATCGGCATGGCTGTGCACGGCCTGCACCGTATAGACGTAGCGCGACATCTCGATGCCGCCCATGAAGAGCAGCATGAAGGGCAGGGCGGCGAGGGCGAATTCCAGCGAGAGTGCGCCCTGCCGGCCCAGCCTAGCGAAGACGGAGTTCGACATCGCCGACCAGGATTTGCGCCGGCAGGGCGGCGGCGGCCAGAGGCGTGCTGGCGCTAAAGGGCCGGCTGACACGGACGGAGAGATACATGGCCGGCGTGCCGGTGGCGCAGACCCCGCCATTGCATGAGACTGTTACGCCATTGTCGCACCGGCAGGTCGTGACAGGGCTTGGCACAGTGATATCGCTCCAGCCCAGCAGATTGGCGCGGATTGCGGCGGTGATGCCTACGGTGTCGGTCGGGCGGCTGAAGGCATATTGCGCCCCGGCTCGCGCCGCAGCCTCCAGTTGCAGACTCTGCTGGATGGCATTGCCTATATCGAAGCCTCCCATCAGCAGCAAACAGACGACAGGGGCGATCAATGCGAATTCTACCAGGGAGACGCCCCTGCGGGAATGTTTGAGGCGGGTGAGCATCCCGGTCATTCCACCAACCTCGGCACCATCACCTGCGGCACCGGCGTATTGCGGGAGGGGCAGCCGCTGACGTCGAAGGGAAAGTTGTTGAGCTGCGAGACCTCCAGGCTGCCGGCCACCACGGGCAGGCAGGTGCTGGGGTTCGGCGCTGTCATGTTGCTGATGCGCGCATATCCGTTTGGGACATAGATGCCGCCCAGCAGGTCGATCGAGTTAAGGTTGCTGAGGTTCAGCGTCGGATTGCCGCTGCTGCCCGTGGCGCCGGCATTGGCACGGGTGATGATCATGCCGTTCAAGACGGAGTTGTAGAGATTGGTTGTGGGCGCGGTCAGGCGAGCGGTGCTGAGGCTACCGAAAGTCACCTGCCCCGGATGGCTGCCCAGTAGGACGATGCTGCAGTTGTCGCAGAGAAAGCGGTTGAGATTAGCCGCTGTGAAAGAAGCCGCCATACCCGTGCCGGTACCCACCAGGACAAAGGTGCAGCCATTGCATCTGATTTCGGTGGCGCCTCCTAGGGACAGGGAGGCATTGCGAAAGATATATGTGCCGGCGTCCAACAGGACCGTGTTGTCATTGCCGACCGAATACGCCTTGTTGCAGAAGGCCGTGTGGCTCTGCTCATAGCGCGGCATACGCGTAGTGGAATTGAAGTTGATCGTAGCGTTGGTAGTGCAGGGTGGATCCGGCGGCACCAGCTTATCCAACTGCGCGTAGGGGTTGGAGATTGGCGGCACCTGCTCCTGATAGCCCTCAGTCAGCTTCACGTTCGGATTGGTGCAACCATCGCAATTGCCCGCCGTCACCACCCCTTGAGCACTAAAGCTGCCGGAATTTTCGATCTGTACCGCCTTGCTGCCCGTCGCATTGGCACCGATGGCGCAGCCGCGGGCCTCGAACTTGTTGAAGCTGTGAATTCTGGTGGTACCGTTGAGGGCCAGAAGGCAGACCTGCATCTGGCCCTTCAGCACGGCGACCGACCGCGCGCCAATATTGCTATCGCTCATGCCGAAGAGGGCGGCGGCCAGCGCCATCGGCTGCCGGCGGTGAATCGTCACCTCATAGGCCTGACCATTGCTCATATACGGACCGCTGGCGGGCGGGTTCCGGATCAGCACTGTGGTTTCAGCGTCAGTGGTGAAGCCGTTGAGGGCCACAACCTCCGTCGCCGCAGCGAGGGCGGCGGTACTGGAGCGCGTTCCGGCAGCGGATGCAGCGGCGATGGCCGCCGCATCCGTCGCGCTCTGCACGCGCCGCTGGGTCAGATAGACCAGTCCTCCATCCGTGATCAGCGCGACCGCGCCAAGCAGGGCGGTGGCACTGACGGCGAAAAGCACGACCGTGGCGCCCTTCCGGTCACGCCGCAGCCGTAAGGCTACACCGCTGAACCAGGAGGCTAGGAGAGGGAAGGGAAAGGGCACAGCTTGGAGCCATTCACAAATAGAAGGTGCTGAGCCGCTGCCCATACAAATTTGCGCTTAAGCTTGACCTTCGCGCAAAGGCGTCGACATCCGGCGTAGGTCTTTTACCATTCTCGCGAAAATTTTATCAAACAAAGAAATTCCTCTTGAAGTTGTGATGAGGCGAATGTTACCTCCCAATTGCTACCGACACGGGCAGTTAACGAAACAGATCGCGCGATAGTCGTGCGGCGTCCTGTTCCAGTTGCGGTGCGACAATGGAGCGAATCCCATGATGGGTAAGGCGACTTATCTGCTCACCAGCCTCAAGACTGACCGCAAGGGCGTTACCGCTCTGGAATACGGTGTGATCGCCGCCGTGCTCGTGGTGGCTGTGGCTACAGCTTTCACCACCTTTGGTGGCGCTGTTTCGACCTTCTTGGGCACACTGCCTGCCAAGCTGGAGCTGTCTTAATTTTATGGATGGCGCTCACGAGCGCCATCCCTCCCGCTCCTTCTGCACGAAGACATTACGGAATGGACACGCTATGCTCTTTTCCGCCAGTCTTCTTCTACTTCTAGCTGCGGCGACCTGGCGTGATATCGCTACGCGGACCATTCCCGATACGGTTAGCATCCTGGCCGCCCTGGTCGGGCTTGCCGCACGGTTCTCTCTTGGGCCTCAGGCAGCGCTCCTCTCGATTCTCACGGCCGCCGCACTCTTCGCCCTGCTGCTCTTCCTTTTCGCGCGGGGTGCGCTGGGTGGCGGGGATGTGAAGCTCATGTCGGCGCTGGCTCTCGGCATGGCCCCGGCCATGGTCTGGGACTTCCTGGTGGTCACCGCGATCACCGGCGGGGTTCTCGCTTTCGCGTATCTGGCGCTCTCCCGGCTGCTGCCCGCACATCTAGCGCGGCCCGTCATCGCTGGCGGCACTCTGCCGCGCCTCTGCCATGTCGAGGCATGGCGCATCCGTCGGCGGGGGCCGTTGCCCTATGGGCTGGCTATCGCCGTGGGTGGCGCGACGGTTCTTCTGCACGGTATATAAGGCACGACGATGCGCCTGCTTCTCGTCCTGGTCCTGCTCTTGACTGCGGCCGGCCTCGGGCTAGTCGCCTGGCAGGTGGTGCAGCTGGCCGTGCCGACTCCGGTAGCCTCTGCCGTGGCGCCGCCGCCGGCTCCCACTCGCATTCGTGTGCTGACCGCGGCCCGCTCCCTACTGGCCGGGTCGCTGCTGAAGGAAGGCGACTGGGAGGTGCGTGAGGTGCTGCCCGATACCGTGTCCGATGAGACGCTGCGCGATACGCGGGAAGAGCGGGCCGAACTGCAGGGCGCCATGCTGCGCCAGTATCGCGAGGCCGGTGCGCCGCTCTCCCGCGCCGATGTGCTGCACCCGCGCGACCGTGGCTTCCTGGCCGCCGTGCTGCGCCCGGGGCAGCGCGCCATTTCCGTCGGTGTGGATGCCGTGACTGGCGCCGCCGGGCTGATCTGGCCCGGCGACCAGGTGGACCTGATCCTGACGCAGGAACTCGATTCCTCACAGGCCCCACTCGACCGCCGCGTGGTGGCGGAGACGGTGCTGACAGATATCCGCGTTATCGCCGTGGACCAGAAGATGGCCCAGGGTGCCAGCGCCGAATCCGCCACCCGTGACGTGGCAAGCACCGTGACGCTGCAAGTCTCCGCGCGGGAAGCGGAGCGGGTGGCAGTGGCCAGTCGCCTCGGCCGGCTCTCCGTCACTGTCCGCGCCATGGAGGAGACGGTCGCGGCCGAACCGGCCGCGGAGCGCACCGCCGTCTTCGGCGCCGATGTCTCCAGCGCGCTTTCGCAAAACGAACAGGGAACAGTCACCCGCATGCGTGTGATCCAGGGCGGCGAGGCACAGGACCTGACCTTCCGATGACCGGCTCCGCGCGCGGAATTCTTGTCATCGCTGGCCTGCTGCTGCCAAGCCTCGCCCTGGCGCAGCCGGCATTGCCAACTGTGGCGCCGGCAGGCCCGACGGCACCGCTGATGGGCAGCGCGCGGCTGGAGGCCGGCACGGGCCAGCTGCTCATCCTGCCGCGTCCGGCCAGCACGGTGATCGCCGCCGACCCGCGCATCGCGCGGGTGCAGCCCACCTCGCCCACGCGCCTCTTCGTCATGGGCGTGGGCGAGGGGCGGACCACCTTGATCGCTACGGCCGAGGATGGGTCTCTGGTGGCGCAATACGAGATCGCCGTGCGTGGCACGGTTGCGCCCGCCAGCGGTAATCCGGCGGTGCTGACGCCCATGGCGCCTGCCACCCCCGCCGCCGCGGCAGTGAATGCAGCGGCGCTGGAAGCCGCTCTGCGGGACGCAGTGCCGGGCCTGCAGGGCTTGCGCGTCCGCGTCACCGCTGCCGCCATTGTGCTGGAGGGCAGCGTGGCCAGCCCATCCGAGGCGAGTCGCGCCATGGCTCTGGCCGCCGCTTTCGGCGGCAAAGAGCGCGCGGTGGAGAATGCCCTGACGGTGCGTGGCGGCACCCAGGTAAATGTGCGCGTTCGCATCGCCGAGATTTCCCGCCAGATCACGCGGGAACTGGGACTGAACTGGCAGGCGCTCGGCTCGGTCGGCAGCTTCGCCTTCGGGTTGCGCAGCGGCCCTTCGGCCAGCAGCGTCGCCGGGGCTGTAGCTAATGGCGCTGCCGCCCTGAGCGGCACGGCCGCCGCTGCGCGCATTGCCGGCGGCATCCGGACCTCGCGCCTCGACATCAATGGCGTGATCGATGCGCTGGCGGCCGACCAGCTGATCACCATCCTGGCGGAGCCGAACCTGACGGCGCAATCCGGCGAGACGGCCAGCTTCCTGGCAGGCGGCGAGTTCCCGCTACCGGTCGCCGCCAGCGATACCGGGCAGATCTCGGTGGAGTTCAAGCCCTTTGGCGTGAGCCTCTCCTTCGTGCCCACCGTGCTGGCGGCGGACCGGATGACGCTGCGCATTCGCCCGGAAGTCAGCGAACTGTCGCAGAACGGTGCCATCAGCGTGCCGATCACCGGCGGTTCCGTGCAGATCCCGGCCCTGACCGTTCGCCGCGCTGAAACAACGGTGGAACTGGGCAGCGGCCAGAGCTTCGCCATCGCAGGCCTGCTGACCCGTAACAGCAGCCAAGTGCAGCAGGGGCTGGCGGGGTTGGGCGACCTGCCGATCCTCGGCTCGCTCTTCCGCTCCGATCAGTTCCAGCGCAGCGAAAGCGAGCTGGTGATTATCGTTACTCCCTATATCGTCCGCCCGGTCTCCGATCCCGCGCTGCTGGCCGCGCCGACTGATGGCTTCCGCCCGGCGACGGATCTGGAACGCGTGCTGGAGCAGCGGCAGATCGCCCGTGGTGCCCGGCCGCTAGTGCTGCGCCGGCCGGTCAATGCCGGCTTCATGCTGGAGTAGCCCCTGACATGCTCAAGCGCCTGAGCTGCGCGGCCGCCCTGCTGCTGGCCGGCTGCGCCGACCCGATCGACCGCCCCGGCACCTGGCGGGCCGGCAACGTCAACGACCAGAACCTGCGTGCCATGATGGCCGACCCTGCGCATGAGCGCTTCGGTATCGGCGCAGCGGACAGCCGCGCCGATACCTCGGCCGCCGCCGTGCAGCGGCTGCGTGAGGGCAAGACCTATCCGCTGCTTGACCCGCGCGGTTCGGGGGCTGGCAGTGTCGGCCGCTGAGGCAACACGCGGCGCCGGCGGCGCGACGGAGCGCCCCATCCTGCTGGCCTTCCTGGCTGATGACGCGGATGAGGCGGCGCTGCGCGGCGGCCTGGCGGAATGGACGGATGCAGTGCCGGTGCGGCGCGGTAACGTCCGCACGGCCGCCCGCACGCTGGAGCGGGAAGAAACCCCGCGCCTGCTGATCGTCGATATTTCCGGCGTCGACGACGCGGCCGAGGCGCTGGAGCGGCTGGCCACCGTCTGCAGCCCGGATGTGCGCGTGCTGGTTGTGGGAGACCGCAACGACCTCAGCTTCTATCGCGGCATCACGCGCGACCTCGGTGTCGAAGAATATATTTATAAGCCGCTGACCCGCGACAATGTCAGCCGCCTTTTCGGCCCACCGCTGGCGGAGCTGCTCTCCGCGGGCGGCGGCCAGAGCGCCGCCACGCCGCGTGGCGGGCAGATCGTCGCAGTCAGCGGGCTGCGCGGCGGCGTCGGCGCCACCACCATCGCCACCAATCTGGCGCTGCATCTGTCGGAGACTACGCGCGGCCATGTCGCGCTGCTGGACCTGCATCTGCGCGGCGGCAGCACGGCGCTCTCGCTTGGCGCGCGCCCCGGCGCTGGCCTACGCGTGGCGCTGGAGGAGCCGGAGCGGGTGGATGCCCTCTTTCTCGACCGCGTTTCCATCCCGATCTCCGACCGCTTCCGTGTGGTGGCGGCGGATGAGGCGCTGGAATCCAGCCCCGCACCCACGGAGGCCGGCATTATCCGGCTGCTGGAGCTACTCCGTTCCCGCTTCAACACGATCGTCGTCGATCTGCCCAATCCACCGGGTGTGATGGAGCGACGCGTGATCGCCCTAGCGCGGCACCGCATCCTGGTGATGGGGCCGGATGTCGCGAGCATCCGCGATGCCGCAGCCGGCCGCCGCATGGTCGCCGCCCTGGCCAATGGCGCAGCGCCCCTGGTCGTGCTGAACCGCGCGGGACTACGCGGCGGGCTTGGCAACGCCCTGGTCACGGAAGGCCTCGGCGCCGCGCCCGACATCATCATACCCGATTTTCCTGGCCAAGTACCTAAAGCGATGAATCTGGGCCGCCCCGCCTTGCATGACAGCGCCGGCTTCCGCCGTGCCCTGACGCCCCTGACGCGCGAGATTTCTGGCGCGGGCGCAACCGCCGAAGAGGGAAGGATGCGCCGGCTGGCGTGGCTTTGGCGGCGATGAAGCCTTTCGGCCGCCGCGCCGAGGCGCCACCTGTTCCTGCGGACGAGCCCACCCCCGCCGTCCCAGTGCGGGAAGCCCCGCGCGAGGCGCCGCTCTTCCGCCTGCGCAGCCAAGTGATGGACCGCGTCGATCCCGCCGTCGCCGCCGAATTGCCGGCGGCGGCCCTGCGCGCCCAGCTGGAAGCCATCGTGCACGAGGTCGCCGGCCGCCAGCGGCTGGAACTGTCCGCGCGCGAGCAGGCGCGGCTGGCCGAGGAGCTGACGCATGACATGGTCGGCTATGGCCCGCTGGAGCCGCTGCTGCAGGACGACAGCATCAGCGACATCATGGTGAATGGTCCTGACAGGGTTTTCATCGAAGTGCGCGGTCGCATGCGCCTCTCCGATGTACGCTTCCGCGACGCGGCGCAGGTGGCGAATATCGCGCAGAAGATGGCGGCCGCGGTGGGCCGCCGTGTCGATGAATCCAGCCCGCTGCTGGATTGCCGCCTGGCTGACGGCAGCCGCGTTAATGTCGTCTTTCCGCCGCTGGCGTTGGATGGACCCTGCCTGTCCATTCGCAAGTTCTCCAAGAAAAAGATCGATTTCTCCGTGATGGTGGCGAATGGCAGCATGATCCCGCAGGTGGCGCGGGTGCTGGAGATTGCCGCGCGCTGCCGTTTGAACACGGTCGTCTCTGGCGGCACTGGCTCCGGCAAAACGACGATGATGAATGCGCTGAGCCGGCTGATCGATCATGAGGAGCGCATAGTCACCATCGAGGATGCCGCTGAGTTGCAACTGCAACAGCCGCATGTGGTGCGGCTGGAGACACGCCCACCCAACCTCGAGGGCAAAGGTGAGATCACGCAGCGTGACCTGATGAAGAACGCGTTGCGGATGCGCCCGGACCGCATCATCGTCGGTGAGGTGCGTGGTTCCGAAGCCTTCGACATGCTACAGGCCATGAATACCGGCCATGACGGCTCGATTTGCACCGTGCATGCCAATACCACGCGCGACGCGGTGACGCGTATCGAGAACATGGTGCAGATGGGCAGCATGTCGCTTCCGCCACGCGCCATCCGCACGCAGATCGCCAGCGCCGTCGATCTTATTATCCAGGTGGAGCGCATGCGCGACGGCGTGCGCCGCGTCTCGCAGATTTCGGAGATCTGCGGACTGGAAGGCGATGTGATCACCATGAACGAGGTGTTCACCTATAACTTCGAAGGTGAGGACGCGAATGGCCAGCTGCTTGGCCAATACACCAGTCCGCGCACGCGCCCCGGTTTTTCCGAGAAGCTGCGCTACTACGGCCTGGAACGCAGCTGGATGGATGCGTTGCAGGAACTGCCGGAATGATGCCGATGCTGCTCCTGGCGATGGCGGCCATGCTCTGCGCCGCCGCCATGGTGCTGCTGCGCGGCGGCGCGCAGGCCAGGATGCGAGCGCGGGTGCAGGGCGCCGGGGCTGTGGCCGTGCCACCTGCCGCGGCCTCCCCGCGCGTGCCCAGCATCCGCGTGGCACCACGCGGTGGCAACCCGATGCTGCGGCGCGTCTTCCGGCTGGTCAGCTATCATCCCGAAAACCCGGCTGAGCACACGATCCCCTGGATGGTGGTGCTGGCTGCTGGGGTGGTGGCGGGGCTGCTGGGCAGTTGGCGGGCTTCGGCCTATCTGGGCACGAGCCTCGGCAGCATGGTCGGTGCCGTCATCGGCGCCCTGGCCATCCGCAGCATGTTCCTCTGGCAACACCGCCGCTACACCAATGCGCTGTTCCGTCAGTTGCCGGACACGCTGGGCGTCATCGTTCGCGGCGTGCGCGCCGGCCTGCCGATGACGGAGGCGCTGCGCAGCATCGCCCGGGAAATGCCCTCTCCCACACGGGAAGCTTTCGGACGCGTTGTGGGCGAGATCGCCATCGGCCGTTCCGCCGAGACGGCGCTCTGGAGCCTCTATGAGCGTACGCGGCTGCCCGAATACGCCTTCTTCTCCGTCATGATCGGCCTACAGGCGCAGACCGGCGGCAGCCTGACGGTGGCACTGGACACACTGGCGGATATGGTGCGCAAGCGTGTGGCCATGCGCAGCCGTGCCCGCGCCCTGGCGGCCGAGGCGCGCATGTCCGCGCTGATCCTGGCTATCCTGCCCTTCGTCGCCGGGCTCGGCCTTTCCTTCCTGCAGCCTGGCTATCTCGAGATTTTCTTCAGCACCCCGTCCGGTCAAGGGCTGCTGATGACGGCTCTGACCTTGCTGGGCATGGGCCTGCTGACCATCCGCTGGCTTATCCGCAAGAACACGAGCGAATGAGCGGTATGACGGTCTCCTCCTCCTCCTCTCTGATGCTGGCTGGCCTCGCCGGCAGCGGCGCGCTGCTGCTGGCCATCATCGCGGCGCTGCTGCTGCATGCCGAGGCTCGGCAACGCGATTTTGCCAATCGCATCCGGCAGGTGACGCGCCCTGCCGCGCCCGGTGGCCGCCGCACCGCCAGCGCGCTGCATCCGCTGGGCAAGACCTTGCAGCGTCTTGGCGAAGCGCTGCGGCAGACGGCGCTTTTCTCGGCCAAGGATATCGCGGAGCTGGAGCGTGCTGTGGGCGCGGCTGGCTTCAACCCGCATCGTGCCGTTTCCACCTTCCTGGGCGTGAAACTGGTGACCGTGCTGGTGCTGCCCGTTCTGGGCTGGTTCATCGGCCGCATCGCCGGCGGGCAAATGCAATGGATGCTGCCGGCTGCTGGTCTGGTGCTGGGTATCCTGGTGCCTGGCTGGGTGGTGGCCATGTTGCGCCGCCCCTATGTCGCGGCACTGGAGCGGGGCCTGCCTGATGCGCTGGACCTGCTGGTGGTCTGCGCCGAATCAGGCCTTGGCCTTGACAGTGCGGTGGAGCGCGTGGCGCGGGAGATGGAGTTCTCCAACCCCGCCATCGCTGTGGAACTGGCGCTGCTGAGCCAGGAGTTGCGCATGTTGCCGGACCGGCGGGAGGCACTGATGCGACTGGGTGAGCGCACAGGGGTGGAAAGCTTTCAGCGTCTTTCGGCGACCTTGTCGCAGACGCTGCGCTACGGCACGCCGCTGGCCCAGGCGCTGCGCGTGCTGGCTGGTGAGATGCGGCAGGAGCGCATGATCAAGCTGGAGGAGCGTGCTGCACGGCTGCCGGCCCTGCTGGTGCTGCCGCTCGTGCTCTTTATCCTGCCCTGCCTGTTCATCGTCCTGATCGGCCCTTCCGCCATCCGGATCGTCGCCCATTTCAGCGGAGGCTAAGCCCCAATCATGCCGCATACCGCCTGCCGTCTGCTGCTGCTCTTCTCCCTGGCGCTAGTCGCCGGTTGCGCCAGTTCGGCAAGGCGCGACGAGGTGGCGACCCGCATGCGCGTGGCTGCGGTCGCGGAGCAGACAGGGCAGGAGGATGTAGCGCTCTCCCTCTATGCCACTGCCGCGGCCCAGGCGCCGGACCGGGCCGATGTGCAGGCGCGTTATGCGCGCGCCCTGCTGGAGAATGGCCAGCCCGACCAAGCCCTGCGTGTGCTGGAGGAAGCGGGCCACCGTCGCCCACGGGACCCCGTGCTACTAGCAGCGAGCGCGCGGGCGCAACTGGCTATGGGGCAGGCCGAGGCAGCCGTGGTCAGTTACCGCCAGTTGCTGGCGCGCGCGCCGCAGGACGTCCCGTCGCTCAACGGCCAGGGCGTGGCGTTGGATCTGCTGGGCCGGCATACCGAGGCGCAGCAGAGCTACCGCACGGTGCAGGCGCTCGAGCCGGGGAACATCGCCGCAGCCAATAACCTGGCGCTCTCCACCCTGCTGGCGGGGGATGCCGCCAAGGCGGCGGCGCTCTTCGGGCGGCTGGATCAGCCCGGTACGCCCGAGCGGGTGCAACAGAACCACGCTGTCGCCCGTGCGGCAGCGGGGCAGGCTGCGGGCGACCCGGAAATAAGCGCCTTGGCGGCAGCGCTGCGTTAGATGCGATTTTCTAGGAGACCTGTGTGCAGAACGGTTCTTCTTAGCCCAGGATAACGCCCCTTATCGGGAGTGATCCAAATGGCCAATCATACACGATAACCCCCACTTATCGTGCTCTATTATGAGAGCGGGCTTTTTGCTACAATTGGAACCGGGCGAAGGGAGGCTTCAGCCTCGCTGCCAGCGCTTCTCCACTGCGGTCCGGTAAGGCAAGCACACCCAGATATATGCCTGGCCTTCCATGAAGGAGCCGCCGAAGCCAAATGTGGCGCCCGCCCCGCAGACCGAGCAGAAATGCTCGAAGCAGGGATCAAACCTGGTGACGCTCACCCTCTGCGGATCTGGCTTCCATAGGACGTGTCGGAGATTAGGCTGTAAAGCTTGAGCTTGAAGGGCTGGGTCGGACATGAGGGCGACCATAACCGGCGGTTGGCTCCCTAAAACCTGTCGATCCATCTGGTACAGGGCTGACTCCACCCTGGAGATCCACTGTATGGGTGGGCATCATGTCCGGGAGCGAGTAGGCGTCCTGGCCCGGCCGCGGCCGTCTGGTGATGCCCAGCCTTATGAGCTTATAGGAAATCTGGTTCATTACAGGTGCGGCAGCTGTGAACCCAAGGCGGAGGTCATCTGGTTCAGGTATCGGTAACCCGCGCGGGGACTTTGGTGAGCGCCGTTCTACCTGGAGGAAGTTAGGCGCGGTTTCACCGGCGGCTTGGAAGGCTTCAGGATGACGCCCTCTTCAGTGACCTCGATGTCCGCATCGGGGTAGACGGCTGTCGCCATGCTGAGGATGGCCGGGAACTTTGACTTGAAGTGATAGAGCTTCGCGAACCCTTGGCCGTGCTGGGCCTTCAAGGCGCTCCAGGTGACCAGCCGCGGCCGTTCTAGGGAATGCAGGCGGTATGCTAGCCAGACGTAGCAATCTAGGGCCGCAGAATTGTTGGACAGGGCTTTTATCGCGCCCTCTTCCAGCGGGATTGGGTGGCGCTGGAGCTGCTCGAAAAACGGTCCGGAGAGGCGAGCCGTCTCCAGAGAGAGGCGACCCTGGCGATCACCATCCGGAGTGTCGAGGAATAAAGCGCGGTCGACGATCTGCTGGTTGACGAGCCCTGCTCGCCCCTGTCCAACTAGGTGAAACGTCAGGCGGCACCGGCTGAGCAGTTCGGCTTGCTCGCGCACCCCACGGCCCGACTTTCCACCCCACGGCACGCCGATCCTGGACATCCACTCGCGCCAGGACCGACCGAGTTCGACCTCAGGGCTTCCTGTCTTAAGTGCCTCGGTTTGCAAGTATAAGAGGATCAGCCGGGCGTAGCTCCCAAATGGAACGCCAACATGCTCTAGGGGGCCAGATCCATCAGTACCTGATGGGCGGCGGCCTGGCTCGACAACCAACCGCATCCGGTCGGATGCCACTTCCCAGGCTTCACCAGCTGGCACACGCCGATGAGGAAGCGCACATTGCGCCCAGCCGCTGAAGGCAAATGCGAGGGCGTTGTCCTCTTCGGATAGGTAGCGCGCCGCAGTTTCGATCACATCGCGAGATTCAGCACCCGCTTCGATCGCGGCCTGCTTTCCATGCTCCGTCAGCAGCTGGTGAACCCGCGCCATCACATGCCTCTCAATGCCTGTAACCTGCCTCGAAATGGTGGTTCCGCCAACTGGGGACTTTGGTGAGACACTACTAGGAAGGATATTAGATTCTATTATTAGTTTGCTCACCGAAGTCCCCAGGATAACCCGAGAAAGGCTAAGCTTTTCTGTCTGGGATTATCACTATAGTCCCCACGCCGCTCACTAAAGCCCCCACCTTGGTGTGAATACCGGGAACCTGGGACAGGGCTTCCGGTTAGCCGACTCGGGTATCACCAAAGTCCCCAGCCGCCCTGCCCCGGCTCAGAAGCCCTTCTTGGTCAGGAATTCCAAGATCGCTTCCGCGACCACATCCTGCTGCCTTGCCCGCTCGTAGTGGCAATAGTCCGCGAGCCGGTCAGCCAGTGGCGCGGGGATCCGTGCGCCTACTTGGGTGCGGGGGATGTCCGCCTCCTTCGGCTTCCGGTGCCGAACGGCCGGAGTGATTACCTCGACCGGCTCCGCCTGGAAGACCACCGGCGGCACTTCACGCGGCGGAACTCGCGCATGGGTTGGGGGAGGAGCTGGCGCCGGAACCGGCTGGACAACAGGGGTCTCAGCAGCCGGGGCTTCCTGCAAGTTGGCAGGCTCGCGAGGAATCGAGAAGGACGACAAGCGCGTCGGTTGCTTCGTCATTTATCTCATTTGTCCTTTCGTCCACCAACCATGCGAAGAGCTGGCTGCTTTGTTAGCTTGTTAGCTGTATCACTAGTTAGCAGGCCAGCTCGCTTGGCGACATACCCCCAGAGGGCAGAAACCTCTCCTGAAGGAGCGCCGCGTGGGTCGGACTCCTGAACCGTCAGGCCATCCAGCGCCGAGGCAGCATAGGCATCGGATCGGTGCAGCGTAGAAGGCGCCACCGTTCCATGCTGAGACAACGCCACGGCGGCATCACCCGTTAAGCGGGCGCGCTTCGTAGCGCTGTTGATGATGAAGACCATCGGTCGGTCGAGGCCCGCGACTAGGTCGGCCGTTTCTCCTACGGCATCGAGGTCATCCGGCGACGGACGCACCGGCACCAGCACCAAGTCGGCCGCCCGGACCGCAAGCCGGACGATCTCATCCGCCGCGGGCGGGGTGTCGATCAGGAGGAGACCGTAACCCCGGGCGCTGAGAGCGGGGATGACGCCATCGAGCTGCTGAGCGGCCGCCAGCGCCGCGGCGGCGCGGTCCTCGTGAGTAGAGGAGGGCATCCCCTCGGGCGCGAGCTGCACCAGTTCGAGGCCATCCTCGGGACGGCGCTGCCACCACCGGGAAAGACCACGCATGGGGTCCAGGTCTACGACAGCTACCCGGCCGATGCCGCTGCGAAGCGCGGCGACCGCGAGGTGACGGGTCACCACGGTTTTTCCTGAGCCACCCTTTCGGCTCGCTGTCACCAAGACCTTCATGCCGATTCCCCATCCCCCTGGATAGGGAACGGGATTACCTGCACGCACCCGAGCGGTCAACCAATCCCACCAGCTTGTTATCTTGTTATCGAGCTAACGCGTTAACGGTATCGCGGAACGTATCCGAAGCAGGCGGGCAATCCTGTTCGGTTGAAGCGGATCCTGGTCTATCGAACTGAAACGCTCCTATCCGGGCCACTGCTAGATCCGCAGCGGTCAACCCACGTAGCTCCAGAGCCAGGGACCGAGCTGTCTTGCCCGCGAGATCGCGCTAGATAGCCCTGTCCTTCGCGACATCGGCCGAGGCGTTCACCACCCACTGTGGCACGGCTCTATGACCGGACGTCCATGCGTACATCCGGCTATCCCGCGCCGCACCCTCCCTATGCCGCTGACCCGGAGCCTATTGCGGCAGATGGTGGTGCTAGGGCCGTGACGCATGCCGAGCATGAGTTATCGTGCTGGAAACGCGGCCTTACTCAGCGGATGTTCCAGAATGGGCGGTTCGCCTCTGTAGTGGCCTCAGCGCGGCTCGTGCCGATATCAGCCAGGAGACGAGCATCCATTTCACCCAGTAGTCGGCGAGTTCGGTGAGCCTGCAGCATGGCGCCGACCATGCGCCAAATCCGACGCAGGCCGAGACTGTTGCAGCTAGGAACGAGACATGGAGATGAGATAATGTGCGTCGCCATCATGACCTCCTGTGTCCGAGCACCTCGGATGAACAGAGAGTAGTTGACGCAGGTCTATCAGGAAAACGAATTGCTTTGATGTTTTGCATCAATGAAGTTGATGATCTGCGCGCATGCTAAGAAGCCGCCTGGCAGGGTCACCCCACCGGGCTGATCTGGGTCTGCTTGCTCCCTTCCACGCTGGCCTTATGGCCGGCGCCGGTCCGATTGGGGCCTGTTACCAGTTAGGGCGTTCACCACGCCGCCGCAGTACGGATGGTGTAGCAGGGCCTGCTTAACGCCCGGTAAAGGCGGCGGCGCTTTTCTGCGATACGCAGAACGTTACGCGGCCATCTCGGTGACCGGCAGGACGGCCGCTATGCTCTGGCCATGCTGATGCTCTCCCGCTTGCTGCTGGTCGCCTTGCTGCTCACCACATCGCCCGCTCTCGCCGCCGACCTCCTAGGCCAGGTGGTCGGCATTCAGGATGGCGACACCCTGACCCTGCTGACGCCGGAGCGCCGGCAGGTGCGGGTGCGCCTCTACGGCATCGACGCACCGGAAAGCCGGCAGCCTTACGGCACCCGGGCCCAGCAGGAACTCTCGGCGCTCGCCTTTCGCAAGCAGGTTCGCGTGACGGTGGAAGACACCGACCAATATGGCCGCACCGTCGGCCGGGTCTGGGCCGGGTCTCTTGATGTCAGCGCCGAGCTGGTGCGCCGCGGCGCCGCCTGGGTCTACCGGCAGTACAACCGAGATCCGATGTTGCCGCCGTTGGAGGCGGAAGCCCGCCAGGCGAAGCGTGGCCTCTGGGCCCTGCCGGCCAGTGAACAGGTACAACCCTGGGTCTGGCGACGGAATGGCGGGCGGGCCACCGCAACCGCGCAGCCATCAGCAGCGGGGAGGGCAGGGGCTACGGCGTCCTCCAGCAGCACTGCTGACCTGAGCTGCGGCAGCAAGCGCTACTGCACCCAGATGAGCAGCTGTGCCGAGGCGCAGTTCTACTTCCGCCAGTGCGGGCTGAGCCGGCTGGCTGGTGACCGCGATGGCGTGCCCTGCGAGCAACTCTGCCGCTGACAAGCCGCCGATTACGGCAACTCCCATTCGCTCCACCACCCGGCACGTGAGGCTAGGCTTATCGTGCTTTCTGCGCGGTCCCTGAGCCGACCGACCGAGTCCGTTGGACATCGAAGGTGCCGATTGGCTGGGCGGCCGCCGTGTCCCCGCGCCCGGTTTGCCTTCAGCAACATGAGAATCAGCTTATACTAAGTCCCAGTGATTAGAACCCATAGCTGTAGCTGCCTCCAGCAGCGGTGGGGAGCTGCCCCGGCGCTCTATAGGTTCTGATCAAAGGGACTTGGTATTAGCGCGTCAGCCGCGAGGTTTTTCGAAGTGTCCAACTCGCTCGCGCAGATCCACTGACAGCGCTTTCGACATGCCTGTCGCCCCTCCAATACCGGGGCAACTGAATCACCTTCCGCCCGGCGCCGGGATCACAAGCCATTCAGTCAGGCCGAAAACCGCTCTAGTCGAGTGCCGTCACATCGATCCATGATCTATTTCGATTGGGAAAGATTCTGGTTAACGACAAGGACAACGTTGCTGTCGTCCCATGAGAAGGAGGTGGAAATTAATGCAACGTCGGCACGTGATTGCTCTTTTAGCTGCTGTTACTGGGTACTTTCCTAAACTCTCTTCAGCTCAGGAGAGGGCATTGGCAAGTTGATGGGCGGTGGTCGGAACAACCGAGCCAGGGCAATCTGACGGGATGACGGCAGACTGTCCCACCTACC
>NZ_RFLX01000050.1 GCF_003696345.1 Teichococcus wenyumeiae | reverse complement strand
CTGCGCCCAAGCGGCATCCTGATCCTGCTGCACCCTGAGTCACGCGGCCGAACTCGCCCTCCGTCAAACAACTTGCCAATGCCCGCGAGCAAGGTGGTGCTGGAAGGATTCAGTTGAGCCGGGGCCGTCGCAGGCTTCCCGAAACGGCTCAGGTCGGCTCAGTTGGAGACAGAGACGAGGCCGTCCTTGGCAGCCTGCGCCCAGCGCTGATCGTCCTCCTGCAGGAAGGCCGCGAACTCGCGCGGGCCGAGCGTGCGCATGTCGGCACCGAGATCGGTCAGCCGCTTGCGCGTCTCGGTATCCTTCAGTGCATCCTGAACCGCGGCGTAGAGCTTCTCGGTGATGCTGGGCAGCGTGCCTTTTGGCGCGTACATTCCGTAGGAGCCGGTGAACTCATAATCCTTGACGCCGGCCTGGTCGAGCGTCGGCACATCCGGCAGCAGGGTTGAGCGTTCGCGCGAAGTCACGGCCAAGATGTGCGCACCATTCCCGTTGAAGGGCAGGATGGCGACGGTGCTGCTGACCGCCATGGCGATATGCCCCGCCAGCAGGTCGTTGAGCTGCGGCCCGCTGCCGCGATAAGGCACCTCGACCAGTGAGATTCCTGCGCGGTGGGCAAAGGAATTGCCGACATAGCTGGTCGCCGTTTCCGTCGTGCCAAAGCTGATCGTACCAGGCTTCGCCTTCGCTGCTTCGATCAGCGCGGCGATACTGCGGTAGGGCAGCTTGTCATTGATGGCGATGACGAGCGGAAAGCCGGAGAGCAGCGAGACCGGCGTGAAATCCTGCACCGGATGGAAGGGGATGCTGCGCATCGAGTAGCGGTTGATGACATGCGCCCCGGTGCAGACGGCGAGGGTATAGCCATCCGGCGCAGCGCGCGCGACCATCTCGGCGCCGATGACGCCATTCGCGCCGGCGCGGTTCTCCACCACGATGGGCTGGCCAAGCGTCTTGCGCATACCCTCTGCAATGGCGCGAGCGAAGATGTCGGTCCCGCCGCCCGGCGAATAGGGCACGATGATGGTGATGGGCCGCGTGGGCCATCTGCCTGCGCTCGGTGACGCCGCCGATGCGCCACGATGAAGCGCGACTGTCGCCAGCGCAGCTGTCCCGCCGCGCAGCAATCCCCTGCGTGTGCTGTCCATATTCCGTCTCTCCCTGTTAGCCCCATTCTTTGCGATGGGTCACTTGATGAAGGCAGGCCCGTTTGCCGGGCCCGCCAAGCCGTCAGTAGGGGATGTTGCGCATCCCCAGGGATTCCGCCGCCCGCGCCTGATAAGCCAGCAGCTCTGGCGTCACGCCGCGCCCTTTGATGCCGCCTCGGACGGTGCCCCGGTCCACGCTCTTGTAGATGTGGCGGAGATCCTCGCAGAGCGGCCGGCTGTTCGGCACGGAAAGCCAGAGGCGGAAGAGGTGGCGCTTGCGGTCATCCTCCTCGAAATCCTCGTAATGCGTGCGGGAATGATACAGGACATGATTGTTAACGAATTGCATGTCCCCCGGCTCGAGCCACATGTCGAAGCTGAATTCCTCGCTACTCGCCATGCTCTGCAACGCGTCCAGCGCTTCATGCTGTTCCGGCGTCAGCTTCGGCTGGCCCTCCAGAAGCTGGGTAGAGCGAATGTGGTTACGGATATAACGGCTGGCGAAATGCCCGTCGCGCATGCTGTAGACGGGCGCCATGTAGGTCGGCGGCTCGTCCGGCGCTTCCTCGTTCTGGCGGCTGTGCGGCAGGTTGCCGTAGAGCAGCTTCACCAGATCCGGGCGGGTTTCCAGCAGCGCATTGTGGATGGCGACGGAGCTGGCCAGCCGGCTAAGCCCACCGGACCTCGCTGTGTTGCGGCACAGCAGTCCCACCACGTCGCTGCCATCGGTGTGGTAATCGAGCTCGGCATTGGTGTTGTAGCCGCGCCCGCTGGTGCCGCGATAAGTGCCTCCCGCATCACGGACATCGGACATGATCTGGCTCGCCTTGCCTTGCGGCCGCGCCACGCCAAGATGCGTACCAATGGACCAGAACAGCAGGCGATTGTCCTCGACGCTCATCTGCTGCACGGGCAGACCGCGGATAACCTTGAAGCCGATGCCGTTCTCCAGTTCGTTCTCAACTTCTGCGAGCACGCCTTCGAAGGCGCCGACCGGCATGTCCGTCTTGGTGATCTCTAGCATCGGCTTGCCGGAGGCCTTCACCGCCTCGAAACCGCGCATGAGGTCCGCTATCTCACGCGGGGCGAGCGGCCGCACCCATCGATCCGAAGCTTGTAGATCCGCGGCGCGCCAATCCGCCTTCGATGTCACCTTGTTGATCATTCTTGTTCTCCCTGCCGCGCGGCTGGGTCCGCGCCGGTGAGGGAACGGTATGGCGGGCACCACCTCCCGTCCATGAGAATATGCAATCGTCTGCATATCCTGGGCCTGCTTCTAGAAGACTGTTCCTAAGAGACAATAAAGCTATTCCAGGCAATAATGCGGCGCAGCATCACGAAATAGTGCAATCGTTTAACCGAACTGGCGCGCCAATGGACAGGCCCCTGAGCAAGGCGTATCTCTAGTGCCCGGCAAGGGGGGACGCATCAGTGCCGATGGTCAAGGCTGCGGCGCACCGCCCTCGCGCGACGATCGTGGACATCTCTGCCCAAGCAGGCGTATCCACCGCGACCGTGTCCCGCGCCCTCAATGGTGATACGCGAATCAGCGCTGCAACGCGGCGCCGGGTGCATGATGCGGCACAGGCTCTAGGCTACACCGTCGATGTCTTGGCGCGCTCTCTACAAAGCGGGCGCAGCGGGCTAGTCGGTTTGGTCCTCGGTTCCACCGATAATCCTTTCTATGGCGAACTCCTGCAGGAGGTGATGCGCCAATCGGCGGAGCGCGGCACTCGCATTCTCATCCTTCATGCCGGTTTCGGCCCGATGGAACGCCCTATGCTGGAGGCGATCCTGCAATACCGCCTCGATGGTTGCATCGTATCCTCTGCCGAGCCTGCCTCCCAGGTCGCGGCGATCTGTGAAGAGCACGGCGTGCCCGCCGTCATGGTCAACCGCTTACCAATGCTCCGTGCCGCTGCCGTCGCCTGCGACAACACCGCCGGCGGGCGGGAACTGGCCGATTTCCTTTGCCGGGGTGGGCACCGCAGCTTTGGCATAGCCATGGGGCCTGTCGCCGCCTCCACCGCGCAGGAGCGGGAGCACGGCTTCGTCAGCCGCCTCGCCGAACACGGGTTCATTGTGTCGCACCGCTTCATCCGCGGCGAGAACGGGGTTCCTGTCACCAGCTATGGTGGCGGCTGGCAGGCGGGCCTCGACATCGCCGACCTACCCGCGCGAGAGCGGCCGGAAGCCGTGCTGGCGATCAGCGACATCATGGCGATCGGCCTCATCGAGGCTCTGCGCGAGCGCGGCCTGCATGTACCACAAGATATTTCGGTCGTTGGCTTCGACGGCATCCGGGACGGTGCGCGGGCGAGTTACAGCCTGACGACGGTGCGCCAGCCGCTGCCGCAGATGGTAGCCTGGAGCCTGGACATGCTCGACCGGCATTCGGGGTCTTCCGCACAGCCGGAAACGCTGCTGATTCCAGGGGAGTTGGTGATCCGCAATTCCGCGCGGCTGCCGCCCGACTGACGATTTGAGCCCGGATCCAGGCAATCTTACCGTCATGAATGCCGCCTGAGATTCTGGCAGGGTCGTGACGCAGATACCTGCCGCTGTACAAAAAGGCGGCCTGTTGAGGCCGGGCAGCGATTGGCGCGGCCAGTAGAAGCAGGCTCTGAGAAGGACACACTTGCGACCTTCAGCAGCAGCTTCTAGCACGATAAGTTTTATTATCGTGCCGATGCCGTCTGGGCCATGCGATGCCGCAATGGCCTGCGCTGGCTGGCGCGACGCAATTCAGCCTGCCAGAGTCGCGCGCCAAAATAGAGGCCAAGCGACGATGACCATGGACGAAGCCCCGAAGGCTATGGTGCCACTGGATGACGCTGCCCTGGACCAGGTCACAGGCGGTGTCGGCCTGCAGGGCGGCAGACTTACCTTTGAGGATATATCCTTCTCCGTGGGCGAGGCTCGCCGGGACGCTTTGTCTACTCTGAGCAGTTCCCCGAGCACGGCGGAGATGCTCGCGCTGCAGCAACAGGTGCAGCAGTGGTCGATGCTGACGCAGACCCAGTCCACCATCGTGAAGGAACTGAGCGATACTCTGAAGGGGATCGTGCAGAAGGCAAGCTGAGACAGCGGGGCCTCGCGTCGGCCCCATCCTCTCTGACGCCACTCGATAGGAAGGCGCGGCGGGGTTGCCGCAATCGGCGAGCGTGGCCCGCCCTGGCACATGCTACATCTCTGGCATGCCCCCACCTTCCCGAGACCTGCCCCTGCCCCACGTGCCGCACCTGCTGGCAGCGGACGGGCCCTGGACGATCTGGTGCTACCGCGGCGCTACCGTGCGCTCCTGGGGCAAGACCAACCGTCTTGTCCTGCCGGGTCATCCGCTCGATGGGACCTACCTGAGCCACCACGAGACATGGTTCCCCCTCATCGACCGCTGGTTGGATCATGGCGACCTGCCACCACCAGCCTAGGCCATCACCAGCCCCCATTTTGCCGCCAGAGCCACGCGCTCGGCCTCCGGCAGGGCGCTCCCCCCCCCTTCCCTTCCCCTCTCCATAGCCTTCTTTTTCTCCAGAGAGACTTCGGCTGACCGAGCCTCGGTATCGCTTGCGGCCCATTGCTCCGGGCTGGCGAACAGGTAGGCGCTGGTCCACTGGCACCACCGGCCGGCCACCACCAAGCCGCGTCGCACGTGGCCCATGATGCCGGCGGCCTCGATGCGGCTCAGGGCGAGCTGCACCGTCGAGCGGGCGCAACCCGACCATTCCGCCAGCTGGCCGATGCTGGGGTCGCAGACCCCATGCCGCGACGGGCCGCGATAGAGCAGCGTCCAGAGCACGATGATGCCGGTCCGGCGCAGGGCGCCACCGTGCATTCCGGGCTGATGGCTGCGGCGCTCCAGGCGGCGGGCGGCCTCCATGATGCGGCGGCGGTCGGCGTCGCCGAGGTGCTGGCGCTGCCAGGCGGCAACGCGCACGGACCCGGCACGGGCCGGGCGTGATGAGGCAGGCATGCCCATGCTCCTGGGCCGCCAACAGGGCGCAGTTTCCCGTTCCGCGAATCTTGCGGTTCAAAGCGCAGGGGCCTATCTTTGGAGTAGCACTACACTCCAGTTCCGCCCTGGCAGGCGGGACAGGCCGTTTTCACGGGGAGGGGTTGTTCTGGCGGTTCTGCTGGGGCGACCCCTTTCTCATTTCTGGCCCCGGGGATTCGAGGCCACGTTTCAGCATGGCTTCAGGCGCGGTTAAGATCAACATCTCCCGTAACGGCCGTATCTTCTAAACCATTGATGTTCAAGAGTTCCGACATCCAGGATAATCGGCATGTCGGTTATCCGACATATCGGTTGACCGGAAAGTCTGAATGTCGGAATTTAGGCCTATGGCACCGCAAATCCTGGCTTTGGCCAGTACAAAGGGCGGCGTAGGCAAGACCACGCTCGCCTTTTGCCTCGCAACCGAACTGGCACGTCGGTTATCCGACATGTCGGATAACCGGAGCTCCGACATGCCGGATAACCGGTTAGTCGAGTGCATTGATGCCGATCCGAACCAAACTCTGTATCAAGCGATTCGCCGAGGCCGGGCGAAGGGCGTGCGTGCTGAGGTGGCCAATGGCGAGACTCTGCTCGCGGCTGTCGCCGAGGCTAGCAAGCGGGCCGGCCTGATCGTGATTGACCTGGAGGGTACCGCTAACCAAGCCATGCTTTATGCCTGCGGCAAGGCGAACCTGGTTTTGATTCCAGCCCAGCCATCGTTGTTCGATGTGGTCGAGGCGATGAAGACCCATGCCGTAGTGGAGCAGGCAGCCGACCTGACACGGCGTGAGATCACCACACGTGTTGTCCTCTCACGGACCCCTGTTCTGCGGCAGCGGGTGGTCGAACATAGCCGCAAGCAGTTCGCTGAGCGGGGGCTGCCGATGCTGTCCACCGAACTGATGGAGCGGACCGCCTTCCGGTTGATGACCTATACGGGCACTCCTCCCTGGGAGGATGACCCGGAGGGTGGCGCAGCAGGCAATGTCACTGCGCTCGGAGATGAAGTAGCGGCGCTGCTGGGGTGGACAGATAATGGCTAAGCGTCCTTCGGTACCAATCCCTGACCTGAATGATGACGAGCTGCGGCAGCGTCTTCAGCCACTCGCTGACCGCGTCCTTCCTAGCCCGCCAGCAACTCCCCCGGCGCGTGCTACGAAGCCGAAGCGGCAAGGCATGGAGTTTGCGCTGCCGGAAGCGGTTGCCCTCGAGCTTAAGACTAGGGCTGCGCGGCGAAATACCTCTGCTACTACCGTGCTGCTGGAGATCCTCCGTGACGCCGGCTATCCGGTGGTGCCAGCGGACTTCCTAGACCTGCGCAAGGTACCCCGAAAGTCTAGCTAAGCTAGTCCATGGAGTACCGATATGCCGGGTAGCCGACATGTCGGTACTCCGGATACCCGGCACCCAGGATGGGTGGTGCCCCGCCGTTCCAGTAGACTTTATGAAATCAAGAATAACAACAAGTTACTATGTCCATATCCCGATAATCCGATATGTCGGATTATCGGTAAGTCGGCTACCCGAATAACCGGATATCCGGGAAATCGGCATTCCGGTTCCAGGGCGAGCAGCGAACCTGTTCGGAAGAACAGCCGCCCTCTTCCTATGCTGCCTTTGGGGCTTGGGCATCACAGACTGCGCAGCACCAGCAGATCCCGTGCCAGCTCAGAGCGGATTCAACGGTTTGATCGCTATGACCTCCACCGGGAATCCCCTTTGCCCTCAGGGTGACCTGTTTGACCGGCCCTGAGGAGGCAAGGCTGCCCGCCGTCGCCTCGCTGGCGGTGATGACGTCTGAAGGCGGCTTGCCCCGAGCGCCGCTTCGGCGAGCAGAATAGCAGTGGTGACCTCCACCTTCTTGCCGACGTGGTCATCCACAGCTGTCGTGATGCCGACCTGCTGGGGCACTCGGGGAGGGACCGCATCACCCTGGTCGCCAGTGGTTGCGACTACGAGCAGATAATATGGCTGCTGGCGCAGGATGGCCTCAAGGTGACGCTGCTCTACTCGACTCACACCGGCTACGAGCCGCAACGGTGACCAACCGCTTCTACCCACTTGTCGCCTGTCTGGAGGACCTAGCTCTGCGCTGAGAGCCTGCGGCCGTTGGCCCGGCCACAAACTTGTCCCCAGATTGCGGGGACGAAGCTGTGGATCACCGGGTGGACAGACTGTGCAGGGCAGGGGAGGGCAACCGGTAATCGACGGCAAGCTCCCACCATGCCTCTAGTGATACTCGATTCAGCTTAATCTGAACTGTGACCGGTTGCAGCGCCACTGCGCCGGAGGTGATCCACAAAGCTACGCGCGGCACTTGGCAAGCTGTCTAGGTCGCGCAGCATGATGCAGATCTTTGGATGCGCCCAGGGTTCGTCGAGCGGGATGAAGCGCAGGCCGTAGATCCGGCCCACTGATTCCTGCACGAAGGAGGGAACCACACCGATCCCCATACCGCTGCCGATCATCCGACAAACGGCTTCGAACCCGCGCACGCGGATGCGCGTGCGTTTGGCGAGCCCGCTTTGCTGCGCGGCATAATCCAGCAATTGCGACAGGGCACTGCTGTAGCCCTGTTCCACCTGCTCGTATTGCAGCAGAGTGGAGTAGGAGAGCTTCCGGCGCCGCGCCAGGGCATGGCCGTTCGGCACCACCGCAGCCAGGGCGTATTGCCGCCACGGGATCAGCAGCAGAGATTCCGGCTGGAAGATATCCGGACCGATCCCGACATCGGCGCGACCTTCCTGGATGTCCTGCACGATAGCGGGCGTCTCGTATTCCTCCAGCTCGATCTTCACCTGCCGGTGCGCACGAGAGAAGCTCTGGATCTCCGCCGGCAGCCCGGCGGAGAGCGCCGAAGCGCTGGCCCGCACGCGGATATGCCCGCGCACGCCCTCCCCATATTCCGCCATCTCCAACCGCATGCGCTCCAACGACCGGAGCAGCAGCCGGGCATGGTGCAGGAAGGCCTCGCCAGCCGGCGTCGGCACCACGCCCTGAGTGCCGCGCTCCAGCAGCGCCACGCCAAGCAGCGTCTCCAGGTCGGACAGGCGCTTGCTGATGGCGGAGGGCACGATGTTCTCCCGCAAAGCCGCGCGGGCAATGCTGCCTTCCTCCACCGCCGAGACAAAGAACTGGACCGAAACGGGATTGAGCCGGCGCGGGAAGTGGCCATCTCGATCCGAGAGGGCGGGGCTCGCCACTCGTCGCTTGCCCGGCTGCACCGACACTGGCGATCCTTTCCTGTAGAAAAGGGAAACGGCATCGATCCGTCAGCCCCGCGCGAAGATGGCCGACTATAATCGGGAGGAACCGGATCCATGAAACGTCGCACCCTGCTGGCATCCCTAGCGGTGGGATCCGCCGTCTCCGGCATGGCTTCGGCGGAGGCCGCCTATCCCGCCCGGCCGATCCGCATGATCTCGCCCTTCCCCCCGGGCGGCGGCACTGACCTGCTGGCTCGCGCGCTCTGCACCCGCCTGTCCGAGGCCAATAGCTGGACGATGGTGGTGGAGAACCGGGCTGGGGCCAATGGCACCATCGGCCTGGCGGAGGCCGCCCGGGCCGATGCCAGCGGCTATGACATCGTGCTTGGCCAGCAGGACAACATGATCTTGGCGCCGCTACTGACCAAGGTGGCCTTCGACCCGCTGCGCGACTTCACGCCCATCGCCTTTGCCGCCACCACGCCGCTGCTGCTCCTGTCCTCGGCCAATTCGCCCTACCGCAGCTTCGAGGATTTGGCCAAGGCCGCACGGGCGGCGCCGGACAGGCTGACCTTCGGCAGTTCGGGCAGCGGCAGCAATTCCCATGTGGTCAGCGAGCTGCTGGCGCGCCGCGCCGGTGTGCGCATGCAGCACGTACCCTATCGCGGATCGAACCCGGCCTTGATGGACCTGATCGGCGGGCATGTCAGTGCCATCGGCGCCTCTATCGCCTCGGCCATGAGCGCAATCCAGTCTGCCGCCGTGCGGCCGCTGGCGGTGACCGGCGCCCGCCGTAATCCCTCCCTGCCGGCGGTCCCGACCCTGGTTGAACTCGGTTATGATGTGCAGATCACGAACTGGTGGGGCGTGCTGGGTCCGGCCGGCGTGCCGCAACCGGTGGTCGAGAGGCTTAACCAAGCCGTGAATGTCCAGCTTGGCCGGCCCGACCTCGCCAGGACGCTCAACGACCAGGGCATCGAGCCGGCGCCCACCTCCGCTGCAGCCTTCGCCAGTATGCTGCGGAAGGAGGCTGAGACCTGGAAGAGCATCGTTGCCGAGATCGGCCTGCGGCTTGACTGACGCCGCGCAGGAGAATGGACGCCATGACTACTAATACTGCCAGCGGCTTTGTCGAGGTCGTCGAGGTCGGCACCCGCGACGGGCTGCAGATCGAACCCACCGTGGTGCCGACCGAGGAGAAGGTCGCGCTGGTCAACAGCATGATCGACAGCGGCATTCGGCATATCGAGGTGACCTCCTTTGTTTCCTTCAAGGCGGTTCCTCAACTCGCGGATGCCGAGCAGGTGCTCGCCGGCATCCGCAAGCGCCCGGACACCAACCTGATGGCCCTGGTGCCGAACCTGCGGGGCGCCGAGCGCGCCTGCAAAACGCCGCTAGATGGCGGCGTGCTGCTGGTCTCAGCCTCGGAGACCCATAACCGCAAGAACCTCAACCGCAGCATCAATGATTCGCTGCATGGCTTCCCGGCCGTGGCGGAGATGCTGCGCCAAGGCGGCATTGAGGTGCTGGGCGCGATCGCCGTGGCCTTTGGCTGCCCCTTCGAGGGCGACCTGCCGCTGGAGGCTGTGCTGCGCATCGCCCGGACCTATGCCGAACTCGGGGTCAGGCACATCACGCTGGGCGACACCACCGGCATGGCGACGCCGCGCAATATCCGCGCCACCCTGCGCGCCCTGCGGGCGGAATTGCCGGAGATGGAATTCACGCTGCACCTGCACAACACGCGCGGCGTCGGGCTGGCTAATGTGCTGGTGGGGCTGGAGGAGGGGGTGCGGCGATTCGATGCCGCCGCCGGCGGCTTGGGCGGCTGCCCCTTCGCCGCCGGCGCCACCGGCAATATCTGCACGGAGGACCTGGTCTATCTGCTGCATGAAAGCGGCTTGGAGACGGGTATCGACCTGGAGAAGACGATCGCCATCGCGCATCGCATGGAACGGCTGTTGGGCAAGCCGCTGGCGGGGCAGGTGATGCGTGCTGGGCCGAGGCTGCGGCTGCACGCGGCCGATGCCGTGCCGACGGCGGCGGGCTAGATCGCCATGCCGACGCCTCTCAATGGCATCAGGGTGGTGGACCTGACACGCATCCTCTCCGGCCCCTTCTGCACCATGCTGCTGGGCGACATGGGCGCCGATGTCGTCAAGGTCGAAGCGCCGGGGGAGGGAGACCCGATCCGCCATGCCGGCGCGGCGGTGGAGGGGCTGAGCTGGTATTTCGCCGCCTTCAACCGCAACAAGCGCTCCGTGGTACTGGACCTGCGCGCTCCGGAGGGGCGGGAGGTACTCGCTGGCCTGCTGGGGCAGGCCGATGTGCTGGTGGAGAATTTCCGCCCCGGCGTGCTGGCCGAGATGGGCTTCGACGATGCGAGGCTGCAGGCGCTCAACCCCCGTCTGGTGGTGGCCAGCATCAATGGCTATGGCGCCAGCGGGCCCTACGCGGACCGACCGGCCTTCGACTTCGTTATCCAGGCCATGAGCGGCTTCATGAGCGTCAACGGCAAGCCGGATGATGCGCCGCTGCGCAGCGGCCTACCGATCACCGACCTGGTGGCCGGGCTTTATGCCGCCTTCGGCATCGTCAATGCTCTGCATGCCCGCCACCACACCGGCCGCGGCCAGCGGGTGGAGGCGGCGATGATGAACGGCATCATGAGCATGTTCGCCTATCTGGCCTCCGACTACCTGGCAACCGGTGTTTCGCCGGTGCGCTGCGGAAATGATCACCCGATCACTGCACCCTATGGCCTCTTCCACACCGCGGATGGCGTCATCGCCGTGGCACCAAGCACGGAAGCCATCCTGCGCCGCTTCCTGCGGGAATTGGCGCTGGAGCATGTGCTGGAGGACACACGCTTCCAGACCAACAACCTGCGCATGCGCAACCGGGCCGACCTGGATGCGCTGATCAACGCACAGTTGCAGTCGGACGGGCAGGAGAACTGGGTGCGGCGGCTGAACAAGGCGGGCGTGCCCTGCGGGTTGGTGCAGGATATTGGGCAGGCGCTGTCGGACCCGCAGGTGCTGCACCAGGAGATGGTGGTGGAAATGGAGCATCCCGGACATGGGCCAGTGCGGATGCTGGGCTTTCCGGTGAAGCTCTCAGATACTCCTTGCCAGTTGCGCTATCCTGCGCCGCCGCACGGCGCACACACGCAGCAGGTGCTCCAGGACTGGAATATTGCGGCCGCCACCTTGCAGACCACATCTGTGACCACAGAATGACTGTCGAATAGACGCAAGAGATGGAACCGAGACACTGAAGGCCAGATCTGAATTGGGGATGCCAGATGATCCGGCGCTCCTGAACTAAGTTTATGGTCTCAAGGTGTGGTGGTACGCTGCCGAGCAGGCACTCCGCCAGATCAAGGCCACGATCTGCCAATCCTCGATGCCGAGGCAGTCAGGTCGACCAGGGCGCAGGTGCCGTCCACGAGCCTAGATGGCTCCACCAGCAAAGCCCGTTCTCAGTGCTCCGCTTCCTCTAGTGTCCCGCCTCGGAACGGCCCCCCGAGGGCGCCATGCTCGAGGCAATGCTGCATCATGTCGGCCACCAGCAGATCCATTGCCGCCACGAGGTTGGCCTCGGCCTACTTGCCCGGCGTGTCACCGTGAGTGAGAAAGACATCAAGCGCGCCATTGGGTGCGGCCGGTGTGGCGCTCGCCAGGCTGATGCAGGGCGGATGAACGCGAGGACAGAAGGTAGCTGAAGTGCTGTGCGGTTGGAGCATGACCCTGTCCAATTACATGGGGGCTGACGCTTGAATGCTTGCTGACAGCAGCGCAACTAATCGCTGGCAGTTGCTCCGCTGGTTCATCTCCTCCGCTACCTTCAGCGTCCCGCAGGCAGCAGGACCCATCACGTTCTCGCTGGTCGCCCTGAGCCTCACCGGCGACGCCAGCCGCGGCGCGGCCATCGTTCTAGCCATGACGCTGGCGCAGGTGGCTGGGGCGATCCCCGCTGCCCGCCTCGGCAGGAACCGACCCGCGGCGACGTTCCTGAGGCTGCTGGTGGCCATTCGCACCGCGGCACTGGTCCTGATTGCCACTCTGGCGGCAGGCGGAGCGCCGTTCATCTGGCTCATCCTGGCCGCGGCGATCGGAGGATCCGTGAATGGTGCGGCCCACGGATATCTGCGCTCCGTGCTCAACGCACTGACGCCTGCTGAGCGGCTTCCTCGTGCCCTGGGCGTCGCCGCCACGCTCAACGAGCTGACCTTTGTAGTGGCGCCAGTGGCAGCCTCGGGCCTGGGCAGCGTCTCGCCGGTCTTCGCCGTCCTGGCGCTGGCGGGCCTGGGCGCCGTCCCGATCCTGCTGGTGCCGCAGAGCCGCGCCGCCCCCATCGACGGCATGCTCCACGCCGGAGGCTCGGTGCTCAGCCCGCCCATCCTGCTGTGGCTGCTGTGTTCCCTTGCGGGCGGGGCCGCCGTTGCTGCCATCGAGATCGGCGCCGTCGCGCTGGCGCTACGGTTCGGCTACGAGCCAGCCCTGGCCTTTCTGTTCACCGTTCCCCTGTGCGTGGCCTCCGTGGCTGGCGGGGTCTGGGTCAGCCTGCGCAACCGCATGGCCACGCGGAAGGGCGTGTTGATCCAGTTGTCCATCATGACCTTGGGTGCCGCTTTCGTGGCGCTGGAGCAATCGGTGGCCACGACCGTGGTCGGCGCCGTGCTGGTGGGTTCCGTCCTGGCGCCGCTGGGCACCTACTACTCACTCATCCTCGACACGCTGGCCCCGCCACAGAGGCGGACGGAAGTCTTCGCCCTGCTGCGCACCGCCAACTCGTCTGGTGTCATCTTCGCCAGCGCGATCCTGACCATAGCCTCTCTGTCGGCAACATTGATCGGTGTCGCTGGCCTGATGTTTCTCGCCACCTCGGCAGTCGCCTTCGCCACGTACAGGCGTCAATCCCGACCTTCCCGGGTTTAAGGCCCGGCCGGAGCGCCACCACGGCTGCCACCCTACCTCGACCGACAGAAGGTCTGGTGCCTGTGTCCGGCTTCAGGAAGCCGTTCGCGTTAAGCTTCAGGCCGGTATGGGCGCTGAGCCGTCGATCATGGCAACTGCGGGGCGGACCAGCGGCGGACACGCTGGTCAACGGTTATCGTGCTGATCAGTAAGCGAAGGAGGTAGGGATCAGGGCCGGTCACCTTGTAGCTCGCGCAGCATCCGCCGGGTTGCGCGATGCGCCTCAAGGTCGCCCTGGAATCCCTCCAGCCTCTGGCAGGCCTCGCCGAGAGCGTCAAACGGGCCGAAATGCTCAAATACTTCAATGAACCGGTGCTGGCGTGCGATGGCAGCTTCTGTTTTCAGAACCCTCTGTTCCGTCTCCGCAAGCTGAAAAGCGGATTTCGCGATGAGTTCTGGTGCAATTTTCATCATGCTCAAGTCCAGTTGGTCACTACGGCACTAACGTGGAGTAATGCTGCAGGATTTGTTAGTAGAGATGCTCTGCTCACAGAATCGCGGGATTGAACTTAAGCTAGGTATTTTCTGGAGGTGACCTGCCGTGTGCTGGCTATTGTGGCAACCACCGTCGCCCATTGGGGCGCAAGCAGCTCGACGTGTATCGTGCAAGCAGGTCGGAAGCCGCGGCTTCGGTCAAAGCCCCGGACGGTTGATCTCACGCTGTAATCGCAGCGTGCTTCGGCACACCTCCAGCTCGCCCTGCAGCCTCACAAGCTGTCCGTTTGCGGTTGCCAGGGACGAAATCAGGTCGAACTGTTCCAGCCTCTCGATGAGCCTGATCTGCCATGCAACAGCGTCTTCGGTTGCCGACATCTGCTGTTCGGCTTCAATAACTCGGTGCGTCAAACGTCCGTATAGAGCCTGCGATGCCACGTATAAAACTTCCCGCGGCTGTTACCACCACTGTTGTGAAGTGACGCAATATCATTGATCCAGAATGGATGCTCAAATTTTTTGCGATAAGCTAGAGATTTATTTGCCATGTGCCTGTTGATAGCTCAGTTGGGGCGTGCGCCGGAGAGCTGAATGCGGCAACGGCCGATCAGCAGCGCTTCAGGCACGCTGGCTGAAGATTATCGTGCAAAGGCCGCCCCTCAGGAACTCTCCTTGCTGGAGATGAGCGAGCCGATCTGCGTCGTCAGCGCGTCCAAAGAGAAGGGTTTGGTCAGGACCTGCATCCCCGGCTGCATGTGGATGCTACTGACGTCCGCATGCTCGGCGTAACCGGTGATGAACAGCACCTTGAGACCAGGACGGGCAGACCGAGCGATGTCGACCATCTGGCGTCCGTTCATGCCGCCGGGCAGGCCGATGTCGCTGACCAGCAGGTCGATTTGCACATCCGACTGCAGGATCTTCAACCCGCCCTGGCTATCGTTGGCTTCCAGGGTCGCATAACCCAGCTCTTGCAGGGCTTCGGACACCATCATGCGTACCGTCGGTTCGTCATCCACCACGAAGATAGTTTTACCGAGCCCACCAGAAGAGGGAGCGACAGTGTCCGAAAGGGTCTCAGACGCCTGCGCTTCAATTGGGTGAAAAGGAAGGTAAAGGCAGATGCTGGTGCCGTGGCCGGGTTGCGAGGAGATGCGGACCTGACCATTGGACTGCCGCACGAAGCCATAGACCATGGACAGACCCAGGCCGGTGCCCTTGCCTTCCGGCTTGGTGGTGAAAAAGGGATCGAAGGCCTTGGCCATCACCTCCGGCGTCATACCTGTGCCAGTATCCGAGATGGCGAGCGTGACGTATTGCCCTGGCGGGAGATCCACCGTTCGAGCGGCATGGCTATCCAGCCATTGGTTCGCGGTCTTCACTGTCAGACAGCCACCATCGGGCATGGCGTCACGAGCGTTGATGCACAGGTTCAGCAGTGCGTTTTCCAGCTGGTTTTGATCCACCAGCGTCGGCCAGAGCCCGGCCGCGGCTGTAACCCGCAGCTCCACCGCCGGGCCAATGGTGCGACGGATCAGTTCTTCCATTCCTGCGACCAACTGGTTCACATTAGTCGGGCGAGGATCTAATGTCTGCCGGCGCGAAAAAGCCAGCAGCCGGTGCGTCAGCGTCGCCGCCCGCGTCGCAGCGCTCTGTGCCATCGTGGCGAGACGATCGAGGTCCTTGTACCGCCCCTGGGTGATACGCGCGCTCAGCAGTTCCAGACTGCCATTGATGCCGGCCAGAAGGTTATTGAAGTCATGCGCCAGGCCGCCCGTCAGCTGCCCTACGGCTTCCATTTTCTGCGCCTGAAACAGCTGCTCCCTGGACTGTTCCAGCTCGAGCTGTGCCTGACGGCGCTCGGTCAGGTCGCGCGTGATCTTGGCGAAACCCACCAGCCGCCCGTTGTCATACACGGCGTCGATGACCACGCTGGCCCAGAAACGCTCACCATCCTTGCGGACCCGCCAGCCCTCGGCCTCAAACCGCCCTTCCCGACGGGCCGTCTCCAATGCCACCATAGGCACGCCCTGGGCCAAATCCTCGGAGGTATAGAACCGGGAGAAATGGCACCCGACGATCTCAGGCTCGGCATAGCCCTTGATACGCTCAGCACCGGCATTCCAATTCGAAACGTACCCTTCGCAGTTCAGCATGAAGATGGCGTAGTCGGTGACGCTCTGGACCAGCAGGCGGAACCGGCGCTCGCTCTCGAGCGCGGCGAGCTGGGCTTGGCGCTGCTCCGTCATGTCCCGCGTGATCTTGGCAAAGCCGATGAGCTCGCCGGCCTGGCGGATCGGGTCGACTACAACGTTGGCCCAGAAGCGACTGCCGTCGCGCCGAACGCGCCAGGCCTCGGTATGGAAGCGGCCTGCCTCGGCGGCGGTGATCAGGGTTCTTGCGGGGGCACCGGCTGCCCGGTCCTCTTCGGTATAGAAGCGCGAAAAGTGCTCACCGATGATCTCGTCGGCCGTATAGCCCTTGATCCGTTCAGCACCCGGGTTCCAGCTGATCACCCGTCCATCCGGCGCCAGCATGTAGATGGCGTAGTCCGTCAGGCCGTGGATCAGAAGTTCGTAGGTGTCTTTGCCGATCGCTGGATTGGAAGGGTTCATCTGGATACCAAAGGCCGGCAGCCTAGCCGGGACTGGAGTGAGCTGGGGGGTCTCAGCACTTCTGTGCGGGAACCTCAAGCGCATCATGGTTCTAAACTTCGACAGAACCGTGACCGCGGGACATTCGCCTCGATCAGCGGCCACCGTCCTGCCGGCCGCCCCTCGCTACAACCTGCAAGGCGCCATCCGGCAACGGCCGCTGCAGGATGCTGGCCTCTGCCCACGGCGCCTCCAGCCATGTGTCCCACTCGTCAGGGTGGGTTAGGATTGCGGGCATGGCCTTGGGGTGGACGGCGCCCACCTCGGCGTTCGGCTCCGTGGTCAGGAAGCCGAACAAGTCAGCCGTCACCTCGCCCTCCTTCAGCTTCCGCACGCTGGTCCAGTTGGTCCAGATCCCGGCGAAGAAGGCGAGGGGGCGTTCCTCGGACAAAGCAAACCAGATCGGCAGTGGCTTACCATCAGGCCCCCGATCATTCTCGCTGAAGCTGGTCAGCGGTACCAGGCAGCGATGTTCCGGGGATAGCCAGCGTCGCCAATGCGGGCTCTTAGTGTTGCGGATGTTGGTTACGCCAGGGTCGGTCTTGCGGTTCTCCAGCGCGAAGGCAGGCGAGGGCATGCCCCAGCGCGCCATCACCAGCTCGCGTTCACCATCCTGCCCGCTGCGCACGATGGGCGCGGCATAGTCGGGGTAGATCCCCGGCAATGGCGGCAGGTTGCCCACGCTGTCCCGCATGGCCCGTGCCACATCGCGGATGGCGGCCTTGTTGCTGGTCATGCTGTAGAGATTGCAGATGTGGACGGCCTCCCGCTTGCCAGGCACGTGCAGACTTGTGACCGTATCGCTTGCTATCAGATGTCCGGCCTATTTGCGCAGAAACAATCCTGCTGGCCAAGATGGTGTTCGCGGCATCGTCAACTTGCTGACCACGGCGCGGGAGGCGGACGGATGGGCAGCCGGATCAAGGGCGATCAGGCCGGCTCGGCGAGCCCGCTGACTTCGAACCAGACGCTGAACGCCCGTGCCCGCGCGGCGCGGTACTCGCTGGCTGATCCTCCTTGGCTTCCGTGGACACCCAGAGGCAAAGTTTGAGCTGGAGGTGTTTGATGGATCAGCAAGCGACGAGGACCAA
>NZ_RFLX01000005.1 GCF_003696345.1 Teichococcus wenyumeiae | reverse complement strand
ATCACCAGCAACACACAGCACCGCCGCAGAGCCACGCTCCGCAGGCGGAATTTTCATGCCCAGCATGAGCCGAGCGCCAGCTGCCTGTTCAGTTTGATGGGGAGCACTCCAGATCCCTGTAAACCTGCAACTCCAGCCCGGCACGTTCAAGGAACGGCATCGGCTGAGGTCAGGGCGCCAAGGACGAATGCCAGGTTCGCCGCCCCGACGGTCGCCGCGGCATGTGCATCCGCCTGGGCCTGCCGCGCGTCCAGCAGCCCAGTGTCGGCGGCCGTCGCCGCCGTGACCGTGCCGACCCCACCCCTGTAGGCCGCGAGAGCCGCGTCATAGGTGACCTTTGCCGCCCCGGCCAGGGCACCGGCGGCGCGATATGATTCGAGCGCCGTGCGCAGCATGTTGCCCGCCGTGACAATCTCGCTCACCGCCACGTTCTGCGTCAGCCGGAAGGTGCTCTCAGCCGCTGCCGCGCCCGCCTCCGCCTGTTTCAGCCGCGCGGCGCGCAGGCCGGAATCATAGAGCGGCACCGTCGCGCCCAGCAGCACACCCGTCCCCGTCGCCTGCTGGCCGATCGTCGGCAGGCCGCCGGCCTCGAAGTTGTTCCGCCCGGCCGCGAGCGCCCCCGCGACGAAGACATTGGGGAAGAACTCCGCGCGTGCCGCCGCGATGCCGGCCTTGCTCGCCAGCATCGCCTGGTAGCTCGCCATCACATCGGGCCGCCGCGCCAGGGCCAGGCTGATCATGTCGTCGATGGGGACGTCCGGTGCGTCGGGAAGCTGGGGCTGGTCGCCGGTATTGATCTTCAGCCGCAGCATCGGATTGACACCCATGGCAAGCAGAAGCACCTGATAGGAACTGCGTTCCTGGCCATCGGCCTGCACCCGCCGCAACTCGGATTGCGCGACCTGCTGGCGGGCCTGCGCGACTTCCACGGTGTTCCCGAGGCCGCTGGCGAGCCGCGCCTCGGCCGCGCCTCGGATGGCGATGCTGTTGCGCAGCGCCTCGCGCGCAAGGCGCGCCCGCGCCGCGGAAGCGGCATGGACATGGTAGGCGCGGGTGACGTTGAAGATCAGCCTCTGGTGCTCGCCGTTGAACAGCACATTCGCCGCCAGGGCGGCATGCCGCGCGGCCTCGGCGAGTGCCGCCCGGCGCCCGAAATCGAACAGCAGCCATTGCAGCGCGATGGAAGGTGAGACGCCATCCACCGTCGTGTCGAAATAGCGCCGTGAACCGATCGGCAACTGCAGCGGCGTGGAGGTGGTCTGCCGGCCAGCGATGACATTGGCGGTGATGACCGGCAGGAAGGTCGCGTCCACCATCCCGACCGCGAGCGCGGCCTCGCGCGCCCGCTGCCAGGCACCACGCGTGGCGGGGTTGTTGCGCTGCGCGATGTCGATCAGTTCCGGCAGGCGGTAGGAGGGGTTGAGGTCGATATCCGGCCTCGCCGGTAATACCGCGAGCACCGGGTCGGGCGGGACGCCGAAATCCTTACCTCCGCCCTGCGCGTTCCAGGCCTGGCTCTCACTGCCAGCCGGCCGCCACGGCGTCTCGGGGCTGGGCGAGGCCAGCTTCACGGCGTCCTCCGCGCAGGCGGCGAGCGCCAGCGTCAGGCAGAGGAAGGCGGCGCAACGCCGCATCAGACCGCCACCGCCGTCTGGAGCCGGTCGAGCTGGCGATGGAGCGGATGCGCTCCGTCGGTGCCGTCCGTGTCCTGGGCATCCTCGCCCCCGGTGATCCGCGCGCTGAACTGCCGCAGGCGCGCCGCGACACCGGGCAGCGGCTCCCGGCTGAGATAGATGTCCCGGGTGAGCGCGGCAATCTCCGCGCTGGCGTCCCGCAGCGCGGCCTGGGTCCTCGGCGCCGCGCGTATGGCCGCCGGTTCGAACGGCATCAGGGCGAGCAGCTCATCCGCCTTGCCAGCCTCCTGCGCCACCAGCGCGGCGTCGGGGACACCGCCGGGGCGGCGTTCCGGCGCCAGCGCGGCGAGGCGCGCCAGCCCGGCGAGCGCGGCTTTGAGATGGGCGCGCGCGGCACCCTCGACCGAGACGGGCCAGATGCGGGTGGAGACGAGATAGACGACGAGATTGCCCAGCAGGATGCCCATGATGCGGTCCGAGCCCGCGTCGAGGCTGGTGCTGGGCCGGAAGCCGTGCAGCACGATGAGCAGGAAGGCGAGCGCGATCTGCACGCCGCCATAGGAGATGCGCTCGTCGCCGGTCGAGACCCAGGCGCCCACCAGCATGCCGGCGAAGATCAGGGCCATCAGCCCGCCGATGGTCTCCAGATGCGGCACGACGAACAGGACCGCGCCGACGCCCATCGCCGCGCCGATCAGGCAGCCGATGATGCGCAGGCCGAGCTTGTGCACCGTCTCCCCCGTGGAGCCGAGCGCCGCGACGTAGCAGGTGACCATCGCGGTATGGATGCCCTGCCAGTCGAGCCCGGTATAGACGACGTAGCAGATGATCGCCGCGGCTGTGGTCTTGAGCGCGTAGCGTTGATATCCGGGGTTGGAGAAGGCATCGGGCACGAGGAAGGGCGCCTTCGGCGCCGCCACCGTCTCGGGCTCCGGCCCGCCGCCGATGGTGGCGAGGGCGGCCAGGATGGCCTGCTCGGCCTCGGTCGCCGGAACGGGGGCGGGGCCGGGCGGCGGCGGCGTCTCGCCGGCTTCCAGCGCTTCCATGCTGCGGCGTATCGCGGCGGTCAGGGCATCGCGGCGCGCGGCGTCCAGGTCTTCCGGCAGGGCGGAGGTCGCGAGGATGAGCCGCCAGGACGCGCGGACATCGCGCGCGATCTGCGCGGCCTGCGGCCTGCCGGCGAGCGCGAGCAGCCTGACGAAGCCCGCCATCTGCTCCAGCGCGGCGTTGTCGGCGCGCAGCATCTCGCCAAGCGCCTCGTGCCGACCAGGAGCGCCGGAGGCGATGGCCGCCGCGGCCGTGGCGAGGCGCTGGTGCAGCCTGTCACGCAGCAGCCGCACCGGCGAGAGGCCCAGGATGAGGTTGAACGCGATCATCAGCGCCATCGGCATCGCGGCGAGGCTCCAGGCGGAGCGCAATGCGTAGGTCACCACGTCGCCGGCCGGCGCCATGCTGATCAGCGTGAGGATGAAGGCGATGATCAGCCCGATGACGCCGCCGATCTCGCCGAGCTGGCTCGCCGCGCCCAGGAACAGGAAGGCGAAGGAGACGACCGCGATGGCCAGCATCCGCAGCAGCGGGGAATCGACCGTGGCGTTGATCAGCGGCACGACGCAGACCAGGACGATGGTCGCGAGCCCGATGAGGCCGAATGCGACGCCGATGGTCTCGACCGGGTCAGGCTTCATCAGGAAGATGACCAGGTAGCAGCTCAGCGCGGCTTCCGGGATCTCATACATAATCGCGGCCGCGCCAACGATCGCACAGAGCAGCGCGATCCTCCAGGTGAGCGCCGCCCGCCCCGGGAAGGGCGCGAGGTCGGAAACCGCCCGCGCGAGGAAAGAGCGCCGCCGGGGGGCCGTTGCATCCATGGTCAGCACTGCTCGCCATGATGGACGACCGCCACGGCCGAGGCGCCGATCCGCATCAGGACCTCCGGCGGCTCGATCAGGCGGATCCGCACGGGAAAGCGCTGAATGATGCGCACCCAGTTGAGCGATTTCGGCACATAGGGCAGGCCGCGCGGCAGGTTCACCACATCCTCGGAGATGACGCCCCAGCCGGTGCCCGCCACCGTCCCGGCGATGCGCACGGAGCGGTCGGCCAGCACGACGACGCGCGCGCAGTCGCCCACCGCGATGGCGGGTAGCTCGGTCTCGAGGAAGGTGGCGCTGGCATACCAGGTCCCCGTGTCGATCAGCGTGAAGACGGACTGGCCCGGCACCACGATCTCGCCGGTCGAGACCGTGAGCCCCACCACGCGGCCGTCATGGGGCGCGTGGATGGTGGTATTGGCGAGGCTGCGCTCGGCGAGGGCGAGGGCGGCGCGGCGCGCATCCACCAGCGCCTCCGATTCATCGAGCGTGCTGACGAGGCTGCTGGCCGCCTCCGCCTGGCGCACCGCCTGGGCGAGGCTGGTGCGGGCGTCGTCGCGGGCCGTGCGGGCGTCATCGACCTGCTGCGCCGAGACATAGCCCCTGCGCTGCAGCGGCGTGAGCCGCGCGAGCGATTGCTCGGCGAGGGCGAGATTGGTCCGCGCGCGGGCCACCTGATCCGTCGCGATGGCGGCGTTGGATTCCTCGGCGCTGATCGCCCGCTGCTGCGCGCTGCGCGCGGCTTCGGCCATCCGCAGGTCGGCGCGCGCCTGGTCGACGGCGAGGCGGAAGGGAACGGGGTCGATCTCGAACAGGAACTCGCCCTTCGCGACCTTCTGATCCTCCGTCACGGCGAGGGTGGCGATGCGGCCCGGCACGCTGGAGGCGACGTTCACGATGCTCGCGGTCAGCACGGCATCCTGGGACAGCGGATTGCTGTCGGCGCGCCGGCTGTAGAACCACCAGGCGGCGATGGCGCCTGCGATGATCAGCCCGGCAACGACGAGGCCGGGGAGGGAGTGGCGGCGGGAATAGGCTGATCGCGCCATCTGTCAGCGCCCATACAGGGCAAGCGCCAGCGCAAGGCCCATGATGGCCGCGAGGCATGCATAGACGAGGAGCCGCAGCGGCAGGTGCTCATCGATGCCGATCTTCACGAAGATGACGCGCAGCACCACGGCGCCGAGGACACCGGTGGCGGCACAGATGAGCCAGAAGGGGAAATAGGCGCCAAGGAACGGGACTGCCGGGCTGAGCGGGGCGTCACAGCCAGCCAAGCTTAGTGCAGCAAGAGCAGGGCAGGCCGCTGCCTGCGCCAGCCTTCGCCAGATCGGACTTCCGGACTGCGCTGCGCATACATTGGCCGGCATTCGCCCCCACGCACTCCTCGATGCGCTTGCCTCGCATCAAAGGCCATATGCCGGGGCGGGAAGATTCAAGCCTGCGTGATGCTGCCTGCGTCCTTCGGGAGATGGCGGGCCGGGAGAGCGGGGGAGGATTCCGTTTTCCCCCGCCTTTCAAAGATGCTCAGCCGAGGTGAAGGTTGTCATGACGAACGACCGCCCCGGACATTCCTGGCAGGCGGCGCGGCCACCCTCAGCCCGTGCGTTCCTGCGCCTGCGCCACCAGTGGCAGCAGCCGGTCCAGCAGCGCATCCCGGATGCCCAGGCGGCGCAGGCCACGATGCGTCTGGCGCAGGTAATCCGCGGCGCTCCCCAGATGCCCGACGGCCGTCGCGAGGCGCCGCACCACATCCGCCTCCGTGAGATCGGCATATTGCGGCCCGGCGCGATTGACGACGAAGCCGATGCCCTGGCCAAAGACCTTGCCTTCCGCGTCATGCAGCGGCAGCCAGCGCGGGATATAGGCGCCCGTCAGCATCTCCCGCCGCCAGATCAGCGAGAGTTCCTGCACCAGCACCGCCTCCTCGATCCGGAAGGCCACGCCCTCGCAATAGCCGCCCTCATCCAGCGCCAGCACCAGCCCGGGGTTTTCCGGCGTGCCGCGGCCGACGGGGGTGGAAAGGCAGAAGGCGCGCTGCCAGCCCTCCACCCGGGCGAAGCGGCTGTCCGCGTAATGGATGGTCGGGTTCCAGATCAGCGAGCCATAGCCGAAGAGCCAGACGGGACCGCTGCCGGGCGGGCGCTGTTCCAGCGTCTCGTGCAGGGAACGCGCGCGGTCCGTTTCGCTCATGAGCTGGGCGCCGAAGGCGCCCCGCACCATCTCGTCCAGGGAATTGGTCATCAGCCGCTCGCGCGTCAGCACATGCGGCTGCTCCGGGCCCTCGGCCTCATCCGCGTCTTCGGCGCCGGGAAGGTGTTTGGAGGTCACGATATCGCCTTCAGCATGGAGTCTCGGCAGAGATACTCGGCCGGATCGCCTCCGGTTGCCGCTGGAATGAGCCGGCCGGCCCGCCCTGTCCATGGCCGTCATGCCATCCCGCCATGGCCGCCCGCGCTCCTGCGTGCTGGACGCGCCCGCCATCCGGCCCGATCATGGGGCGGCCATGGCCCCTTCCTCCGCGACCCTCCTGACCCCGCGCGCCGAAGCCGAGGCCGCGCAGCGCCGCGCTTCCGACCCCAGGGCCTCGGCCTGGGTGGGCGCCTCCGCCGGCTCGGGCAAGACCAAGGTGCTGACCGACCGGGTGTTGCGCCTGCTGCTGCGGCCGGAAACCAAGCCCGGGCGCATCCTCTGCCTCACCTTCACCAAGGCCGCGGCGGCCGAGATGGCCACGCGCCTAGCCCGCCGCCTGGGCGAATGGGCGGTGGCCGGTGATGCGCCGCTTTCCGCCAGCCTGGAAGCCCTGACCGGCCAGCGCCCGGATGCCGCCGCCCTGACCCGCGCCCGCGCCCTTTTCGCCGAGGTGCTGGACCAGCCCGGCGGCATGCGCATCGCCACCATCCATGCCTTCTGCCAGTCGGTGCTGCGCTCCTTCCCGCTGGAAGCCGGGCTGCCGCCGCAATTTACCCTGGTGGAGGAAGCCGATGCCGCCTCCATGCTGGCCGATGCGCGCGAGGGCACCCTGGCCTCCGGTCGCCTGCCGGCCGAGGCGGTGGAGGCCATCGCCGGCCTTGGCAGCCCCGAGGATTTTTCCCAGACCCTGGCGGCACTGGTGAAGCACCGGGACCGGCTGGCCGGCGCCATCGCGGCGGCGGGCGGTGTGCCCGGCTGCGATGCCGTGCTGCGCCGCCGCCTCGCGCTGCCCGCCAGCGGCTCGGAAGCCGAGGCGCTGGCCAAAGCGGTGGAAGGCATTCCCCCGGCGCTGGACCGCGCCGCCGCCCTGCTGTGCCAGAGCGGCAACGACAACGACAAGCGCCGCGGCGCCACGCTGAAGGCCTGGCTGGCCCTGCCGCCCGATGCCCGGCTGGCGCGCTGGGACGACTGGAAGTCCTGCTTCCTCACCAATGACGGCAAGCCCTATGCCGACCGTTCCCTCGCCACCAAGGGCGGGCTGAAGGACGCCTTCAACGAGACCATCGGCATCCTGCGCGCCGAGGCCGAGCGCGTCTTCGCATTCGAGGAAACCCGGCGCGGCTGGCGGCTGCACGCGGCCTCGCTGTCGCTGCTGGCGCTCGCCCAGCCGGTGCTGGCAGCCTATACCGCCCGCAAGGCCCGTGCCGGCGCGGTGGATTTCGACGACCTCATCGCCGCCGCCCAGCGCCTGCTGACCGACCCCGGCAGCGCCTGGGTGCTCTACAAGCTCGATGGCGGCCTGGACCACCTGCTGCTGGACGAGGCGCAGGACAGCAACCCCGCCCAGTGGGACATCGCCGCCAAGCTGGCGGAGGAATTCTTCGCGGGCTCCGGCACGCGGGATGAAGGCATCCGCTCCATCTTCGCGGTGGGGGACGAAAAGCAGTCCATCTACGGCTTCCAGGGTGCCGATGCCGCCGGCTTCGCCCGCTGGCAGTCGCATTTCTCCACCACCGTGCCGCGCGCCGGCGCGCGCTTCGAGGCCGTGCCGCTGCAGGTCTCCTTCCGCTCCACCGCGCCGGTGCTGGCGCTGGTGGATGCCGTCTTCGCCGAAGGCCCCGCCCGGCGCGGCGTGGTGGGGGATGACGCGCAACTGGCCCACCGCGCCGACCGGATCGGCGAGGCCGGACTTGTCGAGATCTGGCCCCCTATGGCTGAGCCGCCGCGCGAGACGCCCGAGCCCTGGCAGGTGCCGCAGGAAGCGGTCGGCCAGGCCAATGCCGCCGCCCTGCTGGCCGAGAGCCTCGCCGCCCGCATCGCCCGCATGGTGCGGGAGGAAACGCTGCCCTCCCAGGGCAACCGGCCGATCCGCCCCGGCGACATCCTGGTGCTGCTGCGCCGCCGCACCGGCTTTTCCGACCTGCTGGTGGCGGCGCTGAAGAAGCAGGGCATCGCCTGCGGCGGCGTGGACCGGCTGCAACTGGTGGAACAGATCGCGGTGCAGGACCTGCTGGCCCTGCTGGACGTGCTGCTGCTGCCCGAGGACGACCTGCAACTGGCCGCCGTGCTGAAAAGCCCGCTGGTGGGCCTGACGGAAGACGAACTCTTCCGCATCGCCCATGGCCGGGAACAGCCGCTGTGGTGGCGCGTGCTGGCCGAACGCGGCCAGGACACCACCCTGGGCCGCGCCGCCGAATGGCTGGCCGACCTCGCGGACCAGACGGACCTGCACACCCCGCATACCCTGCTGGCCGAGGTGCTGGGCATCCATGGCGGCCGCGCCCGGCTGCTGGCCCGCCTCGGCCCCGATGCCGCCGACCCGCTGGACGAGGTGCTGAACGCCGCGCTCACCTACGAATCCCGTCACCCGCCCAGCCTCCAGGGCTTTGTGCAATGGCTGCGGCGCGGCGGTGCCCTGGTGAAGCGCGAGGCGGAAAGCGGCGTCGATGCCGTGCGGCTGCTGACCGCCCATGGCGCCAAGGGCCTGCAGGCCCCCGTCGTCATCCTGCCGGATATCGGCAGCGGGTTGAACCGCGACACCCTGCGCTGGAGCGAGGCCGAGCCGCCGCTGCCCTTCTGGGCCCCGCGCAAGGAATTGCATGCCCCCGCCTGGGCCGAGCTGGCCGAGGCCGATGCCCTGGCCCGCGAGGCCGAGGAAAACCGCCTGCTCTATGTCGCGCTGACGCGGGCGGAGGACCGGCTGCTGGTCTGCGCCCCCGGCGAGCCCAAGCCCGGCAGCTGGTACGACCTGGTGGCCCAGGGCTTCTCGCGCCTCCCCGGCGTGCAGGAGACGGCTTTTGAGCCCACCGCCTTTGGCGCCCCGCCCGCCGCCAGCTTCGATGGCCCGCTGCGCTGGTTCTCCAGCGAGCAGACGGCGCCGCCACGCCCCGCCGCCCGCCATGCCGGCGCCGTGGTGCCGCAGGTGCCGCCGGACTGGGCCAGCCGCCCGCCGCCAGCGGAAAGCGCGCTGCTGACCTACACGCCCTCCGCCCTGCCGGGGGAGGAGGAGACGCCCGTCTCCGCCCCGCATGGCGCCGCCGACCCCGCCGGCAGCCGCTTCCGCCGCGGCCGCATGATCCATGCGCTGATGCAGCACCTGCCGGAATACCCGGCGGGCGAGCGCCGCCGCGTCGGCGCCGCCTTTCTCTCCCGCCCCGGCCAGGGCCTGACGCCGGAGGAACAGGCGGCGACACTCGAAGAAGTGCTGGCGCTGCTGGAACACCCGGATCTGGCCGATGCCTTCGCCCCTGGCTCGCTGGCCGAGGCGCCGATCGCCGGCATCAGCGGTGGCGTGCGGCTGGTGGGGCAGGTGGACCGGCTCTCGGTGCGGCCGGACCGGGTGATCGTGCTGGACTACAAGTCCAACCGCCCGCCGCCGCAGGCGCTGGAGGGGGTGCAGCCGCTGTATCTGCGGCAGATGGCGGCCTACCGGGCGCTGCTGCAGCAGATCTGGCCCGACCGTCCGGTGGAATGCTGGCTGGTCTGGACCTGGACGGCGCATGCCATGCGGCTGCCTGAGGCTTTGCTGGACCGCCACAGCCCCTCCCGCTAGAATCGGCTTCTGTCAGGCTGCGCCGCGCTTTTTGTGATGCGCGACGCCGCCGGTTACGCCTTTCCGGCAACCGTCCCCCTGCATCCCGGGTTTGTACGCCATCGGGCCCTTGGGCCGCGGGCCAATGCAGGGAGGCGTTTCGTGACATCCAAACCGTGGACCGGAATGGCCGGCCTGATGGTGCTGCTGGCCTTGCCCATGGCTCTTTCCGGCTGCGACGACGCCGCCCCCAAGGCCCAGGCGGCCCAGAATGCCCCCATCGGCAAGGCGAACGAGGCACGGCAACTGGCCGAGGCCAAGCTGCGCGAGGCGCTGCGCGGCGAACTGAGCATCAGCCAGGTGGAGACCTTCCCGCAGGCGGATGCGGCCACGGTGGCGGTCTGCGGCCAGGTGGCGCTGAAGGGCGGCCAGAAGGCGCCATTCGTGTCCCTGGTGACGCTGCATCCGGAAGGCGCGGCGGAAGCCGTGCCGGCGGTGGAGCAGCATGTCGCCACCGATGACGTTTCCGCCACCCGTGTCTATGTCGAAACCCGCAGCCGCTGTACCGAGAAGGCGGCCCAGGTCACCCAGCGCCTCACGGCGCCGCCGCGCCTGCCCCCCATTCCGGCCGACCTGCGCACCCTGGCCCCGCCGGCCCCGCCCCAGGTGGCGCGGATGGAGGCCGAGGCCGCCCAGGTCGCTGCCCAGGCCCGCGGCGGCATCGCGATGCGCCAGAACGGCAATCTGCGCGCGCGGCCGGGTGGCGAGGTGCTGCGGGTGGTGCAGCGCGGCGCCAGCCTGCGCGTCTTTGCCGAGGCGCCGGGCGGCTGGCTGCAGGTCGGTTCAGATTCGGCCGAGGGCTGGATGCATTCCAGCATGGTGACCCGCATGGCGCTGCCCGAGGCCGCGCCGACCCTGACGACCGCCGCCGCGCGCTGAAGCCCGCCTTGTGCTAAGCCTGGGGTTCCCGGACCGCAGGCAGGTTAGGCATGGACAGACGCGCACCCCGCATCGCTTTCATCGGCACCGGAGGCACCATGGCCTCGCTGGGGCGGGGGCCGCTGGATATCCAGGACTATGGTGTGGCGGGCCAGGTGTTGGATGCCGCCGCCATCCTGGCCCGCGTGCCGGAGCTGGTGCAGGTCGCGGATGTCTTTCCCGTGCCCTTCAGCACGGTGATCTCCTCCCATATCGGCTTCAAGGAATGGCGCGCCCTGGCGCTGGAATGCGAGCGGCTGGTGGCGGCGGAGCCGGAGCTCGCCGGCATCGTCATCGGCCATGGCACCTCCACGATGGAGGAAACCGCCTATCTGCTGTCCCTGACGCTGAAGGTGGCGGTGCCGGTGGTGATGGTGGGGGCGCAGCGCCCGGCCTCGGCGCTCTCCTCCGACATGGGCATGAACCTGCTGAACGCGGTGCGGGTGGCCGCCAGCCCGGCGGCGCGGGGCCTGGGCGTGCTGGTGCTGCTGAATGACGAGATCCACGCGGCGCGGGACGTGAGCAAGACCTCCACTTGGCGCCTGCAGACTTTCCGCACGCCGGATTTCGGTGCCCTGGGCCATGCGGATGGCGACCGCGTCGCCTTCTACCGCCGCCCGCTGCGCCGCGTGGCGCCGGAAACGGAATTCGACATCCGCAGCCTGCCGGCCCTGCCGCGGGTCGATATCGCCTATTCCCATGCCGATGCCGATGGCACCGCCATCCGCGCCTTCGTGGCGGCGGGGGCGCAGGGCATCGTCAGTGCCGGCTTCGCCCCCGGCTCCGGCACGCCGGCGGAGGTGGAGGCGCTGCGGCAGGCCATGGCCTCCGGGGTGGTGGTGGTGCAATCCACCCGCGTCGGCAGCGGCCGCGTCGTGATCGGGGAGCGGATGGGGCGGGACGGCTTCCTTTCCGCCGACAACCTGACGCCGCAGAAGGCGCGCATCCTGCTGGCCCTGGCGCTGACCGTGACGCGCGACCCGGCCGAGCTCACCCGTATCTTCGAAAGCTATTAAGCGCGAAGCGGCGCGCGGGGCCCGGCCGGTGGCACGGGCCCCGCGCCGCCCTCAGCAGTCGTGCGGCAGCGGTTCCAGCTTCTCCAGCTGGCCGTTCATGATGAAGTCGCCGAAATCCATCTTCATCTCGTCGGCGATGCCATTGGCGAAGTAGCGCAGCCCGACCTCGTAGGACGGCGTGCTGGCCCCGGCCGAGGCATCGCGGTCGAAGAAGGCGATGCGCATCCGCGCGCTGGCCTGGTCGGCCAGCAGCGGGAAGCGCGGATCGGCCAGCGGCGGCGTCCAGGGGGAGAGGATGGTGGTGCTGTCCTGCGCGCCGTCGTCATTGGTGCCGTCGAAGAGCGGCACGTTCAGCATCTTCTGCCCGGCCTTGGCCATGGCCAGGGTGCGGATGGTATGCGCCATGGGCAGGATGGTGCCGGGGGGCAGGGTCATCTCCTGCACCTCCGGCTGCTCGTAGCGCACGGTTCCGCCCTTGTCCCCATCCAGCTCCGCCTCGCCCGAGACGCGCTGGGTGACGGCACCCTGCGCCATCTGCGTCAGGGTGAAGCGCAGGCGCTTGCCGTCCTTGCTCTCCCAGGTGGAATAGTCGGAGCCGGTGTCCACCGTGTCCCCCGCTTTGTCCACCACGTTCAGCGTCAGGCGCTGGCGGGTGGTCCAGCCGTCGCAGGCATCCCGCACCTCGAAAAGCATGGCGCCCTGGGCCTGGACCACCTGCCCGTCGGGGCGGGTGCTGTTCAGGCTGAGGCGGTAGGCGGCGCGGTGGGCCGCCATGGCCTGCGCGCCCTCGATGGGCGTGGCCTGGGTGGCATTGGGCGTCGCGGCGGGCGCCGGGGCCTGGGCCCCGGAAGGTGTGGCGAGGCCCAGAACCAGGGCGGCCGCCATGGCGGTGGTTCCAAGCAGGTCGCGCAGCCGCATGGCCGTATGCTCCTTCAGTCCGTTTGCTCCGGAGAGTTAGGGTGCCTTCGGCGCCACCGCACCCTTGGTCGGCGGCAAATCCAGCTTGATGGAGAGTTCTTTAAGCCGCGCGGGCTCCACCGGGGCCGGCGCGTGCATCATCAGGTCCTGCCCCTGCTGGTTCAGCGGGAAGAGGATGACCTCGCGGATATTCGGCTCATCGGCCAGCAGCATCACCATGCGGTCGATGCCGGGGGCCGAGCCGCCGTGCGGCGGCGCGCCGTAGCGGAAGGCGGCCAGCATGCCACCGAAGCGGTCTTCCACCGTCTGCTCGTCGTAGCCCGCGATCTCGAAGGCGCGGATCATGATGTCCGGGCGGTGATTGCGGATGGCGCCCGAGGACAGCTCGATGCCGTTGCAGACGATGTCGTACTGGAAGGCCTTGATCTCCAGCGGGTCCATGGAGTTCAGCGCCTCCAGGCCACCCTGCGGCATGGAGAAGGGGTTGTGGCTGAAGTCGACCCGGCCGGTCTCCTCGTTCAGCTCGTACATCGGGAAATCGACGATCCAGCAGAAGCGGAACTCGCCTTCCTCGATGAGCTTCAGCTCCTCGCCCAGCTTGGTGCGGACCTTGCCGGCGAACTTCGGCGTCTCGTCGCGCTTTCCGGCGGCGAAGAAGACGGCATCGCCCGGCTGCAGGTTGCAGGCGGCGCGAATGGCCTCGACGCGCTCGGCCTCCAGGTTCTTGGCGATGGGGCCCTTGGGGCCCTCGGCGGCGAACTGGATATAGCCCAGGCCCCCGGCGCCCTCGGCGCGGGCCCATTCGTTCAGCTTGTCGAAGAAGCCGCGCGGGTTCGCGGCCGCGCCCGGCGCCGGGATGGCGCGCACGATGCCGCCGCCGGCCACAACCTTGGAGAAGAGCCCGAAGCCGGATTCACGGAAGTGTTCCGTCACATCCGTGATCTTCAGCGGATTGCGCAGGTCCGGCTTGTCCGAGCCGTATTCCAGCATCGCCGTGTCGTAGGGGATGCGCGGGAAGGGCGCGGGCGTCACCTTCCGGCCGCCGCCGAACTCGTTGAAGATGCCTTCCATCACCGGCTCGATCGCCGCGAAGACGTCTTCCTGGGTGACGAAGCTCATCTCAAAGTCGAGCTGGTAGAACTCGCCCGGGGAGCGGTCGGCGCGGGAGGCCTCGTCGCGGAAGCAGGGGGCGATCTGGAAGTAGCGGTCGAAGCCCGCCACCATGGCCAGCTGCTTGAACTGCTGCGGCGCCTGCGGCAGCGCGTAGAAAGTGCCGGGATGGTTGCGCGAGGGGACCAGGAAGTCCCGCGCGCCCTCGGGGCTGCTCGCCGTCAGGATCGGCGTCTGGAATTCCGTGAAGCCCTGGTCGATCATGCGGCGGCGGATGGAGGCGATGACGCCCGCGCGCAGCATGATGTTGCGGTGCTGCTTCTCGCGCCGCAGGTCCAGGAAGCGGTAGCGCAGGCGCAGGTCCTCGGGGAATTCCTGCTCGCCGGCCACCTGGATGGGCAGCACATCGGCGTGGGACTGCACCTCCAGGGCCTTCACCCGCAGCTCGATGGCGCCGGTGGGCAGCTTGTCGTTCACGGTGCCGGGCTCACGGGCCACGACCTCACCGGTGACGGTGATGACGCTTTCCGGCCGGATGGCATCGGCGGCGGCGAAGACATCGGACCCGGCGGGAAAGACGCATTGCGTCAGGCCATAATGGTCGCGCAGGTCGATGAAGAGCAGACCGCCATGGTCGCGCTTGCGATGCACCCAGCCGGAAAGGCGCGCGGTCTGGCCGGCGTCGCTGGCGCGCAGCGCGCCGCAGGTGTGAGTCCGGTAGGCGTGCATGCGAATAAAACCCCGGGGAACGGTAAAAACGGGCGAAGAAGGGGCGGGGCAGGGCGGCCTGTCAAGGCCGCTGTGGCCTTTGCCGCCGGAGGGCCGCTTTGCGCTTGGCCCCGGCTTCGCTAGAACCTGTGCATAATGAGCCGACGTCAGCAGGCCCAGGACGCCGCCCCTGTCCTGATCACCACCACGGACGAACTCGCCGCGCTGTGTACTCGGCTGCGCGAAGAGCCCTTTGTCACCGTCGATACCGAGTTCATGCGGGAGAGGACCTATTGGCCCGAACTCTGCGTGGTGCAGCTCGGCGGCGCCGAGGACGTGGCGGTGATCGACGCCATGGCCGAAGGGCTGGACCTGGCACCCCTCGGGGAATTGCTGGCCGACCCCAAGGTCATAAAAGTCTTCCATGCCGCGCGGCAGGATGTGGAGATCTGCATCATCCGCTTCGGCGCCCCGCCCCGGCCGCTGTTCGATACCCAGATCGCCGCCATGGTGGCCGGCTTCGGGGACCAGGCCAGCTATGACAGCCTGGTGCGCGGCCTGGCCGGCGCCTCCATCGACAAGGCGCACCGCTTCTCCGACTGGGCGGCCCGCCCGCTTTCCCCGGCGCAGATCGCCTATGCCGCCGCCGACGTGACGCACCTCCGCCGCGTCTATACCGCGCTGCTGGAGCGGCTGACGCAGGAAGGCCGCCTCTCCTGGGTGGCCGAGGAAATGGCGGAGTTGACCGACCCCGCCACCTACCGCCAGGACCCCGAGACGGCCTGGGAGCGCCTGAAGCCCCGCACCAGCAACCGCCGCTTCCTGGCCGCCCTCCGCGCCGCCGCCGCTTGGCGGGAGCGGGAGGCGCAGCGCGTGAACATCCCCCGCCAGCGCCTGGTGCGGGACGAGACGCTGCTGGAGATCGCCGCCACCAGCCCCACCACCACCGCCGAGCTGAGCCGCGCGCGCGGCATCAGCAAGGGCTTCGCGGAAGGCAAGACCGGCGCCGGGCTGCTGGCGGCGCTCGCCGCCGCCAAGGCCCTGCCGGAGAGCGAGCTGCCCGAGGCGCCGCGCGAGCCGCGCCAGGGCCCGCCGGCTTCCCCGGCGCTGGTGGCGCTGCTGAAGGTGCTGTTGGCCGCCAAGGCCGAGGAGCATGGCGTGGCGCCCAAGCTGATCGCCAGTTCCGACGAGCTGGAGCGCCTCGCTGCCGAGGCGGAGCCGGAGGTGCCGGCGCTGCATGGCTGGCGCCGCCTGGTCTTCGGGCAGGCGGCCATGGCGCTGAAGGGCGGCAAGCTGGCGCTGGGCGTCGAGGGCCGCAAGGTCAAGCTGATCCAGAGCTGACGGGGCGCGGCCGGCGCCTCAGCCAGGGGCAGGTGCCTCGGGCGTGGCCGTGCGTTGCAGCAGCAGGCTGCAGCGCAGCCCTTCCCGCGCGAAGTCCAGGTTGGTGGTCATTCCGGACCGCGTGCTGAGCCCACGCTCCAGCAGGCGCATCCCGAAACCCTTCCGCGACGGCGGGCCTTCCACCGGCGGGCCGCCGTGCTCGCGCCATTCCACCCGCTGGGCGCTGCCATCCGCTTCCGCGTGGCAGGTGATGCTGACATAGCCGCCGGCAACCGAGAGGGCGCCGTACTTGGTGGCATTGGTGGCGAGCTCGTGCAGCGCCATGGCCAGGGAGAGCGCCTGGGTCGGGTCCAGCGCCTCGCTCTCGGTGCAGCCGCTGAGGTCCAGGCGGATGCCGTCGTCCCGCACCACGGCGGCATCGATGACATCCCGCAGCGCCACGCCACGCCATTCCGTCTGGGTCAGCAGGTCATGGGCGCGCGCCAGCGCGATCAGGCGCGCCTGGAAGGAGGGGCCGAAGTTGGAGAGGCTGGCGGAGCCCCGCGCCGTCTGCATGGCCATGGCCTGCACCACGGAAAGGGTGTTCTTGACCCGGTGGTTCAGTTCCAGGGTCATCAGGCTCTGGCGGACCTCGGCGGCGGCGCGCTCCATCGCGGCCCAGGCCCGCTCCGCCGCGCCGCGCGCGAAGGAGACCTCGTCGTCGCTCCAGGCCCGGGGGGCGCTGTTGTGCACGAACAGAAAGGAGACGATCCGTCCGCCCTCCAGCACCGGCGCCCAGATGAAGGAGCGGACGGAAAGCGCCAGATGCGCCGGGTAGGACTTCCGCGTCCTGGGGTCGGTCGCGGTATCGGCGACGGAGGTGCCTTCCAGCGGGCCGATGGAATCGGCGTAGTCGTCCCAGAACTCGCGCAGGTTCCAGTGCCCGGCGATGCTCTCGACGCTGCCGTCGGTCCAGTCCCGCTCCACCCATGAAGCCTCCGCCGGGTTGGTGATGGCGAAGCCGGCGCGGGAGGCGCCGAGGGTGCGCCCGATCACCTCCGCCGCCGCGTGGGAGATCTCCCCCGGCTCCCGCAGCTCCCGCAGGCGGTCGCCCAGTTCCACCAGGGCCTCCAGCCGCGCCTCGGAGCCCTTGCGGTCGTGGATATCCTCGCTGGTGCCGTACCAGAGCAGGATGCGGCCGCCCGGGTCCCGGCGCGGGTTGGCGCGGTTGCGGAACCAGCGGAAGCCATCGCGGGTGCGCATGCGGACTTCGTGGTCGAAGGGGGCGCCCGTGGCCAGGCTGTGCCGCCACTTGCCGGCGATCCGCTCCCGGTCATCGGGATGGATGGAATCCAGCCAGCCCCAGGCCTGGATTTCTTCCAGCGTCAGGCCGGTGAGGGCGGTCCAACGGGCGCTGAAATCGATGATTCCGCCCGCCGGATCGGTGGTCCAGGGGATCTGCGGGCTGAGATCGACGGTGTAGCGGAGCTTCTCCTCGCTTTCCCGCAAGGCCTGCACGGCTTGCCGCTCCCGCGTCTGGTCGCGGAAGATGAGCAGCAGGCCGGCCTGCTGCCCGCCCGGGCCGCGCAGCACCGTGGCCGAGCCGCTGGCCCAGAAGCGGCTGCCGTCGGCCCGGTGGTGCCACCGCTCGATCGGGGCGCACCCGTCGGCCATGGCCAGGGTGGCTTCCTGGGCGGGGATGCCGGCGGCACGCTCCTCCGGCGTGAAGAAAATTTCGTAGGGCGCGCCGGTGATCTCCCTGGCCTTCCAGCCCAGGACCCGCTCGGCCCCCGCATTCCAGGAGGTCACCCGCAGCCCGGCATCCAGGGCCACGATGGCATGGTCGGTGGCGCTGTCGAGCAGCCAACGCAGCCGCTCCTGCGCCTCCGGGCCTGGCGGGAGGACATGCCTGGAGGGAGGCAGCTCACTGTTCCGTTCCGCCATGTCCTGCCCCTTCCGCCATGTGGCTCCTCAACGGGCCTGCGGCGATGCACTGAACAGCTTGTGCGCCGCAGCGGAATGTAAACGCTACAGAAGCGTATCGGATGGCAAGCCTTATCGTGCGGGCGCGAAAGCCGCGGCCCCTGCAATGTCATCCCTGATGCCTGCTGGATGGAAGGAAGGCGGGAGCCCTCAGGGCGCCGCCGCCTGGGCCCAGCCGACGATCCGCCCCGCCGGCATGGCCCCCGCCTGCCGCGCCACTTCCCGCCCGCCCGCGAAGATCGCCAGCGTCGGGATGGAGCGGATGCCGAGTTCCTGCGCCAGGCGCGGCGCTTCCTCGGTGGAGACCTTCACCAGGCGCATGCGGGGCTCCAGCGCCTGGGCGGCGGCCTCGAACTGCGGCGCCATGGCATGGCAGGGGCCGCACCAGGAGGCCCAGAAATCCACCAGCAGCGGGATGCCGCTATGGGCGACGTGGCGGCGGAAGCGTTCCTCCGTCAACGGCACGGGCCTGGCCTGGAACATCGGCTGGTGGCACTGGCCGCAGCGCGGGCCATCGGCCAGACGCGCGGTGGGGACGCGGTTGAGCGCGTCGCAATGCGGGCAGACCAGGGTGGTGCTGTCGGTCATGCTGGGCTCCAGCCCTTGGGCGTGACGGGGATGCGCAGGTAACGCACGCCATTCGCCTCCGCCTCGGGGAAGCGGCCGGCGCGGATATTCACCTGGATGGAAGGCAGCAGCAGCAGCGGCGCCGCCAGCTGCGCGTCCCGCCCGGTGCGGAAGGCAACGAATTCCTCCTCCGTCCTGCCGTCCTTCACATGCGGGTTATGGGCACGCTGCTCGGCCACCGTGCTCTGCCAGGCGAAGCTGTCGCGGCCCGGCGCCTTGTAGTCGTGGCACATCCAGAGCCGCGTCCGCGGCGGCAGCGCCAGCAGGCGCTGGATGGAGCGGTAAAGCTGCCGCGCGTCGCCGCCGGGGAAATCGGCCCGCGCGGTGCCGTAGTCATGCATGAAGAGCGTGTCGCCCACGAAGACATCGTCGCCGATGCGGTAGGCGATGTCGGCGGGGGTATGGCCGGGCACATGCAGCACCTCCACCTCCAGCCCGCCCAGCGGGAAACGCTCGCCGTCGCGGAAGAGGCGGTCGAAATCGCCGCCATCGGGCTTCACGTCATCGGCGGCGAAGACCGGGCGGAAGATCTTCTGCACTTCCTTGATATGCTCGCCGATGCCGATGGGCGCGCCGCTGCGGGCCTTGAGATAGGGGGCTGCCGTCAGGTGGTCGGCATGGGCATGGGTTTCCAGCACCCACCGGATCTCCACGCCTTCCCCGGCGGCGGCCTGCAGGATGCGGTCGGCGAAGCCGGTATCGGCCTCGCCGGAGCGGTTGTCCCAGCCCAGCACCGGGTCGATCACCGCCGCCGCGCGGCTGGCGGGGTCCCAGACGAGGTAGCTGACCGTGTTGGTCGGCTCGTCGAAGAAGGCGCGAATGGTTGGCTGTTCCATGGGTCGTCTCCTCCTGCCCCTCCAGTTAGGCAGGCGGGGCAGGCATGGGAAGGGCCGCGCCTCAGGCGGTGGCGAAGAGCCGGTCCACGTCCTCCCGCCGGCAGAGCTGGGTGCCGGGGCGCAGCAGCGCCGCCGCCCCCGCCGCCATGCCGAAGCGCACCGCCTGGCGCGGCGTCTCGCCGCGCGAAAGGGCCAGGGCCATGGCGGCCACCATGCTGTCGCCGGCGCCCACCGTGCTGCGCACCGGCACGGGAATGGCGGGGAACTGCTCCTGCTCCTCCCGCGTGATCAGCATGGCGCCGTCACTGCCGAGGGAAAGTACTACGATCTCCGTGATGCCATCCTCCATCAGCCCGCGCGCGGCCACCACGCGGGCGGCGGCATCGGGCAACTCGCGCCCGGCCAGCATCTGCAATTCCCGCAGGCTGGGCTTGATCAGATAGGCGCCGCGCGTTTCCCGCAGCGCCGGGCCGGAACTGTCCACGATCAGGCGCGGGCCGCCCGGCGGCAGCATGGCGCCGAGGCGGGCATAGATATCCGCCGGCACGCCCGGCGGCAGGCTGCCGCTGGCCACCACGAAGGCGGCATCGCGCGCGCGTTCCGCCACCGCTTCCAGGCAGGAATCCAGCTCCACGGCGCTGAGGTCGGGGCCGGGCAGCACGAAGCGGTATTCCGCGCGGCCTTCCGCGCGCTCATCCACCGTGAAGCTCTGCCGCGTCTCGCCGGCGATGGGCACGGCATGGGGCCGCAGCCCGGTGCCGCCGCGCAGGGTGGCCAGCAGGGCCTGGCCGGTGGGGCCGCCGGCGGGAAACACCGCCTCGGCCTCGCCACCCAGGGCATCCACCACCCGCGCCACGTTGATGCCGCCGCCGCCGGGATCGCGGCGCGGCACGTCGCAGCGCAGCTTGTGCTCGGGCACTACGCGCTCGGTGGTGGTGGAGATATCGAGCGCGGGGTTGAGGGTCAGGGTCACGATCATGGCGCCAGACTAGGCGCCGTTCGCCCCGCCGTCATGTCAGGGCGTGTAACGGTGCCGGGGGCGCACCGCGCCCCCGGTCATTCCGGCTTCAGGCGGCGTGCAGCGCCTTCCAGACCACTTCCGGCGTCGCCGGCATGTCCAGATGGGTGATGCCATCGACCGAAAGCGCATCCACCAGCGCGTTCATCACCGCCGGAGGCGAACCCACGGCGCCGGCCTCGCCCGCGCCCTTCACGCCCAGCGGGTTGGTCTCGCAGGGGATTTCCACCAGCTCCACTTCGATGGAGGGCACATCCGCCGCGCGCGGCAGCGCATAGTCGTTGAGGCTGGCGGAGACGAGCTGGCCGGTCTCGGGGTCATAGACGGTGCGCTCCATGAACGCCTGGCCGATGCCCTGCACCACGCCGCCATGCACCTGCCCGCGCACGATCAGCGGGTTGATGGCATGGCCCACGTCATCCACCACGATGTAGCGGTCGATGGCGATATGGCCGGTCTCCGGGTCCACCTCGACCTCGGCGATGTGGCAGCCGTTGGGGTAGGTGCCATGCGGCACGGCGGCCACCTCGGCGGCATCCAGCGTGGTGGCGCTCTCGCCGCGCACGGCGCGGGCGCGCTGCGTCGCCGCCAGCTCCAGGATGCCGATGCCGCGGTCGGTGCCGGCGATGCCGAAGCGCCCGCCCTCGAACTCGATATCGGCGGCGGCCGCTTCCAGCACCTCGCCGGCCGCCTGCTTGCCCTTCTCGATCACGGTGGCGGCGGTGGCGAGCAGCGCCGTGCCCTCGGAATACAAGCTGCGCGCGCCGCCGGTGCCGCCGCCGGAGGGCGCGGCATCCGAATCGCCCTGCAGGATGCGGATCTTGTCCATGGGGATGCCAAGCTGGTGGTGCGTCAGCATGGCATAGGCCGTCTCATGCCCCTGGCCGGTGGATTGCGTGCCCACCAGCACATCGACATAGCCGTCCTCGGCGAAGCGGAATTCGGCGCGCTCGCTGGGGTCGCCGCCGGTGGCTTCCAGGTAATAGGCCATGCCGATGCCGCGCCGCAGCCCCTTGGCGGCGGAGGCCGCGCGGCGCGCCGCGAAGCCGGCCCAGTCGGACTTGGCCATGGCCTTGTCCAGCACCTGGCTGAAGTCGCCCGAATCGTAGTTCTGGCCGACCGGGGTGGTATGCGGCATGGCGCTCTGCGGCACCATGTTGCGGCGGCGCAGCTCGATGCGGTCGATGCCCAGCTCGCGCGCCGCCGAATCGATCAGCCGCTCCACCAGGTAGTTGCTTTCCGGCCGACCGGCGCCGCGATAGGCATCCACTGGCACGGTATTGGTCACCACGCCCAGCACATTGGCGTAGATGGCCTCGAAGCCATAGACGCTGGCCAGCACCTTGGTGCCCGCGCCGCAGGGGATGAAGGGCGCGAAGGTGGAGAGATAGGCGCCCATGTCGGCGTAGTTGCGGGTGCGCAGCGCCAGGAACTTGCCGTCCTTGTCCAGCGCCAGCTCGCCTTCCGTCAGGTTGGCGCGACCCTGGGTGTCGGACTGGAAGGCCTCCATCCGCTCCGAGGCCCATTTCACCGGGCGGGACAGGCGGCGCGCCGCCCAGCAGCAGAGCGCATATTCGGCGTAGAGGAAGATCTTCATGCCGAAGCCGCCGCCCACATCGGGGGTGACGACGCGGAAATTCTCCGGCGGCAGGTGGAAGACCGACTTGCCCAGCAGGTCCTTGATCAGCCAGGAGCCCTGGGTGCCGGCATGCAGCGTGAAGCGGCTGGTGGCGGGATCGTATTCCGCCAGGGCGGCACGGCCTTCCATGCTGTTCACGACGATGCGGTTGTTCACCACCGTCAGCTTGGTGACATGCGCGGCGCTGGCGAAGAGCGCCTCGGTCCTGGCCTGGTCGCCCACCGCCCAGTCGAAGCAGACATTGTTGGAGGCGCTGTCCCAGACCTGCGGCTGCCCGGCCTTCGTGGCGGTGGCGAGGTCGGTGGCGGAAGGCAGGATGTCGTAATCCACCATCACCGCCTCGGCCGCGTCACGCGCCAGCTGCACGGTGTCGGCGACAATGAAGGCCACCGGGTCGCCCACATGCCGCACCCGCTCCACCGCCAGGCCGTAGCGCGGGGTATTGGCGCGCAGGCTGCCGTCGCGGTTCTTCAGCGGCACGGCGCAGGGGATCTCCCCCAGCCCATCGGCCAGCCAGTCCTGCCCCGTCAGCACCGCATGCACGCCAGGGATGGCGAGGGCGGCGCTGGTGTCGATCGAGACGATCCGTGCATGGGCATGCGGGCTGCGCAGCAGGTAGCCGTGCAACTGCCCGGGCACCGAGATGTCGTCGGTATAGCGGCCGTTCCCCTTCAGCAGCCTGGGGTCCTCGACGCGCCGCACGGATTGGCTGAGGCCGAACTTCGCCATGGACATGCTCCCGCATTTCTTCTCGGCCAGCATCATCGGACGAGGCGGCGGCAAAAGGGAAGGGGGGTCGCGATCAAGACCGGGCGGGACTTGCGGCGCCGCCGCCCCGGGCGCACTTCCGCCGCCATGAGCTTCCCTGCCCCCCGCGAGCTTTCGCCCCGCCTGCTCTCCCGCCTGCCGGACCGCCACCGCAGCCCCCGCCGCACCGCCTGGGCCGATGCCCATCTCGGCGGGCGGGAGGTCGACAGCGCGCTGGACGCGCCCTGCTTCGACGCCGCCGGCAACCTGCATGCGGTGGATACCGCCTTCGGCCGCGTCTTCCGCGTCACGCCCACCCAGTGGCCGGTGGTGACGGAATACGAGGGCTGGCCCGCCGGCCTCGCCACCGGCCCCGCCGACAGCCTGCTGCTGGCCGACCGCCGCCACGGGCTGATGAGCCTGGATGCCGCCACCGGCGCCATCGCCCCTCTGCTGGAAACGGCCGGTGGCGAAGGCTTCAAGGGACTTGGCGCCGTGGCCACCGGCCCCGGCGGGCAGGTGCTGCTGAGCGACTCCGGCCGCAGCGGCTTGCAGGACGCGGGTGGCTGCCTCTGGCGCTTCTGGCCCGACGGGCGGCTGGACCGGCTGATGGGCCGCATCCCCGGCCCGCGCGGCATCGCCCTCGGCCGTGGTGGCCGGCATGCCTTTCTGGCGGTGGCGGGCTCCGCCGAGGTCTGGCGCTTCGCGCTGGATGAGAATGCGCCGGCCGGCATGACCGGCCTGTTCTTCCGCGCCCCCGGCGGCATCGCCGGTCCCGCCGGGCTGGCGGTGGATGCGCATGACCGGCTTTTCGTGGCGCAGCCGGGGCACGGCATGATCTGGGGCCTGGATGCCTTCGGCGTGCCGGTGCTGGCCATCGACTGCCGCGCCTTCGGCCGTTCCCCCACCGGGCTCTGCATGGCGCCGGACGGCGTCACGCTGCTGGTGACGGAAGCCGACAGCGGCAGCGTGCTGAGCGTGGAACTGCCCGCCCCCGGCTGAAGCCGCCGGTCAGGGCAGCCAGCGCCGGTCGCAGGCCGCCACCAGGGCGGTATAGGCGGCGGCCGGCATGTGATCCGAGCCCGGCGCGCCCGGGCTGCCTTCCAGGCATTCCCGCAGCAGCGGCGCCAGCTCCGCCCCCGGCAGGCCGAATTGCGCCAAGTCCTCCGGCAGGCTGGCGGCGCCGGCCTCCAGATAGCGGTTGCTGGCCTCCGGCCGCTGGCCCGGGCGGAGGCGCAGCAGCACGATGCGGGTGGCGTAGGGCGGCTGCCCGGCCGGGTCGATGGCCGTGGTGGGGCACATCATCCCCGCCAGGGCGCTGCCCGGCGGCGTGGGGTGGAAGAGGCTGAGAAACACCGGCGCCACGCCGGCGCTGGTCATCCGCAGGTCCAGGCACAGGCTGCCGCCGAGGCTCAGCACCGGGCCGGTGGCGAAGACGGCCCCCACTACCAGCGATTGCGCATAGGTGGCCACCAGCCCTTCCGCCCGCCGCGCCGCGGGCTCGACCACCAGGGAGCCGCGGATCAGCCGGCCCCGGTAATAGGGCGACTGCGCATGGGAATAGCTGGCGTAATGGCCCAGCAGATAGGCTTCCGGCAAAGGCTGGGCCTGCGGGGTGGAGGCACGCTCCAGCGCGGCGGTGGCGGCGGGGTGGCGGGCGGCGGCGGCGTCCAGGAATTCCTCCAGGCTGCAGGCGGCCAGCCAGCTCCCCGGCCGCTCCAGCCCCAGCACCAGCGCCCAGTCCTCATAGACACGTGGGGAGCGCGGCAGCGTGCGCCCCTGCATCCACTTGTAGGAGCGGTCCAGGTCGAAACCGGTGGCCGGGTTGATGCGCCGGAAGGCCGCGCAAAGCTCCTTCTGGCCGCCCAGGCCCAGAAGGATCAGCGTCGCCCGCAATTTTTCCGGGAGGTCCCGCACGGGCGCCTGCATGGGCTCCGCCCCATCGCATGGTTCTGCCTCCGTAATGCGCCGGAGCGGCGGAGGGATGCGCGGCGGCGGCCCGGCGCGCCTTGTTGATCCTGGCCTGGAGAATCCAGCCATTTCCGTGGCGTGGCGCGGCGGGCAGGCGCCCGATGGCCCCTTCCGATCTGGCGGAAAGGACCATGCCCGTGACCGAATTCATCCTTGTGCTGGCCACGGCAGCCGGCCTCGCGGCCGCGCCCGCCACGCTGCCGGCGGCACCCGCCGCGACGGCGCCGCCGCCACCCTCCCTGTCCCGCGCCTTCCGCACCTATCCCGATGCGGCCAGCTGCGAGCAGGCGGCGGCGGCCCTTACCGCGCCATCCGGCGCCCGGCTGCTGTGCCTGCCGGTGGAAAGCAGTTCCCTGGTCGAGACGGCTTTCTGAGCCTGCTCAGCCTTCCATCGTCACGCCGGTCAGCCGCACCATCTCCGCCCAGCGCTCCACCTCGGCGCGCTGGAAGGCGGCGAATTCGGCGGGCGGCAGCGGGTCCGGCGTGAAGCCGGCGCCGGCGAGGCGGGCGGCCACATCGGCCTCGCCCAGGGCGGCCAGCATGGCATCGGCGATGCGCTTCACCGTCGCCGCATCCGTGCCGGCGGGGGCGAAAAGGCCGAACCAGGCATCCACCGCCAGGTAGGGCGCGCCGGCCTCGGCGGCGGTCGGGATCTCCGGGAAGTCCTTCAGCCGGGCGGGGGCGCCGACCTCCAGCGCGCGCAGCCGGCCCTCGCGCACCAGCGGCGCCACGGAAGGGAAGGTGGCCACGTAGAAATTCACGATGCCCGCCACCGTGTCCGTCGCCGCCGGGGCGGCGCCGCGATAGGGCACATGGGTGGCGTCCAGCTTCTCCCGCCGCGAGAGCGTCTCGGAAATCACGTGGCTGGCGGAGCCGGCCTGGGAGGAGGCATAGGTCAGCCGCTCCTTCTTGCCACGCGCGATCAGGTCCGCCAGCGTCTTGTCCGGCGCATTGGCCGGCACCACCAGCGCGTGGTGCACCGTGGCCAGCTTGGCCACGGGCGCGAAGCTGTCGGTGACGTGGTAGGGCAGGCGCTGCATCATCGACTGGTTGCTGGCATGGGTCTGGTTGTGGCCCAGCACCAGCGTATTGCCGTCGGGGGCGGATCGCGCGGCGGCCTCGGTGCCGATGATGCCGCCGGCGCCGGCGCGGTTGTCCACCACCACCGGGCGGTCCAGCGAGACCTGGGCCTTGTCGGCCAGGGCGCGGGCCAGGATGTCGGTGGGGCCGCCGGGCGGGGCGGGCACGATCAGCTTCAGGGGCGTGTTCTGGGCGCGGGCCAGGCCGGGCAGGGCCAGCCCGGCGGCCAGGCCGGAAGCCAGAAGGGTGCGGCGGTGCATGTGTTGTTTGCTCCCAGTTCCCTCCCCGGCGGGAAGGTTATGCGCCCTGATTGAGACCAGTGGCGGGACAGAAACAAGGGCCCGGCGGCGCGGCGGGCCCTCATACCGGGCTGTGGCCGCCGCAGCGGCAGCTTGTCAATCGGCGGTGGCGGGCGGCGGCGCCTTGGGCGGCAGGGGAAAGAGGCTTGGCAGCCGGTCGGCCAGGGCGCGGTCGCCGGTGATGCGCAGCGCGCCGGCGGCTTCCAGCCCCGCCCAGGGCTGGCCGCCATAGATGGCGGCGGCCATGGCGCGCGGCGTGCCTTCCAGCAGCAGGTCCGCGCCTTCGGCCGGGCCGGCGGCGATGGCGATGGCGCCGCCGGAGAGCCGCGCCAGGTAATCCTGTCCCTCCAGCCGCAGGCCGATCCGCGCCTCGATGCCCGCCGCCCGTGCCGGGTCCAGCATGGTGCGGAGCGACAGCAGCAGGGAAGCGGCGCTGAAGGGCAGCGTCGGGTCATGGAAGGGGGAGCGCGCGGCCCAGCGGCCCAGGGCCTGGAAGACCGGCTCGCTCTCCAGCCCCCAGGGGGTCAGGGCATAGACCTGGGCATTGGCGGGCGGCGGCAGGCGGCGGCGCTCCAGGATGCCGGCCGCTTCCAGCCCTTCCAGCCGCTGGGTCAGCACATTGGCGCTGATGCCGGGCAGGTTGGCGCGCAATTCGCTGAAGCGGCGGGGACCGAACATCAGCTCCCGCATCACCAGCAGCGCCCAGCGCTCCCCCACCAGGTCCAGGGCATGGGCGGCGGCGCAGGCATCCTCGTACCAGCGTCGCTGCGGGCTCCCGGCTTCTTTAGTAACTTTTGATAACTTCATGGTTGCTTTTAATAACCGAATCGCGGCCTGATCGGCAACGCCAAGAACCCCAGAAGGAGGAAACCATGGCCCGGATGATCTTCGTGAACCTGCCTGTCAGCGACCTGTCGAAGTCCATGGCTTTCTACGCGGCCATCGGCGCGGTGAAGGATGCGCGCTTCAGCGACGACACCGCCGCCTGCATGACCTTCTCCGACGCCATCCACGTCATGCTGCTGACCCACCCGAAGTTCCGCCAGTTCACGCCGAGGCCCATCGCCGATGCCCGCGCCGGCACCGAGGTGCTGCTCGCCCTCTCCGCCGAGAGCCGGGAGGCGGTGGACGGCATGGTGGAGCAGGCCACCGGCGCCGGCGGCAGCGCCGACCCCGGCCCGCGCCAGGACTACGGCTTCATGTATGGCCGCAGCTTCGAGGACCCGGACGGCCATATCTGGGAGGTGATGTGGATGGACGTGGCCGCCTTCGAGGCCGCCAAGGCACCGGCGGGGGGCTGAAGCCATGTCCTGCACCCTCTCCAGCCTCACCACCTGCCTCTGGTTCGATGGGCAGGCGGAGGAGGCGGCGGAATTCTATGTCTCGGTCTTCCGCGCCGCCGGGCGCGAGGCCGGCATCGGGCCGATGCTGCGCGTGGGCGAGGCCGGGCCGGACCCGGCCGGGCGCCCGCTGGTGGTGCCTTTCACGCTGGATGGGCAGAGCCTGCTGGGCCTGAACGGCGGCCCGCACCACCGCTTCACCCCCGCCATCTCCCTGGCCGTGCGCTGCGCCGGCCAGGAGGAGCTGGACCATTTCTGGCACCGGCTGCTGGAAGGCGGCAAACCTGATCGCTGCGGCTGGCTGACGGACCGCTACGGCCTGTCCTGGCAGGTGGTGCCGCAACCGCTGATCGAGATGCTGGGCGATGCCGATACCGCCGCCGCCGGCCGCGCCATGCAGGCCATGATGGGCATGGTGAAGCTGGATATCGCCCCCCTGCGCCAAGCCTTCGGGGCAGCCGAGCCCGCGAAGGCGTGACGCGGCGGCGCATCGATTCCAGCGGCGCCACGCCTACATGCCTGTTATCCACCGATCAGGCAGGAGGCAGGATCATGGCTCTGCACCGGTTCGGACGGCGCCTCGGCGCCGGCCTGGTTGTCGCGGCGCTGGGGGCGACCGGCGCCGGCGCGCATCACGGCTGGTCCTGGGCAGAGGGCGAGCAGCACGAGCTGCGCGGCACCATCCGCGAGATCTATATCGGCCAGCCGCACCCAACGCTGCGGGTGGAAACGGCGCGGGACGGGCTCTGGATCGTCGAGCTGGGCAATCCCGGCCAGACCGCCCGCGCCGGCTTCACCGAAGCCTCGGCCAAGCCCGGCGACACGGTGGTTGCGCTGGGCAACCGCTCTCTCCAGGCCGGGGAGAAGCGGATGAAGGCCGTGCGCATCACGGTGGGTGAGCGCCGCTACGACATCTACCCCGACCGCATCCAGGGCTGAGCCCGCGCCCTGGTGGAATGGCTGGCGCAATGGCCGGTGGCGGTGGCGCTGCGGCAATCCGCGCTGGCCTATCCGCTGGTGAACGCGGCCCATATCCTGGGCATTGGGCTGCTGCTGGGCAGCATCGCCACGCTGGACCTGCGGATGCTGGGGCTGTTCCGCGCGGCGCCGCTGGCGGTGCTGGCGCCGCCGCTGTGGCGCATGGCGGGCTGCGGGCTGGGCCTGGCGGCGGCCATGGGTTTCCTGCTCTTCAGTACGCGGCCGGCGGCCTATCTTGAAAACCCGGCCTTTTTGCTGAAGCTGGGGCTGGTGGGCCTCGGCCTGCTGAATGTGCTGGCGCTGCACCTCAACCCCGGCTGGAAGCGGGCCCTGGCCGGCACCAATGAAGCCGGGGCGGGTCTGCGCCTGCCGGCCCTGATCTCGCTGCTGGCCTGGACCGGCGCGCTGCTGGCCGGGCGCTGGATCGGCTTCCTGTTCTGACCCGGCACTCCGCGGCACGAAGCAGGCCGCGGGCGAGGATGCCGATTGGAACGGGAGGCCGGGGCGCCTGAAGGCCACCCCGGCGCGGGAAGCACGCCTAGCGCGAGGCCGCCATGCGCCGCCGCAAGGGCTCCAGCCGCCGCAGCGGGTCCCGGGCGACCTTCGCGCAATCCGCCCCGGTGGTGTCGGAGGAGGCCTGCTTGTGCTTCCAGATGAGGGAGAGCTTGGACAGGCCCTGGCCATGCGCCCGCAGAACCCCGATCCGACGCGCGAGATCATCGCCGTTCATGTCGATCCTCCAGTTCTTGTTCTATCAACCATATGGGGCAGCCTCTCCCGGCCATGGAAGCCCCGACCGGTCAGGAGGCCGTGAGGAGGAAGGCGGCCGCCTCAGCGCGCGAAGCCGGCGATGCCGTCCCGCAGGCTGCCCGCCCGCCCGTCCCGCGTCACGTCCCACAGCGGATTGTCCACCGACAGACGCTGGCCGCCGTCGCGCTGGATGGGGCGGATCAGCACGCCGCCGCGCCCGCGGCTCTCGGCGCCGAAGAGGTTGAGCGGGATGCGGACATAGATGCCCTTGTCGAAGGAGCCTTCGCCGAACTGCGCGGCCGAGACATTGGTGACGGTGGCGAAGCCGCCGACCTCGATGCCGCTGGCGAAGCGGCGGCCCAGCTCGAAGGTGGCACCCCAGTCCCGCGCCAGGTACTTGCCCGCCCGCACCACGCCATAAAGGCCCCAGAAGGGCAGGTCGGCATAGAGCGAGAGATGCCCCGTGGTGGTGCTGTAGTTGCGGAAGCCCAGGCCGCCGTCGAAATCCCGCTGCCGCACCCAGTTGAGGTCCAGGCCGAGCGCGAAGCTGCGGTCGAAGGGCCGCCACAACACCTCGCCCGAGGCACCGCCAAACATCGGCTCCAGCCATCCCGCCGTGATGCGGGCGAAGACATCGGGCGCCAGGTTCCAGATCCGCTCGGCATAAAGGCCGGGGATGGAGGTCTTACCCTCGGCGGCATAGCGGCCATAGTCGGTGCGGACATGCGGCAGGCGGCTGTCGGAGGGCGGGCCGTCGTCCAGGTTGCCCAGCAGCACCTGCTGCACGCTGCCTGCCAGCCGGAAGCCCGCGCCCAGCGCGACCTGCCCGCCCGCCGCCACGCCGGCCTGCCAGCGCAGGGTGCGGGTCGGGTCGCCCAGTTGCAGCGACAGGCGCGGCTCCACCCCCCAGTTCCAGGCGATGCCGCCGGGCTCCAGGCTGCCGGGCAGGATCTCGCCGGTGGCGGGGCGGGGTAAGGCGGTGGCCCAGGCTTCCTCCGGGCTGGCGCGGCCGCTGGCCGTGGCCTCCAGCACGGCGCGGGGGATGTCCAGCACCGCGATCTCCGCCCCCGCCTGCCACCAGCGGATGCGCAGCATTTCTATCTGTGCCGGCAGCAGCGGCTGGATGGCGCGCAGCACCCGCGCCGCCACCTGCGGCTGGCCGGCGAAGCGGCCGCCTTCCACCGCGATCTCCGCCATCTGCCCATCCAGCCGGAAGGCCAGGGGCGTGAAGCCCGCCTCGGTCAGTGCGGCGAAGACCGGCCCGGCCAGGGCGGCGTCATCCACCGGCGCGGCACTGGCGGCCGGGCGCGGGCGCAGCGGTGGCGGCGCGGGTAGCGGCAGGGCAGGCGGCGCGGCCGGGTTCAGCCGCAGCGAGAGGCGGAACAGGATATCCGTGCCATGCGTGGCGAAGACCCCGGCATCCAGCCAGTCGTTGGACCATTGCAGGCCGTAGTTGAAGCGCGACTCCGCCCGGCCGCGCCGGCCGTCGCGCGCGGGGTAGCCGCCACGCTCGTCCCGCAGCGCGTCGCCGGCCCATTCCGCCTTGGCGCGCAGCCCCTCCAGCCGGCCCCAGGGTGTCTCGAAGCCCGGCACGCTCCACTCGATGCCCGCAAAGGGCGCCACGTCCTCGCCGCGGAAGAAGCCGCTCTGCACCCGCCCGCCGCGCCCGACGCTGCGCGGGCGGCGGTTGAAGGCATCGGCCACCTCGCCCAGCGGGTTGTTCCATTCGCCCCCGGTGCCGAGCCGGCCCCAGCCCAGCCCCGCCGAAAGGTCCAGCCCCCACCAGCGCTTGGAGGCCACCACATATTCGCCGCTGTAGAGCCCGGTGCCGATGAAGTCCTGCAGGCCCACCGCCACGGCCGGGGTCCATTCCCCTTCCCGCAGCAGGCGCAGCTTCAGGTCGAAGGCGCGGTCGGTGGTCATGCCCTCGCCGGTGGTGGCGTTCAGGCGCTCGGTCAGGCGGAAGGTGGTTTCCAGGAAGGGCAGGGCCTGGAAATTGACGAACCAGAAGCGCCGCTGGTGCCGCAGGCTGGCCCCGGCCTCCAGCGTGCCATCCTCCCGGAAGCGGGCGTTGCGGGTCTCGATCACGCCAATGCCGCCGAAGTCGCCGCCCGTCGCTGGCACCTCCTCGGCGCCCCCGGGGCGCGCCAGCAGCAGCAGGGCCGCCAGCGTCAGGCAAAGCGATCGGCGCATGGCGTCAGGCAGCGGAACCCGAATTCACGAACCCGTGATTACTACCGCAGCGTGTGCCCGAAAGCGATTCCCAACTGCATCGTCCAGGCATGGACAATGGCCAAGCCCGCCCTTTGAATGCGCGCCATGACCTTCTCTCTTCTCGGGCATTGCCCCCGCACCGGCCAGTTCGGTGCCGCCTGCACCACCTCCTCCATCGGCATCGGGGCCCGCGTGCCCTTCCTGGCCGCCGGCATCGGCGGCGTGCTGACCCAGCACCGCACCGACCCCCGCCTGGGCCCGCGCGGGCTGGACCTGCTGCGCAGCGGCTGCACCGCGCAGGAAGCGATGGCGGCCCTGGTGGCCAGCACGCCGGACCACGGCTGGCGGCAGATGGCGGCGATCGACTCCGCCGGGCGCACCGCGCATTTCCACGGCGCCCGCATGAAGCCCGCCCATGCCGAGGCGCATGGCGCCGGATGCGTCGCCATCGGCAACATCATGGCCAATGCGGATGTGCCGCGCGCCATGGTGGAAGCCTTCCTGGCCGAGCCTGAGGCACCCCTGGCCAGCCGCCTGCTGGCCGCGCTGCAGGCCGGCGAGGATGCCGGCGGCGAGGGCCGCCCGCTGGTCTCGGCCGCGCTGCTGGTGGTGGAGAAGGAAAGCTTCCCCTTCGTGGACCTGCGCGTGGACCGCGACGCGACGCCCATCGCTACCCTGGCCGGGATGTGGCGCGACTATGCGCCGCTGGCCGAGGAATACGTGTTGCGGGCGGTGGCGCCGGATAGCGCTGTCGGCGGCTAGCGGGGCCAGAGAGGGCGCTGCCCTCTCTGGACACTCCCGCCGGGGTGGAAAGTCCACCCCGGACCCCGCTTCGAGTTTTCTGGGGCTGAAGGGCGCGAGGCGGCACGAGGCCGGCAGCGTTTGAATCTTGAAAAAGGCCACGTGGGCTGAGGCCGCGGGCGCCAGAGGTCATGGACCTCTGGCGGAACCGCCGTGCCGCCAGCACCAAACTGATGGCGGGGTCTGGGGTGACACTGTCACCCCGGCGGGGAGGTCTGGAGGGGCGGCGCCCCTCCAGCGCGCTGCCGCTACTCGCCCTCGATGATCGCGCGGATGCGCGTCGCCAGGGCATCCAGCGCGAAGGGCTTGGTCATCACCTGCATGCCCGGTTCCAGCCTGCCGTTGCCCAGGGCCGCCGTTTCCGCGAAGCCGGTGATGAAGAGCACCTTCAGCCCCGGCCGGCCGGCGCGGGCGGCATCGGCCAGCTGGCGGCCGTTCAGCCCGCCGGGCAGGCCGACATCGGTGACCAGCAGGTCCAGCCGGCCTTCCTCCTGCAGCAGTTCCAGCGCCGAGGGGCCATCCGCCGCTTCCAGCGCCGCGTAGCCGAGGTCCTGCAGCACCTCCACCACCAGCATGCGGATCACCGGCTCGTCGTCCACCACCAGCACCGTCTCGCCATGTCCGGGGCGGGGGGCGGTGGCGGGGACGGGGGCGGTTTCGTCTTCCTCGCCAGTGCCGGGGTGGCGGGGCAGGTAGAGCCGCACGGTGGTGCCATGGCCTTCCTGCGACTCGATCCGCACCTGCCCGCCGGACTGCTTGGCGAAGCCGTAGATCATGGAGAGCCCGAGCCCGGTGCCCTCGCCGATCGGCTTGGTGGTGAAGAAGGGGTCGAAGGCGCGGGCGGCGACCTCGGGCGACATGCCGATGCCGGTATCGGCCACGGCGAGCGTCACGTAATGGCCCGGCTGCATGTCGAGCTGCGCCGCCAGGGCCGGGGAGATCTCGGCATTGGCCGTCTGCATCACCAGCGTGCCGCCCTCGGGCATGGCGTCGCGGGCATTGATGGCCAGGTTCAGCAGCGCGTTCTCAAGCTGGCTGGCGTCGCAGAGGATGGCGCCGGCATCGGCGGCCAGCGCCACGTCCAGCGTGATGTTGGGGCCCACGGTGCGGGCCACCAGCTCCTCCAGCCCCTGCACCAGCCGGTTGGGGGACAGGCGGCGCGGGTCCAGCGTCTGGCGGCGGGAGAAGGCCAGCAGCCGGTGCGTCAGCGCCGCCGCCCGGCTGGCGGAGGACATGGCGGCGGCGACATAGCGCTCCATCCCCGCCATCTGGCCGCGCGCCAGCAGGCCCTGCACCAGGTCCAGGCTGCCCATGATGCCGGTCAGCAGGTTGTTGAAGTCATGCGCGATGCCGCCGGTGAGCTGGCCCACGGCTTCCATCTTCTGGCTCTGCCGCAGCGCCGCCTCGGCGGCCTCGCGCTGGGCGCTCTCGGCGCGCAACTGGGCATTGGCGACGGAGAGTTCGCGCAGGTGGCCCTTCTGCACCGTCAGGTCCGTCAGCACGCCGCAGAGCATCGGGCGCTCGCCTTCCAGCGGCAGCAGGCCGAGCGAGATATAGACCGGCACGTCCCGCCCGTCCGGCCCTTGCAGCCCGATCTCGCCGCGCCCGCCATTGGTCAGCAGGCGGTCGAAGGCGGGCAGGTCCTCTTCCCGCAGGAAGGGCTGCAGGGGGCGGCCCACGATCCGCTCCTGCGCCGTGCCCAGCATCTCCGCCAGGCGGCGGTTGCAGTAGAGCACGGTGCCGTCGGGGGCCAGGGTGACGGCGGCCTCCTGCATCTGCTCGATCAGCACGCGGTAGGGGCGGTCGGCGGATTCCAGCGTATAGACGCGGTGTTGCTGCGCGCCGCTGACCACCAGGGCATCGATGTCGCCACGGCGGATGGCGTCGAGCGTTTCCTCGCTTTCCTGCAGCCGGGCTTCCAGCTCCCGGGCGCGGCGGCGCCAGAAGACGGCCTCGTCAGCCGACATCCTCATCCTCGCCAATGGCCAGGGTGATCATGCGCAGCACCCGCTGCTCGTCCGAGAGGTCGCCCACCAGCCGGCGCACCGGGGCAGGGGAGATGCGCAGCAGGGTGGGGGCTGCCACCACGCCGTCGCGCTCCGCCAGTTCCGGCTGCTGGTAGATGTCCACCACCTCCAGGTCCACCGCCGCCCCAAGCGCCTGCTGGCAGAGCTGGCGCAGCTCCTGCACCGTGCGCAGCGAGCGGGCGCTGCTGCCGGCCACGAAGAGCCGCAGGCGGTAGCCGGCGGCAATGCCGGGCGGCGGCGAAGGGGCGGGCACCGGCCCGGCCTCGTTCTTCACGGCGCCTCCTGGGGCCGGATATCCAGCCCCACCAGGACCTTCTCGGTATTGGAAAGGTCGCCGATGATCCGCTTCAGGGGCGAGGGCAGCCGGCGCACCAGCGTCGGGATGGCCAGGATCTGGTCCCCCGCCGCCAGCCGCGGGTTCTGCATCAGGTCGATCACCTCGATCTCGTAGCGCCCGGCCAGGTGCTGCTCGCAGACCTTCTTGAGATTGGCCATGGCGGTCAGCGACTTCGGCGTCTGCCCCGCGACATAAAGGCGCAGCCGGTAGAAGCCGGCGTCATCCTCCTCGGGCGTGGTCAGCGGGCCGGAGCTCTCGGGCTGGGCGTTCATTCGGCGGCGTTCCGGTGGCGGTACATGGCGTCTCGGTCTCGCTCCAGCGCGGCCTCGCGCTCGGCATCCTCCGAGTGCAGCAGGGCGATCTCTTCTTCCTCGGCCTCCAGGGCGGCGCGCAGCTCGGCCATCTGGCGCTCGGTCGCCTCCCGCCGCCGCGCCAGGTCGCGCTGGCGCCGCTCGGCCTCCTGCCGCCGCCGCACCCGCGCCGCCTGCTCCCGCGACGCCTGGATCACGCGGGCGGAACCGGTCAGCACGCCCTCGGGACCGATATATGGCTCGATCATCCCGATGCCGCTGCCGCTCATGACATATTCCCGCACCTGGTTGGAATGGCTCATGCCGCGGGACTTGATGACATAGAGGGTGCGGTTCATCTCGCCATTGGCTTCCTCGTTGAACAGCCGCACCCAGCTGTCCATGAGGGAGGACATGCCGAGGTCCTGCTGCGAGGAAACATAGTTCTGGTGCAAGAGGCTGGTCAGCAGCGCAGTGATGCCGCGCGCCTTCAGCAGGTCCACCATCCGCAGCAGCACGGACTGCACCTCCATCTCCGGCCCATTGAAGGCGGAAATAGGGTCGATCACCACCGCCTGCGGCTGGAAGAGGTCGAGGTCGCGGTGCATCCGCGCCAGATGCATCTCCAGCCCGTAGAGGCTCGGCCGCGCCGCCTCGAAGCGCAGCAACCCGCTCTCGACATGGCGGGCGAGGTCGAGGCCGACGGAGCGGGCGTTGCGGATGATCTGCGCCGGGCTTTCCTCGAAGACAAAGAAGAGGCAGCGCTCGCCGCGTGCGCAGGCGGCATCGACGAAGCAGGAGGAGAAGGTGGTCTTGCCGGTGCCCGCCGTGCCGGTCAGCAGGATGGAGGAGCCGCGGTAAAAGCCGCCCGCGCCCAGCATGGCATCCAGCCCCGGCACGCCGGAGGAGACGGTCTCGGAGGAGACCTCATGCGTCAGCGCCGCCCCGGTCACCGGCAGCACGCTGATGCCCTGGCTGTCGATCAGGAAGGGGTATTCGTTGGTGCCATGGGCGGAGCCACGGTACTTCACCACCCGCAGGCGGCGCGTGGTGATCTGTTCGTGCACCCGGTTGTCCAGCAGCACCACGCAGTCGGAGACGTATTCCTCCAGCCCCTGGCGGGTGAACTGCCCCTCGCCGCGCTCGCCGGTGATGACGCAGGTGAGGCCGCGCTCCTTGATCCAGCCGAACAGCCGGCGCAGCTCGGAGCGCAGCACGGCCTCGTTGTCGAGGGAGGAGAAGAGCGTCTCGATGGTGTCCAGCACCACGCGCTTGGCGCCGACGGAATCCACCGCCCAGCCGAGGCGGAGGAAGAGCCCCTCCAGGTCGTATTCGCCGTTTTCCTCGATCTCGGAGCGGTCGACCTGCACGTGGTCGATGGCGATGCGGCCGTCCGCCACCAGCTTGTCCAGGTCGTAGCCGAGCGAGGCGACGTTGGCGACGAGGTCCTCGGCGCGCTCCTCGAAGCTCATGAAGACGCCGGGCTCGTCGTAGAGCGTGGCGCCGTTCACCAGGAAGGTGGAGGCGAACATCGTCTTGCCGCTGCCGGCGGAGCCGCAGACCAGCGTGGGGCGGCCGGCGGGCAGGCCGCCCAGGGTGATGTCATCGAAGCCGGCGATGCCGGTGGGCGCCTTCGGCAGGGACGGGCGGGCAGTGGCCTCAGCGGGCATCAGGCGATCCATATCTCCAGCGGTGTGTCGCACAGGCCGCGCGGCGGGAGGTTTCGCCGCACCGCTTGCCGCACCGTGAGCGGCGCGAAGGCCGGGCGCTGGAGGCAGCCCGGGCATGCGCCCCAAGCTTCATGCCATCCGCAGGATGGCAGCCCGGCTCATGCGTGGCCCGACTCTATTGCGCCGAAAAGGTCAAAGCAATACGGCGCCGCTGCAGCCCGCGCGCATGGCTTGAAAGGCAGGCCGGCGCCGGGCGCGGGGGAGCCGGAAAGGCTGCGCCCTGGCCGCTCTCCGCCGTGCCGGGCGGCTCGCCGCCGCTGCCTTGTCACCCCGCTGGAGCCAGCGCAGCATGGCTGCCATGACCACCGATACCCCCGCGCCGGCCGCCATCCGCAGGATGGTGGCGGTGTTCGGCCTTTGCGGCTTCGCGGCCTCGCTGGCCACCCGGGCGCTGGACCCGCTGATGGCGGAACTGGCCCGCGACTTCTCCGCCCCGCATGGGCAGGTGGCGCTGCTGGCAACGGCTTTCGCGCTGCCCTACGCGCTGGTGCAGCCGGTGCTGGGCCCGGTGGGGGATGCGCTGGGCAAGCGGCGCATCGTCACGCTCTGCGCCGTGCTGCTGGCGCTGATGCTGGCCCTCTGCGCCCTGGCGCCGGGCCTTTCCTGGCTCTTCGCCGCGCGCGTCGCCTCCGGCCTCGCCGCCGGCGGCATCTTTCCGCTGACGCTGGCGCTCTTCGGGGACAGCGTGCCGCTGGCGCAGCGGCAGGTGGCCATCAGCCGCGTGCTGGGCTGCTCCATCCTCGGGCAGCTCTGCGGCGGCATCCTGTCCGGGCTGGTGGCGGAGCATATCGGCTGGCGCGGCGTCATGGCCATCTGCGCCGCCGTGGCCGTCCTGGCCTTCCTGGTGCTGGTGACGGAGGCGCGCGGCCGGCCGCGCGCGCCCGTCGGCCCGCGCCCCCGGCTGGGCGATGCCCTGCGCCGCTACGCCGCCATCCTCCGCACCCCGGCGGCGCGGCCGCTCTTCATCGGCGTCTTTCTGGAAGGCATGGCGGTCTTCGGCGTGTTTCCCTTCTTCTCCGTGCTGCTGGCGCGGGGCGACATGCCGGGCACCACCCAGGCCGGGCTGGCGGTGGGTGCCTTCGGGCTGGGCGGATTCGGCTACACGCTGCTGGCGCCGCTGCTGCTGCGCCACCTGGGGCAGGGGCGGATGATGCAATCGGCCGGTGCCTCGGCTGCCCTCGGCCTCTGCGGCATCGCCGCCGCGCCGCTGGGCGCCGTCTGGCCGCTGCTGGGCGCCTTGCTGCTCGGCCTGGGCTATTTCATGCTCCACAACAGCATCCAGGTGCGGGTGACGGAGGTGGCGCCCCAGGCCCGCGGCTCGGCGGTGGCGCTGCATGCCTTCTGCTTTTTCCTGGGCCAATCCCTGGGGCCGGCGGTCTATGGCAGCGGGATCAATGGCTTAGGCACGGCCAGTACCATGGCCCTCGGGGCGGCGGGCATCCTGGCAGTGGGCGTCTGGCTCGGCGCCCTGCGCCCGCCGGCCCGGAACACAGCATGAATCGCAACAAGGCAAGCCAGCCTGAATCAAAGACTTGTTCCGAGTCGCGATTGATTTATGGCGGATGGAAACGAATGTTCCGGGGGCACAGGATCTCGTGGGTGGCGGCTGAATCAACCACAAGGGGAATCAGGATTCGTTCTTGCCGCCTCCCCGAGTCGTGCCCGGCCTGAGCCTGGCCAGAAAGGCGCCGCCTTCCGGACCTTTCCCGCTGGGGCGACAGGGTCACCCCAGGCCCCGGCATGCATTCAGGCGACCGGCAGCCCCGCTGAACCCGCAGCGGGGTCCGGGGTGGACTTTCCACCCCGGCGGGGGTTCCAAGGGGGCGGCGCCCCCTTGGCCGCGCTCAGTTCCCCGGGAACATCTTCCCCGGGTTCAGGATGCCCTTCGGGTCCAGCGTCGCCTTCAGCGACAGCATGACATCCAGCACGTCCTGGCCATGCTCCTGCGCCAGGAACTCGCGCTTGCCCAGGCCCACGCCATGCTCGCCGGAGCAGGTACCGCCCAGCGCCAGGCCGCGCGCGACGATCTTGCGGTCCAGCTCCCAGGCGCGCTCCAGCCCCTTGGGGTCGCCCTCGGGGAAGAGGATGACGCAATGGAAGTTGCCGTCGCCGACATGGCCGACGATGCAGGTGTTCTGCCCCATCGCCACCGCGTCTTCCTTGGCGCCGACAATGGCTTCGGCCAGCTTGGAGATCGGCACGCAGACATCGGTGGTGATGCCGCGGCAGCCGGGATAGAGCGCATTGGCCGCCCACCAGGCATCGTGCCGCGCCTTCCAGAGCTTGTTGCGCGCCTCGGCGTCATGCGCCCAGGCGAAGCCCTTGCCGCCCATGTCGGCGGCGATGGCCTCCACAGCCTCCGCCTGTTCCTTCACGCCGGCGGGCGAGCCGTGGAATTCCAGGAAAAGCGTGGGCTGCGGCTGGAAGTCCAGCTTGGAATAGGCGATCGAGGCGCGCATCTGGTCGGCATCCGCCAGCTCGATCCGGGCCACGGGGATGCCGGCCTGCATCACCATGATGGTGGTCTCGACGGCGGCGGCGAGGCTGTCGAACTGGCAGACGGCGGCCGAGGTCGCTTCCGGAATGCCGTGCAGGCGCAGGCGGATTTTGGTGACCACGCCCAGCGTGCCCTCGCTGCCGACAAACAGCCGCGTCAGGTCATAGCCATTGGCGGCCTTGCGGGTGCGGCCGCCGGTCTGGATGACGCGGCCATCGGCCAGCACCACTTCCAGGCCCAGCGTCGCTTCCTTCATGGTGCCGTAGCGCACGGCGTTGGTGCCGCTGGCCCGCGTGGCCACCATGCCGCCCAGCGAGCAATGCGCGCCGGGATCGACCGGGAAGAACAGGCCCTGGTCGCGCAGGTAGTCGTTGAGCTGGTGGCGGGAGACGCCGGGCTCCACCAGGCAGTCCATGTCCTCCGCATTCACTTCCAGGATGGCGTTCATGCGGGACAGGTCGAGGCTGATGCCCTTGCGCACCGGCACCACATGCCCTTCCAGGCTGGTGCCGGCGCCGAAGGGCACCACGGGCACGCCATGGGTGTTGCACAGCCTGAGCACGCGGGAGACTTCCTCCGTTTTCTCCACGAAGGCCACGGCATCGGGCAGCACGGGCGGGTTGGCGTCCTCGCCCTTGGCATGCTGCTCGCGGATGGAGGCATTGGTGGAAAGCCGCTCGCCCAGGAACTCGCGCAGCGCGGCGATCACGGTCTCGACGGGGTTGGTCTCGATATTCATGGGGTTTCCTCCTCCCGCGAGAGTGGGCAGGTCAGACAATGCGGGCCGCCGCCACCGAGCGTGAACAGCGACAGTTCGGGGTCGAGCACCACCAGGCCCTCGGCCCGCAGGGCGGCGTTCAGCGCCGTGCTGCCGCGCGCCGATACCACGCGGCCTTCGCCCAGCGCCAGGATGTTGCAGCCGAGATTCATGACATCGCGGTAGGACACGGGGATGCAGCGGATGCCATGGTCCTTGAGCCAGGCGATGAAGCCAGGGTCCAGCACATCCACGCAGGCCACCGCCAGCCCCGGCGCCGCCATGCAGAAGAGCACGTCGAGATGCAGGAAATGCTCGTCGAAGGGTTCGACGCGCACTTCCCAGCCCTCGGCGCGCAGCCAGCCGGCCAGTTGCTCGGCCCCCGCCTCGTCGGTGCGGCCGCCGGAATGGCCGATGACGGCGAGGCCGGGGCGGATGATGTGGATATCCCCGCCTTCCAGCGTGCCGGCGGAGGATTTTTGCCAGAAGGCGCTGCCCTGCGCGGCGTGGAAGTCGATCAGCCCGGCATATTCGCCGCGCCGCTGCGGCCGCTCCAGCTGGCAGAGCACGGGGCCCCGATGCGTCACCACCACGCTGTCCCGCGTATAGACCATGTAGGGCAGGTGCGGCTCCGGCCGCAGGCGGTGCACCCGCACGCCGGCTTGCTCCATCGCCGCCACCAGCTCGGCATGCTGCGCCATCAGGTGGTGCTGCGCCGGCGCCTGGCGGCTTTCGGCCAGGGTGCGGCGCGCGATCGTGTTGGTGGGCAGCCAGCGGTAATGGTCCGGCGGGCAGACCAGCACCTCCCGCAGATGCGCGGTTTCCGAGGCGGCGGTCCAGCGTGGGGCGGATGGGTTCGGCATGCCGGGCAGGCTAGGCCCGCGCGCGGGTGCCGGCCAGGGGCCGCGTTGACGCTGCGCGAGGGACAGGCCTAGCCTTCCGCGCTGCGTGTCGCAGCGGAGGAACGTAGAAGAATGCCCAACCCGATGAAGGATGCCTGGCGCGCCGGCCGCGCGGTGGTGAATGGCTGGATTTCCATTCCCTCGGCTTTCGGCGCCGAGCTGATGGCCAAGGCCGGCTTCGATGCCCTGACCGTGGACATGCAGCACGGCATCCAGGATTACGCCTCGGCTGTGGCCTGCATGCAGGCCATCGCGGCGCATCCGGTGGTGCCGGTGGTGCGCGTGCCCTGGAACGAGCCCGGCATCATCGGCAAGGTGCTCGATGCCGGCGCCATGGGCGTGATCTGCCCCATGGTGAACAGCGCTGCCGAGGCCCGCGCCCTGGTCGATGCCTGCCGCTACCCGCCGCTGGGCCAGCGTTCCTTCGGCCCGATCCGCGCCGCCATCTATGGCCAGGCCGGCAGCTACTTCGCCACGGCCAACGAGGACGTGGCCGTGATCGCCATGATCGAGACCAAGCAGGCGCTGGATAATCTCGAATCCATCCTGGACGTGCCGGGCATCGACGGCGTCTATATCGGCCCGGGCGACCTGGGGCTGTCCATGGGCCTGCAGCCGATGCTGGACCGCAAGGAGCCGGAAGTGCTGGCCGCCTATGACCGCGTGCTGGAACAGGCGAACAAGCGCGGCATCATCGCCGGCATCCACAACGCCACGCCGGAATATGCCCTGACCATGGTGCAGCGCGGCTTCCGCTTCGTCACCGTCTACAACGACGCGGCGACGGTCGCGACTGGCGCGATCCGCGACGTGGCGGTGATGCGCAAGGGCTGAGCAGCCCGCAGCCAGCCGGCCTCCGGAACCGGAGGCCGGTTGCCGCCCTTACGCCACCGGCAGCCGCTGGCGCGCCAGGGTGGCGAAGAAGCGCACGCCATGCGGAATGGCCTCGTCGTTGAAATCGTAACGCGGGTTGTGCAGCGGCGCTGAATCCTCGCCATTGCCGAGGGAGGCGAAGCAGCCCGGCGCGGCTTCCAGGAAGCGCGCGAAATCCTCGGAAGCCGAGATGGGCTCAGCATCCCCGCGAACCCATTCCGCGCCCAGCGCCGCCCGCGCCGCTTCCAAAGCCGCCAGGGTGGGCGCCGCGTCATTCACCAGCGGCACGAATTCGCGCGTATAGGTCACCTCCGCCTCCAGCCCATGTGCCATGGCGGTGCCGGCGGCGATGCGGCGCAGCTCCGCCTCGATCTCCGCGCTGATCTCCGGGCGGAAGGAACGGGTATCGCCCAGGATGCGCGCGAGGCCAGGCAGCGCGTTGCGCGTGCCATCCGTCAGCAGCTCGGTCACCGAGACCACCGCCGCCTCCGCCGGGCTGATGCGGCGGGAGACAATGGTCTGCAGGTTCACCACCAGGGCGCAGGCGCCTACCAGTGCCTCCCGCCCCGCCTGCGGCCGCGCCGCGTGGCCGCCGATGCCGCGCAGCAGGATCTCGAAATTGTCCTCGGCCGCCATGGCGGGCCCGGCCCGCGCCGTCACATGCCCCAGCGGCAGGCCGGGCATGTTGTGAAGCCCGTAGATCTCATCGAAGGGAAAGCGCGTGGCCAGCCCGTCGGCCAGCATGGCCAGCGCGCCCTTGCCCCATTCCTCGGCGGGCTGGAAGACGAAGTGGACGGTGCCGTCGAAGCCACCTTCCGCCGCCAGCAGCGCCGCAGCGCCCAGCAGCATGGTGGTGTGCCCGTCATGCCCGCAGGCATGCATCAGTCCGGCATGGGTGGAACGCCAGGGCTGCTCCCCCTGCTCCGTGATGCGCAGCGCGTCCATGTCGGCGCGCAGCGCGATGGCGCGGGTGCCATTGCCCCGCCGCAGCGTCCCCACCACCCCGGTGCCGCCGATGCCTTCCGCCACCTCCAGCCCGAAGCCGCGCAGCCGCGCTGCCACCAGCCCGGCGGTGCGGTGTTCCTCAAAGCCGAATTCGGGGTGGCGGTGGAAGTCCCGCCGCCAGTCCCGCAGCTCCGCCCAGAAGGATGCCTCGGCTTCCAGGCTCATGATGCCACCGCAGCCTCGCTGATGATCAGCAGCACGCGGCTCTCCGGCGGCAGTGCCGGCCCCGCCAGCAGCGCCGCCAGCCCGGTGGCGCCGGAGGGCGTGGTCTCCGGCCCGCCGCAGTCCCGCAGCACCGCCGGCGCCTCGGCCAGCCCCGCTTCCGGGACGGTGATGCCTTCCGCGCCATGGCGGCGCAGGATGGCGAGCGCCGGCGCGCTGACCTCGCCGGCGGAGAGCATCTCGGCCGCCGTGTCCAGGCTGCCGGAGAGGCGCAGCACCCGACCCGCCGCCAGCGCCGCGCCGACGCAGGCGACGCCTTCCGGCTCCGCCACCAGCACGCGCGCGGGGGGCGCCATCCAGCCCGCCAGCCCTTCCGCCATCGCCGCCGCCAGCCCGCCGACGCCGGCCTGCACCGACAGGTGGCTGGGCCGCTGGTGCCCGGCGGCTTCCACCTGCGCGCGGATCTCCATGGCCATGACGCCGTAGCCGGCCATCACATCCGCCACCACCGGGTCCGCCGGGTCCGCGGCGGTATCGGGCACCAGGATGCCGGCGCCCTGCCGCGCCGCCGCCGCTGCCGCATCCACCGAATCATCGTAGTTGCCATCGACGCGGATGATCTCGGCACCCTCATCGGCGATGCGCCTCTCCCGCGCCTCCGGCACCCCGGCATGTAGGTAGACGCGTGCGCTGCCCCCCACGCGCCGCGCCGCCGCCGCCACGGCCAGGCCATGGTTGCCGTCGCTGGCGCAGATCAGCGCGGGCAGCGGCGTGGCGGGGCGCCGCGCCGGGTCCAGCAGCGCCTCCACCGGCACCCCGGCGGCACGCGAGAGGGCGCGCAGCCCGGCAAAGGTGCCGCCCAGCGACTTGAAGCTGCCCAGCATCCGCCGGCTTTCATCCTTGGCCAGCACCTGGGCGACGCCAAGGCGCCGCGCCAGTGCGGGAAGGTCCAGCAGCGGCGTCGGCGCATAGGCAGGGGAAAGGGAGCGCAGCATGGCCGCGATCTGTTCGGTGGGCATGGTCATGTCGCGTATTCTGCTTCGCCCCACCCGGCGGCAGGCGCCGTTTTCGGCCTGCTCAGCGCCGGATTCCGGCCTAGGTTGCCCGGCCATGCCGAAATCCGTCATCCTCGACCACTTCGACCACGCGCTGCTGCAGGCGGTGCAGCGCGATAATCAAACCCCCGCCCGCCTGCTGGCGGAACAGGTGGGCCTTTCCGAAAGCGCGGTGCTGCGGCGATTGCGGCGGCTGCGGCGGGAAGGGGTGATCACCGCCGATGTCGCGGTGGTGCATCCCGCCGTGCTGGGGCGGCCGCTCTGCATTCATGTGCTGGTATCGCTGGAGCGGGAAGGCGCTGCGCAGCTCGACGCCTTCATCCGCACGCTGCGGGCCCGGCCGGAAGTGCGGGAAGCCTGGTACGTCACCGGCGAGGCCGATTTCCTGCTGCACCTGCAACTGGCCGACATGGCGGAATACGACGCCTTCACCCGCGCCGTGTTCCACGAGGAGCCGAATGTGCGCGCCTTCCGCACGGTGATCGCGATGCGGCAGGTGGTGGGGTGAAGAAAGAAAAGGCCGGGGAAGGAATTCCCCGGACCCCATCTTCTTTCTTCGCGTTTTTCGTGGCGCGCCGGAGGTCTTGGACCTCCGGCGGCTGCGGGTTCAGCCCGTGTGGCCTTTGATTGAAAACATCACGGCAACCCCGCCGCTCGTTTCAGCCCGAACCCCAACTCGAAAAAGAAAGAAGGGGTCCAGGGGAATTCATTCCCCTGGCCTTACCGCGCCCGCCGCGTCGCGGAATAAATCAGCGCCGCCGCCGGCAATGCGAAGCCGACCCAGGCCGTGAGGTTCCAGCCGCCCCGCGCCATGGCCCAGCCGCCGAGTGCCGAGCCGATGGCGCCACCGATGAAGAAGACCGCCATGAACAGCCCGTTCACCCGGCTGCGGATGGCATCGCCGAGCCCGAAGACGGAGCGCTGGGACAGGATAAGGTTCAGCGTCACCGCCGCGTCCAGCAGGATGCCGGCCAGCACCATGGCCACCAGTGCCAGCGTGCCGGAGCCCAGCAGGGCGAGCGGGAAGGAGACGGCGCCGAGCGCCAGGGCGGCGAGCATGCCGCCGCGTGCCAGGGCGGGGCGCTTCTGCCCGGCATCGGCCAGGCGGCCAGCCATGGGGGCCACCACGGCGCCGGCGACGCCGGCGAGCGCGAAGAGGGCGATGCCACCCTGGCTGAAGCCGAAGTCCCGCGACAGGTGCAGCGGCATGGCGGTCCAGAAGAGGCTGAAGGCGCCGAAGAGCCCGGCATGGGCGAAGGCGCGGTGGCGCAGCACGGGCTGGGAGCGCCAGAGCCGCGCCATGGACAGCAGCAGGCCTCTGTAGTGCATGGCGGTCTGCGGCTGCCGGGCCGGCAGCACGCGCCAGAGCACCACGGCCAGCACCGCCATCAGCGCCGCCGAGATGAAGAAGACCGCGTGCCAGCCGGCGAAGCTGGTGATGAAGGAAGCCCCTGGCCGGGCCAGCATGATGCCCAGCAGCAGGCCGCTCATGACATTGCCGACGACGCGGCCGCGCACCGGCTCCGGCGCCAGATGCGCGGCATAGGGCACCAGGATCTGCGCCGCCACGGCGCAGGCGCCGGTGGCCAGCGAGGCCAGCAGGAAGGGCAGGGCGGAGGTGGAAAACGCGGCGATGGCCAGCGACACCGCGCAGGCGGCGACGATGCAGGCCACCAGCCGGCGGTTTTCCAGCAGGTCCCCCAGCGGCACCAGCAGCAGCAGGCCAAGGCCATAGCCCGCCTGGGCCAGGGTCACGATCAGCCCACCGGCCGAGGGCGAGAGACCCAGGGATTCACTGATGGGCCCGATCAGCGGCTGTGCGTAATAGAGATTGGCCACCAGCAGCCCGCAGGCGGTGGCGAGCACCAGCGTGAGCCAGAGCGGCATGGCGCGCGGCACGGCTTCGGCCGGGGCGGTGGATACGGACATGGAGACCTCCGGCTGATGCTGCGGCGCAGCAGGATTAACGCCCCCGGCCCTTCACCACCACATCCTCGCCAAACTTTGCCCGCAGCGCCTCGATGGCCTGCCAGCGGGCGGCGCGGCGCGGGGCCTCGGCATCCAGCAGGTCGCCACGGTCGGCGCTCCCGCCATCCACCAGCGGCTGGGCGCCGATGCCGATCAGGCGGAAGGCGGTGCCATCGGCCTCCTTCGCCAGCAGCGGGCGCGCGGCGGCGAAGAGCGTGTCCGGCAGCCTGGTGGCGGCATGCAGCCGGGCATGGCGGGTGCGCAGCGCGAAGCCGGCGGTCTTCAGCTTCAGTACCACGCCGCCGGCGGCGAAGCCCTGCTGCCGCAGCCGCCGCGCCAGCTTCTCGCACATCCGCCACAGCGGTATCTCCAGCGCGGCGAGGTCGGCGATGTCGCTCTCGAAGGTGGTCTCGGCGCTGATGGACTTGGTTTCGCGGTGGGGGTCCACCGGGCGGCTGTCCTCACCGCGCGCGCGGGCGGCCAGCGCCGGCCCATCCTCCCCGAAGCGCTGCGCCGCCTCCCGCACCGAAAGCTGCTGGAGCTGGCCCAGCGTGGAAAAGCCCTGCGCCGCCAGCTTGCGCGCCAGCACGGGGCCGACGCCGGGCAGCACCGTCACCGGCTCCGGCGCCAGGATGGCGGCGGCCTCCCTGGCGCCGATCACGGCGAAGCCGCGCGGCTTGTCCCGCTCCACCGCCAGCTTGGCCAGCAGCCGGTTGGGCGCCAGGCCCACCGAGATGGTGACGCCCACCTCCCGCTCCACCCGCAGCGCCAGCCCGGCCAGCACGGCGGCGGGCGGGCGCTTGTGCAGCGCCTCGGTGCCCGAGAGGTCCAGCACCGCCTCGTCGATCGACATGGGCTGCACCAGGGGCGTCAGGTCCTGCATCATGGCGCGGATGCGGTGCCCGGCCTCGGAATACTTGGCCATCTCCGGCTTCACCACCACCGCATCAGGGCAGAGCGAGAGCGCCTTGAACATCGGCATGGCGGAGCGCACGCCGCGCGTGCGGGCGATGTAGCAGCAGGCCGCCACCACGCCCCGCTTGCCGCCACCGACGATCAGGGGCTTGGCGCGCAGCTCCGGCCGATCCCGCTTCTCGACGCTGGCGAAGAAGGCGTCGCAGTCGATATGGGCGATGGAGAGCTGCGTCAGCTCGGCATGCGCCACGCGCCGGCGGCTGCCGCAACCCGCGCAGGCCGGGCCGGCGGCATCCGACAGGCTCAGGCAGTCGCGGCACAGCGTGGGCATGGGCGGCAGAATAGCATGGGCCAGGGAAGGGGGAACGGATGTTCCCGCGGCGGAAAGGCCGGGTGAACGAATCCCCCCGGAGCCCCATCTTCTTTTTCAGGCTGGGGTTCGCGCCGAGGCATGCAGCCGGCTGCCGCGATGAAGGATGCGGGCCGGCTGGCTGGCGAAGCCCCGGGAGGCATGGAGCAGGGTTGATGTGGCGGCGGATCAGGGAATGGGCGGGGTCCATCCGGCGGGACGTGCATGCGCTGTTCCTCGCGGCCCGCGACCCGCGCACGCCCTGGTATGCCAAGGCCTTCGCCCTGGCGGTCGCCGCCTATGCGCTGTCGCCCATCGACCTGATCCCGGACTTCATCCCGGTGCTGGGCTACCTGGACGAGGTGATCCTGCTGCCCCCGGCCATCCTGCTGGCCATCCGGCTGGTGCCGCCGGAGGTCATGGCAGAGCACCGTGCCGCCGCGATGCGGGCGCAGGGGCAGCCGTCCAGCCGCGCGGGAGCCGCGGCCATTGTGGGAATCTGGCTGCTGGTGGCGGCGCTGGTCTGGTGGTTCTGGCCACATGCGGCGCGGTAAGCCCGCGATGCGCCGAGGCTCCTCAACCCGAAGAAAGAAGAAGGGGGTCCGGGGGAATCATTCCCCCGGCCTTGCTACCCGAAATGCTTCCGCCACACCGGCCCCGCGCCCGGCCGCGCCGCCACGGCCCGCGGCAGCGCATCCAGGCGCGGGCAATGGCCGGGCAGCCATTCGTCGCCGCGCATCCAGCGCGTCAGGGCCGAGAGGTAGATATCCGCCAGGGAAAAGCGCCCGCCCAGGATGAAGGGATCGGGCGCGGCCTCGCGTTCCACCAGGGTCCAGATCTCCCGCCCCATCTCCTGCGCCCGCTGGCGCAGCACATCGGCCTGGGCGGGGTCGGGGTGGAAGCGCTCGGGGTAATCGTAGCGGGTGACGTGGGGGTAGAATTCGGCGGCCGCCAGCGTCATCCAGCGCAGGGCGCGGGCGCGGCCGGAATCGCCCGGGGGCGGCAGCAGGCCAGCCTCCGGGTGGCGGTCGGCCAGGGTCAGCAGGATGGCCAGGCTTTCCGTCATCACGGTGCCATCGGGCAGCACCAGGGTGGGGATGCGGCCCATCGGGTTGATGCGGCGGTATTCCTCCGCCAGCTGGTGGTCGCCTTCCAGCGGCACGGGGCGCAGCTCGAAGGGCGCGCCGATCTCCGCCAGCGCCATTTCGACGGTGGAGGAGCCGGAGCGGCGGTCGCCGTAGAGGATGTAGTTGGCCATGCGCCGCATCCTGCGGGGCGCGGCGGCAGCGCTGCCATTCACATCCCGGCTAGCGGCGGTGGCGGCGCGGGGCGATGTGCCATGCTGCGCCCATGCGGGTTCCTCCGGCGGCTTTCATCCTGAACGGCCTGGGCTGGGTGGTGATCCTGGCGCTGGTGGCGGCGGCCCTGGCGCTGGTGCGACTGCTGGGCTTTCCCGGCCTGCTGATCCTGGGGCTGCTCTGCTGCCTGATCTGCACCCGGGCGGAACTGTCGGAGGATGTGCCGAGCTGGGGCCGGCAGGTCTTCGCCGCCCGGATGGCGCGGGCGGGGGAGGCACCGGACCGCGCTGCCTTTCGCTTCTACCGGCGCTGCGGCTGCGTGCTGCTGCTGGCGGGGCTGGCCGGCACAGCCTGGCAGTGGTGGGGGATGCTCTAGTTCTTGTCCCAGAGCCGCGCGGCGCCGAAGACGCCGGAGGAATCGCCATGCCGCGCCCGCAGCAGCCGGGTGCGCCCGACATCGCCGAAGATGAAGGGCTGCATCAGCCCCGGCACCTCGTCGTAGATGCGCTGGAGGTTGCTGAGGCCCCCGCCCAGCACGATGGCGTCGGGGTCCAGCAGGTTGGTCACGCCAGCCAGGGCGCGGGCGAGGCGGCTGGTGAAGCGCGCCAGCGCGGCTTCCGCCGTGGCATCGCCACCGGCCGCCGCGGCGGTGATGCCGGTGGCGTCCCGCTGGCCCTCGCCGCGCCAGTCGGCGGCCAGGGCGGGGCCGCAGAGAAAGGTCTCCAGGCAGCCCGGCAGTCCGCACCAGCAGCGGGGGCCGGGGAATTCGGCGGGCGTCATCCAGGGCAGGGGGGTATGGCCCCATTCGCCGCCGACGCGGTTGTAGCCTTCCAGCAGCCGGCCATCGACCACCACGCCGCCGCCGCAGCCGGTGCCCAGGATCACCGCGAAGACCACGCCATGGCCGGCCCCGGCGCCATCGGCGGCCTCGCTCAGCGCCAGGCAATTGGCGTCGTTGGAAACCCGCACCGGGCGGCCCAGCCGCGCCGCGAGGTCGGCATCCAGCGCCCGGCCATTCAGGCACTGGGTATTGGCATTGCGCACCAGCCCGGTGGCGGGGCTGAGGCTGCCGGGGATGCCGATGCCGACGGAGGCGGCGGTGCCCAGCTCTTCCTCCGCCTGCCGCACCAGCCCGGCCATCATCCCCAGGATGCCGTCGTAGTCGCCGGGGGTGGGGGCGCGGCGGCGCAGCCGGACCTGGTCTGCCATGTCCAGCGCCACGATCTCCGTCTTGGTGCCGCCGAGGTCGATGCCGATGCGAAAGCTCATGCCCGCATCATAAGGCCAGGCCCCAGCCCGGGCGAGGCCAGCCCCGCGTGGGCCGCCATGCTTGCTCCCTTGCGCCGGCCCGCCGCCGGTGATCCATTGCCGGGCATGAGTGAGACAACGCTCGACGTCCAGGGACTGACCTGCCCGCTGCCGGTGCTGAAGGCCAACAAGGCGCTGCGCGCCCTGAAGCCCGGCGCCAAGCTGACGGTGCTGGCCACCGACCCTGCCAGCGTCGCCGATTTCCAGGCCTATTGCCGCGAGACGGGCCATGCCCTGGTCTCCTTCAGCGAGGCCGCCGGGACCTACCGCTTCACGCTGCGCAAGCGGGAGGATGCCGCCGCCAGCAAGCCATGACGCCCCTGGTGCTGCTGCTGACCCACCACGCCTGCCTCGGCCACGAGAATTTCGAGGACCATCCCGAATCCCCCGACCGCCTGCGGGCGGTGCTGGGGGCGCTGGAGGCCGAGGAATTTGCCGGCCTGCTGCGGGAGGTGGCGCCGGCGGCCACCGAGGCGCAGCTCAGGCTGGCCCATTCGCCCGGGCATGTGGAGCGCATCCTCTCCACCCGCCCGCAGCCCGGCCGCTTCGTGCCGCTGGATGGCGACACCGGCATGAACCACGCCAGCGCCGAGGCCGCCCTGCGCGCCGCCGGCGCCGGGGTGGCGGCGGTGGATGCGGTCTGCGCGCGTGAAGGGCAGGGTGGCGTCACCCGCGCCTTCTGCGCCGTGCGCCCTCCTGGCCACCATGCTGAGCCGGAGCGTGCCATGGGCTTCTGCTTCTTCGGCAATGCCGTGGTCGCCGCCCGGCATGCCCAGCGGGCGCATGGGCTGGGGCGGGTGGCGATCCTGGATTTCGATGTCCACCACGGCAACGGCACCCAGGCTGCGGTGGGGGGCGACCCTTCCATCCTCTTCGCCTCCACCCACCAGTCGCCCTGCTATCCCTTCACCGGCGCGGCCTCGGAAACCGGGGTGGGCAACCTGTTCAACGCGCCGCTGCCGCCGGGCTCCGGCAGCACGGAATTCCGCGCCGCCTGGGCGGAGACGCTGTTGCCGGCGGTGGAGCGCTTCGCGCCGGAGCTGATCGTGGTCTCCGCCGGATTCGATGCCCATGCGCGCGACCCGCTGGCGCAATTGCGATTGCGTGAGGCCGATTTCGGCTGGCTGACCGGTGAAATCTGCCGTATCGCCGACCGCTGCTGCGAAGGCCGGGTCGTCTCCATGCTCGAAGGCGGCTATGATCTGCATGCCCTGGCGGCCTCCACCGCCGCCCATCTGCGCGCGCTGATGGCCTGACACGACGCCCTCGCGTCACGTGAGTTCTTGAGGTTCCCCATGTCCGAGACGCCTTCGCAACCCTTCGCGGAGTCCGGCGCGCCGGCCCTGACCACCAGCGCGGCACCCGGCCGCCCCGCCGCCCGCGCCAGCAAGGCGGCGGCGGACGATGTCGCGAGCCTGTCCTTCGAGGCCGCGCTGGCCGAGCTGGACGGCATCGTGAAGAAGCTGGAAGGCGGCCAGGCGAAGCTGGAAGAAGCCATCGCCGACTATGAGCGCGGCGCCGCGCTGCGCCGCCATTGCGAGGCCAAGCTGGCCGAGGCGGAACAGAAGGTGCAGGCCATCGTCTCCGGATCCTCGCTGCGGGACATGGCATGAGCGCGGTGCTGGTGGAGGCGCTGCGCGAGGCGGCGGCCGAGATCGAGGACACGCTCGACACCCTGCTGCCGCCGGAGGAAGGGCCGGAAGCCAAGCTGGCGGCGGCCATGCGCTACGCCACCCTCGGCGGCGGCAAGCGGATGCGCGGCTTCCTGGTGCTGGAGAGCGCGAAGCCCTTCGGCGTGGCACGGGCCAGCGCGCTTCGCGTCGCGGCGGCGATCGAGATGCTGCACGCCTATTCGCTGGTGCATGACGACCTGCCGGCGATGGACAACGACGACCTGCGCCGCGGCAAGCCCACCACCCATATCGCCTTCGGCGAGGCCACGGCCATCCTGGCCGGCGATGCGCTGCAGGCGCATGCCTTCGCCATCCTGGCCGATGAGGATACCCATTCCGACTCCGCCGTGCGGATCGAACTGGTGCGGCGGCTGGCCATCGCCTCCGGCCCCCGCGGCATGTGCGGCGGCCAGATGCTGGACATGCTGGCCGAGGAAAGCAACGAGCCGCCGACCGAGGCCTCCATCGGCCGGCTGCAACTGCTCAAGACCGGCAAGCTGATCGAGTTCTCGGCCGAGGCCGGGGCGATCCTGGGCAAGGCGCCCTCGCAGCAGCGCCACGCGCTCTGCGCCTATGGCCGTGACCTCGGCGCCGCCTTCCAGATCGCCGATGACGTGCTGGATGCCACGGCCACCGCCGCCGAGACCGGCAAGGCCACCGGCAAGGATGCCGATGCCGGCAAGGCCACGCTGGTCGGCCTGCTGGGGCTGGACCGCGCTCGCTCCCAGGCGGAAAGACTGGTCGCCCAGGCGCGCGAGCACCTCGACAGCCTGGGGGAGCGTGCCGATCTTTTGCGGATGCTGGCTGACTACACCATCGACCGGAGGTCCTGATGGCCCAATCCCCGCCACCCGTGTCGCCCAACCTGCCGCCGGCGACGCCGCTGCTGGACCGTATCCGCACGCCGGCCGACCTGAAGAACTATTCGGCCGAGCAGCTCAAGCAGATCGCCGAGGAACTGCGGGCGGAGACGGTGCATGCCGTCAGCCAGACCGGCGGGCATCTCGGCGCCTCGCTGGGCGTGGTGGAGCTGACGGTCGCGATCCACGCGATCTTCGACACGCCCAAGGACCGGCTGATCTGGGATGTCGGCCACCAGGCCTATCCGCACAAGATCCTGACCGGGCGGCGGGACCGCATCCGCAGCCTGCGCCAGGGCGGCGGGCTTTCTGGCTTCACCCGGCGCTCCGAGAGCGAATACGACCCCTTCGGCGCCGCGCATTCCTCCACCTCCATCTCCGCCGGCCTCGGCATGGCGGTGGCGCGGGACATGCTGCGCCCGGGCGGCAAGCGCAACGACCAGAGCGTGATCGCCGTGATCGGCGATGGCTCCATGAGCGCGGGCATGGCCTATGAGGCCATGAACAACGCGGGCGCCATGCGCTCCCGCCTGATCGTGGTGCTGAACGACAACGACATGTCCATCGCGCCGCCCGTCGGCGCCATGTCGGCCTATCTGTCGCGCCTGATCTCGTCGCGCCCCTTCCTCAGCCTGCGGGACGTGATGGCGCGGCTCGCCCGCCGCTTCCCGGCGCCGCTGGAGCGCGCGGCGCGCCGGGCCGATGAATTCGCCCGCGGCATCCTGACCGGCGGCACGCTGTTCGAGGAACTGGGCTTCTATTACGTCGGCCCCATTGACGGCCATAACCTGGACCACCTGCTGCCGCTGCTGCGCAACCTGCGCGACGCCGATACCGGCCCGCCGGTGCTGCTGCATGTGGTGACCAAGAAGGGCAAGGGTTATCCGCCGGCCGAGGCCGCGCCGGACAAGTACCACGCGGTCGCCAAATTCAACGTCGTCACCGGGGCGCAGAACAAGGCGCCGCCGGGCCCGCCGACCTATACCGGCGTCTTCGCCAAGGCGCTGATCGCGGAAGCGGAGCGGGACGACCGCATCGTCGCCATCACCGCCGCCATGCCCTCCGGCACCGGGCTGGACCAGTTCCAGAAGCGCTTCCCGCGCCGCACCTTCGATGTCGGCATCGCCGAGCAGCATGCCGTGACCTTCGCCGCCGGCATGGCGACCGAGGGCATCAAGCCTTTCGTCGCGATCTATTCCACCTTCCTGCAGCGCGCCTATGACCAGGTGGTGCATGACGTGGCGCTGCAGAAGCTGCCCGTGCGCTTCGCGCTGGACCGCGCCGGGCTGGTGGGGGCCGATGGCGCCACCCACGCCGGCGCCTATGACATCGCCTATCTCGGCTGCATCCCCGAGATGGTGCTGATGGCCCCCTCCGACGAGGTGGAGCTGGCGCATATGGTGGCCACCGCCGCCGCGCATGACAGCGGCCCCATCGCCTTCCGCTTCCCACGTGGCGAGGGCTTCGGGCTGGAAGAGGTGCCGGCGCGCGGCACGGTGCTGGAGATCGGTAAGGGCCGCGTGCTGCGGGAAGGCGGCAAGGTCGCCCTGCTCTCCTACGGCACCCGGTTGCAGGAATGCCTGCGCGCGGCCGAGGAACTGGCGGCCCAGGGCCTGCCCTGCACGGTCGCCGATGCCCGCTTCGCCAAGCCGCTGGATACCGCGCTGGTGGAACGCCTGGCGCGCGAGCACGAGGTGCTGGTGACGCTGGAGGAGGGCTCGGTCTGCGGCTTCGGCGCGCTGGTGATGCAGCACCTGGCGACGCAGGGCATCTTCGATGCCGGGCTGAAGTTCCGCCCGATGTGCCTGCCGGATGCCTTCATCGACCACGACACGCCGAAGAAGCAGTACGAGGAGGCCGGGCTTTCGGCCGCCAGCATCGTCGCCACCGTGCTCGGCGCGTTGGGGGAGGCCAGGGGGACGGCGACCGCGCCGGCACGCGCGTGAGCATGATCGTCTTCGAGCTGTGGCACTACCAGCTCGGCCCCGACGTGGATGACGAGGAAGTGGACTGGGAAGAGGTGAACGGGCTGCGCATCGGCCTCTTCTCCACCCGCGCCATGGCCGAGGCGGCCCTGGAGGCGCGGCGCGACAAGGAAGGCTTCGTGGACTGGCCGGACGGCTGGCGCATCTGGGACTGCGAGCTGGACGAAGCCGGCTTCGAGGATGGCTTCCCCGGCTGGGAAGGCCCGCCCCCCGGCCCTGCCGCGCGCCCGAAGCTGCACTGAACATGGCCACCAAGATGCGCGCCGACCAGGCGCTGGTGGAGCGCGGGCTGGTGGAAACCCGCTCCCGCGCCCAGGCCCTGATCATGGCCGGCAAGGTCTTTTCCAATACCAGGCGGGTGGAAAAGCCGGGCCAGCCGGTGCCGGAGGATATGCCGCTGGAGGTGAAGGGCCAGGAACACCCCTGGGTCTCGCGCGGCGGCATGAAGCTGGCGCATGCGCTGGAATTCTTCGGCCTCTCGCCGGAAGGGCGGGTGGCGGTGGATGTCGGCGCCTCCACTGGCGGCTTCACCGATGTGCTGCTGCATGGCGGCGCCACCAAGGTCTATGCGGTGGATGTCGGCCATGGCCAATTGGCCTGGAAGCTGCGCAGCGACCCGCGCGTGGTGGTGCTGGAAAAGACCAATGCCCGCCGGCTGGATGCGACCCAGGTGCCGGAAGCGCCCGGCATCGTGGTCTGCGATGCCAGCTTCATCGGGCTGTCGACGGTGTTGCCCGCCGCCCTTTCCCTGGCCGCCCCCGGCGCCTGGGCGGTGGCACTGATCAAACCGCAGTTCGAGGCGGGGCCGGACAAGGTGGGGAAGGGTGGAGTGGTGCGCGACCCGGCCGTGCATGAGGCCGTCTGCGCCCATGTGCGCGACTGGTGGTCCGGATTGCCTGGGTGGGAAGTGCTGGGAATCGAGCCCAGCCCCATCCTGGGGCCGGAAGGCAACCGGGAATTCCTGATCGCCGCGCGTCGCGCGGGGGAAGGCTGAAGCCCTCCTCCGCGTGACGGCGGGAATCAGGCGGCCATGGGCTGCGGCGCCTGGCGCTCCGCGCCGGAAATTTCCTGCAGCAGAAGCCAGACGCGATGCGGGTCCATGCGAACCTCGGGGTCGTTCAGGAGCCGGTCCAGTTCAACCAGCTTGGCTTCCATCTCACGCTCGGACATCGGGTCCCTGCCTCGAAACGCATTGCAATGGTGACGCAATGCAGCATGACGGAAAAGGTTACCCTTTTCCTCATGATTTTTTTCTGAATGTATCGGGTCTTCGTAACGATCCCGCGATGAATGCCCCCGTCGCCGGTGCCCGTCAGCCGCAGGAGGTGATGGCGGGCCGCAGCACCGGGCAGGCGGCGGCGGCGTGGCCGGAATTGCGGAAGCGCAGCTCGCCTTCCGCCACGGCATCGGGCGGGGTGGCGCCGAACATCTCCAGCCGCGTCGCGAAGGCCGCCGCCACCAGCGGCCGGGCGCCGGGGCTGGTGAAGAAGCGGCGCACCGCGCCCTCCAGTTCCAGCGTGTCGCGCAGCGCGCGCCATTCCGGCCGCTCCAGGTCATCCAGGAACACCGAGAGGATGCCGGGCCGGCTGCCGCTGAAGCGGCTGGCGGCGGCCTGTTCCAGCCGCCGCACCGCCGCGCCGGAGACGGTATTGGCCTGCCCGGCCCGCGCCGCCAGCACAAAGACGCTGCCCGCCGCCGGGTCGCCGGTGACGGCCAGATGCGCATCGGGGCCGAATTGCGCGCGCAACTGGCGCGGCAGGTCGCGCTGGGCGGCCATGCGGGCGCCGGCCAGCATCAGCGGGTCCAGCTTGAGCACCGCCGCCGCCGAGGCATCCTGCCGCTTCTGTTCCGCCAGCAGGGTGGAGATGCGGCGCTGCAACTCGGACAGCTGCTCTGGCCCCTGGATGCCGTCGGGCAGCGTCATCTTCAGCAGGTAGCGGCCGGGATGCGCGGCCAGCCAGGTCTGCAGGTCGGGGTTGATGCCGTCCATCAGCGCGCACCAGTCGGTGCGGGGCAGGGCGCGGCCTTCCTCGGCCGAGACGGTCTCGCAGGCCAACTCCGCCTCCACCCCGCCGCGTTCCAGCAGCAGGTCATAGGAGGTGCCCTCGGTCAGGCCGGTGAAATGCACGGTGAAGCCGCGCGCCCGCTGCCGCGCCGCTTCCCGGAACAGGTGAAAGAGCGGGATCAGCGTCTGCTCGCCGGTCAGGCCTTCCAGCAACTGCTCCCGCAGCCGGGCACGCGGCGCCTCGGGCAGGGTATCGGAGAGGGCGACGGCATCGCGCGCCAGGTCCAGCAGCGCCTGCTCGGCGGCGCTGGGGGCGCGGCGGCCGTCCTCAGGGCGGGCCAGCCGGGCCAGGATCAGTTCCAGGGCGTGCCGTTGCTGCGCCGCCCGCCCGCGCCAGGAATGCGGCCGGGCGCGCAACGCCAGATCGGCCATCCGCCGTGACCATGCCGCCTCACCCGCCAGGCCCATGAAGGCCTGCCAGGGGGAGAGCCCTGGCGCGCTATCCTCGAAGGCGGGATCGGCGAGCGACATCGGCAGGCGCCTCTTTTCTCGGTGGCGAGACCCGAAGCCTAATCGGGTGCGCCTATGCAACGTCAAGCAGCCCGTTCAGGTTGTGCTTGAAGCGCGGCCTCGGCCGAAAAATCCGCTAAGGCGCGGAAAGGCGTGGCGAAACCTCCCGGCAGCCGCCGGGTGGGCTTCCGTTTTCACATCCGCTTGTGCGGCGGCCCCGCCTCAGTTGCGCGGCAGGCGGGCGCGGGCGGGGGCATCCGGGTTCTGCGCCCGGTGGCGCAGCAGGTGGTCGGCCAGCACGCAGGCCAGCATGGCCTCGCCCACCGGCACGGCGCGCAACCCGACGCAGGGGTCGTGGCGGCCCTTGGTGCGCATCTCGATCTCCTGCCCGAAGCGGTCCACCGAGCGGCGGGGCGTCAGGATGGAGGAGGTGGGCTTCACCGCGAAGCGCGCCACCACCGGCTGCCCGGTGGAAATGCCGCCCAGGATGCCGCCGGCATGGTTGGACAGGAACTCCACTTCCCCATCCGGTCCCATGCGCATCTCGTCGGCATTCTCCTCACCGGTCAGGGCGGCACTCGCGAAACCTTCGCCGATCTCGACGGCCTTGACGGCATTGATGCTCATCAGCGCGGCGGCGATCTCGGCATCGAGCTTGCCGTAGAGGGGGGCGCCGAGGCCCACCGGCACGCCCTCGGCCACTACCTCGATCAGCGCGCCCAGGCTGCTGCCGGATTTGCGCGTCTCGGCCAGCAGGGCTTCCCAGCGCTCCGCCGCCACGGGGTCGGGGCAGAAGAAGGGGTTCCGCTCCACCTCGGCCCAGTCGAAGCGGCCGCGGTCGATGATATCCGGCCCCATCTGCACCAGGGCGCCGCGCAGCCGCACCGTATCCCCCAGCACCTTGCGGGCGATGGCCCCGGCGGCGACCCGCACCGCCGTCTCCCGCGCGCTGGACCGCCCGCCGCCGCGGTAGTCCCGCACGCCGTATTTCAGGTGGTAGGCCAGGTCGGCATGGCCGGGGCGGAAGGTATCGGCGATGTCGCCGTAGTCGCGGCTCCGCTGGTCGGTGTTCTCGATGATGAAGGCGATGGGCGTGCCGGTGGTCAGCCCCTCGAAGACGCCGGACAGGATGCGGACCTGGTCCGCCTCCTGCCGCTGCGTCACGAACTTGGACTGGCCGGGGCGGCGGCGGTCCAGGAAGGGCTGGATATCGGCCTCGCTCAGCGACAGGCCCGGCGGGCAGCCGTCCACCACGCCGCCAATGGCCGGCCCATGGCTCTCACCCCAGCTGGTGACGCGGAAGAGATGGCCGAAGCTGTTGTGCGACATGGGCGGGCGGGGGTTCTCTGTGCGGATAAGGCTCGGGCGTCTTATGCGGGAAGGGTGGGGGCAGGGGAAGCCCGCCCCCGTTACGCTGAAACATGACGTTGCCGTCGAGGCGCGCGGGAATGGTTGTCCTGCGGCGCCGGAAGCCACATCCTATCGCCCATGCGCCGACGTCATCTCCTTGCTTCCGGTCTTGTTCTCGCCAGCAGCGGGTTGGCCCTCGCCGCCCGCGCGCAGGGCAGCGCGCCCGCCGCCCCCGCCACCCCGGCCGCGCCCGCCGCGCCGGTGGCGGGCGAGATGCGCCGCACCCATGCGCTCTCCCTGCTGGGCGAGCCCGGCCTGCCGGCCGATTTCCCGCACTGGCCCTGGGTGAACCCCAATGCCCCCAAGGGCGGCGAGATGGTGCTGGCCGCCATCGGCTCCTTCGACAGCCTGAACCCTTTTATTCTTCGCGGCACGGCGGCGGGTGCGGTGGTGCGGATCTACGACACCCTGCTGGCCCCCAGCATGGACGAGGCCAGCACCGAATACGCCCATCTCGCCGCCTCCATCGAGGTGCCGGCGGACCGGCGCGGCGTCACCTTCGTGCTGCATGACAAGGCGCGCTGGCACGATGGCAAGCCCGTCACCGCCGATGACGTGGTCTGGACCTTCAACGCGCTGCGCGAGAAGGGCCGCCCCTTCTACCGTGCCTATTGGGGCGACGTGGCCGAGGTGGTGGCGGATGGCCCGAAACGTGCCGTCTTCCGCTTCTCCACCGACCAGAACCGCGAGCTGGGGCTGATCCTGGGCCAGATGCCGGTGCTGCCGAAGCATTTCTGGGAGGGCAAGGATTTCGCCCAGCCCGGGCTGGAAGTGCCGCTGGGCTCCGGCCCCTACAAGGTGGAACGCTTCGAGGCCGGGCGCTCCATCGTGCTGAAGCGGGTGCCCGACTATTGGGGCCGCGACCTGCCCACCATGAAGGGCACCAACAACCTCGATACCCTGCGCTACGAGTATTTCCGCGACGCCACCGTGGCCTTCCAGGCCTTCAAGGCCGGGCAGGTGGAGTTCCGTCAGGAGAATATCGCCAAGGACTGGGCCACCGCCTATGACTTCCCCGCCGTGCGGCAGGGGCAGGTGAAGCGCGACGAGATCCGCCACGAATTGCCCACCGGCATGCAGGGCTTCGCCATGAACACCCGCCGCCCGCTGTTCCAGGACCGGCGGGTGCGCGAGGCGCTGGGGCTGATGTTCGACTTCGAATGGATGAACGCCAACCTCTTCTACGGCAGCTACACGCGCACGAGTTCCTATTTCTCCAATTCCGAGCTTGCCGCCACCGGCCTGCCCTCCGAGGGCGAGCTGCTGATCCTCTCCGCCTTCCGGGGCCGGGTGCCGGAGGAGCTGTTCACCAGTGAGTTCCGCGTCCCGGTCTCGGACGGCCAGAACAGCAACCGCGAGGCCGCCCGCAAGGCCCTGGGGCTGCTGAAGGATGCCGGCTGGACCGTGAAGGACCGCAGGCTGGTCAATGAGCAGAACCAGCCCTTTGCCTTCGAGATCCTGCTGGACAGCCCGACCTTCGAGCGCGTGGCGCTGCCTTACGTGCAGTCCCTGCAGCGCCTGGGCATCGAGGCCCGCGTGCGCACGGTGGATGCCGCGCAGTACCAGAAGCGCACCGACGAATTCGACTTCGACATGACGGTGGACCTGATCCCGCAGTCGCTCTCCCCCGGCAATGAGCAGCGGGATTTCTGGAGCAGCGAAAAGGCCAAGGAGCCGGGCAGTCGCAACCTGATCGGCGTCTCCGACCCCGTGGTGGATGCGCTGGTGGAGCTGGTGGTCAATGCCCCGGACCGTCAGGCGCTGATCGACCGCTGCCGCGCGCTCGATCGCGTGCTGCTCTGGAGCTATTACGTGGTGCCGCACTGGCACAGCCGGGTCTTCCGCGCCGCCTGGTGGGACAAGTTCGGCCGGCCGGAGCGCAACCCGCGCTATGGGCTGGACCTGATGAGCTGGTGGGTGGAGCCGGCGCGCGACCGCGCCCTGCCGGCCGACCGCAAGACGATGGCGCAGTAGCCGACGCGTGGGCGCCTATCTCCTCCGCCGGCTGGCGCTGCTGGTGCCGACGCTGTTCGGCATCATCCTGATCAATTTCGCCGTCGTGCAATTCGCCCCCGGCGGGCCGGTGGAGCAGATGCTGGCGGAGCTGCGCGGCCAGGGCGGCAGCGCCATCGGCCGCCTCTCTGGCGAGGGCGGCGGCGAGGTCCGCGTCCCGGGTGGCGGGGGCGGCGGAGGGGGAGGTGGCGGCCCGGTCGGCACCTATCGCGGCGCGCGCGGGCTGGACCCCGCCGTGGTGGCCGAGATCGAGCGCGCCTTCGGCTTCGACAAGCCGGCGCATGAACGCTTCTGGACCATGCTGAAGGGCTACCTGCGCTTCGACTTCGGCCAGAGCCTGTTCCAGGGCCGCCCGGTGCTGGACCTGCTGCTGGAGAAGCTGCCGGTCTCGGTCTCCCTCGGCCTCTGGTCCACGCTGCTGATCTATTTCATCTCCATCCCGCTCGGCATCGCCAAGGCGGTGCGGGATGGCTCGCGCTTCGATTTCTGGACCTCGGCCGCCGTGCTGGTGGGCTATGCGGTGCCCGGGTTCCTCTTCGCCATCCTCCTCGTCGTGCTCTTCGCCGGCGGGTCCTTCCTGCAGATCTTCCCGCTGCGCGGCCTGACCACATCGGGCTCCGCCGACTGGCCCTTCTGGCAGCGCGCGCTGGATTACGGCTGGCACATGGTGCTGCCCACCATCTCGCTCGTCATCGGCGGCTTCGCCAGCCTGACCATGCTGACCAAGAACAGCTTCATGGACGAGATCGGCAAGCAATACGTCCTTTCCGCCCGCGCCAAGGGGGCGGGGGAAAAGCGCGTGCTTTATGGCCATGTCTTCCGCAACGCCATGCTGCTGATCATCGCCGGCTTCCCCGCCGCCTTCATCGGCATCCTCTTCACCGGCGCGCTGCTGGTGGAGATCGTCTTCTCGCTCGATGGCCTGGGCCTGCTGGGCTTCGAGAGCGCCATCCGCCGCGACTACCCGGTGATGTTCGGCACCCTCTACATCTTCACCCTGCTGGGGCTGGTGATGCAGATCATCGGTGACATCACCTATACCCTCATCGACCCGCGCATCGACTTCGAGGCACGGCGCTGACATGACGCCCATTCTGCGCCGTCGCCTGCAGAACTTCCGCGCCAACCGGCGCGGCTGGGTCTCCCTCTGGATCTTCGCGGTGCTGTTCGTGCTGACGCTCGGCGCCGAATTCGTCGCCAACGACCGCCCCATCGTCGCCCGCGTGGAAGGCAAGTGGTTCTTCCCCGTGCTGCGCAGCTACGCGGAAAGCGACATCCTTTCCGACGGCTTCCCCACCGAGGCTGTCTGGCGCGACCCCATCCTGCGCGAGGAAATCGAGAAGCGCGGCTGGGCCATCTGGCCCGCCGTGCCCTATCGCTATGACACCATCATCCGCGACCTCGGCCAGCCCGCGCCCTCGCCCCCTTCCTGGCGCAACCCGCTGGGCACCGACGACCAGTCGCGCGACGTGCTCGCCCGCATCATCTGGGGCTTCCGCATTTCCGTCCTCTTCGGCTTCGCGCTGACCCTGGCCAGTTCCGTCATCGGCATCCTGGCCGGCGCGGTGCAGGGCTATTACGGCGGCTGGGTCGATCTCGGCTTCCAGCGCTTCATCGAGATCTGGTCCGGGATGCCGCAGCTTTTCCTGCTGATCATCCTCTCTTCCATCATCGAGCCCGGCTTCTGGACGCTGCTGGTCTTCCTGCTGCTGTTCTCCTGGATGGCGCTGACCGGCGTGGTGCGCGCCGAATTCCTGCGCGGCCGCAACCTGGATTACGTGCGCGCCGCCAAGGCACTGGGCGTTTCCGACAGCCGCGTCATGCTGCGCCACATCCTGCCCAATGCCATGGTGGCCACGCTGACCTTCCTGCCCTTCCTGCTCTCGGGCTCCGTCACCATCCTGGCCTCGCTCGACTTCCTCGGCTTCGGCCTGCCGCCGGGCTCGCCCTCGCTGGGCGAACTGGTGAACCAGGGCAAGAACAACCTGCAGGCGCCCTGGCTGGGCATCACCGCCTTCGTGGTGCTGGGCGGCGTGCTGACCCTGCTGATCTTCATCGGCGAGGCGGTGCGCGACGCCTTCGATCCGCGCAAGCTGCCGGGAGGCGAGCGATGATGCTGTGGAAGAGAAAGACTGGGGTGGAAAGTCCACCCCAGACCCCGCTTCGAGTTGGAGCGGGCTGCACCGCCCGTGCCGCCACGACCCACCGCAGCGCGCGCGGCCCGGTGGGGATGATGTTCAAAGACCTCTCGCAGCCCGCCCGCGCTGCCGCCTCCGCCGAAGCACCAATGCGAAGCGGGGTCTGGGGTGGACTTTCCACCCCAGCCTTCTCGTCCTTCCTGGCGCCAGCGGCATGAAGCCTATCCTCGAAGTCCAGGACCTGTCCGTCGCCTTCCGCGGCCAGGAGGTGGTGCGCGAGGTCAGCTTCAGCGTCTCGCCCGGCCAGACGGTGGCGCTGGTCGGCGAATCCGGCTCGGGCAAGAGCGTCACGGCGCTGTCCTGCCTGCGGTTGTTAGGATCGGGCGGCACCAATCCGGCGGGGCGCGTGTTGCTGGATGGCACCGACGTGCTGCAGGCCAGCCCGGCCGAGTTGCAGCGGCTGCGCGGCAGCGTGGCGGGCATGGTGTTCCAGGAGCCGATGACCTCGCTGAACCCGCTGCACAGCATCGGCCGCCAGGTGGGGGAGGCGGTGACGCTGCACCAGCCCCTGCGCGGCGCGGCGCTGCGGGCGCGGGTGATCGCGTTGCTGGAGCGTGCGGGGCTGCCGGACCCGGCGCGCCGGCTGGATGCCTTTCCGCACCAGCTTTCGGGTGGGCAGCGGCAGCGCGTGATGATCGCGGCGGCGCTGGCCAATGACCCGAAGCTGCTGATCGCGGATGAGCCGACCACGGCGCTGGATGTCACCATCCAGGCGCAGATCCTGGAACTGCTGGGCCAGTTGAAGCAGCGCCTGAACATGGCGATGCTGCTGATCACGCATGACCTGTCCATCGTGCGGCGGCATGCGGACCATGTGGTGGTGATGCGCCATGGCCGGGTGGTGGAGCAGGGGCCGGCGGCGCAGGTGCTGGGTGACCCGCAGCACGAATACACAAAAATGCTGCTGGCGACGGAACCGCGCGGGAAGCCGGAGCCGGTGCCGCCCAGCGCCCCCGTGGTGCTGGAGGCTGAGCAGATAAAAGTGCATTTCCCGATCCGGCGCGGGCTGCTGCGGCGGAAGGTCGGCGAGGTGCGCGCGGTGGACGGCGTCTCCTTCAATCTGCGGGAGGGCGAGACGCTGGGGCTGGTGGGGGAAAGCGGTTCCGGCAAGACCACGCTGGGGCTGAGTCTGTTGCAGCTGGAGCGCGGCGAGGGTCTGGTGCGATTCGAGGGCCAGCCGATCCAGGGCCTGTCCCGCGCGCAGTTGCGGCCCTTGCGGGCACGGATGCAGGTGGTGTTCCAGGACCCCTATGGCTCGCTTTCTCCGCGCATGAGCGTGGCGGAGATCGTGGAGGAGGGGCTGGCGGTGCATGCCCCGGAACTCAGCCGGGCGCAGCGGGAAGCGCGGGTGAAGGGGGCGCTGGAGGAGGTGGGGCTCGACCCCGCCACGGCCACGCGCTACCCGCATGAATTCAGCGGCGGGCAGCGGCAGCGCGTCGCCATCGCCCGTGCGCTGGTGCTGAACCCGCGCCTGCTGGTGCTGGACGAGCCGACCAGCGCGCTGGATGTCTCGGTGCAGGCGCAGGTGGTGGAACTACTGCGCGGCCTGCAGGCGCGGCACAGGCTCGCTTACCTCTTCATCAGCCACGACCTGCGGGTGGTGCGGGCCATGGCGCACCGGATCATGGTGCTGAAGGGCGGCAAGGTGGTGGAGAGCGGCGATGCCGATGCGGTGTTGCGCGCCCCGCGAGAGGCCTATACCCAGGCCCTGATGCGCGCAGCCTTCGAAGTGTGAGCCAGGAGCCTATGACGGAATTGGAAGCCCTCCGCGGCATGATCGACCGTGGCGAGGTGCAGCTCGGCGTGCATATCCGCAAGATGAACACCCCGGGCTCCCCGGTCTATCACCAGGGCGAGAATGTCTGGCCGCTGTCGCTGCTGCTGGTGGCCAGCCTGCTGGGCATCTGGCTGGTGCATTTCTATGTCGGCGCGCTGATCCTGGCGGTGGGCACCATCTACTGGGTCATGAAGATCCAGCCGCGCGTGAAGGCTGGCGTCTTCGAGCGCAGCGCCGCCCTGGCGCTGGAGAACGAGGCCAATTTCGACGCGCTCTGGGCCAAGGATGCGCTGACGCTCTATGCCAAGCTGCCCGATGGCACGGAGCGCGCGGCGGCCCGCAAGCATGACTGGCGCGCCTTTGTGCGCAACATGCCGAACAGCGGCTTCTAAACCTTCTGGTTAGTATCTGGCGAAGTGGCGGATAAAAATCAGATTATCCACGCCACTTCGTCTCATTTTTGCATCTTTTTTACGTTGATGTAACGAATTCGGCATGCACTTCTGCGCCTGGAGGTGCGGATATGCTGTTTGGTCTGTTTGGGAAAGTTGAGGCGAGCCAACCGCGGAGATTGTCAGGGATTGAGGCCGGGCGCGGCATCGCGGCTGTTCTGGTGATCCTCTACCACACGGTATTGCACCTCAATCAAGCCACCGCTGTGCCGGCACTCAAGGCGGTACTGCAGTTTGGCCATGCCGGGGTGGATTTCTTCTTCGTCATCAGCGGCTTCATCATTTTCTTCGTGCATTCCGCCGATATCGACCGGCCGGAGCAGATCCGGCGCTATGCCAGGCAGCGCTTCACGCGGCTGATGCCGACCTACTGGGTGGCCCTGGCGCTGGCGATGGTCATGGCCGCGCTGGGCAGCCATGGCATGCCCTCCACCGCCACCTTCCTGCGGTCCTTCACCTTGTTGCCCCTGGACGGCGAACTGCTGGTGGGCGTGGCCTGGACGCTGAAGTTCGAAGTGCTGTTCTACCTGATCTTCGCCGTGCTGATCGTGAGCCGCCATGCCGGCCTGACGGTGCTTGCCGCCTGGCTAGCCGGCATCGTCACCATGGCCGGCCAGGAAGGCGAAGGCCTTCTGCCTGCCATGGTCTTCAGTCCCTACAACCTCGAATTCCTGTTCGGTATCGCGGCCGCCTGGCTGTTCCGCTCCGGCGCCATTTCCTCACCCCGCCTGGTCCTGACGCTGGGGCTGGGCGCTTTCGGCCTGGCCAGCGGGCTGGAGAACATGGCGCTTCTGGATGGCTATGGCACCACGGCGCGCTTCGCCTATGGCCTGCCTTCGGCCCTGATCGTGCTGGGCCTCGCGGAAGCGGAACGGCGGAACCTGCTCCGGGTCCCCACGCCCCTGACGATCCTGGGCTCCGCCTCCTATTCGCTCTACCTCTTCCACATTCCGTGCATCGGCGTGGCCTGGCAGGTCATGCTGCTGACGAAGCTGAACCTGCACCTGCCGCCCTTTCCGCAGTTCGTCCTGCTGGCGCTGAGCGGCATCCTGGGCGGGCTGGTGATGTGGGCCGTGGTCGAGCGGCCGCTGATTCACATGCTGCGCCAGCGCAAGCGTCCTGGGCTCAACCCGCTGCCCGCGGGATGAGGCCTTCGTGCCAGCCTGGCGCCCTGGCTAGACCGCCACGCGCCAGGTGAAGTCGCGGCTCTCGCCCGGCGGCAGCAGCAGGATGCCGGGCTTTTCCGCGATCTCGCCGTCCCAGCCCACCGGGCTGGCCATGCTGAACCAGGGTTCGATGCACAGGAAAGGGGCGCCCCCCGGCTTGGACCAGATGCCGAGGTCCTTGAAGCCTTCCCAGGAGACGGTGATGGCCTTGGCGACCTCGCCTTCCGCCCCCGGGGCCACGAAGCGCACCGAGCGGCTGGCGACACCCGGCATCACCAGCGCGTCCTGCGCGAAGAGGTCCGGGGAAAGCGGCAGCACGCGGCCATCGAAGGGCAGCGGCTTTTCCGTCCCCAGCAGCGCATCCTGCACCGACAGCGCGGGGCCGGTCTCGCGGGCATCGAATTCCAGCAGATGGGCTTCCTTGGCCACCCCGGCCGCCAGCGGCCAGCGGAAGGCGGGATGCGCGCCGACGCCGCAGGGCAGCACCGCATCGCCGGGGTTGGTGACGCGGGTGGTGACGGAAAGCGTGGAACCCTCCGCCGCGTAGATCATCTCCAGCCGGAAAGGGAAGGGATAGGCGGCGCGGGTGGCCTCGCTGTCTTCCAGCCGCAGCACGGCGCGGTGCGCCTCGCGCTCCGCCCAGGTGAAGAGGCTGTCGCGGGCGAAGCCATGCTGCGTCACGCGGTATTCCCGGCCCGCGTGGCGCAGGGTATCGCCGGCCAGCTTGCCCACCACGGGAAACAGCACGGGGGCATGGCGCGGCCATTCCGGTCCGGCCTGCCAGAGCAGTTCCTCGCCCTCGCCGTCGCGCAGGCTGCAAAGCTCCGCGCCCTCCGGCTTGATGGTGGCGGTGATCCCCGCCGTGCCGATGCTGTGCCGATCGCTCATGCCGCGCCTCCTGCCGGGCGGGCGCGGGTGTCCGGCGGCCCGCTCATCCGCCGGTGCTTGTGCCGCAAAGGGCCGCCCGCGCCAAGGCGGGGGGCCTTCACAGGATGGCGGGTTCAGGCGGGTGGATGCAGTGCATCCAGCGCCTGCTCGGCGCCTTGGCGGTCGTGCCGGTCCAGCGCCTGCGCGGCGGTGAGCTCGCGGCCACCGGTTGACACCCGCGCGTTACGGCGGCACCGGCTGAGCCACGGGCGCCGAACCCGTGCCCTGCCGGAGACGCCGATGCCCGAACCCAGTGTGACGCAGCTCGAACTCGCTTCCCATTCCGCAGTGCCGGCGGCGCGCACCGGCTTCGACGGGCCCTTCCTGCTGCGGGCCTTCCTGGGCGGCACCGGGCGCGCCAATGCCACCAGCTCCCTGTCCGCCGCGCCGGACCCGGAGCTGGAGGCGCGCATCACCCGCATCGAGGCGCATTACGCGCGGCTGGGCCTGGCCGCCCGCTTCCGTTCCACGCCGCTGGACCCGCCGGGGCTGACCGAAGCGCTGGAAGCGCGCGGCTACCGCGCGGACAAGGGCTCGGTGGTCATGGCCGGCCCCATCGGCTTCGCCGCCGAAGACCCGGCGGCGCAGGCCCTGCCGGCGCCGGACGAGGACTGGCTCTCCGTGATCGCCACCGCCGATTACCAGACCCCGGCGCGGCGGGAGGAAAAGACCCGTGCCCCGGCGCTGATGATGGTGCCCGCCGCCTGGATGCTGCTGCGCCTCGACGGCCGCCCGGCGGCCACGGCGCAGGTGGCGGCGGATGGAACCCTGGCCGGCCTCTTCGACGTGGCGGTGCATCCGGACTTCCGCCGCCAGGGGCTGGGACGGCGCGTGCTGGGCGCCGCGGTGGCCTGGGCGGCGGCACAGGGGGCGGAGACGGCCTGGCTGCAGGTCTCGGCCGATAACGCACCGGCCATCGCGCTCTACCGCCAACTCGGCCTGCGGGAGATGTATCGCTACCGGTATTTCTTGCAGGCCCCGACATCACCGTCCTGAGGAAGGCTATGCCAAGTGGCTTTCACCAGGGCACCTGCTCTGCCTTGGCCTCGTCCAGATCCCACTGGATGGCCCTGATGTCGACGGAAGGCTCGAAAGGGAAGGCTTCCAAGAAATTGGTCTCATGACGGTGAGTGAAAGGCTCGTAATGAGCATCGATCGCCGCGATGACCTTATCCCATTGGGTCTCCTCATGCTCATCCCCACAAAAGACGGGAAGCTTCTTCCGCCCGCCGCCCGCATAGAAGTCGGCAACGCGGTGATCTACGAACCTAGAGTCCCGCTCCACATCAGCGATCCTGACTCCGCCGCTACCAAGCGGAAAGTAAATGCATGGAATGCGATACGCATCCGCGATGATGAGGCCATGGAAGGAGGTGGTGATGATCCTCTTACAGGAGAGCATCTCCTCGAACTTGCTCTTGAATCCTGCCCAGCTGGCGTCGTGGAAGGTATTAAACAGCCTGATCCCATCGGTCTCTGAGGCGCGGAAGCGTTTGGCGCCAGGGCGTAGGTCAACTTCCGGAGTCTTGCTGGCCATCGCGGAGATATGCGGGATGACGCCCAGCTCGTATTTCTTCTCGATGCCGTAGTCGCTGATGATGCGCGGCATGTACCAACCTGCGTCGCCGAAGATCGGCGGGACATGCAAGCCGGCCTGCAGCATGACCTGACGGGTATGCGAGCCACGAACCGCATGGACCACGTAATTTGTGTCGGGCGCCGCTGCAAAGGCCGCCATGCGATCGCCGAAGGCCCGGCGCCCTGCGTCGAGCCCCGTGCCCCAGAGATGTACGGTTGATCCACGCATGTTCTGCGCGATGGTGCCTACCGCAACCAAACGGGGCGCTTTGGTCGTGAAGCCCTGATGGGCGATCGGGCATCCCGACAGCACCGCGACTGCCAAGCTGCTCAACGAGTCGCCTAGATTGCCGATACGGCTCTGTGTAGAACGCACCCAGACCAGGGGAATCTTGCGGCCAAGACGATTCGCCTCGTCTTCCAAATCTAAATAATGGCTCCGAGGAAGCATCCTGGCTGTAACTCCTAGTGTAAGGTTGGTGGCCCTGGCTTAGCCACAGAGTGTCCGGTACGCTCAAGGACGCGGGCTGCCGAGTAGCGGCCCGCTTCTCCTGCATCCACCCGCCGTGGCGCCCTGAAAATCAGCTTTCGAGAGATGTCCGGAAGCTATGCTTGGCCCAAAAAAGGCTTTCTGACAGCGTATCCAACTCAGGGAATGAGGACGGTGCTGCCGGTGGTCTGGCGCGCCTCCAGGGCGCGGTGGGCCTCGGCGGCGTCCTTCAGGGCATAGGTCTGGTTGATGCGGATCTTCACCGCGCCGGACTGCACGGCGGCGAAGAGGTCGGCGGCGGTGGCGGTCAGGTCGTCGGGCCGCGCGGTATAGGTCGCCAGCGTCGGCCGCGTCAGGAAGAGCGAGCCCTTGGCGGCCAGGATGCCGATATCCACCGGCGGCACGGGGCCGGAGGCATTGCCGTAGGAGACCATGGTGCCGAAGGGCGCCAGGCAGTCCAGCGAATCCATGAAGGTGTCGCGGCCCACGCTGTCATAGACCACGGGCAGCATGGCGCCGCCGGTGATCTCCTTCACCCGCGCAGGGAGATTGTCCTTCCCCGCGATCAGCACGTGGTCGGCGCCATTCTCCCGCGCCAGTTCCGCCTTGGCGGCGGTGGAGACGGTGCCGATGACGGTGCAGCCCAGCGCCTTGGCCCACTGGCACAGGATCAGCCCGACGCCGCCGGCCGCCGCATGCACCAGGATGGTCTGCCCCGCCTTCACCGGAAAGGTGCGGCGCAGCAGGTACTGGGCGGTCATGCCCTGCAGCATCATGGATGCGCCGGTCTGGAAGTCGATGCTGTCCGGCAGCTTCACCAGCCGGTCGGCCTTGATGGTGCGGGCCTCGCAATAGGCGCCCAGCGCCATGGCATAGGCCACGCGGTCGCCGGGCCTGAGGTCCGTCACCTCGCTGCCCACCGCCTCCACCACGCCGGCGCCTTCCATGCCCAGCGTCACCGGGAGGGAAGGCACCTTGTAGAGGCCGGTGCGGAAATAGACGTCGATGTAGTTCAGCCCGACGGCATGGTGCCGCACCAGCGCCTCGTCGGGCTTGGGCGTGGGCAGCGGCACCTCTTCCCACACCATGACCTCAGGGCCGCCGGGGGCATGGACGCGGATGGCGTGGTTCATAGGAGGGATCCTTGCTGGCGCACCGCGCGCCGTTCGAGCTCAAGCAGGAAGCGCTTCGTCTGCGGGCCTTCGCCGCCGGAATAGCCGCCCAGCGCGCCGGCCGCCCCCACCACGCGGTGGCAGGGGATGATGATGGGAATGGGGTTGGCGCCATTGGCGCCGCCGATGGCCCGCGCGGCCGTGCCCAGCTCCCGCGCCAGGTCGCCGTAGCCGCGCGTCTCGCCGGGCGGGATGGCGCGCAGCGCCGCCCAGACCCGCTGGCGGAAGGGGCTGCCGAAGGGGGCCAGCGGCAGGTCGAACTGCACCCGCCGCCCGTCGAAATAATCCTGCAACTGGTCCGCCGCCGCACGCAGCAACGGCGTTTCCTGCTGGTCCCGCCCGCGGCCCCAGTCCAAGGCGACGATGGCGCCGTCATCCTCCGAGAGGGTCAGGGCGCCGAGGGGGGTGAGGAGGGAGAGCTGTGGCATGGCGATCCGTCCACGATTCGACACGCTGGGCGGCCCGCGTCAAGCGTCGGGACCGCGGGAAGGGGGCGGCGGGTGCCGCCCCCCAAGGGTTCAGGCCCGGCGAACGCCCCAGGGATAGGGGCCGGTGCCGTCCACGATGCCGGTGATGTCCTTGCGGAAGGCGGTGCGCAGCGTGAACTGCCCCAGCGGCACCGTCGCCACTTCCTCCAGCCCCAGGCGGCCGAGTTCCGCCGCGGCCTTCTTCTGGCCGGCCTCGTCCGTGGCATAGAGCCATTCGTTGGTCAGCGCCTCGGCCCGCTCGCTCTTCCACCAGCCGAACCAGCCGGCCTCGCCCTGGCCGCGCACCAGCGGCGACATGGCGGGGCTGCCGTAGAAGCCGGAGGGGCCGGTGGTGTGGAAGATGCTCCAGCCGCCCTTCTCCACCGGCTCGCGCGAGTTGCGGCGCTGGATCACGGTGCCCCAGTCGGTCTCGGCCAGTTCCACGTTCATGCCGGCGCGCTTCAGCGTATCGGCGGTCACCTGCCCCAGCGGGCCGATGTCGGGGAAGTCGGTGGGGTTGATGATCACCACCTTCTGGTTGCCATAGCCGGCCTCCTTCAGCATGGCGCGCGCCTTGTCCAGGCTGCCGGGCATCAGGTCGGCGTTGTCGGCGTAGTAGGGCGTGCCCTTGGGCCAGAGGGAGCGCGTCTCGGTCCAGGTGGAGGTGTCGTCGCCCTGGGTGGCGCGCATGTAGTCTTCCTGCACCACCGCGGCCAGCACGGCGCGGCGGAGGCGCACGTCCTTGAAGGGCTCCTGCAGGCAGTTCAGCCGCGCCAGCGCGGTACGGCCGGCCTTGTCCGTCACGCGGCGGATGATGTCGGGATTGCGGGCCAGCATCGGCTGCAGGTCGGCCAGCGGGCGCTCCCACCAGTCGATCTCGCCATTCATCAGCGCGGCGGCGGCGGTGGAGGGATCGGTGATGATCTGCCACTCGATGCGCTTGAAATAGGCCACCTTGCCGCCGGTGGCGTGGTCCGGCGCCTCGTCGCGCGGCACATAGTCCTCGAACTTCTCATAGGCCGCGCTGCTGCCGGAATTGAACTGGTCCGCCAGGAAGCGGTAGGGGCCGGAGCCCACCATCTCCGTCACCGCCTTGCCCGGGTCGGTGGCCGCCAGCCGCGCCGGCATGATGAAGGGGGCGGAGCCGTCGGACTTGGCCAGTGCCGTGCTCAGCAGCGGGAAGGCGCGGTTGAGGCGGACCTCGAAGCTGCGGTCATCCACCACGCGCCATTCGTCCACCACCTTCAGCAGCAACTGGCCGAAGGGGTCGCGGGCGCACCAGCGCTTCAGGCTGGCCACGCAGTCGGCGGCGCGCACCGGCTCCCCGTCATGGAACTTCAGCCCCGGGCGCAGCTTGATGCGCCAGAGCTTGCCTTCCTGCCCGATCTCATGCCCCTCGGCCATCTGCGGCTTCACCTGGCCGGCGGCGTTGAGGGCATAGAGCGTGTCGAAGACGTAGTAGGCGTGGTTGCCAGTGACGGTGGCGGTGGTCCAGATCGGGTCCAGCGCGGCCAGATTGGCCTGCGGCACGAAACGCAGCGTGCTGGCGCGGCTGTTCTGCGCCACGGCAGGGGCGGCGAGGGCGGGCAGCAGCGGTGCCGCGGCGGCGGCTTTCAGCAAGGAGCGTCGTAGCATCGGATCAGCCTTTCTTTGGACCGGCGGTTTTCATCCGCCGATGTCGGCGGAGTGTTGGACGGCTTTCCCGGCCGCGGCAAGCCCGCCCTGCCATTCCGGGCGGCGGCGATCCGGGCTAGGACTCGCCCCATGCATCCTGCCGCCCCGACCCCGCAGCAGCCCTTCCGCGCGCCCGATGACGGCCGCGCGCCCGCCGCCAGGCCTTCCCGCTCGGCGGAAGGCGCCACGCCCGCCATGGCGCAATGGTTCGCCGCCCGCGCGCAGCACCCCGGCGCGCTGGTCTTCTTCCGCATGGGCGATTTTTTCGAGCTGTTCTTCGAGGACGCGCACAAGGCCGGCGAATTGCTCGGCCTCGCCGTTTCCTATCGCGGCGAGCACCAGGGGGAGCCGATCCCCATGGCCGGCGTGCCGGCGCATGCGCTGGAAGGCTATCTGGCGCGGCTGATCCGCGCCGGCCTGCGCGTCGCCATCTGCGACCAGCGGGAGACGCCGGAACAGGCCAAGGCCCGCAAGGCGCCCACCATCCGGCGGGAGGTGGTGCGCCTTGTCACCCCCGGCACCGTGACGGAAGACGCGCTGCTGGAAGGCAGCCGTCCCGCCTGGCTGCTGGCGCTCTGCCCATGCGAAGGCAGCCTGGGCGCCGCCTGGGCCGACCTTTCCACCGGCGCCTTCCGCACCGAAGTGCTGTCGGAGGCCGAGCTGGCCGCCCTGCTGGCCCGGCTGGAACCCGCCGAGGTCCTGACCCCCGCCGCGCTGGAAGGCCACGCGGCCCTGGCCCCCTGGGCCGAGCGCATCGCCGCCGCCGAGCCGCCGCGCGACCCGGCGCGGGACCTGGCGGAATTCTACGGCGTCGCCACCATGGAGGGCTTCGGCGCCTTCCAGCCCGCCGAGCTGGGCGCCGCCGCCATGGCCCTGGCCTATCTGCGCGCGACCCAGGGCGAGGCCGCCCCCCGCCTGCGCCCGCCCGAGCCCGCCGGCGGTGGCGGCACGCTGCGGATGGATGCCGCCACGCGCCGCTCCCTGGAGATCCTGCGCTCCGAGCGCGGCGATACCCGCAACTGCCTGCTCTCGGCGGTGGACCGGACGCTGACCGGCGCCGGCGCGCGGGAACTGGCCGCCCGCCTGGCCTGCCCACTGGCGGAGATGGCGCCCATCGCCGCCCGCCACGATGCCGTGGCCGCCCTGCTGGCCGATGCCCCCGCCCGCGCCACCCTGCGCGGCCACCTGAAGGGCGCGCCGGACATGGCCCGCGCCCTGGCCCGCCTCTCGCTGGACCGTTTCGCGCCGCGCGACCTCGCCGCCCTGCGGGACGGGCTGGCGCGCGCCGAGGCCATGGCCGGTTTCCTGCACGGCCGCCCGCTGCCGGTGCTGCTGGAGGATGCCGCCGCCGCCCTGGTGCCCGAGGCCTCCCCGCATGCCGAGCTGGACCGCGCATTGGCGGAGAACCTGCCCGCCCGCATCGAGGATGGCGGCGTGGTTGCCCCCGGCTATGACGGGGAACTGGATGCCCTGCGCCGGCTGCGCGACGACGGCCGCGCCGCCATCGCCGCCATGCAGATGGACCTGGCCCAGGCCTGGGGCGTGGCCAGCCTGAAGATCCGCCACCACCAGCAATTCGGCTACCTGGCGGAAATGCCCGCCGCCGCCGGCGAGAAGCTGCTGCGCGCCCCGCCCGAGCCCGGCCCCATGGCGCCCGTCCACCGCCAGACCATGGCCAATGCCATCCGCTTCACCTGCGCCGCGCTGGCGGAGCTGGACCGCAAGCTGGCCGAGGCCGGGCAGCAGGCCGCGAAGCGCGAGGCCCTGGTGGTGCGCCACCTGCGCGACCTCTGCCTGCGCGCCGCCTTCGGCATCGATGCCAGCGCCCAGGCCATGGCGGAATTCGACATCCACGCCGCCGCCGCCGAACTGGCCGCCGGCCAGCGCTGGTGCCGCCCGGAACTGGTGGACCGCCCGGATTTCTGCATCACCCAGGGCCGCCACCCGGTGGTGGAGGCCGCGCTGGCGCGGGACCCGCTGAAGGGCGCCGCCTTCGTGCCCAACGATGCCGACCTCTCCCCCGGCCGCCGCCTCTGCCTGCTGACCGGGCCCAACATGGCCGGCAAGTCCACCTTCCTGCGGCAGAACGCCATCATGGCCGTGCTGGCCCAGGCGGGCTTGTTCGTGCCGGCGGAAAGCGCCCGCATCGGGCTGGTGGACCGGCTCTTCTCCCGCGTGGGGGCCGCGGACGACATCGCCGGCGGCCGCTCCACCTTCATGGTGGAGATGACCGAGACCGCCGCCATCCTGAACCAGGCCACCGCCCGCTCCCTAGTGGTGCTGGACGAGGTCGGGCGCGGCACCGCCACCTGGGATGGCCTGGCCATCGGCTGGGCGGTGCTGGAGGCGCTGCACGACCGCATCCGCTGCCGCGCCATCTTCGCCACCCATTTCCATGAACTGACGGCGCTGACCGGCAAGCTGCCGGAACTGGCGCCCGCCACCATGAAGGTGCGGGAACACCGGGGCGAGGTGGTCTTCCTGCACCTCGTCGCCCCCGGTGCCTCCGAGCGCTCCTGGGGCCTGCATGTCGCCAAGCTGGCCGGCGTGCCGCGCGAGGTGGTGGCCCGTGCCACCGCCGTGCTGGCGGCGCTGGAGGAACGGGCGAGGGGCCTGGACCCGCTGGCGGGGGAAATGCCGCTCTTCGCCCGCGCCGCCCCGGCCGCGCCGGCGCCGGAACCGGAAGGGCCGGACCCGCTGCGGGCGGCGCTGGAGGAGATCGACCCGGATACGCTGACGCCGCGCGCGGCGCTGGAAGCGGTCTACCGGCTGAAGGCGCTGCTGCACTGAGGGCGCGGCCAGGGGGGGCGCCGCCCCCTGGAACCCCCGCTGGGGTGACAGTGTCACCCCAGGCCCCGCCATCGGTCCGGAGCATCCGGCGCGGTGGTTCTGCCAGGGGAGGGCGTGGGTGGCCGGTTGAGCAGTGCGAGGCCGCCGGTGTGGCTTCGGTGCCGCGGGGCGGAAAAAGCCGGAGCGGGGCTTGAGGGAGTGTCCGGCCGGCAGGGCGGTTCCCTCCGGTCCCGGTTTCGTGCCAATACAGTGCTGGCTCCCCGGGTCCTGCCGTGGTTGATTGTCGCCGCGCGGCTGCTGTCCGCTCGATGCAGAACATGACACCTATTCGTATCATGAGCGCTGTTGCCGCGGCGCAGCACGGGATATTATCCCAGAATGATCAGCAGCGGCGACATGCCTGACGCCATCGCTCCGTCTTCTCCCCCGGCCTTTGGTGGCGCTCGGCCCCTGCCGGACCTCGCGCTCGACCTGGTGCCACGCTCCGGCCCACCAGTGGCGCGGGATGTGGCGCTCACCTTGCTGCGGCGGCAACTCGGCCGCATCCAGTCCCGCGTGCAGGAGGCTTTCGAGGAGCATGCGCTCTCCGGCCTCGCCGCCGCACGGGCGCTGGCGGAGCTGACGGATGGCCTGATCTCGGCCATCCATGCCTATACCCTGGCCCAGGTGGCGCCGGAGCATGCGATGGCGGGGCAGGCCGAGCCCGCCCATGCCTTCGCCGCGGCTTCCGAGCCGCCTTTCGCGCTGGCCGCCACCGGCGGCTATGGGCGCGGCGTGCTGGGGCCCTTTTCCGATATCGACCTGCTCTTCCTCTCCGACAGCCCACTGGGGCCGCGCGGGCGGCGGGCGGTGGAGTTCATGCTCTACCTGCTCTGGGACCTCGGGCTGAAGGTGGGGCATGCCACCCGCTCCATCCGCGAGTGCCTGGAGGATGCGCGCGCCGATGCCACCATCCAGACCGCGCTGCTGGATGGCCGCTTCCTGGCCGGTGAGCGTGGGGTCTTCGAGCGTTTCGACGCCGCCTTCAGCCAGGCGCGGCAGGACTGGGGGCTGGGGCAGTTCCTGCAGTCCAAGCGCGCCGAGCGCACCGCGCGCCACAAGCGCTACGGTGACAGCCCCTATCTGGTGGAGCCACATATCAAGGAAGGCCGGGGCGGCCTGCGCGATATCCAGACCATGTACTGGCTGGCCCGCTATGCCTTCGGCGTGCAGCGGATGCCGGAGCTGGTGGGGCCCGAGAGCCCCGGCGGCGGCCTGCTGACGGAGCGGGAGGCCCGTGCCTTCCGGCGCGCCTGGGACTTCCTCTGGACCGTCCGCTTCCACCTGCATTACGTGACCGGCCGTGCCGAGGAGCGCCTGACCTTCGACCTGCAGCCCGTGGTGGGTGCCCGCATGGGCTATACCCGCCACGGCAAGCAGGATGGGGTGGAGCGCTTCATGAAGCACCTCTTCCTCACCGCCCGGGACGTGGTGCGCCTGTCCCACCTCCTGGAACCGGCGATCGAGCGTGCCGCCCTGGGCGCGCCGGCCGTGCAGAAGTCGGAGGAGCCGGGCCTCACCGCCGCCGGCATCGCCCTGGCCGATGGCAAGCTGATCTTCGCCCCCGACAAGGACATCGCCGCCGACCCCGCCGTGATGCTGCGCCTGGTGCGCGCGGCGCGGAACCGGGGGCTGGAGCTGCATCCGCTGGCCCAGCGCGCGCTGATCCGCAATGCCTCCCACGCCCAGGCGCTGCGCGACGACCCGGATGCCGCCGCCATCTTCCTGGACCTGCTGCAGGGCAGGGACAGCCACCGCTGGATACGGGTGCTGAACGAGGTCGGCTTCCTGTCCCGCTACATCCCGGACTGGGCCCGCATCGTCGGCCTGATGCAGTTCGACACTTACCATGTCTTCACGGTGGAGGAGCACACGATCGAGGCGATCGGCGTGCTCAACCAGCTGGAACGGGGAGAGCTGGAGGAGGCCGTGCCGGTCGCCTCCGAGCTGATCGGCCAGCTCCAGTCCCACCGCGCGCTGTATGTCGCGACGCTGCTGCACGACATCGCCAAGGGCCGCGGCGGCGACCATTCCGAGCTGGGCGCGGGCCTCGCGCTGGAGATCTGCCCCCGCCTCGGCCTGACCACCGAGGAAACCGAGACCGTTTCCTGGCTGGTGCTGAACCACCTGCTGGTCAGCCAGACCGCCTTCAAGCGCGACATCGACGACCCCAAGACCATCCTCGACATCGCCGAGGTGGTGCAGTCGCCGGAACGGCTGCGCCTGCTGCTGGTGCTGACGGTCGCCGATATGCGCGCGGTCGGCCCCAAGGTCTGGAACGGCTGGAAGGCCACCCTGCTGCGCGAGCTGTACTGGCGCGTGGCGGAAGTGCTGGCCGGCGGCCTTTCGGTGCCGGAGCGGGACGTGCGCGTCTCCCGCGCGCGCCAGGCCGCCGCCGCCCTGATGGCGGACCAGCCGCCGGAAGCGGTGGAGCAGTTCCTCAACCTCGGCTACCCCGGCTACTGGCTCTCCTTCGACCCCGAGACCCATGTCCGCCATGCCGGGCTGATCCGGGATGCCGAGGCGCGCGGCGCGCCGCTCACCGTCTCCACCCGCGTGCTGGAAAGCCGGGCGGTGACGGAGGTGACGGTCTATTGCACCGACCACCCCGGCCTCTTCTCCCGCATCGCCGGCGCGCTGGCGGTGGCCGGCGCCTCCATTGTGGATGCGCGCATCCACACCATGACCAATGGCCGGGCGCTGGATACCTTCTGGGTGCAGGATGCCCAGGGCGGCGCCTTTGATGCCCCGCACAAGCTGGCGCGGCTTTCCGTGCTGATCGAGCAGGCGCTGTCCGGTTCCATCGACCTGGAGCAGGAGATCCTGAAGGTGCGGCGGGAGCCGGCGCGGCTGCGCGCGGTGCAGGTGCCGGGGCGCGTGGTGATCGACAACCACGCCAGCAACACCCACACCGTGATCGAGCTGAACGGCCGCGACCGGCCCGGCCTGCTGCACGACATGACGGCGGCGATCAGCGAGCAGGGGCTGCAGATCGCCTCCGCCCATATCACCACCTATGGCGTGCGGGCGGTGGACGTCTTCTACGTGAAGGATGTCTTCGGGCTGAAGATCGAGAACGAGCGCAAGCTGGCCTCGCTGCGCATCGCGCTGCTGGCGGCGCTGGGCTCGCCCTCGGCGGAGCCTGTCTAAGGGAGCCGGGGCCAAGGGGCGCCGCCCCCTGGACCCCCGCCGGGGTGGAAAGTCCACCCCGGACCCCGCTGCGGGTTTTTTGTGATCAAAGCCTGAAGGGCGCTGCGCTGTTGGCGCGACGCCTTCGGAATGTTCGAAGTGCCATCCGGCCAAGGGTGGCAAAAACGGATGGCGGGGCCTGGGGTGACACTGTCACCCCAGCGGGGTGTCCAGAGGGGCGGAGCCCCTTTGGCCTTTTCCCTTCAGCGTGCCGCCACCGGCTCCAGCCGCAGGATGCGCCCGCGGCCCTCGTCCGTCAGGATGTAGACCAGCCCGTCCGGCCCTTGCAGCACATGGCGGAAGCGCAGCTCGCCCCAAAGCAGGCGTTCCTCCCCGGTGATGCGGTCGCCCTCGGTGGAAAGGCGCAGCAGGCCGGGGGTGCTCAGGCTGGCCATGAAAAGGCTGCCGCGCCAGGCCGGAAAGCCCGCGCCGTCATAGAAGCCAATGCCGGAGGGGCTGACCGACGGCTCCCAGTGCCGCAGCGGTTCCTCCACATCGGGGCGGGAGGTGCCTTCGCCGATCCTGCTGCCGTTGTAGTCGACGCCATAGGTCACCAGCGGCCAGCCGTAATTGGCGCCGGGCTTCAGCAGGTTCACCTCGTCGCCGCCACGCGCGCCGAACTCGGCTTCCCAGAGGTGGCCGGTGCGGGGGTTGAAGGCCAGCCCCTGCGGATTGCGGTGGCCATAGGTGAAGATCTCTGGCCGCGCGTCGGCCCGGCCGATGAAGGGGTTGCCGGCGGCGGGGCGGCCATCGCGCTCCAGCCGCAGCACCTTGCCGGCCAGGTCGTCCAGCCGCTGCGCCCGCATCTTGTCGATGAAGCGGTCGCCGGTGGAGAGATACAGCTTGCCCTCGGCATCGAAGGCGATGCGGCAGCCGAAGTGGTTGCGGCCGGAGGATTGCGGCGGCGTCGCGTCCAGGATGGGCTGGGCAGCGTCCAGATGCGTGGCATCGGCGGAAAGGCGGGCGCGCACCAGCCGCGTGGCGGCGCCGCTGCCGCCCTGGCCCTGCAGCAGGACGGAATGGCAGAAGTAAACTTCCCGCGTGCTGGCGAAATCCGGGGCCAGTTGCACATCCAGCAGCCCGCCCTGGCCGGCGGCCACCACTTCCGGCACGCCGCCCAGCGGCGGGGAAACGGTGCCATCCTTGTCCACCAGCCGCAGGCGGCCGGGGCGCTCGGTCACCAGCAGGCGGCCATCGGGCAGGAAGGCGGCGCCCCAGGGGCGCTCGAGCCCGGCCGCGAAGGTGGTGACGCGGAAGGGCAGGCTGGCGCCGCGCACCACTTCCCCGGTGCCGGTCACGCGCTGTGCCTGGGCGGGGGTGGCCAGCAGGGCCAGAACAGCCAGCCCCGCGCCGGCCAGCGCGGCCAGGGGCTGGGCGCGGAAACCGGTGCGGGGCATGGGCCGGGTTACTTCGCCAGCGCGCCGGCGATCCAGTCCTTCAACTGGCTCTTCGGCAGGGCGCCGACCTTGGTCTCCACCGGCTTGCCGTCCTTGAACAGGATCATGGTGGGGATGCCGCGCACCGCGTAGTCGTTCGGCGTCACGGGGTTCTCGTCGATATTCACCTTGGCCACCGTCAGCTGGCCTTCGTAGTCCTTGGCGATCTCGTCCAGGATCGGCGCCACCATGCGGCAGGGGCCGCACCACTCGGCCCAGAAATCCACCAGCACGGGGCCGGAGGCCTGCAGCACGTCGGTCTTGAAGCTGTCGTCGCTGACAGGCTTGGTCAGTTCGCTCATGTGTTGTCGTCCTTTCGCAGGCGGATGGCGGGGAGCCACCCCCCGCTTTGAGTCGGGTAGAAAGTCGTGTCGGCGGCCCCGCTGGTCAAGCCATCGTCATGCGGTGGCGGAAAGCCGGGGGGGCCTGCTTGTTCGGCTCTGTTGTGGGAGGCATAAACACTGGCGTGACACGCCCCCTGATCATTGCCCCATCCCTGCTCGCCGCCGATTTCGCCCGCCTGGGCGAGGAAGTGGCGGCCATCGAGGCCGCCGGCGCGGACTGGCTGCACCTCGACATCATGGACGGGCATTTCGTGCCCAATATCTCCTTCGGCCCCGCCGTGGTGAAGGCGCTGCGCAAGCATTGCAGCCTCCCCTTCGACGTGCACCTGATGATCGCGCCGGCCGACCCCTATCTCGCGGCCTTCGCGGAAGCGGGGGCGGACCTGATCTCCCTGCATCCCGAGGCCGGGCCGCACCTGCACCGCTCGCTCCAGACCATCCGGGCACTGGGCAAGAAGGCGGGCGTGGTGCTGAACCCGGGCACGCCGGCCAGTGTCCTGGCCCCGGTGATGGACCTGCTGGACCTGGTGCTGGTGATGACGGTGAACCCCGGCTTCGGCGGCCAGTCCTTCCTGCACTCCCAGTTGCCCAAGATCGCCGAGATCCGCCGCATGATCGATGCCAGCGGCCGCGACATCCACCTGCAGATCGACGGTGGCGTGACCGCCGCGACGGCGCCGCTTTGCGTCGAGGCCGGGGCGGATACGCTGGTCGCCGGCACGGCGGTCTTCGGCAAGCCGGATTACGCCGCCGCCATCGCGGCGCTGCGCCAACCCAGCGGAATGGTTGCCTGATGTCGGATTGGCTGCGCGGGGCGCGCAAGGTTGTCGCGGGGCTCAAGCCGGTCAAGGTGCCGGAGGCGCCGGCGCGCGCCTTCCGCGACCTCTGGCCCGGCGATGCCGCGCGCGGCCAGCGCCTGCTGCGCGGCGAATGCGAGGTGCAGGGCAGCACCCGGCCGCTGATGCTGATCCAGGAAGGCGGCCAGGGCTGGTCCCCGGCCGGAGGGCCGCCGGCCTGGCGCGCCGCCGTGCATGGCTTCACCTGGCTGCGGGACCTGCGGGCGCTCGGCACCGACGGCGCCCGGCTGCGCGCGCGCGACCTGGCCGCCGACTGGCTGGCCAATGGCGCGCAGGAAGCCATGGCCGTGGTGCCGGAGGTGGTGGGCACCCGCATCTCCGCCTGGCTGGGGCACTGGGACTTCCTGGCCGCCACCGCCGAGGACGGCTTCCGCCGCGCCATCATGGTGCGGCTGGCGCAGGATGCCCGCGTGCTGGTGGCGGGCCTGCCGGATGAATGCGGCCATCGCGGCGCGCTCGCGGCGCTGAAGGGCGGCCTCGCCGCCGCCGTGGCCCTGGCCGAGGAAGCCTGGATCTCCCGCTGCCTGCGCCTGCTGCCGGCCGAGATCGACCGCCAGATCCTGCCCGACGGCGCGCATGTCGAGCGCAGCCCCGCCCAGCTCCTGCTGGCGGTGCAGGACCTGATCGAGATCCGCAACCTCATCCATGGCGCCGGGCTGGAGGCGCCGCCGCATCTGGGCCTGGCGCTGGACCGCGCCGCGCCCGCGCTGCGGCTGTTCCGCCATGGCGATGGCGGGCTGGCGCTCTTCAACGGCACGCGGGACGAAGGCGCGGCCCTGGTGGACCTGGTGCTGACCCAGGGGCAGGCCCGTGGCCGCGCGCCGCTGATCCTGGGCGAGGCCGGCTTCCAGCGCCTGCAGGCAGGCCGCACCCTGGTGATCGTGGATTGCGGCGCGCCGCCGGAAGCGCAGCGCGGCCCCTCCAGCGGCCCCGCCGGCCTGCCGCGCCATGCCGACCGGCTGCACGGCGCCGGCACGCTCTCCTTCGAACTCTCGGTGGGCCGGGACCGCGTCATCGTCAATTGCGGCGCGGCGCCCGCGGCCGAGGCCGCCTGGCGGGACGCGCTGCGCTCCACCGCCGCGCATTCCACCCTGACGCTGTCGGACACCAACAGCAGCGAGCTGAAGGACGACGGCCTCGGCCGCCGGGTCGAGTCGGTGGAGGCCGAGCGCCAGGAAGCCAATGGGGCACAGTGGCTGGATGCCAGCCACGACGGCTACAAGAAGGGCTTCGGCGTCATCCACCGCCGCCGTCTCTACCTCTCCGAATCGGGCGACGACCTGCGCGGCGAGGATGCGGTGGAGGGCGAGGATACACCTGCCTTCGCCATCCGCTTCCACCTGCATCCCGGCATCGTCGCCAGCCTGCAGGAAGACGAGAACGCGGTGCTGCTGCGCCTGCCTTCCGGCGCTTCCTGGCGCCTGCGCGCCAGCCGGGCCAAGGCCGGGCTAGAGGAAAGCGTCTTCATGGCGGGCGAGCCACGCCGCAGCAGCCAGGTGGTGCTGACGGCTGAGGCCGGCATCGCCTCCGTCCAATGGGCGCTGAGCCGGGTGAACCTGCCGCAGCCGGCCGGAGAGGGCTGAGGCGGGCCTTGCACCTGGGTTGGCCGGGCGGAGAAGGCTGGGGGAGCGAACTCCCCCAGGCCCCCTCCTTCTTCTTCGGGTTCACGGGTGCGCCTGCGGCGGCACCCGCTTGGCCCTTTGCATGCTCCGGCGGCCGATTCCCTGACGCGCCGCCAAACTCGAAAAAAGAAAAGAAGAGGGGGTCCGGGGGAGAATTCATTCTCCCCTGGCGCCACGGCTCATGAAGATTGCCGAAGTCTGCAACGTCGATTTCTCCATGCGCCATTTCGTGCTGCCGCTGATGCGCGGCGCGCGCGCGCGCGGGCATGAGGTGGTGGGCCTTTGCGCCGATGGCCCGATGCTGGAGGTCCCGCGCGCCGAGGGCTTCCGCATGATCCCGGTGCCCATGGCGCGCAGCCTGAACCCGCTGGCGCAGGCGCGCGCCTTCAAGGCGCTGCTGGATATCTTCCGGGCGGAGAAGTTCGACCTGGTGCATGGGCACATGCCCATCTCCGGCCTGCTGGCGCGGGCGGCGGCCAAGGCGGCGGGGGTGCCGCGTATCGCCTATACCGGCCATGGCTTCCTGTTCAACCAGCCCGGGCCGGCCTGGCGGAAGGGACTGGCGCTGGGGCTGGAATGGATCGGCGGCCGCGCCACCGATGTCTTCATGACCGTGAGCCAGGAGGAAGCGGCGGATGCCCGGCGCCTCGGCATTGCGCGGCATGCGGTGGGCATCGGCAATGGGCGGGACCCGGCGCGCTTCGCGGCGCCCGACCCGGCGGCGCGGGCGGCGCTGCGGGCGGAACTGGGCGCGGCGCCGGAAGACTGCGTGGTGGTGATCGTCTCCCGCATCGTGCGCCACAAGGGGCATGTGGAGCTGCTGCGGGCCATGGAGCAGGTGCCGAATGCCACGCTCTGGGTGGTGGGCAACCGGCTCGACTCGGACCATGGCCCCGACATGGCGGAGGATTTCGCCCGGGCCGAGCGCGTGCTGGGGCGGCGGCTGGTGCGGCTGGGCTACCGGGACGACATCCCGGATGTGCTGGCGGCGGCGGATATCTTCTGCCTGCCCAGCCATTTCGAGGGCCTGCCGATGTCCGTCATTGAGGCCATGCTGAGCGGCCTGCCGGTGGTGGCTACCGATATCCGCGGCCCGCGTGAGCAGGTGCTGCCGGGTGAGACCGGCCTGCTGGTGCCGCCCCGCACGGTGGAGCCGCTGGCCCAGGCCATCGCGGCGCTGGCCGCCGACCCTGCATTGCGCGTCCGTATGGGCGAGGCCGGGCGCCGCTATGCCCTGGCGCATTTCGACGAGGCCAAGGTGGTGGCCCGCACCCTGGACCTGATGGGCCTCTGAAAACGCGCAAGGCCGGCCTGGGGCGGCCGGCCTGCATCCGGAGGGGGATCTGGATGGCGCGGGGGGAAGGGTGGCCTCAGCCGCGCGGGGCGTAATCCGCCACGGGTGCCGGCGAATAGACGATGCGGGCGCTCTCGCCATTGCCGACCACGCGGGGGAGGTAGCCACCCTGGGCCGGGGCATTGGGGGCGTGGCGGTACACGGCGCCTTCGCCATTGCCGATCACCTGCACGGCGCCGCCGCCCAGAATATTGCCGCCATCATTGGAGTATTCGACGGCGAAGTTCTCGCCCGTGCCGAGAATGGTCAGCGGCTCCTGGGCCACGGCGGCGCCCGCGGTGCCGGTGGCGAGGATGGCGGACAGAATAACCTTGCGGAACATTTTTCTTATTATCCTTGAGTGCTTTGAATGGCTCTGCGCCATTCGCTTGCCTGCTTCATGAGGCATCGCGGCAAGCTTGGCCAATTTCCTACGGCAATGGTTGGTATTTGCGCCGCCGATGGCCAAAGCCTGACAATTTTACGCGAGGGCGCAGGCCCGCGCGGCGGCGCCACGCCCACTCTTCCGGCCTGCCCGGCCAGCGGCTAGCGTGGCGGCCATGCTCGCCGACAAGCGCATTCTCCTGATCGTCTCCGGCAGCGTCTCGGCCTTCAAGGCCCTGGCGCTGGTGCGGCTGCTGCGTAAGGCCGGCGCCCAGGTCACCCCCGTGCTGACCGAGGGCGGCGCCCGCTTCGTCACCCCCCATGCCCTGCAGGCCATCGCGGGGGAGGCGGTGCAGCAGGACCTCTGGTCGCTGGCCGAGGAAGCCGAGCGCGGCCATATCCGCCTGGCGCGGATGCCGGACCTGGTGGTGGTGGCGCCCGCCTCGGCCAATATGCTGGCGCGCATGGCGCATGGCCTGGCCGATGACTTGGCCACCACGCTGCTGCTGGCGACCGATCGCCCGGTGCTGGTGGCCCCCGCGATGAACTGGGCCATGTGGGCCCACCCCGCCACCCGCGCGAACATGGCGCTGCTGGCCGCGCGCGGCATCCGCAGCATCGGCCCCAATGACGGCGCCATGGCCGAAGCCGAGAGCGGCCCCGGCCGCCTGGCCGAGCCCGAGGAAATCCTCGCCGCCATCGAGGCCATCCTGGCCGGCCCGCGCCCGCTGGCGGGGCGGCATGTGCTGGTGACCTCCGGCCCGACGCATGAGCCGATCGACCCGGTGCGCTACATCGCCAACCGCTCCAGCGGCAAGCAGGGCCATGCCATCGCTGGCGCCCTGGCGGCGCTGGGCGCGCGCGTCACCCTGGTCTCCGGCCCCGTGACGCAGCCGGACCCGGTGGGCGTCACGGTGGTGCGAATCGAAAGCGCGCGCGAGATGCTGGCCGCCTGCGAGGCCGCCTTGCCCGCCGATGCCGCCATCTGCGCCGCCGCCGTGGCCGATTGGCGCACAGCGCGCGAGGCCGGGCAGAAGCTGAAGAAGATCCCCGGCGAGGCCCCGCCGCCGCTGGAACTGGCGCTGAACCCCGACATCCTGGCCACCCTTTCCACCCATGCCATGCGCCCCGGCCTGGTGGTGGGCTTCGCGGCGGAGACGGAGAATGTGGTGCCCAACGCCATCGCCAAGCGCGCCCGCAAGGGCTGCGACTGGATCGTGGCCAATGACGTTTCCGGCGACGTGATGGGCGGCGCCGAGAATGCCGTGCATCTGGTCACCGCCGCCGGAGTCGAGGACTGGCCGCGCCTGCCCAAGGAGGAAGTGGCCCGCCGCCTCGCCGCCCGGGTGGCGGAGGCGCTGGAGCCTCTGGCCGCGACGCGCTAGAGGCCGCCGCATGAGCACCGTGACCATTGCCGTCCGCCGCCTGCCGCATGCCGAAGGCCTGCCGCTGCCCAGCTATGCCACCACCGGCGCCGCCGGCTTCGACCTGCTGGCCGCCGTGCGCGAGCCCATGGTGATCCCACCGGGAGGCCGCGCCCTGGTGCCCACCGGCCTGCAGATCGCGCTGCCCGAGGGCTATGAGTTGCAGGTGCGCCCGCGCTCCGGCCTGGCGCTGAAGCACGGCATCACCCTGCCCAACAGCCCCGGCACCATCGACGAGGATTACCGCGGCGAGGTCGGCGTGATCGTGCTGAACACCGGGGCCGAGCCCTTCACCGTGGAACGCGGCACGCGAATCGCCCAGGGCGTGGTGGCGCCGGTGGTGCGGGCAGCCTGGGCCGAGATGGACGAGTTGCCGGAAACGGCGCGCGGCGCGGGCGGCTTCGGCAGCACCGGGCACTGAGGGGGCAGGCCAGGGGCGCCGCCCCTTGGCCCCGGCCTCAGTCTGCTTCCAGCCCGTGCTCCAGCCGGTGCGGGCTGGCCGGGTAGGTGCCCAGCACGCGCATTTCGCGGGAGAAGAAGGCCAGTTCCTCCAGCGCGCGGCGCAGGCCGGGCTCCGCCGGGTCGCCGTCCACGTCGCAAAGGAACTGCGTGGCGGTGAAGCGCCCGTTCAGCATGTAGCTTTCCAGCTTGGTCATGTTCACGCCATTGGTCGCGAAGCCGCCCAGCGCCTTGTAGAGCGCCGCCGGGATGTTGCGGACGCGGAAGACGAAGGTGGTCACCGCCCGCGCGGTGCCCGCCGGCAGCGGCCGGGGCTCCCGCGCCATGACATAGAAGCGGGTGGTGTTGTCGGCCGAGTCCTCGACATTGCGGGCCAGGATGTCCAGCCCGTAGATCTCGCCGGCCAGGGAGGAAGCGACGGCCGCGTCCTCCAGGCTATGGGCCTCGGCCAGCAGCTTGGCGGCGCCGGCGGTATCGGCCTCGATCACCGGCTCCAGCTTCATGTCCCGAATCAGGTTCAGCACCTGGCCCAGCGCCATTGGGTGGCTATGGACGCGGCGGATGGAGGCGAGGCTGGCGCCCTTATGGGCCAGCAGGCAGTGTTCGACCCGCTCGTAATGCTCGCCCACCACATGCAGGCCCGAGTCGGGCAGCAGGCGGTGGATGTCGGGCACGCGGCCGGCGAGCGAATTCTCGCAGGGCAGCATGGCCAGCTCGGCCCGGCCTTCGCGCACGGCGGACATGGCGGCCTCGAAGGAGGGGCAGGGCAGGGTGGTCCAGCCTGGATAGGCGGCGCGGCAGGCCAGGTCGGAATAAGCCCCGGGCATGCCCTGGAACGCGATCACACCGCTCATCTCATTCACCATCCGTGCACAAAGATCCCACTTTGGCCGGCACTCGCCGTTCTCCGGTGGCGCCGCGGTGCACACGGGTTGAAGCGGAGGGCCTCTGCCATTATGGTCCGACCGCTTCTAGTCGAGGCCCCGGTTCGGCGCAAACGCGTCGGGCTCTAAGGTGCCATACATTCAGGGAACGGACGCCGGCATGAGCTTGGAGGCTAACAAGGCATTTGCAGCCGTGCTGACGGCGGGCATCGCCTTCATGGTGGCGGGCTTCATTGGCCAGCAGGTCGTGCACCCGAAGCGCCTGGAAAAGACGGCCATCGCCATCGAGGGCGTGCCGGCTGCCGGTGGCGCCCCCGCGCAGGAAGCGCCAGCCATCGCCGATATCTCGCCGCTGCTGGCCGCCGCCAATGTGGACAACGGCAAGCAGATCGCCGGCCGCCTCTGCTCAGCCTGCCATACCTTCGAGGAAGGCCAGGCCAACAAGGTCGGCCCGAACCTCTATGGCGTGGTCGGCGGGCCGCATGCCCACCGCCCGGACTTCAACTACTCGCCCGCCATGGCTGGCCTGAAGGACAAGCCCTGGGGCTACGAGGAGCTGAACCACTTCCTGGCCGGCCCCGCGCGCTATATCCGCGGCACCCGCATGGCCTTCGCCGGCATCAGCAACGTGCAGCAGCGCGCGGACGTGATCGCCTATCTGCGCACGCTGTCCGGCAATCCGCAGCCGCTGCCCTGATGCGGGACTTCATCGCGGCCGCCGAGGCGGCCGCCGATGCGGCGGGGGCGGTCATCCGCCCCCTTTTTCGTTCCCGCCTGCTGGTGGAAGCCAAGGGTGATGCCAGCCCGGTGACGGAAGCCGACAAGGGTGCCGAGCGCACCATCCGTGCCCTGCTGGCCGAGCGCTTCCCCGAGCACGGCATCCTGGGCGAGGAATACGGCCCCACCGCCGCCGAGGCCGAATATGTCTGGGTGGTGGACCCGATCGACGGCACCCGCGCCTTTGTCACCGGCCGCCCCATCTTCGGCACCCTGCTGGGCCTGATGCACCACGGCCGCCCGGTGCTGGGGCTGATCGACCAGCCCGCCACCGGCGAGCGCTGGATCGGCGTGGCCGGGGAGCCGCTGCGCTTCCGCGGCCCGCTGGGCGGCACCCCCGGCAGCCGCCCCTGCGCCCGGCTGGCCGAGGCCGAACTCTCCTGCACCAGCCCCGACATGTTCACGCCCGATGAAGCCCCGCGCTTCGACCGCGTGCGGAAGGCCGCGCGCCGCGTCACCTGGGGTGGCGATTGCTACGGCTTCGGCCTGCTGGCGCTCGGGCTGGTGGATGCGGTGGTCGAAAGCGACCTGAAGCCCTGGGACTGGGTCGCCCTGGCCCCGGTGGTGGAAGCCGCCGGCGGCCGCCTGACCGACTGGCAGGGCCAACCACTGCGGCTGGACGGGCCGGGGCAGGTGATCGCGGTGGGAGACCCGGCGCTGCTGCCGGAAATCGTGGCGCTGCTGGCGGCGTGAGGCCGGAGGGGCTCCGCCCCTCCAGACCACCCCGCTGGGGTGACAGTGTCACCCCAGACCCCGCCATCTGTTTTCAACTCGCGGCCAGGCGGTTCCGCCGAAGGTCCATGACCTCCGGCGACTGCGGGTTCAGCCCATGTGGCCTTCAGGAATCCGTGGCTCCGCCGGCTGGCCTGCCGCCAGACACCCCAAGGCTCCGGAAAAAACTCGCAGCGGGGTCCGGGGTGGACTTTCCACCCCGGCGGGGTCCAGGGGCGGCGCCCCTGGCCTGCCTTCAGCCGGGGTCGACCTTCCCTTCCATCCCCAGCGTCGCCGCCAGGGTTTCCACGCGCCGCTGCACGCTGTCGCCCGCGAAGACGCCGCCGCCGGTCAGCCGCAGGGTCAGCGTGGCGCCGGAGACATGCAGCGAGGTGCGTGCCAGCAGGGCCGGCGTGCCGCCGGAGAGGGTATAGGCCAGCCGCAGCACCGCCCCCAGCATCTCCGCCCGCCGCATGGCGCCGGTATCCAGCAGCATGCGGGCCGGGGTGAGGAAGGCGGCATCCGCTTCCGGCTCGTAACGCAGGGCGATGGTCAGGGCCAGGAAGGCGCGCTCGTGGTGGTCCAGGCCGATGCCGGGCTGGCGCAGCACGCGCAGGAAGGACTGCTCGGCACGGTAGTCCGGGTGGTCGTGGCTGCCGATATCCGAGAGCCAGCAGGCAGCCTGGCGCAATGCCTCGTCGGCGGGGCTTTCCTGGGTCCAGATCGGCGCGGTCCAGTCCACCAGGGCCTGGGGCATGTCGGTGTCGCGGCCATAGCGGGCTGCCATTTCCTGCCCGGCGCAGAGCAGCGGGTCCAGCGCCCGCGCTTCCGGCGGGATTTGCCGGGCGTACCAGCCTTCCCGCATGCCGTTGGCGCTGAAGACGACGCGGCGGGCACCGGTGGCGCGCAGCAGCCGGCGCAGCGCCACGGCGGCGAAGGGCAGGTCCTGCAGGCGCTTGCCGGGGGCGCCGGGGATGCGTTCCAGCGTGCGGCGGGTGGCGGCGATCAGCAGACCGCAGAGGTCGCGCGCCTCGTCCCGCCGCAGCACGTAGTGGTGGACGATGGAGAGCGGGTAGGAGGTCTGGGCGATATGGATCTTGGCCAGCGCGCGCCAGGCGCCGCCGACGAGGTAAAGGTCGCGGTCACGGCCCTCGGAGAGCCAGGGCACCTGCGCCAGCTCCTCCTCGGCGATGCCGCGCGCGCGGGCCACGTCGCCGCCCGCGCGGTCGGAGAGGCGGATGGCGCCGAGGGGCAGGGAGACCATGCGGCCGATGGCGCCGCGGTTCAGCTCCACCAGCTCCAGCGAGCCGCCGCCGAGGTCGCCCAGGATGCCGTCGGCGCCGGGGAAGCCCATCAGCACGCCCTCGGCCGAAAGGCGCGCCTCCTCCTCCCCGGTCAGGATATGGATGGGTACGCCGGGCATGTGCTCCTGCAGCGCGGCGGCGAAATCGGGGCCGTTGGCGGCGTCGCGCATGGCGGCGGTGGCCAGCACCTGCACCGGCTCCGCCCCCATGGCGCGGGCGACCTCGTGGTAGCGGGCCATGACGGTCAGGGCCTGCGGCACCGTCGCCTCGTTCAGCTTGCCGGTGGTCTGCAGCCCGCGCCCGAGGCCGAGCACGGCCTTTTCATTGAAGATCGGCAGCGGGTTGCGCCCACGTCCTTCAAAGACCACCAGGCGCACCGAGTTGGAGCCGAGATCCACGACGCCGCAGCGGGGCGGATGACCGGATGTGGCGGGGAGGGTGGCGGTCTCCGGTAAGTCCAAGCGTGAAGTCCTCGGTGGCGGGCGTTAATCCTGGGCGACGCGATCCTGGCGCCGCCGGGGTGTGGCATTGCGTGGTGCACGATGCAACGCGCTGCCGCGCCCGGACAGGGATGGGTTGGTCATGAAATAGTTGTGGGCGGAGACCGGGTTGGGCCCTTCATCCAGCCGGCGCCAGTGCCCGTCGGCATGCAATTGCCAGGACTGGGCGGTGTCCTTCAGGTTCACCACCATGATCTGGTCCAGGATCTGGGCATGCACGGTGGGGTTCTCCACCGGCACCAGGGTCTCGACGCGCCAGTCCATGTTGCGCGCCATCCAGTCGGCCGAGGAGATGAAGACACGGGCGCGGCGGGACGGCAGGCGGTGGCCATTGCCGAAGACCAGCACGCGGGAATGCTCCAGGAAGCGGCCGATGATGGACTTCACCCGGATATTCTCGCTCATGCCCGGCACGCCGGGGCGCAGGCAGCAGATGCCGCGCACGATGCACTCGATCTTCACGCCCGCGCGGCTGGCGCGGTAGAGCGCGTCGATCAGCGCCTCGTCCACCAGGGAATTCATCTTCAGCCAGATGCCGGCGTGCTTGCCCTCGCGGGCGAAGGCGATCTCCTGCTCGATCAGCCCCATCAGCGCCGGGCGGATGGTCAGCGGCGCGAAGGCCAGCCCGTCCATGGTCTCCGGCCGGGCATAGCCGGTCATGTAGTTGAACAGCTTCTGCGCGTCCCGCGTCAGGCCGGGGTCGGCGGTGAAGAAGCTGAGGTCGGTGTAGATGCGGGCCGTGATGGGGTGGTAGTTGCCGGTGCCGAAATGGGCGTAGGAGCGGAGCGAGCCGCCTTCCCGCCGCACCACCAGCGACATCTTGGCGTGGATCTTCAGGTCCACGAAGCCGAAGACCACCTGCACCCCGGCCGCTTCCAGCTCGCGCGCGAGGGCGATGTTGCGTTCCTCGTCGAAGCGCGCCTTCAGCTCCACCATGGCGGTGACGGACTTGCCGAGGTCGGCGGCCTCGATCAGCGCACGGGTGATGGGGCTGTCGCGCGAGGTGCGGTAGAGCGTCTGCTTGATGGCGACCACATTGGGGTCGCGCGCCGCCTGCCGCAGGAACTGCACCACCACGTCGAAGCTCTCGTAGGGGTGGTGGACCACGATGTCCTTGGCGCGGATGGCGGCGAAGCAGTCGCCGCCGAAATCCAGGATGCGCTCGGGGAAGCGGGGGGTATAGGGCGTGAAGAGCAGGTCGGGGCGGTCGTCCACGATGAGCTGCTTCAGGTCCGCCATGCCCAGCAGGCCATCGACCATGAACAGCTCGGCGCGCGGCGCGTCCAGTTCCTCGGCCACGAAGTCCACCAGGTCAGCGGCCATGCGGGCATCGACGGCCAGCTGGATGGCGCGGCCGCGCCGGCGCCGCTTCAGCGCCGTCTCGTAGGAGCGGACGAGGTCCTCGGCTTCTTCCTCGAATTCCACGTCCGTGTCGCGGATCAGGCGGAAGAGCCCCTGCTCGACATTGATGTAGCCGGGGAAGAGGCGGTGCAGGAACAGCCCGATCAGCTCCTCCAGCAGCACGAAGCGGATGGGGCCGGTGCCGGCGGTGATGTTCGGCACGTCCTCGGTCGGCGGCAGGCGGATGAAACGGTCGATCTGCGGCGGCACCGGCAGCAGGGCGCGCATGATGCCGCCATCCTCCTCCCGCACCAGCTTCAGCACCATGCAGAGCGCCAGGTTGGCGATGAAGGGGAAGGGATGCGCCGGGTCCACCGCCAGCGGCGTCAGCACGGGGAAGACGCGCTCCAGGAACCAGCCTTCCAGCCAGCGGCGGTCGGCTTCCGAAAGCTCCTCCACCGCCACCACGCCGATGCCGGCCTCCCGCAGCTCGCCCCGCAGGTTGCGCCAGGCGGCGTGCTGGCCTTCGACCAGCGCGGCGGCGCGGGCATGGATGGCCACCAGCTGCTGCCCCGGCGTCAGCCCGTCGGGGGAGGAGGGGGAGATGCCGGCGCGTTCCTGCCCCACCAGCCCGGCGACGCGGACGGAATAGAATTCATCGAGATTGGAGGCGGAGATGGCGACGAATCGCAGCCGCTCCAGCAGCGGGTGCTTGGGGTTCTCCGCCTCCTCCAGCACGCGGGCGTTGAAGTCCAGCCAGGACAATTCGCGGTTGATGAAGCGGGCCGGCGCATCGGCGGCGATGGCGGCGGCTTCGGCCGGTTCGGCGGGCGGGGCGGGCGAATGGGTGGCGGCGGTGGCATCCATGCCCGCCAGCCTACAACAAGGCGGGTGTGGCCGGGGAGGGAAGAGCGGCCTCCGCCGCGGAAACGTCATGAAAATGAAGAGCATCGGCGCTGAAGCCGGGCCAGTCGGCCAGGGCGGCGCGGGCCAGGCCGCGGGTGACGGCGCCGCCGGCGGCCAGTGCGGCGCGGTCCAGCCGCTCCACCGCGCGGGCCACGGCGGCGGCCTCGCGCGGCAGGCGGGCCAGCAGCCACTCCTGCACGCCAGCGGGCACGATCAGCTGCCGCTCGGAGAAATCCCGCGCCAGCAGGCTGGCCAGCAGTTGCGCGGAGGGTTCGGCGATGCCGGCGGTGGCGGTGGCGCGCAGCCGGCTGGCGAGGTCCGGCAGCCTCACCGGCCAGCGGGAGGGCGGGGTGCGGCCGGCCAGCAGCAGCGGCAGGCCGGCGGCGGCGCAGGCATTGATCAGGTGGAAGAGCGCTTCCTCATCCGTCACACAATCGGCGTCGTCCAGCGCGGTGGGGGCGGGTTCCGGCACGCCGGAGAGCGCCGGGCCCTGCAGCACCCGCCAGCCGCGCCGCGTCGCCTCCTGCCGCAGCAGGTGGGACTTGCCCACCCCGGCCGGGCCAAAGAGGGCGAGGCGGTGCGCCGGCCAGCGCGCCTCCTGCCCCAGCCAGGCCATGGCCTCGGCATTGGAGGAATCCGGCAGCACCTCACCGGCGAAGCTTTGGGGCAGGTCCAGCGGCAGGGCCAGTTGGCGCTGGGTGTCCAAGGCTCAGCTCCCGGTGCGGGGCGGGTCGAGGTAGAGCGGGCTTTCCAGGTAGCGCCGCAGCCAGTAGCGGGCCAGCACGCCCAGCGCCGCCGCCATGGGCACCGCCAGCAGCACCCCCAGGAAGCCGAAGGCCACGCCGCCGGCAAACAGGGCGAAGATGACCCAGACGGCATGCAACTCCACCCGGTGCCCCAGCAGGCGCGGGTAGATGATGTAGCCCTCGACGATCTGCCCGGTGACAAAGACGGCGGCCACCATGCCGACGCCTTCCCAGGTGCCGAACTGCCCCAGTGCCAGCAGCAGCGCGGTGCCGAGCCCGGTCATGGAGCCGACATAGGGAATGAAGCTCAGCACGCCCGAGGTCAGGCCCAGGATCAGCCCCAGCTCCAGCCCCACGGCGGAGAGCCCGATGGCGTAATAGACGCAGAGCAGCGCGCAGCAGAGCAATTGCCCGCGCAGCCAGGCGGAGAGCACGCGGTCGGTTTCCTGCGCCAGCTGCCGCAGGGTGCGGGCATAGCGGCGGGGCAGCCAGCTCTCGATGCGGCGCATGATGCGCGGCCAGTCCCGCAGCAGGTAGAAGCCCACCACCGGCGTCACCACCACCAGGGTGAAGACCGAGAGCAGCGCATAGCCGCCGCCGATCACCCGGGTCGCCGCCGTGCCCATGAAGGACAGGATGGCGCCCACCTGGCTGACCGCGAGGTCCCGCAGGCGGGTGTCCATCACCTCCGGCCCGAAGCGCTTCTCCAGCGCCGCCATGCCCTCCTGGATGGCGCTGCCGATGCCGGCGACATAATTGGGCAGCCGCGCCAGCAGGGTGCCGACCTGGGCGATCAGCAGCGGGTAGAGCAGCAGCAGCGCCAGCAGGGCGGCGGCCATCAATCCCGCCACCAGCAGCAGCGCCGCCACGCCGCGCGGAAGGCCGAGGCGGTTCATCCGCGTCGCCACCGGGTCCAGGAAATAGGCGATGCAGCCGGCCAGCACGAAGGGCGTCAGGATGGCCGAGAAGAGCCAGAGCAGGAACATCGCGGAGGCCAGCAGCCCCAGCACCAGGGTGATGCGCTGCGCCCGCGTCGCGGTGCGGGGAAAGGGCGGCGGCAGGGGCGGGGCGGGCAGGCGGGGCTCCCCCCGCGCGCTGCGCGCCCGGAGGTCGGGGCTGGCGGGAAGGGGAGCGGGCTTGGTGGTCTCTGGGGTCATGCTCACCCTGTGTCACGCGCCCGCCGGGGCGGCGTCCTCCGCGCCCTGGCGGCGCAACCGGCCTTGTGCCCGCGGCGGCTCAACGCGCCTGGCGCGCCGCTTCCCGGGCATAGGCGAGGCCGGAGGCGATGGTCACGGCGGCCACGCCCCAGGCCAGCATCTCCATAGCAGGGCCCGGCCCCGGACCGAAACCCGCCACAAACAGCGTCAGCCCGGCGAAGAGGATCTGCATCAGGGTATTGAGCTTGGAGAGCATCAGCGGCCGGATGCGCGGCGCATGCCCGGCCAGCCAGAGCACCAGCACGCCGCCGGTGATCAGCAGGTCGCGGAAGACCACGATGATGGCCAGCCAGTCCGGCATCATGCCGATCATCGCCAGCGTGACATAGGCGCCGGTCATCAGCGCCTTGTCCGCCACCGGGTCCATCATGGCGCCGAGGGTGGAGCGCAGATGCCAGCGCCGGGCGATCCAGCCATCGATGCCGTCCGAGGCGCCGGCGGCGGCGAAGAGCACGAAGGCCCAGTCCAACTGGCCATGGGCGATCAGCCAGATGGTGCCCGGCACGGCGCAGAGCCGTGCCAGGGTGATCAGGTTGGGCAGGGTCAGCGGTCCGGCTTCCGCCCCCTCGGGATGCGGGGGGCGGACCGGGGGCGGCAGGCGCGGCTCAGGCGCCGCCGGCAAGGCCGAGGTGCCAGGCTGCGCCAGGCTGCGCCACCGGCACCGGGCTGGCGCCCATGCGCACCGGCGGCGCCAGCACGCTTGGCTGCCCGGCGGGCGGGATGCCGCCGGCCTGCTGCAGCACGATGCCACGGCTGGCGAGGCCCGGCGCCGCCTCGGCCGGCTGCATCCGCAGCCCCAGGCGCAGCCGGGCGCCATCCACCGCGATGGCGACGATGTCGACCGAGCTGACCTCCGGGCTGCCCAGCAGGCGGCGGCGCAGGTCCAGCCATTCCGGCATGCTGTTGAAATGCGCCACCGTCTCCACGAAGGCGGCGGCCGGGTTGAAGGCCTGGTTGGTCGGCACCACCGGCGGCGCGACATAGGAGGAGGAGGAAGGCATGCCGGCCCCGCCGCCCCCGGCCTCGGCCGTGGCACTGCCGCCGCCGCCCGTGCTGAGGCCGGCGAAGTTGGAGACCTTGCGCTGGTTGAAATTCACCGTCAGCCGGCCGTTGTAGCCGGTGCGGGTGGCGCGCTCCTGCTCCACGATGATGCTGTCCACCATCGACTCGATCTGGGAATCGGAGGCGCTGCGGCTGAAACCCAGCTCGCTCGCCATTTTTTCATAGGCCTGACGCTGCGCGGCGGCGAGCGCCTTGGTGCGGGCGATCACGGAGTTCTCGGCGGTGGTTTCCACCGTCACGCCGCGTTGCACGAAGCCGCCGCCACCCTCCTGTGCGCCTGCCAGAAGCGGCATGCCGAGCAGGCCCGTGATGACAGCAGTTGCAGCCAGCCGCCGAAAATGTTGCATTCCGCCCCCTTGGAAGCCCGGGCCGTCGACCCCTGGGTCTTTGCGCATAGCTTATCGGGCCCCTTCATGACCAGTCTGACCTACCGTGACGCCGGCGTGGACATCGAAACCGGCGATGCCCTCGTGGATGCCATCAAGCCCCTGGCCAAGGCCACCCACCGCTCCGGCGTGATGGGCGGCCTGGGCGGCTTCGGCGCGCTCTTCGACCTGAAGGCGGCCGGCTATACCGACCCGGTGCTCGTCTCCTCCACCGATGGCGTCGGCACCAAGCTGAGGCTTGCCATTGATACCGGCTATCATGACGCCGTGGGCATCGATCTGGTTGCCATGTGCGTGAACGATCTGGTGGTGCAGGGCGCCGAGCCGCTGTTCTTCCTGGACTACTTCGCCACCGGCAAGCTGGAGCTGGCCCAGGCGCGGGCCGTGATCGCCGGCATCGCCGAGGGCTGCCGCCAGGCCGGCTCCGCCCTGGTGGGCGGCGAGACGGCCGAGATGCCGGGCATGTATGCCAAGGACGACTACGACCTCGCCGGCTTCTCGGTCGGTGCCGCCGAGCGCGACCAGCTGCTGCCCCGCCCGGATGTCCGCCCCGGCGACGTGCTGCTGGGCCTCGCCTCCTCCGGCGTGCATTCCAACGGTTTTTCGCTCGTGCGCCGCATCCTGGAGGCCAGCGGCAAGGGGGTGCAGGAACCCGCGCCCTTCGCCACCGGCACCACGCTGGGCCATGCGCTGCTGGAGCCCACGCGGATCTACGTGAAGTCGGTGCTGGCGCTGCACAAGGCGCGCATCCTGAAGGCGGCGGCGCATATCACGGGCGGCGGCATCGTCGGCAACCTGCCGCGCGTGCTGCCCCAGGGCACCGTGGGCGTGGTGGATGCCACCGCCTGGACCCCTGCGCCGGTCTTCGCCTGGCTGGCCCAGGCCGGCAATGTGGCGCCGGAGGAGATGCTGCGCGTCTTCAACTGTGGCATCGGCATGATCCTGGTGGTCTCGGCCGATGACGCCGAGACCGCCATCGCCCTGCTGACCGGCGAGGGCGAGCAGGTCAGCCGCATCGGCCAGATCACCGCCGGCACCGCGGGCGCCGAGCCCGAGGTGCGGATGGAGAACCTCACGCCGCAATGGCCGGCGTGAGCGGGGCGCGCCGCCGCACCGCCATCCTGATCTCCGGCCGGGGCAGCAACATGGCGGCGCTGCTCAGCGCCGCCGCCGACCCTGGCTTCCCGGCCGAGATCGTGCTGGTGCTCTCCAACAAGCCCGCCGCCGGCGGGCTGGCGCGGGCGCATGATGCCGGCATCCCCACCGCCGTGGTGGAAAGCCGCCCCTTCGGCCGCGACCGCGCCGGCTTCGAGCGGGCGATGGAAGCCGCCATGGCCGAGCATGGGGTGGAGCTGATCGCCCTGGCCGGCTTCATGCGGGTGCTGACGGAGGATTTCGTCAACCGCTGGTCCGGGCGGATGGTGAATATCCATCCCTCCCTGCTGCCGTCCTTCCCCGGCGTGGATACCCATGCCCGGGCGCTGGCCGCCGGGGTGCGGCTGCATGGCTGCACCGTGCACCTGGTGACGCCGGGCGTGGATGAAGGCCCCATCATCGCCCAGGCCGCCGTGCCCGTGCTGCCCGATGACACCGAGGACACGCTCGGCGCCCGGGTGCTGGAGCAGGAGCATATCCTCTACCCCGCCGCCCTGGCGCTGGTCGCCGCCGGGCGGGTGCGGGTGGAGGAAGGCCGCGCGGTGATCGAGGCCGCCGCCGCCCCCAGCGCCACGGTGCTGCGCAACCCGGGCTGAGCGCCAGGGGTTCCCCCTGGCGGCTTGCGGCGTTCCGGGTGGCCGGGATGATCGCGGGAAGCCTGCGCCAGAAGGAGCCCGCGGCATGAACGAACCGGCTGATCCCAGGCAGCGCGAGGCCGCGGTGGCGGAGCGGCAGGGGCTGGCGGTCAATGGCTATGCCGCCCTGCTGGCCATCCTGGTGCTGGCGGCCGCCGGGGTGGCGCTGATCGCCAGCGGCACCACGGCGGAGAACCCCGGGCAATCCGCCCTGGGCTTCCTGCCGCTGGCGCTCAGCGCCATCCTGTTGCGCGGCGTCTATGTGCTGGCGCCGAATGAAAGCGCCGTCTTCCTGCTCTTCGGCTCCTACAGCGGCAGCGACAGCCAGACGGGACTGCGCCTCACCAATCCCTTCTACACCCGCTCCAAGGTCTCCCGCCGGTTGCGGACGCATGAGATCGCGGCGCTGAAGGTCAATGACGCGGCGGGCAACCCGATCGAGATCGGCGCCGCCGTGGTCTGGTCGGTCTCGGATGCGGCGGCGGCGCTGCTGGAGATCGACGACTACGAGAGTTTCGTGCGGGTGCAGAGCGATGCCGCGCTGCGCCGCATCGCCGGTAGCCACGCCTATGACGCCGAGGAAGTGGCCATCGCGCAGGGCAGCCCCGAAGGCCCGCCCGTGCCGAAGTCGCGCGCCACGCTGCTGGATGGCGGCGACGAGGTGGTGCAGGGCCTGGTGCGGGAGCTGCAGGACCGGGTGCGCCGCGCCGGCATCCGCATCGAGGAAGCGCGCATCACCCACCTGGCCTATGCGCCCGAGATCGCCGGCGCCATGCTGCGGCGGCAGCAGGCCGAGGCGGTGCTGGCCGCCCGGCGCAAGATCGTGGCCGGCGCGGTGGACATGGTGGAGGACGCGCTGGCCGCCCTGGAGCGCAAGGGCCTGTCCCTGGAGCCGGAGCGGCGGACCGCCATGGTCGCCAACCTGCTGGTGGTGCTGGTGGGCGACAAGGACGCGACGCCGGTGATCAATACCGGCGCCATGCCCTAGGGTGAAAGCCCATCAAGGAAGGGCTGGAATGGGTGGAGAGCAGGCCTCCCCTCCTGTCGATCAGGCGTACTGAGCCAAGCCCTGTCCCAGGGACCAGTTTTCTTTCGTCACTTCGACAAGGTTGACGAATACGTCCTCCGACCGCAGACCGGGCGCCTCGCCCAACAGCTCCATGGCCCGACGAAACAGCGCCTTCTTTTGTTCCACAGTGCGAGTGTTGTTGGCCGTGATCTGGATGAAGACGAGTTCGTCGCTTCGAGCAATGCCGAGGTAGGATTTTCCGTAGCGGAAGCTCGCCGTGTCATGCTCGGTGATGACCATGAACTGGTCGTCCTCGGGCACGTCGAACGTTTCATGCAGAGCGCGATAGAGGCCGTCGAAGATTGCCTGCTTGTATGCTGCCGACTTGCCAGCACGCATAGCGATGTGAACCAGGGGCACGGGCCAAGCTCCTTTCGTTGGTCAGCCAGAGAGTGCGTCTCCATCGTTCATTTCGCTAGAATATGGATGCCAATATCTGAGATAATGCACCGTTATGACAGAACGGCCGCTCGATCTTGATGCAGTCTGGGCTTTCATTCTGATTGCCGATCACGGCAGCTTCACGCGGGCGGCCGACGCCATGCGGACGACCCAGGCCGCGATCAGCCTGAAACTCAAAAGGCTTGAGGAAAGACTTGGCTGCCGTCTCGTGGAGCGTACTCCCCGTCATGTCCAACTCTCTGCGAGGGGGCTTGCCTTCCTCGAGCACGCCCGCTCGCTCCGGGCGGTGCATGATCGCGCCCTGACCGCCCTCTCCGGGGCACGGCAGCGGCTGACCATCGGCATCAGCGAGCATGTCGCAGGGCCGGAACTCCCGGCCCTGATCGCTCGCATGAACGCACAGGACCCCCATCTGCTGATGGAGATCCGCATCGGGTCCTCGGGCGACCTCCTGCGGAGCTACGACAGGCGGGAATTGGATGCGGCCATTGTCCGCCTCCATGCCGGGCGGGAGGACGGCGAGATCATCGCCGAGGAACGCTTCGGCTGGTTCGCAGCCCCCGGCTGGCAGCACCGCGCCGACGAGCCTTTGCCCGTGGCTACGCTGGCCGAGCCCTGTGGCGTGCGGGCGTTGGCTGGCCAGGTCCTCGACGCGGCAGGCATTGCTTGGACCGAGATCTTCGTCGGCGGCGGCGTTCCCGCTGTTGTGGCCGCCGTGACCGCCGGGCTGGGCGTCGCTGCCCTGGCGCCGCGCATGCTGCCGCTCGGTGCCGTGGACGTGGGGGACAGGCTTGGACTTCCTCCGCTGCCGCGCCTGCCCATCCTGATCCACTCGCGGATGGCAGAAGGTCGGCCCCGAGATGCCCTGGCTACCCTGTCAGCGGCATTCCGCAGCGCCGTGAGGGGATAGAGGACGGCGGGCGACTGTCCGCAATGGACGCTTCCCCGATGCTTAGCCGGAAAGCGGCCGTTCCGCTCACAGCCAAGCCCGGCTGCTTGGATCACTGCTGCAAGAGCCCGGTTTGGGTCGATAGCAGCGGCATCCAATCAGATTCACCATAGCGCCCGCCACGGCGGAAGGCCTCCCAGCCTCCCGCCACGCGCCTCTCACCGCCCCAGCAGCATCCGCAGGTCGATGCTGTTGGCCATGGCCAGGTAGCCCGCCCGGTTGGGGTGCAGCTTGTCGCCTGGCCCGCCGGTGGTGGATTCCGGCACCATCTCCGCCCGCAGCCCGCCGCTGGCCGGGTCCAGCACGGCGGCGTCGAAATCCGCCACGCCGTCAAAGGTGCCGGAATCGCGGATGAAGGCGTTGAGCGCCTTACGCTTCTCGTCCTGCTCCGCATGGCCATGGGCGGCGCTGCTGCTGCCGAGCGCGGTGGTGACGGTGGCGCCGATCACCCGCACGCCCGGGATGCCCTCCCGCAGCCGCTTCACGCCCTGCTGCATGCCGTCCCGCACCGCTTCCAGCGTGGCATTGCCGTTCTTGCTGAAGTCGTTGATGCCTTCCAGCCAGATCACGGTGGTGACGCCGGAGAGCGAGAGCACGTCCCGCTCCAGCCGCGCCAGGGCGGAAGGGCCGCCGGCGAAGGGGGCAGTGGGGCCATAGCTGGCGGGGCCGGCCACCTGGTTGCCGCCGATGCCGGCATTGACCACCGCCACCGGCCGCCCGGCGCTGGCCACGAGGCGGCGCCACAGCACATCCGGCCAGCGGTCGTCGCCATTCATGGTCGAGGCGGTGCCGTCGGTGATGGAATCGCCGAAGCCGACGATCACCGGCGTGCCGGAGGGCGCCATCATGTCCACCGCATCCAGAAAGAACCAGGAGGCGGTGGAGAAGGCGAAGGACTGCTCGCCTTCCTCCGCGCCATGGGCGCCGGCGCCGGGCGGCGTGGCATAGGAGGTCTGCAGCGCCTTGGCGTGCCAGGTCATCGGCCCGCTGCCGCCCGCGACATGGAAGGATACCGCCAGCTTGCGCCCCGCCAGCAGCGCCGCCGCCGGATCGGCGGCGAAGGGCAGCTCCACCGGGTCCGACCACACCTGCCCGCCGGGCGGGATGGTCACGCTGTCCTGCCCGCCAAAGCGCACGGGGCGGTTGCTGCCGGGCACCAGCGTGGCGCCGCCCAGTTGCAGCCCGGCATGGACGCCATCCAGCACCAGCGGCCGGGTGCCGAAGGCGTTGGAGAAACGCAGCCGCGCCTGCGGCCCCCAGACGGTCGGCCGCAGCACCAGCCGCAGCGTCTGGTCCCGCGCGCCCTCGGCCGGGTCGGGGAAGGCGAAGCGCTGGTCCGGCTGGGCCGAGGGATTGCCGGTGGGGTACGGGCCCTGGACCGACGCGGCCCAGCTGGTGGCCCAGCGCGGCCCGGCGGCGCCGGGGGTGGTGGGGGCGGTGACCTGGGCGAAGGCGCCTGGGCTGGTGGCCCCGGCCGCCAGGGCGCCGGCGGCCAGCAGCAGGCCCGTGCCACCGGTGGCGAAGGTTCTGCGGTTCATGGCGTTGTCCTCACGCGGCTCGCGCGGCCGCTGGGGGAAGTCTTGGTGGATCGGCGGGCAAAAGCAACCGCCCCGTCTCAGTCCACCCAGAGCCCGCGCTTGCGGTGCCAGTCCTCGATCGATTCCTCCGGGTATTCGTCGAAGGTCGCGTCGCGCGGCCCGATCTGCGGCTCCACCCAGGGCGCCTTGTAGCGCAGCATCAGGTGCACCTTCTCCTCCGCCACCGGCAGCGGCGTGTCGATGGCGGAGGCGAAGGGATGCACCAGATCCGGCCAGCTCGGGTCCGCCATCCACAGCGCGCTGGCGCATGTCGGGCAGAAGTGGCGGCGGCCGCTGCTGGTCTCGCAGGTGCCGTCGTCCGCCTGCAACTCGGCGCGGTAGGTGGCGGTCTGGCCATGCACCTGCAGGCTGTCGGCATCGCCCATGATGTTGATGGCATAGCCGCCGCCCCCGGCCGTCTTGCGGCAGATGGAGCAGTAGCAGCGCTGGTAGGGCACGGGCGTATGGCTCCGCAGCGTGAAGCGGACGGCGCCGCAGCGGCAGGAACCTTCCAGGGTCAGGGGCATGGGCAGGGCGCTCCGGCAGGGTGGATGCCTCGCTTAACGCCCGGCCAAGCTCCCCGTTCCCCCTTGCCCCGGCGCGCGGCGCTGCTAAACCTCGCGGGACGCTGGCGCAACAAGGGGACGTCCATGGCCGAGGTGAAGCACGACATCGACTTCGTGGAAGTCAAGGCGGAGGATATCGTGGGCGAGCGCGCCCATGGCTGGTCCGTCTTCACCAAGGCGACCACCTGGGGCATCGTGGCCGTGACCCTGCTGCTGCTGATGCTCTACGGCTGCTGGGGCTGAGGCCCGCGCGGCCTGCACGGACCGCGCATGAAAAAGGGCGGCTCCCTTCCGGGGCCGCCCTTTTTCATGCGCAGGCGCCCGAGGGCGCCCGCGGCTTGCTTCAGCCCACCAGCTCGATGCCGGAGAAGAAGAAGGAGATCTCGCGCGCCGCGGCCTCGGGGCCGTCGGAGCCGTGCACGGAGTTCGCCTCGATGCTCTCGGCGAATTCCTTGCGGATGGTGCCCTCGGCGGCGTTCGCCGGGTTGGTGGCGCCCATGATCTCGCGGTTGCGGGCGATGGCGTTCTCGCCTTCCAGCACCTGCACGACAACGGGGCCCGAGGTCATGAAGGAGACCAGGTCGTTGTAGAAGGGGCGGGCCTTGTGCTCGGCATAGAAGGCGCCGGCCTGGGCCTCAGAGAGCTGGATGCGCTTCTGCGCCACGATGCGCAGGCCCTGCTCCTCGAACTTGGCGTTGATCTTGCCGGTCAGGTTCCGGCGGGTCGCGTCAGGCTTGATGATGGAGAGGGTACGCTCGGCCATGGAAAGGCATCCTTAGCTGGGGGAACGAAAGGCGGATATCAGCGCGCCGGATAAGCGGGGTGGCCGCCGCGCGCAAGGGGCCAGCGCGTGACAAGCGGCGCCGGCTGGCGGGGCCTTGGCAACTTCCGGCCCGGACCAGGGCTTTAACCGGCGCTCCCTGCCTGAAGGATCCCGCCATGCGGCGCCGGCCTGTTTCCGTCATCGTCTTCGCCCTCATCCTGGTGCTGCTGGTGTGGCAGGTGCCGGATGCGCTGCTGCTGACCTTCGGCGGCGCGCTGCTGGGGGTCTTCCTGCGCGGCGGCGGCGACCTGCTGTTCAAGCGCTTCGGTCTGTCCGGCACCGCGCGCGTGCTGGTCTTCACGCTGCTGCTGGTGCTGCTGGGCGTGGCCTTCGCGCTGATGGCGGCGCCGCAACTGGCGGAACAGGCCAACCAGCTCTGGCAACAGGTGCCGCGTGTGATGGAACAGGGCACGCAGCGCCTGTCCCAGTATAGCTGGGGCCAGCAACTGCTGGAGAAGGCCAAGCCCGAGAACCTGCAACTGCCCAGCGGCGGGGGCAGCAGCGCCTTCGCGGTGCTGGGCGGCACCTTTGGCGCGCTGGGCAACTTCGTGCTGCTGATCTTCCTCGGCCTCTATTTCGCGGTGGACCCCGGGCTCTACCGCCGTGGCATCGAGCTGTTCTTCCCGCCCTCCCTCCGCCCCAAGGCGCGCGCCACCTGCGAGGAGATCGCCGAGACCCTGCGCGGCTGGCTGGGGGCGCAGCTGGTCTCCATGACCGTGGTGGGGGTGCTGACCACCCTCGGGCTCTGGGCGCTCGGCATCCCGCTGGCGCCGCTGCTGGGCATGATCGCGGCGCTGCTGACCTTCATCCCCAATATCGGCCCGGTCATGGCGGCGGTGCCGGCGGTGCTGCTGGGGCTGGATTCGGGCATGACCGGCGCCCTGTCGGTGGTGGGCCTCTACCTCGCGGTGCAGACGGTGGAGAGCTACCTCATCACCCCCTATGTCCAGAAGCGCAGCGTGGACCTGCCGCCGGCCCTGACCATCATGGCCCAGGTGGCGATGGGCACGCTCTTCGGCATCACCGGCCTGGCGCTGGCCACACCCCTGGCCGCCATGGGCATGATGCTGGTGCACCGGCTCTACGTGGAGGACTACCTGGATCAGGAGCGGCCGGAGGAAGCCCCGGTGGTGCTGCGCTGAACCACAGGCCGGGGCCAAAGAGGGCGCTGCCCTCTCTGGACACGCCCGCCGGGGTGGAAAGTCCACCCCGGACCCCGCTGCCAGTTTAAGAGGGGCCTGGAGGGCGCGGCATGGTCCCAGCCGCCAGCCTGGAAAATCCAAAGGCCACGCGGGCTGAACCCGCAGCCGCCGGAGGTCCATGACCTCCGTTCCAACCAGCGTGCCTAAAACTGACGGCGGGGCCTGGGGTGACCCTGTCACCCCAGCGGGGAAGGTCCGGAAGGGGCGGCGCCCCTTCTTGCCCCGGCCCGGATGCCTCAGACCAACCCCTGCCGCACCCGCTCGCATTCCTCCCGCGGCGAGGCATCGCGCGCCACCGACAGCAGCAGGCGGCGCAGCCAGGCATGGCCCTGGTCTGCCTCAAAGCGGCGATGGAAGATCAGGGACAGCCGGGTATGGCGCGTCTCCACCGGGCAGGGGCGCAGCGCCAGGGCATGGGCTGCCGCCATCTGCCGTGCCAGTCGGGCGGACAGGGCCATCACCATGTCGGTCCCGCCCAGGATGGCCGGCACCGCCGAGAGATGCGCCACCACGGCGCCGATCCGCCGCGGGTGCCCGGCCTCCCGCATCGGCAGGTCCAGGGCACCTTCGCGGGAGCCATTGGGGGAATGCAACAGGTGCGGGTGCTGCGCGAAGCGCTCCACCGTCAGTTCGCCCCCGGCCAGCGGGTGCCCGGGGCGCATCAGCACCAGGAAGGCCTCCGGCAGCAGGCGCAGGCGGGTATAGAGGGCAGGGGGCTCAGGCAGCATGCCCAGCACCATCTGCGCCTCGTCCGCCTCCAGCATCTGCATGGCATTGACGCGGTCGGCATGGCGGATGGCCAGCATGGCCTGCGGCGCGTGGCTGGCCATATGCGCCAGCAGCGGCGGCGCCAGCACCGCTTCGGCATATTCGGAAAAGCCCAGGCTGAAGACCCGGTCGGACGTGGCGGGGTCGAAGGGCGCATGGGCGGCCAGCGTCTCCCGCAGCCGGTCCAGCACCTCCGCCACCGGGGCGGCCAGCGAAAGAGCCAGCTCCGTCGGCTCCACCCCGCCCGGGCGGCGCAGGAACAACTCATCCCCCAGCGCCTGCCGTAGCCGCGTCAGCGCATTGGAGACGGCGGGCTGCGACAGGTGCAGGCGCTGCGCCGCACGCGTCACGTGCCGCTCACGCGCCACCGCGTCGAATACCCGCAGCAGGTTCAGGTCGAGGCTGGAAAGGTCGGCCATTGATGCCGCTGATGATGACCGTTTCCGATCCGCGTTGGAAGCACGGGCACGGGGCTGGTACCGCTGGCGTCAACAGCGGCCGATGCGGCCGCAGCCCTTCATCAAAGGTTCCCGCCATGAATGACACCCGCCTCGCCCCCTATGCCACGCTGCTGCTGCGCCTCGGCCTCGGCATCCTCTTCCTGGCCCATGGCTTCTACATGAAGGTGCTGACCTTCGGCCTGGCCGGCACCATGGGCTACTTCGGCAGCCTGGGCTATCCGCCCGTCTTTGGCGCCATCGTCGCCCTGGCCGAGACGGCGGCCGGCATCGCGCTGATCCTCGGCCTCTGGGTGCCGCTGGTCTCGCTGCTGACGCTGCCCATCCTGGTCGGCGCCGCCCTGCAGCACGGCGGCAATGGCTGGGTCTTCAGCAACAACGGCGGCGGCTGGGAATTCCCGGTCTTCTGGATCCTGCTGATGCTGGTCCAGGCCGGCCTCGGCGCCGGCGCCCATGCGCTTGACATCCGCCGCCTGCTGGGCCGCCCCGCCGCCACTGCCCAGGCGGCCTGACCCCGCCGCCGCCGCTCAATGGCGGCGGAGGAAATCCAGCACCGCTCTGTTGAACAGCTCCGGCTGCTCCATCGCCACGGAGTGGCCGGCATCGGCGATGTTGAAGACCTCCGCCTGCGGCAGGTGCTTCAGCCAGCGCGCCATCAGCGCCGGCGGCGCCAGCAGGTCCGCACTGGCGGTGATGGCCAGCAGCGGCGTGCGGATGCCCTCCACCTTCGCGAAGGTATTGGGCGTGCGCAGCGGCTGCGGGGGCGCGCCCTTCTGCCGCGCCGCCTCCTGCGCATGGCTCCATTCCGCCACCCGCTCCGGATAAGCGGCGCGGAAGGAAGGGCCGATCTCCCGGAATGGCTCCGGCAGCTCCGTGAAGCCGGGAATGGCGACATTCCGGTTCAACTGCTGCATCTCCGGCTCCGAGAAGGAACCGGTGCTGGCCGCCACCACCAGGCCGCGCAGCGTCTCCGGCCGCCAGGCGGCGTAATCCAGCGCGATGAAGCCGCCGCCCGCAATCCCCAGCAAATGGAAGCGCGGCAGCTTCAGGTGATCCACCAGCGCGCCCAGATCCTCCGCCACGCTGCCCGGCTGCGGCCCGCTGCCGGGCTCCGCCACGCTGCCGCCCCAGCCGCGCCGGTCGGTGGCGATGACGCGATAGCCCGCGGCGGCGAAAGCCTCGAACTGCGGCGCCCAACTGGCGCTGGTGCCCGTATTGGCATGCAGCAGCATCACCGGCACGCCATCCCCGCCACTGTCCCGGTAAGCCAGCCGGACACCCGGCAGCGCCACCTCCCGCAACTCCGGCAGGCCAGCCGCGGCGGCGGGCCGGACGGCACGCGCCAGCAAGGTAGCCGCCGCCAGCCCGAATAACGGACGGCGCGTAAAGGCAGGGCCCATGACTTCCTCCGATCCTTCTTGGCCCGAAAGGATAGCATTATGGCTGAAGCGCCCGCTACCATTCTGCCCCGGGGCCACAACCGCCGCCGCCCTCTACACCGCGGCCGGAACGGTCTAGCATCCCCGCGAAAATCAAAGGGGAAGCAGCGTGGACACACCATCGGCCGGCCTGATCGTCACCATCATCCTGCTCGGCCTCGTGGTGCTGACAGCCTTCAAGGGCATCCGCACCGTCCCCCAGGGCTATAACTGGACCGTGGAACGCTTCGGCGCCTTCACCCGCGTCCTGCACCCCGGCCTCAACTTCGTCATCCCCTTCATCGACGCCATCGGCCACAAGGTGAACGTGCAGGAAATCGTGCTCGACATCCCCGAGCAGGCCGTCATCACCCGCGACAACGCCAATGTCTCCGTCGACGGCATCGTCTACTACCGCGTCATGGACCCGGAGAAATCCGCCTACCAGGTGCAGAACCTGACCCAGGCGCTTTCGGCGCTCGCCATGACCAACATCCGCGCCATCATCGGCGAGATGGACCTCGATTCCGCGCTCTCCTCGCGCGACAAGATCAACTCCCACCTCCTTTCCGCGCTGGACGGCGCCACCGACCCCTGGGGCGTGAAGGTGACGCGCGTGGAAATCCGCAAGATCGAGCCGCCCGCCAACCTCGTTGTCGCCATGAACACCCAGATGATGGCCGAGCGTGAGCGCCGCGCCACCGTCATGCGTGCCCAGGGCGATCGCGAAGCCGCCGTGATGCGCGCCGAAGGCGCCAAGGCCGCCCAGATCCTGGAAGCCGAAGGCCGCCTGGAAGCCGCGAGCCGCGACGCCGAGGCCCGCGAACGCCTGGCCGAGGCCGAGGCCCGCGCCACCCAGGTCGTGGCCGCAGCCGCCCGCGACGGCGGCACCGCCGCCCTGAACTACTTCATCAGCGAACGCTACATCCAGGCCTTCGGCCAATTGGCCGGCAACCCCGCCTCCAAACTCGTGGTGGTGCCGGTGGAGGCATCCGCCCTGGCCGGCGGCATCACCGGCGCGCTGGAAATCTTCCGCGCCGGCACCGGCACACCGCCGCCGCCACGCCCCACCCCGCCAGCCCCCCGCAGCGTGCCCAACACCTGATGACCGGCTGGTTCGCCCCCTGGGCCATCTGGGTGGTGCTGGGCCTGCTGGCCATGGCGGCGGAACTGCTGCTGCCCGGCGCCTTCCTGGTCTGGATCGGCGCGGCGGCCCTGGGCACCGGGCTGGTGCTGCTGGCCTTCGACCCCGGCTTCATCGCCACCGCCCTGGTCTTCATGGCGCTGCTGGCCGCCGGCATCGGCGTCAGCCTGAAACTGTTCCGCCCCCGCGCGGCACCCGCGGCCCTCAACACCCCATCCTCCGGCCTCGTCGGCCGCACTGGCCACCTGCTGGAAGCCCAGGGGCTGGAAGGCCGCGCCCGCATCGGCGATTCTGACTGGCCCGTGCGCCTGACAACGGCAGCCGATCCCGGCGCGCGGGTCGAGGTCATCGCCGTGCAGGGCATGACCCTGCTGGTGCGGCCGGGGTAGGGCGCGCTTGCGGCATCCGGCCAGGGGAAGGCGCCGCCTTCCCCCGGACCCCTATCCGCCAGGAGGCTGAGCCTCCTGGACCTGCATTAAAGTCCGGTTATCAGCAGGGATTGGCGGTCGCTAGGGCCTGTGGATGGGAGAAAGGCAATTGCGTATTGCGGAATATTATTTCTATGTAGATATTATTTGGAAAGCTGAAGGGTGGGAGTTCGGTGAGCTACAAGTTAGTCCCCATTGAAAATCTCTCTACCAATCGCGCGAATGATCGTCATGGTGAGCTTGAAAATGAAACAGCAGCCATTGCGTGGTTATTTTCAAACATGTCTACCCAGATGCGTGGTCTTGCTAAGGATATCGTAAACACTGGCGGAATTTATGAACCTCCTTTGGTTTGCCTGGAGGGCGATAGATTTACAGTCTATGATGGTAATCGCCGCATAACATGTCTGAAATTACTTTCATCTCCCGGACGTGCTCCGAGTATAGAATTAAAGAATTTTTTCGCTGATCTTCGTGCCCAGTGGGAGGGCTCATTCCCGGTGCAGACTATGTGCAGGGTGGAGAGCGACCGCGATAAGATAGACGAAATTTTATATAGAAGGCACACAGGCAGTCAGGGAGGCGTAGGTCAGAGTAATTGGGATGATCGCATGAAATCCACGTTCGTCAACCGAACGGGGAAAGGCGGTAAGCTCAACGTTGCAGATGAAATTGAGAGCCGACTAAAATTAGTCGGTTTGATGCCAAGCCGAGGGCGTATCCCTCGTAGTAACCTTAACCGCCTTCTCTCTGCGGAAGCCTTTCGTCATCGTGTGGGCATCACAATAGCGAAGGGAAGATTCGAATTCACCCGCAAGGAAGATGCTGTTCTTAAAGCATTAGCACGAATTGCCGATGACTTGGCCCGTCGACGGAAAACTCTTGATGATGTGTGGGATGTTGATCGCAAGTTAGAATATCTGGATGAACTCGAAGCAGAAGGCATTTTACCAACTGCCGCTGACGCGTTGCAGCTTCCCAAAAGAGAAAAGCCGAAGCCCGCAAAATCAGATCCAGAGCCTGAATTTTTTCCTAACCCAAAGCCTATTGTAGTAAAAGCATCAAGGCTGCAGAAGCGACTAACACTTATTCCGCATCACGATTATGGAGTGGCATGGACCGGTAGGCTCCAGCGCCATAAAGATATTTGGAATGAGCTGCAGTATAAACTTCGATTGGAAGAACACCCCAATGCGATTGCTGTTTTGTGTCGCGTTCTCTTGGAACTTTCAGTAGATAATTATATCAAGCAAGCCAAGTTAGCGGCTGTAGTCGAGAATGACCCGCTAGCAAAAAAGCTTGTTGCTTCAGCGGAAAATCTGCATACGCAAGGCAAAATCAACAAGCGTTACCTGGAAGTTGTTCGCAAGGCGCGTACTATGGATGCGATAATCTCTGTTGATACCCTCAATAAATATGTTCATTCGCCAAACCTCGCGCCCGCAAGCGATCACTTGATGGCATTGTGGGACACTTTTGCCGATCTTGTGGTGCATTGCCTAAACGAATGATGCACGGGCCGAATGCGGCGGGTGCCACTGAAGTTCGGGGGGCGGCTTGACATAAGCATAAATTCCTATTATCTTGTGCTCGCAGTCTGGAGGTGAGCTTGCATGTCCAACTTCAATACCTCGACTTCCTGGACATCGCTCTCCGATGCTACCTGGGCCGCTCTCCAGCCCTTCCTCCCGACCCTCTCTCCCCAAGGCCGCCGCACCTCAGACCCACGCCAGCGGCTGGACGCCATCTTCCACCTCGCCCATCAACTCGGCGACCCGTGGAAGAACCTGCCGTCGCATTTCGGCCGCCCCGAAACCGTCGCCCGCTTCTTCCGCCGCTTGGTGCATGATGGCTTCTGGCACCGCCTGCTGCGCGCACTCGCCGCCGCCCCGCCGGGCCACCCGCTGCGCGCGCTGGAATACAGCATCTGCCGTGCCTGCCGCCGTGCCGCGCGGCTTGGCGGCCTGCCGCTGCTGGTGCTTATCCGCCGCCTCGGCCTGCGCGCGGCCTTGAACGCGCCGCCCTGGCTGCTGCCGGACCCGCTTTTGTCCGAAACCCTGCGCCGCCTGCCGCTCAACCCCAATTTGCCGGCGGAAGCGCTCCGCAGCCTGCTCCGCCTTTCCCGCAACGCCCTCGGCCGGGCCAGCATCCCGCGTTCCGTGCGGCTGGCATGGGCATGACCGCCTTGCCCGCACCGCGCCTGCGGGTTTCCAGATGACAGGCCTCAGGTGGTGCTGGCCGAAAGCAGGCTGGCTGCTTCGAATACCAAAAGGTGATCGGGGAAGTTCATGGGGCCGGCTACGCATGCCGGGCGAACCACGCCCCCAGGCAAACCATGTGGGCCACCGCTTCATCATCCCGATGGCTGCCGAAACTCGTGCTGGCTGGCAGCATGGTCCCCAAGCTGCGGAGTATCGCCGTCATCGACCTGCCACATGTTTTGCGTTAGTGGCTCCCGCTCCTCAGGTCCCCTGGAGCCGATGCATGGTCCTCAAGCTCTTCCGCATGCTGATGCCGCGGGATGATACGTTCGTGGCTGCCTTCGCCACGCAGGCCGCCCGCACGGTGGATGCCGCGCATGTCTTCCGCGCCATGCTGGCGGACCCCGCCAATGCCGCCCACTATGCTGATCTTCGCCGGATCGAGCGTGAGGCGGACGAGATCAGCCGCGCCACCATCCGCTCCATCCACCGCTCCTTCATCACGCCCTTCGACCGCGCCGATATCCTGAGCCTGACCGACGCGCTGGACGATGTGATCGACCGCATGAAGGATGCCGGGCGGCGCCTGACCCTCTACAAGGTCTCGGTCACGCCGCAGATGCTGACCATGGCCGACTGCATCATCCGCGCCTGCGAGAGCCTGCGCGACGGCATGCCCCTGCTGGAAGACATCTCCGGCAATGCCCGCGCCCTGGGTTCCATGTGCGAGGCAGTGGACGCGATCGAGAGCGAGGCGGACCGCGCCCTGCAGGCCGGCATGGACGCCCTGTTCGCCGAAACCGACACCAGCTCCCCCGGCCACAAGCTCATGGTGCAGATGGTCTATGATGGCATTGAGGCGGTGGCCGACCGCTGCGAGGACGTGACCGACCTCATCCAGGCCGTCATGGTCGAGCAGGTCTGAGGAACGCCGCGCGTGACCGCCGTCAGCATCGGGCTGCCGCTTCTCGTCACCCTGATCGCCATCGCCCTCTTCTTTGATTTCCTGAACGGGCTGCACGACGCCGCGAATTCCATCGCCACCGTTGTTTCCACCCGCGTGCTGGCGCCGCGCGTCGCCGTGGTCTGGGCCGCCTTCTTCAACTTCATCGCCTTCCTCTTTTTCGGCCTGCACGTCGCCAACACCATCGGCCAGGGCATCGTCGCGGCGGATGCAGTGGACCCCGCCGTGATCAGCGGCGCGCTGATCGGCGCCATTGCCTGGAACGTGGCCACCTGGATCTGGGGAATCCCTTCATCCTCCAGCCACGCCCTTGTCGGCGGGTTGGTCGGCGCCGCTGTCGCCAAGGCAGGCTTCTGGGCGGTGCTCTGGGGCGGCGTCGGCACGGTCGCGGCCTTTATCGTCATCTCGCCGCTGCTCGGCTTTCTCCTCGCCCTGCTCCTCGTGCTCATCACCAGTTGGGCCGCGCGCCGCTCCACACCCTATGCGGTCGACCGGCGCTTCCGGGTGCTCCAGCTCCTCTCTTCCTCCCTCTTCAGCCTGGGACATGGCGGCAACGATGCGCAGAAAACCATGGGCATCATCGCCATCCTCCTCTTCTCCCAGGGGATGACGGGGGAGACCTTTCACGTGCCCTTCTGGGTCGTCATCGCCTGCCATGCCGCCATGGGCCTCGGCACGCTCATGGGCGGCTGGCGCATCGTCCGCACCATGGGGTCGCGCATCACGGAACTGCGCCCCGTCCAGGGCTTCTGCGCGGAAACCGGCGGCGCCCTGTCGCTTTTCGGCGCGACCTGGCTCGGCATTCCCGTCTCCACCACCCATACCGTCACTGGCGCCATCGTGGGCGTCGGCGCCGCCCGCCGTGTCTCCGCCGTCCGCTGGGGCGTTGCGCGGCGCATCGTCTGGGCCTGGGTCGTGACCCTGCCTGCCGCCGCGGCCGTGGGCGCGCTTGGCTACTGGCTGAGCGCCATGGTGCTGGGCTGAGCGGCCTTTCCGGAGGCCTTCTACAAGCCGCCCGCGGGAGCGGGACGGTGCCTGCCCCGGCGCCCTTTGTCTTCAGGGCTGTCGCGGGCCTGCCGGGCGCGGGGTTGGCCGCCGGGCTTCACGGGCCGGAAGGTCTTCGCTGACCTTTCCGCCCGGGCCCGCCACTCCCTGGGCGAATTGACCCGCAAGGCTGCTGAAAACAGCGGCCTGCCGGAGGCCAGCGCGTGATTGCCGGGGTCAACCAATGCCGTATCGTGATCTGTTATGGACATCATGGGGAGTGTTTCATGGCCGGGCGGGTTCTGCGGAAAAGCGGGCAACAATTCGCCGCCGTGCCGCTGGCGCAGCAGGGTGACCAAGTCTGGATCATGTTGCTGACCAGCCGGGGAACCGGGCGCTGGGTGCTGCCGAAAGGCTGGGCCGAGCAGGATCTGACCGGGCCGGAGGTCGCGGCCAAGGAGGCCTTCGAGGAAGCCGGGCTCATGGGCGAGGTGCAGCCGGACTCCCTGGGAACCTATTGCTACCTGAAGGAGATGCCGCAGGCCCAGGCGGTGCCGTGCCAGGTGGAGGTCTTCGCGATGTGGGTCGACCAGCAACTCGACGATTGGCCAGAGCGGGCACAGCGGGTCCGGCAATGGTTCCCGCTGTCGGAGGCGGCCACGAAGGTTCAGGAAGACGATCTGCGCCTCCTCCTGGAGAGCTTGGCGAAGCAGGGCCGGTTGCAGCGGCCCTCAACCTGAACAAGCACGCCGCCCTGGCTGCGGCCGGACCCGCCTCGTCCGGAGCCCCGCGCCGCCTGCCGCCCAGCCCGCAACCGCCGGCGGAAGCGCTCCGCGTCCTTCTCCGCCTCTCCCACAACGCCCTTGGCCGGGCCAGCATCCCGCGTTCGGTGCGGCTGGCATGGTCATGACCGCCTTGCCCGCACCGCGCGCCTGCGGCAAACCCACGCGGAATTCTCTCCTCGGCAAAAGGAACCCGGCGCAATGGCGGTGAAGGACGTGAAGAAGGTGGTTCTCGCCTATTCGGGCGGGTTGGACACCTCTGTCATCCTGAAGTGGCTGCAGACCACCTATCGGTGTGAGGTGGTGACCTTCACCGCCGACCTGGGCCAGGGCGAGGAGCTGGGCCCGGCACGCGACAAGGCCCTGATGCTCGGCATCAAGGAAGAGAACATCTTCATCGACGACCTGCGTGAGGAATTCACGCGGGACTTCGTGTTTCCCATGTTCCGCGCCAATGCGTTGTATGAGGGCCAGTACCTGCTGGGCACCTCCATCGCCCGGCCCCTGATCGCCAAGCGGCAGATCGAGATCGCAGAGCAGGTGGGGGCGGACGCCGTCTCCCACGGCGCCACCGGCAAGGGCAACGACCAGGTCCGGTTCGAGATCGGCTATTATTCCCTGAAGCCGGACGTGAAGGTCATCGCCCCCTGGCGCGAATGGGACCTCACCAGCCGCACCAAGCTGCTGGAATTCGCCGAGGCCAACCAGATCCCCATCGCCAAGGACAAGCGCGGCGAGGCTCCCTTCAGCGTCGACGCCAACCTCCTGCACAGCTCCTCCGAGGGCAAGATCCTGGAGGAGCCCTGGGACGAGCCGCCGGAGATCGTCTGGCAGCGCACCATCCGCCCCGAGGACGCGCCCGACAAGGCGACCGAGATCACCATCGAGTTCGAGCGCGGCGACGCCGTCGGCATCAATGGTGAGCGCCTTTCCCCCGCCACGCTGCTGACCCGCCTGAACGCGCTGGGCCGCGAGAACGGCATCGGCCGCCTGGATCTGGTGGAAAACCGCTTCGTCGGCATGAAGTCCCGCGGCTGCTACGAGACGCCCGGCGGCACCATCCTCTACGTGGCGCACCGCGCGATCGAGAGCATCACGCTGGACCGTGAGGTGGCGCACCTCAAGGACAGCCTGATGCCGAAGTATGCGGAGCTGATCTACAACGGCTTCTGGTTCGCGCCCGAGCGCCGCATGATCCAGGCGATGGTGGATGAGAGCCAGAAGAGCGTCAGCGGCACCGTCCGCCTGAAGCTCTACAAGGGCAACACCATCGTGACGGGCCGCCAGTCCCCGAACAGCCTGTATTCCATGAAGCACGTCACCTTTGAGGACGACCAGGGCGCCTACGACCAGTTCGATGCCCAGGGCTTCATCAAGCTGAACGCGCTGCGCCTGCGCCTCGGCGCCATGGCCGGCCGCAAGGGCGGCGCGGTCTGACCCGCGCGGGGGAGGGCACCTTCTCTCCCCCACGCCCGCTCACCACGGGCAGCACGGTCCGAACCGCAAAAAGAAGATGGGGGTGCCGGGGGAATTCCTTCCCCCGGCCCTTTCTTTATCAGGCCACTGCCGGAAAGGCCGCCGCCACCCGCCGCAGGTGGTCCGCCTCATGCCGCGCGACTTCCGCCATCACCGCCGCGCTGGCGCCGTCCCGCAGGGCCCGCACCGCTTCCCGCGCCGGGGAGGTGCCGTAGATGCCATGCCCGTCCGTGCCCAGCACCGTGGGCACGCCGGCGCCGATCAGCCGCGCCAGCCGCCCGCCGCCGCCGCTGCGCCCTGGCCCGCTGCGGTAGCCCAGCGCGCGGTTGGAGCCGATGCCCATTTCCACCACCGCGCCGATCTCGCGCGCCAATGCCACCTCACGCCGGCCGACGCCGTAGAGCGCGTGGCCGATGCGGCCCATGCCCGGCGGCAGCCCGGCTTCGCGGAAGCCTTCCAGGGCCATGCGGACATTGCCGGGGTGGCAGGCGGTCTCCCCTGCATGCACCCGCACCACGGTGGGCAGCCCGCGCCGCACGCGGGCGGAGGCCCAGGCGACCACGGTGGGCATGAAGTCGCCGGTCGGGTTGGTCTCGTGCCCGGCGATGTCGAGCCCGGCCAGCAGCGGGAAGGCGGCCATCAGCGCATCCAGCCGCGCCAGGGCACGGGCGATATCGGCCGGTGCGGCATGGCGGTTGACGGTGGCCAGGAAAAGGATCCGCACGCCGCGGAGCGCCAGGGCGCCGCGCGCCGCCGCTTCCGCCGCCCGGAGCCAGGCCTCGCCATCCTCCGCCAGGGGCGCGCTGGCGCTGAGTTCGATATGCCGCACGCCGTCCCGTGCCGCATCGGCCGCCACGGAATCCAGGATGCCCGCCAGCAGCGCCGGATGGGCGCCGAGGGGCCGGCGGACGGAATAGGCGCGTTCCAGCAGCAGGAAGGGGTCGGGGCCGCTGCCATCGGCGGGGCGCCGGGGCATTTCCATGGCGGCTTCCAACTGGGCGTGGCTTTCGCGCGGCAGTTCCCGCAGGCGCAGCATGGGCGAGCCACGGGCCGGGGCGGCGATGCCGCCGGGCAGGATGCGGGTGTCTTCCTCGCTCAGCCGGACGCCTTCGGGCAGGGGGATGCCGGCGAGGCGCAGCATGGCGGCCGGGTAATGCAGGTCGTGCAGCAGCCCGAGGCGGATGAGTTCGGCGGAACGCGGCGCACCGGTCAGGTGCGTGTGGATATCGGTCGTCACGACCGGGGCCACGGCGGGGGTTGAAGGCTGTTCCATGTCCGACCCTAGCGAAGCCGGCGATGATCTTCCAGAAAAAGCGCTCCGCGCCGCGGGATGGTCAGCCTTGCGCCGGGGAGCGTCTCGCCGGCCGCTCGAAGCTCCAGCGAAGGGTGCGGGCGATGCCGCGGGTGCCGGCGCGGATCAGCGGCAGGCGCAGGCCGGGCGCGGGCAGGCCGTGCAGGCGCCGCGCCCAATCCGGCAGCAGGTCGATGGCGGCCTGCATGGTCAGGGTCTGCAAGGGCTCGGCCAGGGGGTGCGGGGCAGGGCGGTTCAGGATCAGCGCCGCCACTTCCCGGGTGCGGGCATCGCAGCGCAAGTCCGGCCGCATAGCGGCGATCAGCCGCTGCGCCTCCATCCGGCTGCGCGGCACCGGGGCGGCGCCGAGCGCCTCGGCCACCTGGGCCATCTCGGCGAAGTAGCGGTCCTGGTCGGCCAGGGACATCTCCGGCTCGGCATAGCGGCGCCAGCCGTCGAGGAAGCTGGTGGCCTCGGTCACATGCACCCAGGCCAGCAGGGCGGGGTCGTTGGCGGCGTAGGGCGTGCCGTCCGGCAATTGGCCGCGCACCTGGTCATGGATGCGGCGGATGCGGGTGATCAGCGCCTCCGCTTCCTCCCGCCCGCCATAGGTGGTGATCGCGATGAAGCGCGCGGTGCGGCGCAGCCGGCCGTGCATGTCGGCGCGGAAGTTGGAATGGTCCCAGACCCCGGCCAGCACGGCGGGGTGCAGCATCTGCAGCAGCAGCCCGGCAATGCCGCCCACCATCATGGAGGTGACATCGCCATGCACGCGCCAGGCGACGGAGCTAGGGCCGAAGAGCCCGTCCGGCCGGCGCATCACCGGCGCCTCGCCCCGGCTGCGGTCGTTGAAGATGGCGCTGACCTGGGCGGCGATGGCCTGCTTCACCGGCTGCGCCAAGGGGGCCAGCAGGAAGGGCAGGGCGGCGGCGCGCCCCGGCATCAGGAAATCCCCCGGCGGAAGAGGAAGGTCACAGGCATGTCCTTCAGATGGGCCATGCCATTCAACGTTCCAGCCACGCCGGGGCTGCCGGGTGAAGCTGTCGGATTTTACCAGAGGCAGCCTTGGCCCCGGCGCGTGGCGGCCGGCGGCATCCTGTCACCACCCGGGCTGAACGGGTGGCGGGGCCTGGGGTGGCACCGCCACCCCAGTGGGGTCCGGGGGCAGGGCCCCCGGCCTTGTCAGGCGACGCTGCGCAGCGCCGCCTTCTTCACCTCTTCGCTCGCACCGCTGGCGAAGGTCTCGAAGTTCTTTTCGAACAGGGAGACGAGGTGCTTGGCCGTCTTGTCATAGGCTTCCTTGTCGGCCCAGGACGCGCGCGGGTTCAGCACTTCGGTCGGCACGCCCGGCACGTTCTGCGGCACGGCGAGGCCGAAGAACGGGTCGGTGGCGAATTCGGCATTGTTCAGGCTGCCATCCAGCGCCGCGCGCAGCAGGGCGCGGGTGTGCTTGATGGACATGCGCTGGCCGGTGCCATAGGCGCCGCCGGTCCAGCCCGTGTTCACCAGCCAGACCTGGGCGCCGTGCTTGCCGATCAACTCGGCCAGCATCTTGCCGTAGACTTCCGGGTGGCGCGGCAGGAAGGGAGCGCCGAAGCAGGTGGAGAAGGTCGCCTGCGGCTCCTTGCCCAGGCCCTTCTCGGTGCCCGCCACCTTGGCGGTGTAGCCGGAGAGGAAGTGGTACATCGCCTGCGCCGGGGTCAGCTTGGCGATCGGCGGCAGCACGCCGAAGGCATCGGCGGTCAGCATCACCACGTTCTTCGGCAGCCCGGCCATGCCGCCCGGCGCCGTGTTCGGGATGAACTCGATCGGGTAGCAGGAGCGGGTGTTCTCGGTCAGCGAGCCGTCGTCGAGGTCGAGGTTGCCACGCTCATCCGCGATGACATTCTCCAGCACCGCGCCGAAGCGGTGGGAGGCGTTCCAGATCTGCGGCTCGGCTTCCTGGGAAAGCTTGATGACCTTGGCGTAGCAGCCGCCCTCGAAGTTGAAGACGCCCTTGTCGGACCAGCCGTGCTCGTCATCGCCGATCAGCGCGCGCTCGGGGTCGGAGGAGAGGGTGGTCTTGCCGGTGCCGGAGAGGCCGAAGAACAGCGCGGTGTCGCCAGCCTTGCCCACATTGGCGGAGCAGTGCATCGGCAGCACGCCCTGGGCGGGCAGCAGCCAGTTCATGACCGTGAAGATCGACTTCTTGATCTCGCCCGCATAGCTGGTGCCGGCGATGGCAATGATCTTCTTGGCGAAGGAGAGCGCGATCAGCGTGGTGGAGCCGGCGCGGCCGCCATGCTCGGGCTTCGCTTCCATCTCCGGCGCGTGCAGGATCACGTAGTCCGGCTCGAAGCCGGCCAGCTCTTCCACCGGCGGGCGGATGAACATGTTGCGGGCGAACAGCGCGTGCCAGGCATTGGTGGTCACCAGCCGGACCTTGATGCGGTAGGCGGGGTCGGCGCCGGCATAAAGGTCCTCGACGAAGAGTTCCTTCTGGGAGCCCAGCCAGGAGCGCACATCGGCGGTGAAGGTGTCGAACTTGGCGGGCTCGAGCTTGCGGTTGACCTTGCCCCACCAGATTTCCTGGGTGGCCTCGGGGTCATCGGCCACGAACTTGTCGGCGACGGAGCGGCCGGTATGCACGCCGGTCACGCCGATGAAGGCGCCATCGGCGGAAAGACGGCCCTCACCGCGGCGCAGTGCATGGGCGTAGAGGCCGGGGGCCGTCAGGTTGGCGTGGATATCGGCGGCGGTGGTGACGCCGGTGCCGGAAAGGGCGGCGGTGTTCGCGGTCATAGGCGCGACGTTCTCCGTAAGGCGCTTATCCTCCGGCGGGGGTCCGCCGGGGCAGTAGCCACAGGGTTGAGGTCGAATCCATCTCTCACCTGGACGACATCTGGCGGGACGCTAGGGCGGCGGCATGAACCGCGTCAACGTATGTGTTGAGGTCATATCATACGACAACTTACGCGGCATGCGCGGTTCCGTCGCGCGCCAAACTGCCTTATGCCGCGTTGTATCCAGCATCCGGCCCGGCTTGCGCCACAATCGGCCCCCATATCGGCCTGCAGGAGCCCCGGATGCCCTGACGATCACATTCTCTTGGGGGAACGATGCCCGCCACCATTGCCCTGGTCGATGACGACCGCAACATCCTCACCTCCGTCTCCATGACGCTGGAGGCCGAGGGCTTCCAGGTGCGCACCTACACGGATGGGGAAAGCGCGCTGCAGGGCCTGCTGGCACGCCCCGTGGACCTCGCGGTGCTGGACATCAAGATGCCCCGCATGGATGGCATGGAACTGTTGCAGCGGCTGCGCCAGCGCTCCTCGATGCCGGTGATCTTCCTGACCTCGAAGGACGAGGAGCTGGACCAGCTGATGGGTCTGCGGCTCGGCGCCGACGACTACATCACCAAGCCTTTTTCCCAGCGCCTGCTGCTGGAGCGCATCCGCGCCCTGCTGCGCCGCAACGAGGCCGGCCGGGCCGAGGGTTCCGGCGCGCCGCCCACCGGCGTCATCTCCCGCGGCGACCTGGTGTTGGACGAGACCAAGCACACCTGCACCTGGAGGGGCCAGCAGGTGCAGTTGACCGTCACGGAATTCCTGCTGGTCAAGGCGCTGGCGCAACGCCCCGGCATGGTGAAGAACCGCGACCAGCTGATCGACGCCGCCTATGGCGAGAACATCTATGTAGACGACCGCACCATCGACAGCCATGTGAAGCGGGTGCGCAAGAAGTTCCGCCAGGTGGATGACGACTTCAACATGATCGAGACGCTCTACGGCATCGGCTACCGCTACAAGGAAGCCTGAGGACCCCATGCCCGACGCCAGCGGCGCCCCCGCAGCCCTGCCGCAGCTCCGCCCCTTGCGGGAGGGGCGGCGGCGCGTCTCGCCGCTGCTGCGCCGCATCCTGCTGGTCAACATGGTGGCGCCGGCGCTGCTGGCGGCCTCCCTGCTCTACCTCGACCAGTACCAGACCGGGTTGCTGGCGGCGGAGGTGGAAAGCCTGCGCACCCAGGCCCGCATCTATGCCGCCGGCATCGCCGAGGCCGCCGTGCGGTTGCAGGACGACCGCGCCGTGCTGGTGCCCGACACCGCCCGCCCGCTGCTGCGCCGCCTGGTGGAGCCTTCCGCCAATACGCAGGCCAAACTCTTCGACACCTCCGGCCTGCTGGTGGCCGACAGCCGCGTGCGGGAAGGCCAGGGCGGCGCCATCATCACCGAGCCCCTGACGCCGCCCGAGACGCGCGGGCTGCTGGCCGGCGGGGTGGGGCGCTTCTACGACCGGCTGCTGACCATCCTGCCGCGCTCGCTCTTCGGCGCCCGCCGCAACGGCGACATCTATGTGGACGTGGCGCCCGACGCTCCTTCCTTCGATTGGCAGCCCGAACTGGGCCCGGACCGGCGGGAGGAACTGCGCCTCGCCCTCGAAGGCGGCGTCCGCCCCTATATCCGCCGCACCAAGGAAGGCCGGCTGCTGGTCTCGGTGGCCGAGCCCGCGCGGCGCGGCAGCCAGAGCATCGGCATCGTGCTGCTGACGCGCGAGGCGCGGGAAGTGGACCAGCGCCTGCTGGAAATCCGCACCTCCGTGCTGGGCCTGTTCGTCCTGGCGCTGCTGCTGACGGTGGCGGCCTCGCTCTATCTCTCGCGCACCATCGCCTCGCCCATCCTGGCGCTGGCCGGCGCCGCCGCCGCCATGCGGCAGGGCAAGGGCCGCGCCGGTTCCGTCCCCACCGCGCTGCTGGCCCGCACGGACGAGATCGGCATCCTGGCGCGGGACCTGCAATCCTCCGCCACCGCGCTCTGGGCCCGCATCGACCAGAACGAACGCTTTGCCGCCGACGTGGCGCATGAGCTACGCAACCCGCTGACCAGCGTGCGCTCCGCGCTGGAAACCCTGCTGCGCGTGGAAAAGCCGGACCAGCAGAAGCGCCTGCTGTCCATCATCGCGGAGGACGCGGTCCGGATGGACCGCTTGATCGGCGACATCGCCGATTCGTCGCGCGTCGATGCCGAACTCTCCCGCACGGTGTCGGAGCCGGTGGACGTGGCGCCGATCCTCTCAGCCCTGGTGGAACTGCACAACACCACCCGCGACGAGGACGAGGACCCGGTGATGGTGCTCGACGCCGCGCCCGTGCCCCTGGTGGTGCGCGGCGTGGAAGGGCGGCTGGTGCAGGTCTTCCGCAACCTGCTGGGCAATGCGGTCAGCTTCTCGCCCAAGCTCGGCACCGTCTGGGTCCGCGCCCGGCAGACCGGCGCCATGATGGAATTCACCATCGAGGACGAAGGCCCCGGCATCCCCGAGGCCAAGCTGGAAGGCATCTTCGACCGCTTCTACACCGAGCGCCCGACCGGCGAGAGCTTCGGCCAGCATTCCGGCCTGGGCCTGTCCATCAGCCGGCAGATCGTCGAGGGCCTGGGCGGGCGCATCAGCGCCGAGAACCGGCGGGACGAGAATGGCAAGGTGATCGGCGCGCGCTTCGTGGTGCGGCTGCCGGTGGGGTGAAGCGCCAGGGGGCGCCGCCCCCTGGACCCCCGCTGGGGTGACAGTGTCACCCCAGACCCCGCCATCAGTTTTTCCTTGCGGCACGGTGGTCGCGCCGGAGGTCCATGACCTCCGGCGACTGCGTCCTCAGCCTGCGTGGCCTTCAGATTCTCATTGCTGGCGGCTGGCACCGCGCAGCGCCCTTCAGGCCCCAATCTGAAACTGGCAGCGGGGCCCGGGGTGGACTTTCCACCGCGGCGGGGCGTCCAGAGGGGCGGAGCCCCTTTGGCCCAGGCCCGGCTTATGGCAGAACCCTTTCCACCAGATGCGGACGTGGCGGAACGGTAGACGCAGCAGACTTAAAATCTGGTTCCCTCAGGGGAGTGCGGGTTCGAATCCCGCCGTCCGCAAACCCTTCAGTGCTTCGCCTCGATGATCAGTCCGATCGAGGTGGCGACGCGGTCTTCCACCAGCGCCCGCAGATGCGGCGTTTCCGCCGGCTGGGAGAGCGGCCAGCGGTCGGCCGCCGCGCCATAGGGCGGCTGGTCGATGAACTGGTCCAGCAACCCGGCGCCGGGGTCGAAATCCACCGGCCGCATGCGGTGCCCGGCGCTGGCCAGCCGGCGGCCCAGCTTTTCGATATGCCGTGCCTGGAACAGCACGGTGCCGCCGCGCGAGAGGGGCGGGCCATCGGCGTCCAGGTCGAATTCCGTGGTGTGGATGGCGATGCCGCCGGGCTTCAGGCAGCGCATGGCTTCCAGAATGAAGTTTTCGCCCGCGCGCAGGCTGCCCAGGTGTTCCAGGGCGCAGGCGGACCAGACCAGGTCGAACTGCCCGTGCAGGTCGCGCGGGATGCGCGTCATGTCCACGGCGCGGAAGGGCAGGGCGGGCGGCGGGGCGTGCTGGCCGGTGCCGATCCAGCGGGCGGCGCGGGGGTCGGCGGGGTCGAGATCGGTGGCCAGCACCTCCAGCCCGCGCGCGGCCAGGAAGCCGGGCAGGGCTTCCCGCCCCACGGCGAAGCCGAGCGCGCGCCTGCCGGGCGCCAGCAGCCCGGCTTCCCAGATGGCCTGGGCCACGAAGGCCATTTCCCAGACCTTGCGGTGGTAGAAGGGCACCATGCCCAGCGCGCCGCACCAGTGGTGCAGCCAGGGGGATTCGAGATCCGCCTGGCGGCAGAGGCAGCCGGCGAGGCCGATATGTTCCGGCTCGGCCGGCAGCGGGATGTCGGGGCCGGCGAGGCCGGCCTCGTAGCATTGCCGCGCCAGCACGGCGCCCAGCACCTTGGTGTTCCAGGCCGCGACGCGGGCGAAGCCGAAGGCGGGCCGCCTGCGGCGCCGGAAGCCGAACATGGCGGCGCTCAGCTATCCAGCCGGATGCCCAGCTCGCGGATCAGGGGGCGCCACTGGGTATTCTCGGTGGCCACGAAGCTGTTGAGCTGCGCGGGCGTCCAGGGTGCCGTCTCGATGCCGAGCCCGGCCACGCGGGCCAGCATTTCCGGCGCGGCCATGGCGGCGTTCAGCTCGGTGTTCAGGCGGGCGATGGCGGCCTCGGGCGTGCCGGTGGGGGCATGCATGGCCTGCCAGCCGAAAGCCACCGCATCGGCGATGCCGAGTTCCGCCGCCGTAGGCACGTCCGGCGCCTGCGCGGAGCGGGCCTCGGAGAGCACCACCAGGCCGCGCGCCTTGCCATCGCGCAGGAAGGGGATGCCGGTGGCGCAGTCGATCAGCACGCTCTCCACCGTGCCGGACATCAGGTCCTGCATGGCCGCCGGGCCGCCGCGGTAGGGCACATGCGTCGCCTCGAAGCCGGCGCGGCGCTTCAGCATCTCCATGGCCAGATGATGCGGGGAGGCGACGGCGGGGGAGCCATAGGTGGGCGCCCGCTGCTTCGAGGCCGCGATGTAATCCGCCAGGGTCTTCACCGGGCTGTCCGGCCGCACCACCAGGAAGAGCGGGAAGCGGCCGATGAAGCCGACGCCGGTCAGGTCCCGGTCCGGGTCGTAGGGCAGCTTGCCGTAGAGCGCGGGGTTGTAGACGAGGTTGCCGTTGTCGGTATGCAGCAGCGTGTAGCCATCGGGCATGCTGCGGGCGACGGTCTCGCTGGCCAGCACGGCGCCGCCGCCGGGGCGGTTCTCCACCACCATGTTGAAGCCGAGCCGCGGGCCCATGAAGCTGGCGATCAGCCGGGCGAAGGTGTCGCTGGGGCCGCCGGGCGGGTAGCCGACGACCCAGCGCGGCGGGTGGTCCGGCCAGGATGCGCCCTGCGCCACCGCGGCGCCGCTGGCGCCCGCGAGCGCCACCGAAACCAGACCACGGGCGAGGTCGCGCCGTCCCAACATCACCGGATACCTTCTCTGGATGGCATGCGCCCTGCGGCATGCGCTGGGCGCGCATCATGCGGCGCGCCGGGGCGTCGCGCCAGCGTGCCAGAGCGCGGCGGGACTCAGGGATGCGCGGGGGGCGCTTCCGGTGCGCTCCGCTGCGCCAGGAATTCCCAGAAGGCGAGAGAGGCCGGCGCCAGAGCCCGTCCCACCGGGCGGATCAGGGCGATCTCCAGCGCGCATTCCGGCGCCCGCACCGGCGCCTGGGCGAAGCCGTAATGCGCCATCTCATCCAGGTTGCGGGCATGCAGCACCGTCACGCCGATGCCCTCGGCCGCCATACAGGCGGCGGTCTCGGCGGTCTGGGTCTCGATGAAATGGCGTGGTAAGCGCCCGGCGGCGCGAAAGGCGGAAGCCGTGATCTCATAGGTGGCGGAGCTGCGGCCGACGAAAATGAAGCGCTCTTCCGCCAGTTCCCGCCAGGTCGCGCCGGTGGCGGCGAAAGGATGGCCCGGCGCCACCACCACCCGCATGGGGGAGCGCAGCAGCGGATGCACGATCAACTCGGCGCCCTGGCGCGGCGGGGTGGTCAGGCCGAAATCGACCTCGCCGGCGCGGATCATGCGGATCACCTCCTCCCCCACCGCATCGCGGATGAAGAGCGCCGCCGCGGCGCTGCCGGCGCGGAAGTGGCGATAGGCCGGCACCACGATCTGCCGCGCGATGGAGGGCAGGGCGGCGATGCGCAGCCGCGCCGCTTCCTCCGCCCCGTTGCGGCGCAGGGAGGCCACGGTGAATTCCAGCGATTGCAGCATGCTCTCGCAGGTGGAGAGCATCCGCCGCCCGGCCTCGGTGACGGTCACGCCACGGGTGTTCCGCTCCAGCAGCACGGCGCCGGTCTCGGTCTCCAGCAGCCGCACCGCCTGGCTGAGCGCGGGCTGGGACAGGTTCAGCTCCTCGGCGGCGCGGCGGAAGCTGCCAAGCCGGGCGACCGCCGCGAAGGCGCGGAGCTGCCGGAGCGAGATGGGAGGCAGTGACATAAGCGCAGCCTATCACGGAGGGTGAGAAATCCTATTTTTCAATCGCTCCGCCTTTCGGTAGCTCTGCTCCAGCCGGACAAGCTGGCCATCACGGCGCCGGGCGAGGCGCAAAGGGGAAGAACCATGTCCAGATCGCGCATCTCACGCCTTGGCAGGCTGCTGGCCGGGCTGCTGGCGGTGGCGGGGCTCGCGCAGCCGGCGCAGGCGCAGAACTTCCCCAACCGGCCGGTGACGCTGGTGGTGCCCTATGCCGCCGGCGGCACGCCCGACATCCTGGCGCGGCTGCTGACCGACCAGGTCGGCCGGCAACTGGAACAGCCCTTCGTGCTGGACAACCGCGCCGGCGCCGGCGGCAATATCGGCGGCCAGATGGTCGCCCGCGCCCCGGCCGATGGCTATACGCTGCTGGTCTGCGCCTTTTCCTGCTCCACCGCCGGCAGCCTCTACGCCAAACCGGCCTATGACATTCAGCGCGACTTCGCGCCGGTGGTCATGATCGGCACGGTGCCGAGCGTGATGGTGGTGCCGGCGGCGCTGCCGGTGAAGACCTTTGCCGAATTTGTCGCGCTGGCGAAGAAGCAGTCGATCAACTACGCCTCCTCCGGCGTCGGCTCCTCCCCGCATCTGGCCAGCGAGCTGCTGAACCAGCTGGCGGGGATCGAGGTCACGCATGTGCCCTATCGCGGCGCCGGGCAGGTGACGGCGGATCTGCTGGCCAACCGCGTGCAGCTCTACTTTGACAACCTGCCCGCAGCACTGCCGAACATCAAAACCGGCCAGCTCCGCCCGCTGCTGGTGGCGCAGACCGCGCGCTCGGCCGCGGCGCCCGAGATCCCGACCTCGGCCGAGGCCGGCATCCCCGACCTGGTGGTGACGCCCTGGTTCGGCGTCTTCGCCCCCGCCGGCACGCCGGAGGAAGTGCTGCGGAAGCTGAACGCGGCCTTCGACGCCGCGCTGCACGACCCCGCCGTCGCCGCGCGCATGAAGGAACTGGGGGTCGATGTGATCGGCGGCGGCCGCGATAGGCTCGGCGGCTTCATTGCCGGCGACGTGGTGAAGTGGGGCGCCATCATCAAAGAGCGCAACATTGTCGCCGACTGAACGGAAGGAGGCGGTGGCCATGCCGGAATTCCGGCTCGCGGATTTCGGCTCCTATACCGCCGGCGGGCGGGTGGTGGAGATCAGCGGCGAGCCGGTGCGGGAGCTGCAATTCACCAGCACCACGACCTACCGGCACGACCCCAACGGCGCGCTCGCGATCGAGCATGCCTATGTGCAGTATTTCACCCCCGCCACGCGGTCCCGGCTGCCGCCGATCGTGCTGCTGCATGGCGGCGGCATGTCCGGCGCCATGTGGGAAACCACGCCCGACGGGCGCCCCGGCTGGCTGCACGGGCTGCTGGCCGCCGGGCTGGAAGTGCATGTGGTGGATAACACCGAGCGCGGCCGGGCCGGCTGGTGCCCGGTGCCCGGACTCTGGCCCGGCGAGCCGATCCTGCGCACGGTCGAGGAAAGCTGGACCCGCTTCCGCTTCGGCGAGGTCGATGCCGGTGGCCAGCGGCGGGCCTTTCCCGGCCAGCGCTTTCCCGTGGCGGCGCTGGAGGCCTTCGCGCGCGGCTTCGTGCCGCGCTGGACCACGCTGGGGGATGCGGCGGCGGCGGCGCTGGGCGCGGTGCTGCGGCGTATCGGCCCCTGCATCCTGCTCTGCCACAGCCAGGGCGGCGAACCCGCCTTCCGCGCCGCCGCGGCGGCACCGGGGCTGGTGCGCGCCATGGTGGCGGTGGAGCCGACCGGCTTCGCCGACCCCGCCGCCCTGCGCGACATCCCGACCCTGATGGTGATGGGCGACTACCGCGAGCATTCGGCGCATTGGCGCGGCGTGTCCCGCCGCTGCGCCGATTTCGCCGAGGCCCTGGCGGGGCAGGGCGGCCGGGCGGACTGGCTGGACCTGCCGGCGCAGGGCATCCACGGCAACAGCCACATGCCGATGATGGACAACAACAACCAGGAGGTCCTGGCACGCATCCTGCGCTGGCTGGGCGCCTGCCTGGGCTGAGCGCGCCGCCTCAGCCGGCCAGCAGCATGGCCCAGAAGAAGAGGGTGGCGAGCGCCGCCACATGCTGGCCGGTGATGATCGCCGCCATCAGCGGCGCGTCGCCCCCCATGGCGCGCGCCTGCACATAGGCGGTGGAGGCGGTGGGCTGCGCCATGAAGAGGATGGCGGTGGCCGCCGCCAGCGGCTCCAGCCCCGTCAGCGCCGCCAGCCCCATGGCGATGGCCGGCATCAGCAGCAGCTTGAAGCCGGCGGTCAGCGCCTGGGTGGGCATGCGGTCGGCCATCGCCCCCGGCGTCAGCGCCGCGCCGACGCAGAGCAGCCCGGTGGCAAGGCTGGCCTGCGACAGCCCGCGCAGCAGGCCCGAGGCCCCCGGCGGCACCCCGCCGGCCAGCGCCAGCGCGAAACCGGCCAGGCAGGCCAGCAGCAGCGGGTTCAGCGCGATCTGCCGCAGCAGGCGCAGCGGGCTGGGCCTGGTGGCGCGCCCCAGCGTCAGCGCCACGGTGATCACCACCTGCACGAAGGGCACGATCAGCCCGGTGGCGATGCCGCCCATGGCGATGCCCGGCGGCCCCAGCACCGCGCCCGCGGTGGCGAAGGCCAGCAGGTTGTTGTAGCGGATGCCGCCCTGCAGCACCGAGGTCATGGCCGCGTGGCCATGCCCCAGCGCCCGCGCCAGGGCGATGCTGCCGGCCGTGCCCAGGGCCAGCGTGCCCCAGATCACCACCGCCATGCCGCCCAGCGGCAGGTTGGCCAGGTCCAGCGTGCCGATGGCGCTGACCAGCAGCGCCGGCAGCAGCACGAAGAAGACCAGCTTCTCCAGCCCGGCCCAGACAGCATCGTCCGGCAGCAGGGTGCGGCGCAGCAGGGCGCCGAGGCCGAGCATGCCGAAAGTGGCGGCGAAGGCATCGGCCCCCGCGGCAAGGGGCAGGGCCATGGCGTCAGGCGGCGCCGACCAGCGCCTTCAGCTCCGCCTGCGGCCGGGCGCCGAAATGGCTGATCACCTCGGCCGCCGCGACGGAACCCCAGCGGCCGCATTCGGCCAGCGGCAACCCGCGCGTCAGCGCCGCCAGGAAGCCGGCGGCATAGGCATCGCCGGCGCCGGTGGTGTCCACAACCTGGGTGGGCTTGGCGGCGACGGTGATGGTCTGGTCGCCCGAGACGATCACGCTGCCATGCTCGCTGCGCGTCAGGGCGGCGATGCCGACATCGGCGCGGGCGCGTTCCATCGCCTGCTCGAAGCTATCGGTCTCGTAGAGGGACAGGATCTCGGCCTCGTTGGCGAAGAGGATGTCGGTGTGCCCGGCCACGAAGTCGCGGAAGGCGGCGCGGTGGCGGCCGACGCAGAAGGGGTCGGACAGCGTCATGGAGACCTGCCGCCCCGCCGCATGCGCCACCCGGGCCGCGCGGTGGAAGGCGGCCTGCGCCGCCGGCGGGTCGAAGAGATAGCCTTCCATGTAGGTCACGGCGGCGGCGGAGACGGCGGCCTCGTCCACGTCATCCTCGCCGAAGCTGACGCAGGCACCGAGAAAGGTGTTCATGGTCCGCTGCCCATCGGGCGAGACCAGGATCAGGCAGCGCGCGGTGGGCGCCCCGCCGGAGAGCGGCGCGGTGGGGAAGGCGACGCCGGCGGCGCGGATGTCATGCGCGAAGGTGCGGCCCAGCAGGTCGTCCGCCACCTTGCCCAGGAAGCCCACCCGGGCGCCCAGCCCGGCTGCCACGGCGCAGGTATTGCCGGCGGAGCCACCGCTGCTCTCCAGCCCCGGGCCCATGGCGGCATAGATCGCTTCCGCGCGCTCGGCGTCGATCAGCGCCATGGCGCCACGGTTCATGCCGTGCTGCGCCAGGAAGCTGTCATCCGCCCGCGCCAGCACGTCCACGATGGCGTTGCCGATGCCGAGGATGTCGAGGGTGGGTGCTGCCATGGAGAGAAACCTTGCGCGGATGAGCCCCGGCGATAGCAGCCGCCCGGCCGATGGACCAGAGGGGGTGGGCCAGAGGGAGCCGGGCATGTGGCCGGGCGGAGAGCCGCCGCCCGGCCGCCTGCCGCGGCAAGGGCCAAGGCCAAGCTTCAACCAGGAGCGTCGCACCGCCCCCGGGGGCGCCACGATGCGGGAAGTCGCTGAAAAAATTACTCCAGGAGGGGGGTGGCACCGGTTGTCCCCCCGCCATGCCGCGTGATAGCCCAAGGGGGCGCGGCGCCCTGAAGGCCGCGGTCCAAACCCAGTTCCGTGCCGCCGGCCGGAACCATGCCTGATAGCCGAGCAGAGGGGGAGCCCATGTCCGTCTTTCGCCGCCGCCGCGAAGATCCCACTCCCGCCCAGGGAGCACCGCCCGGCACGCCGGAGGGAGCAGAACCGACCACCGTGCCGGTGGCCCGTGATCCGGATCTTGCCGTTCCCCCCTTCCGCCCCGCGCCCACCAAGGAGGCCGCCGCCATGACCCTGCCGCCGAAGCCCGGCCAGCCGACCGGTATGGGCATGCCGCCCCGTCCCGCGCCCATGGCCGGCACCGGCCCCATCCTCACCCCCGGCGGCAGCAGCCGCCCGGCCCAGGCCATCGAGCGCCGCTCCATGGTGGTGGGCAAGGGCATCAGCCTGCAGGGCACCGTGACGGATGCCGAGCGGCTGGTGGTCGAGGGCACGGTCGAGAGCCAGATGATGCAGGCGGCCGAGCTGCAGATCGCGCAGTCCGGCGTCTTCAAGGGCGAGGTCGAGGTGGATGACGCCGAGATCGCCGGCATCTTCGACGGCACGCTGACGGTGCGCGGCAACCTGATCATCCGCGCCTCCGGCAAGGTGATGGGCATCGCCCGCTGCCGCCGCCTGCAGGTGGAGGAAGGCGGCCAGGTCTCCGGTCGCATGGAGATGCTGGGCGACTCGATGCCCTCCAACCCGCGCCCGGCGCTGCCGCTGGCCGCCAGCGACGTCGACCAGCTGGGCTGAAGCCGGAAGGGCCGGGCCACCATGGCTCGGCCCATTCCCTTTTCCGCCGTCGTGGCGCAGGTTATCCCCGCCGCCATGCCCCTCCGCCCCTTTCTGCCCCTGCTGCTGGCCTGCCTGCTGGCCGCCTGCGCCCAGGAACCTGTCCTGGACCGCCAAGCGGTGCTGGATGAGGTGCTGGCCAATTACCGCGCCAATCTGGTCGGCATGCGCCCGTTGGCCGCCCCGCCGGCGGAAGGCGAGACCGCACCTGTCGGCGCCGCCATGCCCGCCCTGACTGGCCTGCCCGCCCAGGCGGCGCAGCTGCTGGGCCAGCCCCCCGCCACGGTGCGGCGCCTGCTGGGCGAGCCGCGCCTGCGCCGGCGGGAAGGGGATGCGGAGATCTGGCTCTACCAGAGCCCCTTCTGCCACCTGGACGTGATGTTCTATGGCGAGCCGGGCGGGCCCGCCGGCTCTCGCGCCGCGCCGGCCGGGCTGCGCGTCACCTATGCCACGGCCCGCGCGGCGGGGGCCGAGCGCCGCACCGAGGCCGCCTGCCTGCAGGAGCTGGCGAACCAGGCCCGCAGGAGCTAGCGGCCCTCTCGCCCCGGCCGGGATGCGCCTCAGGCGGCGCGGATGCTGGCCAGGAAGCGGTCCATCTGGCCGCGCAGGCCTTCCGCCTGCCGTGCCAGCTCCCCCGCCGCGCTGCGCACATCGCCCGCCGCGCGGCCGGTGCGTTCCGCGTCGTCGCTGACGCCGGTGGCATGGCGGGAGGCTTCCTCCGTCCCCGCCGCCGCCTGGGCCACGGCATGGCCGATCTCCCGCGTCGCCTCGGCCTGCTGGCCGGCGGCTTCCGCCACCAGGCCGGTGGCATCGTTCAACTCGCGGATCATGCGGGCGATCTCGCCGATCGCCTGCACGGTGCGCTCCGTCTCCCCCTGCATGGCGGCGATCTGCTGGCCGATCTCCTCCGTGGCGCGGGCGGTCTGGCTGGCCAGGGACTTCACCTCTCCCGCCACCACGGCGAAGCCCTTGCCGCTTTCGCCCGCCCGCGCCGCCTCGATGGTGGCGTTCAGGGCCAGCAGGTTGGTCTGGCTGGCGATGCCGGTGATGAGCTGCACCACATCGCCGATCCGCCCCGCGGCTTCCGACAGCCCGCGCACTGTGCGGTCGGTGTTCTGCGCGGCTTCCGAGGCCTGCTGCGCCCGCGCGGCGCCTTCGCGCACCTGCCGCGCCACCTCGGCGATGGAGGCGGAGAGTTCCTCCGCCGCCGCCGCCACGGTCTGCACATTGCCGCTGGCCTGCTGCGAGGCATTGGCGACGGAGGAAGCCCGGTTGTTGCCGGAGGCGGCGATCTCCGCCATGCCGGCGGCGGTGGCGTCCATCTCGCTGGCGGCGGCGGCCACGGCGCGCAGGGCGCCCGCCGTTTCCTGCTCGAAGCCGCGCAGCAGCGCATCCACTCGCCCGGCGCGGGCGATCTGCTCGCGCTGGCCTTCCTGCTGCGCCCGCGCCATCTCCCGCCGCTCGGCCGAGGCGGCGCGCAGGGTTTCCACCGCCTGCGCCATGGCGCCCAGCTCATCCGCCCGGTTCTGACCCGGCACCGGCAACTCCAGCTCGCCATCGGCGATGCGTGTCACGCTGCCGGTCAGCGCCCGCAGCGGCTGCACCACCCGCCGCAGCAGCAGCGTCACCGACAGCGCCGCCAGCCCCGTGACCAGCAGCGCCAGCACCACCGCTTCCAGCAGGTGCAGCCGCGCGCTGTCGGCGGCGCGGTTGGTCACCGCCATGGCCTCGTCCAGCGCCGCGTCGCGCAGGGTGAGGATTTCGGCCTGCGAGCGCAGCGACCAGGGGCGGAATTCCGGCACGGTGGTGCCCCAGGCGACGGCGCCGCCGCCCAGGCCGCTGCGCGCGGTGGCCAGCATCTGGCGCCAGCGGGCCTCGTTCTGCTCCTGCACGCCCTTCTGCTGCTGCAGCACCTGTTGCAGCCGGGTGCTCTCCGGCATGGCGGCGATCAGGCGCTGGGCGCCGATCCAGGCCTGTTCCATGCGGCCGGTATGCTGCTGCATCTCGTCATAGGCCGGCGGCTGCACCGGCTGGCCACTGACCCAGGCCGTGACGCCGACGCTGCGGCGGCCAATGAAATCGCGATAATCCATGGTGGCGCTGGCGACTTCCACCAGCAGCGCGGCGCGGGGCGAGGTCTCGAAAACCCGCAGCGACGCCTGCATGCCGAGGCGCCGCAGCGCATCGGCCGCCTCGTTGCGCACAGCCTGGGTGACATTGGGCAGGTTGGCGTCCCGTGCCGCCAGCGGCTTGCCCATTTCCTCCAGAGCGCGCTGGCGGGTGGGGGGAATGCGCGCCAGGGCGTCCTCCGCCAGGCTGGCCTGGAAGCCGCCCTGGCGGGCACTGGACGCCGCCGCCTGCAGCAGCCGGTCGGTCTGCGGCGCGGCCTTGCGGGCGCCCTCGGTATCCGGCTCGGCCATGCGCAGCAGCGAGGCGAAGGCGCCGACCTCGGCGGAGATGGCGGTCTGCGCCCGCTGTGCGTCGCTGACGGCGCGGGTGGCGGCGCGGGCTTCCTGCGCCTGTTGCCACGCGCCCCAGGAGGTGGCGGAGAGCCAGAGCGAGGCGGCCGCCCCGGGCACCGCGACGCCGCAGAAGCAGGCCAGGAAAAAGGTTCTGATACGCATGGCGGCAATCCCCGGTGTTCCGGTGCGCGACCATCCGTGCTGCGGCTTAAGAAAGCCTTGCCTTGTGCCTCAGGTCGCCGCCGCCAATCCTCTTTGCTGCGGCAAGAAAGATTCAAACCTTTTCATGTGAAACACTGAGGCAGCCCTCAGGCACGGCTGATGCCGGTGGCCAGCGTGTACTGGTCGGCGCGCGTCTCGCAGGTCACGCCCTTCCTCGCGGCCCAGACCGAAACCTCGTGGTGCAGCGGCAGCAGCGCATGGTCGGTGAAGACGATCTCGCAGGCCTGGGCCAGCAACGCGTTGCGGGCGCCATCCTCCATGGTCCGCAGCGCCTGCTGCACCAGCCTGTCCAGTTCCGAGTTTGAGTAGCGGCCGGAATTGCTGGCGCCCATGCCGGCCTTCTTGTCGTAGGTGGCGACCAGCGCCTTCAGCGGGTTGGAAGTCTCGCCCGTGTTCACGCCCCAGGCGGCGAGGGAGAGAGAGAATTCCGCGCCGGAATTGCGCCGGGAATAGACCGACCAGGGCAGCACCTCGGCCTGGGTGGCGATGCCGATGCGGGTGAACATCTGCGCCACGGCCTGCACGATCCGGGCATCGTTCACATAGCGGTCGTTCGGCCCGTGGATGGTCAGGCGGAAGCCGTCCGGATAGCCCGCCTCGGCCAGCAGCGCGCGGGCGGCGTCAGGATCATGCGGCACCGCTTCCAGCCTGTCCGACGTGCCGGCGCTGCCCTTCGGCAGGAACTGGGCGGCGGCCACGGCATCGCCCGCCATCACCCGCTCCACCAACGCCTCGCGCGAGATGGCCATGGAGAGCGCCTGCCGCACCCGCCTGTCCTTCAGCGGGTTCTTCTCCAGCGGCTGGCCGGCATGGTCGGTGATGAAGGGGGAAACATCCCGCCTCTGATCCATGGCGAAATACACGAAGCGGGAGGAGATGCCGCGGATGAGGTGAAAGCCGGGGCTGCCCTTTACCCGCTCCGCCCCCTGGGACGGCACGGCCTCCACGATGTCGAGCTCGCCGGAGAGCAGCGCCGCCAGCCGCGCGCCATCGTCGGTGATCAGGCGCAGCACCACCTCGTTCCAGGGCAGGCGGCCGCCCCACCAGCCGTCATTGCGCGTCAGGCGCAGGAAGCTGCCGGGCTCGTATTCCTGCAGAACCAGCGGCCCGGTGCCGATGGCGGCATTGCCGTTGTTGAATTCGGTGGTCGGCGCATCCTTGTGGTCGGCGCTGATGATGCGCAGGCGGCCGAGCGAGTTCAGCAGCAGCGGGTCCGGCCCCTGCGTCTCGATCAGCAGCCGGTGCGGCGCCGGGGCCGTCATGGCCTTGATGCTGCGCGTATAGGTGCGGAAGGACGCGCTGCTGGGGATGTCGTTGGCCCGCTGCAGCGAGGCGATCACATCCTCGGCGGTGAAGTCGGTGCCGTCGCTGAACCTCGCCTCCCGCAGCTGGAATTCCCAATGCGTGTCGTCCAGCACCTTCCAGGCCCGCGCGAGGCCGGGGCGGGAAAGAGAGCGCGCGTCATTGGTGATCAGCGCGTCGAAGATATGGCTGGCCACGGCATTGTTGGGCGCGTTGCTCTGGAAATGCGGGTCCAGCGTGGTGTTGGGCGCGGCCATGCCGATGCGCAGCGTGCCGCCCGGCTTGCCGGCCCCCTGCGCCAGCGCCGCCCCCAGCCACCCTGGCGCCTGGAAGGCACCGGCGGCGGCGCCAAGCGTGGCACGCGTCAGCCAGCGGCGGGTGGGGCGAAAGCCTGGCATGGCAAGGGTCCTGACCGGTCCGGAGGGAAGGCGGCGCGCCCGGCAGGGCCGTGCGTCAGCTTGGCATAAGAAACTGGCGCCAATTTTGCTGTCAATCGGCTGCCGCGGCCCGGCTGCCGCGCCGGCGGCCGGGCGGTGCGGCGGCCTCACGCGGGCGCGGCAGGCGGATATGGGCGCGAACCACGGCGCAGAAGGCTTCGCGGTCTCCGGCTTCCAGGGCCGCCACCATGGCATGGTGCTGGCGGGCGGATTCCTCCACCCAGCCCGGCTCCGACCATTGCGTCATGGGGGCGGAGGGCATGCGCAGGCGCGTCTCGCGGATCAGCCGCACCAGCTCGGCATTGGGGCAGAGTTCCAGCAGCGCGGCATGGAAGGCCTGGTTGGCCTCATGCTGCTCCAGCACCGGGCGATGCTCCACCGCCTGGGCAAAGGCATCCGCCAGGTCACGCAGCCGGGCCAGCATGGCGGCATCGGCCCGGCCGATCATGGTCCCGGCGGCGGCGGCTTCCAGGATCTGGCGCACCTGCTGCAGCTCCTCCAGCCGGGCGCTGTCCAGCCCATGCACGCGGTAGCCGAAATTGCGCACCTGCTGCACCAGCCGCTGCGCCACCAGCTTGTCCAGCGCCCGCCGTACGTCACCACGGCTGCGGCCATAGCGCTGCTGCAACGCGATCTGCTTCAGCCAGGCGCCAGGGAGGAGCTGCCCGGTGTGGATATCCTGCGCGATGGCTGTCTCCAGGGCGCGGACAGGATCAACGGCGGGAGTCTCGGCCATGCGGGAAGCGTCTCCTGGGAAAGCCCGGGAAGAGTGATACAGGGCGAGAGGCCAGGAACAAGCAGCGGGGCCAAAGAGGGCGCTGCCCTCTCTGGACACTCCCGCCGGGGTGGAAAGTCCACCCCGGACCCCGCTGTCAATTATGGCTGGGGCCGAAGGACGCGGCGTGGCGCCAGCCGCCTGCATGCAATTCTGCAAAAGCTACGCGGGCTGAAGCCGTGGTCGTCGGCGGTCGATGACCACCGTGCCACCGCGCCAAAACTGATGGCGGGGTCTGGGGTGACCCTGTCACCCCAGCGGGGAGGCCTGGAGGGGCAATGCCCCTCCAGCGCTCCTCAGGCCCCGGTGGCCGGGCGCAGGGCCAGCCAGACCAGGATCACCGCCCCCAGGGCGATGCGGTACCAGCCGAAGGGCGTGAAGCCGATGCGGCTGATCACGGCCAGCAGCCAGCGCACCACCATCAGCGCCACAATGAAAGCAGCGGCGAAGCCGAGCGCGATGACGCCGAAGCCGGAGAAGTCCAGTTCGTGCCGTGCCTTGAACAGGCTGAAGGCGGTGGCCGCGACCATGGTGGGGATGGCGAGCAGGAAGGAGAATTCCGCCGCTGCCTTGCGCTCCACCCCCACCAGCAGGGCGGAGATGATGGTGGCGCCGGAGCGGCTGGTGCCCGGGATCATCGCCAGCGCCTGGCCAAGGCCGACCAGCAGCGCCGCCAGCGGCCCGATCTCGGGGATGGAATGGATGGTGGGGTTGGGCCGCATGCGCTCGATCACGATGATGGCGACGCCGCCCAGGATCAGCGCGATGGCCACCACCAGCGGCGTGAAGAGCAGCTTGGTGATATAGCCGTGCAGCGTGGCGCCCAGCACCATGGCGGGCAGGAAGGCCAGGATCAGGTTCAGCGCCGTGTAGTATTCGGCCGAGCCGCGCTGCCACATGCCGGTGGCGATCCGCACCAGCCGGTGGCGGAAGACCCAGATGACGGCGAGGATGGCGCCGAGCTGGATGGTGATCTCGAAGGTCTTGCCGGGCGGGCCCTCGAAGCCGATGGCTTCGGCGAGCAGGATCAGGTGGCCGGTGGAGGAGATGGGGAGGAACTCGGTCAGCCCCTCCACGATGCCCATCAGCAGGGCGGAGAGCAGCAGGTAGGCATCCATGCGCGCGGGCATCCTGTGTGCGGCGGGACGAAAAAAGGCCAGCCGGCAGGGTGCCGGCTGGCCTCGGTATACAGCGAAGGCGGCGGAAGCGCGGCGCTTACTTCACCGTCTGCGCCGCGGTGAAGGCAAAGTTATCGTATGAATTCTCGGCAACGCGGAACCAGGCATATTCGTCGTCGCGGAACTTGCGGTAGGATTCCCAGGTCTTCTTGAACAGCGGGTTCTTGTCGCTGGCTTCGTCGTAGAGCGCGTGGGTCGCCTTCCAGGCGGCGGCCATGACCTCGCGCGGCCAGGGGCGCAGCTGGGTGCCGGCGGCGATCAGCCGGCGCAGCGCATTGGGGTTGCCGGCGTCATAGCGCGCGATCATCTCGGCATCCGCCTCGGCGCAGGCCATTTCCAGCGCCGCCTTGTAGGTGGCGGGCAGGGCATCGAAGGCGGCTTGGTTGGCCATGAAATGCAGCTTGGCGCCGGGCTCCCAGAAGCCGGGGAAGTAGTAGAAGGGCGCCACGCGGTTGAGGCCGAGCTTCTCGTCGTCATAGGGGCCGACGAATTCCACGGCATCGATCGAGCCGCGCTCCAGCGCCGGGTAGATGTCGGCGGCCGGCACCTGGGTCGGCACCGCGCCCATCTTGGCGAAAACCTCGCCCGCCAGGCCGGCGATGCGGAACTTCAGGCCCTGGATATCGGCCAGGGTCTTGATTTCCTTGCGGAACCAGCCGCCCATCTGGGCGCCCGTGTCGCCCGCCGGGAAGTTGACGATGTTGTAGCCCTTGAACAGCTCGGCCGCGAGTTCCCGCCCGCCGCCATGGCGGTACCAGGCATTGGACATGCGAGTGTTCAGGCCGAAGGGCACCGCCGTGTAGAAGGCGAAGGTGAAATCCTTGCCCGTGAAGTAGTAGGGCGCGGTGTGGCAGCACTCGACCGTGCCGTTCTGCACCGCGTCCAGCGCCTGGGCGGCGCCGACGATCTCGCCGGCCGGAAAGACGCGGATCTGGAACTTGTTGTCTGTCAGCTGCGCCACGCGGCGCGCGATGGTTTCCGGCGCGCCGATCAGGATATCCAGGTTGCGCGGAAAGGAGCTGGTCAGGCGCCAGCGCACATCGGGGGCCGATTGCGCCAGGGCCGGCGTGGCAAGGGTCAGGGCGGCGGCCGGCGCAGCGGTGGCGGCGGCGCCGAGCAGGGCACGGCGGTTCATGGGCATTCTCTCCCCCAGGAGGCTGTCGCGCAGGTGTTTAGGGCATCCGGTGCGGGCGCGGAAGGGTTTTGGGCAATGATGCTGACCCTGAAGGGCCGCAGTGCATGCGGATCGTGCGTGGAGCGCCGTTTCCGGGAAAGATTATGAGCTAGCGCAACCCCAGCGCGTGGAAGAGATGCGTCGCCGGCGGCCAAGCGGCCATCACCGCCTCCCGCTGCAGCACCAGGACCGCCAGCACCACGGCCAGGAGGACCAGCGAGGCTGCCCAGGCTAGCAGAGGGGCCATCGTGCCGCGGCTGTCCGGCACCGCCACGGGGGCCGGCGCGGGGCCGGGCTGCAACTGCGTCGGCGCGGCGTGGCGGGCGGGCAGGACCGGCTGCGGCACGGCGGGGCCGGCGGCTTCCGCCCGGCTGGGCGAGGCCGGGGGGCTGGGCGGGCTTTCGGGCGCCTGGGCCGCCGGCTGCCATTCCTGGCCGCAGCGCAGGCAGCGCACCGGCCGGGCCGGGGTGCCGTCCGGGCGCGTCAGCAGGTGTTCCGGCACCTCATAGGCGGCGCCGCAGGCGGGGCATTCGATGCGCATGGGCCTTGCTATGGCCAAGCCCATGGCCGCTGCAAGCCCGTTGCGTGCTTCGGCAGCCTGTCTTGCCGGGTGGTGCGTGGGCGCATGTCGTGGCATTCCCCTCCGCCATGGTGCGCTTCACCGCCGTCGGACTACGCTACCCCGCCCCCAATGGGGGGGAGGGGCCGGAAGCCCTGTCCGACCTGACATTCACCCTGCCGGACGGCAGCTTCACCTGGCTGCTGGGCGCCTCGGGCGCCGGCAAGTCCTCGCTGCTGCGGCTGATGCATCTGGCGCAGCTGCCCACCCGCGGCACCATGGAGGTGCTGGGCGTGACGGTGCGGGCGGACCGGCGGGCGCAGCTGCCGGCGCTGCGGCGGCGAATCGGCGTGGTCTTCCAGGACTTCCGGCTGCTGCCCTACCTGTCCGCCTTCGACAACGTGGCCCTGCCGCTGCGCCTCGCCGGCCGTTCCGAGTCGAGCGCGCGGCCGGACGTGACGGAGATCCTCCGCTGGGTGGGGCTGGCGGGCAAGGAAACCTCGCTGCCGCAGCAGCTTTCCGGCGGCGAGCAGCAGCGCGTGGCCATTGCCCGCGCCGTGGTGACGCGCCCGCAGCTTCTGGTGGCGGACGAGCCCACCGGCAACCTCGATTCGCATCAGGCCCGCCGCCTGCTGGCCTTGCTGACGGAGATGAACCGCCTGGGCACCACCGTGGTCGTCGCCACCCATTCCGAGGAACTGGTGGCCAGCTTTCCCGCCCCCTCCTTGGTGCTGGAGGCCGGCAAGGTCGTGCATCATGGTTAGGCGCACCCGCTACGCGCGCGACCCGCTGGGGCTGAAGCGGGCGCTGTCGGACCGGCTGCTGCCGGGCCTCGTCGCGGCCATGGCGCTGCTGGCGGCCCTGGCGCTGGCCGGCAGCCGGGGCGCCGAAGCCCTGCGCCACCGCTGGGAAGCCGGTGCCGCCGCCGCCGTGACGGTGCAATTGCCGCCCGAGCAGGCCGGCCGCATGGACCAGGCCCTGGCCGTGCTGCGCGCCATGCCGGAGGTGGAAAGCGCCGAGGCCGTGAACCCCGAGCGGATGCGCGCCCTGCTGCGCCCCTGGCTGGGTCCGGCGGTGGATGACGGCATGGCCGCCCTGCCGTTGCCGGCGGTGATGGAGCTGCGGCTGGTGAACCCCGACATCGACCCCAGCCCCTTGGCCGCCCGGCTGGCCGAGGCGGTGCCGGGTGCCGAGCTGGAGGCGCATGGCATCTGGGTAGCGCGGCTCGCCGCCCTGGCCGGCAGTGTGCAGGGCGTGGCGCTGGCCGTGCTGGCGTTGGTGGTGGGCGTGGCCGTCGCCGTGGTGGCGGTGGCGACGCGCGCCGGCATCGCGGCGCGGCGCGAGGCCATCGAGATCTTCCATGACCTGGGCGCCACCCAGCGCGACATCGCCGGGCGCTTCGCCCGCCGCATCGGCGCGCTGGCCGCCGGCGGCGCCCTGGCCGGCGCCGCCCTGGCGGTGCCGGCGCTGATCGCGCTGTCCTCCCTCGCCGCGCCTTTCGCGGGGGGCGAGGCGGTGACCATCGCGGCGCTGCCCTGGATGGATCTGGCCCTGCTGCCGCCGGTGGCGGGCGCCATCGGCTGGGCCACGGCGCAGTTCAGCGTCCGCCGCTGGTTGCGGCGCCTGCCGTGAGCCGGTGGTGGTTGCTGCCGGGCCTCCTGGCCCTGGCACTGCTGGCCGGCTTCGCCTTCTTCCTGGGGCAGAGTCGGGCGCGGCCGGAGATGCCGCTGCGCCCTACCGATGGCATCGCCGTGCTGACCGGCGGGCCGGAACGGGTGGAGATGGGCCTGCGCCTGCTCTCCGACGGCCTGGCGGACCACCTGATCGTCTCCGGCGTCGGCCGCAGCGCCGAGCTGGCGGACCTGGCGCGCAGCAACAACATCCCGGCCGCCGAACTGCCGGGTGCCGAGACCGAGCCGCCGCCGGTGCGCGGCGCGCCGCCCGGCGTGGCCACCCCGGCCGTCACGCTGGGGCGGCTGGCCACCAGCACCCGCGGCAACGGGCAGGAGATCGCGGCCTGGGCGCGGGGGAAGGGGATTCGCTCGTTGCGCGTGGTCACCGCCGCCTATCATATGCCGCGCGCCTTGCTGGAACTGCGCCGCAACCTGCCGGATGTGGCGCTGGTGCCGCATCCGGTGCAGGTGGCGGGGCCGCGTGCCTCGCTGCTGCTGCGGGAATACGCCAAGCTGATCGGCGCCTTCCTCGGCCTTTCCGCCCTCAAGACCGATTTGCCGCAACGATGAACCCAGAACCCCCCGCCAGCCTGCTGGTGCTGCTGCGCTCGGCGCTGTTCAACCTGCTCTTCTTCGGCCTGACCGCCGGCTGCGTGACGCTGGGGATGCTGATGCTGCCCCTGTCACGCCGGTTGATACGCCGATACGTGCAAGGCTGGGCGAAGCTGATGCTGTGGCTGCTGCGAGTGGTCTGCGGCATCCATGTGCGGGTCACGGGCCGGGAACACCTGCCCACCGGCCCGGCGGTGCTCGCGGCGAAGCACCAGTCGGCCTTCGACACCATCGTCTGGCTGGCCCTGCTGCCGGACCCTGTCTATGTGCTGAAGCAGGAGCTGCTGCGTATCCCGGTCTGGGGCACGCTGGCGCGCAAATACGGCGCCGTGGCGGTGGACCGTGCCGGCGGCGCCAACGCGCTGAAGCGCATGGTGCGGGAAGCCGGCGCCGCCGCCGCCGAGGGCTCGCAGATCATCATCTTCCCCGAGGGCACCCGCACCAGCCCTGGCCAGCGCGTGCCCTATCTGCCGGGCGTGGTGGCGCTGGGCGCGGCGGTGGGGCGGCCCATCATCCCGGCGGCGACCGACAGCGGCGTCTTCTGGGGCCGCCGCTCCTTCGCCAAGTATCCGGGCACGCTGACGGTGGCGGTGCTGCCGCCGCTGCCGGAGGGCCTGCCGCGTGCCAAGCTGCTGGCGCAGATGCAGGAGGCGATCGAATCGGAGAGCCTGCGGCTGCTGCCCGCCAACTATCCCCTCCCTGTGGATAATTCTGTGGGATAAGTCAGGAACAGCCTTTCTGCCATTCTCCAAGAAAGGGGCCTAAAGGCTTGCGAGTCCTGGATTCACAGGCCCCCGAAAATGCCGCGCCAAAGCTCCTAACTGCATAACGGTTTGATTTTGCTGCATATTGTTCCGAGTCGGAGAACAAGCCGCTAACGTGTCCTGGATGTCACAGGGAAGTGCCAAAGCTCTTGTGGACAATTTCCGCCGCTGTGGATTGACGCGGGGCAGGGCCGCTTTTTCACCGGCTTGATCCGCCCTTCCGGCTGGCATGGCCCATGGGCAGCGGCCAGCGTCGTCCTATATCCCCAGCGTGAGAACCTCAACCCAAGCCGCCGCTCCGGCCGCGCCATCGTCTCCTCGTCGGTCCCGGCTGCGCCGGTGGCTGTCGGGCTTCCTGATCCTGCTGCTGGTGGTGGGCGGTGCCTATGCCGGCCTGCTGTGGTGGATGACCGGTCAGCTCCAGCTGGCTGTCGAGAACTGGGCCGGGCGGCAGCGCCTGCAGGGCATGCAGGTGGATTATGGCCCGCCGGAGCGCGGCGGCTGGCCCGGCTGGGCGGCATTGCGCCTGCCCGGCCTGCGGCTGGCGCGGGATGGCGTCTCCTGGCAGGCGGAGTCGGTGCGGCTTTCGCTCCGCCCCTGGCAGCCCGACCGCCTGCGGGTGGAGGCCGAGGGGGCGCAGCAGATCGCCCTGAAGGGCCCGCCCATGCCGCTGCGCAGCACGGCCCTGAGGGCGGACCTGACGCTGAACGGCACCGCCGCACCGTTGGCAGGGGCGCTGAATGGCACCGGGTTGCGGCTGGGAAGCCCCTCCGGCCCCATCATGCTGGACAGCCTGCAGGCCAGTTTCGATGCCAGCGGCGCCACCAGCACCGCCTTCACCGCCCGGCTGCGCGGCCTGGCTGTCCCCGGCGCCCAGGCACTGGGGGAGCGGATGGAGGAAGCCACGGCACAGGCCGTGCTGCATGGCAGCCTGGGCGATATCGGCCCACTGACACGGCAACTGGCGGCCTGGCGCAATGCCGGCGGGCGGCTGGAGGTGCAGGGCATGACGCTGCGCTGGGGCGCCATGGCGGCCAGCGCCGCCGCGACCCTGGCGCTGGACGACAGCCTGCAGCCCAGTGGCGCCGGCACCCTGCGGCTGGCCAACCCATCGCATACCCTGGATGCCCTGGCCGGGGCCGGGCTGGTGCAGCCGCGGGCCGCCGGCATGGCGCGGCAGATCCTGCCGCTGCTGACGCGGCTGGATGCCGGCAGCAGCGTGCCGGTGATCGAGCTGCCATTGGTGCTGGAGAAGCAGGCGCTGAGCGCCGCGCGCATCCCGCTGCTGCGCCTGCCGCCGGTGGCCTGGCCCTGAACGGAGAAGGGGGCCTTTCGGCCCCCTTCGCTGGGTTCAGGTATTCATCGCGTCGAAGAAGTCCTGGTTGGTCTTGCTGTACTTCAGCTTGTCCAACAGGAATTCCATCGCGTCCTGCGTGCCCATCGGGTTCAGGATGCGGCGCAGCACCCACATCTTGGACAGCGTGGCGCGGTCCACCAGCACTTCTTCCTTGCGGGTGCCGGACTTGGTGATGTCGATGGCCGGGAAGACGCGCTTGTCGGAGAGCTTGCGGTCGAGGATGAGCTCGGAGTTACCCGTGCCCTTGAACTCCTCGAAGATCACCTCGTCCATGCGGCTGCCGGTATCGATCAGGGCGGTCGCGATGATGGTGAGGCTGCCGCCTTCCTCGATGTTGCGGGCGGCACCGAAGAAGCGCTTCGGCCGCTGCAGCGCATTGGCGTCCACGCCACCCGTCAGCACCTTGCCCGAGGAGGGCACGACGGAGTTGTAGGCGCGGCCCAGGCGGGTGATGGAGTCGAGCAGGATGACGACGTCGCGCTTGTGCTCGACCAGCCGCTTGGCCTTCTCCAGCACCATCTCGGTGACCTGCACGTGGCGGGTCGCCGGCTCGTCGAAGGTGGAGGCGACCACTTCACCGCGGACGGTGCGGGCCATGTCGGTCACTTCCTCGGGCCGCTCGTCGATCAGCAGCACGATCAGGAAGACATCGGGGTGGTTGGCGCTGATGCTGCGGGCGATGTTCTGCAGCATCACGGTCTTGCCAGTGCGCGGCGGCGCCACCACCAGCGCGCGCTGGCCCATGCCGATGGGGGCGACGAGGTCAATCACGCGCGGCGTGTTGTCCTTCTGCATCCCCTTCGGCGGCGGCTCTGCGTTCTCATTCTCCATCTTCAACCGGCGCGTCGGGTAGAGCGGCGTCAGGTTGTCGAAGTTGATGCGGTGGCGGAGAGCCTCGGGCGGCTCGAAATTGACGGTATTGACCTTCAGCAGCGCGAAATAGCGCTCGCCATCCTTGGGCGCCCGGATCTGGCCTTCCACCGTGTCGCCGATGCGCAGGCCGAAGCGGCGCACCTGGGCGGGGGAGACATAGATGTCGTCGGGACCCGGCAGGTAGTTGGACTGCGGAGAGCGCAGGAAGCCGAAGCCGTCCGGCAGGATCTCCAGCGTGCCGTCGCCATGGATCGCCTGGTCGTTCTCGGCCAACTGCTTCAGAATCGCGAACATCATGTCCTGCTTTCGCAGGCTGGAAGCATTCTCGATCTGGAGCGACTCGGCGAAAGCCAGCAGGTCGGCGGGGCTTTTGGCCTTGAGTTCAGAAAGATGCATGGGCGGGACGCGTTCCGTTCCGGCGTAAAGCAGGGGACACTTCCCAAAGGCATGGCCGAGTCGGCCTGCCCATGTGCGACGAACGCCCGTAGGCGTGGTGTCGGCAATGTCCCGAAAGGATCAAGGAGGGGAGTCTAGGCGGAATGACAGGCCGAAAGACCTGGAAGACCGCCATGGACGGGAAGCGCCGCAACGCTAAGGTCATGGCCACCGCCTCGTCAATGGGCAAATGGGCGAAAGAAGCGGTTGTTCAAGAGGTTCCGGATGAAATTCCGTGCATGAGGTTGCCCGGGCGCAACCTGCTTCCAGCCCCAGGTCCGCCACGACGCGGCGGGAGCCTGAAAGGCCGCAACCGCCCGAGGCTGTGGAGCTCCGCCCGAGCCTCAGCGCGAAGCCAAAACTGATGCGGGGTCCGGGGTGACACTGTCACCCCGGCGGGGAGGCCTGGAGGGGCAGCGCCCCTCCAGCAGCGCAGGGGATTAGCGCCCCAGCCCTTCCCAGAATTCCCGCACCTTGGCGAAGAAGCCTTCGCTTTCCGGGCTGCTCTTGGCACGCTCGGCGGCCTCGGCCTCGAATTCCTCCAGCAGCTCGCGCTGGCGGGCCGAGAGGTTCTGCGGCGTTTCCACCGCCACCTGCACGTACATGTCGCCCCGCGCCGCCGAGCGCAGCACGGAGAAGCCCTTGCCGCGCAGGCGGAACTGGTCGCCCGACTGCGTGCCGGCCGGGATGGTGACACGGGCGCGGCCGCCGTCGATGACGGGCACTTCCACGGCCTCGCCCAGCGCCGCCTGCGTCATGCGCAGCGGCACGCGCACGTAGATATTGGCGCCGTCCCGCTGGAAGATACTGTGCGGCAGGATGCCGACATCGACATACAGGTCACCCGAAGGCGCCCCTCGCAGCCCGGCCTCGCCTTCGCCGGTCAGGCGGATGCGGGTGCCGTCCTCGACGCCGGCGGGGATGGTGACGTTCAGCGTCCGCTCCCGCTGCACGCGGCCGGCGCCCTGGCAGACCTTGCAGGGGTTCTTCACCACCCGGCCGCTGCCGCCACAGGTGGGGCAGGCGCGCTCGATCAGGAAGAAGCCCTGCTGGGCGCGCACCTTGCCGGCGCCGCCGCAGGTGCCGCAGGTCTGCGCCGCCGTGCTGCCGCCCTCGGAGCCCGAGCCGTTGCAGGCGTCGCATTGCACGCCGGTCTGGACGCGCACGGTCTGCTTGGCGCCGGCGAAGGCTTCCTCCAGCGTGATCTGCACCTCGGTGCGGAGGTCGGCGCCACGGCCGGCCGCCTGGCCCTGCCGCTGGCGGCCACCGCCGCCGCCGAAGCCGAACATCTGCTCGAAGATGTCCTCGAAGCCGCTGCCGCCGAAGGGATTGCCGCCGCCCCCGCCGCCGCCGCCCATGCCGCCCTCAAAGGCGGCGTGGCCGTAGCGGTCGTAGGCCGCGCGCTTCTCGGCGTCTTTCAGGACCTCATAGGCCTCGGAGCATTCCTTGAACTTGGCCTCGGCTTCCTTGTCGTCCCGGTTGCGGTCCGGGTGATGCTTCATCGCCAGCTTGCGATAAGCCTTCTTCAGCTCATCCTCGCTGGCGCCCCGGGCGACACCCAGAACCTCATAGTAATCCCGCTTGGCCATAGCCGGGTCAGTCCCCCACTTCAGGGTCTATAAGACTGCGCCCGGCCTCCTCGCGGAAGCCGGGCGCGACGCTCAGTTCACTGGGAAGCCGCGCCTCAGCTCGGCTTCTTCTTGCTCGGGTCGACTTCCTCGAACTCGGCGTCCACCACCTTCTCGCCACCCGGCTGGCCCTGCTGGGCCTGGGCGCCCGGACCACCCTCGGCCGCACCCTCCTGCGGGGCGGCCTTGTAGATGGCCTCGCCCACCTTCATCGCGGCCGCCGAGAGACGCTCGGTCGCGGTGTTGATGGCATCGAGGTCGTCGCCGTCCTTGGCGGAACGCGCGGCGGAAAGAGCGGCCTCGGCCTCACCCTTCTCGGCCTCGGGGATCTTGTCCGCGTTCTCCTTCAGCGACTTCTCCGTGGTGTGGATCAGTGCTTCCAGCTGGTTCTTGGCCTCGACGACGGCGCGGCGCTTCTTGTCCTCCTCGGCATGCGCCTCGGCATCCTTCACCATCCGCTCGATGTCGGTGTCGGACAGGCCGGACTTGGCCTGGATCTTGATCTGCGTCTCCTTGCCGGTGGCCTTGTCCTTGGCCGAGACGGAGACGATGCCGTTGGCGTCGATGTCGAAGGTCACCTCGATCTGCGGCACGCCGCGCGGCGCGGGCGGGATGCCCTGCAGGTCGAAGTTGCCCAGCAGCTTGTTGTCCGCCGCCATCTCGCGCTCACCCTGGTACACCTTGATGGTGACCGCGGTCTGGTTGTCGTCGGCGGTGGAGAAGGTCTGCGACTTCTTGGTCGGGATCGTGGTGTTGCGGTCGATCAGGCGCGTGAAGACGCCGCCCAGGGTCTCGATGCCGAGCGACAGCGGGGTCACGTCCAGCAGCAGCACGTCCTTGACGTCGCCCTTCAGCACGCCGCCCTGGATGGCGGCACCGATGGCGACCACCTCGTCCGGGTTGACGTTGCGGGCGGGCTCCTTGCCGAAGAAGTTCTTCACCGCCTCGATGACCTTGGGCATGCGGGTCATGCCGCCGACCAGGATCACCTCGTCCACCTCATTGGCGGCCAGGCCGGCATCCTTCAGCGCCTGCTTGCAGGGCTCCAGGGTGCGCTGCACCAGATCGTCCACCAGCGACTCCAGCTTGGCGCGGGAGAGCTGCAGCACCAGGTGCTTCGGGCCGGAGGCATCGGCGGTGATGAAGGGCAGGTTGATCTCGGTCTGCTTGGCGCTCGACAGCTCGATCTTGGCCTTCTCGGCCGCTTCCTTCAGCCGCTGCAGGGCGAGCTTGTCGCCGCGCAGGTCGATGCCGTTCTCCTTCTTGAACTCATCGGCCAGGTAATCGATGATGCGCTGGTCGAAGTCCTCGCCGCCCAGGAAGGTGTCGCCGTTGGTGGCCTTCACCTCGAAGACGCCGTCGCCGATCTCCAGGATGGACACGTCGAAGGTGCCGCCGCCGAGGTCGTAGACCGCGATGGTGCCGGCGTGCTTCTTGTCCAGGCCATAGGCGAGGGCGGCCGCGGTCGGCTCGTTGATGATGCGCAGCACTTCCAGGCCGGCGATGGCGCCGGCTTCCTTGGTGGCCTGGCGCTGGCTGTCATTGAAGTAGGCGGGGACGGTGATGACCGCCTGCGTCACCTTCTCGCCGAGGTAGTTCTCGGCGGTTTCCTTCATCTTGGTCAGCACATTGGCGCTGATCTGCTGCGGCGCCATCTTCTGGCCGCCGGCCTCGACCCAGGCGTCGCCATTGTCGGCGCGGATGATCTTGAAGGGGGCCAGGCCCGCTTCCTTCTTGACCATGGCGTCATCGAAACGGCGGCCGATCAGGCGCTTGACGGCATAGAGCGTGTCGGTCGGGTTGGTCACGGCCTGGCGCTTGGCGGCCTGGCCGACCAGACGCTCACCATTCTTGGTGAAGGCGACCATGGACGGCGTGGTGCGCGCGCCCTCGGCGTTCTCCAGCACCTTGACCTCGCTGCCCTCCATGATGGCGACGCAGCTGTTGGTCGTGCCGAGATCGATGCCGATAACTTTGCTCATCCGAATTCTCCTTCTGGCGGATGGGGGCGGCCCGATCGAGGCGCCGCGCCCATCCCCGGTTTGCTTCTGTAGCGGATGGGGGTGAATGGGTCTGGCCGGTCCCGGAAAGGCGGGGCCGGCCTGTGCTTCCGATGTATTGGCCCCAGGCCCTCCGGACAAGAGTGGGCCTGGAGGCTTGCGTAAAAATTGTGCAGGCAAAGGACCTGCAGCAGGAGGGGGCAGGGACCGCTCAGGCGGTCTCGGAAACGCCCTCGCCGGCCACCACCACCATGGCGGGCTTCAGCAGGCGGCCGTTCAGCGTCCAGGCCGGGGTCCAGGCCTGGATCACGGTGCCGGCGGCCACGCCTGCCGGCGGCGGCTGCTGCGCCATCGCCTGGTGCAGCTCGGGGTCGAAGGGCTGGCCGGCGGGGTCCTGCTTGACGACGCCGTTGCGCTCCAGGATGGACACGAAGTTGCGCTCCACGCCCTCGAAGCCGCCGCGCAGCTTGGCCAGCAGCTCCGGCTCGTCATCCTTGGCGGGCGGCAGGGCATCGAGGCCGCGGCGCAGGTTCTCGGCCGCCTCCACCACGTCGCGGGCGAATTTCTGCACCGCGTACTGGCGGGCATCGTCGACCTCGCGCTTGGTGCGGGCGCGCAGGTTCTGCATCTCGGCTTCCGAGCGCAGCCAGCGGTCCTTCATCTGGGTCAGCTCCGCCTCCAGCTCCGCGATGCGCGCCATGGCATCGGCGGGCTGCTGCGGCTGCTGCTGCTGGTTCTGCTCCGTCTCGGCTGCCGGAGGGGGCGTGTTGGTTTGCTCGTTCATCGGGCGCTCATTCTTCATGCAACTGCGGGAGCCCGGATGGGTCCGGTCGGCCCTTCACCTAAGCGCGGAAGGGGCTGGGGACAAGTTGTTGCGCGGCAACCTCCCGTGCACGATGCCCTTGACCCTGGCGCGGGGGATGGCATCTCCACCTCATCATGCAGCCCCCCCCTGACCGCCCGCGAGCCGCGCGACCCCGTGTCGCCATTGTCCTGTTCAACCTCGGGGGGCCGGATTCCCCGGAGGCGGTGCGGCCCTTCCTGACGAATCTGTTCACCGACCCGGCCATTCTGCGCATGCCAGGCTTCCTGCGGCAGCCGCTGGGGCGCTTCGTCGCCTGGCGCCGCACCAAGGCGGCCAGCGAGAACTACGCCATCATCGGCGGCCGCTCGCCCCTGCTGCCGCTGACGGAGGAGCAGGGCGCCGCGCTGCAGGGCGCGCTGGGCGAGGAGATCGAGGCGCGCTGCTTCATCGCCATGCGCTACTGGCATCCCTTCTCGGAAGCCACCGCGCGGGCGGTGAAGGAATGGGGCGCCGAGGAAGTGGTGCTGCTGCCGCTCTACCCGCAATTCTCCACCACCACGACCGGCTCCTCCATCACCGCCTGGAACGAGGCCTGCGCCGAGGTCGGGCTCTCGCTGCCCACCCGCACCCTCTGCTGCTGGCATTCCGACGACGGCTTCGCCCAGGCCACCGCCGCCATCCTGCGCCGGGCCTATGACGATGCGCGGGCGCAGGTGCCGGAGGGCACGAAGCTGCGCGTGCTCTTCTCCGCCCATGGCCTGCCCGAGACCATCGTGAAGCAGGGCGACCCCTACCAATGGCAGGTGGAGCGCACCGCCGAGGCCATTGTCGAGGCCTGGGGCCTGGAGGGACTGGACTGGCAGATCTGCTACCAGTCCCGTGTCACGCCGCAGAAATGGCTGGGCCCTTCCACCGAGGAGGCGCTGCACAAGGCGGCCGAGGAGAAGGTGGCCGTGCTGGTCCACCCGCTGGCCTTCGTCTCCGAGCATTCCGAGACGCTGGTGGAGCTGGACGTGGAATACCGGGAACTGGCGCATAAGCTGGGCGTGCCCGGCTACCACCGCTGCCCCACCCAGAACAGCGACCCCGCCTTCATCGCGGCCATGGCCGCCCTGGTGCACCGGGTGCGTGATGCCGGGGAGCGGCGGCTCTGTTCCTTCGCCGGCGCGCGGCAATGCCCCAAGGTGCATTCCGGCTGCCCCCATACCGGCGTGAAGCCGCCGCGCGCCCAGTCCGCCAAGGTGCCGGCATGATGGCGCGCCCCGCTGCCGTGCTCTTCGATTGTGACGGCGTTCTGGCCGATAGCGAGGCGCTGGTCAGCCGCATGGTGGCCGAGGACCTGACCGCCCGCGGCTGGCCCGTCACGGCGGAGCAGTGCCAGGGCATCTTCCTGGGCCGCGCCATCCCCGACATGGTGCCGGTGATCGAGCGGCAGGTCGGCCCGCTGCCGGCCGAATGGCCGGCGGAGCTTTCCGCCCTGATCGCCGCCCGCATGCGGCAGGACACGCCGGCCATGCCCGGCGCCCTGGCCGTGGTGCGGGCGCTGGCGGAAGCCGGCGTCCCCATCGCCTGCGCCAGCAATTCGGGGCGGGACGAGCTGGCAGCCAAGCTGGAAGGGCTGAAGCTGGCCGCGCTGTTCGGCGACCGCGTCTTCTCCTACCAGGATGTGCCGCGCCCCAAGCCGGCGCCCGACATGTACCTGGCCGCCGCCGCCGCCTGCGGCGCCGCGCCGCGGGACTGCGTGGTGGTGGAGGACAGCGCGCTGGGCACCCGCGCCGGCATCGCCGCCGGCTGCCGCGTCATGGGCTTCGCCCATGAGACCCCCGCCGCCCTGCTGGAGGCCGAGGGCGCCACGCCCTTCACCCGCATGGAGGACCTGCCCCGCCTGCTGGGAATCGTCGCATGACGATCGACGCGTTCGCCGCCTTCTACCCCTGGACCAAGGCGCTGCACCTGATCTCGGTCTTCGCCTGGATGGCGGGGATGTTCTACCTGCCGCGCCTCTACGTCTATCACACGCCGGCGCCGGTGGGCGGCGAGCGCAGCGAGATGCTGAAGGTGATGGAGCGCCGCCTGCTGCGCGCCATCATCAACCCGGCCATGGCGGCAGCCTGGATCTTCGGCATCATCCTGGTGCTGACGCCGGGCGTCATCGACTGGTCCGCCGGCTGGTGGCACGGCAAGATGCTGGGCTTCCTGCTGATGAGCGGCTTCCACGGCCACCTCGCCGCCGCGCGCAAGAGCTTCGAGCGCGACGAGCGGAAGCATTCCGAACGCTACTGGCGCATCGCCAATGAAGTGCCGACGCTGCTGCTGATCCTGATCGTCGTCATGGTGATCGTGCGGCCGTTCTGAGCCGGGGCGGGGGTTTCGCCTCCGCCCGGATGCCCCCGCCAGCGGCCGCCTTCCTGGTGCCGGGGGCGGGTGCACACCTCCCGCTGCTGCAACCCCTGATGGCGGCGGCATCTTTCCCTCCCCAAGCGGGGCCGTTCCGGTGCTCCGCCCGGTTGAAAGGGGAAGGTCCGCCATGTCCGCCACGTCAGACCCGTCTCCGGCTCCGCGCAAGGGGCTGATGGAGGGCGTCAACAAGCCGGTCTTCTTCTGGGCCGTCGGCATCACCGCCGTCTTCGTGCTGGCCGGCATCGTGGCGCCCGGGGCCTCCGCCGCCTTCTTCAGCACCCTGCAGGGCTGGATCGTGGCCGATTTCGGCTGGTTCTACCTGCTCTCCGTCGCGATCTTCCTGTTGTTCATGCTGCTGCTGGGCTTCACCGGGCATGGCAAGGTGAAGCTCGGCCCCAATCATTCGGAGCCCGACTACAGCTACGGTGCCTGGTTCTCCATGCTCTTCGCCGCCGGCATGGGCATCGGGCTGGTGTTCTTCGGCGTGGCGGAGCCCATCAAGCACTTCACAGCCCCGCCGGTGGGAGACCCCGCGACGGTCGAGGCCGCGCGGATGGCCATGCAGATCAGCTACTTCCACTGGGGCCTGCATGCCTGGGCGGTTTATGCCGTGATCGGCCTCAGCCTGGCCTATTTCTCCTATCGCCACGGGCTGCCGCTGACCATGCGCTCGGCGCTCTATCCCATCATCGGCGAGCGCATCCACGGGCCGATCGGGCATGCGGTGGACATCTTCGCCACCATCGGCACGCTGTTCGGCGTCGCCACCTCGCTCGGCCTCGGCGTGCTGCAGGTGAACGCGGGGTTCAACCATGTCATGGGCTGGCCCATCGCCTTCTGGGTGCAGCTGCCGCTGATCGCGGTGATCACCGCCATGGCCACCATCTCGGTCGCCACCGGGCTCGACAAGGGCATCAAGTTCCTGTCGAACCTGAACATGGTGATGGCATCGGCGCTGATGCTGTTCATCTTCGCGGTGGGGCCGACCACCTTCCTGCTGCGCGCCTTCGTGCAGAACCTCGGCGCCTATCTCGACCAGTTCATCCTGCGCACCTTCTACATGTACGCCTATGCGCCCAGCGAGCTTCCGGGCGCCTGGCTGGGCGACTGGACGCTGTTCTACTGGGGCTGGTGGGTGGCGTGGTCGCCCTTTGTCGGCATGTTCATCGCCCGCATCTCCCGCGGCCGCACCATCCGCGAATTCGTCCTGGGCGTGCTGATGGTGCCGGCGGGCTTCTCCTTCGCCTGGATGACGGTGTTCGGCGACGCCGCCATCTTCCTGCACCTCTACCAGGGCAACACCGCCGTCTCGGAGGCCGTGGCCCAGGACGTGACGCTGGCCCTCTTCGTGTTCCTGGAGCAGTACCCGCTCGGCACCTATGTCTCCTGGTTCGCCATGGCGCTGATCGTGTTCTTCTTTGTCACGGGCGCCGACAGCTCGGCGCTGGTGATCGACACCATCACCTCGGGCGGGCGGGAGGACGGGCCGGTGTGGCGCCGGGTCTTCTGGGCCATCCTCGGCGGCGTGATCGCGGCGGTGCTGCTGAGCACGGGCGGGCTGGACGCGCTGCAGACGGCCTCCATCGCCAGCGCGCTGCCCTTCATGGCCGTGATGCTGGTGATGTGCTGGGGCCTGTGGCGCGGGTTGCAGCGCGAAGGGCTGCGGCAGGACGCGCTGGCGCAGAGCCTGCGGCCGCGCCAGGGGCTGAGCTGGCAGCGGCAGCTGCACGGCATCCTGGCGCATCCGCGCCGGCCGGAGGCCGAGCGCTTCCTGCGCGACACGGCGCGGCCGGTGCTGGAGTCCGTGGCGGCCGAGCTGCGGCAGCGCGGGCTGGAAGCCGAGGTGACGGTGCGGGAGGACCGCCTGCAGCTGACCGCCATGCCCGGTTCCCCCGAGGAGTTCCAGTACGGCGTGCGCCTGCGCCGCTACGAGACGCCGAGCTACGCCTACATGGAGCGGGAAAAGGACCACGAGCACTTCTTCCGCGCCGAGGTCTTCCTGGAAACCGGCGGCCAGGACTACGACGTCATGGGCTTCACGCGGGAGGAGCTGATGCAGGACGTGCTGCAGCAGTACGACCGGCACTTCCAGTACCTGCACGCCGTGCGCGCGGGCTGAGGAAAGCCTGGCGGCGGCGGCGCTTGACGGCGCGCCGCCCCGCCGCGCATTGCCCTTGTGCAGCAACAGCAGGGTCCCGCCGTCCATGAGCACGCTCCGCATCGGCATTGCCGGCATTTCCGGCCGCATGGGTCGCCTCCTGGCCGAGGAAGTCCTGGCCTCCGGTGCCCAGCTGGCCGGCGGCACCTCGCGCAGCGGCGGCCTGGAGGGGGTGACGCTGTTTTCCGACACCGGCGCGCTGTTCGCCGCCAGCGACGTGGTGATCGACTTCACCAATGCCGCCCTGGCCGCCACCCACGCCGCCCTGGCGGCGACGCACCGCAAGCCCTTCGTGCTGGGCAGCTCCGGCCTGTCGGTGGGGCAGGAGGCGGCGGTGGCCCAGGCGGCCCACGTCACGCCCATCGTCTATGCCGCCAATTTCGCGCCGGGCGTGAACCTGCTCTTCGCGCTGGCCGAGCGCATGGCCGCTGCCCTGCCGGCCGAGCAATACGACGCCGAGATCGTCGAGATGCACCACCGCCAGAAGGTGGACGCGCCTTCCGGCACCGCCATCGGGCTGGGGCGGGCGGTGGCGCGCGGGCGCGGCACCACGCTGGAGGAATGCGGCATGGAAAGCGGCCGGGACGGCCATACCGGGCCGCGCCAGACCGGCGCCATCGGCTTCGCGGCGCTGCGCGGCGGGCAGGTGGTGGGGGAGCACACGCTGCTCTTCGCCGCTGGCAACGAGCAGATCGCGCTGACCCACCGTTCCTTCGACCGGCGCGTCTATGCCGTGGGCGCGGTGCGGGCGGCGCGCTGGGTCTCCACCCAGGCGCCGGGCCTCTATGACATGAAGCACGTGCTGGGCATGGGCTGAGCCGCGCGCGCCATTCCGGCGCGGAAGGCCGGCGCAACGGCCAAGCCCGCGCCGCTGCTAGCCGCCGGCGCCATGCCGGTGGCAGGGGCGGCGCATGCCAACCCCGTCCCCAAGCGCCCTTGACCCCTTGTGCCACCCCTGCGAAACAGCCCCGCCCGGATCTCCGGGGGATAGCCAGGCCGGGGCGAGCCGGTCGCCATCGCGACAAGAGGACGATAAGGCCATGCGCGACAAGGGCGAATACCTGTTTACCTCGGAATCCGTTTCCGAAGGCCATCCCGACAAGGTCGCGGACCGCATCAGCGACACGGTGCTGGACGCCTTCCTGGAGGCCGACCCCTATTCCCGCGTGGCCTGCGAGACGCTGGTCACCACGAATCGCATCGTCCTGGCCGGCGAGACCCGTGGCCCCGGCAGCGTGACGCATGAGCTGCTGGCGCATCTCGCCCGCATGGCCGTGCACGACATCGGCTACGACCAGGAAGGCTTCTCCTGGCGCAATGCCGATGTTTCCGTCCACCTGCACGCGCAGTCCGCCCATATCGCGCAGGGCGTGGACGCGGCGGGCAACAAGGACGAAGGCGCCGGCGACCAGGGCATCATGTTCGGTTACGCCTGCACCGAGACGCCGGACCTGATGCCGGCGCCGCTGTATTATTCCCACCTGATCCTGCGCCGCATCAGCGAGCTGCGCCGCGTCAAGGACAAGACGGTGGCCGGCCTGCTGCCGGACGCCAAGTCCCAGGTGACGCTGCGCTACGTGGACGGCAAGCCGGTCGGCGTGACCTCCGTCGTGGTCTCCACCCAGCATGAGGAGGGGATGACGCAGGAGCAGGTGCGCGAGCTGGTGCGCCCGATCGTCGCCACCTCCCTGCCCGAGGGCTGGGCGGTGCCCGAGGACGAGTTCTACGTAAACCCGACCGGCACCTTCGTGATCGGCGGCCCCGATGGCGACTGCGGCCTGACCGGCCGCAAGATCATCGTGGACACCTACGGCGGCGCGGCCCCGCATGGCGGCGGCGCCTTCTCCGGCAAGGACCCGACCAAGGTGGACCGCTCGGCCGCCTATGCCTGCCGCTACCTCGCCAAGAACGTGGTGGCCGCGGGCCTGGCCGAGAAGTGCACGATCCAGGTCTCCTATGCCATCGGCGTCTCCAAGCCGCTCTCGGTCTATTTCGACCTGCACGGCACCGGCCGCGACATCGACGAGACCAAGCTGGCCAAGGTCGTCAACGACATGGTCAACCTTTCCCCGCGCGGCATCCGTGAGCACCTGCACCTGAACCGCGCGATCTATGTGCCGACCTCCGCCTATGGCCATTTCGGCCGCACGCCGGATGCCGACCTGGGCACCTTCACCTGGGAAAAGACCGATCTGGCGGATGAGCTGAAGCGCGCCTTCGGCCGCTGATCCTTTCTCGCGTATCATGCTGCGGGGGGCGGTGCCGGCTGGCATCGCCCCCTTCCGCGTAATGGGCCCCCGACCATGACCGAAGACACCGCCGAAAACCCCCCGCCGGTTCCCGACCGCCTTTACGGCCGCCGCCGCGGCCACCCGCTGCGCCCGCGCCAGCAGGCGCTGCTGGATGTCACGCTGCCCCGCCTGCGCCTGTCGGCCGAGGACGCGGCGCGCGATCCCGCCGCCGCCTTCGGCAATGCGCCCGAGGAAGTCTGGCTGGAGGTGGGCTTCGGCGGTGGCGAGCACAGCCATGCCCAGGCTCAGGCCCATCCCCGGGTCGGCCTCATCGCCTCCGAGGTCTTCGAGAACGGCATCTGCTCCCTGCTGGGCAAACTGGTGCCGGAGGGGGGCGAGGCCACGGCGCCGCTGCCGCCCAACCTGCGCCTCTGGACCGAGGATGCGCGGCGGCTGATCCGCTCCCTGCCGCAGGGCAGCCTGTCGCGGCTGTTCCTGATGTTCCCGGACCCCTGGCCCAAGGCGCGGCATGCCAAGCGGCGCTTCGTGCATCCCTCCATTCTGCCCGCGCTGGCCGCCGCCATCCGTCCCGGCGGGCAATGGCGCATCGCCACCGACGACCCCACCTATCAGCAATGGGTGATCGAGGTGATGGAGGCGCAGGACCTGTTCCGGCGGGTTTCGCTGGACCTGGTGCGGCCGGAAGGCTGGCCGCCGACGCGCTACGAGGCCAAGGCGCTGCGCGAGGGCCGGCAACCGATGTACTGGGTGTGGGAACGCGTTTGATGGAGGGTCGGCCGGCGTGGCAGCCAGCCGCGCCGGACTTCACTTGCAGCGGCCCTGTTCCCTTGCCACCAATCCCTGAAGCACCGGACGCGAAGGAGACCGCAGCCATGACTCATCCCCAGGCACGCCGCGCGGCGGTTGCGCATCCCTCCCGGCGCCTGGCGGCGGCGGTGGCGGGCTGGCACCGGGCGCTGCTCAATGCCCAGGCGGCGGGCCATCCCGCCGGCGGCAACCCCTATGCGCTGCTGCAGGCCGTGATGCACGACCCGGACTTCGCCTGGCTGCGCCGGCTGAGCGACCTGATCCTGCGCATCGACGAGGCCAATGCCAAGGGCGCGACGCCCTCGCCGGAGGCCATGCAGGGCTTCCTGGCCACCACCCTGACCCTGACCAGTGGCGAGGATATCGAGTTCCAGCAGCGCCAGCAGCGCTTCCTGCTGCGGCCGGAGGTGGCCTCGGCCCGTGCCGCTGTGCAGACCACGCTGGATGAGCTGCGGCAGGCGGCGCAGCAATGAGCCTGACGGAAGCGGAAGTCGAGGCGGCCGAGGCCGAGCTGCGCGACGCCATGCTGCGCGGCCATGTCGAGGCGCTGGACCGCCTGCTGGCGGATGAGCTGATCTTCACCAGCCACACCGGCCACGTGATGGGCAAGGCCGAGGACCTGGCCGCGCATCGCGACCGCCTGCTGCGGCTCAGCCGCGTGGATGTCTCCGACCGCCAGATCCGCCTGGCGGGGGATGCCGCCGTGGTGACGCTGCGGGCCGAGATGGCCGGCACCTGGGACGGCAATGCCTTTGTGGGCGCCTTCCGCTACAGCCGCTTCTGGCGGCGGGAAGCGACGGGGCTGCGGGTGCTGGCGGCGCATTGCTCGGGCGCGGCGGTGGCCTGAGGGGCCGCATGCTGAACCCGGCCTCGCCCCTGGCCCGGCTGCTGGATGGGCCGATGCGCCCAGGTGTCCTCCGCTGGATCGGGCTGCGCCCGGCCCGGCGCGCGGCCCTGCGGGTAGTGGAGGAAGCGGCGCTGCTGGCCGGGCAGGGGCTGGAAGGCGACCGCTATGCCGGCCGCAACGGCGCCCGGCAGGTGACGCTGATCCAGGCCGAGCACCTGCCTGCCATCGGCGCCTTCCTGGGGCTGGAGGAGGTGGCGCCGGAGCGGCTGCGGCGCAACCTCGTGATCTCCGGCCTCAATCTGCTGGCGCTGAAGGGACGGCGCTTCCGGGTGGGGGAGGCGGTGCTGGAGATGACCGGCGAATGCCACCCCTGTTCCCGCATGGAGGAGGAATTCGGCCCCGGCGGCTACAATGCCGTCCGTGGCCATGGCGGCGTCACCGCGCGGGTGCTGGAAGGCGGCGCCATCCGGCTGGGCGATGCGGTGGCGCGGCTGGATTGAAGGACAGCATGACGCAGGCGGAACCGAGGCTGGGCTGCGGCGCGGCCATCGTGGTGGATGGCCGCATCCTGCTGATCCGGCGGCTGAAGGCGCCGGAGGCCGGCTGCTGGGGCCTGCCGGGCGGCAAGGTGGACCTTTACGAGACCGCGGCGGCGGCGGTGGAGCGCGAGGTGCGGGAGGAAACCGGCCTCGGCATCCGTGCCGAAAGGCTGCTCTGCGTGGTGGATCAGATCGACCGCGCCGGCGGCCAGCACTGGTTCGCGCCGGTCTATCTCGCCTCCACCTTCACGGGCGTCCCGCGTATCCAGGAGCCGCAGAAGCATGACGGGCTGGACTGGTTCCCGCTGGAAGCGGTGCCGGCGGCGCTGACCTGCGCCACGCTGGCGGCGCTGCGTGCGCTGCGGGCGGAGACGCCAGGCTAAGCACCGCTGCGCGCGGGGCAGGCATGCCGGTGCCGCGCCTTCCGGGCCGGCGGGAAACCGGTTCTGCTGCCAGGATGATTCTTGCCCTGACCATGGGAGACCCGGCCGGCATCGGCGGCGAGCTGACCCTGGCCGCCTGGATGCGCTGCCGTGCCGGTGAAGGCCCCGCCTTCGTGGCGCTGGACGACCCGGCGCGGCTGGCGGCGCTGGCGGCACGGCTCGGGCTGGCGGTGCCGCTGCGCGCCGTGGCCGATGCCGCCGAGGCCCGCGCCGTCTTCCCCGATGCGCTGCCGGTGCTGCCCGTGCCGCTCGCAGCCCCTGCCGTGCCCGGCCAGCCCGATGCCGCCAATGCCCCCGCCGTGGTGGCGTCCATCGAGCACGCGGTGCGGCTGGCGCAGGAAGGGCAGGTGGCGGGGCTGGTCACCAATCCCATCAGCAAGGCCACGCTCTACGGCGCCGGCTTCGGCTTCCCCGGCCATACGGAGTTCCTTGGCGCGCTGGCCGGACTGGCGGAGCCGCCGGTGATGATGCTGGCCTGCCCCGAGTTGCGGGTGGTGCCCGTCACCATCCATGTCTCGCTGCGGCGGGTGCTGGAGATGCTGAGCACCGGCGAGATCATCCGCACCGGCCGGGTGCTGGCAGCCTCTTTGCGGGCGCAATTCGGCATCGCCGCGCCGCGCATCGCGGTGGCCGGGCTGAACCCGCATGCGGGGGAGGGCGGCGCCATGGGGGATGAGGAAGCGCGCATCGTCGCCCCCGCCATCGCCACACTGCGGGCGGAGGGCATCGAGGCCTTCGGGCCGCTGCCGCCGGACACCATGTTCACGCCGCGCGCCCGTGCCGGCTACGATGCCGCACTCTGCATGTATCACGACCAGGGGCTGATCCCGCTGAAGACGCTGGACATGGATGGCGGCGTCAATGTCACGCTGGGCCTGCCCTTTATCCGCACCTCGCCCGACCACGGCACCGCCTTCGACATCGCGGGGCGCGGCATCGCCGAGCCCGGCAGCCTGATGGCGGCCCTGCGCATGGCGGCCGGGATGGCCGCCACGACCCTTCCCCAGCCTGGAGCCGCGCCATGACCGCGCCCGCCATCCGCCTCGGCGTCAATGTCGATCACGTCGCCACGCTCCGCAACGCGCGCGGCGGCCACCATCCGGACCCGCTGGCCGCCGCCCGGCTGGCGCTGGATTCGGGCGCCGACAGCATCACCGTGCATCTGCGCGAGGATCGCCGGCACATCCGCGACGCCGATGTGCGGGCGATGCGGGCCGAACTTTCCGCCCCCATCAACCTGGAAATGGCCGCCACGGCCGAGATGGTGGCCTTCGCGCGCGAGATCCGCCCCCATGCCGCCTGCCTGGTGCCCGAGCGCCGCGCCGAGCTGACCACCGAGGGCGGGCTGGATGCCGTCGGCCAGGAAGCCGCGCTGGCCCCCGTTGTGGCGGCGCTGCGCGAGGCCGGCGCCCGCGTCTCGCTGTTTCTGGACCCGGAGCCGGCGCAGATCGCCGCCGCCGCGCGCCTCGGTGCCGGGGCGGTGGAGCTGCATACCGGCACCTGGTGCGAGGCCCGCGGCGAGGCCCGCGCGCGGGAGGAGGCACGCCTGCGCCACGCCGCCCGGCTGGTGGCGGAGGCCGGCATCGAATGCCATGCCGGCCATGGCCTGGATTACGAGACGGCGGCCATCCTGGCGGCGGTGCCGGAGATCGTGGAACTGAACATCGGCCATTTCCTGATGGGGCAGGCGCTGTTCGACGGCCTTGGCCCCAGCATCCGCCGCATGAAGCAGGCGATGCTGGACGCGCGGAGATGAGTGCTGACCTCGCCCAGGCCATCCGGCACGATGGCCATGCCTTTCTGCCCGGCGCGGCGCTGCGGGCGGGTTTCGACCCGGCGGGGCAGGCGCTCTCCGGCGCCGCCTGGGAGGATTTCGCCGCCAGTTGGGACGACCTGCGCCCGGACGAGTACATGGCCGATGGCGGTCGCTACCGCCTGCGCCGCCACGCCATCTTCCATGCCGAGGCCGGCGGAGTGGTACAGCGCGACCCGGACGGGCCGCACTACCAGACGCTGAACAACAACCCGCTGAACGGCGGGGTGCAGCGCCGCTTCGCGCCGGTGCTGCCGGCGGTGGCGGAAAGCCCGGCCCTGGCGGCCCTGCTGTCCGGCGCCCGCGCCGCCTTCGAGGCCGCCGGCCAGGGCGCGCGCCCCTGGCGGATCGAGATGCACCAGTTCCGCATCGAGGCCCGCCCCGGCACCCCGGGCCAGCCGACGCCGGAAGGGATGCACCGCGACGGCGTGGCCTTCGTGCTGGTGGCCCTGGTGCGGCGCCACAACGTGGCCGGCGGCGCCACCGGCATCCGCGTCGATGGGCGGGAAGGGGAAGGCCATTTCGTGCTGGAGAATCCGTTGGACGCCGTGCTGCTGGACGATGCCCGCGTCTGGCACGGCGTGACGCCGGTTCTGCCGTTGCGGGACGGCGAGCCGGGCTTCCGCGACGTGCTGGTGCTGACCTTCGTTTGAAGAAAGGCCAGGGGAGAATGAATTCTCCCCCGGACCCCCGCTTCTTTTTTCTTCTGGGTTGGGTGGCGCCAGGACGGCGAATTGGCTGTCCGGTGGCGAAGCCATGTCTGAAAAGGCCAGAGGTGCTGAGGCCGCAGTCGCCGGAGGTTCATGACCTCCGGCGCAACCCGCACCAGGGTGCCGCCGCAGGCGCAGCCGAAAACCCGAAGAAAAAGGAGGGGGCTCGGGGGAGTTCACTCCCCCGACCTTTCAATCCTTCGGCGCCCGCAGCACCAGCACGCGGGCGGCGCCATGTACCCGCTCCGCCAGCAGCTCGAAGCCGGGCAGGCTGGGTTCCTCCTCCCGCCCCACCTCGGCGCAGACCAGGGCGCCGGGGGCGATCCAGCCGGCGGCGCCCAGTGCCGCCAGGGCACGCGGCACCAGGTCCTTGCCATAGGGTGGGTCCAGGAAGACCAGCGCGCAAGGCGCCTTGGCACGCGGCGGGCGGGTGGCGTCGGCGGCCAGCACGGTGGCGGCGGCGTCTTCCCGGCAGGCGGCGATATTGGCCCGCAGCGCCGCCAGGGCCGCGCGGTCCTGCTCGATGAAGCTGGCGCTGGCGGCGCCCCGCGAAAGCGCTTCGAGACCCAGCGCGCCGGTGCCGGCGAAGGCATCCAGCACCGCCTGCCCCTCGACCGCCGCGCGGCCGGCCCAGGGGGCGTGCCAGAGCATGTCGAACAGTGCCTGCCGCATCCGCTCGGCGGTGGGGCGGGTGGTGGTGGCGCCGGCGGGGGCGGCCAGCTTCCGGCCGCGATGGCGGCCGGCGACGATGCGCATGGCCCGCTAGTCGCGCGGGCGCCGGGCGGCGCGGGTGCCGGGCTTGGGCCCGCCCGCCTTGGCGCCGCCGCCGCGCGTGGGGCGCGGCGGCCCGTCCAGGCCGAGCGACCGCGCCGCGTTGCGCGCGCGGGGGATCTTGGGCTGCGGCGGCTTGGCCGGGCGGCTGCGGGAGAGGGCCTCCGGCTTCGGCTCGGCCGAGGCGGCGGCGGCCTGGGCGGCGATGTCCACGCCCCGCCTCACGCGCGGCGGCGCTTCCAGGCCCAGCTGGTCTCGCAGCACCTTGGCATTCACTTCCTCCACGGCGCCCTTGGGCAGGGTGCCGAGCTGGAAGGGGCCGTAAGCCACGCGGATCAGCCGCGTCACGGTCAGGCCCAGGTGCTGCAGCACCCGCCGCACCTCGCGGTTCTTGCCTTCCTTCAGCGAGACCGTCAGCCAGGAATTGGTGCCCTGGCGGGAATCAAGCCCGGCCTCGATCGGGCCATAGGCTACGCCCTCGATGGTGATGCCACGGGCCAGGGCGGCCAGCGCGCGCTCATCCACGAAGCCATGCACGCGGGCGCGGTAGCGGCGCACCCAGGCATTGCCCGGCAGCTCCAGCTTGCGGCTCAGCGCGCCGTCGTTGGTCAGCAGCAGCAGGCCCTCGCTGGTCAGGTCCAGCCGGCCGACGGAGACCAGGCGGGGCAGGCCCGGCGGCAGTTCCTCGAAGACCGTCTTGCGGCCCTCGGGGTCCTTGTGGGTGGTCACCAGCCCGTCGGGCTTGTGGTAGCGGAACAGCCGCGTGCGGTCCGGCGCGCCCACCGGCTTGCCGTCCAGGCTGACGGAATCGCCCTCCGCCACGAAGGTGGCGGGGGTTTCCACCACCTCGCCGTTCAGGCGGATGCGGCCCTCGGCCACCAGCTTCTCGGCATCCCGCCGGCTGGCGACGCCGGCGCGGGCCAGCCACTTGGCGATGCGCTCGCCGCGCTGGCCCTCGGCTTCGGTCTCGGTGTCTTCGCTCATCGCGCGGCCTCCACGAAGGCGTCAAAGATGCGGTGGTCGGCGGGGTCCACCGCGTATTCCGGGTGCCACTGCACGCCGAGCGCGAAGCGGTGCCCCGGGTGCTCGATGCCCTCGATCACCCCATCCGGTGCAACGGCATTGACGATGGCGCCGTTGCCCGGCCGCTCCACCGCCTGGTGGTGGGCGGAGTTCACCGCCATGCGCGCGGTGCCGGCGATGCGCTCCAGCAGCGTGCCGGCGGCGATCCTCACCTCATGGCCCGGCTCGGTGCGCGGGTTGGGCTGCTCATGCGCCAGGCACCCGGCCACGCTGTCGGGGATATGCTGGATGAGCGTGCCGCCGAAGGCCACGGCCAGGAGCTGCTCGCCGCCGCAGATGCCCAGCACGGGGATGTCGCGGGCCAGCGCGCCGCGCGTCACCGCCAGCTCGAAGGCGGTGCGGGTGGATTTCAGCGAGACGGTCGGATGCGCCGGGCCGCCATTGTAGAGCGCGGGGTCCACGTCGAAGGCGCCGCCCGTGACCAGCAAGCCGTCGATCCGCTCCAGATAGGCTTCCGCCAGTTCCGGCTCATGCGGCAGGGCGATGGGCAGGCCGCCGGCGGCGGCGATGGCGGAGAGGTAGTTCTGGCGGATGGCGTACCAGGGCAGCTTGGACCAGCCACCGGCCGGCTCCGCGTCCAGGGTCACACCGATCAAGGGCATCTTGCGCATGCAGCGGTCCCTAGACCGTGATGCGGGCGCCGACAAATGTTATTCCGCGCCGGCCAGCATCTGCCGCACCTGCTCCACCGCCTCACGGGTGGGCGCGTCCTGCAACCCGGGCGCCACCCCGGCGGCCGATTGCGCCACCGCCTGCCGCAGCTGGGGCGTCAGCAGCGGGCGGAACAGCGGCAGGTCCTGCGCCAGGGCCTCCGCCATGGCGCGGCTGTTCTCCGGCCGCAGCCCCTGCGTGCGCAACAGGCCCAGCATCCCCTGGCTGATCTGCGCCAAGCCGGTGCCCAGCCGCTCCAGCGCCTGCGTCACCTCCGGCCCCCGCCGCTGCGCTTCCGGCAGGCGGGACACGCGGTCTCGCGCCCCCTGCTGCACGCTGGTGCCGACCCGCAGCAGGAAGGTGAAGGCGCGTGTCAGCTCGTCCTGGTGGGCTGCGATGCGGCGGCCGAGTTCCGCCTGGTCGTTCACCCCGGCCTGCAGGATGCCGAGGTAGCGGCGCAGCATCGTGGCGCCGGCATCGCCCCAGCGTTGCAGCGCCTGGGTGCCGGCCTCGCCCTGCGGGCGCCCGGCCAGCACGGCCTCGCTGTTCCACAGCGCCTCCAGCATCGGCCGGGTGGCGGGGTTGCTGAGGCGCGGCAGCGCCGCCACCGGCGTGGTGGGCGGCACCTGCCGGACAAAGGCGGCGGCGGCCTCCTCGCCCCGGCGCATCGCATCCGGCGCCACCTCGGCCTGGGCGGCGGTGGCGAGCAGCAGGGCCAGAAGCAGGGGCAGCAGGCGCGGCATCGGATTCTTCCCCATGAATGGATGGCAGATGCGCGGCGCGGCGGCCGGATACAAGCGCGGCCCTGGCCGCCCTCTTGCGGCGCGCTGTGCTTTCGCCTCTGCTGCGCGCAAGCGAGGAGATGCACATGTTCGATTTTTCCGGCCGGCGGGCCGTTGTGATGGGCGGCAGCCGCGGCATCGGGCGCGCCATTGCCCTGGGCCTTGCCCAGGCTGGCGCGCGGGTGGCGATCTGCGCCCGCGGCCAGGCCTCCCTGGATGCGACGCGGGCCGAGCTGGGCGAGGGCGCCTTCGCCGCCCCCTGCGACCTGGCGGATGCCGCCGACATCGCCCGCTTCATCCCCAAGGCCGCCGCGGCGCTGGGCGGCATCGACACCCTGGTGAACAACGCTTCCGGCTTCGGCTCGGAGGATGACGAGGAAGGCTGGGCCGCCTCCTTCCAGGTGGACATCATGGCCATCGTGCGCGCCAGCCACGCCGCCGAGCCCTTCCTGGCCGAGGCCGCGCCGCGCCTGCAGGGCGGCAGCAGCATCGTCAATGTCTCCTCCATCTCGGCGCTGCGGGCGGCGGCGCGCTCGCTGCCCTATGGCGCGGCCAAGGCGGCGGTGGACCACTACACCATGAGCCAGGCCCGCGTGCTGGGCCGCAAGCAGATCCGCGTGAACGGCGTCGCCCCCGGCTCGATCGAATTCCCCGGCGGGCGGTGGGAGGAACGGCGGCTGGAAGGCTCGCCGGTCTACCAGTCCGTGCTGGCCTCGATGCCGCAGGGCCGGCTCGGCGTGCCGGAGGAAGTGGCGGATGTGGTGCTCTTCCTGGCCTCTCCCGCCGCGCGCTGGGTGACGGGGCAGACGCTCGCGGTGGATGGCGGCCAGCTCCTGGGCCTGTGACCCCCATCGAGATCGCATTGGAGGAAGCCCGCGCGGCGGCGGCGCGGGGCGAGGTGCCGGTGGGCGCGGTGGTGACCGACCCCGCCGGCGCCGTGCTGGGCCGCGCCGGCAACCGGGTGGAGGAACTGCACGACCCCACCGCCCATGCCGAGATCCTGGCGCTGCGCGCCGCCGCCGCCGCCCGCCGCAGCCCGCGCCTGCCGGACTGCACCCTGACTGTGACGCTGGAGCCCTGCCCGATGTGCGCGCAGGCTGCCAGCTTCTTCCGGGTGCGGCGGGTGGTCTTCGGCGCCTATGACCCCAAGGGCGGCGGCGTGGAGCACGGGGCACGGATCTTCCAGGCCGCCTCCTGCCACCATGCGCCGGAAGTGGTGGGCGGGGTGCGGGAAGCGGAATGCGCCGGGCTGCTGCGGGATTTCTTCGCGCGGCTGCGCTGAAGGCCTGGGGCCGGGGAGGGCTCCCGCCCGGCCTGCAGGCGTTGCCTTCGAAGGGCCTGTTCAGCCTTTGCGCAGATAGGGGATGGTGCCCGCGAGGTCGGTGTCGTCGATCATCTGGAAGCGGCTGTCGCTGCCCTTCTGGCGCGCCGCGGCATAGGGGGCGTAGTCGGGGTCTTGGGCGAATGCCTCCGCGGCTTCGGCGGAGGGGAACTCGAGAAGCGCGATCAGCGTGGTGTCGAGCGGCGCGCCTTCCAGGGTTCTGACCTTGCCGCTGCGTGCCAGGTACTTGCCGCCATGCCGGTGGACGATGTCATGCACCGCGGCCGCATAGGACGGCACCCATGCGTCGTCGGTCACTTTGATGTCCGCGATGACATAGACGGGCATGGTTTCCATCCTCCTGTGGGCCGGGGCCGGGCACTGCGGCGTTCCAGCTCTTGTCGCGCAACAACAGGAAGGCGTCAAAACGTTTCTGTTAGGAAATGATCGTGCTGAGGATGGGGCTGGTCGGCCTCCCCTGCGGGATGGGCGGGGCTGTTTCCTGCCCTGCCAACCGTTCCCGGCTGCAATCCCGATCCGGGGCATGGCCCTTCCGGCCGCCAGCGGCCGGAAGGGCCTTTCCGCTCAGAAATCGCTGACGCGGCCCTTGCGTTCCCAGTCTCCGAAGCGGGTCGGTTCCGGCCCGGCGGGGCCGCCGATCTCGACCGGCATCGACTTGGGCTTGGGCGGCGCCGGGGGGGTGGACTGGGGCTCGGCTTCGGCCGGGGCGGGGGTGGCCGGCGTGGCGGCCTCTTGTTCGGGCTTCATCATGCGCAACATCTGGGGTGTGTAGGCCGGAACAGGGAAGGGGTCATGGGCGGATATCTGCGAACAACGGTTCTGCTGGCGGCGATGACGGCCTTGTTCGTGGCGGTGGGTGGCCTGCTGGGCGGCCGGGGCGGCATGGTGGTGGCGCTGGGCGTGGCCTGCGTCACGAATCTTTTTGCCTGGTGGGGCAGCGACCGGATGGTGCTGCGCATGTACAATGCCCGGCCGATCGGCCCGCATGACGCGCCCGCGCTCTGGCGCATGACGGAGGCCATGGCGGCCCGCGCCGGGCTGCCGATGCCGGCGCTCTACCTGATCCATGAGCGGCAGCCGAATGCCTTCGCCACCGGCCGCAACCCGCAGAATGCGGCGGTGGCGGTGAATACCGGCTTGCTGGAACTGATGCCGGAGGAGGAAGTGGCCGGCGTCATCGCGCATGAGCTGGCGCATATCCGCAACCGCGACACGCTGATCATGACCGTCACCGCCTGCCTGGCGGGTGCCATCGGCATGTTGGCGCAGTTCGGCTGGCTGTTCGGCGGGCGGGACCGGGAGCGGGGGCCGGGGCCGGTGGTGGGCCTGCTGGTCATGCTGCTGGCGCCGATGGCGGCGGCCATCGTGCAGATGGCCGTCAGCCGGTCCCGCGAATACGAGGCCGACAGGGGCGCCGCCGAGATCACCGGCAACCCCGCCGGGCTGGCCCATGCCCTGATGCGGCTGGAGCAGGGGCGGAGCGTCTTCCTGAACCCGGAGGCGGAAGCCAACCCGGCCACGGCGCATATGTTCATCGTCAACCCGCTCTCCGGCGCGCGGCTGGACGGGCTGTTCTCCACCCATCCCCGCACCGAGAACCGGGTGGCGGCGCTGATGGAAATGGCGCAGCGGATGGGCGGCGGCCGGGGCGGCTGGAGCGTGCCGGGCGGGGCACCCATGGCCCCCGCCATGCCGCAGGCGCGCGGGGCCGGGCCCTGGTCGCGCGGTGGGGCGCGCCCGGCGCCGCCGCGGCGGCCGCGCGGGCCCTGGGGCTGAGCCGCCGCGAACGATTTCGGATCGCTCCGCTTCTGGCCTATGCTGCCCCCCGCAACCGGGCGGGCCGAGGCCCCCCGAATCCGCCACCGGAGAAGTCCATGCGCCGCCGCGTGCTGCTTGCCGCCCCGCTGATCGCCTCCCCGCTGCTGCTGCCTGCCGCAGGCCCGGCTTCCGCCCAGCCGGCCGGGGTGGTGCTGGAGGAATTCCTGGTGCCGTCCGGCCCCGGCATCCAGCTCTACCTGCGCAACAAGCGGCCCGAAGGGGCCACGGCGGCGCGGGCGGACCGCGTGGTGCTCTGCGTCCATGACGGCACCTTTCCGGCCAGCACGACCTTCGACCTGCCGGCCGGCGGCGTCTCCTGGATGGATTACATGGCCGGGCGCGGCTTCGATGTCTGGAGCGTCGACCTGCGCAACTACGGCCGCTCAACGCGCGATGCCGCGATGGCGCAGCCGCCGGGCGGGCAGCCGCTGACCACGGCGCGGGATGCCCTGGCCGATATCGCCGCCGCCGCCGCCTTTATCCGCGAGAAGCGGGGCGTGCCCAAGCTGGTGCACCTGGGCTGGGGCTGGGGCGCCAGCCTGATGGCGCGCTTCGCGGTGGACAATGCCGCCCTGGTGGACCGGCTGGTGCTCTACGCGCCGGAATGGCCGGCCGAGGCCGCCACCCCGCAGGGCAGCGCGCCCCAGTCCAACGGCGCGCCGGGCGCCGCCGGCCCGGCACTGCCCTCCTATCGCAGCCTGACGCGGGCCGAGGTGCGGGCGCGCTGGGTGGAGGGCGTGCCCGACAACCGGCGCGGCGGCCTCTTCCCCGCCGGCTGGTACGAGCACTGGGCCGACACCACCTTCGCCGTGGACCCGGAAGGGGCGCGGCAGGTGCCTTCCGTGCTGCGGGTGCCGAATGGCCCGCTGGCGGACCTGCAGGCCGGCCGCCGCCTCTTCGATGCCGCCCGTGTCACGGTGCCGGTGCTGATCACCCTGGCGGAATGGGACCGGGAAGCGCCGGCGGCCCAGGCGCTGGCGCTGTTCCAGGCCATGGCCGCCGCGCCCGCCAAGCGCATGGTGCTGCTGGGGGAGGGCACGCACGGCATCATGCTGGAGCGTAACCGCGGGGCCCTGTTCCAGGCCGTGCAGGTCTTCCTGGAGGAAGGGCTCAGCGGCTGATCCCATCTGACGTTTTGGTCATATTGGTTGCGATTGGGCCGGGGGGCGCCTAGATACACAGCGTCGACTGGTTTGGCCTGCGCCTCGTGCCCGGCCGTTCGTGCATCGTGCCTGGTGCCCGTCCATCAAGTTGATCCGCAGCACATGTCGTGCGGCGGTGACATCATCAACGGAGCACCCCGATGGCTATCGGTACCGTCAAGTGGTTCAACACGACTAAGGGCTTTGGCTTCATCCAGCCGGAAGACGGCTCCAAGGACGTGTTCGTGCACATCTCCGACGTGCAGCGCGGCGGCATGCAGAGCCTGAACGAAGGCGAGCGGGTCGAGTTCGAGCTGCAGCGCGGCAAGGATGGCAAGGTCTCGGCCGGCAACCTGCGCCGCGCCTGACCTGGCCGGGCGCTCCGGCGCCTGACCAAACGGGCCGCGCGCCACCGGCGTGCGGCCTTTCCGGCCGGGCAGCAGCTGCCCGCGCCGGTTGCATGACCCTTACGGGCCGATGCATCCCGCGCGCCCGCGCCGCGCGCCCTCTACCGTGCCACCTGGCCGCGGAGACCGGCGGCCCCTTTGACCAAGACACGGGAGGATTCCTCATGGCACGAGCCCCAAACTACAACCAACAGCGCGCTGATCGTGACCGGGCCAAGCAGGCCAAGGCCGATGCCAAGCAGCGTGAGCGCGAGCAGCGCAAGGCTGAGCGCGAGGCCTCCACGGCGCCCGCCAGCGATGCCCCGCCCGCGGCTGAGACTGACGAACAGGCATAAAGCCGCCCTTTGCTCCGGCGGCAGGAGTTTTTGATGACCGCCAAGCAGCGCAATACCGGCACCTGGGTCTTCTTCGACGTTCTCTACGAAGACGGCTCCCGCCGCTCCAACCGCAAGGTGCCGGCGGAGATCCTGGGCGGGCTGGATGGCGATGAACCCGCGCGCAAGCTGATCGAGAGCCAGGACGAGGAAATCTCCAAGGCTTCCGGCCAACCGCGCCCGGTGATCGCCTCTCTCACCCGCACCCCGGTGATCAAGGCGGCGCCCAAGCCTGGCTCCCTGAAAGCCGCGCGGGGCCGCTGAGCCGCCTTCCTCTGCCTCCCCCCGATTGACAGCCGCCGACCCCGGACGGAGGCTGGCAACAGGGAGAGGCAAGAGGAAGACGGCCCGATGGACCAGACCAAGAAGCACTTCAAGCTGCGCAGCCAGCGCTGGTTTGACGACCCGGAAGACCCGGGCATGACGGCGCTCTATATCGAGCGCTTCCTGAACTTCGGCATGACGCGTGGCGAGCTGCAGTCCGGCAAGCCGATCATCGGCATCGCCCAGACCGGCAGCGACATCGCCCCCTGCAACCGCCACCATATCGCCCTGGCCGAACGGGTGAAGGCAGGCATCCGCGATGCCGGCGGCATTCCCCTCGAATTCCCCATCCATCCGATCCAGGAGACCGGCAAGCGCCCCACGGCGGCGCTGGACCGCAACCTGGCCTATCTGTCGCTGGTGGAAGTGCTGCACGGCTATCCGCTGGATGGCGTGGTGCTGACCACCGGCTGCGACAAGACGACGCCGGCCTGCCTGATGGGCGCGGCCACCGTGAACATCCCGGCCATCGTGCTCTCCGGCGGCCCGATGCTGGACGGGCACTGGAAGGGGCGGCTCTCCGGCTCCGGCACCATCGTCTGGGAAGCGCGCAAGCTGCTCGCCGCCGGCGAGATCAACTACGACGGCTTCATGCAGATGGTGGCTTCCTCCGCCACCTCAGTCGGCCATTGCAACACCATGGGCACGGCGCTGTCCATGAACTCGCTGGCCGAGGCGCTGGGCATGTCGCTGCCCGGCTGCGCCTCCATCCCGGCGGCCTATCGCGAGCGCGGGCAGATCGCCCATGCGACGGGCGCGCGCATCGTGGAAATGGTGAAGGAGAACCTGCGCCCCTCCGACATCATGACGCGCGAGGCCTTCGAGAACACCATCGTCCTGGCCAGCGCCATCGGTGCCTCCTCCAACTGCCCGCCGCACCTGGTGGCTATCGCCCGCCACATGGGCGTGGAGCTGACCACCGAGGACTGGCAGACCATCGGCGCCGAGATCCCGCTGCTGGTGGATTGCCAGCCGGCCGGCCGCTTCCTGGGCGAGATGTTCTACCGCGGCGGCGGCGTGCAGTCCGTGATGAAGGAGCTGGCGGATGCCGGCAAGCTCCACCTCGGCGTCAAGACCGTCACCGGCCAGACACTGGAAGAGGACCTGAAGCGCGCGCCGCTGCCGGACCGCGAGGTGATCCGCGCCTATGACACGCCGCTGAAGGAACAGGCCGGCTTCGTCGTCCTCTCCGGCAACCTGTTCGAGAGCGCGGTGATGAAGGTCAGCGTCATCGACGCCGAGTTCCGCAAGCGCTTCCTGTCCGACCCCGAGGATGTCTTCGAGGGCAAGGTCATCGTCTTCGAGGGCCCGGAGGACTACCACGACCGCATCGAGGACCCGGACCTCGGCGTCGACGAGCATACCGTGCTGGTCATCCGCAACTGCGGCCCGGTGGGCTATCCGGGCAGCGCCGAGGTGGTGAACATGCAGCCGCCGGGCGCCATGATCAAAGCGGGGCTGCACAGCCTGCCCACCATGGGCGACGGCCGGCAGAGCGGTACCTCGGCTTCCCCCTCCATCCTCAATGTCTCCCCGGAAGCGGCGGTGGGCGGCGGGCTGGCACTGATGAAGTCGGGCGACCCGATCCGCATCAACCTGAAGACCCGCAAGGTGGACCTGCTGATCCCGGCCGAGGAGATGGAAGCCCGCCGCGCCGCCTGGACGCCGCCCAAGCTGCTGAACAAGACGCCGTGGGAGGAGATCTACCGCTCCATGGTGGGCCAGCTCGGCACCGGCGGCTGCCTGGAGCCGGCGACGCTCTACCTGAACATCCTGGAGACGCGCGGCGAGAGCCGGCACAACCACTGACGGGGGAGGAAGGTCGGGGGAAGGAATTCCCCCGCGCAAACGTATAGGTTTGCGCCTTCTTTTTTCTTCGAGTGAGGCCTGCCGCCGGCCCGGCGGTGCCACGCTGAAAAACACCGCAAAGAGAAGATGGGGGTCTGGGGGAATTCCTTCCCCCAGCCTTTGCATGGGAGAAGAACTGCATGGCCGGAAGGCTGCAAGGAAAGCGCTGCTTCGTGACGGCGGCGGGGCAGGGCATCGGCCGCGCCGCCGCGCTGGCCTATGCCCGTGAAGGCGCCACGGTGGTCGCCACCGACCGGGACGCGGCCAAGCTGGCGGGCCTGGGGGATGGCATCGCCGCCATGCCGCTGGACGTGCTGGACGACGCGGCGGTGAAGGCGACCATCGAGGACAACGGGCCTTTCGACGTGGTCTTCAACTGCGCCGGCTTCGTGCACCAGAACGACGTGCTGAACTGCCGTGACGAGGACTGGGACTTCGCCTTCGCGCTGAACGTGCGGGCGCAGTGGAAGGTGATCCAGGCGGCGCTGCCGGGCATGCTGGCCCAGGGGGGCGGCGCCATCGTCAACATGGCTTCCGCCGCAGGTTCGGTGAAGGGTGTCGCCAACCGCTTCGCCTATGGCACCACCAAGGCCGCCGTGGTCGGGCTGACCAAGAGCGTGGCGGCCGATTTCGTCACCAGGGGCATCCGCTGCAACTGCGTCTGCCCGGGCACGGTGGACACCCCCTCGCTGGGCGAGCGCATCGCCGCCAATGCCAGCACCGCCGGCAGCGTGGAGGCGGCGCGCGCCGCCTTTGTCTCCCGCCAGGCCATGGGGCGCCTCGCCACGCCGGAAGAAATCGCCGAGCTTGTGTTGTATCTCTCCGCGCCGGAGAGCCAGTTCGTGACCGCCCAGGCCATCGTCATCGATGGCGGCTGGACCAACTAAGGAAGCGCTGAACCATGAAGCTGCTGCGTTACGGCCCGCCGGGCCAGGAAAAGCCGGGCCTGCTCGATGCCGCCGGCACCATCCGCGACCTCTCCGGCGTGCTGCCGGATTTCTCGGGCGATGCGCTTTCCGCCGCCGGGCTGGCGAAGCTGGCGGCGCTTGACCCGGCCTCGCTGCCGGCCGTCTCCGGCAATCCGCGCCTCGGCCCGCCGGTGGCGCATATGAAGAACTTCGTCTGCATCGGCCTGAACTACGCCGACCACGCGGCGGAGACGGGTGCGGCCATCCCGAAGGAGCCGATCATCTTCCTGAAGTCGCTGGGCGCGCTCTGCGGCCCCAATGACGATGTGGAGATCCCGAAGAACAGCCAGAAGACCGACTGGGAAGTCGAGCTGGCCATCGTCATCGGCACCAAGGCCAAGAATGTCTCGGAGGCCGAGGCGCTGGACTACGTGGCCGGCTATGCCGTCTGCAACGACGTTTCCGAGCGCGAATTCCAGATCGAGCGCGGCGGCCAGTGGGACAAGGGCAAGGGCTGCGACACCTTCGGCCCGCTCGGCCCCTGGCTGGTGACCAAGGACGAGGTGCCGGACCCGCAGGACCTGGCGATGTTCTGCGAGGTGGATGGCCACCGCTACCAGGACGGCTCCACCCGCACCATGATCTTCGGGGTGGAGAAGGTGGTCTCCTATGTCTCGCAGTTCATCACGCTGCATCCGGGCGACGTGATCACCACCGGCACCCCGCCGGGCGTGGGCATGGGCCAGAAGCCGCCGGTCTACCTGAAGCCGGGCCAGACCATCCGCCTTGGCATCGCCGGCCTAGGCGAGCAGGTGCAGAAGACCGTCGCCGCCGCCTGAGCGCCGGGGGCCGTCCCGCCCCTGCGGCGGGCGGCCCCAGGCCACCGGCGGGGCCTTGACCGCCCGGCCCGCGACCGCTGAAGACAACATGCCGCCGCCCAAAGGGGGCCGGCGCCATCCTTCCAGCGCAAGGTGCCGATGTGTTCACCCAGACATCCCTGACTGCCCGGATCGTCGCGGCGGGCACCCGGTGGCCCTGGCTCACGCTGCTGCTGGCGCTGCTGCTGGCGCTGGGCGCCGGCTTCTACAGCAGCCGCCATTTCGCGCTGACGGCCGATACGGCGGAGTTGATCGCCACCGACCTGCCCTGGCGGCAGGGCGAGCTGGCCTACGAGGCCAATTTCCCCCAGTTGCACAACCTCGTCGTGGTGGTGGTGGATGGCGCCACGCCGGAACTGGCCGAATCCGGCGCCGCGCGCCTGACCGAGCGGCTCAAGGCCATGCCGGAGCTGCTGCACGACGTGCACCGCCCCGATGGCGGCCCCTTCTTCGACCACCACGGCCTGATGCTGCTGCCGCTGGAGGAAGTGCAGGCGGCCACGGAGAAGCTGATCGAGGCCCAGCCCTTCCTCGGCCCCCTGGCCGCCGATCCCAGCCTGCGCGGCGTGATGGGCGCGCTGGACACCGTGCTGCGCGGGGTGGAGATGGGGCAGGCCCGGCTTGACGACATCGCCCGTCCGCTCTCGGCGCTGGCGGAAACCTTCACCCGGGTGGTGGAGGGCCGGCCCACCTTCTTTTCCTGGCAGAACCTCTTCTCCGACCAGCCGGCCGGCACGCGCATGCTGCGCCGCTTCATCCTGATGCGGCCGGAGCTGGACTATTCCAACCTGCAGCCGGGCACCCGCGCCACCGATGCCATCCGCGCCGCGGCGCGGGAGCTGAGGCTGGACCCGGCGCATGGCGTCACGGTGCGCCTGACCGGCCCGGTGCCCATGGCCGACGAGGAATTCGGCACCCTGGCCGAGGGCGGCGAGGTGATGGGCGGCGCCATGCTGCTGGCGCTGGTGGTCATGCTCTGGCTGGCAGTGCGTTCCGCCCGGCTGGTTGGCGCCATTCTGTTGACCACGCTGATCGGACTGGTGATCACCGCCGGGCTGGGGCTGCTGGTGGCCGGGCGCTTCAACCTGATCTCGGTGGCCTTCATCCCGCTTTTCGTGGGGCTGGGGGTGGATTTCGGCATCCAGGTCTGCGTCCGCTTCCGGGCCGAGCGGCTGGGGCAGGCCGATGACCGCGCCGCGCTGGCGGCGGCCGGGCGGGGCGTCGGCGCCTCCCTGGCGCTGGCGGCGCTGGCCACCGCGGTGGGCTTCTTCGCCTTCCTGCCCACCAGCTTCCTGGGCGTCTCGGAACTCGGCATCATCGCCGGCATGGGCATGGTGGTGGCTTTCCTGCTGTCCATCACGCTGCTGCCGGCGCTGGTGGTGCTGCTGCGCCCGCGCGGCAAGCAGGCGGAGGTCGGCTGGCCCGCCCTGGCGCCGCTGGAAGGCTGGCTGCACCGCCGCCACCGGCTGGTGATGGGGCTGGCCGTGGTGGCGGCCCTGGCCTCGCTGGCTGTGCTGCCGCGCCTGCATTTCGACTTCAACCCCATCCACCTGCGCAGCCAGAAGGCCGAATCCATCGCCACGCTGGAGGACCTGATGCGGGACCCGGACCGCACGCCCAATACCATCAGCGTGCTGGCGCCCTCCCTGGAGGCGGTCGATGCCCTGTCCGCCCGCCTTGCCGCCCTGCCGGAAGTGGCGCAGGTCGTCTCCCTCAAGAGCTTCATCCCGGAGCAGCAGCCGGAAAAGCTGGCCGCCATCGCGGATGCGGCGGACCTGCTGGCCCTGACGCTGGATCCGCCACGCGTGCGCTCCGCCCCCACGGATGCCGATGTGGTGCGCGCCATGATCGCCACCGCCGTCGCCCTCCGCGCCGCCGCCGAGCAGGAGCAGACCCCCGCCGCCATCGCCGCGCGCCGGCTGGCCACGGCGCTGGATGCCCTGGCCGCCGGCCCCGCCACCACCCGCGTGGCCCTGGCCGAGGCGGTGATCCCGCCGCTGCGCACCCTGCTCGGCCAGATCCGCGCCATGCTGGATGCCGGCCCGGTGACCGCCGAGACCCTGCCGCCCGACCTGGTGGCCGACTGGGTGGCGCGGGATGGCCGCCCGCTGATCCAGGTCTTCCCGCGCGGGGATTCCAACGACAACGCGGTGCTGCAGCGCTTCTCCGCCGCCGTGCAGGCGGTGGCGCCGGATGCGGTGGGGGCCCCCATTTCCATCCAGGGCGCCGCGGGCACCATCGTCACCGCCTTCCAGCAGGCCGGGCTGCTGTCCGGCATCGCCATCACGCTGCTGCTGGCCGTGATCCTGCGGCGGCTGCGGGACGTGCTGCTGACGGTGCTGCCGGTGCTGCTCAGCGGCCTGCTGACGCTGGCCTCCTGCGTGGTGCTGGGGCTGCCGCTGAACTTCGCCAATATCATCGCCCTGCCGCTGCTGTTCGGCATCGGCGTGGCCTTCAACATCTATTTCGTCATGGCCTGGCGGAAGGGCGAGAGCCGCCTGCTGCCCTCCAGCCTGACCCGCGCCATCCTGTTCAGCGCCCTGACCACGGCCACCGGCTTCGGCAACCTCTGGCTCTCCAGCCACCCCGGCACGGCCAGCATGGGGCTGCTGCTGATGCTTTCGCTCTTCTGGGTGCTGGTGACGACGCTGCTGCTGCAACCGGCGCTGCTGGCGAAGCCGGCGCGGTAAGGGCTGGGTGATGAATGTCCCCCAAGCCGCCTTCGGTTCTTTGGGGTTTGCGAATGGGCCTGCGGCCGGAGCCCCGTGCCGGGCCGCGCCCTCGCATAAGGGATGGCCGGCGCGGATGTCGTCATATGGACAGACCATTCTAGAATGATTAGTCTATTTGCATGGTCAGAACCGCGCGCTTCTCGGCAGAGCACTTCATCGACGCCGCCATCGCCCTTGTGGCCGAGGGAGGGCCGGGCGCCGCAACCCTGCAGGCCATCGCCCGCCGGGTCGGTGCCCCGACTGGCTCGATCTATCATCGCTTCGCATCCCGCTCCGCCATCCTCGCCGCGGCCTGGAACGACAGCTACGGCTCCCTGACCAGGCTGCTGGCGCCGTTGCTGCGGGCCGGGCGGCCGCGCGAGGCCGCCCTGGCGCTGCTGCCCTGGTCAGGCGAGGACCGCCAGCGGGCCCGCTTCCTGCTGCTGCACGAGCCCGTTTCCCTGTTTGAGGATACACCCCCTCCGGAGCCGCTGCGGCAGGAGATGGAGCGGCTGGAGGAGGAGATGGACGCGGCATTCCGCGCCTGCATCGCCCAGGCCGTCGGCAGCGGCGCCATCCGGGAGGAAGACCTCGCGCGCGCCAAGTTCCTGATCTTTGACGCGCCCATCGCCATCCTCCGGCCGTATCTTCTGACAGACAGTTCCATACCGGCCTTCGCCGGGCAGATGATCGCGGAACTGCATGCGGGGGTGCCGCTCGCCAGTGCAGGCCAGCGCGCCGGAAGCACGCAGGCGGCTTGAGCCTTTTCCCCGATACGCCTCAGGCCGTCATGAACCAGTCAGCATGAACAACATCGTCGACGACCGGCGCATCAGGCTCCACACGCCCGAGGATTTCGCCGGCATGCGCGCGGCGGGGAAGCTTGCGGCGGCGACCCTCGACATGGTGACCGCGCATGTCCATGAGGGCATGTCCACGGCCGGGCTGGACCGGCTGTGCCACGCGTTCATTCTCGATCATGGCGCCGTGCCGGCCTCGCTCGGCTACCGCGGCTATTCCCATGCGACCTGCATCTCCCTGAACCATGTCGTTTGCCACGGCATCCCCGGCAGCCGCGCGCTGATGGAGGGGGACATCCTCAACATCGACCTCGCCGTTATCCTCGACGGGTGGCATGGGGACAGCAGCCGCATGTACACGGTCGGCAGGATCAGCACCCGGGCGGCCCGGCTGATCGAGGTCGCCTATGAGGCGATGATGCGGGGCATCGCCGCGGTGCGCCCCGGCGCGACGCTCGGCGATATCGGCCACGCCATGCAGGGCCATGTCGAGGCGGCGCGGTTCAGCGTGGTGCGGGACTTCTGTGGCCACGGCCTCGGCCGTGCCTACCATGACGCGCCAGATGTCCTGAACCATGGCCAGAAGGGCAAGGGCGTGGTGCTCCGCCCCGGCATGTTTCTGACGGTGGAGCCCATGGTCAATGCCGGCCGGGCGGATGTGAAGGTGCTCAGCGACGGCTGGACGGCCGTGACCCGTGACCGCAGCCTTTCCGCACAGTTCGAGCACAGCATCGGCGTGACCGAGAGCGGCTGCGAGATCTTCACCCTGTCCCCGGCGGGCTTCAGCAAACCTCCCTTCGCGGGCGCTTAGGGGGCGGCCGCCGCCCAGCGGCGGTTCATCGGCGGGGAAGCCGGCATCCGGCTTTCCAGTGGGGCGTACCGGCCCGCCCGGTCATCCTTGGCTGGGTTGCCGCCCAGGTCGCGAACCAAAACCTGGAAGAGATGGGGGGAGGGGGTTCCACTCCCCCGTCCCTCCTTCTCAGGGCCGCATCAGCCGGTCGGATTGTTCGTTCAGCCGCTGCACCAGCAGCCCAGCCCCGCCCTGGCGCACGGCGCCGGAGAATTCCGAGCGGCGGATGGCCAGTTCGCTGATGGAATCGTGCAGCACGTCGATGATCTTCCAGGCGCCGCCGGTCTGGCGCAGGCGGTAGGTCAGGTTCACCGGGGCGCCGCCGGGGTTGTTCAGGGTGGTGATCACCACCTTGTCCTCGCCCTGCGGCTCCACCCGGTTGGTGGTGAAGCTCTGGCCGCTGAAGCCGCTGAAGTTGCGGGCATAGCTGGCGATCGTGTAGCGCCGGAAGGCTTCCGCCACCGCCTTCTGCTCCTCCGGCGTGAAGCCGGACCAGCGGGCGCCCACGGCGGTGCGGGCCATGCCGGGCAGGTCGAAAGCCTGCTCCACGGGCGCGGTCAGCAGCTTGGCGCGGCCTTCCACGCCCAGGGACTGCGCCTGCTGCATGGCCTGCAGCAGCGCCGCGTGCAGCTGCTCGACCGGCTGCGCGGCCGGGTCGGCGGCCGGCTGGGCGGCGAGCGGCGCCAGCGGCCCGAGGACGAGGGCCAGGGACAGGCCCATGAACAGGAAGGAACGGCGTGGGATGCTCATGTGCGGCCCATAGCATGCCGCGCGGCCCGGCTCCGAGGCGGCCTGGATCAAAAGCCGCTGACGAAGCGGGGGTGCCTCCTCACCGCAGTGTTCCCGCCGGGCGGCGGAAAGCGGCTATCGCGCCGGGGCTGGGGCGGCATAGGTTCAGCCGGGGTCTGACGCGGCGGCATGGCCGGCGCCGGGCGATGGGGGGACCTGTATGCGGATACTACTGGCGCAGCCGCGCGGCTTCTGTGCCGGGGTGGTGCGGGCCATCGAGATCGTCGAAAGGTCCCTGCAGAAGTTCGGCGCGCCCGTCTATGTCCGCCATGAGATCGTGCACAACCGCCATGTGGTGGAGGAGCTGCAGCGCAAGGGCGCCATCTTTGTCGAGGACCTGGCAGAGGTGCCGGATGGCGCCGTCACGGTCTTCAGCGCCCATGGCGTGCCGCAGTCGGTGGTGGATGAGGCGGGGCGGCGCGGCCTGCCGGTACTGGATGCCACCTGCCCGCTGGTTTCCAAGGTGCATGCGCAGGGGCGGCAATACGTGGCGCGGGGCCGCACCCTGGTGCTGATCGGCCATGCCGGGCACCCGGAGGTGGAGGGCACGCTGGGGCAGGTGGGGGCGCCGGTGCATCTGGTAGCCTCGGCCGAGGACGTGGCGCGGCTGGCGCTGCCGGCCGATGCGCCGCTGGCCTATATCACCCAGACCACCTTGAGCGTGGACGACACGCGCGGCGTCATCGCGGCGCTGGAGGCGCGGTTCAGCGACCTGCAAGGCCCCGAGGTTTCGGATATCTGCTATGCGACGCAGCACCGGCAGGCGGCGGTGCGGGACCTCTGCGCCGAGGTGGACCTGCTGCTGGTGGTGGGCAGCCGCAACAGCTCCAATTCCAATCGCTTACGGGAAATCGGCACGGAACTGGGCCTGCCGAGCCACCTGATCGCCGATTCCAGCGAGCTTGACCCTGGCTGGCTGCAAGGCGTGCGCACGGTGGGATTGACCGCCGGCGCCTCGGCGCCCGAGCATTTGGTTCTTGACGTGATCGGGGCGCTGCGCAGGTATGGCGCTGCCGAGGTGAGCCAGATGAACGGAATCCGCGAGGATGTGGAATTCCGTCTGCCACCCGAGCTCAGAACCATCGAGACCACGACGGCTGTTCTGCCGGTCGTTAAACCCGTGCAGTAGAGAGGAGCGCAGCCTTGGGAATTCCCGTGCTGCAGGCCGCCAAGATCGGCGCCTATGTGGTGAAGCAGCAGCTGACCGGCCGCAAGCGCTACCCGCTGGTGCTGATGCTGGAGCCGCTGTTCCGCTGCAACCTGGCCTGCGCCGGCTGCGGCAAGATCGACTACCCCAACGAGATCCTGAACCAGCGCCTCTCGGTCGATGACTGCATGCAGGCGATCGACGAATGCGGCGCGCCCGTGGTCTCGATCGCCGGTGGCGAGCCGCTGCTGCACAAGGAGATGCCGCAGATCGTCGAGGGCTACCTGAAGCGCGGCAAGTTCGTCATCCTCTGCACCAATGCCCTGCTGCTGGCCAAGAAGATCGACGACTACAAGCCCAGCCCGGCCTTCACCTGGTCCATCCACCTGGATGGCAACGAGGCGATGCACGACAAGTCCGTCTGCCAGACGGGCGTCTACGACAAGGCGGTGGAAGCCATCCGGCTGGCCAAGGCCAAGGGCTTTCAGGTCAGCATCAACTGCACCCTCTTCAACGACGCCGACCCGGCGCAGACGGCCGCCTTCTTCGACGAGATGAAGGAACTGGGGCTGAACGGCATCACCGTCTCCCCCGGCTATGCCTATGAGCGGGCGCCGGACCAGCAGCACTTCCTGAACCGCACCAAGACCAAGGAACTGTTCCGCGGCATCCTGGCGCGCGGGCGCGGCGGCAAGAACTGGCCCTTCACCCAGTCCCGCATGTTCCTGAACTTCCTGGCCGGCAACGAAGCCTACAAGTGCACGCCCTGGGGCAACCCGACGCGCACCGTCTTCGGCTGGCAGAAGCCCTGCTACCTGCTGGGCGAAGGCTATGCCAAGACCTTCAAGGAACTGATGGACGACACCGAGTGGGACAAGTACGGCGTCGGCAACTACGAGAAATGCGCCGACTGCATGGTCCATTCGGGCTTCGAGGCCTCGGCCGTGCAGGACATGATCCGCAACCCGCTGAAGGCCCTGGCCGTCACGGTGGCGGGCATCCGCACCGAAGGCCCGATGGCCAAGGACATCCCGATCGATAACCAGCGCCCGGCCGAATACGTCTTCTCCGGCCATGTGGAAAAGAAGCTGGCCGAGATCCGCGCCAGCAAGCCTGCGGGCTCACACCGCCCGCGCATCACCCGCACCGGGGCCGCCAAGCCCGGGCCCGATGAGGTGGTGGCCGCGGAGTAAGGCCCGGAAGGCCAACTCCGCTTCCCACCCCGTCCGTACCAGGGCGGGAAGCTGCCAGGGCGCCCTGGCCAGCGCCCGCAGCACCGCCGGCAGGTCCACCCCACCATCCGGCCGCATGCCGACGCATGCGGCCTGCGGCAGGGTGCGCCGCGCCGCATCCGACACCACCCGCGCCACGGCCAGCGGCAGCCCATGCCGCCGCGCCACCCGCGCCGCCACATGCGATTCCATATCCACCGTCAGCGCGCCCGTGGCCCGGTGCAGCGCGGCTTTTGCCGCCGCCTCCGCCGCCATGGCATCCTGCCCCAGCATGGTGCCAATCCGCGCGCCGGGCAGGGCAGCGGCCAGCCTTGCCGCCCAGGCCGCATCGGTGGCGGCGGCTTCATCCCCCAGCACCATCTCCGCCACCACCCAGTCTCCGGGGCGGAGCCCCGGCGCCAGCGCGCCCGCAATGCCGATGCTGATGATGCCTCGCGCGCTTGGCGCCAGCCGGTTCAACTCGGCTTCCAGCCGTGCGGCGTCGCCGCCCCCAGGAATGGGCTGGACGCCAGTGGCGGCGAGGATGCGGGCCTCGCGATGCAGGCCAGTGGCGGCGAGGATGGTCATGGGCGGAAAAGGCCAGGGGAATGAATTCCCCTGGAACCCCTTCTTTTTTCTTCGAGTTTGACACTGGCGTGGAGTGTCGCGCGGCTTCTGACACAAAGGCCGCGCGCATGACGGCGGCAGTCGCCGGAGGTCCATGACCTCCGGCGCGAACCGGAGTGGGAGGGTGCCGCCGCAGGCGCACCCGTGAACTCGAAAAGAGAAGAAGGGGGCCTGGGGGAATTCATTCCCCCAGCCTTACATCCCATGCACCACCTGCCGGCTGTTGCCCTGCCGCAGGTTGCGGTAGCGCGCCATGGCCCAGAGCGGGAAGAACTTCGGGTAGCCGTGGTAGCGCAGATAGAAGACGCGCGGGAAGCCGCCGCCGGTATAGGCTTCCTGGCCCCAGAGCCCGTCTTCTTCCTGGTGTTCCCGCAGCCAGGCGATACCGCGCGCCACGGCCGGATGGTCCACCTCGCCCGCCGCCATCAGGCCCAGCAGCGCCCAGGCGGTCTGGGAGGCGGTGGAGGCGGCGGGCTCATAGCCCTTGTAGTCCAGCTTGTAGCTGTCGCAGTCCTCGCCCCAGCCGCCATCGGCGTTCTGGATGCGGAGCAGCCAGTCGGCGCCGCGCCGCAGGCTGGGGCGGCTGGCATCGAAACCGGCGGCGTTCAGGGCGCAGAGGGCGGACCAGGTGCCGTAGATGTAGTTCACGCCCCAGCGGCCGAACCAGCTTCCGTCGGCCTCCTGTTCCCGCTCCAGGTAGTCGATGGCGTTCAGCATGCGCAGGCTGCCGCGCGGCTCGCCGAGCTGCGCCAGCATGGAGACGCAGCGGGCGGAAACATCGGCGGTGGGCGGGTCCAGCAGCGCGCCGTGGTCCGCGAAGGGGATGTTGTTCAGGTAGTGGTGGACGTTGTCGGCGTCGAAGGCGCCCCAGCCGCCGTTGCGGCTTTGCAGCCCCACGGTCCATTCGGCGCCACGGTCGATGGCCTCGTCATAGCCGGTGCCGGTGCCGAACTGCCGGCGGGCGCGGTCCATGGCCATGACCACCACGGCGGTGTCGTCCAGGTCCGGGTAATGCGCGTTGCGGTACTGGAAGGCCCAGCCGCCGGGGCGGATATCAGGGCGCTGATCGGCCCAGTCGCCTTTGACCTCCAGTTCCTGCAAGGGCTTCAGCCATTCCAGGCCACGCAGGGCGGCTTCCGCTTCGCCGGCTTCCATTAGGGCATGGGCGGCCAGCGCGGTGTCCCAGACCGGGGAAACGCAGGGCTGGCAATAGGCTTCCTCCTCACCCACCACCAGCAGCTTCTCGACCGAGCGGCGGGCGATGGCGCGGTGCGGATGTTCCGGCGGGTAGCCCAGCGCGTCGTACATCATCACGCTGTTCGCCATGGCGGGGTAGATGGCGCCGAGGCCGTCCTCGCCGTTCAGGCGCTCCGTCACGAAGTCCACGCAGCGCTGGATGGCGCGCTGGCGGCTGCCGCGCGGCCAGATCGGCTCGGCCACCTTCAGCACGCGGTCGACGCCGTTGAAGAAGGCGGCCCAGCCGGGGTGGTGGTGCGTCTTCACCTTCTTCCGGGGCAGGCGGGCGTCGGTGAAAAGCTCCGGTACGCCGATGCCGCGCGGGTTGCGCGCCCGCACCTGCATGGCCTGCAGCACCAGCAGCGGCACGATCACGGTGCGCGCCCAATAGGACATGCGGGAGAGATGCACCGGGAACCAGCGCGGCAGCAGGATCAGCTCCACCGGGGTGGTGGGCACCGCCGTCCAGGGCAACTGGCCGTATTGCGCCAGCAGGATGCGGGTGAAGACATTGGCGCGCGCGGCGCCGCCGGCGGCCAGGATGGCGGCGCGGGCGCGGGCCATATGCGGCGCGTCCGGGTCGTCGCCGATCATCTTCAGCGCGAAATAGGCTTTGACCGAGGCGCTGATATCGAAGCTGCCGCCATGGAACAGCGGCCAGCCGCCATGCTCGCCCTGGATGCGGCGCAGGTAGCGGCCGAGCTTCGCCTCCAGCTCCGGCGCATCCGGCTCGGCCAGGTGCTGGCGCAGCAGGATGTATTCGGCGGGGATGGTGGCATCCGCCTCCAGCTCGAAGACCCAGTGGCCATCCGGGCGCTGCTGGCGCAGCAGGGCCGCGGTGGCGCGGCGCAGGTCGTGCTCCAGGCTGTCCAGGTCGGGGGTGGCGATATGGTTCATGCGGCAGCGGCCTCCGATGCGCCCGGCCCGGCGAAGGCCAGCGCGGCGGCGGCCTCCCCCGAACGCAAGGCGCCCTCGATGGTGGCGGGCAGGCCGGTATCGGTCCAATCGCCCGCCAGGAACAGGTTTTGCCAGGCGGTGCGCGCCTTGGGGCGGCGCGCGGCCTGGGCGGGGGTGGCGGCAAAGGTGGCGCGCCGTTCCTTGACCAGCCGGCAGGGTGGCACCGGGCCGGAAAGGCCATGGGTGGCGGCCACATCCTGCCACAGCGCGGCGGTCAGGTCTTCCGTGTCGCGCTCCATCAGCGCGCTGGCATCGCTGGTGGTGGTGGACAGCCGGTCTGGGAAGGCGAAGACCCAGTCCGCCGTGCCGCCCACCAGCCCGACCATGGCGGGGGCGCCCGGCGGTGGCGTGGCGGCGAAATGGGCGTTCAGGATGGGGCGGAAATCGTCCGGCGCCTGGAGGCCGGGCAGCAGTTCCTGCGCCACCCAGGGCGGCACCGCCAGCACCAGCGAATCGGTGGGGCCGAGCGGCACCTCGCCTTCCGCCAGGGCGAGGGCGGCGAGGCGCCCGCCCTCCAGCCGCAACCCGCGCACCCGCTGGCCGAGGCGGATCTCGGCGCCCGCCGCCCGCAGGAACTCCAGCGCCGGGGCTACGAAGGCGGCGTCCAGCGTTGGTGTCGCGATGCGCGGGCGGCTGGCGCGGCCGCCCCTGGCCAGGCTTTCGCGCAGCACGGCGCCGGCGAGCCCGGCATCGCCATCCTCGGGCCGGGTGTTCAGGATGGAGACCAGCAGCGGGCGCAGCAGCTTGTCCCAGAGCGGGCCGTGGCAGGCCATGACATCGCCGATGCGGCGGCCAGGGTGGCGGCGCAGCAGGCTGGCCAGTGCCAGGTAATCACCCGGGCCGGTGCCGGGCACGCGGCGGTTCGCGAAGAACACCCACCAGGGCAGGGCGCCGGCATTGGGCCGCAGCACCCAGCGGCTGCCGTCGCGCCGGTCGAGAAAGGAGAAATCCGCCTGTTCCGGCCCCGCCAGCCGCGCCTCGGCGCCGATCGCGCGCAGGTAGCGCCCGACCGCCGGATTGCCGGAGAGCACCAGATGGTTGCCGTTGTCGATCACCATGCCGAGCTGCGCGTCGTGGTAGGAGCGGCAGCGGCCGCCGGCCTGCTTCGCCGCTTCCCACAGCACCACGCGGGCGCCCTTGCCCGCCAGGGCCACCGCCGCCGAAAGCCCGGCCAGCCCGGCGCCGACCACATGCACCGTCATCGCGCGAGGCCGCAGCGCGCCACCAGCCAGAGCAGCCGCGCCTTGCCGACCCGCGCGCGCCGGCGCGGCGCCGTCCAGCCCTGGGCCAGCATCTTTTCCAGGATGACGCGGTAGACCGCCGCCATCAGCCTTGGCGCCAGCAGGCGGCCGCGTGGGCGGCTGGCCAGCAGTTGGTCGGCGGCGGCGAAATGCGCCAGGGCGCGGGGGGCCAGGGCACGGCAGGCGGCATCCACGCGCGGGTCGGCCACCACGGCCAGCGGGTCGTCGCCGGCGATGCCGGCGGCATCCAGCACTTCGCGCGGCAGGTAGAGGCGGCCGATGCCGGCATCCTCGTCCAGGTCGCGCAGGATATTGGTCAGTTGCAGCGCGCGGCCCAGTTCATGGGCCAGCGCCAGGCCCGGCGCTTCCTCCATGCCGAAGACGCGCACGGAAAGCCGCCCCACCGCGCTGGCCACGCGGTCGCAGTAGAGGTCCAGCGTGGCGAGGCCGGGCGCCTGGATATCGGCGGCCACATCCATCTCCATGCCGTCGATCACCGCCAGGAAATCGGCGTGGCGCAGGCCGAAGTCCCGCACCGGCCCGGCCAGGAAGGCGGCGCGGCCGGCGGGCTGCCCGGCGTAGAGCGCGGCGAGGTCGGCGCGCCAGCGTTCCAGCTCCTGCGCCCGGATGGGGCGGGGGCGGGTGCCGTCGTCGGCGATGTCGTCCACCAGCCGGCAGAAGGCATAGATGGCGAACATCGCCTCGCGCTCGGCGCGCGGCATCAGCCGCATGGCGGTGTAGAAGGAACTGCCGGAAACCTGCGCCTGCAGATTCACCGCCTGGGGCGCGAGAAGGGTGTCGGTGGTCATCCCGGGGTGCCGATTGCCTGCGGCCGGAATATCCGCCCCAGCCGCCCCACGGCAACGCTCGCGGCGCCGCCCAAGGCGATGCTCAACGCCTCCACCGGCCGGTGGTGCACGCGCTGGGACAGCGGGTCCCACCGCATCAGCCGCCGGGTCAGGCTTTCCGCCAGGGCCTGGATGACGCCCACTTCCAGCGCCAGCCGCCGGTCCGCGATCTGCCCGGCGAAGCGGCGGGACTGCGCCAGCAGGGCTTCTGTCTGTTCCGCCAGTTCCGTGATGACGGCGCGCAGGGCCGGGGAGGCCTGCGCGGCGCCCAGCGCCTCCGTGCCGATGCCATGGGCGCCCAGCCGGTCCAGCGGGATATAGACGCGGTCCAGCGCGCGGAAATCCTTGGCGCAGTCCTGCAGGTGGTTGATGACCTGCAAGGCGGCGCAAAGCGCGTCATTGGCGGCCCAGGTGGCGCGGGATTCGCCATGCAGGTCCAGCATGAAGCGCCCGACCGGCGCGGCGGAATAGCGGCAGTAATCCATCAACTCCGCCCAATCGGCGTAGCGCGTCTGGGTCACGTCGCGGCGGAAGGCTTCCAGCAGGTCCAGCGCGTGCTGGTCGGTCAGGCCGCGTGCCTCCAGCGCCCGGCGCAGCGCGGCGCCCTCGGCATTGGCGGCGGAGTCGGCGCGCAGCCCGGCTTCCATGCGGGCCAGTTGCGCCAGCTTGTCCTCCGGCGCGGCGGTCTCATGGTCGGCCACGTCGTCGGCGGCGCGGGCAAAGCGGTAGAAGGCCAGGATGGTGGGCCGCAGTTCCGGCCGCACGAGGCGGGAGGCGACGGGGAAATTCTCGTCCTTGTCGCCCTTGCCGGAAGCGAAGTTGCTGGAGTCGCTCATGCCTCACCCGCCATGGCCTGCGCCCGGCCCTTCCACATGCCGCCCTGGCCGCGCCAGACCTGCACCGCCGATTGCAGCGTGAAGAGCGTATAGGCCGCGCCGATGGCCGGCAGCGCCAGCCCCCAGAGCGGCGACACGCGGTAGAAGCGCAGCATCGGCTGGAAGGCGAGCGCCATCAGCAGCCAGGCTGCAGCACCCGCCGCCTGGGCGGCGCCCTGGCCGAAGAGCGCCAGGGCGGGGGGGAGGAGATAGGTCAGCACCATGCCCAGCACCGTGCCCGCCAGCAGCAGCGGCGAATAGCCCAGTTGCGCATAGGCGGAGCGCGAGACCATGCGGCTGATCTCCGCCACGCTGCCATAGGGGCGCAGACTGCGGGCGCGGCGGGTCAGGCCCAGCCAGACCGGCCCCTGCGCCTTCATGCGCCGCCCCAGGGCGCAGTCGTCGATGATTTCCGCCCGGATGGAGGCCATGCCGCCCGCCGCCTCCAGCGCCGCGCGGCGCACCAGCATGCAGCCGCCGGCCGCCGCCGCCGTGCGCCGGTCCCGCCGCGCCACCCAGGCGAAGGGGTAGAGCATCTGGAAGAAGAACACGAAGGCCGGGATCAGGAAGCGCTCCGCCCGCGTGGCGCAGGAGAGTTCGGCCATCAGCGTCACCATGGCGTGCCGGCCCTGCTCGGCGCGGCTGACCAGGGCGCGCAGGTTCTCCGGCGCATGGCCGATATCGGCATCGGTCAGCAGGATGTAGTCGGGCGCCGATTCGCCCGCCCGCGCCACGCCCTGCTGCTGCGCCCAGAGCTTGCCGGTCCAGCCCGCGGGCAGCGGCGCGCCGGGCAGCACCTCCAGCCGCGGGTCGGTGCCGGCGGCGGCGGCGGTGCCGTCGGTGCTGCCGTCATCCACCAGCACGACGCGGAAGGGGCCGGGATAGTCCTGTTGCAGCAGGCTGCCGACCGATCGCGCGATCACATCCGCCTCGTCCCGCGCCGGCACCACGGCCACCACGCTGGGCCAATGGGCGGGGGCGGGGGGCGTGTCGCGGTCGTCGCGCTCCCGCGCCAGCCAGAAGCCGCCCCGCGCCAGCACCAGCACCAGCCAGATCAGCAGCGAGACGAGGCCGAGGGCCAGCCAGAGGCTCATGGCAGGTAGCCCGCGCCCCGGAACCAGCCCAGCGCATCCGCCACGCCCTGGGCATAGGGGCGGGCGCGGTAGCCCAGTTCCCGCTCGGCCTTGGCGGAGGTGAAGAACATGCGGTGGCGCGCCATGCGCAGCCCGTCCACCGTCAGCATCGGCTCCCGCTTCGTCAGGCGGGCCGCCATCTGCGCACCCCAGGCCGCCGGGAAGAGCAGCGCGCGGGGCAGCCTGGTGGTGGGGGTGCGGCGGCCGGTCAGGCGCGCGACCTCCGCCAGGAAATCCTGCAGCGAGGCATTCTGGCCGCCCAGGATATAGCGCTGGCCGACCCGCCCGTGCTCGAAGGCCAGCAGGTGGCCGGCGGCGATGTCGTCCACATGGGCGAAGTTCAGCCCGGTATCCACGAAGGCCGGGATCTTGCCGCGCGCCGCATCCAGGATGATGCGCCCGGTGGGGGTGGGCCGGATGTCGCGCGGGCCGATGGGGGTGGAGGGGTTCACGATCACCGCCGGCAGCCGGTCGCGGTTGATCATGTCCTCCACCGCGCGCTCGGCCAGGGTCTTGGAGCGCTTGTAGATGCCGATGGCGCCGGCGGGGTCCTGCGGCGCCGTCTCGTCCACCGGGCGGGTGGCGCCGGCCACCTTCAGGGTGGCGACGCTGCTGGTATAGACTATGCGCTCCACCCCTTCCGCCATCGCCTCCCGCATCAGGTTGCGGGTGCCGTCCAGGTTGGCGCGCAGGATGGCCTGCGGGTCCGGCGCCCAGAGCCGGTAATCCGCCGCCACATGGAACAGGTAGCGCACCCCGTGCAGCGCCGGGCGCAGGGAGGCGGCATTGGTCAGGTCGCCCTGCGCGATCTCGCAATCCAGGCCCTTGAGGTTGTTGCGCGGGCTGGTGGGGCGCAGCAGGGCGCGCACTCGCAGCCCACGCGCCAGCAGCGCCCGCGTCACCGCCGAGCCCAGGAAGCCTGAAGCACCGGTGACCAGCACCAGGTCGCCCGCCCGCAACGGATGCGCCGGCGTCATGGGTATGCGGCGCCCTGGCCGTCTCGGGTCGATGCAACGGGCATGGGTGCCACCTCCTCTCGCCAGCGGGCGGGGCCGCCGGCCCGGCGGATGCCGCCCCTCCGGCACCGCCCCGAGGGGCAGGGCGCCGGCTGGTTTCAGGCCCCCCGATACGGCAGGCGGCGGCCGCCGTCCAATCCCCTTCGGGACGCCGCGCGGCTTGGTGGCGTGGCGGGCGAGCATTATTTTGCCGCCGGGCAGGAAGAAGCGGCCCGTCAGCTTCGTATGGGCAGCATGAGCTTCGGGTGGAGATCCTTCGACGTCACCGCGCATCTGGTTCCAATGGGCCGGTATGCGCGCGCGCTGACGCGCCATGCGGAGGACGCGGAGGACCTGGTGCATACCGCGCTGCTGCGCGCCTATGAGCGCCGCGCCACCTTCCGGCGGGGCGAGAACCTGCGCACCTGGCTCTTCGCCATCCTGCACAACAGCTTCATCGACGGCTGGCGCCGCCGCAACGCCGAGAACGCGCGCATCGCCGCGGTGGGCAGCCTCGCCACGCCACATGCCGAGCCGGGGCAGGACCACGCGCTGCACCTGCGCGAGATCTTCGAGGCCTATCTCGCCCTGCCGGAGCCGCAGCGCGCCGCCTTCCATCTTGTGGCGCTGGAAGGCCTCTCCTATGCCGAGGCGGCGGAGATCCTGGATGTCCCCGCCGGCACCGTGATGTCCCGGCTCAGCCGCGCCCGGGAGATGCTGCGGCAGATGGATGCGGGCGAGGCCCCGCCCGCCCGGCACCCGCAACTCCGTGTGGTGGGAGGTTCGCATGACCCGCAGGCCTGATTTCCCCGGCGAGATGGAGATCGACGCCTATCTGAACGACCAGCTCGACCTGCCCGGCCGCATCGCGGTGGAGGAGGCGCTGGCCCGCAACCCCGCCCTGGCCGCGCGGGTGATGGACGACCTGCGCATCCGCGACGCCCTGCGCGCCGCCCTGGCCCACCCGCCGGAAGCGCCGGACTCGCGCACAGCGCTGGCGGCGCGGCGGCTGCAGCGCGGCCTGAGCATGGGCCACCTGGGCCGCGGGCTGCGGCGCGGCGCGCTGGTCGCCGCCTGCATCGGGCTGGGCTGGCTGGTGCACTGGCAGGTGGATTCCGTGGGCGTCTCCCCCACCGAGGCCGCCGCCCTGCCGCCGCGCTTCACGGCGGAGGCGATGCAGGCGCACCGCACCTCGCTGCTGCGCGCCGTCATGGCCTCGCAGCTCGAGGCGCCGCAGTTCGACCGGGACGAGATCCTGCGCAACACCGCCATCGCGCTGCCGGAGTTTCCGGAGGACTGGAGCGTGCTGGACGTGCAGGTCTATCCCTCGGTCGCTGGGCCCAGCGTCGCGGTGGTGTTCCGCATGCCCGACTCCGGCCCGCTCTCGCTCTATCTGGTGCATACGGGGCATGAGCAGCCGCTGCCGCTGCGCATGCTGCGCCGGGAAGACCGTTCGGTGGCCTATTGGCGGCGGGACGGGCTGGGCGCCGCGCTGATCGGCCAGAACGACGACGCGGCGCTGCAACAGGCCGCCGCCGTGATGATGGGCCGCATCGCCGCCCGGGCGAACTGAGGCCGGTCCCTCTGCCAGCCTGAGCCTGGCGATCAAGAAAATGTGGGCTGGGAAGAAGCGGGGGCTGGGCCCCGTAAGCCTTCTGTCATGCCGCCTGTGGCGTGGCCCTGGACATTCGCGGCCCGCGCCTTCTCCGCGCCGGCCGCCAAGATCGATGTGGTGACGGATGCGGTTTGACCTGGATGCCCGCGGCTCCTGCGATGTGGCTGGCGAGGTCTGCATCATCGGCGCGGGGGTTGCCGGCATCACCGCGGCGCGGCGCCTGCTGGCGGCGGGGCGCTCCGTGGTGCTGCTGGAAAGCGGCGGGCTGGACTACGAGGCAGCCACCGCCGACCTGAATGCCGGCCGCAATGCCGGCGAGGATTACTACGAGCTGGACCACGCGCGGCTGCGGCTCTTCGGCGGCACCACCGCCATCTGGGGTGGCCGCTGCGCCGAGCTGGACCCGATCGATTTCGAGAAACGCGACTGGGTGCCGCATTCCGGCTGGCCCATCACGGCCGCGACGCTGGCGCCCTATTACCAGGAGGCGCGCGCGGCCTTCGGGCTTTCACCCCGCCCGCCCACGGCGGCGGAGCTGCGCGCCAGCGGCGTGCCCCTGCCGGAATTCAACCCCGCCCGCATCAGCCTGCCGCTCTGGTGCTTCGACGGGCAATCCGACCGCTTCAGCTTCTCCCGCTGCCGCGACGTGGTGGAGCATCCGCGCTGCACCATCGTCACCCATGCCACCGCCACCGATATCCAGGCCACGCCGGATGCGCGGGCGGTGACCGGGGTGGTGGCGCGCGGCCTCTCGGGCGCCCGGCTGCGGGTGGCGGCGAAGAGCGTCATCCTGGCCGCCGGCGGCATCGAGAATGCCAGGCTGCTGCTGGCCGCCCGCTCCACCATGCCGATGGGCCTGGGCAATGCCCATGACCAGGTGGGCCGCTACTTCATGGAGCACCCGCATGCGCGCGGCGGGCGCATCCGCAGCCCCAGGGCCTGGGCGCTGCTGGCCGCCTTCGCCAAGCGGCACCGCCTGGGCAACGACGCTGTCTCCCCCCTGGTGGCGCCGGGCGAGGCGCTGCAACGGCGGGAAGGGCTGCTGAACACCTCCCTCACCATCGCGCCCCGCCCGCCGGCCCATGGCACGCAGCACTGGGGCATGCGGCTCTACATGCGCGCCAAGCACGACTTCGCGCCCAACCGCCATGGCCGCGCCGCCTGGAAGGGCGTGAAATCCGCCGTGCGCCATATCCAGTCCGTCAGCGACCCGCTGCGCCCCTGGCTGCTGCACCGGCTGGGCAAGCTGGAACTGGCCCTGCTGGTACGGGCCGAGCAGGCGCCCAACCCCGACAGCCGCGTCATGCTCTCGACTGAGACGGATGCCACCGGCCTGCCGCGCCCGGTGCTGGACTGGCGCCTGACGGAACTGGACGTGCGCAGCGTGGAAGGGCTGGTGCGCGCCCTGGGCGCCGAGGCCCGCCGCCTGGGCCTGGGCGAGGTGGACCCCGCCCCCTGGCTGGCGGAAACCCCGCGCCAGTGGCAGACGGACCCGCTGGTCAGCACCCACCCGATCGGCGGCTATCACCACATGGGCACCACGCGCATGTCCTCCGACCCACGCCGGGGCGTGACGGATGCCCGCGCGCGGGTGCACGGGATCTCGAATCTCTACGTGGCGGGAAGCTCGCTTTTCCCGACCTCGGGCTGGGCGAACCCGACGCTGACCATCGCGGCGCTCAGCCTGCGGATCGCGGATGATATCCTGGCGTGTGCCCAGGTTCCGGTGGCGGTGGCGGCGTGAAGAAGGCCGGGGGAAGGAATTCCCCCGGCCCCCCTTCTTCCTTTTTCGAACTTCAGGATTCGCGGCCCTGCCTATGCACGCGCTTGAACTGGAAGAAAAAAGAAGGGGCCTGGGGAATTCATTCCCCAGCCTTCCTTATGCGACGATCCCACCCGCCTTCAGCACGAAATCCGCGATCTCCGCCACGCCCTGGTTGGCCTTGAGATTGGTGAAGATGAAGGGGCGCTCTCCGCGCATCTTTTTCGAGTCCCGGTCCATCACCGAGAGGTCGGCGCCCACCAGCGGCGCGAGGTCGGTCTTGTTGATCACCAGCAGGTCGGAGCGCGTGATGCCCGGCCCGCCCTTGCGCGGGATCTTGTCGCCGGCCGAGACGTCGATGACATAGATCGTCAGGTCCGCCAGCTCCGGGCTGAAGGTGGCGGCCAGGTTGTCGCCGCCGCTTTCGATGAACAGCACTTCCAGGCCGGGAAAGCGGCTGTTCATCTCGTCCACGGCGGCGAGGTTGATGGACGCATCCTCGCGGATGGCGGTATGCGGGCAGCCGCCGGTCTCGACGCCGATGATGCGGTCGGGTTCCAGCGCCCCGGAGCGGGTCAGGAACTCGGCATCCTCCCGCGTGTAGATGTCGTTGGTGATGACGGCGATGTTGTGCGCATCGCGCAGGTGCTTGCAAAGCCGGTCGGTCAGCGCCGTCTTGCCGGAGCCGACGGGGCCGCCGATGCCGACGCGGAAGGGGCCGTTGGCCGAGGGGCCACGGGACACAGCGTTCATGAGCGGAAAAGCCTTGTGTATTGCGTCTCGTGACGCAGGGAGAAAAGGTCGAGCGCCGGCGCGGCGGTGCCGAGGCGGTCGAGATCGGCGGCAAGGCCCGCTTCGGTGGCGGCTTCGATGGCGGGCAGCAGCGCGGCTGTGGCGAGCTGCCCATCCGTCTGCCCCAGCGGCACCAGCCGCACGCCCGCCGAGACGATATTGGCCGCGAACCCGGCCAGGAAACCGAAGAGCGTGGCGCGCAGCGGCACATCCTGCCAAGCGGCGGCGGCACCCAGCGCCACCGGATGCGCGATGCTGTTGCCATGCCGTCGCGCGAAGGCAGAAAGCCGCGCATCCGGCCAGGCGACGGTGGTGACACGCAGGAAGGCGCTGCCCTGCGCCATGGTTTCCAGCGCCGTCTCGGCGGTGCCGCGCCAGGCGGCGGCGAGGTCCGCCACCGTGTCCAGCGCGGCGTCATCCCCGGCCTCGGCGGCGCGATGGGCGGCGGCCAGCAAGGCGCCGTCGATGCGCCCCGCACCGGCCTCCAGCACCGCCGTGACGTAATCCACCAGCGTGGCGCGGTCGCGCACCGCGCCATCCTCCACTGCGCGTTCCAGGCCGTGGCTGTAGGTATAAGCCCCGACGGGATAGGCGGGCGAAAGCCAGTTCAGCAGCCGCGCCAACGCCGCCGTGTCAGTGGGCGTGGAGATGGCCATCGCCATGATCGTGCAATTCGCCGTGGCGGTGGCCGGTGTGGCGGTTGTGCTCGCCATAGGCGCCGCCCTCGGGGTTGAAGGGCGCTTCCACCTTGGCCACGGTGGCGCCAAGGCCCTGCAACATGCGCAGGATGACATGGTCCTCGCGGATCAGGATGCGCTCGCCGCTGATCTCGGCCGGCAGGTGGCGGTTGCCGAGATGCCAGGCCAGCCGCAGCAGATGTTCGGTGCTGCTACCGCGCACCTCGATCAACGGTTCCGGCGCCGCGCGCACCAGCACCACGCCGCCGCCTTCCAGCAGCAGGCCGTCGCCATCCCGCAGCGCGATGGCTTCGGGAAGGTCCAGCAGAAAGCTGAGTCCTTTCTCACCGGTGTAGCGCTTGCGGCGGCGGTGGCGGTCGTCGAAGCCGGCGGTGATGCTGTCCCTGGCGGTGCGCGCCTGCCACTGGCCGGCGGGCAAGACCTGGGTGGCGCGGGGGAGGGTGGTTTCGGTCATGGCAGGGCTCAGAACAGGAAATAGCGTTGCGCCATGGGCAGCACGGCGGCGGGTTCACAGATCAGCAATTCGCCATCGGCACGGACCTCGTAGGTCTCAGGGTCGATCTCGATGCGTGGCAGCGCGTCGTTCAGCACCATGTCGCGCTTGCCGATATTGCGGGTGTTCTTCACCTGCAGCAGGCGACGGTTGAGGCCGAGGCTGCCGGCGAGGTCGCGCTCCAGCGAGGCGGCCGAGACGAAGGTTACGCTGCTGGCCTGCATGGCGCGGCCATAGCCGCCGAACATCGGTCGGTAATGCACCGGCTGCGGCGTCGGGATGGAGGCATTGGGGTCGCCCATCGGCGCCATAGCGATGGTGCCGCATTTCAGCACCATCTCCGGCTTCACGCCGAAGAAGGCGGGCGACCACATCACCAGATCCGCCAGCTTGCCGACCTCGATGCTGCCGACATGCTCGCTGATGCCCTGCGCGATGGCGGGGTTGATGGTGTACTTGCTGATGAAGCGGCGGATGCGCAGGTTGTCGTTGTCGCCCGTCTCGCCCGGCAGGCGGCCGCGCTGCTGCTTCATCTTATGCGCGGTCTGCCAGGTGCGGATGATCACCTCGCCCACCCGCCCCATCGCCTGGCTGTCCGAGGACATCATGGAAATGGCGCCGAGGTCGTGCAGGATATCCTCGGATGCGATGGTTTCCTTGCGGATGCGGGATTCCGCGAAGGCCACGTCCTCGGCGATGCGTGGGTCCAGGTGGTGGCAGACCATCAGCATGTCGAGATGCTCGTCCACGGTATTCACCGTGTAGGGCATGGTGGGGTTGGTAGAGCTGGGCAGGAAATTCGGCTCGCCGATGACGCGCAGGATATCCGGCGCATGGCCGCCGCCCGCGCCCTCGGTATGGAAGGCCTGGATGGCGCGGCCGCCGATGGCCTTGATGGTATCCTCGACAAAGCCGCTCTCGTTCAGCGTGTCGGTATGGATGGCGATCTGGATGTCGAATGCATCTGCCACGCGCAGGCAGGTGTCGATGGCCTTGGGCGTGGTGCCCCAGTCCTCATGCAGCTTCAGCCCGCAGGCGCCGGCGCGGATCTGTTCCTCCAGCCCATCCGGCAGGGCTGCGTTGCCCTTGCCGAGGAAGCCGAGGTTCATCGGGAAGCTTTCCGCCGCCTGCAGCATCCGCGCCATGTGCCAGGGGCCGGGGGTCGCGGTGGTGGCCAGCGTGCCATGCGCCGGGCCAGTGCCGCCGCCGAACATGGTGGTGACGCCGGAGGCCAGCGCTTCCTCGATCTGCTGCGGACAGATGAAATGGATATGCGGGTCGATGCCGCCGGCGGTCAGGATGCGCCCCTCGCAGGCGATGATCTCCGTGCCCGGCCCGATGACGATATCCACGCCCGGCTGCGTATCCGGGTTGCCGGCCTTGCCGATGGCGGCGATGCGCCCGTCCTTCAGCCCCACATCGGCCTTGACGATGCCCCAGTGGTCGATGATCAGCGCATTGGTGATGACGGTATCCATCGCGCCTTGTTCGCGCGAGCGCTGGCTTTGCCCCATGCCGTCGCGGATGACCTTGCCGCCGCCGAACTTCACCTCCTCGCCATAGGTGGTGAGGTCGCGCTCCACTTCGGCGAACAACTCGGTATCCGCCAGCCGCACCTTGTCGCCCACGGTGGGGCCATACATGCCGGCATAGGCGGTGCGGGAGATTCTCGTTGCCATGGCTCAGGCCTTCCCTTCCGTCTCGCCGCGGAAGCCGTGCACGATGCGGTCCCCACCGTATTCCACCAGACGCACGCGGCGGCTCTGCCCGGGCTCGAAGCGCATGGCGGTGCCGGCGGCGATATCCAGCCGCCGCCCGCGCGCCTGCGCGCGGTCGAAATGCAGCGCCGGATTGGTCTCGAAGAAATGGTAGTGGCTGCCGACCTGGATCGGCCGGTCGCCGGTATTGGCCACTTCCAGCTCCACCGCCTCCCGCCCCGCGTTCAACTCGATCTCACCAGACGCGACGATGACTTCACCAGGAATCATGGCGCGTTCCTTCAGCGGATCGGGTTGTGGACGGTGACGAGCTTGGTGCCATCGGGGAAGGTGGCTTCCACCTGGATCTCGTGGATCATCTCCGGGATGCCTTCCATCACCTGCTCGCGGCGCAGCACGGTGGCGCCATCGCGCATCAGTTCCGCCACGCTGCGGCCGTCCCGCGCGCCTTCCACCACGTAATCGGTGATCAGGGCGATGGCCTCGGGATGATTCAGCTTCACCCCGCGTGAGAGCCGCCTGCGCGCCACCTCCGCCGCCATGGCAATCAGCAGCTTGTCCTTCTCGCGCGGCGTCAGATGCATGGGGCTCTCCTTCGGGGGTTCATTCCGGCGCTGGCGCGCTCAACTCGTCCACAAGCGCGGCAGGCGCGCGGGCAGGCCCAGCACGCCGGCGCGCAGCACCGGGATGGCACCGGCCAGCGCCTCCCGCACGGCGCCCGCCGGGCCCAGGAAGCGCGCCAGCAGCAGGCCAGGGCGGGCCAGCGTCGCCTCATGCCCCGCCGCGCGCAGCAGATCGCGGCCCGCGCTGGCTTCCTCCACGCTGGCGGCCAGCAGCAGCAGGGCACTGGCCTCGGCCCCCGCGAAGCCGAAAGGCGCCGACAGCCGCGCAGCGATATCGCCCGACAGATCCGTGGCATCGGCCCAGTGCAGCCGCCCGCCGCGCCACAGCCGCCAGGAATCGAACAGCGCCCCGTGCCCCAGCCGCTCCCCGCGCGCGACACGGCCGAAGACCAGCATCTCCGCCGCCAGCAGCCGGGCACCGGGGGCGAGGCGGGCCTGCATCCGCCGCTCCAGCCGCGCGCCGTCGAACAGGATGGTCTCCTGCGGCAGCCATTCCAGCGTGGCGCCCTCGGCAACTTCCAGTCGCGTGGACAGGCGCGTCGGCTCCGCCAGGCTGCGATAGACCTTCTCGGCGGCTGGCGTGGTCAGGCTGGCGCCGCCGCCGGCCGCGAGGCTGACCTCGATCTCCAGCGAATCCCCGCCGGCCAGGCCGCCACCGACATTCACCAGTGCGGCCAGCGGCAGGTCGTCCGGCTCCGGTGTGGGAAACAGCACGCGCAGCGGCGCGGCATGGAAGAGGTGCCGCAGCACGGTGCCGCGCTCCGTCCGGGCGAAGCCCAGCTCCGCCCGGCCATGGGCGCGTTGGTGGCGGGGGAGGGGAAGCGGCATCGGGCGGCACTCTGCCAAGGCTGGGGCGGGGCGGGAAGAAGGTCGGGGGAAGAATTCCCCCAAGCCCCCATCTTTTTTCTTCCAGTCCTGGAGCCGCATGTTTCGTCTGGTGAACTCGAAGACAAAAGAAGGGGTCCAGGGGAATTCATTCCCCTGGCCTTACCCGCCACCCAGCACGCGCACCGCCAGCGCGGCGGCGGAGGCCCTGTTCTCCACGCCGAGTTTCGCGAAGATGCCTTCCAGGTGCTTGTTCACCGTGCGCGGGCTCATGGTCAGGATCTCGGCGATGTCGCGGTTGCTCTTGCCGCGGCCGAGCCAGAGCAGCACTTCGGCCTCCCGCGCCGTCAGGCCCAGGCGGTCGCGCAGCACGGCTTCCTCCCGCTTCGGGTCGGTGGCGGTGACGCGCAGCAGCAGTTCCTCGGGCTCGATCTGGCCGACATGGTGGAACTCCAGCCGGCGGCCATCGGGCAGCGGCACGGGTGGCAGGCGGGGCACCTGGGCATCGGCCAGGGGCTGCCAGCCGGGCAGGCTGGCATCGGCCGGGTTGGCCAGGCGCAGCAGGCTGGCGGCCTGCGGCGTGGCCCAGAGCACGGTGCCGTCGCGGTCCACCGCCAGCAGGAAGCGGCCGGCGACATCCAGCGCGGCATGGGCGCTGCGGGTCAGGCGCGCATTGGCCAGATGGGCGCTGATGCGGGCCAGGACCTCATCGGGCGCCACGGGCTTGATGACGTAATCGACGCCGCCGGCATCGAAGCCGCGCACCACATCCTCGCTTTCCGTCAGGCCCGTCATGAAGATGACGGGGACCGAGATCAGCGATGCGTTGCGCTTCATGCGGCGGCAGGCCTCGAAACCGTCCATGCCGGGCATGACGGCATCCATCAGCACGATATCGGGGGTGATGCGCTCGATCACGGTCATGGCGGCGGCGGCGGATTGCGCCACCAGCACCATGTAGCCGGCGGATTCCAGCGTGTCGTTCAGCAGGCCCAGGGTGCCCGGGGCATCATCCACCACCAGCACGATGTCGCGGCGTTCCATCAGGCATCTTCCTTCGGCAGCGCGGCCATGAAGGCATCGAGCCGGTAGTCGGAGATATAGCCGCGCAGGGCGGCAATGGCGGGGGCGGCCTCCGGTGCCTCGGCTTCCAGCGCGTCCAGCCGTTCGCGGATGCCGCCGACATAGCCGATGGCGGCGAGCTGGCGCAGATTGGCGGCCTGGGCCGGCGTCAGCCGCGCGGCGGGGGCGGCAGTGGGCGGCGGGTCGGCGAAGGTCCAGGAAATGCCGAGCAACTGGCCGATCTTCTCCAGCAGGGCGGTGACGGAGATGGGCTTGGTCAGCACGTCGTTGTGGTGCTGGCCCTCCCCGGGCGGGCCCAGTTCCAGCGCATTGGCGGAGACCATGACGATGGGCGCGGTCTGCCCCGCCTCCCGCAGCCGCCGGGCCAGCTCCCAGCCGGTCATGCCGGGCATGGCGATGTCGAGCAGGAAGAGATCCGGCGCTTCCGCCGCCGCCAGCGCCAGGCAGGTGGCGCCGTCGCTGGCGAGGCGGGTGGCGAAGCCCAGCGGCTCCAGCAGGTCGGCCACCAGGGCGCGGTGGGCGGGGTCGTCATCGGCCACCAGCACGCGCAGCGGCTGGCTGGCGCCGGCGCGGCCGGAGATGCGGTGTTCCACCACCGCTGGCGCATGTCCCTTGCCCGAGAGCAGCAGCCGGACGCGGAAGCGGCTGCCTTCGCCCAGCCTGCTGGTGACGGAGATCTCGCCGCCCATCACCTCCGTCAGCGTCCTGGTGATGGTGAGGCCGAGGCCGACGCCGGGGGTGGAGGGCGCATGGACATTGGCGCCGCGCTGGAAGGGCTCGAAGACGCGGGCGAGGTCTTCCTCGGCGATGCCGATGCCGGTGTCGATGACCTCGAATTCCGCGACCTCGGAGCGGAAGCGCAGGCCCAGGGTGACGCTGCCCGCGCGGGTGAATTTGATGGCATTGGAGAGCAGGTTGATCAGGATCTGCCGCAGCCGCCGCTCGTCGGTATGCACGATCTCCGGCAGGCGGGGCGGCGCGTCGAAGGAGAAGGCGATGCCCTTCGCCTCCGCCTGCAGCCGCAGCATCTGCACGATCTGGTCCAGGAAGTCCGGAAAGCGGATCTCGTCGCGGTAGAGTTCGATGCGCCCGGCCTCGATCTTGGAGATATCCAGCAGGCCCTCGATCAGCGCCGCCAGATGCTCGCCGGAGCGGCGGATGGTGCGCAGGCCGTCGCGGCGGCGTTCGGGGATGGCGGGGTCGCGTTCCAGCAGTTGCGCATAGCCGAGGATGGCGTTGAGCGGCGAGCGCAGCTCATGCGACATGCCGATCACGTAGCGGCTCTTGGCCATGTTGGCGGCCTCGGCGTTCTCCTTGGCCTTTTGCAGCGCGGCGTCGGTGCGCTTGTGGGCGCGGATCTCGCTCATCAGCAGGCTGGTCTGGCGGCGGGTTTCCTCCTGCGCCACGGCGCGGCTGTTATGCGCCAGCACCAGCGTCCAGGCGGTGATGCCGCCGATGACCATCAGCACGAAGAAAGCCTTCCAGAAGGCGGCGTCGAGATCGGCGCTGGCTGGCGCCTGGGCGCGGATGCCAAGGAAGACGATGCTGATGGTGGCAGCGAAAAGCAGGAAGACCACCGTGAAGGAGCCGACCGGCGTGGACAGCGCGCGCAGCAGCGGCGCCGGCAGGGCGGCGCGCAGCGGCGTCATGACCTGGGCGGAGAGGCGCGCATGCGGCTTGCAGCCATCGCCGCAGCGCGCATCCAGCGAACAGCAGAGCGAGCAGATGGGGCCGGTATAGACGGGGCAATAGGCCATGTCGCGCGGCTCGAAGTCATGCTCGCAGATGACGCAGGAGAGGGCGGGATTCCGCGCCCAGGCGGCGCGCGGCTTGCGCGCCAGATAGAAGCGCCCGCCGGTGGCCCAGGCCAGCACCGGCGCGGCGGCGAAGGCGGTGCCGAAGGCGATGAAGGTGGACATGGCCTGCGCCAGCGGGCCGAGAAAGCCGTAATAGGCCAGGAAGGAGACCAGCACCGAAAGCAGCATGCTGCCGACGCCCACCGGGTTCACGTCGTAGAGATGCGCGCGCTTGAACTCGATGCCTGGCGGGCTGAGGCCGAGCGGCTTGTTCACTGCAAGGTCTGCCACCAGCGCGCCCATCCAGGCCGCCGCGACATTGGAGTAGATGAACAGCACCTGCTCGATGGTGTTGTAGACGCCAAGCTCCATCAGCAGCAGCGCCACGGCGATGTTGAAGACCAGCCAGACCACGCGGCCCGGATGGCTATGCGTCAGCCGCGAGAAGAAGTTGGACCAGGCCAGCGAGCCCGCATAGGCATTGGTGACGTTGATTTTTATCTGTGACAGCGCGACGAAAACGGATGTCGCGACCAGCACCAGCACGGGCGAGCCGATCAGTGCCCCGAAGGCGAGGCGGTACATCTCCGCCGGCTGCACCGCCTGCGCCACGGAGAGCCCGGCTTGCAGCCCGGCATAGGCGAGGAAAGAGCCCGCGAGCAGCTTGAGCACATCGAAGACGATCCAGCCCGGCCCGCCCGCCAGCAGCGCGCCCCACCAGACCCAGGGCTTCTGCGTTCTGCGCGGCGGCAGGAAGCGGATGTAATCCACCTGTTCCGCAGTCTGGGTGATCAGCGCGAAGAGCACGGAGGCGGCGGCGCCGAAGGCCAGGAGGTTAAAGCCGCCCGTGCCATGCTCGCCGCCGTAAGCGGTCCAGCCTTCGATCCATTCGGGGTGCGCCACCAGCAGCGCCACCAGGGGCAGCACGTTCAGCACCAGCCAGAGCGGCTGCGTCCAGGTCTGCACGCGGCTGATGAAGGTGATGCCATGCGTGACCAGCGGCACCACCACCACGGCGCAAAGAATGTAGCCGAGCCAGAGCGGGACATTGAAGAAACTGTCCAGCATGGCGGCGAGGATGACGGCCTCGATGCCGAAAAAGATGAAGGTGAAGCTGGCATAGATCAGCGAGGTGATGGTGGAGCCGATATAGCCGAAGCCGGCGCCACGGCTGAGCAGGTCGATATCCACGCCCGCCCGCGCCGCGTTCAGGCAGATGGGCCATGACGCCACGAAGATCAGCGCGGACACGAACAGGATCGCGGCGATGCTGTTGGTGAAGCCATGCGCCACGGTCAGGGCGCCGCCGATCGCTTCCAGCGCCAGGAAGGAAATGGAGCCCAGCGCGGTATTGGCCACCCGGAAGGCGGACCATTTCCGCGCGCTTTCCGCCGTGAAGCGGAGGGCATAGTCCTCCATCGTTTCGTCGGCCACCCAGCGGTTGTAGTCGCGCCGGATGCGCATGATGCGCTGGCGTGTCGCCATGCGATGTCCCTGGGGGTGCTCTGGCGGGAAGAGTGGGGCAGGGCCGGCCGCAGGGTCAAGCAGGCCCCGCCTACGTCATTTGACGTATAACGCCCCCGGAAGGATTGCCGCGAGACTGGGCGCATCCATTGCAAGGCGGCCCCCGCCATTGCCCCAGGAGAGCGATCCATGACCGTCCGGACCCCCTTCTCCCGCCGCGCCTTGCTGGCTGGCGCCGCCGGCGCCCTGGCGCTGCCGGCCATCCGTCCCGCCTTCGCCCAGGGCACCGGCCCCATCAAGGTGGGCGTGCTGCATTCGCTGTCCGGCACCATGGCGATCAGCGAGACGGCGCTGCGCGACACCGTGCTGATGATGGTCGAGGACCAGAACAAGAAGGGCGGCATCCTGGGCCGCAAGCTGGAAGCCGTGGTGGTGGACCCCGCCTCCAACTGGCCGCTGTTTGCCGAGAAGGCGCGCGAGCTGCTGCAGGTGCATAAGGTGGATGTCACCTTCGGCTGCTGGACCTCGGTGTCCCGCAAATCCGTCCTGCCGGTCTTCGAGGAACTGAACGGCCTGCTGTTCTATCCCGTGCAGTATGAGGGCGAGGAGCAGTCCAAGAACGTGTTCTATACCGGCGCCGCGCCGAACCAGCAGGCCATCCCGGCGGTGGAATACCTGATGGGCGAGGATGGCGGCGGCGCCAAGCGCATCGTGCTGCTGGGCACCGACTATGTTTATCCCCGCACCACCAACCGCATCCTGCGCGCCTTCCTGAACAAGAAGGGCATCGCGGATGCCGACATCATGGAAGAATACACGCCCTTCGGCCATTCCGACTGGCAGGGCATCGTCTCCCGCGTCAAGCAGTTCGCCGGCCAGGGCAAGAAGACAGCCATCGTCTCCACCATCAACGGCGATGCCAACGTGCCCTTCTACCGTGAGCTGGGCAACCAGGGCATCAAGGCCGAGGACATCCCCTGCGTTGCCTTCAGCGTGGGCGAGGAGGAGCTGGCCGGCATCGACACCAAGCCGCTGGTCGGCCACCTGGCCGCCTGGAACTACTTCATGAGCGTCGAGAGCCCGGTGAACACCGAGTTCAAGAAGATGTGGGGCAGCTACATCAAGAACGACAAGCGCGTCACCAACGACCCGATGGAGGCCACCTATACCGGCTTCAGGATGTGGGCGCAGGCGGTGGCCCAGGCCAAGAGCACGGCGGTGGATGCGGTGCGCACGGCGATGTATGGCCAGAAGGTCGATGCGCCCTCCGGCTACACGGAGCAGATGTGGGAGAACCACCATCTCTCCAAGCCGGTGATGATCGGCGAGATCCAGGCGGATGGGCAGTTCAGCATCGTCTACAAGACGCCGCAGGCCATCAAGGCCGAGAACTGGTCGCCCTACATCCCGGAGAACGCCAGCCGCGCCAAGGCCGGCTGATGTCGCGCCTCCTGTGCCTCGTGGCGGCGTTCCTGCTGCTGGCAGCGCCGCTGCGGGCGCAGGACGGCGTCCAGACTGCCGCCGCCGGCCTGGCCGGCGGCTTCGCGGCCCAGGCTGAGGCGGTGGACCGCCTCGGCGCCCTGGGGGACCCGCGTGCCTTGCCGATCCTGCGCGCGCTCTCCGAAGGCCGTCTGCAAAAGACGCCGGAGGGGGTGCTGGTGATCGGTGGGCGGGAGGCGCTGACCGGCGCGCCCGCCCCCACGGCCCCGCTGGAGGCGGTGCGCATCAATAACCGCGTGCGCGGTGCCCTGCGCGGCGCCTTCGGCCGGCTGGAACTGGCGGCGCCCGAGCCCGCCGCGCGCATCGCCGCCGCGCAGGGCCTGTTCCGCGCCCGCAGCACCGACAACATCGCCCTGCTGGAAGACGCATTGGGGCGCGAGGGCGATGCCGCCGTGCGCCCGGCGATGGAGCAGGCGCTGGCGGCCTCCCGCCTCGCGGCGCCGGATGTCGCGGCGAGGCGCCAGGGCATCCTGCTGCTGGGCGGCACCGGCTCGCCGGAAGCGCGCTCCCTGCTGCTGGAAGCGCGCGCCGCCAACCCGGACCTCGCGCCCGAGATCGATGGCGCCATCGCCGCCATCGACAAGCGCCTGCAACTGCGCCGCGCGGCGGAAACCGCCTTCCAGGGCCTCTCGCTGGGTTCCGTGCTGCTGCTGGCGGCGCTGGGCCTGGCCGTCACCTTCGGGGTGATGGGCATCATCAACATGGCGCATGGCGAGATGGTGATGCTGGGCGCCTATACCACCGTGGTGGTGCAGGGCCTGCTGCGCGCGACGCCGCTGGCGCCCTGGTCGCTGCCGCTTTCCGTGCCCGCCGCCTTTCTGGTGGCTGCCGCCGTGGGCGTGGCGCTGGAGCGCATGCTGATCCGCCATCTCTACGGCCGCCCGCTGGAGACTTTGCTGATGACCTTCGGCGTCGGCATGATTTTGCAGCAGGCGGTGCGGCTGATCTTCGGTGCGCAGAACCAGGAGGTCACCAGCCCGGCCTGGATGCAGGGCATCGTCACCCTGCCCGGCGGGGTGGAGGTGACGCAGAACCGGCTCTGGATCATTCTCTTCGCGCTGCTGGTGCTGGCTGTCACCATCGCCGCCATCCGCTTCACCCGCTTCGGGCTGGAGATGCGGGCGGTGGTGCAGAACCGGCGCATCGCCAGCACCATGGGCATCCGCACCGGGCGGGTGGATGCCATGACTTTCGCCTTCGGCTCGGGCATCGCCGGCATGGCGGGGGTGGCGCTGAGCCAGATCGACAATGTCTCCCCCAACCTCGGCACCGGCTACATCATCGACAGCTTCATGGTGGTGGTCTTCGGCGGTGTCGGCAGCCTTGCCGGCACCATGATCGGCGCCTTCACCCTGGGCCTCGTCAACAAGATGCTGGAGCCCTGGGCCGGGGCGGTGCTGGCGAAGATCGCCGTGCTGGTGGGCATCATGCTGTTCATCCAGCGGCGGCCGAAGGGCCTCTTCGCCCTCAAGGGAAGGGCTGCGGAACAATGAGCGCGACAACCACCCTGGCCCCGCCGCCGCGCCTGCATGGCGCGCTGGTCCTGCGCGGGCTGCTGCTGGCGGGCCTCGCCATCCTGGCGCTGCTGCCGCTGCTGAACCGCCTGCCGGTGGATTCGGCGCTGCATGTCTCGGACTTCGTTGTCGCCGTCACGGGAAAATGGATCTGCTACGGCGTGCTGGCGCTGGCGATCGACCTCGCCTGGGGCTATGCCGGCATCCTCAGCCTCGGCCATGGCGCCTTCTTCGCCCTCGGCGGCTATGCCATGGGCATGCACCTGATGCGGCTGATCGGGCCGCGCGGCGTCTATGGCAACCCGGTGCTGCCGGATTTCATGGTCTTCCTGGGCTATACGGAACTGCCCTGGACCTGGTGGGGCTTTTCCAGTTTTCCCTTCGCGCTGCTGATGGCTTTGCTGGTGCCGGGGCTGCTGGCGGGGGTGGTGGGTTACCTCGCCTTCCGGTCCCGCATCACCGGCGTTTATCTCTCCATCATCACGCAGGCCATGACCTATGCGCTGATGCTGGCCTTCTTCCGCAATGACATGGGCTTCGGTGGCAACAACGGCTTCACCGATTTCAAGGAACTGCTGGGCATGCCGCTGAATTCCGGCGGCACGCGCGCCATGCTCTTCTACGCGGCGCTGGCGGTGCTGGGGCTGTCGCTGCTGCTCTGCCGCCATATCACGCAGTCCAAGCTCGGCCGCGTGCTGGTGGCGGTGCGTGATGCCGAAAGCCGCGTCCGCTTCCTGGGCTACAACACCACGCATGTGAAGCTCTCGGTCTTCGTGCTTTCCGCCATGCTGGCGGGGCTGGCGGGGGCGCTCTACGTGCCGCTGGTCGGCATCATCAATCCCGGCGAGTTCAGCCCGGGCAACTCCATCGAGGCCGTGATCTGGGTGGCGGTCGGCGGGCGCGGCACGCTGGTGGGGGCGTTGCTCGGCGCCTTCTCGGTCAATGCGCTGAAGACCTGGCTGACCTCCTTCGCGCCCGATCTCTGGCTTTTCGTGCTGGGCGGGCTGTTTGTGGCCGTCACGCTCTTCCTGCCGCGCGGGCTGGCGGGGCTGATGAGCAAGGGGCCAGGGCAATGATCGGTGGCATGAGCGGTTCCTCCCTCTACCTCGATGGCGTCTCCGTGGTCTTCGATGGCTTCCGGGCGCTGAACAACCTCTCCCTGATCATCGAGCCGGGGGAGCTGCGCGCCATCATCGGCCCCAATGGCGCCGGCAAGACCACGATGATGGATATCGTCACCGGCAAGACCCGCCCCACCACCGGCGTGGTGCGCTTCGGCGAGCATGACCTGACGCGGCTGGACGAGCCCGCCATCGCCAATCTCGGCATCGGCCGCAAGTTCCAGAAGCCCACGGTCTTCGATGCGCTGACGGTTTTCGAGAACCTCGAGCTGGCGCTGAAGGCGCCGCGCGACCCCTGGTCCTGCCTGCGCTGGGTGCTGGGCGCCCCGGCGCGCCGGCGCATCGAGGGTGTGATGGAGGAGATCGGGCTGGCGGAACGGGCGCGGGACCGCGCCGCCATCCTGTCCCACGGCCAGCGGCAATGGCTGGAGATCGGCATGCTGCTGATGCAGGAGCCGCAGCTGCTGCTGGTGGACGAGCCCGTGGCGGGCATGACGGACCAGGAGACGGAGCACACCGCCGCCCTGCTGCGCCGCATCGCCGGGCAGCGTTCGGTGGTGGTGGTGGAACACGACCTCGAATTCGTCCGCGCGCTGGGGGAGAAGGTGACGGTGCTCTGCGAGGGCACGGTGCTCTCCGAAGGCAGCATCGACCATGTGCAGAACGACCCACGGGTCATCGAAGTCTATCTGGGACGCTGAGCCATGCTGCGGGTGGAAGGCATCGACCTCTTCTATGGCGCCAGCCGGGCGCTGCGCGGCGTCTCCCTCGGCGCCGACCCGGGGCGGATCACCTGCGTGCTGGGGCGCAACGGGGTGGGCAAATCCTCGCTGATGCGGGCCATCGTGGGGCTGGAGCGCATCCGGGGCGGACGCATCGTCTGGGAGGGGCGGGATATCTCCGGCCTTGCCGCCGCCGACCGGGCGCGGGCGGGCATCGGCTATGTGCCGCAGGGGCGGGAGATCTTCCCCTTCCTGACCGTGAAGGAGAACCTGGAGACCGCCCTGGCCGCCGCGCCGCGCGGGTCGAAGCTCACCGACGATATCTTCGAGCTTTTCCCCATCCTGAAGCAGTTCCTGCGCCGGCGGGGCGGCGACCTTTCGGGTGGGCAGCAGCAGCAGCTGGCCATTGCCCGCGCCCTGACCGCGCGCCCGCGCCTGCTGATCCTGGATGAGCCCACCGAGGGCATCCAGCCCAATGTCATAAAAGACATCGCCCGCGTCATCGCCCTGCTGGCCCGGCAGCGGAACATGGCGGTGGTGCTGGTGGAGCAATATTACGAATTCGCCCGCGAGCTGGGTGATGAACTCGCCATCCTGGTGCGGGGAGAGGTGGCCCTGGCCGGCCAGTCGGGCACGCTGGACGAGGAGGCGGTGCGGCGGCTGCTGACGGTGTGACGCCGTTCCCGGCCGCCTCGTGGCCACTTGCCTGCTATTCATGTATGGTAGTATTCCTGCTGCATCCCCAGCGCGGGGGCAGAACAACATCGCGCAGAGGAACACGACCCACCGCCGCGCGGAGACTGCGCCCAGCTTTCCTTGCCGGCCCACGTCCTTCTTCTGCCGATGCCACAGGAGGATTGGATGTGAGCACGACCACCGTTCCGGCCGCGGCAGGCGCGCCAACGGAAGCTTCCCCCGCCATGCTGCGGAAGGTGGCGCTGGCTTCCTGCATCGGCAGCACCGTCGAATGGTATGACTTCTTCATCTATGCCACGGCCTCGGCCCTGGTCTTCAACAAGCTCTTCTTTCCGGAGCTGAGCCCCCTGGTGGGTTCGCTGGTGGCGCTCGGCACCTATGCCGCCGGCTTCCTGGCGCGGCCGATCGGCGGCCTGGTCTTCGGCATCATCGGCGACCGCAAGGGGCGCAAGTCGGCGCTGGTGACCACGCTGCTGATGGTGGGCATCGCCACCTTCGTCGTCGGCCTGCTGCCGACCTATGAGACCATCGGTTCGGCCGGTGCCATCATCCTGGTGATCGTGCGGCTGATCCATGGCTTCGGCATCGGTGGCGAGCAGGGCAATGCCATCCTGATCACCTGCGAACATGCGCCCGCACGCTCACGCGGCTTCTATGGCGCGCTGGTGCAGCTGGGCGCGCCGGCCGGCTTCGTGCTGCCGCTGGGGCTTTTCGCGCTGCTGACCTCCACCCTGTCGGAAGAGGCCTTCCTCTCCTGGGGCTGGCGCATTCCCTTCCTGCTCAGCGCCGTGCTGGTGGGCATCGGCATGTATATCCGCCTGCATCTCTCGGAATCGCCGCTGTTCAAGCGCGAGGGCGCCCAGCGCGAGCCCAACCCGCTGTCCCGCATGCTGCGCGAATATCCGCGCCCGGTGATCCTGGGCATCGGCGCCAAGCTGCTGGAGGCGACGGTCTTCACCACCTATGCCGTCATCATCACCGCCTATGCGGTGTCCCGCGGCATCGACCGCAGCGTGATGACGGAAGCCACGCTGATCGCCATCCTGCTGGAACTGATCGCGCTGCCGCTGTTCGGCATGCTGTCCGACCGCATCGGGCGCAAGCCGGTCTACCTGCTGGGTGCGGCGGTCAACCTGGCGCTGGTCTATCCCACCTTCTGGGTGGTCTATGGCGACCACCAGCCGCTGATCTGGATCATGCTGGTCGGCACCCTGGCCATCGGCCATGCCGCCATGTACGCGCCCCAGGCCGCCTTCTTCGCGGAGCTGTTTCCCACCCGCATGCGCGCCAGCGGCATTTCCTTCGTGCAGCAGATCGGCGCGCTGATCGGCTCGGTGGGTACGCTGGGCGCTGGCTGGTTCCTGGCGCTGGCCAATGGCACGCCCTGGATCCTGGCCAGCTATATCGCGCTGATCGCCGTCATCACCCTGGTCTGCGTTGTCCGGCTGCCGGAGACGCGGGGCAAGATGATCGAGCAGGATTGAAAAAAGGCCGGGGGAAGGAATTCCCCCTGGCCTTCTCCTTCACATCGTTGCGCCAATCGGCCATGGCGCGAATTCTGCCGCGCCGAAGTCGTAGCTTTCGCTCTTGGTATGCTCGCCGGAAGCCACGCGCAGGATCAGCTCGAAGATCCGCTGGCCGCATTCCTCGACGCTCTCGCGGCCGGAAAGGATGGTGCCGCAGTTCACGTCCATGTCCTCCTCCATCCGCTCGTACATGGCGCTGTTGGTCGCCAGCTTGATGGAGGGCGCAGGCTTGCAGCCGAAGACGCTGCCGCGCCCGGTGGTGAAGCAGACCATGTTGGCGCCGCCCGCCACCTGCCCGGTGGCCGCCACCGGGTCGTAACCCGGCGTGTCCATGAAGACGAAGCCCTTCTCCGTCACCGGGGCCGCGTAGTCGTAGACGGCCGTCAGGTTGGTGGTGCCGGCCTTGGCCATGGCGCCCAGCGACTTCTCCAGGATGGTGGTCAGCCCGCCCGCCTTGTTGCCGGGGGAGGGGTTGCTGTTCAGCTCCGCCTGCCCGCGGGCGGCGTAGTCTTCCCACCAGGCCATCAGGTCCACCAGCTTCTGACCGACTTCACGTGAAACAGCGCGGCGGGTCAGCAGGTGCTCGGCGCCATAGGTTTCCGGCGTCTCGGAGAGGATGACGGTGCCGCCGTGCCGCACCAGCAGGTCGGAGGCATAGCCCAGCGCCGGGTTGGCGGTGATGCCGGAATAGCCGTCCGAGCCGCCGCATTGCAGCGCCACCGTCAGATGGCTGGCCGGCACAGGCTGGCGGTGGACCTTGTTGGATTCCTCCAGCACTTCCTTCACGAAGGCGATGCCGGCTTCCACCGTCTTGCGGGTGCCGCCCATGGTCTGGATGTCCATGTTGCGCAGGCGCCCGGCGAGGTTCTGTTCCTCCAGCAGGCCGGAGATCTGGTTGACCTCGCAGCCCAGGCCGATGGCGATGACATGGCTGAAGTTCACGTGCCGCGCGAAGCCCGCCAGCGTGCGGCGCAGGATGCGCAGCCCGTCATTGTCGCCCATGCCGCAGCCGGTCTTGTGGGTCAGCGCCACCACACCGTCCACGTTCGGGTATTCGGCCAGCGGGTCGTTGCCGACGAACGGGTTGCGCTTGAAGGCATCCGCGATCATCGAGGCCACATGGGCCGAGCAGTTCACGCTGGTGACGATGCCGATGTAGTTGCGCGTTGCCACCCGCCCGTCCGGCCGCACGATGCCCATGAAGGTTGCGGGCTCGGGCACGTAGAGCGTGGGCTTGGCATCCATGCCCCAGGCATAGTCCTTGGTGAATTCGCCCATGCCGCAATTCTGCACATGCACCCAGTCACCGGGCGCGATGGGCTGCGTGGCGAAGCCGATGATCTGGCCGTAGCGCTTGATCGGCTCGCCCACCTGATGCGCGCGGATCGCGACCTTGTGGCCGGGCGGAATGCGGGTCGCGGCCAGGATGCCGGGGGCTACCGGGCTGCCTTCAGGGGCCGCGCGCCGGGCGATCAGCACCGTATCCTCCGGGTGCAGGCGGATGAAGGGTGTGTCGACCGCGATATCCATCGTCTTTGTTTCCTCCAGGGGGCCTGCATCGTGGCACGGGGGCGGGCGAGAAAAAACTCCCGGCGTCAGGCGTGGCCGGCATCGGCCGAAAGCAGCAGCGGATCGATCCGCAGCTTGGCCAGGGCCTGCCGCCACTGGGTATCCGGCTGGCTGTCGAAGAGCAGCGCCTCGTCCGGCGTGACATTCAGCCAAGCATTGCGCTGGATCTCGATCTCCAGTTGTCCGGGGCCCCAGCCGGCATAGCCCAGTGCCAGCAACCCCTGGCGCGGCCCGCCCCCGCCGGCGATGGCCTTCAGGATATCGACGCTGGCGGTCAGCGCGAGGTCGCCGGAGACCTTCAGGCTGGCATCGCTTTCCCAGTCGGCGGTGTGCAGCACGAAGCCGCGCCCGCCCTCCACCGGCCCACCCGCCAGCAGGCGGATCTGGCGCTGCGGCGGCAGGGGCTCAACCTCCAGCTGCTTCAGCAGGTCCTCGAAGCTCAGCGTTTCCAGCGGCTTGTTCAGCACGATGCCCATGGCACCATCCGCCGAATGCGCGCAGATGCAGATGACGGCGCGGGCGAAACGGGGGTCCATCAGGCTCGGCATCGCCACCAGAAGCTGGCCGCCCAGATAGCCTTCCGCCATGCCCGCCGGGGAACGGGGCAGCCTCGCCTCGGGAAATTCGTGCTCGCTCGCGCGTCTCGCCATGGTGGTTTGAAGATGGCGGGGCGAGGGGCGGCGTGCAAGCACCCCGGTTGACAGGAAAGCCGATGGCGTAAAAGTCACCGCCGACCATATCGGCAGGAAAGCGTGACCATGACCATCAAGATCGGCGACACCATCCCCGCGGCCAAGCTGACCCAGGCCAGCGCCGAAGGCCCGCGCGAACTCTCCACGCAGGATCTCTTTTCCGGCAAGACCGTGGTGCTGTTTGGCGTGCCCGGCGCCTTCACGCCGACCTGCTCGGCCAAGCACCTGCCGGGCTTCGTGCAGCAGGCGGCGGTGCTGAAGGGCAAGGGCGTCGACACCATCGCCTGCATGGCGGTGAACGACCCCTTCGTGATGAAGGCCTGGGGCGAGAGCCAGGGCATCCAGGACGAGGTGCTGCTGCTGGCCGATGGCTCGGCCGCCTTCACCAAGGCCCTGGGGCTGGAACTGGACCTGACGGCGCGCGGCATGGGCATCCGCTGCCAGCGCTTCGCCCTCGTCGCCAAGGATGGGGTGGTGAGCTACCTGGGCATCGAAGAGCCCGGCGCCTTCGAGGTCTCCAAGGCGGAGACGGTGCTCGCGGCACTCTGAGGACAGGCCAGGGGCGCCGCCCCTGGACCCTGCCGGGGTGGAAAGTCCACCCCGGACCCCGCTTCGGGTTTCGAATCGGGGCTGAAGGACGCGCGGCGGCGCCAGGCCGCCGCGTGTGGATCTGAAAGCCGCAGCCGAGAGGTCATGGGCCTCCGGCGGAACCGCCGTGCTACCAGTGCCAAAACTGATGGCGGGGCCTGGGGTGACACTGTCACCCCAGCGGGTGGCCTGGAGGGGCAGAGCCCCTCCAGCCTTTCAGAAGAAGGCGTTCAGGCCCGTCTGCGCCCGGCCCAGGATCAGGGCATGGACGTCGTGGGTGCCTTCGTAGGTGTTCACGGCTTCCAGGTTCATCACGTGGCGGATGACATGGTATTCGTCCGCGATGCCGTTGCCGCCGTGCATGTCACGCGCCACGCGGGCGATATCCAGCGCCTTGCCGCAGTTGTTGCGCTTCAGCAGGGAGATCATCTCCGGCGCCACGCGGTGCTCGTCGAACAGCCGGCCCAGGCGCAGCACGCCGTGCAGGCCGAGCGTGATCTCGGTCTGCATGTCGGCCAGCTTCTTCTGGATCAGCTGCGTCTGCGCCAGCGGGCGGCCGAACATCTGGCGGCCCATGGTGTAGTCGCGCGCGGCGTGCCAGCAGAACTCGGCGGCGCCCAGCGAGCCCCAGGCGATGCCGTAGCGGGCGCGGTTGAGGCAGGAGAAGGGACCCTTCAGGCCCTTCACGTCCAGCTTGTTCTCTTCCGGGCAGAAGACCTCGTCCATCATGATCATGCCGGTGGTCGAGGCGCGCAGGCTGAACTTGCCCTCGATCTTCGGCGCGGTCAGGCCCTTCATGCCCTTCTCGAGCACGAAGCCGCGCACGTCGCCGGCATCGTCCTTGGCCCAGACCACGAAGACATCAGCGATCGGGGAATTGGTGATCCAGGTCTTGGAGCCGGAGAGCAGGTAGCCGCCATCAACGGCCTTGGCGCGGGTGCGCATGGAGGCGGGGTCGGAGCCGGCATCGGGCTCGGTCAGGCCGAAGCAGCCGACCAGCTTGCCCTGCTGCATGCCGGGCAGCACGCGGTCCTTCAGGGCGTCGGTGCCATAGGCCCAGATGGGGAACATGGCGAGGGAGGACTGCACGGAGAAGGCGGAGCGGTAACCGCTGTCCACCCGCTCCACCTCACGCGCGATCAGGCCGTAGGAGACATAGTTGACGCCGGCGCAGCCGTGGCTGTCGAGCGTCGCGCCCAGAAAGCCCATCTCGCCGAATTCGTTCATGATCTCCCGGTGGAAGACCTCGTGCCGGTTGGCCTCCAGCACGCGCGGGAAGAGCTTCTCCTGGCAATAAGCGCGGGCGGCGTCGCGGATCATCCGCTCGTCCTCGCTGAGCAGGTCTTCCAGCAGCAGCGGGTCTTCCCAGTTGAAGGCGGGGCGGGTCTGCGATGTGACGACGTTCATGGGCGTTTCCTCCTCGGCCGGGCCGGCGGCCCGGAAGGCGGGCAGCCGGTGGCGCGATCTCAGCGTGAGGGAGAGTGACGCCCCAGACCCGCCCCGGCAACCCGGCCCGGCCTGGAAGGCGCCGGGATCGTCTCAGGCGGCGTCGTTTTCCGACGCACGATGGTCGCGCTTGGTGCGCGGTATCGGGATCAGCATGAAAGCCGGCACCGCATCGCCGAAGCCCACCACCGGCGGGCCCAGGTCGTCGCGGTCGCGCCGGTCACGCCGGTTCTCGTCACGGTCGCGGCCACGGCGCTCGTCGCGGCCGCGCGGCTCGCGCGCATGCTCCTCGCGCGGGGCGCGGGGGCGCTCCTCCTCCCGGTGGCGGCGGTGCTCCTCGCGCGGGCGGCGGTTTTCCTCGGGCAGGGGGGCGATGGCGGCAGGGGCCTCCACCACGTCCTCTTCCCGCGGGCGGGGCTGCTCCTCGTCGCGGCGGCGGCCACGGCGGGGCGCCTCCTCGCGGCGGCCACCGCTGCGGGCGTCCTTCTCGGGCCGGCGGCCACCACGCTCCTCGCGGCCAGCCGGGCGTGCGCCGCCACGGCCGCGTCCACGGCCCTTGGATTCCAGCGCCTCGGTCATCTCCTCCTCGCTCACCGGCTCGATACCCTCAATGGTGATGCGCGGGATCACATGGCCGGTCAGGGATTCGATGGCCGCCAGCAGCTTGGCGTCGTCGGCCGTCGCGATGGAATAGGCATGGCCTTCCCGCCCGGCGCGGCCGGTGCGGCCGATGCGGTGGACGTAGTCCTCCGCATGGAAGGGCAGGTCGAAGTTGAAGACGTGGCTGAGGCCGCCGATGTCGATGCCGCGCGCGGCGACATCGGAGCAGACCAGCAACTGCAGCTCGTTGTTCTTGAACTTCTCCAGCGTGGCGAAGCGCACGGACTGCGCCAGGTCGCCATGCAGGGCGCCGACCGAGAAGCCGTGCTTGGTCAGGCTCTTGAAGAGCACATCCACGTCACGCTTACGGTTGCAGAAGATCAGCGCGTTCTGCACCGGCTCGCGCTTCAGCAGCTTGCGCAGCGCGCGGCGCTTCTCGCCTTCCGGCACGATCGCCAGCCCGGCCGTGATGGTGGTGGCCACCGAGGCGGGGGCGGAGACCGTGATCTCCTTCGGGTTCTGCAGGAAGGCGTCGGCCAGCTTGCGGATCTCGGGCGCCATGGTGGCGGAGAAGAACAGCGTCTGGCGCAGCGGCGGCAGCATGGAGACGATGCGCTCGACATCGGGGATGAACCCCATGTCCAGCATGCGGTCGGCCTCGTCGATCACCAGCACCTTGCAATCGGCCAGCATGACGCGGCCGCGGTCGAACAGGTCCAGCAGCCGGCCCGGGGTCGCGATCAGCACGTCCACGCCCTGGTTCAGCGCATCCGTCTGCTCGGCCATGCTCTCGCCGCCGATCAGCAGCGCATGGGTCAGCTTCATGTGCTGGCCGTACTTGACGAAGTTCTCGGCCACCTGAAGGGCGAGTTCGCGCGTCGGCTCCAGGATCAGGCTGCGCGGCATGCGGGCCTTGGCGCGGGAGCCGGCCAGGATGTCCATCATGGGCAGCACGAAGGAGGCGGTCTTGCCGGTGCCGGTCTGGGCGCAGCCCAGCACGTCGCGGCCCATCAGCACGATGGGGATCGCCTGTTCCTGGATCGGCGTCGGGTGCAGGTAGCCGACGTCTTCGACACCCTTCAGCAGCAGCTCGGACAGGCCGAGGTCGGCGAAGACGGTGCGGGGCGTCTCGTCTTCGTGCTGGTCCCAGCTCGCAGCCTCTTCGTCGGCCTGCGTCTCGGCCTCGGTCTTCGCCACCGTCACGGGCTCTTCCGGCGGACCAGCCACCGGTTCAGCGCCGGGCAGGGCGTCCGGCGGGGGCAGGGCATCGGAATGCTCGTTTTCGGCCGCGGCATCCGCGGGCGTGACAGGCTGATCGCTCAAGTGCAGTAGGTCCCTTCGCCGACCATGCGGCGGGCCTCATGGGGGCACATCGTGCCGGCCGGTCACGCGCGATCCGCGCGGCCCTTCATCCGGCATCGGCGCCCCTATGCGCCGGAAGGCGCTTCTTGGCAAGGTTTTCGGCCCATTTACCCGGCATTTTGACGCGGTTAACTGCTGATCAGCGCCCTGCCCGAGGAAAGCCCGCCGCCCATGACCCTCCATCCCCTGCTGCTGCTGCCCGGCCTGCTCTGCGACGAGCGGCTCTGGCGCGACCAGATCGCCGGATTGGAGGGGGTAGCCGCCTGCCAGGTGGCCGATACCACCCAGGATGCCAGCCTGGGCGAGATGGCGCTCCGCGCCCTGGCCGTGGCGCCGCGGCGCTTCGCGCTGGCCGGGCTCTCGATGGGCGGCTACCTGGCGCTGGAGATCATGCGCCGGGCGCCGGAGCGGGTGACGCGGCTGGCGCTGATGGATACCGGCGCCCGCCCGGATACCGAGGAACAATCCCGCCGCCGGCGCGGCCTGATGTCGCTGACGCGCTCGGGCCAGTTCAAGGGCGTGACGCCGCGCCTGCTGCCGAGCCTGCTGCACCCCGCGCATCTGGACGGGCCGCTGGGCTTCGAGGTGCGGGAGATGGCGGAGCGCATCGGCCGCGAGGCCTTCCTGCGGCAGCAGCAGGCCATCCTGCACCGCCCCGATTCGCGGCCCATGCTGCCCGGCATCGCCGTGCCGACCCTGGTGGTGGTGGGGGAGCAGGACCAGCTCACCCCGCCCGAACTGTCCGAGGAAATGGCCGCGGCCATTCCGGGCGCGCGGCTGGCGCGGGTGCCGCAGGCCGGCCACCTGCCGCCGATGGAGCAGCCCGAGGCCGTCACGGGCCTGATGCGGGAATGGCTCCTGGGCGCCTGAGCCCCCGGGCTTCAGGATTCGGCAAGGATGGCGGGCGGAAGCTGCGGCGATGCATCCTGCCCGCCGATCCATCCTGCCGCGCCGCGGGTTCCTGCGCCTGGCGGCGCTGCCCGCCCTGGGCGGCTGGCCCATCGCCGCTGCCGCCGCGCCGCCCGAGGCGCCGCCGCATCTGCGCGCCGCCTGGCAGGGCTTCCGCGCCCGCTTCCTGCTGCCTGAGGGGCGGGTGGTGGATACCGGCAACGGCGGCATCTCGCATTCCGAGGGGCAGGGCTGGGCGCTGTTCTGCGCCGAGCGCTGCGATGACCGCGCCGCCTTCGACCAGTTGCTGGGCTGGACCCGGCAGGCGCTGCGCCGGCCGAAGGACCGCCTGCATGCCTGGCGCTACCGCCCCGGCGCGGCGCAGACATGGTCGGACCGCAACAATGCCACGGATGGCGACCTCTTCATCGCCGCCGCGCTGCTGCTGGCCGCCCGGCGCTGGGCACAGCCGGCCTATGCCGAGGCCGGCACCGCCATGGCCCGCGACATCCTGCGCCTGCTGCTGCGGCAGGTGGCCGGGCGCACCGTGCTGCTGCCCGGCGCCGCCGGGTTCGAGGAGGCGGAGAGCGTGGTGCTCAATCCTTCCTATTACGCTTTCCCCGCCATCCGCTTGCTGGCGCGGGCGGTGCCCGACCCGGCCTGGCTGCGGCTGGTGGCCGATGGGGTTGGGCTGCTGCGCCTGGCCCGCTTCGGCCGCTGGGGCCTGCCGCCGGACTGGCTGACGCTGCGGCGGGCGGATGGCGCCCTCGGCCTGGCGCCGGCCTGGCCGCCGCGCTTCTCCTATGACGCGATGCGCGTGCCGCTCTACATGGCCTGGGCCGGGCTGGGCGACGAGCCGGCGGTGCGGGCAGCCCTGGCCTTCTGGAGCGATCCCGGTCACCCGCATCTGCCGGCCTGGGCCGACCTGGGCAACAATCAGGTTTCGCCCTATCCCTCGGGAGAGGGGGCCGCGGCCATCCGGCGCTTCATCGCGGGAGATGAGCGGAGGCTTGGCGGTGAAGCAACAGTGCTCCTGCCGAAAAACACAGACGACTATTACGCAGCCATCCTGAAAATCATGACGATCCTGGCTGGCGCGGAAATTTCTTAAAAATAAGACAGTATATTGCTATCATCCCGCGAAAATTTGGTTCCGTTTCGCTGCCCTAAATTGCATTCTGTGAACACTCAGGGATTGGTAGCGGTGGATGGGACAGGATCGTGACGTTGCGAGGGTGGCCGCGGCTCTGCGTGCGCCCGTTATCCGCTACCGCAACTTCGGCAATGGCCCGCTGAGACAAACACCCCGTTCCGCAACTGCTCCCGCTGAAGCCAGCTTCTCGGTCGAGGCGCCGGGCGAGGAGCGTGGACCGTTTGCGCCGGAGGTTCTCCCTGAAGCCGGCAGGCCAGCCACAGCTTTGCAATCCATGGTTGATTTTGTGCGGGCGCAGCCCATCGCGGCTGCCGCTGTTCCGCCTGCCATCCAGGCACCGGCACCGCCTGCCGCGTCCACGCCTTCGTTGCCTGCCGCGCCGCCGCCCTTGCCCGAAATGCTGGCCCCCGTGCCGGCGGAACCGCTTCCGCAACCGCAACCGCAGCTGGCAGCCCATATGCCCCAAACGGCACAGTCGCTGCTGATGGCGTTGCGCGGCACCGCCACGCAGGATGCACCGGCGGCCCCGGTTGAGCGGTCTGCCTCGCTGCTGGAGGAACTGCGCGCCTCCAGCGCCGCCAGCCCGGCGCCGCGCGAGGGCCTGCTGGGCCTCTTGGCGCAGCCCGCCGTCTGGGACCTGCCGCTGGCCGCGCCGCAGCCGCATGGCTTCGCGCCACTGGCGGGGCGGCCGATCCAGGCCCCCACACCGGATCAGGCGCTGCTGAACCTGCCACCGGGTGGCTTCGGCGGGCCGCCGGCCACTGCCCCGGCCCAACCGCTCTGGTCGCAGCAGCCCGCCGCGCCGCCGCCCGCCGCCGCAATGGCGCCGGAACCGCCCGCCGTGGCGGCCAGGACTCGCCACGCCCCCGCGCCGGCCACCGGCTCGCTGGCGGAGATGTTCCGCATGGTATCCGCCGTGCCGCCGCCGCCGGCGGAGCCGCCGAAGCCGACCGATTCACTGAAGGACATCCTGCGGGGCCTGCGCCCTGACAGGCGCGCTTGAGGACTGACGGGTGCCGCTGATCTGCTTTGCTTCGCCCAAGGGCGGCGTCGGCAAGACCACACTGTCCGCCAATGTGGCGGATATGCTGCGCCGCCAGGGTCGCACCGCGCTGGCGCTGGACCTCGACCCGCAGAATTCGCTGCGGCTGCATTTCGGCGTGCCGGTGGGCGACCTTTCCGGCTTCAACGCGCAACTGCTGCGGCGGCCGGACTGGCGCTCCTGCCTGCGCCAGGCGGCCTCCGGCACCCTGCTGCTGCCGCATGGCGCGATGGAGCTGCGCGACGCGCTGGAATACGGCGTGGCGCTGGAGCGTGACCCCGGCCTGCTGGCCACCCCGGTGCGGGAGATGCTGGCCGACCCGCGCGTGGTGGTGGTGGCCGACATGCCGCCGGGCCCTTCCCAGGCCCTGGCCATCCTGATGCCCATGGCCAACCTGGTGGTGACGGTGCTGCAAAGCGAGGCGATCTCCGCCGCCATGCTGGCCGAGATCGAGGCCGGGCGCTTCCTGGGCAATGGCACCATGGCCGCGCTCTTCGCCGGGCGGCTGCAATTCGTGCTCAATGGCGTGGACATGGCCTCCCGCCTGTCCCGCACGGCGGCGGAGGCGGTGGCGCGCCACCTGGGCTCCCGCCTGCTCGGCGCCGTCAGCCGCGACGATGCCTTTGCCGAGGCCCTGACCGGCCAGCGGCTGGTGGCCGATGCCGCGCCGGGCAGCCGCGCCGCCGAGGATATCCGCCAGTTGGCGCAGGCGATCACGGCGCTGCTGCCAGCCAATGCGACCATGCCCCCACCGGCCCCGCCGCGCGCGGCTATGCCCTGGACGGCTCCGGAATGGGGAACGCACTGATGCGCCTGGGTCGTCGCATGACCAGCTTCCTGGGGCGCATTCCGCTGCTGAACGCGGCGGTGGTGCTGATCGGCGTCCTGCTGGGGCTGATCTTCATGGTCACGCCGCTGGAGGCGGAGCAGCAGGCCTGGCTGGCGCTGGGCGGCTTCCTGGTCTTCCTGATCGTCAACCGCCTGCCGGGCAAGGCCGCGTCCTTCTTCCTGATCGCGCTCTCCTCCATGATCTCGCTGCGCTACCTTTATTGGCGCGTGACCGAGACGCTGGGCTATTCCGGCTATATCGCCACCTTCCTCGGCACCGGCCTGCTGCTGGCCGAGGTCTACGCCGTGCTGGCGCTGCTACTTTCCTATTTCCAGCAGGCCTGGCCGCTGGAGCGCAAGCCCGTGCCGCTGCCGCCGGACCCGGCGGACTGGCCGGTCGTGGATGTCTTCATCCCCAGCTACAACGAGCCGCTGGAAGTGGTGAAGCCCTCCGTCTTCGGCGCGCTGGCGATGGACTGGCCGCGCGACAAGATGAACATCTACGTGCTGGATGACGGCCGGCGCGAGGATTTCCGCGCCTTCTGCGAGGAAGTCGGCTGCGGCTACATGATCCGCCCGGACAACAAGGGCGCCAAGGCCGGCAACATCAACCACGCCCTGACCAAGACCAGCGGCGAATATGTCGCCATCTTCGACTGCGACCACGTGCCGACCCGCGCCTTCCTGCAGCTGACCCTGGGCTGGATGCTGCGGGACCGCGACATCGGCATGCTGCAGACGCCGCACCACTTCTATTCGCCCGATCCCTTCGAGCGGAACCTCGCCTCCGGCAAGCGCGTGCCGAACGAGGGCCTGCTCTTCTACGGGCTGGTGCAGCAGGGCAACGACACCTGGAACGCCACCTTCTTCTGCGGCTCCTGCGCCGTGCTGCGCCGCACGGCGCTGGAGGAAGTGGGCGGCGTGCCGACCCAGACCGTGACCGAGGACTGCCACTGCTCGCTCAAGATGCAGCGGCTGGGCTGGCGCACCGCCTATCTGCGCCTGCCGCTGGCCGCCGGCCTCGCCACCGACCGCCTGCTGGCGCATATCGGCCAGCGCATGCGCTGGGCGCGCGGCATGATCCAGATCCTGCGCGTCGACAACCCGATCCTGGGCCGCGGCCTGAATTTCGCGCAGCGCCTCTGCTACCTCAACGCGCAGTGGCACTTCCTCTTCCCGCTGCCGCGCGTCGTCTTCCTGACCTCGCCGCTGGCCTTCCTGCTGTTCGGGGAGAACATCATCGCGGCCTCCCCGCTGGCGATCGTCGCCTATGCCGGGCCGCATGTGGTGCATTCGGTGGTCACCAACAGCCGGTTGCAGGGCAAGGTGCGCCATTCCTTCTGGTCCGAGATCTACGAGACCGTGCTGGCGCTCTATCTGCTGCCGGTGGTCATGACCACGCTGCTGGACCCCACCAAGGGCAAGTTCAACGTCACCGACAAGGGCGGCACGCTGCAGGACGGCTATTTCGACGTGCGCGCCGTGGGCCCCAACCTGGTGCTGGGCGGCGCGCTGGTGCTGGGGCTGATGTCGGGCATCTACGGCATGGTAGCCAATCCGCCCTCCTCGCTGCAGTTCCAGGCCAATGCGCTGAACGCCGTCTGGGTGCTGCTCTCGCTTGTGACGGTGCTGGCCGGCCTCGCCGTGGGCCGCGAGCGGCGCCAGATCCGCGAGCGCCACCGCGTCGCCGCCCGCGTGCCGATGACGGTGGTGCTGCCCGATGGCCGCCGGCTGGAAGGGGAGAGCATCGACCTTTCCCTTGGCGGCGCGGCGCTGACGGTGGAGCGGCCGGAAGTGCTGCCGGAGGGCATGGTCCTCCTGGAATTCGATATCGGCACCGAGGCGGTGCCGGTGCCGGCCGAGACCTTGCGCTGGCAGGGCAACCGCATGCAGGTGCGCTTCGCCCCGCGCGGGCTGCTGGATGAAGGCAATATCGTGCGTGTCGCGCTCGGCCGCGCCGATGCCTGGCTGCACTGGGACGATGTGCGCGCGGACCGCCCGCTGCGCGCGATGCTGGAGGTGGTGTTGAGCGTCGGTGGTCTTTTCCGTGGCAACAGCCAGCTCTCGCTGCGCGCCCGCCGTGCCCGCCGGAAGGAGCGCGCCGCCCAGGCCCGCGCCGGCCGCGCGCCGCTGGCCCAGCCTGCCTCCTCCCTCGGCGAGGCGCCGGCGGCCGATGCCTCCACCGCGCCGCCCAGCCCCACCGCGCGGGGTGGCCGCCGCGCCGCCGCGCTGCTGCTGGCGGCGCTGGGCCTGCCCGCCGCCGCTTCCGCCCAGCGCCCACAGGCGCCGCCGCCGCTGCCGACCCTGGCGGTGGCCGGCAGCCTGCCGCTGCCGCTCGGCATTGCCCCGGCCGCCGCGCCAGGGATGGTGCTGGTGCAGGCGCCGCTGATGCCGCCGCAGGCGCCCTTTGGCCAGCCGCTGGTGGCGCAGCCGCCGCCTGCGCTGCCGCCGGCCGCCGCGCCCGTGGCCCCCGCGCCGGCGGCGCCGGCCTCTCCCTATGCCTTTGGCGCGCCCACCGGGGCCGTCGGCTCCTCCCGCATCGAGACGCGCAGCCTGCGCCAGCTCGGCCTCGCGGGGCCGATGCAGCTGCGCGGCACCTCCGACCTCCAGGGCCTGCTCTTCGGCATCCGGGCGGATGAGGTGGTGACCGGCGCCAAGCTGACCATCCAGGGCGCCACCTCGCCGGCGCTGATCCCAGAGCTGAGCCAGGTCGCCATCACGCTGAACGACCAGTTCGTCGGCACCGTCACGCCGGACAAGGCGCGCCCGGCCTTCGGCCCGGTCGAGTTCCCGATGAACCCGGTCTTCTTCGCCGATGCCAACCGGCTGAACTTCCGCTTCACCGGCCGCTACGCCATCGAGTGCAACGACCCGCTCTCCGGCTTGCTCTGGTCCACGGTCTCCGACCTTTCGACCGTGCAGCTGACGCTGGAGCGGCTGCCGCTGCCGCGCGACCTGGCGCGGCTGCCCGAGCCCTTCTTCGACCACCGCGTGCTGCGGGAGCCGCTGAACCTGCCGGTGGTGCTGCCGGAAGGCGCCGGCAACGACATCGTGCGCGCCGCCGCCATCGCGACCTCCTGGTTCGCGGTGCAGGCGGACTACCGCGGCGCCACCTTCCCGGTCAGCGGCGGCGTGCCGGCGCGCGGCAATGCGGTGGTGATCGCGGCGGGGCCGGATGCGGTGCCGGGCCTGGCGCTGCCGCGCATGGATGGCCCGACGCTGGCCGTGGTGCCCAACCCTTCCGACCCGGACGGGCTGCTGCTGGTGGTGGGCGGCCGCAACGGCGCCGATGCCGCCGCGGCGGCGCAGGCGCTGGCGGTGGGCCGGCAGGCGCTCTCGGGCGAGATCGCCATGGTGCAGGCGCCCGACATGCCGCCGCGCCAGCCCTATGACGGGCCGCGCTGGGTGCGCTCCGACCGCCCGGTGAAGTTCGGCGAGCTGGTGGACCCCTCGGAGCTGCAATCCTACGGCTTCGCGCCGGGCACCATCGCGCTGCCCTTCCGCACCGCGCCCGACCTCTACACCTGGCGCGACCGCGCCCTGCCGGTGGATGTCTTCTACCGCGCGCCTCCGGGCCCGATCACCGACGTGGCGGTCTCCCGCCTCGATGCCGGGCTGAACAATGTCTACCTGCGCTCCTTCCCGCTGCGGGAGCCCGAGCCGGGCTGGCCCTGGAACTGGATCGCGCGCCGGGTGCGCGCCGCCGGCACCGGCGACCGTTCGGAAGGGCAGGTGGGGCTGCCGCCCTACCTGATCTTCGGGCAGAACGAGCTGCAGCTGCGCTTCGACATGCGGCCGCTGAACCGCGGCGACTGCGTCTCCATCCCCGGCGACGTGCGCGCCTCGATCGACCCGGACAGCACGCTGGACCTGTCGCGCGGCTACCGCTTCACGGAGATGCCGAACCTGGCCTTCTTCGCCGGCAGCGGCTTTCCCTATACCCGGCTGGCCGATTTCGCCGAGACGGCGGCGGTGCTGCCGGAGCGGCCGACCGGCTCCGAGATCTCGGCCTTCCTGACGCTGCTGGGGCGGCTTTCCGCCAATGTGGGCCATGCCGCCACCCGCATCGCCATCGCCCGCCCTTCCGGCATCCAGGAAGTGGCGAACCGGGACCTGATGCTGATCGGCGCCATCACGCGCCAGCCGGCGCTGGCCGACATGCTGCGCGACCGCAGCCCGCTGCAGATCGAGGGCAACCGCGTCACCCTGTCGCTGGGGGATGCGCTGGGCGGCTTCCGTAACCTCTTCATCAGCGATGACGAGCGGCAGCAGCGCGACCAGTTGCAGGCCACCCTGGCGGCGCCGGGTGCCGGCAGCGGCATGCTGCTGGGCTTCGAGAGCCCACTGGCGCCCAAGCGCAGCGTGGTGGCCCTGACCGGCACCAGCCCGCAGGGCGTCGAGGCCATGGTGGCGGCCTTCCGCGACGTGGAGCTGCTGCCGCGCGTCCAGGGCGACCTCGCCATTCTCTCCAACGGGCGGATGACCTCCTACAAGGTCGGGCGGAACTACACGGTGGGCTTCATCCCGCCCTGGCTCTGGCCGCAGTATTACCTGGGCGCGCGGCCGGACACGCTGCTGCTGCTGGTGCTGGTGGCTGCCCTGCTGGTGGCCATGCCGAGCTACTGGCTGATGCGCCGCCGTGCCGCCCGCCGGCTGCGGACCCGGACCTGAAGGCTTGGTACCTGAAGGCTTGGCAAGAGCGACCACCGGCAGAAGCAACGACGTGGAGGATGCAAAGGCTTATGACTGAGACGGACCACGCCGCGACGGACCACGCCGCCCTGGCCTATCTGGCGCGCCGCGATGTCAGCCGGCAGTGGCGCGGCTTCCTGGCCGCGCTGCTGGAGGTGCTGGACGCGCAGATGGACCGCGCGGCGCGGGATGCCCTGCTGCGCGCCGTGGGCCAGCGCTTCGCCGCCACCATGCCGCTGCCCCCCGCAGAGACGCTGGAAGGGCTGCAGCGGCTGATGAACGAGGCGCTGGCCGCCGCCGCCTGGGGCCATGTGGCGCTGGAGCTGGACCCGCAGGACCGCCGGCTGCGCTTCCGCCACAGCGCCGCCCCCTGCATCGGCACGGCGCAGGACCCCGCCGGCGCCTGGCTGGGCCCGGTGCTGGAGGGGCTCTACGGCGCCTGGCTCGCCGCCCAGCCGGGGGGCGAGGAAGCCGGCCCGGCCACCGTGCGGCTGGAATCGCTGGAGCCCGGCCTGGCCCGGCTGCAATACGGCGCCTGAGGAGCGGGCAGGGCGCAGCCCTGTTATCTCGGCGCTTGTCATCCCGGGGCCGGGCGGGCATGCCGCCGCCATGCCCCTGCCGCCAGAGCCGACCGAATACGACATCGCCCGCCTGGGTGCCGCCGGCGACGGCGTGGCCCAGGGTGCCGATGGTCGCCCCGTCTTCATCCCCTACGCCCTGCCCGGGGAACGCGTGGCCGCCCGCGTCACCGGCAAGCTGGGCGAGGGCCAGGCCGCCGAACTGACCGCGCTGCTGCGCCCGGCGCCCGAGCGGGCCGAGCCGCCATGCCCTTATTTCGGCCGTTGCGGCGGTTGCACCATGCAGCACATGGCCATTCCGCCCTACGCCGAATGGAAGCGGGCGCGGCTGGCCGAGGCACTCTCCCGCGCCGGCTACCCGGATGCCGTTGTGGCCGAGCCCGCCGTGACGCCGCCGCAGACCCGCCGCCGCGCCGACCTGGCGCTGCGCCGGGCCGATGGCGTGCCGGTGCTGGGCTTCCATGCCCGCGGCAGCGGCGCCGTGGTGGATCTCGACACCTGCCTGGTGCTGGACCCGGCGCTGGTGGCGCTGTTCCAGCCGCTGAAGACCATGCTGCGCAGCCTCGCGGCCTTCCGGCGGGAGGGTTCGGCGGTGCTGAACCTGCTGGACAGCGGCCCCGACCTGCTGCTGCGGCTGGACGGCATCCCCAATGTCGCCGACCGTGCCCTGCTGGCCGATTTCGCCCGCGCCCATGGCCTGCCGCGCATCGCCTGCGCGCCGCTGAAGGGCATGGTGAGCGAGAATGTGGCGCAGGTCGGCGCCGTCTCCATCGCCCTGGGCGGCGTGTCGGTGGCGCCGGCCCCCGGCGCCTTCCTGCAGGCGACGCCGCAGGGGGAGGCCGCGATCGTCGCCGCCGTGCTGGCCGGGCTGCCGCCGAAGCTCACCGGCAAGGCCCGCATCGCCGACCTTTACGCCGGGCTCGGCACGCTCTCCTTCCCGCTCTCTGCCCGCGCCCGCGTCACGGCCTATGAGGGCGCGCCGGATGCGGTGGCGGCGCTGGATGCCGCCGCGCGCCATTCCGGCGGAAAGGTGCAGGCGGTGCGGCGCGACCTGTCCCGCCAGCCGCTGATGCCGAAGGAACTGGACGCCTTCGCCGCCGTGGTGCTGGACCCGCCCTTCGCCGGCGCCGCCGACCAGATGCCGCTGCTGGCCCGCACCACCAAGCTGGAGCGGATCATCTATGTCTCCTGCAACCCGGCGGCGCTGGGGCGGGACGCGAAGCTGCTGCAGGCGGCCGGCTGGCGGCTGGCCTCGGCCACGCCGGTGGACCAGTTCCTGTGGTCGGCGCAGCTGGAAGCCGTGGTGGTCTTCGCACGTGGCCGCAAGGCTTGATCCCGGCCCCGGCGCGCCCACTTCGACGAGACACGACCCTGGACCGGGAGAGAATTCGATGATCGACCGACGTGGCTTGATGGCGGCGGCGGGCGTGCTGGCCGCCACGCCACTGCTGGCGCGGCTGGGCTGGGCCCCCTGGGGCAGTGCCGTCGCGCAGACCCAGGCGGTGCCCAGCGTGGCGGCGCAGGCGGCCGGTGCCGCCGGCCCGGCGCCCAACCCAGGCTTCTTCCGCTTCAAGCTGGGCAACCGTACCGTCACCATGGTCAGTGACGGCTATGGTGTCCGCCCGGACCCCACCAAGGGCTTCGTGCGCAATGCCGATCCCGCAGTGGTGGAGGAAGCCCTGAAGGCCGCCTTCCTGCCCACCGACGCGCTGCGCCTGCCCTATACCGTGCCCTTCCTGGAGACGGCGGACGGGCTGATCGCCTTTGACATCGGCAGCGGCGGGCAGCTGGGCAATACCGCCGGGCGCCTGGCCGCCAATATGCAGGCGGCGGGGCTGGACCCGGAGAAGGTGACGCAGATCATCTTCACCCATTTCCACGCCGACCATATCACCGGCCTGACCACCGCCGACGGCAAGCCTCTCTTCCCCAAGGCCCAGTTGATCGTGCCCGAGGCCGAGTGGGACTACTGGATGAGCGAGGAGAATGCCGCCAAGGCACCCGAAGCGATGAAGGGCGCCTTCGCCAATGTCCGCAAGCGGTTCGAGCCCTACAAGGACCGCATCCGCAAGATCAGCGGCGATGGCGAGGTGGTGCCGGGCGTGGTGGCGCTTTCCACCCCCGGCCATACGCCGGGCCACACCAGCTACCTGCTCTCCAGCGGCGATGCGCAGGCGCTGGTGCTGGGGGACGTGACCAACCGGCCCGAACTGAACCTGGCGCGTCCCGACTGGCACCTGGTCTTCGACATGGATGCCGACCAGGCGGAAAAGACCCGGCGGGAGGTGCTGGACCGCGTGGCCAGCGACCGCATCCGCTGCATGGGCTACCACTTCCCCTTCCCGGCGAATGGCTATGTCGTCAAGGACGGCGAGGGCTACCGCTTCATTCCGGCGGATTGGTCCACCGGCGTCTGATTGCGTGATGGGGCGGGGCCCGGGAGGCCCCGCCTTCAGCTACCGGCCGGCGGCTGCGGAGACTGGAAAGACCGGCGCCAGGCCGGGGCCAAACTGGCAGCGGGGTCCGGGGTGGTCTTCACCACCCCGGCGGGGTCTGGGGCAGCGCCCCAGCCTTCAGGTATTGGCCCGGGGCCATGACGGACCCAGGCCGCCCGCAGTTGCGGGTTTTCAGGCCGCCGTCTTCCTGCGGCGGATGAAGCCCAGCCCGGCCAGGCCCAGCCCGAACAACGACAGGGAAGCGGGCTCCGGCACCGCCACGGCGCTGGTGACGTTCAGGACATCGACGGCCCACTGGCCGTTGCGGGCGCAGCCCACCTCGCCCGAGGCATCGTTGAAGGCCGCGCCATTTTCCGGGCAGCCGATATAGACGGTGAAGTTGCCCTCGCCACTGCGCCAGAACCCATCCGCTAGGTTGCCGAAGGAATAGCTGTCGTACTGCGTCAGGGCCACGGTGTAGGAGCCCGCCGCCAGAGTCGTGGTCAGGAAGGCGTCCCAGGCCGAATTGGTCAGGGCATCGGTGCCGACAACGCCATAGCCGCCATCGTCACCGACGCCCAGCAGCACCCCCGATGCGTTGAACAGGGACAGGATCGGGTCGAAGCCGCCGCGTGCGATGGTCTCGCCAGCCGCATTGGTGCCGCCCGCATAGGAGAGCGTGCGCAGCGTCACCGTGGATTCGGTGTCCAGGCTGAAGTTGAACAGTTGGACCGCGTCATCGATCTCGAAGTTACCTGTGAAGGAAAAATTTGCCGCCGAGGCCGGCACTGCCCCCATCAGCAGAGCCACGGCGGCCGATGCCGCCAGCAGAGTCTTTCGCATGCTCCAGCTCCCATGCCCGTCATTGGGCAAGGGAGGAGGTGCAAGGGGTGTGCCAATGTTGCGGATCAGCAACTTAATTGAGATCTCAAGCGTGAGTGTTAAATCTTCCGACATTGCAACGGTTTTTGGACAAGGCGCAGAAAAGCGCGACCGAGGGGATGTCCCCTCCGCCGCGCCTCATTCAGCATTTTGCAGAAATTGCCAGGCCGGGCTGCACGCCTTGCAGGCGCTTCAGACGTGGAAGCTTTCCCCGCAGCCGCAGCGCCCCTTCTCATTGGGGTTCACGAAGGTGAAGCCGGCGGACATGGCCTTCACCTCGTAGTCCATGGTGGTGCCGATCAGGAACAGCGTGGCCTTGCGGTCCACCAGCACCGTCACGCCATTGGTGGTGACCACTTCGTCGCCCGGTCCAGGGGCATCGGCCCAGGTCAGGTCATAGGCCATGCCGGAACAGCCCTTGGTGTTGACGGCCACGCGCAGAAGCTTGCCTTCCTGCCCGCCGGCATAGAGGCCGCGCAGGCGCTCGGCTGCGGCGTCGGAAACCTGCATCAGCGGCGGCAGGGCGCGGGCGGGGCGGGGGGCGGTGGTGGAGGTGCTCATCGAAAAACCCCTCTCTCAGTACATATTCAGGGCGAGGCGGGCGTCCTCGCTCATGCGGGACGGGTCCCAGGGCGGGTCCCAGACCACCTCGACCGTGCAGTCGGTGACGCCGCGGATCAGGCGGATGGCTTCCTCCACCTGCTGCGGCAGTTCCTGGGCCGAGGGGCAGGAAGGCGCGGTCAGCGTCATCTCCACCGCCACCTTGCCGTCATCGCCGATCTCGACCGCGTAGATCAGGCCCAGCTCGTAGATGTTCACCGGGATCTCGGGGTCATAGACCGTGCCGATGGCGCTGATCACCGCGTCCTCGGAGACGGCAGGGCGGGTCTCGCCATCAGGCGTCCAGGCGCCGTGGCCGGTGCTGGAGGCGGTTGTCGTGTTGTCACTCACTGCTTGCCGCCTCCTGCTTGTTGTCCAGAGCATTGTTCAGCGTGTGCCAGGCCAGCGTCGCGCATTTCACGCGGCTCGGGTATTCGGACACGCCGCCCAGCACCTGCAGCCGCTCCATGTCGTCGGCCAGACTGGCCTCGCATTCGGGGCAGGTGCCGGTCATGGCCAGGGCGCGGAACTTCTCGCCCAATTCATGCGCCTCGGCGGCGGTCTTGCCGCGCACCGTCTCGGTCATCAGGCTGGCGCTGGCCATGGAGATGGCGCAACCCCGGCCCTGGAAGCCGGTATCCGCGATGCGGCCCCCGTCATCCAGCTTCACCCAGAGCTCCATCCGGTCGCCGCACATGGGGTTGTCACCGCGCGCGTAGCGGTTGGCATCCTCCAGCCGGCGGAAGTTCCGGGGCTTGCGGCCGTGGTCCAGGATGACTTCCTGATACAGGTCGCGCAGGTCATCGAACATTACGCGAAAAACTCCCTGGCCTTGACCAGCGCCTCGGCGAGGTAATCGACCTCTTCCATCGTGGTATAGAGGCCGAAGGAGGCGCGGCAGGTGCTTTCCACGTTAAATCGTGCGTGCAGAGGCTCGGCGCAATGGCGGCCGGAGCGAACGGCGATGCCGGTTCGGTCAAGCAGGGTTGCGAGATCATGGGCATGCGCATTGTCGAGCGCGAAGGCGAAAACGCCGCCGCGGTCCTGCGCCCGGCCCAGCAGGGTCAGGCCCTCAATGGGCGTGAGCTTCGCCATGGCATGGTCCACCAGGGCGCGCTCATGCGCCTCGATGGCCGGCATGCCGATGGCTTCCACATAGTCGATGGCGGCATGCAGGCCGATGGCCTCGATGATCGGCGGCGTGCCGGCCTCGAACTTGTTGGGCACCTCGGCGGCGATGAAGCGCTCCAGCGACACCTCGGCGATCATGTCGCCGCCGCCCAGGAAGGGCGGCATCCGCTCCAGCAGCTCCCGCCGCGCCCAGAGCACGCCGATGCCGGTGGGGCCGTAGAGCTTGTGGCCGGTGAAGACATAGAAGTCGCAGCCGATGGCCTGCACATCCACGCGCCGGTGCACGGCGGCCTGGGAGCCGTCCAGCAGCAGCTTGGCGCCATGCGCATGGGCCAGCCGGGCCAGTTGCGCCGCCGGCGTCACGGTGCCCAGCACGTTGGACATGTGGGTGACGGCCATCAGCTTGACCTTGCCGTCCGCCAGCTTGGCCTTGGCATCCTCAAGGTCCAGCTCACCGGCATCGGTGATGCGGCAGACACGGAATTCCACGCCATGCGCATCCCGCAGCATCTGCCAGGGGATGAGATTGGCGTGGTGCTCCATCTCGCTGATCAGCACGGCATCGCCGGGGTGCATCACCCCGCGCCCGTAGCTATGGGCGACAAGGTTGATGGCGGCGGTGGAGGAACTGGTGAAGACGATCTCCCGCTCATCCGCCGCGTTCAGGAAGCGGGCGACGGCGGCACGGGCGGCCTCGTAATCGGCGGTGGCGCGTTCAGACAGGTTATAGGCGCCGCGATGGACATTGGCGTAGGCCGTCTCCATCGTGCGCACCATGGTGTCGATCACCGCGCGCGGCTTCTGCGCCGATGCCCCGGAATCCAGGAACACCAGCGTCTTGCCACGCACGGTCTGCGACAGGATCGGGAAATCCCGCCGCACGCGCTCCACGTCGAAGGCAGGGGCCAGCACCGCGCCGTCCATGTTACGCGACCTTTTCCCACCAGCCGGCAACGGCGGTGGCCAATGCGTTGCGGGCCGTCTCGTCCTCCACCGTATCGACGGCTTCCTGCAGGAAGGCCTCGATCAGCATGGAGCGGGCGGTGGCGGCGGGAATGCCGCGGGCACGCAGGTAGAAAAGCTGGTCCTCGTCCAGCTCGCCCACCGTGGCGCCATGCGAGCACTTCACGTCGTCGGCGTAGATTTCCAGCTGCGGCTTGCTGTCGATCTCCGCCTCGGGCGAGAGCAGCAGCGCCTGGTTCATCTGGTAGCCGTCGGTACGCTGGGCGATCTGGTGGACGTGGATCTTGCCCTGGAAGACGCCGCGCGACTTGCCGGCCAGCACCGTCTTCACCGTCTGGCGGCTGGCGCAATCGGGCGCCGCGTGGTCCAGGAAGGTGGTGCAGTCGCCATGCTGGCCGTCGGACAGCAGCTGCGCGCCGTTCAGATGCGCCATGGCCTTGGGGCCATCGAGCGAGACATAGGCCTCGCTGCGCGACAGCTTGGCGCCGGCATGCAGCAGGAAGCTGTCATAGGTCGCGCCCGCCGCCGCCCTGGCGAAGACCGTGGACAGGAAGATGCCCTCGGCGCCTTCCTGCTGGATGCGGGCATGGGTCAGGTGCGCGCCTTCCGCCAGCTCGATCTCGATGACCGGGTTGTGCAGGTAGCGGCCCTCGCCACGGCCGATGGCACGCTCGATCAGCACGAGCTGCGCGCCGGCGCCGAGGCGGATGACATGGCGCGGATGCACCGCCACCGGCCGGTCGCCCTCGGCCTGGATGATGGAGAGCAGCTCGATGGCGCCCGCGTTCTGCTCCGCCGGCACGTTGATCAGCACGCCGTCCTCGAACAGCATGGTGTTCAGCGCCGCCATCGGCACGTCGTCCACGCGCGCCACGCTGCCCAGCAGCCCCTCGGCGGCCGAGAGGTCGGCGCCCAGGCTGCGCACCGGGGCATTGGTCAGGTCGGCGCGGAAGCGGCCGTCGATCAGCACGGCGCGGCTCGGCGCCACGGCCTCCGGCAGCACCACATCCTCATCGACCGGCGTCAGCGCCTCGGCGAAGCCGGTGCGGGCCAGCAGGGCGAGGTCGGTGTAGTGCCAGGCCTCGATCTTGCGGGTGGGGAAGCCATTGGCGCGAATGGCCTCCGCCGCCTTGTCCCGCAGCGCCTGCACCCAGGGGGTGCGGGCGCCGGGCAGGCGGGGCTGCAGGCCTTCGTAGCGGCGCAGGAAGCCCAGGGGGCCGGGTTCGAAAATCGCGTTCATGCCGCCTGAACGGCCGTGTAGCCGCTCTCCTCAAGCTGCTTCGCCAGTTCCGGGCCGCCGGACTGCACGATGCGGCCGCCCATCAGCACATGCACGCGGTCCGGCACGATGTAGTTCAGCAGGCGCTGGTAGTGGGTGATGACGAGCGCGGAGAAATCCGGGCCGCGCAGCGCGTTGACACCATCGGCCGCGATCTTCAGCGCATCGATGTCGAGGCCGGAATCCGTCTCGTCCAGGATGGCGAGGCCGGGCTTCAGCAGCGCCATCTGCAGCACTTCGTTCCGCTTCTTCTCGCCGCCCGAGAAGCCGACATTGACGCCGCGCTTCAGCATGTCCTCCGGCATCGACAGCTCCTTCATCCGCTGGCGGGCCAGCTTCAGGAACTGCATGGCGTCGAGTTCCGGCTCACCCTTGGTGCGGCGGATGGCGTTCAGCGCTGTGCGGAGGAAATTGGCATTGCCGACGCCCGGCAGCTCCACCGGGTACTGGAAGGCCAGGAAGACGCCGGCGGCGGCGCGCTCCTCCGGCTCCAGCGCCAGCAGGTCGATGCCATTGAAGGTGGCCGTGCCGCCCGTGACCTCGTAGCCGTCACGGCCCGCGAGGACATAGGAGAGCGTGGACTTGCCACCGCCGTTCGGGCCCATGATGGCATGGATCTCGCCCGTCGGGATCTCCAGGTCGATCCCGTTCAGGATCTGCTTGCCATCGATTTCGGCCGTCAGGCCTTCGATCTTCAACATGTGTAACTCGTCCGTCCCAAAATCTGTGGCCGGGAGCAGGGCGCCCGCGCGCCCCGCTCCACCGGCGGATTAGCCAACCGAGCCTTCGAGGCTGATCTGCAGCAGCTTCTGCGCCTCGACCGCGAATTCCATCGGCAGTTCCTTCAGAACCTCCCGGCAGAAGCCGTTCACGATCAGGCCCACCGCGTCTTCCTGGCTCAGGCCACGCTGGCGGCAGTAGAAGAGCTGGTCCTCGGCGATGCGCGAGGTGGTCGCCTCATGCTCCACCTTGGCGGAGATGCAGCGGTTCTCGATGTAGGGCACCGTATGGGCGCCGCACTGGTCGCCGATCAGCAGGCTGTCGCACTGGGTGAAGTTGCGGGCGCCGCTGGCCTTCGGGCTGATCTTCACCAGGCCACGATAGGTGTTCTGCCCGCGCCCGGCGCTGATGCCCTTGGACACGATGGTCGACTTCGTGTTCTTGCCGATATGGAACATCTTCGTTCCGGTATCGGCCTGCTGGTAGTTGTTGGTGATGGCGACGCTGTAGAACTCGCCCACGCTGTCATCGCCCTGCAGGATGCAGGAGGGATACTTCCAGGTGATGGCCGAGCCCGTCTCCACCTGCGTCCAGGAGATCTTGGAACGCGCGCCACGGCAGGCGCCGCGCTTGGTCACGAAGTTGTAGATGCCGCCCTTGCCCTCGGCATCGCCGGGGTACCAGTTCTGCACCGTGCTGTACTTGATGGTGGCGTCATCCATCGCCACCAGCTCCACCACCGCGGCATGCAGCTGGTTCTCGTCGCGCATCGGCGCCGTGCAGCCTTCGAGGTAGCTCACATGGCTGCCGGCCTCGGCGATGATCAGCGTGCGCTCGAACTGGCCGGTGCTCTTGGCGTTGATACGGAAGTAGGTGGACAGCTCCATCGGGCAGCGGACGCCCTTCGGGATGTAGACGAAGCTGCCATCCGTGAAGACCGCGCTGTTCAGCGCGGCGAAGAAGTTGTCGCCCTGCGGCACCACGCTGCCCAGATACTGGCGCACCAGCTCCGGATGCTTCTGCACCGCCTCGGAGATGGAGCAGAAGATGATGCCCTCCTTCTCCAGCCGCGCGCGGAAGGTGGTGGCGACGGAAACGCTGTCGAAGACCGCGTCCACGGCGACGGGCAGGCGCTCGCCATCCAGCTCGGCACCCTCGACGCCGGCCAGCAGGGCCTGCTCCTTCAGCGGGATGCCCAGCTTGGCATAGGTCTTCAGCAGCTCGGGATCGACCTCGTCGAGCGACTTCGGCCCGGCCTTCTTCACCGGCGCGGCGTAGTAATAGGAATCCTGGTAGTCGATGGGCGGGTACTTCACCGCGGGCCAGCGCGGCTCCTCCATCTTCAGCCACATGGCATAGGCCTTCAGCCGCCAGTCGAGCAGCCACTGCGGCTCGTTCTTCTTGGCGCTGATGAAGCGGACGATGTCCTCGTTCAGCCCCTTGGGGGCGAACTCCATCTCGATGTCCGTCTCGAAGCCGTACTTGTAGGCACCCTCGGTAACGGACTGGACGGCGTCAATGGTTTCGGTCACGGCAGGCATGGGTCGGGGTCCCTACTCGGCAGCCAGGGATGCCGGCATGGCCGGCAGGGGATTGGCGGAAGCAGCAGCGGTGCGGCCATGCGACTGACAGGTGCGCGTGGCCGGACCGGCAAGGTCAGCAAGGGTGATGGAGGCAAGCGCGCCGCGCACGGCCTCGTTCACCGGGTCCCAGCGGCCGCGCACGGGGCAGGTCGCCTCCGTCTCGCAGCCACCGGAGGCGCCATCGACGCAGGCGGTGAGCGCGATCGGCCCATCCACCGCCAGGATGACGTCGGAAAGGGCGATCCCCGCCAGCGGCCGCGTCAGGCGATAGCCGCCGCGCGCGCCGCGCAGCCCGTCCACCAGCCCGGTGTGGGCCAGGGCCTTCAGCACCTTGGCCACCGTGGGCTCGGCGATGCCAGTGCACTGGGCCAGGCAGGGCGCGGTCTGCATGCCGCCCTCGGCATCCAGCCGGGCCAGCACGACCACAGCGTAATCGGTGAGCTTCGACAGCCGCAGCAAAAGCGGGCCTCTCCTTTAAAGTGGACCTGATTCGTCCGGTTTCAGGCAGATGCGCTTTGGACCCCCGAATGTCAAGGAAGCCGCACCCCTGGTTTGCCTGCCGGGCATGGCGGTGCCACCCTGGGCGCATGCCGAAATCCGCCGCCTTCCCCCGCCATGCCGCCAGCCTGATCCTGTGGCGGCAGCGTGCCAGTGGGGATACCGAGATCCTGATGGGCCTGCGCCATGCCGGCCACCGCTTCATGCCCGGCCGCCTGGTCTTTCCCGGCGGGCGGGTGGACTTCGCCGACCGCGCCGCCCCCGCCGCCAGCGAGCCGAAGCCCGCCACCCGCGCGGCGCTGGAGCGGGCCGCGCCGCCCCGGCTGGCGCGCGCCCTGGCGATGGCGGCGGCGCGGGAGCTGGAGGAGGAAACCGGCCTGACCCTGGCGCCCCCCGGCCACTCCGCCCCGGCGCTGGAGGTGCTGGATTACGTCTGCCGCGCCGTCACGCCGCGCCAAAGCCCCATCCGCTTCAATGCCCGCTTCCTGTCCGCCCCCGCCGAGGCGGCGCGCGGCACGCTGGCCGGCTGCGGCGAGCTGGAGACCCTGGCCTGGATGACGCTGGAGGAAGTGGCGGGCGCCGCGGTGGCGCCCATCACCGCCTGCGTGCTGCAACAGTTCTCGGCCATCATGGCGCTGCCGCCGGAAGCGCGGGCGGAACGGCCGCTGGTCTGCTACCAGGGCTTCGACCAGGCGCTGCCGGAACGCCTGCCGGCGGTGCCGGAGGCAGCCCGGAGCTGAGCTGAAACAGCTTCACCTTGCCGGATGTCCATGCGGCCTTCATCCTCCCCGTGATCGAGGGAGGAGGGGCCGATGCGCCTTGCTGTGCTCAAGGAACGGCGTGCGGGGGAAACCCGCGTCGCCGCGACACCGGAGACGGTGAAGAAACTGATCGGCCTCGGCATCACGGCGGTGGCGGTGGAAAGCGGCGCCGGGCTGGCTTCCGGCTACCCTGATGCCGCCTATCGCGAGGCGGGCGCCGAGATCGCCCCCGATGCCGCTGCCGCCCTGGCCGGCGCCGCCATCCTGCTGAAGGTCCGCGCGCCGCTGGCCGCCGGGGAGGGCGAGGTGGACGAGTTGTCCCTCATCCCGCGCGACACATTGCTGCTGGGCACGCTGGAGGCGCTGGGCAACCCCGAGCGCGCCAAGGCCTATGCCGATGCCGGGCTCCAGGCCTGTTCCATGGAGCTGCTGCCGCGCATCACCCGGGCGCAGAGCATGGATATCCTCTCCTCCCAGGCCAATCTCGCGGGCTACCGCGCGGTGATCGAGGGCGCGGTGGCCTTCGACAAGGGCTTCCCCATGCTGATGACGGCGGCGGGCACCATTCCGGCCGCCAATGTCTTCGTGATGGGCGCGGGCGTGGCGGGCTTGCAGGCCATCGCCACCGCGCGGCGGCTGGGCGGCCGCGTCTCGGCCACCGATGTGCGCCCGGCGGCCAAGGAGGAGATCAAGTCCCTCGGCGCCAGCTTCGTCGGCTACGAGGACGAGGAAAGCAAGGCGGCCCAGACCGCCGGCGGCTATGCCAAGCAGCTTTCGGCCGAATTCTACGCCAAGCAGGCCGAGGTGGTGGCCACCCATATCGCCAAGCAGGACGTGGTGGTGACCACCGCCCTGGTGCAGGGCCGCAAGGCGCCGACCCTGGTGACGGAAGCCATGGTGGACAGCATGAAGCCCGGCAGCGTGATCGTGGACATCGCCGCCGATGCCGGCGGCAACTGCGCCCTGACGGTGCCGGGGCAGGCCATCGTCACCGGCAATGGCGTGAAGATCCTGGGCTACGGCAACTGGCCGGGCCGCATCGCGGGTGCCGCCAGCGCGCTCTACGCCCGCAACCTGCTGACCTTCCTGACCACCTTCTGGGACAAGGACGCCAAGGCGCCCCGCCTGCCGGAAGACGACGAGATCGTGCGCGGCGTGGTGCTGACGCGCGGCGGGGCCGTGGTGCACCCGCAACTGACCCAGGCCGCCTGAGGAGGGCGAGAGATGAACCCGACCGACCTCGCCAACCAGGCGACGACCACCGCCGAGCGCGCGCTGGCCATGGCCGCCCAGGCCCGCATGATGGCCGAGAACACCCTGGCCCCCATCGCCCCGGTGGCCCAGGCCGCCGAGCCCTTCCTGATGCTCCTGACCATTTTCCTGCTGGCCTGCTTCGTCGGCTACTACGTGGTCTGGAACGTGACGCCGGCGCTGCACTCCCCGCTGATGGGCGTCACCAACGCCATCTCCTCCGTCATCATCGTCGGCGCCATCCTGGCCACGGGCCTGGGGGATAGCTGGATCGCCAAGTTCTTCGGCTTCCTGGGCGCGACGCTGGCGGCGGTGAACATCTTTGGCGGCTTCCTCGTCACGCGACGGATGCTGGCCATGTTCGCCGGCAAGAAGAAGGGCTGAGGCCATGGCACAGTCCCTGACCACCCTGGCTTACCTCGTCGCCTCCGTCCTCTTCATCCTGGCGCTGCGCGGGCTTTCCCATCCCACCACCAGCCGCCGCGGCAATCTCTACGGCATGATCGGCATGGGCATCGCCATCGTGGCGACGCTGCTGCGGCCGGGGATGGAACTCTCCGGCATCGTTATCGTGCTGGCGGGCCTCGCCATCGGCGGCACGGTCGGCACCGTGCTCGCCAGCCGCATCCAGATGACGGCGCTGCCGCAATTGGTGGCCGCCTTCCACTCCCTGGTAGGCCTAGCCGCCGTCTTTGTCGCAGCCGCCGCCTTCTACAATCCCGAGAGCTTCGGCATCGGCCATGCCGGCGCCATCCATGGCGGGTCACTTGTAGAAATGTCGCTGGGCGTGGCCATCGGCGCCATCACCTTCTCCGGCTCCGTCATCGCCTTCGCCAAGCTGCAGGCGCTGATGTCCGGCGCGCCCATTACCTTCAAGGGCCAGCACTGGCTGAACCTCGGCCTCGGCGTGCTGCTGGTGGTGCTGGTCATCGCCTTTGTCGCCACCGGCAGTGGCGTGCTGTTCTGGCTGATCGCCATCCTGGCGCTGGCGCTGGGCTTCCTGCTGATCATCCCGATCGGCGGCGCCGACATGCCGGTCGTGGTCTCCATGCTGAACAGCTATTCCGGCTGGGCGGCGGCGGGCATCGGTTTTACTCTTCAGAACCTGCTGCTGGTGGTGACCGGCGCCCTCGTCGGCGCTTCCGGCGCCATCCTGTCCTACATCATGTGCAAGGGCATGAACCGCAGCATCATCAACGTGCTGCTGGGCGGCTTCGGCGCCGAGGCCGGTGGCGCAGCGGCGGGCGGTGGTGCCGCGCAGCCGGCGCGCCCGGTGAAGTCCGGCAGCCCGGAGGACGCCGCCTACATCATGAAGAACGCATCCAAGATCATCATCGTGCCCGGCTACGGCATGGCGGTGGCGCAGGCGCAGCAGGTGCTGCGCGAGATGGGCGACCTGCTGAAGAAGGAAGGCGCCGAGATCTCCTACGCCATCCACCCCGTCGCGGGCCGCATGCCCGGCCACATGAACGTGCTGCTGGCCGAGGCGAACGTGCCCTACGAGGAGGTGCACGAGCTGGAGGAGATCAACCCCGAATTCGCGGAAGCGGACGTCGCCTTCGTGATCGGCGCCAATGACGTGACCAACCCGGCGGCCAAGACCGACAAGTCCTCCGCCATCTACGGCATGCCCATCCTGGACGTGGAGCGCGCCAAGACGGTGTTCTTCATCAAGCGCGGCATGGCCAGCGGCTATGCCGGCGTGGAGAACGAGCTGTTCTTCCGCGACAACACCATGATGCTCTTCGGCGACGCCAAGAAGGTGACGCAGCAGATCGTCCAGGCACTGCAGAAGTAAGGAAAGGCCGGGGAAGGAATTCCCCGGACCCCATCTTCGTTCTTCGAGTTTGGCGCCCGGCCCTCAGGGCGAGCTCAGCGCCGCCAGTTGCTGCGCCGTCTCGGCGGCGCCCATGGCTTCGGCCACCATCTGCGCCGTCTTGCCCTGGGCATCCTGGCGGTGCGGGTCCGCCCCGAAGGACAGCAACTGCGTCACGATGTCCCGGCGGTTGAACATGGCGGCGACCATCAGGGCGGTGCGGCCATCCTCGCCGCCGAGATCGACCTCCGCGCCTTTCTCCAGCAGCAGCGAGACGATCTCGGGAAAGCCTTTGAAGGCGGCGCCGGCCAGCGGGGTCTGGCCACGGTCGTTCAGGCGGTTGGGGTCGGCACCGTGGTGCAGCAGGGTCCGCACCGTCTCCAGGTGGCCGTGGTAGCTGGCCAGCATCAGCAGCGTGTCGCCCTTGTCGTTGGTCAGGTTGGCGGGCAGGCCGCGCGCCAGCAGGTTGCGCATGGTCTCGGCATCGCCGGCGCGGGCGCATTGGAAGACCTGGGCGGCATAGGCCAGGATCTCCTCGTCCCATTGCGGCGGGGTGGCTTCGGCGGGGGGCATGGCAGGCTCCGGCATCGTTCTGGGTGCAAAGATAGGGAAGCACGATGCGTTGCGGCAGGCTGACTTCTCCCGCGATCTTGCGTGCCGCCCGGCTTGTCAAAGCCGGCATCAGGCCAACAACTTGCTGTCAAGCCACAGGCGCAGCCGCGCCCGGTGGTGAGCCACGAAGGAAAGCCACCCGATGCCGCGTCCCGCGCCCTACCTCCTGTCCGCCCTAGGCCTGGCCGGCCTGCTGGCGGCATCCCTCACGGCCGCACCCGCGCAGGCGGCGGGGGACCAGGACGGTTCCTTCAACCTCATCAACCGCAGCAACCGGGTGATCGAGCGCCTTTACGCCTCGCCGCTCGACAGCAGTGACTGGGGCGACAACCGGCTGGACAGCCGGGGCCCCCTGGCGAATGGCGCCAACCTGCCGGTGCGCATGGCACCGGAGGGCGGCTGCCGCACCGACCTGCGCATCGGCTTCGAAGGCGGGCTGGTGGAGGAGCGGCGGGACATCGACACCTGCCTGGACCGCGACGTGGTGATCGGCACGCCCGAGCGCACCGGCGCGCGGCAGGCGCAGCGCCAGGGCGGCAAGGGCGGCGACCCCAGCTTCACCCTGCGCAACGAAGCCAACAGCCCGGTGCGGGAAATCTATGCCAGCCCGAGCAACGAGGATGACTGGGGCCAGGACCAGCTGGGTCGCGAGATGCTGCGCGCCCATGGCCGCCGCACCATCCGCCTGCCCGACGGCGAATGCCAGTACGACCTGCGCATCGTCTGGGACGACGGCCGCAGCGAGGAACGGCGGGACGTGAACCTCTGCGCGACGCGGGAACTGACCTTCCGCTGAGGGAGGGCGGAGCCGGAAGGGGCGCCGCCCCTTCCGGACCTTCCCCGCTGGGGTGACAGGGTCACCCCAGACCCCGCCATTTGTTCAGTGACGCGGAGGGGCGCCGGAGGTCCTGGACCTCCGGCGACTGCGGCCTCAGCCCGCGTGGCCCTGTCCGATTTTCAATGCTGGTGGCTGGCGCTGCGCCGTGTCTGTCCGGTCTTGACCCGAAACTGGCAGCGGGGTCCGGGGTGGACTTTCCACCCCGGCGGGAGCGTCCAGAGAGGGCGGAGCCCTCTTTGGCCCCGGCCTCCAGCCCCGCTTCAGGCCTGCTGCCGCGTGGTCGCCATGAAGAAGGCGGTGCAGACCAGGTTGGCCAGCGCCAGGAAGACCAGCGCCGCGCCGATGCCCCAGGCCGCCGCCACGGGGCCGGAGGCCGCCTGCAGCACCGCTGTGCCCAGGAAGAAGGAGAGGTTGACGGCCGAGAGTGCCTTGCCCGCCTGTTCCGGCGGCACCAGGGCGCGCGTCATGGCGAAGGCCAGCGGCTGCACCGTGATGGCGAGGCCGAAGGCCAGGAAGAGTGCGGCGTCGTAGGCCGCCGGCAGCATCGGCACCCCCAGGATCTCGGAGAGCCAGCCGCCCGGTCCGCCGGCCACCAGCAGCAGCAGGCAGAGGCTGGCGCCGGCATGGCCCAGGGCCAGCAGCAGGCGGCGGTGGCCCAGGATGCGGTCCAGCATGCCGCTCAGCATGGCGCCGCCGATCAGCGCCACGGTGAAGAGCAGCAGCAGGTTGCCGGCCTCGATGCGGCTGAGGCCTTTCACCTCCATCAGCCAGGGGCCGCCCCAGAGCCCGCGCAGCCCCATGATGACGGCGAAGGAGGCGAAGGCCAGCAGCACCAGCCCGCGCAGGCGGCGGGACAGGCCGAGGCGGATGACCTCCCGCGCCTCGGCCAGCAGGGAGGGGCGGGGGCCAGGAGGCATGGCGGCGGGCACGGGCGCCGGCACCAGCTTGGCCACCAGCAGGGCCACCACCAGCGCCAGCCCGGCGGCGACCCAGAAGCCCGCGCGCCAGCCGGAATGCTCCACCACCCAGGCCAGCGGGCTGGCGGAGAGCAGCATGCCCGCATTGCCCGTGCCCTGGATCAGCCCGGACCAGAGGCCGAACTTGGCGGGGCTGAGGATCTTGGCCGCCAGCGTCATGGGGCAGAGCAGGGCGCCGCAGCTGCCCAGGCCCAGCGCCACCTGGGTCAGCAGGAAGCCCACCGGGCCGCTCACCATGGCCGAGGCCGCCGCCGCCAGCGTGACGATCCCGAGCAGGGTCAGGGCCACCGGCTTCACGCCGAAGCGGTCCAGCGCCACGCCGAGCGGGATCTGCCCCATGGCGAAGGTGAGGTGATAGGCCCCGGTCAGCGAGGCCAGCCCTTCCGGCGTGGTGCCGATGTCGCGCGCCAGCACATCGGCCGAGATGGCCGGCAGCGTGCGCAGCAGGTTGGAGATCATATGGCCGAGGGCCAGCACGAGCAGCGGCGCCACGAAGGCGGCCGAGCCCTCCCTGTTATTCATTGGTATCTGCTTGAATCCGTGTGGCAGGTGGCGGCTATCGTGCCAGCAGGGTGGCGCGTGTCCAGAGGGCCAGGGCCGCCATCGCGACACCTGCGATCAGGAAGGCACCAGGATAGCCGGCGCGGGCCATGACGGCGCCGAAGCAGATTGAGCCCAGCGCCTGGCCCAGGAACAGCGCCATGGCGAAGGCGGAAACGGCGGTGGCGCGGGCTTCCGGTAGGGCCTCGGTGCTGCGGGCCTGCAAGGTGCCGTGGAACATGAAGAAGGCGAGGCCTAGCAGCGCCTGCAAAGCCGCCACCACCCACCAGTTGGGCGCCAGGGCCAGGCCGCCGAGGCCGGCAGCCAGCACCAGCCCGCCCACCAGCGAGACCCGGGCCTCACCCAGGCGCGAGACCAGCAGCCGCGCCATGCGGGTATAAACCAGAGACCCAAGGCCGAAGCCTGCCACCACCAGCCCGGCCTGCCAGGCTTCCAGGTGGAAGACCTGGATGAGGTAGGAGCCGATAAAGGGAAAGGCGCCGCCGAAGAGCAGCAGCCCGTCAACGAAGGCCGCCGTCAGCAGCCGCCGTCCGGCGGGGCGGTGCAGCAGGGTGAGATAGCGGGAAAAGCCGCTGCCGGCGCTGGCGGGCTTGTCCGGGTGCCAGAGCTTGCGCCCCAGCACGGCCATGATGCCGAAGCCCGTCAGCAGCGCCTGGGCGCCCACCAGCAGGAAGACGGCGCGCCAGCCCAGCGCCTGCCCCACTACGCCGGAGAGCGGCCCGGCCAGCAATTGCGCCATGACCATGCCGGTGAGGAAGCGGCCCAGGGTGGCCTGCCGGTCGGCATAGGGAACGTTGTCGCCGATCCAGGCCATGGCCAGCGGCACGATGGCCCCGGCCAGCCCGCCGGTCACGGCGCGCAGCGCCACCAGATGCCCCAGGCTGCCCGCCAGGGAACAGGCGGCCATGGCCAGGCTGTAGAGCAGCAGCCCCAGCACCAGCACGCGCAGCTTGCCGAAACGGTCCCCCAACGGCCCCAGCACCATCTGGCAGAGGCCATAGGGCAGGGCGAAGGCGGAGATGACGATGGCGGCTTCCGCCACTGTGACGCGCAGGTCGGCGGCCAGCGTCGGCAGCAGCGGGTCCAGCATCCGCATGCCGCAGCCGGTGGCGAAGGCCGCCAGCGAGAGCAACGGCAGGACGGTGGAGGCCGCCGCCCCGGAGGAAACACCCGGGGCGGTCTTGCCCACCGCCTGCTCGCTCATGCCGTTACGCCGCGGCCGGGGCGGCGGCGGGCCTGGCGGCGCGCTTGCGCTCGCTCTCGGTCTTCAACTGGCCGCAGGCGGCCAGGATGTCGCGCCCGCGCGGAGTGCGGATGGGCGAGGAATAGCCGGCATCCGAGACCACCTTGGCGAAGCGGTGGATGGCGTTGTTGGAGGAGGTCTCGTAGGGGCTGCCGGGCCAGGGATTGAACGGGATCAGGTTCACCTTGGCCGGGATGCCGTCGAGCAGCCGCACCAGCTCCCGCGCATCGGCCTCCGAGTCGTTCACGCCCTTCAGCATGACGTATTCGAAGGTGATGCGCCGCGCGTTGGAGGCCGCCGGGTAGCGGCGGCAGGCGGCCATCAGCTCCTCGATCGGATACTTGCGGTTCAGCGGCACGATCTCGTCACGGATGTCGTTGCGCACGGCATGCAGCGACACCGCGAGGCCGACGCCGAGTTCCGCGCCGCATTTGTCCATCATCGGCACCACGCCGGAGGTGGAGAGGGTGATGCGCCGGCGGGAGAGGCCGATGCCCTCGCCGTCCATGATGATGCGCATCGCCTTGGCGGTGTTCTCGTAGTTATAGAGCGGCTCGCCCATGCCCATGATGACGATGTTGGACAAGAGGCGCGGCGTGCCGTCCGTCGGGCTGGGCCATTCGTTGTAGCTGTCGCGCGCCGCCATGAACTGGCCGACGATCTCGGCCGCGCCCAGGTTGCGCACCAGCTTCTGCGTGCCGGTGTGGCAGAACTTGCAGCTCAGCGTGCAGCCCACCTGGGTGGAGATGCAGACGGCGCCGCGGTCTTCCTGCTGGTCGGGGATATAGACGGTCTCGACCTGCTGCCCGTCGCGGAAGCCGAAGAGCCACTTGCGCGTGCCGTCCGTGCTGGTCTGCTCCAGGTTCACGCCGGGGCGGCCGACCACGAAACGCTCCGCCATCCTGGCCTGCATCGGCTTGGCGATGGTAGGCATCTTGGAGAAGTCGGTGACGCCCTGGTGGTAGATCCAGTGCCAGAGCTGCTTGGCGCGGAAGGGCTTCTCGCCCATCGCCACCATCTCCGCCGCCAGTTCCTCGCGCGACAGGCCCACCAGCTCGCGGCGCCCGTCCGCCAGGGTGGCGTCGGGGGGCGCGAAGAGGGCGGACTTGGCCAGGATGCGGGCGCGCTCGGCCGCGGTCAGGTCGGCTTCGACCGGGGGCAGGCTGACGTCAGCGGCGGCGGGATGGGTCATGACAGGATTCCGAATGCTGCCTCAGCGACGGCCGGGCGGGCATTCCTTGCTGATGGCGTCATAGGCGGCGGAGAAGCCGGACAGGGAGAAGGTATCGGTCGCCTTGCCGCGCCCCTGCGGGCCGGGGCCGGTGGAGACGGCATCGGCGCCGCCCTTGAAGGCCGCCACGGCCTTGGCGCCCTCACGCGCGAAGGCATTGTCCTGCGCGGTGTAGAAGGGCAACTCGTTGGAGCCCACCTTCACCTCGACCTCGGCATTGCGGGCATAGGTGTAGCCGGCACGGACGGCGACCTGGTCGCGCCCCTGCGGCCGGTGCGTCACGGTCAGCATGACATTCTGCCGGCTGCCGGCGCCCTCCGTCTTGCTGGCGCGGGTGAAGGCGTAGCAGACCTTCTTGCCGGCCTCGGCATAGGTCGCAGCCGTCCAGTCCTGGAAGGTGCCAAGCGCGCGCGGGCCGGCAGGGGCCGGCTTCTGCTGTGCCAATGCCAAGCCGGACATGCCCACCAGCGAACCGCCGGTGGCGCCCAGCAACAGAAGGAGGGGGAGGAGCCGTGTCATGCCCTCCAATTAAGGTTCGCCCTGCCGCACCGCAACCGCGCAAAGAGGTAGTCCGATACGCGTGCGCCGCTTATCGCAACGGATGGCGGCCAAGGCCAAGCTGCTCACCGCAACTGGTCTGGCGGGCCAGGCTTTATCCAGCGCCGGCAAGCACTGCCGGCCAAGGAGGGTGCCCAGATGCCAGAGAATGTCACCCCCACCGTGCCGCCCCCCCGGCCGGACAGCCTCAGCGCCGCGCTTCGGCGCAATATCGAGGCGCTGGAAGAGCGCCGCCGCCAGGAGGCCGCCGATGCGACTCGGGAAGAGCGGGTGGCCCAGGCCATCACCGCCTTCACCGGCAGCATGCGCTTCGTCTACCTGCACCTGGCGCTTTATGGCGGCTGGATCGTGATCAACCTGGGCCTGGTGCCCGGGGTGCCACGCTTCGACCCTTCCTTCGTGGTGCTGGCCATGGTGGCCTCGGTGGAGGCCATCTTCCTTTCCACCTTCGTGCTGATCAGCCAGAACCGCATGGCGGCGGCGGCCGACAAGCGCGCCGACCTGGACCTGCAGATCAACCTGCTGGCGGAACATGAGCTGACCACGCTGACCGCGCTGGTCACCGCCATGGCGCAGAAGATGGGCATCGAGGCCGCCGCCGACCCCGAGATCCGCGAGGCCACGAAGGACGTGGCGCCCGAGGTGGTGCTGGATGCGCTGGAGGCGCGCCAGCAGGAGCAATGAGGCCGGGCACCAGGGTGCCCGGCCCCTGCGGCCTCAGAGGACTGGCAGCGGCGCCGCGGTGGCGAAGTCCACCCCCTTGGTGCCGGCCGCGCCCCAGGCGCGGTCATACTGCGCCGGCGCCTGGAAGGCTTCCGCCCGGCCCAGCGCCTCGGCGGCATGCAGCGGCCAGTAGGGGTCGCGCAGCAGGGCGCGGGCCAGGAAGATCATGTCGGCGTCGCCGGCCTCCAGGATCTCCTGCGCGTGCTTCGGCTCGGTGATCAGGCCGACCGCCGCCACCGCGACCTCTGCCCCATGCCGCACCGCGCGGGCGCCCGGCACCTGGTAGCCCGGCTCCAGCGGGATCTTGGCCGGCAGCAGCGCGCCGGAGGAGACATCCACCAGGTCCACGCCCAGCGCCTTCACCTGGCGGGAGAGCTCCACCGTCTCCTCGGTGGTCCAGCCGCCGTCCAGCCAGTCGGTGTGGGAGAAGCGGATGCCCAGCGGCATGTCGTCCGGCATCACGGCGCGCACCGCCTTCACCGCTTCCAGCACGATGCGGCTGCGGCCGGCGAAGTCGCCGCCCCAGGCGTCGTTGCGCTGGTTGGACAGCGGCGAGAGGAACTGGTGCAGCAGGTAGCCGTGCGCCGCGTGCAGCTCGATGAAGCGGTAGCCGGCCTTAACGGCACGGCGGGCGGTGGCGGCGAAGGCTTCGATGGTGGAGAGGATCTCCGCCTCCGACATCGCGCGCGGCTCCCGCAGGCCGGGGAAGGCCACGGCGCTGGGGGCCAGCGGCTCCCAGCCATGCGCGTCGTCGCCGGCCACGCCACCGACCCAGGGCTGGTTGGTGCTGGCCTTGCGGCCGGCATGGGCGATCTGCGTGCCCGGCACCGCGCCCGTCGAGGCGATCACCTGGGCAAGCCGCGCATGGCCGGCGATCTGGTCGTCGCTCCAGAGGCCCAGGTCCTGCGGCGTGATGCGGCCTTCCGGCGTCACGGCGGTGGCTTCCGTCACCACCAGGCCGGCGCCGCCGATGGCGCGGGCATGCAGATGCGCCAGGTGCCACTCGGTGGCCTTGCCGGCGGCATCGCCGCGCGGGTCGCAGGAATACTGGCACATCGGCGCGACGCCGATGCGGTTACGGATCGTCACCCCGCGCAGCGTGATCGGGGAGAAAAGGTCGGTCAAAGGGGGAGATCTCCGTTCAGGACGATGGGCCCGGGCCCCCGCGCGCCGCGATGGGCGTGGTGGCGGCAGGCCCGCCAAAGGGCGGCAGGCGGCCCAGGCGGTTTTCGAATATGGCGAACCAAGTGGGCTGTCCCGGCGGCCGTGCCAATACCCGACCTGCCGAGTCAGTGGCAAAAACCGACAAGGTCACGGCATCCGCGATGTTGCCGCCGACCGCCTGCACGGTGCCGGGCCCGGTGGCCACCACGATGTCGCAATGCATGGGGCGGAACTGCCCGGCCTCGGCCAGCCGCTCCTGCCAGGACAGCAGGGGGCGGCGGGAGCGGTCGGCGCAGACCAGGTCCCCCGGCACGGGGGCGTAGCTCTCCACCGCGCGCGGGATGAAGGGCGCCTGGGCGGGGAAGGTTGCCGCGTCCCGCAGCATGCCGTCGATGTAGAAGGCATGGGCGGCGGAAGGCGGGAATTCCCGCTGGTCCACGCCCGCGTTGCGCAGCACGAAGGAGATGAAGGCGGCCGACCAGGCCGGCTCGCTCCAGATGCCGCCGGGGGCCTCGGGGTAGCTCAGCACCGTGGCATAGCGGTCGCGGTTGCGGTCGATGGCGGCGCGGCCCTCGCCCTCCACCGCGCGCCAATAGGCCAGCACGCGGGGAAAATTGGCCAGCCGCGATTCCTGGCTGGGCCCGGCCGGGCGGGGCGCACCGTCCCGCACCACGATGCGGCCCCATTCCGCCCATTCCTCCAGCGCGATGCGCTGCATCCGCTCCCGCGCCGAGGCGGGATAGGAGAGCGGCGGGGGCGGCGGCGGCGGGGCGGAGGTGGCGCAGGCGGCCAGCAGCAGCGTGCCCAGCAGGGGCAGGGCGAGACGGAAGGCGGTAGGCATGGGCGCGACGGTTCCTCCGTGGACGCGGAGCCGCCTTATCGCCGCGCTGGCCGCCGCTTCCAAGCTGGGGCGGGGCTTTCCGCCGGTTCAGGCCGGCTGCTGCGCCGGCGCGCCGGCGGCCAGCGCCGCCTCGTCCGGCGAGAGCAGCGCCAGCAGCACCAGGGGCTGGGTGGCGGCGTCGCCGGCGCTGGCGACGGGGCTGGAAAGCACCTCCAGATCCTCCCCCTGCAGCCGCACACGGCCGCGCAGCAGCCGGAAGCAGGTATCGAAGATGGCCTGCATATGCTCGCGCTCCGCCGGCTGCAGCGGCACGGCGCCGGCCTTCTCGGCCTCCGTCAGCACCGCCATGGCGCGCATCAGCACACCCAGCTTGGCGGAGCGGAAGCCGTCGTCGCCGGACCAGATGCCATCGGCGCGCCGCAGGCGCAGCAGCGGGTGGTGCTGCGCCCGCGGCTCCCCGCCGCGCAGTGAGGGGCCGAGCCGCAGCGCCGCCAGGCCGAGCCGCAGCGCCGCCGCCAGCCGTTCCTCCGGCTGCCGCAGCGCCAGCCGGGCCAGCAGCAGCATGGCGGCGGCATGGCCGTCCAGCGCCGCCTCGCCGCCGGCCTCGGTGAAGGTGCCCTCGGAATCGGTGGTGTCCTGCCGTGCCAGCAGCGCCTCCAGCCCCGTCCGCAGCAGCGCGTGGTAGTCGGGCGCGCCGGACACGGCGGGCAGGCGCGTCACCATCTCCAGCGACAGCAACGCGAAGCTCAGCCCGCGCAGCCCGACGCGGCCGGGGCGCAGCGGCGCCGCCAGCGCATCGGCGGACACGGCATCGGCCATGGCGGCGAAGAAGGCCAGGACATGCCGGTCGTACCAGGCACGCAGCCGCGCCAGCCGCTCCGGCGCCAGGGGCGGAGCTTCGGCTTCCTGATAGGCGCCGCTGGTGGCGAAGAGCAGCTGCGCCGCCACGGCATTGAGCGCCAGCCCCTGCGCTTCCCCGGTGCCGGGGTCGCGGCCGGCCAGCCGCGCCGGCTGGGCCAGCAGGGCGGCATAGGCGTGCTCGGAAGCCGCCAGGGTGCCGGCGGCCAGCAGCCGCTCCTCCTCCACCGTGAAGCTCTCGCCGGCCGGCAGGGTGGCGGCCTGGTAGCGGGTCAGCAGCCAGTGCGGCCGCACCGCGCCCTCCACCGCCCGCGTCGCCAGCTTGATGCTGCGCAGCCGCTGGGCGGAGGGCATGTGCAGGTGCAGGCCGGTGGCGGCGGCGGGTTGCGCTTCCTCCACCAGGCTCAGCGAATGGGCCGGGCCCTGGTGCAGGTTGGCCAGGGTCTCGGCCTCCAGCCGCAGCGGGCGCAGGCGGCCCTCGGCGCCCAGCACGATGCGGCCGAAGGGGCGCTCCGGCGGGCCGCCGGACAGCTCGTCCAGCGCGGTGGTGACGCGCACCTCGCTCAGCGACACGCCGCGCGCCGCCTGCAGCGAGACGCGCAGCCCGAGGCGCGGGTCTTCCGGCCTCACGATGTATTCGTAGCGCAGCGTGCCGACCACGCCTTCCCGCCGCAGCAGGCCATGCGGGGCGCGCAGCTCGCTTTCATGGAAGAGCACCACGCCGCCGCCTTCCTGCGGCACCAGCCCGAAGCGGACGACGGTGTCTTCCACATCCAGGCAATGGCTGCTCTTGCCGATGCGGAATTCCACCAGGTTGCCGGTATGCAGCACCTCCCGCACCGTGGCCGGGCCGCTGTGGCGGCTGGCGGCGGGGCCGCGCAGCGCCTGCCGCACCAGGCCGCGCGACAGGTCGCCGGTGAATTCATGCGTGCCGGTCAGCACCCGGAATTCGCGCGGGTCCAGGTTGTCCACCACGCAGCCGGTGCGGGCGGTGCGGTCATGCAGCAGCGTGTCCTCGCCCATGGCCAGCAGGAAGTCGGTCAGCCCGTCCCCCAGCGCGGCCCAGCGTGGCCGCAGGGCGGGCATGGAGAGCAGCTCCACCGCCGCCGCCGCATCGGCCGTCCAGCACAGCTCGGCCTCGGGCGAGCCGCCGGCAGGATTGTCGCGCAGCGCCAGCACCTCCCTCCCGCCGAGCTGCCGGGGGCGCGCCAGATTCCGCTCAAGATAAGCGATCAGGCGGTCCCGCTCGGGGGGGCGAAGCATATCGGGCATGGCAGAGATCCGGTGCGGCGTTCAGTCGGCCCTATCCTATAACCCCCTCGGGCGGGGCTGTGCAGGCCCGTAAGGATGCCGTCATCCCGGCTCCATGTATCAAGCCAGCCTGCCGGCCTCAGCCCAGCATCGCCGCCAGCGCGGCATAGCGGCCGACCTTGCCCAGCGTCACCAGCAGCAGGAAGACCCAGAGCTTTTCCCGCATCACCCCGGCCACCAGGGTCAGTGGGTCCCCCACCACCGGTAGCCAGCTCAGCAGCAGCACCCAGCGGCCATGGCGGGCATAGGCGTGCTGCGCCCGGGCCAGGGCGGCGGCGGAGACGGGAAACCAGCGCCGTTCGCTGAACCGCTCCAGCCCCCGCCCCAGCCCGTAATTGACCAGCGATCCGCCGACATTCCCGGCCCCCGCCACGGCCACCAGCGCCCAGGCCGGGTGCTGGCCGCCGAGCAGCAGGGCGGCCAGCAGCGCCTCGGACTGCGCCGGCAGCAGGGTGGCGGCCAGGAAGGCGGCGGCGAAGAGCCCGCCATAGGCCGCCAGGGCCTCCACCGGCGCGGCTCAGCCCTGGGCTTCGGCGGGGTTCTGGCGCAGCCGCAGGCGCGCGGGGCGGAAGCCCTGCACCGCCGTCACCTCAAAGGCCAGGCTGCCGGATTCCTGCGGCACCTGCACCACGTCCCCCAGCACCGGCAGCCGGCCCAGCCGGGCCATCAGATAGCCGGAGACGGTGGAATACTGCCCCGCCTCATCCGCCAGCCGGGTGCCGAGCTGGCGGTCCAGGCTGTGCAGATCCAGATGCGCGTCCAGCAGCCATACGCCATCGGCCTGCTGCTCCATCAGCGGCAGGCCGGCCTCGCCCTCGGGGAATTCGCCGGCGATGGCCTCGAAGATATCGGTGGGCGTGGCGACACCTTGCAGCGTGCCGTATTCGTCCAGCACCACCGCCATCTGCACCGGGGCGCCGCGCAGCCGCTCCATCAGCCGCAGCACGTCCAGCCGGTCATGCACCACCAGCGGCGGGCGGATGGAGCGGGCGGGGTCGATGGCGCCATGCTCCAGCAGGTCCCGCAGCAGGTCCTTGGCCAGGGCGACGCCGACGATCTCCTCCACCCGGCCGCGGCAGACCAGCAGGCGGGAGCGGCCGCTTTCCACCAGGGTGCGGCGGTGCTCGGCCGGCGGGTCCTCGATATCCAGCCAGACCACCTCGTTGCGCGGCGTCATGATCGAGCGCACGGGCCGCTCCCCCAGCGCCATCACGCCCTGCACCATGGAGCGTTCCTGCGGCCCGAAGGCCGGCGGCGGCGGGGGTTCGCCATCCGCCTCGCGCGCCGGCTCGGCTTCCGCCTGGCCGCCGCCCAGCAGGCGCAGCACGGCCATGGCCGTGCGGTCCCGCAGGTCGCCGGTGCTCATGGCGCGGGCATGGCCGCGCCGGGCGAGCTGGTTGAAGGCCTCGATCAGGATGGAGAAGCCGATGGCGGCGTAGAGATAGCCCTTGGGGAAGTGGAAGCCGAGGCCCTCGACGATCAGGCTGAAGCCGATCATCAGCAGGAAGCCGAGGCAAAGGATCACCACCGTCGGATGCGCCGAGACGAAGCGCATCAGCGGCCGGCTGGCGGCCACCATTACCGCCATGGCCACCACCACCGCGATGTACATGATGGACAGGTGCTGCACCATGCCGACGGCCGTGATGACGGAATCCAGCGAGAAGACCGCGTCCAGCACCACGATCTGCGCCACCACCTGCCAGAAGCTGGCCCAGACGCGCGGGCCTTCCTTGGCCCCGTGGCCGCCTTCCAGCCGCTCGTGCAGCTCCATCGTAGCCTTGAACAGCAGGAAGAGGCCGCCCAGCACCAGGATCAGCCCGCGCCCGCTGATGGCGATGCCAGCCACCGAGAAGAGCGGCGCCGTCAGCCCCACGATCCAGGAGATGGCCGCCAGCAGCCCCAGCCGCATCAGCAGCGCCAGCCCCAGGCCGATGAGGCGGGCGCGGTTGCGCTGCTCCGGCGGCAGCTTGTCCGCCAGGATGGCAATGAAGATCAGGTTGTCGATGCCGAGCACCAGCTCCAGCACGATCAAGGTCCCCAGGCCCAGCCAGGCGGTGGGGTCGGCAATCCATTCCATGGACGGCTATCAGCCTCGGAAAGCGGTCGTGGTCAGCGGGGCGCGGCGATACGGGGGCGGAAGCGCTGCCAGCCCAGCCAGAGCAGCACGATGCCGCCCAGCACGGCTGCGAGGGCCAGCGGATTGGTCTCCGGTCCCATCTGCCGCGCCAGCCAGCCGCCGATGCTGCCCGGCATCAGCATCACCGGGGCCCAGATCAGGGCGGAGAGGATATTGGCACTCTGGAAGCGGCGCTGCCCCATGCCGGTGACGCCGGCGACCAACGGCGTCACGGCGCGCATCGGGCCCAGGAAGCGGCCGATGAAGACCGCCCACCAGCCCCAGCGGCGGAACACCACCACGGACCAGGCATAAGGCCGGCGGCAGGAGGCCGGCAGCCAGCGCCGCACCCGCCGCCCGCCAATGGCGCGCGATAGCCAGTAGCCCGCCGCATCGCCCAGAATGCCGCCCGCCACGCAGGCCAGCAGCACCGGGCCGGGGGGCAGGATCTCCGCCCCCAGCAGCGCGCCGATGCCCAGCAGCAGCGCCGTGGAAGGCACCAGGATGCTGACGATGGGGAAGGATTCCAGGAAGGCGATCACGAAGGTCAGCGGCGCACCCCAGGCGGCATGCGCGCGCAACCAGGCCTCGAAGCCCGATGTCCAGTCTTCCAACATGAACATCCGGTAACAGGTCGGGGGTGCGGCTGCCAGGGCTCAAAAGGGGGAGACACGAAATGTCATCCGGGGCCAAGGGGGCGCCGCCCCCTTGGAACCCCCGCCGGGGTGGACAGTCCACCCCGGGGCCCCGCTGTCAGTTTTCACTTGGGCCGCCCGGGCCGGCGCGTGGCCTGGGCCGCAGGCTTCCCGGAAGATCCGAAGGCCGCATGGACCTCCGGCGGGACACGCCGCCAGACAGATGGCGGGGCCTGGGGTGACACTGTCACCCCAGCGGGAGTGTCCAGAGAGGGCGGAGCCCTCTTTGGCCCCGCCCGCCCGCCTGTCCGGCGATCAGTCCAGGCTGGCGCCCGAATCCTCGACCAGGCCCTTCCAGAACTTTTCCTGCTCCTGCATGTAGGTGCCATAGGCGGCGGGGCTCGCATCCACCACGGTGGTGAAGCCGTTGGGCTCCATCTTGCCGCGGAAGTCGTTGTTATCCACCACCTTCACCATCGCCGCGTGCAGCTTGGCCACGCGGTCGGCGGGCACGCCGGCCGGCAGGTTCATGCCGTACCAGGACTGCATGTCGATGTTGCTGCCGGGCAGCAGCTCCTTCATCGCCGGCACGTCCTTCAGTTCCGGCGAATAGGTCACGCGCTCGGCCGAGGCGGCGGCCAGGACGCGCAGGCGGCCTTCGCGCACGTTGGACATCGAGAGCGGGATGACGTCGAACATCATGTCGATGTTGCCGGCCAGCAGGTCCTGCAGTGCCGGGGCGCCGCCGCGATAGGGCACATGGGTGATGTCGGCGCCCGTCACCTTGCAGACCTTGGCGATGGTCAGGTGGCTGACCGTGCCGGTGCCGGAGGAGCCCATGGTCAGCTTGCCCGGATCCTTCTTGGCCGCCGCGATGACGTCCTGGAAGGTCTTGTAGGGGCTGTTGGCATTCACCGTCATGAACACCGTGCCGGTGGTCACGCGGGTGATGGGGCCCAGGTCCTTGATCGGGTCGATCGGCATCGACTTCCGGTACAGGAACTTGTTGGCGCAGAGGATGGAGGCGGAGGCCAGCACCATGGTGTGGCCGTCCTTCTCGGAGCGCGCGGCCTCGGAAACGCCCAGGTTGCCGCCGGCACCGCCGCGGTTGTCCACCACCACGCTTTGCCCAAGCTCGGCCTGCAGCTTTTCCGCGATCAGGCGGGCGGTCAGGTCCACCGAGCCGCCGGCCGCGTAGGGCACGACGATGCGCAGGGTGCGGGAGGGGAAGTTATCCTGCGCCCGCAGGATGCTGGGGGTGGCGAAGGGCAAGGTGGCGGCAGCGCCGAGGATGGCGCGACGGCTGATGGTCATGGTCTTGGGAGGCTCCGGCTGAGGTCCGACAGGGGTTTCACCCTTTTGTCATCGCCGGAGCAAGGGGTTCTTGCGACGCAGAAAGGGTGTCATCGCCGCAGCGCATGCATCAGCACCGCCGCCGCCACCGAGACATTCAGGCTTTCCACGGCGCCGGAACCGGGCAGCGTGACCTGCCGTTCGCAGGCGGCGATGGTGGAAGCCGCCAGCCCCTGTTCCTCGTTGCCCAGCACCAGCGCCACGGAGCGGGGGTCATCCGCCAGGGCCTCGGGCGGCTCGCCCCCGCGCGCCACGGCGGCCACCGTCAGGAAGCGCGGCGCCAGGGCGGCCAGGGCGGCGGGCAGGTCGGCGGCGCGGTAGAGGGAGAGGGCCTCCAGCCCACCCTCGCTGGTGCGCCAGGCGGAATCCGAAAGGCCAGCCTGGCGCGGGTCGCCCGAGATCACCATCGCCTCGCAGCCGAAGAAGGCCGCCGAGCGGGCGATGGCGCCCAGGTTGTGCGGGTTGCCGATGCCGTCCAGCACCGGCAGCAGCTTGCCCGGCAGCGCCTCGGCGGCCGGCAGGGCAGGCACGGCACGCGGCTGGGCGATGGCGACGATGCCGCCGTGATGCATCGTGCCGGCGATCTTGGCCAGCTCCGCCGCCGGCACTTCCCGGTAGGGCTTCCGGGTGCGGGCGAGCTGGGCGCAGAAAGGACCGGCCTCCAGCCGCCGGGTCGGCAGGTAGAAGAGCCGCAGCGCCGCCTGCGGCCGGTGCGCGAAAAGGGCGGCGACCGCCACGGGGCCGCAGATCCGGTCCGGCTCCGGCGCGCGCGGCTGGGGCGGGCGCGGCGGGGCGGCGGGCGCGGGGTCGCGCGGGGCGGGGGAAGGACGGGGCGGCAGGCGGCGCGGCGGCAGGGTCATGCCGGCGTCTCTGCCGCCACCGGGCGCCGCCGCCAAGGGATTTCAGCGGCGCTTCCTGGCGGCCAGGGCGTCAGCGGGCCGGTGCCAGGAGGGTAGGGGGGGCGGCCGCCTCGGGCTTGTGAGGGGCCGCCCTGGCGCCTCAGGCGGCGCTGAAGGTGATCTGCTTGGCGCCGTCCCAGAGCACGGAGCGGCAGACATTGGCCAGCCGGTCCAGCCCGTCCGTGATGGTCAGGAAGTGGTTGCCGGCCAGTGGCCCCGCCTTGGAGCCGAAGGAGCAGGGGCCATAGGCCACCAGGATCTCGGTCTCGCTCATGTTCGTCACATGGCCGGGATGGACGATGACCTGCCCCGGCGCCGGGTGGCGGGTGGCGTTCTCGAAGCCCACGCCCAGGTCGCGCTCGCCCATCGGGATCCAGCAGGCCTCGCCGCTCCAGCGCACATGGATGATGCGGTCCCGGTAGGGCAGCATGGTGCGGAAGCGGGCCACCGTCTGCGGCGCGGCGGCTTCCTCGAAGCGGGCGGAGAAGATTTCGCCACCGATGTCGATGCGGATGTCGGCCAAGGCTCGGAACTCCTGTGCGGAAGGCCCGGCATGTCTAGCGGCCCGGCGGGCGGGGGACCAGCGCCAGCGGGACCGGCTGCAACGACCATGGCGGGGCAGGGTTTTGTTCAGCAAAAGAACCCCACCATGCCGCCAGGGCGCCACGCTGCGCGGGCGGAAGGGAGCGCACCCCATGACACGCACCATCACAGGCCTTTTCAGCACGCGCGGCGCCGCCGAATCGGTCATCCACCACCTGATGAGCCACGATTCCATCGACCGCAGCCACATCACCCTGCATGGCCCCGACAAAGCCGACGACGGCTACGAGCACGACGGCTTCTGGACCTCGATGCTGCACCTGTTCATTCCCGATTCCGCCCGCCACGCCTATGCCGAGGCGATCCGGCGCGGCAGCTACCTGGTGGCCGTCGAACTGCCAGAAGACAAGGTGGATCATGTGCTGAGCGTCTTCACCTCCCATGGCGCCGTCGATCTCGACAGCCTCTTGGCGCGGTGGCGGGCGGAAGGCTGGAAGGATTACGTCCCGCCGGCCGCCGGCACCGGCGCGCCGGGCGGCATGGCCTCGAGCCCCGGTGCGGGTCAGCCGCGCAGCGGCCAGCGGGAGCCTGATGTCGGCGATGGGCGGGCGCGGTCCTACATCGCCGACACCACGCCGCGCTGAGAACAGCCCGGCAGACGCATCACGGGCGCCAGCTTCCGCCTGACCAAAGGAGCCACCGGCCGCCGCTGCGGCTGGAACCGGCGTGCCGGCGGGCGCGTTGATACCGTGCAGTCCTGAGGGGTGAGCCATCATGTCGGCCAAGCAGCCCGAGACCATGCTCCCGCTGAGCGAGGAACAACTCCGGGTCGAGAAGAAGCTGCTGGAAACCGGCCGCGTCCGCGTTTCCGTCCGCACGGAAACGGTGGAGGAAACGGTGCGTGAAACCCTGCGCAGCCGCAGCGCCCGGGTACAGCGGGTGCCGATAGGGCAGGAAATCGACCAGGCACCGGCAACACGCGAGGAGGGTGGCGTGCTGATCATCCCGGTGGTTGAGGAAGTTCTCGTAGTAGTAAAAAAATTATACCTAAAAGAAGAAGTTCATGTCCGTTTCGATGAAATAGATGAAATCGTCGAACAGCCAGTGGAACGGCGTGTGCAGCGCGCGGTTATTGAGAGGCTGGCACCCAATGAATTGGATCGTCCTGATGAATCAGGGTCCGCCGGCTCCCCATAACACGCTGAGGGACCCAAGATGACCCGAACCATTACTGGCCTGTTCGATACCCGTGGCGCCGCGGAGGCCGTGATCGACCACCTCGTCACCCATGACGGCGTGGATCGCACCCGCATCACCCTGCACGGCAATGGCACCGCCATGGACAACCCGGAGCCCGAAGGCTTCTGGGCTTCGCTGAAGAGCCTGTTTGTGCCGGACGAGGATCGCTACGCCTATTCCGAGGGCCTGCGCCGTGGCGGCTATCTGCTGGCGGCGGAGCTGGAGGAAGGCCAGGTGACCCATGCCATGGATGTCTTCGAGGAACATGGCGCCGTCGATCTGGATGCGCGGGAGCAGGAATGGCGCAGCAGCGGCTGGCAGGGCTATCAGCCTGACACCGGCACAACCACCGGTGCCACCACCACCGGTGCCACCACCACCGGCACCACCACCGGCGCCGCCGCCACCGGGCTTGGTGCCGGCATGGCGGCCGGCACCGGCATCGGCGCTGCCGCCGGAACGGGCCGGGATGCCAAGCCAGGCAGCGCCACAGCGGCCGAAACCAGCCAGTTCAAGGACAGCAACCTCGGCACCGGCACCGGCACCGGAACGACCACGGGACCCGGCCTGGGCATCGCGGGCTCCGGGCTCGGCGCGGCGCCAAACGGCGGAACTGGCGGCAGCGGCATGGCCGCTACCGGGAACGGCCGCACCGGCGAGGAAGGCGTGATCCCCGTTGTTCAGGAGACGCTGCGCGTCGGCAAGCGCGACACGCAGCAGGGCCGTGTCCGTGTCCGCGCCTATGTGGTTGAGACACCGGTGTCCGAGCAGGTTTCGCTGCGCCAGGAATATGTGGAAGTGCAGCGCCGCCCCGTCGACCGGCCGTTGAGCGATGCCGATGACGCCTTCCGCGAGCAGACCATTGAGGCGGTGGAGCACCGGGAGGAGCCCGTGGTTTCCAAGGAAGCCCGGGTGGTGGAGGAGGTTTCGATCAACAAGGAAGCGACCGAGCGCACGGAGACGGTGGAGGGCACCGTGCGCCGCCAGGACGTGAAGGTCGAGGATACCCGCGACACCACGGGCAAGACCGGCACCCCGTTGCCGGACGACAAGGTCTGACCCGGCGGGCGGGCCCGTGACGCAGGGAGGCGCCGGCACCGCGTGCCGGCGCCTCCGGCCTGCCTAGACCACCGACAGCGCCCGGTCCACCAGCACCACGGGCACGCCCTGGGAGCAGGCTTCCACCCGGCTGGCGACGCCGAAGGATTCCGCCAGCACGTCCGGCGTCACCACCTGGGCCGGCGGGCCTGCGGCCAGCAGCCGGCCCTTGGCCAGCACCGCCACCTGGTCGCAGGCGCGGATGGCCAGGTTGATGTCGTGGATGGCGACGATGCCGATGGCGCCGCTCGCCCGCACCGCATCCCGCACCGCCTGCACCACGGAAAGCTGCCAGCGCAGGTCCAGCGCGCTGGTGGGCTCGTCCAGCAGCAGCAGCTTCGGCTCCCGCACCATCACCTGCGCCAGCCCCACCATCTGCCGCTGGCCGCCGGACAGCTCGCTCATCCGCCGCAGCGCCAGATGGGTGATGCCGAGGTTCTGGAAGGCGCGGGCAATGGCGGCCTCGGCCTGGGCGTGGCTGAGGTCGCCGCGCACGGCGCGGCAGGCGGAGAGCACGGCCTCATAGGCTACCAGCGGGGAAGGCGAGGGCAGGCTCTGCGGCAGGTAGCCGACCAGCGCCGCGCGCCTGGCCGCTGAAAGCGCGGGCAGGGAGACGCCATCCAGCGCGATGGTGCCGCTGGCCCGCCCCAGCCCGGCGATGCCGCGCAGCAGGGTGGACTTGCCGGCGGCATTCTGCCCCAGCAGGCCCAGCAGCGTGCCCGGCGGCAGGGCCGGCAGGTCGAAGCCCTCGATGACGCGGCGGTTGCGGTAGCCGGCGGTGACGCCCTGCAGCAGCAGGCCGGTGCTTTGCTGGGTGCTCACTGCCCGCGTCCCTTGCCGAAGAGCAGCGCCAGGAAGAGCGGCACGCCCACCAGGGAGGTGACGATGCCCACCGGGATGATCAGCCCCGGCACTAGCATCTTCGACGCGATGGAGGCCAGCGACAGCACCAGCGCCCCGGCCAGGGCGGCGCCGGGCAGGAAGAAGCGGTGGTCCTCGCCCAGCAGCAGCCGCGCCATGTGGGGGCCGACGAGACCCACGAAGCCGATGGTGCCGACAAAGGCCACGGCGGTCGCCGCCAGCAGGCTGGCGCGCAGCATCACCACCAGCCGCAGGCGGGCGGTGTCGATGCCGAGCGATTCCGCCTGCGCCTCACCGGCCCGCAGCGCTGTCATCTTCCACACCCCCATCATGGAGAAGGGCAGGCAGAGCGCCAGCACGATGGCCACCACGGCGATCTTGGGCCAGGTGGCGCGGGCCAGCGAGCCCATGCCCCAGAAGACGATCTGCTGCAGCGTCTCGGCATCCGCGATGAACTGCAGCAGGGCGACCGCGGCATTCAGCGCGAAGACCAGCGCGATGCCGAAGAGCACCACGGTATCGACGCCCGTGCCGCGCATCCGCGCCATGGCCTGCACCAGCACGGAAGCGCCGGCGGCGAAGGCGAAGGCGCCGATCGGCACCGCGATATGCTGTGGCAGCCCCAGCGGCCCCACGCCCATGACAATGACCAGCGAGGCGCCGAGCGTCGCCGCCGCCGAGACGCCGAGCGTGAAGGGTGAGGCGAGCGGGTTGTTCAGCACCGTCTGCATCTCGGCGCCCGAAAGGCCGAGGGAGGCGCCCACCAGCACCGCCATGATGGCGTAGGGCAGCCGCACGTTCCACAGGATCACCTGGATCGGCCGCGGCAGGCTGGCCGGGTCGATCAGGCCGGAGACCACGGTGCCCAGCGAAAGCTGCGCCGGCCCGGTGGCGATATCGGCCAGCAGCGCCAGCAGCAGCGCCACGGCCAGCAGGCCCAGCAGCATGAAGCGCCGCCGCACGAAGCCGGCATAGCCGGCGGCGAGGCTGTCCGGTGCCGGGGCGGCGGCGAGGCCCTGGCCGCTCATTGCGCCGCCACCCAGAAGGTGCCGTCCAGCTTCACGGGCTGGAAGCGGTCGTACAGTCCGCGCATGGTGGCCTCCGGGTCCAGGTCGGCGAAGAGGTCGGGATGCAGCCATTTCGCCAGCACCTGCACCGCCACCACGTTGAAGGGCGAGTTGTAGAAGCTGTGCCAGATGGCGAGCGCCCGGCGCGCCTTCACGGCTTCCAGCTCCCGCACGCCGGGGCGGGCCAGGGCGGCGTCGAGGGTGGCGCGCGCCAGCTCCGACGTGGCGCCATGGCCCAGGATGATGCGGGCATGGCCCGGCTGCGGCGCCGCGCCCACGGCGCCGACGGCGGTGCCCACCCAGAATTCCGGCTGGTCCGCCAGCAGCTTCTCCAGCGAGACCTTGCCGGTGGCGCCGGGCACCAGGGCGGCGCCGGTATTCTCGGCCCCCGCCGCGTCGAGGAAATGCGCCATCATGGCGCGGGCCATGGTGTCGCAGCAGTCCTCGGAAAAGCCGACGCGGCTTTCCAGGAAGACGCGCGGGCGGCGGGGCTTGGACTCGGCCAGCCGCTCCGTCACCAGAGCCAGTTGCTTGCGCCATTCGGCGACAAAGGCCTCGGCTTCCTGCTGCCGGCCCAGGGCCTCACCCAGCAGCAGCATGGAGCGGGGGGTGTTGCTCAGCGGGTCGCCACGGAAATCGACGAAGACGATGGCGGTGCCGGCGGCTTCCAGCGCCTCGATCACCTGCCGGGACTGCGCGCCGGGGCCATGGCCGTCCACGCCGAAGATCGCCAGGTCCGGCACGCTGCCGATGGCGCGCTCGACGGAAAAGGTCTCGCTGCTGCTGCGGCCGAGGCGGGGGATCTCGTCCAGCCGGGGCGCCACGGCGCGGAACTGGGCATAGCCCTGCGGGTCCACCTGCCGCAGATCGTCCTGCATGCCCACCAGCCGGGCGGTGGGGTCGCCCTTCTCCAGGATGGCCAGCACCGGCAGCATGCGGCTCTCGCCCAGGATTACCCGCTCCACCCGCGCCGGCAGTTCCACGCTGCGGCCGGCGAGGTCGGTAACGCTGGCGGCCCGTGCCGCGGCCCAGGGCTGGGCGAGCAGGGCAGCGGCGCAACAGGCAGCAGCCAGGGCACGGCGAAGCATCGGCGGGTCTCCGGAACCGGGAGGCGGGATGGGCAAGGCGGGCTAGACCCGATGAAAACGATTTGCAATATCATAAGGGCGGTCCCGCTGGGGACGGCCCCGGGACGCTTCCCGCCGCCGCCCGCCATGCCGGGCCCGCCGCGTCCGGCCCAGGCCCGGCACTTCCGACCACGGAGCTTCTCCGACATGACGACGACCTCTTCCCTCGCGGCCCGGCGCGTGCGCCACGAACTGCGCTTCCGCCTGCTGGAGGTGCTGCGGGTGGAACAGCCCAACCCGCACCTGCGCCGCATCACCCTGGGCGGCCCGGCCCTGGCGGGCTTCGTCAGCGCCGGCTTCGACGACCACGTGAAGCTCTTCTTCCCGCATCCGGGGGAGGCCGAGCCGCTGCTGCCGACCCCCGGCCCCAATGGTCCCATCTATCCCGAAGGCCCCCGCCCGGCCGCCCGCGACTATACCCCCCGCCGCTTCAGCGAAACGGAGCTGGAGATCGACTTCGTGCTGCATGGGGAAGGCCCGGCCGCGACCTGGGCGGCGCAGGCGGCGCCGGGGCAGCGCATCGGCGTCGGTGGCCCGCGCGGCTCCTTTATCCCGCCTGAGGGGCTGGATTGGTACCTGCTGGCGGGGGACGAGACGGCGCTGGCCGCCATCGCCCGCCGCCTGGCCGAGCTGCCTGCCGGTCCGCGTGCCCTGGTGCTGGCCGAGGTGGCGGATGCCTCGGCCGAGCAGCCGCTGCCCTCCGCAGCCGAGGTCTCGGTGACCTGGCTGCACCGCGACGGCGCCGCGCCGGGGCAGCCGGAGGCGCTGGTGGCGGCGCTGGCTGGCCTGCAACTGCCGGAAGGCGAGGGCTATGCCTGGGTGGCCGCCGAATCCGCCGTGGCCCGCGCGCTGCGTGCCGTGCTGCTGGAGCGGCACGGGCTGGACAAGGCAGCGGTGAAGGCCTCCGGCTACTGGAAGCACGGCGCCGCCGCCAGTCATGAGACGCTGGAGGGCTGAGGCGGCGCCTCTTACGCCGGATTGAGGAGGGGGGCGGCAGGTGGCCTGCCGCCCCTGGTGACATCAGCCCGGCGGCGGCCCGGCGGTGGGGCCACCGGCCTCCGCCCGCGCGGCCAGGGCGCGGCGGCGGCTGGCCAGGCCGTAGAGGCGCGGCCCCACCAGCGCCACCAGCGCCAGCGCCAGGATGCAGACCGAGACGGGGCGGGTGACGAAGGTGGACCAGTCGCCTTGGCTGATGGTCAGGGCCTGGCGCATCGCCTGCTCCGCCATCGGGCCCAGGATCATGCCGATGACCACCGGCGCGGTGGGGAAGTCGAAGCGCCGCATGAACATGGCGATGACGCCCAGCGTGTAGAGGATGACGAGGTCCACCACGCTGTTGCTGATGCCGTAGGTGCCGATGGTGGCGAAGACCAGGATGCCCGCGTAGAGCTGCGGCTGCGGGATCTTCAGGATGCGCGCCCAGAGCCCCACCAGCGGCAGGTTCAGCACCACCAGCATGATGTTGGCGATGTAGAGGGATGCGATCAGCGTCCAGACCAGGTCGGCCTGGGTGGTGAAGAGCATCGGCCCCGGCTGGATGCCATAGGACTGGAAGGCCGAGAGCATGATGGCCGCGGTGGCGGAGGTCGGCAGGCCCAGCGTCAGCATCGGCACCAGGATGCCGGCGGCCGCCGCGTTGTTGGCTGCCTCCGGCCCCGCCACGCCCTCGATGGCGCCGGTGGTGCCGAATTCCTTGCGGAACTGCGGGCGCACCAGCTTCCGCTCGAAGTAATAGCTCAGCATGGTCGGCATCTCGCTGCCGCCGGCCGGCATGACGCCGAAGGGAAAGCCCAGGGCCGCGCCGCGGAACCAGGGGCCGACCGAGCGCTTCCAGTCCTCCTTCGACATCGACAGCCGGCCGATCTCGCGCACCTGGGCGTGCTCGTCATGGTAACGCCAGGCGAGGTAGAGCGTCTCGCCCACCGCGAAGAGCGCCACGGCCACCAGCACCACGTCGGTGCCGTCCAGCAGCTCGATGACGCCGAAGGTCATGCGCGGCTGGCCGGTCTGCAGGTCGATGCCGATCAGCCCCAGCATCAGCCCCAGCCCCAGCGCGGCCAGCCCGCGCAGCGCCGAGCTGCCCAGCACCGCCGAGACGGTGACGAAGCAGAGCACCATCAGCGAGAAATATTCCGCTGGCCCCAGCTTCAGCGCCAGGTCCACCACCAGCGGCCCGAGAAAGGAAAGGCCGAGGGTGCCGATGGTGCCGGCCACGAAGCTGCCCACCGCCGCGGTATAGAGCGCCGGACCCGCGCGGCCGTTGCGGGCCATCTTGGCGCCTTCCAGCGCCGTGATGATGGAGCCCGATTCACCCGGCGTGTTGAGCAGGATGGAGGTGGTGGAGCCGCCATACATGGCGCCGTAGAAGACGCCGCAGAACAGGATGAAGGCGCCCGTCGCCGAGACCTTGAAGGTGATGGGCAGCAGCAGCGCGATGGTCAGCGCCGGGCCGATGCCCGGCAGCACGCCGATGGCGGTGCCCAGGAAGCAGCCCAGCAACGCCCAGCCCATGTTGGTGAGGGTGAGCGCATTGCCGAAGCCGAGGGCGAGCCCGGACCAGACATCCATGACTTACAGAATCCCTTCCAGGATGCCGGCGCCGATATCGACGCCCAGCAGCTTGTCGAAGGCCAGGAAGGCACTCAGCGAAACCGCCAGCCCGATCAGCACGTCCCGCAGCAGGTTGCGGCTGCCGAAGCCGGCGGAGACCAGCGCGAACTGCACGGTGGCCGCGAAGACGAAGCCCAGCGTGTCGATCAGCACGAGGTTGGCGACCAGCCCCGCGCCCACCAGCCCGAGGGCACGCCAGTTGGTGGGCGGCGCGTCGCGCACCTCCTCCATCTCGGCGGACCAGCCGCCGCGCAGCGCCTGCACCACCAGCCCGGCGCCGATCAGCGCCACCAGCGCCCCCACCAGATAGGGCACGAATTTCGGCCCGACCTGCGCGTAAAGCGGCGTGGCCGGGATGATGCTGGCCTGCCAGAGGCACAGCAGCCCCAGCAGCACCACGAAGACCCCGACCGCGAGGTCGGGGCCGGCCCCAGGCTTCAGGAAGCCTGTCCTTGGTTCACTCACGCCATCCCCCTTGTTTCAAGCCGGCCCGCACCCGCCGGGCCGGCTCTCCAGCGGCTCAGACCAGCCCGACTTCCTTGAGCACGGTGGCCGTGGCGGCCTCGTCTTCCTTCAGGAAGTTCGCGAAGGCATCGCCCGCCAGGAAGGCGCGGTCCCAGCCCTGGCGCTCGCACATCTCCCGCCAGCCCGGGGCGGCATCCAGGTCGGTGAGGAACTTCACCATCTTCTCCTTGTCCGCCGGCTTCATGCCGGGCGGGCCGAAGATGCCGCGCCAATTGCCCATGACGATGTCGATGCCGCTTTCCTTCAGCGTCGGCACGCCTTCCAGGCTGGTCTTGTCGCCGGTGGTGGCGAGCGCGCGCATGCGGCCGGCCTTCACCTGCTCGGCGAATTCGGAGATGCCGGAGATGCCGGCCTTGACCTGGGCGCCCAGGATGGCGGCCTGGGCCGGCCCGCCGCCGGCGAAGGCGACATAGGAGGCATCCTTGGCCGAGCGGCCCTGCGACTTCAGCATCAGGCCCAGGATGATGTGGTCGATGCCGCCCGCGCTGCCGCCGGCCACCGAGGTGGCGCCGGGATTGTCCTTCAGCGCCGCCAGCAGGCCCTTGATGTCCTTGATGTCGCTGTTGGCGGGCACCACGATCACGCTGGGCTCGGTGGTCATGCGCGCCAGCGGGGTGGTGTCCTTCAGCCCGATGGGGGAGCGGTTGGCCAGCACCGCGCCCACCATGATGGCGCCGCCGACGATGATGGCATCGCCGCGGCCGCGCCGCTGCGCCACGAAGCGCGGCAGGCCCACGGTGCCGCCGGCGCCGCCCACGTTCTCGAACTGGAAGGTGCCGACCATGCCCGCCTGGCGCGCCACCTGCTCGATGGCGCGGCCGAGCCCGTCCCAGCCGCCGCCGGGGCCGGCGGGGATGAAGACGTTCAGGGAGGAAAACATCTCCTGCGCCCGAGCGGCGGAGGAAAACAGCGGCAGGCCCAGGGCCACGCCGGCGGTGGCCAGGGCGGCGGTGGACAGGAGTTGACGGCGGGCCAGCATGAGTAGGTTTCCTCGGCTCGTTGATTCTGGTGCGGTCAGGTTGCGCGAAGAACACGCTCCGGGCAAATGGCAATCCAGCAACCTTGGCACCCTTGCACCGGGGCGGGCGCCCCGCCCATGCTGCAATGCGGGGGCAGGGATCTGGATGCGTATCTGGCTTGCAGTGGGATGTGTGCTGGCGCTGCTGGGAGCGCCGGGAGCGCCGGGCTTTGCCCAGCGGCCGAGTGGCGCCGTGCCGGCGGCCGGGCCCCGTGCCGCAGGCCCGACGCAGGCGCCGCGCCAGGCGCAGGAGCGGACCTTCTTCCTGGCCAATGAACTGGGCCTGGCGCTGCACGAGCTTTATGTCACCCCCACCGGCAGCGTGGAGCCGGGCACCGACCTGCTGGGCGCCGAGACGCTGCCCAATGGCGCGACGCTCCGGGTCTCGCTGGGCCGCCAGTCGCTCTGCCTGTTCGACGTGCGCGTGGTGCTGGCCGATGGCACTGCGCAGGAGAAGCGCGGGGTGGATCTCTGCAAGGTTGGCCGCGTCACCTTCGGCGACCCCGGCGTGCCGCTGCGCGAGGCGGTGGTGGAGAATGCCACCGACCTAACCCTGCGCGAGCTTTATGCCATCCCCTCCGGCAACCGGCGCAATCCCTCTGACCGGGGGCAGGACCGGCTGACCGCCGAGGTGCTGGGGCCGGATTCCACCTTCAACCTCCGCCTCGGCCGGGTGCGCGACTGCGTCTATGACCTGATCGGCGTCTTCGAGGATGATTCGGTGGAGGAGAAGCCGCGCCAGGACCTCTGCCGCCGCGCCCGCGTGGTGTTTGGCGACCCCTCCATCCCCCGGCGGGAGCTGGAGGTGGCCAATGGCGCCGGGCGGGTGATGCGCAGCCTGATGGCCGCCCCGCCGCTGGAGCCGGGCGAGACGCGCCCGCAGGACCAATGGGGCCCCGACCGCTTGGGCGGCGCCACGCTGGAGGCCGGCGACACCTTCCCGATGCGCCTGCGCAGCCGTGCCTGCCAGGCCGACCTGCGCGCCACCTATGACGACGACAGCGTCGAGGAGAAGCGCGGCGTGGAGCTTTGCGGCGGCACCGGCCGTGTGCTCTTCGACGGCAGCGGCATCGCACGGCAGCCGGAGCGTGCCTTCGTGCTGGTCAACCGCCACAGCGCGGCGGTGGAGGAGGCCTATGCCTCCGGCACCAATGACGCCGAATGGGGCGACGACCGGCTGACCGGCACGCTGGAGCGCGGCGGGCGGCAGGAAGTGGTGCTGCAGGGCGGCTGCGAGATCGACCTGCGCATCGTCTTCGGCAATGGCAGCGCCGAGGAGCGGCGCGGCATCGACATCTGCGCCACGCAGCTGATCGTGCTGCGTCCCGACTGGGTGCTGGCCGACAAGCTGGACCGCAACCCCGGCCCGATCGAGCGCGCGCCGCCGCGCGAGGGCAGCGTGCGGCTGCGCAACACCGGGCCTTCGCCCATCGTGGAGCTCTATGTGGCGCCCGAGGGCGCGCCGCGCGGCCCCGACCGCCTCGGCGCCACCGTACTGGGCCAGGGAGAGGCGCTGGACTTCCAGCCGCCCGAGGGCGTCGGCTGCACCGTGACCCTTTCCGCTGTCTTCCGCGACGGGCGGGAGATTTCCCGCCCCGGCTTCAACCTGTGCTCCGGCGCCGAGGTGGCCCTGCCATGATGCCCAGCCTGAAGACCTTCCGCGCCGCCGCCGTGCTGCTGCTGGCGCCGCCCCTGGCCGCCGGCCCGGCCCTGGCGCAGCAGCCGGCGCCGCCCGCCATCCAGGCCCCGGTGCCCCAGCCGCTGCGCGGCCCCTGGTACCAGGGGGCCTGCGCCGACCCTTCCGCCGCGCTGCACCTGACGGCCCGCGCCGCCGTGCGCCTGCCGGACAACGGCCCGGCGCGGCTGATCCGCTTTTCCCAGTCCCGCCTCCAGGAAGGCTGGACCCTGGGCACCGGCCGTGGCGCCGAGGCCCCCCGCATCCTGCTGCGCGGCACGGCCGAGGCGCTGGAAACCGCCGAGCCCGAGCCCAAGCTGCGCGACGACCGCCTGCCCGGCGCAACGCCCGTGCAGTCCTGGCACCGCTGCCCCGCCGCGCCGCCCGGCCTGGCCGCGCTGCATGGCGAGGGCGTGGCCTTCCTCTCTGCCCTGGAAGGATTGGAAGCCGCCTGCGGCCCCGCCGCGCCCAGCCCGGAGGCCTGCGTCGCGGCCGTGATCCGCGAAGGCGACATTTCCGGCGACAGCAAGCTCTCGGTGGCGGAAATCGCCCGGCTGGTGCGCGGCGCCTCCTGGCTGCTGGCCGCCGCCGAGGACGCGACGCCCGAGACGGTGCTGGCCACCGGCGGTGGCGGGTTACTGGCCGGCGTGGCCATGGGCCGGCTGCTGATGGAAAGCCTGGATTACGACGGCGACGGCAAGCTCTCGGCGGCCGAGCTGGCGCAGGACCGGCTGGGCTTCGGCCGCGCCACCGGCCAGGCGGATGGGCGGCCGGTGCGGATGCAGGGACTGCAGGAAGGCGTGGCGCTGCTGCGCGGCGTGGTCGAGGGGCTGCTGTTCGAGCAGGAATGACCCGGCGAGCCGGGGCCAAGGGGCGCCGCCCCTTGGAACCCTGCCGGGGTGGAAAGTCCCCCCCGGACCCCGCTGTTCAATTTGTTCAAAAAATGAAATGCCTGCCGAGTCTCTAGGCGCCTACACCTTCGATTCTCTGGCTGGATCACCGCGTCCCAGCGCTCAACAGATGGCGGGGTCCGGGGTGACACTGTCACCCCGGCGGGGTGGCCTGGAGGGGCTGCGCCCCTCCAGCCTTCAGTCCAGCACGCTGCCTGGGTCGGTATTGGCGCCGCAGACCACCACGCAAACCCGCGCGCCTTCCGGTGGCACGAAGGCGCCACAGAGCAGCGCGGCCAGGGCGGTGGCGCCGCCTGGCTCGGCCACCAGCCGGCAGGCTTCCCACAGCCGGCGTTGGGCCTCGCGGATGGCATCGTCCGGCACCAGCACCGCCTGCTGCACGAAGCGGCGGGCGATGGGGAACATGGTCTCCCCCACCTGCTTTGCGCCCAGGCTGTCCGCCGCCACGCCGCCCACCGGGGCGGGGGTGGGGCGGCCTTCGCGCAGGGCGGTGTGCAGGGTGGGGCAGCCTTCGGGCTCGACACTGACAAGGTTGGCGCGGCCGGCGTACCAGGCGCCCATGCCGCCGATCAGCCCGCCGCCGCCGGTGGCCACCAGCACATGCGTCAGCTCCGGCGCGTCTTCCTCCAGCTCCAGCGCCAGGGTGCCCTGGCCGGCCAGGACCTCGGGCTGGTCATAGGCGTGGATCTGCAGCGCGCCGGTCTCGGCGGCGCGGGCCTCGCTGGCGCGGCGGGCATCGTCATAGGCGGCGCCGCCCTGCACCAGATGGGCGCCATAGGATCGGATGCGGGCGGCCTTGGCCGGGCCGGTGATCTCGGGGACGAAGATTTCAGCCGGCACGCCCAGCGCCTGGGCGGCATAGGCCACTGCCGCGCCGTGGTTGCCGCCGGAGGCCGCGATGACCCCCGCCTTCGGCAGCGGCGCCGAGAGCATGCGGTTGAAGGCGCCGCGCGGCTTGAAGGAGCCGCTGGCCTGCAGCAGCTCCAGCTTCAGCACCAGGTCGCAGGGCGTGCCCAGCGCCTGGGCCGGCAGGCGCAGCAGCGGCGTCCGGCGGATATAGGGGGCGATCCGCCGCGCGGCGGCACGGATCGCGTCGCCCGTGACGGGCGGGGTGGTGTCATTGGCGAGGTCGGTCATGTCGCGGCAGGGTTGCATCCCCGCCGCGAAGAGTGCAACCGGTGGTGCCCTTGTGGCCCCTGCCCAAAAAGTGCCATATTTCCCGATATTTCACGCGGGAAGCGGGGGCCGACATGTTGCAGCACGGAAGCTGCGCCGCATCCGGCGGGGCAGGGGTCCTGTTCCTGGGGGTGCCAGGGTCCGGTAAGTCCGACCTGCTGCTGCGGTTGATGCAGCGCGGCTGGCAACTGGTGGCTGACGATCAGGTGGCGCTTTCGGCGCAGGGTGAGGCGGTGCTGGCGGAAGCGCCGGCGGAGCTGGCCGGGATGCTGGAAGTGCGCGGCATCGGCATCTTCCAGAGCCTGCCGCACGGGCCGGCCGAGCTGCGCCTGGCGGTGCTGCTGGTGGGGCGGGAGGATGTGCCCCGGCTGCCGGAGCCGCGTGTCTTCACCGTGCTAGGCCGCGACCTGCCGCTGCTGGCGCTGCATGCCTTCGAATGCTCCGCCCCCGCCAAGATCGAGCTGGCCCTGGGCGTGGCCGAGGCGCGCTACGCGCTGCACGCCGGCGCATTGTCGGCGGCATGAGCAATATTCCCCCGGAGCCGGACGGCGCGGCCCGCGGCACGCCGCGCCCGGTGGTGCTGGTCACCGGCCTTTCCGGCGCTGGCAAGTCCTCCATCCTGCGCATGCTGGAGGACCTGGGCTTCGAGACGGTGGACAACCCGCCACTCTCGGTGCTGGAGGAAGTGGTGCGGGAAGGCGGCAGCGTGCCGATCGCGGCTGGCGTCGATGCCCGTACCCGTGGCTTCGAGACCGCCGATGTGATGGCGCTGCTGGGTCGGCTGCGGCAGGTGCCGGGCATCGCGCCGCAGCTGATCTACGCCACGGCCGACGAGGCGGTGCTGCTGCGCCGCTTTTCCGAGACCCGGCGGCGGCATCCGCTGGCTCCCGGCGGCTCGCTGGGCGCGCGGGTGGCCGATGGCATCGCGCGGGAAGCCGCCCTGCTGGCGCCGCTGCAGGAAGTGGCGGATGCGGTGATCGACACTTCCGACCTGCCGCTGCCGGACCTGCGCCGGCAGATCGAGCAGCGCTTCCGCGACAGCGGCGTGGGCGGCATGGCCGTGGCCGTGCTCTCCTTCGCCTTCCCCAAGGGTCTGCCGCGGGAGGCCGACCTGGTCTTCGACCTGCGCTTCCTGCGCAACCCGCATTACGACCCGGCACTGCGCCCCCTGACGGGGCGGGATGGGAAGGTCGCCGCCTTTATTCAAGAGGATTCGGCGTTCGATCCATTCTGGCAACGCATGACGGCGCTGTTGGACCCGCTGTTGCCCCGCTATGCGGCGGAGGGCAAGAAATACCTCACTGTGGCCATGGGCTGCACCGGCGGCAAACACCGCTCGGTCCTGCTGGCGGAAATGCTGGCGGCTCATCTGGCGCGTGGCGGCTGGCGGGTTGATCTCACCCATCGGGAGCTCACCCGGCCGGAGAGTGTCCACAAAGATCAGGCAGGGGCCGGGAGCCCCATGCCACAGCGGGCCGGGGATGGCCCGGCTGCCCTTGTTTCCCCTGCGGGTCGGGAGGCCCCTTCTTCTTGTACGCAATGATGCGCCTTTTCATGACGTGCTGTCCTGTCGCGGCGGCCGTGCGATGATCGGGATGGTCCTGGTCAGCCATGGTCGTCTGGCGGATGAGCTGCGCCTGGCGATGGAGCATGTGGTGGGGCCGCAGCGCGGCGTCGCCACGGTCTGCATCGGCCCGGAGGACGACATGGAGGGCCGCCGGCAGGACATTCGCGACTGCGTCGCCGCGGTGGACCAGGGCGACGGCGTGGTGATCCTGACCGACATGTTCGGTGGCACCCCCTCCAACCTCGCCACGGCGGTGGCCGAGGAGCCCTCGCTGGCCGGCGGCCCGATCGAGGTGATCGCCGGCATCAACCTGCCGCTGATGGTGAAGCTGGCGCGGGTTCGCGGCGCCCAGCCCTTGGCGGAAGCCGTGGAACACGCCATGTCTGCGGGGCGGCGCTACATCTCCTGCGCCACACCCAGCCGCTGCACCCCGCCGGAGCCGATGGTCCTGTGCGGTGCCGACGGCAAGGCCGGAACGAGCTGATGAACCTGTCCCCGCACCTGCGCCCTGTCCTCCTCGCGCCCTCCGATTCCTTTCGCGAGGCCCAGGCACAGCCGGGGGCCGATAACCCCATGGTGCTGCGCCGCACCGTGACCATCAGCAACAGCCGGGGCCTGCATGCGCGGGCGGCGGCGAAGCTGGTGACCACCGCCGAGCGTTTTTCAGCCTGCGTAAATGTTTCCCGCCATGGTCAGACCGTACCCGCATGCTCCATCATGGGGTTGATGATGCTGGGTGCCGGCAAAGGCAGCGAGGTGGTGGTGGACGCGGAAGGCTGGGACGCCCGTGAAGCCCTCGATGCTGTGGCCGGCCTGATCGAGGCCGGATTCCATGAAGACTGAGGGCAGCCGCAGCACCGTAGCCAGGGCCCCCGACGGGGCCGCCAAATCCACCGCCGCGCCCAAGGCCGCCGAGGGTGGCCGCAAGACAGCGGCGGCGTCCCGCCGCGCGCGGGAACTCACCATCAAGGGCATCCCGGTCTCTCCGGGCGTGATCATCGGCGCGGTCTTTGATACCAGCGAGGTGCCGCCCGAGGCGCCGCGCCGCAGAATCCAGGCGGGGCAGGTGGATGGTGAGCGCCAGCGCCTGGCCGCCGCCGTCGCCGCCAGCCGCAAGCAGGTCTCCAAGCTGAAGGCGCGCCTGGGCGTGCTGCCCGAGGAAGCGCAGGAGGAGCTGGAGCCCCTGCTCGACGCCTATGCCATGATGCTGGGCGACAGCCGGCTGATCCGTGGCGCCCGCCGCCGCATCGGTGAGGAGCTGCTGGGTGCCGAGACCGCGGTGCAGGACGAGGCCGAGAGCATCGCCGCCACCATCCTGGCCACCAAGGACGATGACAAGCCCGGGCTGAAGCGCCGCGCCGGGGAGGTGCGGGAGATCGCCCGCCGCCTGACCCGCAACCTGACCGCGACCCCCTTCCGCAGCCTGAAGGACGTGCCCGCCGGCGCCATCCTGGTGGCGGAGGAGCTGACGCCCGCCGATGCCGCGCTGCTGGACCCCACCCGCATCGCGGGCGTTGCCACCGACGAGGGCGGCGCCGATGGCCATACCGCCATCATGCTGCGGGCGCTGGGCATTCCCAGCGTGCTGGGCTGCGCCGGCCTGACCGAGGCCGCCACCCGGGGCGACCAGGCGGTGCTGGACGGCGCCGCCGGCACCATCGTGCTCCGCCCCGGCGCCGCCGCGCTGGAGACGGGGCGGGAGGCCCTGGCCGCCTATGCCAAGGAAAAGGCGCGGCTGGCCAAGCTGCGCCGCCTGCCTTCCATCACGCAGGATGGCGAGGAAGTGGAGCTGCAGGCCAATCTGGAGATCCCGGCCGAGCTGCCGCTGATCGCCCAGGCCGGTGCCCAGGGCATCGGGCTGCTGCGCACCGAATTCCTCTTCATGAACCGCGAGGACCTGCCGGACGAGGATGCCCAGGTCGCCGCCTATACCCAGGTGGTGGAGGCGATGGCGGGCGACTGCGTCACCATCCGCGTGCTGGACTGGGGCGGCGAGAAGGACATGGAGGCGCTGGCGGAGGGCATCGGGCCCTTCCATGCCGGGCCGAACCCGGCGCTGGGGCTGCGCGGCATCCGCATGCTGCTGAAGAAGCCGGAACTGCTGGAGGCGCAGTTCGCCGCCATCCTGCGCGTGGCCGGCACCGCCGCTCAGCAGGTGACGGGGCAGGGCGCGCCCGCCGGCCAGATCCGCATCCTGCTGCCGATGGTGACGGTGCCGGAGGAAGTGCGGCAGGCGCGCGAGATCTATGAGCGCGTGGGCCGCCGCCTGCGCCGCAAGGGCGTGCCGCTGCCGGAGAAGATGCCGCTGCTGGGCGCCATGATCGAGACGCCCGGCGCCGCGCTGGCCGCCGATGCCATCGCGCTGGAAGCCGATTTCTTCGCCATCGGCACCAATGACCTGGCCATGTACACCCTGGCGGTGGACCGGGCGGAGGCGGAGGTGGCCCACCTCTACGACCCGCTGCACCCTGCGGTGCTGCGGCTGGTGCAGTTCGCCACCGAGGCGGCGCTGCGGCTGCGCATGCCGGTCTCGGTCTGCGGCGAGATGGCGGGCAATCCGCGCCTGGTGCCGCTGCTGCTGGGCCTGGGCATCCGGGCACTGTCGATGAATGCCAGCGCCATCCCGCGCGTGAAGCAGATGGTGCGCAGCCTGAAGATCGACGACTGCGCCCGCTTCGCCCGCCGGGTGATGGAGCAGGGCGATCCGAAGCGCATCCAGGAACTGGTGATGGGCTTCGGCCAGGACGGCTGAGGGGAGCTTCCGCCATGGAGCAGGCGATCGCCCCGGCGCGGCTCGGCCCGCCGCATATGAGCCCAGTCGAGCTGGAAGCCTTCCGCGCCTGGCTGCGCGGCGGTGCCCGCCGCTATGCCGAATTCGGCATGGGCGGCTCGACGCTGGAAGCGGCGCGCGTGGGGTTCCAGACGGTCGTGGCCGTGGATTCCGACCGCCGCTGGGTGGAAAGCATCCGCGCGCATGAGGAGATCGCCCCCGGCATCGCCGCGGGACGGATCGCGGCCCTGCATGGCGATATCGGCCCCACCGGGAACTGGGGCGCGCCCGAGGGCACGGGCGCGGTGAAGCTCTGGCCGCAATACCTGCGCGCGCCCTGGGCCGAATGGCAGCGGCGGCGGCAGGTGCCGGACCTCGTCTTCGTGGATGGCCGCTTCCGCGTCGCCTCCGCTCTCTCGGCCCTGCTGGTGCGGGAGGATTGGCGCGGCCTGCGCCTGATGGTGCACGACATGCTGCCGGAGCGGATGGGGAATTACGGCCCCATCCTGGATTGCTTCGAGGCCGAGGCCCAGGCCGAGTCGCTCTGGCTGCTGCGGCCGCGCGCCGGGGTGAGCCACATGGATGCCATGGTCACCTTCCTCTCCCGCCTGATGGACCCGACCTGAGATACATAAAGATATCCTGATATCTTGTCGGTCTTGCTGGCTATGCCGGCCAGGGCATGTTACGCCGCGCCCCATCTTCGAGAGGGCTGCCGTATGAGCGCGACCATGACTGCCGACTATAAGGTGAAGGACATCTCCCTGGCCGAATGGGGCCGCAAGGAGATCTCGATGGCCGAGGACGAGATGCCCGGCCTGATGGCGATCCGCGAGGAATACGGCCCCTCCCAGCCGCTGAAGGGCGCCCGCATCGCCGGCTGCCTGCACATGACCATCCAGACCGCCGTGCTGATCGAGACGCTGACCGCGCTCGGCGCCGAGGTCCGCTGGTCCTCGTGCAACATCTTCTCCACCCAGGACCATGCGGCCGCCGCCATCGCCGCCGCCGGCATCCCCGTCTTTGCCTGGAAGGGCATGAACGAGGAGGAGTTCTGGTGGTGCATCGAGCAGACCGTCCGCGGCCCGGATGGCTGGGAGATCAACATGATCCTCGATGACGGCGGCGACCTGACCGTGCTGATGCACGACAAGTACCCCGAGCTGCTGAAGAACGTGCGCGGCCTGTCCGAGGAAACCACTACCGGCGTGCACCGCCTGTGGGAGATGGCGAAGAAGGGCACGCTGAAGGTTCCGGCCATCAACGTGAACGACAGCGTCACCAAGTCGAAGTTCGACAACCTCTATGGCTGCCGCGAGAGCCTGGTGGACGCCATCCGCCGCGGCACCGACGTGATGATGGCCGGCAAGGTCGCCGTCGTCGCCGGCTATGGCGACGTGGGCAAGGGCTCCTCCGCCTCGCTGCGCAATGCCGGCTGCCGCGTGCTGGTGACCGAGGCCGACCCGATCTGCGCCCTGCAGGCCGCGATGGAAGGCTATGAGGTCGTGACGATGGAAGACGCCGCGCCGCGCGGCGACATCTTCGTCACCGCCACGGGCAATGTCGATGTCATCACGCTGGACCACATGCGCGCGATGAAGAACCGCGCCATTGTCTGCAACATCGGCCACTTCGATTCCGAGATCCAGATCGGCGCCCTGCGGAACTTCCAGTGGGACAACGTCAAGCCGCAGGTGGATGAGGTGATCTTCCCCGACGGCAAGCGCCTGATCGTGCTGTCCGAGGGCCGGCTGGTGAACCTGGGCAATGCCACGGGCCACCCGAGCTTCGTGATGTCCGCCAGCTTCTCCAACCAGACCCTGGCGCAGATCGAGCTCTGGACCAACCACAAGAACTACGAGAACAAGGTCTATACCCTGCCGAAGAAGCTGGACGAGAAGGTGGCGGCGCTGCACCTCGCCAAGGTCGGCGCCAAGCTGACCAAGCTGACGCCGCAGCAGGCCGAGTACATCGGCGTCGGTGTCTCCGGCCCCTTCAAGCACGAAGAATACCGCTACTGAGACCAGCCGCCGGGGCCCGTGCCCCGGCGCGCCAGTCTGGCTGCCGCGCCGCCGCTTCCCGCAAGAGGGAGCGGCGGTTCGCGTTCCATGGGAAACCTTCAGCGCGTCGGTTTGTTGCCATCCTCGCCCGCCGCCCTGGCGGCCTGCTGCGAGGGGAGCGCCCGTGACCGCCAGTTACCGCTTCGGCATCGAGGAGGAGTATTTCCTCGCCGATGCCACCACCCGTGGCACCCCCGGCCCCACCGTGGCCGGGTTCCATGCCGCCGTGCGCGACCGCCTGCCGGAGGCCGAGCGCGAGCTGCTGCAAAGCCAGGTGGAAGTCGCCTCGCCCCCTTCCACCGATTTCGCCGAGGCGCGTGGCGTGTTGTCCGGCCTGCGCCGTGGCCTGGCGGATATCGGGCGGGAGCATGGCGTGCTGGTGCTGGCCGCCGGCACCCACCCCCTGGCCCAGTGGTCCAGCCAGGACCATACGGAGGCCGAGCGCTACGAAGGCCTGATGCGGGACCTGCGGATGCTGGGCCGCCGCAACGTGGTCTGCGGCATGCACGTGCATGTCGAGGTGCCGCGCCCTGAGGCGCGCATCGACCTTATGAACCGGCTGATGCCCTTCATGCCGCTGCTGCTGGGGCTCTCCGCCTCATCGCCCTTCTGGCAGGGGCAGGAGACTGGCCTCGCCGCCTATCGCCTCTCGGTCTTTGGCGAGATGCCGCGCACCGGCCTGCCCGACCTCTTCCACGACGCGGAGGATTACGCCCGCTACGTGGAGATCATGACCCGCGCCGGCGCCATCAAGGATGCCAGCTTCCTGTGGTGGACGCTGCGCCCCTCCATCAAGTTCCCGACGCTGGAGCTGCGCGTGGCCGATGCCTGCACCCGGCTGGAGGATACCATCGCCATCGCCGCGCTCTACCGCTGCCTGGTGCGGTGCGCCGACCGGCGGCCGGAGCTGAACCGGGGCATGACCGGCACCTCCCGCGCCCTGGTGGCCGAGAACCTCTGGCGCGCGCAGCGCGACGGCGCCCGCGCCATGCTGATCGACGAGGCCAAGGGGGAGGCGGTGCCCTTCGCCGATGCGCTGGACACCCTGCTGGCCCTGGTGGCGGAGGATGCCGAGGCGCTTGGCTGCGCGCCGGACATCAGCGCCCTGCGCCGCATCGCCAGCGAAGGCACCAGCGCTGACCGGCAGGCGACGGTCTTCGCCCGGGCACGCCAGGGCGGCGCCAGCGAGCGGGAAGCGCTGGGGGCGGTGGTGGACTGGCTGGCGAGGACGACGCGGGGGGAGGAGAAGGTCGGGGAATGAATTCCCCGAACCCCTTCTTCTTTCTTCAGGTTTCGGGTCTGGCCTGACCCTCCGGTGGCAGGGCCGAATCCTTCGGCGCAGCCGCAACTCGAAGAAAAAAAGAAGGGGGTCCGGGGGAATTCATTCCCCCGGCCTTCAGCCGCCCGTCGCCATCTTCAGCGGCGGCTGCACCCCTTCCGGAATCGGGCAGACATAGGGCGTGGCTTCCGTGCGCGCCGCGAGATCGGCCTTGGCGGCCGCCAGCAGCTCCGGGTTCTCGATCAGGTCCACGGCGGTGCCGGCCATCACCTTGGCCACATGCGTCATGCCCTTGTGGGCCGCCGGCATCTTGCCCTGCGCCGTCCATTGCCAGGAATGCGCGGGCGTGCCGATGGCCAGTGTCGCGCCGCTGGCCTGCACCGTCGGCACCACCCAGGAGACATCGCCCACGTCGGTGGAGCCCAGCAGGCTGGCGCCGCTGCGCTCGGCGATGGGGGGCTGGATCTTCTCCGCCAGCGGCTCGTCGCTGCGCGGCTTGAAGCCGGAGCGGTTGTAGTTGCTGGCGATATCGGCCGGCGAGAGAGTTGCCTGGATCTGGCGGGCGAATTCGCGATCCGCCTCGTCGAAGGGCACGGGGCCGAGGCGTTCGAAATTGCGCTGCATCACCTCCTCCAGCGGCGCATTGCCGAGCAGGTTGGCGGTGGCGGAGAGGATCTGGCTCTCGACCGTGGTCTCGGTCATCAGCGCTGCGCCGTCCGCGATCTTCTTCACGCGCTCGATCAGCGCGAACATCTCGTGCAGCGTATGGGCGCGCACGGCGTAGCGCACCTTGGCCTGGCCCTGCACCACGTTGGGGGCGATGCCGCCGGCGTTCAGGTAGGCGTAGTGGATGCGCGCGTCCGAGGGCATGTGCTCGCGCATGTAGTTGACGCCGACATTCATCAGCTCGACGGCGTCCAGCGCGGAGCGGCCGAGATGCGGCGCGGCGGCGGCGTGGCTGCTGCGGCCGGTGAAGGAGAAGTCGATCCGCGTCATGGCCAGCGAATCGGCTTCCTGCACGCCGGCCCAGGCGAAGGGGTGCCAGGTGATGGCGGCGTCCACGTCCTTGAAGGCGCCAGCGCGCACCATGAAGGTCTTGGCGGCGCCGCCTTCCTCGGCCGGGCAGCCATAGTAGCGCACGCGGGCCTTGATGCCGTTCTGCTCCAGGTGGTCCTTCAGCGCCGTGGCGGCGAGCAGGGCGGCGGCGCCCAGCAGGTTGTGGCCGCAGCCATGGCCATGGCCGCCGGCTTCCACCGGGCGCGGCTCGGCCACGCCGGATTCCTGGGACAGGCCGGGGAGGGCGTCGTATTCGCCGAGAAAGGCGATGACCGGGCCTTCCTCGCCCGCCTCGCCCATCACGGCGGTGGGGATGCCGGCGACCTCGCGCGTCACGCGGAAGCCCTGTTCCTCCAGCATCGCGACATGTTCGGCGCAGGAGCGGTGCTCGTTGTAGAGCAGTTCCGGCATGCCCCAGACCCGGTCGCTGAGGTCGGTGAAGGCATCCTTCTTGGTATCGACCAGATGCCAGATCTCTTCGGTGTTGCGCATGGCCATGCTCCTGCTTGCCCGGAGAGGCGGGAGTGGCGCCGGCACGCCCATGCGTCAAGCGGCGTGCTGGCCCAGCTAGAGCGGCAGCAGGAAGAGCCAGACCACGCAGCCGATCCCCAGCCCGAAGAGCAGGCTGCGCAGTGTGGCGAGATTGGCGAGGTAGGCGCCGGTATAGGCCAGCCGCAGCAGCACGAAGGCCAGGGCCAGCAGGTCGATCCGCTCCTGCGGCGCGCTGGCCATCTGGGCCAGGATCACGGCGGCGGCGAAGGGTGGGAAGGCCTCGAAATGGTTGCGCTGGGCCCAGTCGGCCCGCTGCCGGTAACCGCCCTGCTGTTCCATCCAGGCGCGCGGGGCGCTGTTGTCGAAGCCGGCGGCGCCCGCCTTGGCGACCACCGCCGCCAGATAGGGCAGCAGCGCCGCCGCCAGGATCATCCAGTTCGCCAGGGTCATGGTGCCGCCTTCAGGGGAGGGAAGGGGCTAGCAGACCGCCCCGGCGCCCGGCTGTCCAGGCGGCGGCTTCCGGGGGAGGGGGGCTTCCCCCGGCGGCAGGGTCAGGGCCGTCGCTGCGGCTTGCCGTCCGGGCCGATATCCCAGGGCGCTCGGGCGGCCTCCAGCAGGGCATCGTGGCGCGTCATGCCGATGTCGCGCAGCATATGCTCGTCCAAATCCCGCAGCTGCAGGCGCGTCTCGACGGCCGTGACGGCGCGGCGGAAATGGGCGGACCAGCCCTGGGCGCCGGTGGCGCTGCTCTGCGCGGAAGGCAGGGAGGAGGCGTGGCCAAGATGGGCGGACATTGGAAGGACCTTTCAAGCTCCGTTCTTCTGCCGGGGATCCTGTACCCCTCGGCATGGCGGATGCTGCGGCCGCGAACGAAATAACGAAAACGAATTGTTTTGCCGTGCGGCATCAACGTTGTTGATGATGTGCCCATGCTCGCCCTGCCGCCTGGCCTGGACCCGGATCTGCTGCGCTCCTTCGTGCTGATCGCCGAGGGAAACAGCGTCACGCGCGCCGCCCAGCGGGTGGGGCGGACGCAGTCGGCGGTCTCGATGCAGATGCGGCGGCTGGAGGACGCACTGGGCCAGCCGCTGCTGCTGCGCGGCCGCAACGGCTTCTCCCTGACCCCGCATGGCTCCTGGCTGCTGGAGCGGGCACGGCCCTGGCTGGCCATGCATGACGACATCCTGGCCAATTTCCGCTCCCCCGACATCACCGGCCATGTGCGGCTGGGCACGCCGGACGACTACGTCCTGGTCTGGCTGCCGGAGATCCTGGCCCGCTTCGCCGAAAGCCACCCGGCGGTGGAGATGGAGGTGATCTGCGCCCCCTCCAACGAATTGCTGGAACGACTGGATGACGGGGAACTGGACCTGACCATCTTTTCCGCCGGCCATGGGCGGGAGCCGGAGAGCACCTCCCTCTGGCGCGGGCCGCTGCACTGGGTAGGGCCTTCCGCCCATGCCATCCACCGGCTCTCGCCGCTGCGGCTGTCGCTCGGGCATTCCAGTTGCATCTGGCGCCGGGCGGCCACGGCGGCGCTGGACGCGGCCGGTGTTCCGTGGCGCGTCACCTACAGCTCCTCCTCCCAGATGGGGACGCATGCGGTGGTGCTGGCGGGGCTGGCCATCACGGTGGGGCTGGCCACGCCCCTGCCGCCGGGGCTGCGGGTGCTGGGCGAATCGGACGGGCTGCCGCCGCTGCCCGAATTCGAGATCGCCCTGGCCAGCGGCAGCGACACCCCGGTGACCGAGGCGCTGGAGCGGCACATCATCGACAGCTTCCGCCACGAACCCGGCGGCCTGCCCGACCGCGAGGACTGATCGTGCTTGCCCTGTGGGGCACCTGGGTGCTGCACTGATCCGTAATGAAGCGGGGAGCCGGAGCGCCGGCGCCTTTCGCGGCATTCCCCGCAAGGATGGCAAAAGCCCCCAGGGGGACTTCGGGATTGGGAGCAGTAGCAAGAATGACGACAACCGATCGAAGGGGCCTGCTGGCGCTGACGGCGGCGGGGCTGGCGATGCCGGGCCTGCTGCGGGCGCAGGAAGCCTGGCCGGACCGCACGCTGCGGCTGGTGGTGCCCTGGCCGCCCGGTGGCAGCACCGACACGGTGGCCCGCATCATCCAGCCCAAGCTGCAGGAGGTGCTGGGCAAGCCGGTGGTGATCGACAACCGGGGCGGTGCCTCCGGCTCGATCGGCGCCATCGAGGCGGCGCGGGCGGCACCGGACGGCACCACCTGGATGCTGGCCTATGATACCCAGGCCACCAATGAAAGCGTGATGAAGCTGCCCTTCCACACCATGGAGGCCTTCGCCCCGGTCAGCCTGGTGGCCACCGGCCCGCTGGCCCTGGTGGCGCATCACAGCACGCCCTTCCGGACCTATGCCGATGTGGTGGCGGCGGCGAAGAAGGACCCGGACAGCCTGAACTACGCCACCTCCGGCGTCGGCGGCCTGGCGCATGTGGCCACCACCCTGCTGCAGCAGGTGGGCGGCTTCCGTATGGTGCATGTGCCCTACAAGGGCGGCGGCCCGGCCACCCAGGATGCCGTGGCGGGGCATGTACCGCTCTTCATGTCCAACGTCGTGGTGATCAGCCAGCACATCAAAGCCGGCGTGCTGCGCCCGCTGGGCGTGACCACCCGGGGGGAGACCCGGCATGTCCCGGGCGTGAAGAGCTTCGCGCAGCAGGGCGTCGGCGACTTCGAGGCGCCGACCTGGTGGGCGCTGCTGGGCCGCACCGGCACGCCGAAGCCGATCCTGGACAAGATGCATGCGGCGCTGATGACGGTGCTGGCCGACAACGACGTGCGACAGAAGATCGAGGAGCAGGGGGCCGACGTGGTGGGCTCCACCCCGGCCGAATGCGGCACCTTCCTGCAGCGGGAGATCACCCGCTGGGGCGAGGTGATCCGCGCCAACAAGATCCAGGCCGATAGCTGAGCCATTTCGCAACGGAAGCGGAAAGGTCAAAAAGGCACTAGGCAAGGGTGGCGGAGGGGCATATAAGCCGCCCCACGCCGCCGGTTGGCGCTGCTAACGGCGAACGGACGATGATTGGCTGAGGCCAGGGGTTGACAGGTGGTCGAGAGATCGCCAGATAAGGCCCCCGGCCGATGAAGTCGTCGGTTTGATCTTTGAAAATTGCATCTGGTTTTCTGGAAGTATGAATTGCTTTTGGAAGGTTTGATCTGGCGTCTATTGGCGATGGATC
>NZ_RFLX01000049.1 GCF_003696345.1 Teichococcus wenyumeiae | reverse complement strand
GCCAAAATGGCCCCGATCAGCAGCACTTCGGCATGTCGCCAACTGCGCTGGAAAAACAGCGGCGCAAAGCTCAGGATCACCGCAGCGAAGCGGGATGGCAGGTGAAGCATAGCGCCGTCTCTTGGCGGGGACACGCCAGCCTAGCCAGTCACCCGCCTCGCCGCCTACACCATCCCTCACATGGCCAAAGGCGAGCATACACGGACGCCTGGACCCAGCAGGCGCTTGAAGAAGCGTCTGGCGGCCGTGGCATTGCGCCGATCCTGGACCAGGATGTCGAGTACGACGCCGTTCTGATCGACGGCGCGCCAGAGATACTGCAGATCCCCGTTGATCTTCAGGAACACCTCATCGAGGTGCCAAACGTCGCCTGGCCTCGACCGGCGCTTGCGCAGCTTGGCCGCGAAATCAGCTTCGAAGCGGAGGCACCAGCGGCGGATGCTCTCGTGGATGACAACCACGCCTCACCTGCGGCGTCCAGCAGGCGGATGATCGCCAGGCATTTCTCGACCGCCGGCGCGTTGACAGCTGCTATGGCCTACCAGCAAGATGTCTAAGTAGAACGATGTTCTTTACAGAGAACGCACTGTCTTGACGCAAATTGTAAGGCCCATGAGCCATGTCATGCGCAGACTGATTCAGGGCGGCACGATCCTGTCGATGGATGACGGCATCGGCTTCCTGCCGGAAGGCGATGTTCTCGTCGAGGGAGAACGCATTCTGGCCGTTGGGCCATCGCTGGATGTCGGTGACGCAGAGCGGGTGGACGCCTCGAGCTGTATCGTGCTGCCTGGCTTGGTGAACGCTCATCTGCATAGCTGGCAGACAGCGATGCGTGGTATCGGCGGCGACTGGGCCGGAACAGATTATTTTCGCATCGCTCATGGCCTGATCGGGCCGCTCTACGGCCCCGAAGACATGCGGATTGGTACCTTGATCGGCGCCCTGGCCCAGTTGGAGAGCGGCGTCACCACCCTGTTCGACTGGTGCCACGGCAACGCGACGCCGGAGCACACCGATGCCGCCCTAGACGGATTGATGGAAAGCGGGATCCGCGCGGTTTTTGGACATGGCACGGTGAAGCCAAAGCCGAAGCCCGGCGAGGTCCATTTCTCTCAGCTGCCGCACCCGGCCTCGGAGATCCGCCGTCTGCGCATGACGCGGCTAGCGGGAGACGAGGCGCGGGTGACACTCGCCGCCTGCATCCTCGGCCCGGATTACTCGACGCTCGATGTATGCCGAGCCGATTTCGCCATGGCCCGCGATTACGGCCTGCTTTCCTCGGCCCATGTCTGGGGCAACAGCAATCGGCTGGTTCCAGGCGGCTACCGGACCATCGCCGCCGAGGGCCTGCTCGGCCCGGACCACAACGTGGTGCATGGCACCTACATCCGGGACGACGAACTCCGGATCATTGTCGACAGCGGCGCCTCGGTCACCAGCACCGCCGCCGCCGAATTGAAGAGCGACATGCGCGAACCGCTCAGCTGCCGCGTCGCGGTGATGGGTGGCGCGCCTTCCATCGCCCCCGATAGCGAAGTGCTGAACGGCGGCAATATGCTGGACTGCATGCGCTTCGCCCTGCAGGTGCACCGCGTCTTCAACAACATGCATGAAGTGGCGCGGATCGCCGCCAGGGCCGGCACCGCGCCCGCGGCAATGGAGGTAGCGACGCCGGGATCGCCGATCCGCACGATCACTTTGCGGCACGAGGAGGTGCTGCGCTGGGCCACCATCAACAACGCGAAGGCGTTGCGGCTGGACCACCGGATCGGCTCCCTGACGCCGGGCAAGCAGGCCGACCTGATCATCGTCGGGCGCGACAGCCTGGGCATGATTGGCGCTCGTGATCCGGTGCAGGCACTGATCCAGTTCGCCCGCACCTCTGACGTGCGGACCGTGATGGTTGGCGGTCGGGTACTGAAGCAGGATGGGCGCCTGCTACATTCGGGGCTGGACACACTGAAGGCCGGGCTATTGCAGTCCGCCGCGCGATTGATGGACGGCGTTGAAGACGTCGTCTGAAACAATCTTCGCCGGCCGCAGTCGGCCGGTGGGAAGCGCCACGCGGGAGTAACCTGCGGGCAGGGAGGCACAGGGCAGGGCGTCGGAAGATCTCTTCCGATGCCTTAACACGTCCAAGAAGGAGATACTCCTATGAAGCGGCGTTCTCTGCTGCAAGGTCTCGGCGCCGGCTCAGCGACACTGGCGCTGCCCTCTCGGTTGCGCGCGGCATCAGCCACCACGTTGCGCTTCACGCCGCAGCAGGATCTAGTGACCCTCGATCCCATCCTCAGCACTGGCTACATCACACGCAACTACGCCTACATGGTCTATGACACGCTCTACGGGATGGATGGAAACTATCGCGCCACACCGCAGATGGTGGACGGGCACCGGGTCGAGGAGGATGGCCGCCGCTGGGATCTAACACTCCGCGACGGCTTGTTCTGGCATGATGGGGAGCGGGTGCTGGCGCGGGACTGCGTGGCCAGCCTGAAGCGCTGGGGCCGCCGTGACGTGTTCGGCGGCACATTGATGGCAAATACCGACGAATTGTCAGCACCGGATGACCGCACCATCCGCTTCCGCCTCAAGAAGCCGTTTCCCCTGCTGCCGATCGCGCTGGGCAAGGCAGCGGTTCCGGTATGCGTGATGATGCCGGAGAGACTGGCCAACACCGACCCTTTCCAAGTCGTACCTGAGGTGATCGGCAGCGGCCCATTCCGCTTCAAGACGGATGAGCGCGTCGCCGGCTCGATGAACGTCTACACCAAATTTGAGAAGTACGTGCCGCGCAAGGATGGCACGCTAGGCTGGACTTCTGGGCCCAAGGTCGTGCACTACGACCGTGTGGAATGGCGTTCCATCCCCGACAGCGGCACCGCGACCGCGGCATTGTTGTCCGGTGAGCAGGATTGGCAGGAATATGCCTATCACGACCAGATCCCGCTGCTTCGGGGGAGCCGCAACGTTACGGTCCGGACTTTAGACCCTACGGGCTTCGTCGCCATGCTGCGCCTGAACCACCTGCAGCCGCCCTTCGACAATCAGGCCATCCGGCAGGCATTGTGGAGCGCCCTGAGTCAGAGCGATTGCATGCAGGCCGTGGTTGGCGTCGACGATCCAGCCCTGTTCCATGTGCCGCTCGGCTTCTTCTGTCCCGGCACGCCAATGGCGTCCGAGGCGGGCCTTGAACCGCTGGTAGGGCCGCGCGACCTCGGCCGCGCGCGGGATGCGATCCGCGCCGCAGGGTACAAGGGCGAGAAAGTGGTTATCATGGCTGGCAACAACACCGCCGCCGGCATGGCGCTAGGTTACGTCGCCGTGGATCTGCTCACCCGACTCGGCATGAATGTCGAGCTTTATTCGGTCGAGTTCAACGCCATGTTGCAGCGGCGCAACCGGCGCGGTCCGGTGTCCGAGGATGGTTGGAGTGGCTTCGTCACCACATGGTCAGGCATGGAGTGGTTGAACCCAGCCGGGCATATGGCGCTGCGGGGCGACGGAAGTTATGCCGGCTGGTCGCAGGATGCCCGGATCGAGGAGCTACGCACGGCTTGGTTCGACGCGCCGAACGAAGCGGCGCAGGGCGCGATCTGCCGTGACATTCAGCTTCAGGCCATGCGCAGCGTGCCGTTCCTGCCACTCGGCCAATACATGCAACCAACTGCCCATCGCAACAGCATCACCGGCGTGCTGGATGGCTTCGCCACCTTCTGGAACGTGCGGCCCGCGTGAGACGGCAAAAGGAGACCATGTCGATGCAGGAAACAACGCCCCTCAGGCAGCACGCACTTGATTGGATTGCGGCGAACGAGCCGCGCCTTTCAGCCTTTAACGCTCGCATCTGGGCTCACGCGGAACCGGCGTGGCGTGAATATCGCTCAATGCGCGACTATGTGGAGATCCTGCGCGCGGAAGGCTTCGTGGTGGAGGAAGGTTCCGGTGATATGCCCACCGCCTTCATGGCCAGCTGGGGGCAGGGGGAGGGGCCGGTGCTCGCCAGCTTCTCTGAGTACGACGCGGTGCCTGGCAATTCGCAGCAGGTCGTACCTTACCGGGCGCCGCGCGAAGGACTGCATCCCTATGCCGCGGGGCATACCGATCCGCACTCTGTTCTCGGAACCGCCTCGCTGACCGCCATCCTTGCGGCGAAGGCCGCGATGCAAGCGCATGGCGTCTCTGGCACCTTGAAGCTGTTCGGCGAGCCGGCTGAGAAGGTGTGCGGCTCCAAGCCGATCCATGCCGCCAAGGGCTATTTCGACGGCCTGGACGCCGCCGTGGTCTGGCACCCCTGGCCCAGCAACACCGTGACTGGAGAGACGCATTTCGGCGCCTACTGGAGCGCCATTATCAGCTTCGAGGCTGAGGCACCCGAGAATTGGGTCGACCCGCGCCTGATGCCGATTGACGCCTCGCATGCCATCGCGCGTTGTCCGGGTGCGGTTGATGCGCTGTGCCTGATGTATACCACAACAAAGTACACAAAAGAGGCAATGTTCCCGCACAGCGGATCCTGGACGCTGAACGAGTTCATTCTAGGCGACGGCGGCGCCACCTCGGACAATCTCACCCCACGTTTCAGCCAGATCCAATATTCCTGGCGATCCTCGTCGCTCGGAATTCAGGAGCAGATCTGGAAGGTGCTGGCCAACAATGCTCGGCACGTAGCGGCCACGACGGGCTGCGGTGCCTTTGTGCGATGGGTGACGAAGACGCGGGTCGGCCTGCCCAACACGGCAATGACCGAGCTAACCTGGGCCAATCTCCAGGCCGTGGGCGCGCCATCCTATTCCGAGGAGGCATTGAAATTCGGTCGGGCCATCCAACGCGAGTTGGGCCTGGAGCCGATGGCCGATCCGTTCATCCCAGGCGTTACGCACCTCACTTCGCCCGAGGAGAATGAAGCGAAGCTGCGCGATGGCCTTCCGCCCTGGCAGAAGCACCTCTCAGCCGACGACTATGTCGAGTATTCCTGGCATTGCCCAACGGTGCGGCTGCTGGCCGCTCGCCCCCGGCTGCGTCCGCCGACGCCAGGCTATGCCTATCCGGCATGGGCTTACAACGCGCTGGGTGGACTGCCGGCCGCGGTTGATCCGGGCATGTTTGTGGCTGGCCGCACCATGGCGCTGACCCTCCTGGATCTCGCTGCGAAGCCCGGCGCGCTGCAAGCAGCGCAGGCCGAGTTCCGGGAACGTACAGGTGGCGGCGTGGGCGGCACGCAATGGGTCGGACCACTTCTCCCTAAAGATTTCGAGCCACCGATCGACCTGCGCTGGCCGGAATACGTCTCCACTCCGCGGGGAGAGGAATGGTGCATTCCAACACCACGGGAAGGTACCGGCGCCGGGGAGGCCCTTTAGCGTCGAGCGCCGTCTCGCTCCAGGAGACCTCCGGCCGCCGTCATCCGGCGCAGCACCATCAGGCCCTGGTCGCGCGCCAGGGCCTCCACCGCCTCGGGCGAGACGAGAGGTTCTGCTGTATCGTTTGCAGGTCGAGGTGTTCGCAGCACTGCTGGGGGCATTGTCACGTTGTTTGGTGACCGGGCGCGCAGGCTGCGTCGCTCCACCAAACTCGCCTGGTCACCAAACAACGTGACAATGCCCGTCCACCTCATCATCGTGGCTGGTCCATGGTTCAAGGGTTGTCGGTCTCAGCAACCCAACCCTGCCACCAACCACCGCGATGACCGCCTCAGATCTGGCGATCAGGTCCTACACCACGCCCAGGGCACAACCTGTTCCAGCGTGCTGGCTGATCTGCCTGCTATCCAGACCATCTGCGGCTCGCCGCAAGCTTTGCAACACAACCGGCGCAACCCTCGTCATTCCTGCACAGTTCGAGGTGGGCCACCTCGCCTCAGACGGACATCTGGTCTAGGCCGGATCGCCTGATGGTGGCGTTCAGCCAGCTGCGACCTCCGCCGTCAGGCGCCGCACGAAATCAATGAAGGCTCTGGCTTGCGGCCGGATGATCAGTCGATGAGGCACCACGGCATAGGCGCTTTTCGGCCGCACCGGATAGCTCGGCAACACCATCACCAGCCGGCCTGCCTGCAGATCCTCCTCCACATGGAAGCGGTAGAAATTGCCGATGCCGCCCCCGGCTAGGCAGGTCTGCCGCAGCAGGTCGCCATTGTCGGACAGCAGCCGGCTACGCGTGGCGATCGCCAGCCAATGGGTGCCGTCATACAGCATCCAGGGTTCGGCGAGTTGAGAGAAGCGGCTGAAGAGGCAGTCATGCTGGTACAGATCCTCCGGCACCAGCGGTGTGCCAGCGCGGTCCAGGTAGGCAGGGGCGGCGCAGAGCGCGCAGGGGCTGTCAGCCAGACGGAAATGCGCGAGTTTCGAAGCCGGCTCCTCCTGAAGAGTAATGGCCACGTCGATGCGATCCCGGATCAGATCCGGCATGGCGCTGCTGACCATGATATCCACCGTCAGCCCGGGATTGAGGCGGAAAAACTCTGGCAGGCGCGGCCCCAGCATCGTTGCAGCAAAGGACGGTGGCGTCGCCACCCGCAAATGCCCACTCAGTTCCCGCTCCGCCCCCACTGCCGCCGCCACCTGGTCCACCTGCGTCAGGATGGCCTGGCAGGTCTGATAGAAGCGCTCTCCGCTCTCGGTGACGCTGAGGCGCCGGGTGGTGCGGTGCACCAGCGCGACGCCCAGCGCCAGTTCCAGTCCCTGCACCTGCTTGGTTACCGAGGAGGGCGAGACGCGCAGTTGCCGTGCGGCCGAGGAAAAGCTCTGGGTTTCCACGACCGCCACGAAGCAGCGGAGCGAGAGAATGCTGGTTTCGTTCAGAAGGCCGGCAGGCAGGGCGGCCATGTGGGTATTCTCTCCAATCTGGAAATTATCTTTTCAGCTTATTCCTGGTAACCAAGATCCGCCAACTGCTCCATCATCCCCACCAAGGATGGCGCGAAGCCCCGTGAGGAGCCCGCGACCGCCAAAAATGGGGATGCGCCAATGACGGACGAACTTGCGCGCGCGCGCCAGCGCGGCTTTGGCCATCGTGTCGGCTTCGGCCGGCGGCCGGCCCTGCTGATCGTGGATTTCATGCGCGGCTTCACCGCGCCGGAGCGCAGCCTAGGCGCCGCCATGGAGGCTGAGATCGCCGAGGCCAATCGCCTGCTGGAGGCTGCCCATGTGATCGGTGCGCCGGTCTATCTCTCCACCATCGCCTATGCCGATCCGGGGCGCGAGGCTGGCGTCTGGGCCGAGAAGATCGCCGGCCTGCGCGACCTGGTGCTGGGCACGCCAGAGGTGGAGCAGGATCCGCGGTTGCGCCTGAACGGGGCCGAGCACATCCTGGTCAAGCATTTCGCCAGTTGCTTCTTCGGCACCGATCTGGCGGCGCGGCTGCGGGCGGATGACGTGGATACGCTGGTCATCGCCGGCTGCACCACCAGCGGCTGCGTCCGCGCCAGCGCCGTCGATGCCTGCCAACACGGCTTTCGCGCCATTGTCGCGCGGGAAGCCACGGCGGACCGCATCCAGGCCGCCCATGCGCAGAGCCTGGAGGATATCGACCTGAAATATGGTGACGTGCTGCCGGTGGAGGAGATCCTGGCGCAGCTGCGGAACCGGGCCGGCTAAGAAAGCCTTTGGGGAGGAAAGCAAATGAACGGGATTCTGTCGCGGCGGACGGCGCTGGGGCTGGCGGCGGGTGCGGCGGGCCTCGGCCTAGGGGCCCCGCCGGCCCGGGCGGCGCAGAAGGTGCGCATCGGCCTGGCCACCAAGACCTGGTGGCCCTCGGTGGTGGCGGAGGTGGCCAGCAAGGAAGGCTATTTCCGCCGCGCCGGGTTGGAGGCGGAGCTGACCGTCTATCGTAGTGGCGGCGAGGCCTTCGAGGCGCTGGCCGCTGGCTCGGCCGATTTCATCACCGGGCTGGTGCCGCAGATGGCCACGGGGCGCCGGCGGGGGGTGAACAGCAAGATCGTGGCGCTGGCGGCGGATTCCAATACCGGATGGCGGCTGATGGTGCGCAGTGCCTCGCCCGTACAAAGCCTGTCCGATTTGGCCGGCAAGAAGATCGGCATCACCGCCGCCGGATCACTGTCCGACTTCATGGCGCTATGGACCCGCAGCAATGCCAAGATCGCCTTCACAAGCGTGCCGCTGGGCGGCGGCGGGCTGGTGCCGAACCTGCTGAACGGCAATGTCGATGCCGCCATCATCTATTCGCCGCTGAGCTTCCAGCTGTTGCAGCGTGGCCAGGCCCGGGTGCTGCTGGATTATGCCACCGCCATCCCGGCGCATCTGGCAGTGGGCTGGTCCGCCACGGACCAGACCATCGCGAAGCGCCAGGAGGTGGTGAAGGCCACACTGCAGGCGGTTTACGGCGCGGTAGCCCATCTGCGCCGCAACCGCGACGCCGCCATCGCCACCATTGCCGAGGTCAACGACATCCCGCCCTCCGTCGCGGCGCAGGAATACGAAGAAACATTTCTGAAGATCTCCACCGATGGCCGCTTCACGTTGGAGCAGACGCGGCTGGCGCTGGACCTGGCCCGCATTGGCGGCTTCGACAACCTGGCCCCGGCCGAGGAGATCGTCGATCTTGGCTTCGTCCCTGTCACCCCGGCTGCCTGATGTCGGCGGCACCCCCGATCCCGTCCCACGCCGGGCGCAGGGCGCGCGGCCTGCTGCCCTGGGCTCTGGTGCTAGCCGTGCTCTGCGTCGCCTGGCAGGGGGCGCTCGTCACCGGGCTGATGGCGCCGGAACTGCTGCCGCCGCTGGGCGAGGTGGTGACCACGGCCGTGGAACTGCTCACCCGGCCCAGCGTCATGGCACATGCCGGCACCACCCTGGCGGAAGTGGCGGTGGCCTTTGTCATCGCCGTGCCGCTGGGCCTGCTGCTCGGCATCGCCATCGCCGAAAGCCGCTACTGGAGCGCGGTGCTGAAGCCTGTGATCTTCCTGGTCTTCTCCATTCCCAAGACCATCTTCCTGCCCATGTTCATCCTGGCCTTCGGCATCAACTTTGCCCAGAAGGTGGGGTTTGGCGTCTTCTCCACCATCTTCATTGTGCTGATCAGCGCCTTCTCCGCACTGGATTCGGTGAAAGCCGAGCATCTACGCGTGGCCCGCATCTATGGCGCCACTCCCCGCCAGGTGGCTTGGCGGGTTTATCTGCCTTCCATGGCGCCGGTTCTGCTAGAAGCGGTCCGGCTGGCCATGATGTTCAACCTGACCGGCATCCTGCTGGCGGAAATGTATGCCGCGCGCAGCGGCCTCGGCCAGCTCGTCTCCAACTGGGGCGAGAACTTCATGCTGCGTGAGCTGCTTGCCGGAATACTCATCATCTCCACCGCAGCCATCCTCTTCAACGAGGCCGTGCGCTGGCTGGAGACCCGCTGCGAACATTGGAGGGCGTGATGACCACGCTGCTACAGGCGCCTGACCGTGCCGACCGCGCGGCCGCCCCGCAGACACCCGCCGCCGGCCACGTACAGGTGCGGGGGCTGGGCCATACCTATGACGCCGCCGGCCGGGTGACCCGGGCGCTGGACGGGATCGAGCTGGACATCGCTCCCGGCCGCTTCGTCGTCATCGTTGGGACGAGCGGCTGCGGAAAATCCTCTCTCCTCATGATGATGACCGGGTTGGTGTCGCCCAGCGAGGGCAGCATCACCTGCGGCGGCATGCCAATGATGGCGCCCGATCCTGATCGGGTCGGCGTGGTCTTCCAGGAGGCCAGCCTTTATCCCTGGCTGACCGCGCAGCAGAATGTCGAATTTCCGCTGTCTTTGCGAAAACTCCCAAAGGCGGAGCGTGCGGCGCGGGCCCGCGAGCGCCTGGCCCTGGTCGGGCTGCAAGGCTTCGAGGATCGCTATCCACACGAACTGTCCGGCGGTATGAAGCAGCGCGTCTCCATCGCCCGCGGTCTGGTGCAGGACCCGCCCGTCTTGATGCTGGACGAGCCCTTCGCCGCGCTGGACGAACAAACCCGCATCACCATGGGCGACGAGCTGCTGCGCATCTGGGAGCGCACCGGCAAGACGGTGATCTTCGTCACTCACAGCCTGACGGAGGCCGCTTATCTGGCCGATGAGATCATCGTCATGTCGGCCCGTCCGGGCCGCATCGTCGACCGGATCGAGGTCGACCTGCCGCGCCCGCGCACCTATGCCATGATGTCCACCCCACGCTTCGCTGCGCTGCGCGAGCGCATCTGGGGTCATATCCGGAACCAGGCCGGTGAGTAGCACCACCATGGCGCCCCAAGCCCGTTTCCGGCTGGAGCCGGCCACGGTGCGCCGCCTGCTGGGCTTGGCGGTTCTGCTGCTGTGGGAGGTGCTGCCGCGTGCCGGGCTGATCCCCGCGCTATTCCTGCCCCCGCTGACGGAAACCCTCGGCGCCCTCGTCCATCACGCCGGGGAATACGCGCACCACCTGCTCTTCTCGCTCTACGCCATTGGCATCGCCATGGGCGTGGCCTGCGGTATCGGCATCGGCGCCGGGCTGTTGGTCGGCTCTGTCGCGCCGTTGCGGCAGTCGGTGCAGCCGGTCGCCTCCGGGCTCTATGCCGTGCCGCTGGTCATCCTCTACCCACTCTTCACCGCCTGGTTCGGCATCGGGCCGCAATCCAAGATCGTCTTCGCCAGCCTTTACGGGCTGCTGCCTTGCTTCCTCGGCACCATGGCGGGGGTACAGACCATCGACCGGCACTACATCACCGTGGCGCGCAGCCTGCGCGCCTCCCGCTTGCAACTGCTGACCCGCGTGCTGCTGCCAGCGGCAATCCCGACCGTACTCTCAGCCTTCCGCATCGGCGGCGCGCTGGTCATCGTCGGCATCGTGGTCGCGGAAATGCTCACCTCCACCGAGGGCATCGGCTACCTCATCACCCGCAATCGCACGCTGCTGAACAGCCCGCGCGTCTTCGCCGGCATCCTGCTGGTGGTGGCCCTGGTCATCGGCTTCGACGCACTGGTGCGGCTCCTGGAACGCCGCACCCGCCATTGGCGCTTCTCGACCCGCTCGGCCGATGCCGTTGCCTGATCCCCTGTCTCGCCTTTTTCCTGGAGCCCGGGAATGACCCTAATCACCCTGTCCTTCGACAACGGACCCGATCCCGATGTCACGCCTCAGGTGCTGGACACGCTGCGCCAGCACGATCTGCTGGCCACCTTCTTTGTGCTGGGCGACAAGTTGCGCGACCGCCGGGCACTGGCCGAGCGCGCCCATGCCGAGGGTCATTGGATCGGTAACCACACCTACAACCACCTGGTGCCGCTCGGCCTCAGCGCCGAGCAGGGCATCGCCGCCGCCGAAATCGCCCGTACCGAGGCGCTGATCGGCGATCTGGCGCATCCCCGCCGCTTCTTCCGCCCCTTCGGCGGCGGCGGCCTGCTGGATGAGCGGCTGCTGAGCCCGGAGGCGCTGACCCAGTTGCAGCAGGACAACTACACCTGCGTGCTCTGGAATGCCGTGCCGGAGGATTGGGCGCACCCGGAAGGCTGGGTGGAGCGCGCCCTGCGCCTCTGCTTCGCGCAGCCGCATGCGCTGTTGGTACTGCATGACCTGCCCACCGGCGCCATGAACCAGCTCGACCGCTTCCTTCGCCTCGCCCGCGAGCGCGGCGCCGAATTCCGCCAGGACTTTCCCCCCGATTGCGTGCCGATGGAGCGTGGCCAGCTGGTCCGCCCCATCGAGCCGTATCTGCACCGCGCCGCCTGATTTCCCATCCCGAACCGCAAAAGGTACACACCTCTCATGAAGCTCTGCCGCGTCGGCCCCGCTGGCCGCGAGAAGCCTGCTCTCCTCGATGCCAGGGGCCAGCTGCGCGATCTGTCCGGCGTGCTGCCGGATATCAACGGCACCGCACTTTCGGCGAGCCGCTTGGCCGAACTGGCCGCGATCCCGCCCGAAAGCCTGCCGCTGGTGGAAGGCCAGCCACGCTATGGCGTGCCGGTGGCCGGGATCTCCAAGTTCATCTGCATCGGCCTGAATTATTCGGAACATGCTGCGGAATCCGGCCTGCCCGTTCCGGCCGAGCCCATCGTCTTTCTGAAGGCGAACTCCGCCATCTGCGGCCCCGACGACGACACCATGCAGCCGCTGAACTCGACGAAGCTGGATTGGGAAGTTGAGCTGGGCGTGGTTATTGGCGCCGTCGGCCGCAAGGTGACGGAAGACCAGGTGCTGGACATCGTCGCTGGCTATTGCGTGGTGAACGACGTCTCCGAGCGCGCCTTCCAGATGCAGAGCAGCCAGTGGGACAAGGGTAAGGGTTGCGACACGTTCGGCCCCACCGGCCCCTGGCTGGTAACCAAGGACGAGGTGCCGGACCCGCAGGCGCTCGGCATGTGGCTGTCGGTCAACGGCAAGCGCATGCAGGATGGCAGCACGCGCACCATGATCTTCGATGTGCGAGCCATCATCGCCTATCTCAGCCGCTACATGACGCTGCTGCCTGGCGATGTCATCGCGACGGGCACGCCGGCCGGTGTTGGCATGGGGCAGAAGCCGGAACCCGTCTGGCTCAAGCCGGGCGATGTGGTGGAACTAGGCATCGAAGGCCTAGGCCAGCAGCGCCAGACCGTCATTCCGTATCGCTGAAGGCCCGCGCCCAGCGGGGCAGGATGAACAGGAGGGGCATCGTCAACTTGCTGACCACGGCGCGGGAGGCGGACGGATGGGCAGCCGGATCAAGGGCGATCAGGCTGGCTCGGCGAGCCCGCTGACTTCGAACCAGACGCTGAACGCCCGTGCCCGCGCGGCGCGGTACTCGCTGGCGGTGACATCCTTGCGGCGAAGATGAAAGAGGTTGTTGATCCCGTCGTGCGCGGACAGGAAGCGTTGTGCCTGAACCGCCGATTTGAACCGCTTCATCTGCCGCTCTCGTCGCCGCGTCGGCTGATGGGAGTTCTCCGCCCTGTTGTTCAGCCCCTTGTGCTGGCGGTGCTCCACTGAAGGCATCACGTCCTTCTTCGCGGCACCGTAGCTTGCCAGCTTGTCGGTGATCATCACCCGTGGTGGTCGCATCTGCCGCTTCAGCAGCTTCGTGAGGAGCCGCTTGGCAGCTTGCTTGTCTCGTCGGCTCTGCAGCAGCACATCAAGTACCATCCCGGCCTGATCAACGGCACGCAAAAGCCAATGCGTCACACCGTTGATCTTGATGACGACCTCATCCAGGTGCCACTTATCACCTACCCGAGGCAAGCGGCGGCGGATCTGGTTGGCAAAAGCCTGGCCGAACTTACGGCCCCCACTGCCGCAGTGTCTCATGGCTGACGGCGATGCCGCGGAAGCCCAGCATTTCCTCCACCATCCGCAAGCTGAGGGGAAAGCGGAAGTAGAGCCACACCGCCTGGCTGATGATCTCGGCCGGGAAGCGATATCCGGCGAAGCTGGGGCAGGCAGGTGCGGTCATCCCACCCGACTACCCGGAGGTGGAACGCTCGGGCAAGCTGACGGCCGGCCAACCTGACGGTGCCGCTGGAGGAGCATCTGCGTCGGCATGTTGGCGGCGTCTGGCACCCCAGCGGCACTTGCCGGATGGGTTCGGCGCAGGACCGCATGGCGGTGGTGACGCCTGATGCCCGGCTGCGCGGCCTGGTGGGGCTTCGGGTCTGCGACGGCTCCATCATGCCACACATTCCCTGCGCCAACACCAACGTTCCGATCTTGATGATAGCCGAGAAGGTGGCGGACACCGTCCGCCGGGAGGCGCAGTAAAACTGCATGGCGCTGCCGTCCTAAGTGCCTTGGCATATACCGCACAGAAAGCGCCCGTGTTGTCGGCCATCCACCAAGCGCCGCCGCGTTCCCGGAAGCGGACATGGCTGCTCAGGCGGCATATGCGCAAACTGGTTGGACGAAACATGGCTGAAGAATGTTAGCTTTGAAGGCGCCCGCGTATCGATTCTCCGGCAAGCAGTGCATCGACCACACCAATAAAGGGGAGAAAACTAATATGACGAGAATAATTGCTATTGTTTGCAGTTTCGTCGTGACGCTCTCAGGGCCGACGCTTTCTCAACCGGTGCCGCAGATCATCCGGCTTGTGGTGCCGAACTCACCGGGAACCGGAACAGATCAAATCGCTCGGTTTCTTGCGCCGCAACTCCAGGAACGGCTCGGGGTAAAAGCAGTGGTCATCGAGAATCGTAGCGGAGCATCCGGCACGATTGGGAGTGACATCGTAGCCAAGGCGCGCCCCGATGGCGGAACCATCCTGCTCGCCGCCGCCTTCCACGCGATCAATCCAGCTGTCGTGCCCAGCATGCCATACGACACGAAGAAGGACTTTTCACCAATCTCGCTAGTGGCGATGTTGCCGACGCTTCTGGTGGTTTCTCCGCGCCTGCCAGTGACAACCTTTGATGAATTCATGTCCTATGCGAAGGCCCGTCCTGGGGTGGTGACTTATGGTTCGATTGGAGCAGCCTCTACCCAGAACCTGGCCGGCGGCATGTTGCGGTTACGAACAGGCGTTGAGCTGAGCAGCGTGCCGTACCGCGAGGCAGGGCCGTTGATGTCGGAACTGATGTCCGGCCAAATTGATGCGTCCTTCAACAACATTACGACCACTATCGGTGCCGTTCAGGCCGAGCGCATCAGGCCACTGGCCGTCGCATTGCCTGAGCGCTGGCCTGCGCTTCCAAACGTGCCCACCTTCGCTGAAGTAGGTTTTCCGGAACTTCAGGTCTCCAGCTGGGTTGCGATGTTCGCGCCCGCGGGAACTCCGCACGAGTTAATCCAGAAATATTCGAAGGCTATCCAGGAATCAATGGCGGTTGAAGCCGTGCGCACGCAAGTTGTTGAGGCAGGTGGTCTGCCCGTTGGCAGCTCCGCAGAAGAATTGGAACGCTTCGTGGATTCCGAGATCGAGAGCTGGGGAGCCGTGGTCAGAGAAACAGGCATCAAACTGGATTGAGTTTGCACAGGAACGCCCACTTGGTGCACCCGAATCGATGTGTGAGGGTGCCGCGCGCAGATCCCAAATCCGCTGCAACCGGCGCCAAGCGCTCACGTCGTCACACCATCAATGCTCAACGAGGAATTATTGAGCCGGCTCCGGTGTTCTTGAGGATTCTGTCTTCTGTGCCCAGGTAGGCGGAACAATGAAGCACGTGGACATGCGGAGCCTGGCGCCGGAGGCGCAAGAGGAGCGACGGCGGCAGGTGATTGGGCTGCGCCAAGCGGGGCAGACCTATGCGGCGATCGCGGCCCAGGTCGGGCTGACCCCGACTGGGGTCTTTGACATCTGCAAGCGCTTCGCGGCGCGCGGCCGGGCGGGGCTAAAGAGCAGAGCGCGCGGGCCGGCACCAGGGCATGGCAGCCTGCTGGCAGAGGAGCAGGAGGCAGAGGTCCAGGCGCTGATCAGCCAGCAGATGCCGGACGAGTTGGGGCTGCCGTTCGCGCTTTGGAGCCGGGCGGCGGTGCAGGCACTGGTCCGACAACGCTTCGGCGTCACGGTGGCGGTGCGGACCATGGGCAGCTACCTGGCGCGCTGGGGTTACACGCCGCAGAAGCCGCTGCGGCGAGCCTACGAGCAGGACCCGGCCGCGGTACGACGCTGGCTGCGGCGCGAGTATCCGGCGATCGCGGCGCGGGCCAAGGCGGCGAGCGGGGTGATCTTCTGGGGCGACGAGAGCGGCCTGCGTTCGGACGACGTGCGCGGCCGCAGCTATGCCCCGCGCGGCGAAACCCCCGTGGTTCGTCCCAATCACCGGCGGGCCAACATCGGCCTGGTCTCGGCGGTGACCAACAGGGGCGAGGTGCGCTGGATGGTGCTCGACGGCGCGATCAAGGCCCCGGCCCTGATCCGCTTCCTCGAGCGCCTGGTCCGCGACGCCGGGCGCAAGGTTTTCCTCATCCTCGACCGATTGCAGGTGCATCGGGCGGGACTGGTGCGCACATGGCTGAGCGGACGTGACGATCAGATCGAGGTTTTCTACCTCCCAGCCTATAGCCCTGACCTCAACCCGGACGAGGGCCTGAACGGCGATCTCAAGCGGGCCGTCACCGCCAGGCCGCTCGCCCGCAGCAAGGGGCAACTCAAGCAAGCTGTCGTCAACCACATGCGCAGCTTGTCCAAACGGCCAGAGCGCATTCGCTCCTTCTTCCGCCATCCGCAGTTCCGCTACGCAGCTTGATCCAAGAACACCGAAGCCGGCTCAATAGACGAGATGGCGCAGATGCTTAAGGCACGGATGAGGGCAGGGGAGAATCTTGTCGGCTGCTTCATCATGCTGCCATCGCCCGCCTTGGTTGAAATGGCGGGCTATGCAGGTTTTGACTTTGTTATTCTCGACACGGAGCACGGCGCGGCTACAAGCGAGACCCTGGAGCACCAGTTGCGTGCAGCCGATGCGTCAGGAATTTCGGCGCTCGTGCGGACGAGCAGCATGAATCCCGGCGAGATCCTTCGCGTCCTTGACGCCGGTGCCACGGGCATCGTTGTCCCGCATGTGCGGACTCCCGCCGACGCGGAGGCCATTGCTTCGGCGGCACACTACCCACCCTATGGATGCCGAGGCATCGCAACCACCAGCCGTGCCGGCCGACACGGCTTCATCAGTGTCGCCGAACATCTCTCCCGTGCCCATGACAGCACCATCGTGCTGCCACAGATAGAAGACGCCGATGCGCTGCCATACGTCTCTGCCATTGCGGGGACGGCAGGGGTCGATGGCATTTTTATTGGACCGGCAGACTTGTCGATTTCCCTTGGTCACCCTGGCAACCATAGTGACCCTCAAGTCCTGGCCGCTATTGAGAAGGCTGCGCAGGAAGCATGCGCAGCTGGCAGCATTGTCTCGACTTTCGCATCCAGCTCCAATGAGGCGAATGCCTTCTTTCGGCGCGGCATCAAAATGGTGATGTTCTCCACGACTTCCCTCTTTACGGCCACGCTACGGGATACGGTTTCAGGCTTGCTGAAGTAGAAGCCACAATGAAGGCAAGCCGATGCGGGCAGCCTTCGACCTCCGCAATGCGGTGGCTGGCTGCAGGGTCCCGGTTCGGTTCTTGTTCACACCGGTCGCTACTGGCCTTCAGTGGAAGTCCCGGCTCCGCGGCATCCTGACTGGCCGCCGCGACCCCGGATCCGGCCGGCGCACTTCATCGGCTCGACCCAGCGCCGCATCACCCCAGGGCAGGTTCGCCTCCCGGTGCATGAGGCCATGCAAAAGGTCGGTACGATCTGTCAGGCTTTTGCAGATCAGATGGGTGATCGGCACCTCGGCCTGCTCGGTTTCCCGCTCGATCCTGGCTTCCACCAGCAGCAGCCGGGCGCCGAGCAGCGCCGCCCGGTCCCGCGCCCCCACATCGGTCCAGCTCACCAGATTGGCCGTGCCGTGTTCGTCCTCGACGGTGACAAACACCACCCCCTTGGCGGTGCCCGGCCGCTGCCGCATTAGCACCAGCCCCGCGAGCTTGACGCCCTGACCCTGCGGCAGGGTGGCGAGCTCTCTGGTGTCGATGCAGCCCAACGCCTTGAGCTGCGGCCTGAGTAGCGCCAGCGGGTGCTGTCCCAGCGTCAGCCCGGTCGCGGTGTAGTCCAGCACCACCGCCTGGCCCGTGCTTTCCGGCGGTAGGTCGGGGGAGGGCTCCCGGAGCAGCGGCGGGACGTCCTGCTCCACCCCCTTGGCCGCCCAGAGCGCCGCGCGGCGGCTGCTGCCCATGCTGCGGAAGGCGTCGGCCTGCGCCAGCGCCTCCATCGCCTTGCGACCAATGTTGGCGCGCTGCATCACCTCCTCGGGCGAGGCAAAGGGTGACCCGTTGCCTCCACTCCGGGCCTTGACGGTCTGCTGGCCGTCCTGCGCCGAGAGGCCTGCGGCCATTCTGAGCCCCAGCCGCAGCGCATAGCCCTCGGCGCTCCTGGGCTCCGGCTCCAGCGCGCAGTCCCAGAGGCTGGCATTCACATCCAGCGGCCGGATCTCGACGCCGTGGTCCTTGGCATCCCGCACGATTTGCGCCGGGGCGTAGAAGCCCATCGGCTGCGAGTTCAGCAGCGCCGCCGCGAACACCGTCGGGTGGTGGCACTTCAGCCAGGAGGAGGGCATTGTCACGTTGCTTGATGACCAGGCGAGTCTGAGCGCATGGCGGGGCTTGCGTGACCTCACACCGTCGTCTGGGCACACGTCTCCTGCTGCCAGATCCGGAACGCCTTGTTGCGCGACCGGCGATACTGATCGGCCGTCATCAGGTGCCGCCGTGGACGGAAGTGGCCATAGATCATCGCGTGCGCTGTGAGGAAGCGCTGTGCCTGCTCGGGTGACTTGAAACGCTGCATCTGGCGTTCTCGACGTCGCGTCGGCCTGTGGGAATTCTCGGCACGATTGTTCAGGTAGCGGCTGGTCCGATGCCGCACAGCGGGCAAGATTTCTCGCTGTGCGACGCCATAGCTGCGGAGCCCATCGGTCACGATGCGACGCGGCTTGTACTCAAGGCCGGCCAGCAGGTGCTTGAAGAAGCGCTTGGCGGCTGTGGCATTGCGGTGCTCTGCACAAGGATGTCGAGCACGACACCGTGCTGGTCGACCGCACGCCAGAGATAGAAGAGCTCGCCGTTGATCTTCAGGTACACTTCGTCCAGGTGTCACCCGTCCTTGGCCGCCGCCTGCGCAGCTTGGCTGCGAAGGCGGCGCCGAAGCGGAGGCACCAGCGGCGGATGCTCTCGTGGCTGACCACCACACC
>NZ_RFLX01000048.1 GCF_003696345.1 Teichococcus wenyumeiae | reverse complement strand
CGGCCACAGCCCGCAGGACATATTCCTGGCCGGGTCATTTCTCGATGAAAACGCCGGGTCAGGTCTCAGCGAAAATCAACAACACGTCCAAGTCCCCGGCATCCGCCCCACAGGCAGAGTGCGGTCGATGTTAGTCTGGCGAGACCGTCTCCCGGACCAGCACCTCGCTGCCGTTGTTCCAGGAGCCATAGTAGCGCTGCGTCAGCGTCGCTACGGTCCGGTGGACGGCTCCGGTGAAAGCACGCTCTTCTCGGTCTCGCCATACGGATTGTCACCTCGTCCGGCACGGCCTTGCCCGCTATCGGGATACCGGTGCGCCGTTCAAGTCGCGCCAGCGCCGCAGCCAGGTTGCCACGTCGACCATGGCCATGCCGCGTTCGGCGTTGAGTGTATCGCTCTTCGGCCATGCAACACCGTCCGGGCGCGCAAAGGCGAGCCGGTACTTGCGCATGGTGTCGGTGGGATGGCTCGAAACCTCCGATCGTAATTCGGGTACCGTCAGCAGAATGCGGTCCACCCTCGTATTAAGTACCTGGTCAACCGTGTCGGCCAGTTCGCGGTAGGTGAAAGTGTCTCCAGCGGCATAGACCACTTGGTCCGAAAACTCGGATGGCGAGGCGACCACAAGCGCGGTGACCCGGCCGATGTCCTCGGGCGTGGTGACGGTGAGGCCGAAATCCCAGTCGCCGAGTGCGTGCACCCTGTTCTGCTCCAGGTTAGCCAGACCGAACGCGGGCAGGAAAACGAAGCTGGTGAACATGCCGGTTGAGATGATCGTCCAGCAGACTTTTGACTGCGCGCGCAGCATGTCGCGCACGTCAAGCTGCTCGTCCCAAACCTCCTGGCCGCTGCCCCTGCCGATGACGTCGTAATCGACGCCGAACTGCCATGGAACGTAGTGCGCGACACCGGCTGCGATGACGGCCGCGGTGATCTTGCGCTGGGTGCCCGGCCCGCCGACAAAGCCGGTGCAGCAGACGACCTGGGTAAACCGTGAGAAGATCGCCGCCAGGTCATTGACAGATGCGGCGGCGAGGTCCGCCTCGACGATGTCGATGCCCAGGTCCCGGATGAACGCTGTCGCACCTGAGGAGGCAGGGTTCGAGGCCCCTTTTGATGGACGCAACAGCACGGAGACCGGTGGAACACGTCCTTGCTTCCGTAGCACAGTGAGTTCCCGCAGCACTGAGATGCCGAGTTCTCCGGCCCCAAGAACGAGAACACCACCCGCGTTGCACTGATCCGACATCTACAGCTCCTTGTCGGCCGTGTAGATGCTTGTTCAACCACTTGCTGGAAAGAAGGCACACGGATGATACTGCAGGCGCACACGACCTTCGATGAAGCCATGCGTCACTCGCAGGCAGCCTGTGATGCCCTGAGCGAGGAGGACGATGGGCTGAAGCGGGAGATCCTGGCCCATGCCGGCAATCGCTGGTCTCTCGGAGTAGTCCACGCATTAGGCGCCGCCGGGACGCTGCGGCATGCCGAGATCGCCCGCCGATTGGGAGGTGTCACTCAGCGGATGTTAACGCGCACGCTGCGGCAACTCGAGCGGGATGGCCTGATAGCGCGGCATGATCACCGTGAGGTTCCACCTCGGGTCGAGTACAGGTTAACGGACCTCGGGCGCGGCCTTTTGATCGGTATGATGCCCTTATGGGGCTGGGTGATCGATCACGCGGACAGATTTCGTACGGCGCGCCGAGACTATGATGAGGCTCGGGAGTGACCCGGTTGGGGTGTATGCCATCCCCTCACTGCGCCAGACTTCCACGCCCCTGTGGGTCGAACCCGGCGCTAGCCACTGATTACGGCAACTGACGGCCGGTGGTTCAGTAAGCACGCGGGCTGGGCGTTATCATGCTGGGAAGCTGTCGATCTGAAGCAAACCATAATTATCTGGAGTTCGGGTCCGTTGATGGCCATGTCGAAAGAACATGCTCGATCAACGCATCCAAGGTCGCCTTCGGCGTGCCGGCCTTCGCCTGGACCGCCATGCCCTGGTTCACCGTCATGACGTAGCTCGCGAGCATGGCGCAATCCGAAGAAGCCGGCAGCTCGCCTTGATCGCGGGCCGCCTCCAATCGCACGCAAAGAGCGGCTTCCCCCATCTTGCGGCGTGCCACCAACTCCTGCTGGATGAGGATGGCGCCGCTCGAGCAAGCCAGCGCTCCGTTGATGCCGAGACACCCGCGGCTCTCACCGTTCAGCGTCACGACTGCGACCGAGCCCTCTAGGATCCTCCGGACGACCTCTCGGCTCGTCGGCGCGTCCAGTGCCTCGGACATGAAGCCCCTGTAGCGCTCCTCGTACCGGTCGAGCGCCTTGCGGAATAGGGCCTCTTTGTTGCCGAAGGCGGAGTAGAGACCGGGTCGCGCGACACCGGTGGCGCGCGTCAGGTCTTCGAAAGAGGCTCCTTCGTAACCCTTGTCCCAGAACACCTCCAGAGCGGCATCCAGCGCCTCATCAGCGTCAAACTCCCGGTGGCGTCCCATTTTCCCGTCCTCGAAATTCGATACCGGTTGTTACTAAAACTTGACGCCGCTTGTCCAGATACTATACCGATCGGTACAATAACGGTCGGTACTGAATCGGAGTGACAATGAGACCGCATGAGGAATGCTCTGAACAGAATGCTACGAGCGACGCGGCCTCTTGGGCCGGCGTCGCGTCGATCGCGGCAGGCGCGTTCCTGCTCGTCACGACCGAATTTTTGCCGATCGGCATGCTGTCGCCGATCGCGGCCGGCTTTCGTGTAACTGAAGGCACGGCCGGACTTGCGGTCACGGCGCCAGGCTTCATCGCAGCCATCGCGGCCCCCGTCATGACGATCGCGGCGGGGCGGGTGGACCGCCGGACCGTGATCGTCGTGATGACGCTCGCCATCATCGTCTCGAACGTGATCGCGGCCGCAGCGCCCGACTTCACGATCTTCCTCATCGGCCGGCTGATTCTCGGCGTGGCGGTCGGCGGACTGTGGTCCTTCGCCGTCGCGATCGGCCGCCGGCTGGTCCCGGAGAGCGCCGGCGCGCGAGCGACATCGATCATCTCGGCCGGGATCAGCGCGGGCACCGTCTGCGGCATGCCGGTGGGCGCAGTCGCCGGTGATCTGGTCGGATGGAGGTGGGTATTCGCGGCCAACGCTCTGCTTGGGCTCCTCATCATCCTGGCGCAGGTGCGCTTCCTTCCCCGCCTGCCGACGATCGTGCCGATCAACGTCGCCCGGCTGATAGACTTCGCGAGGGTGCCGATGGCCAGGATCGGGCTGATCGCCAGCGGGTTCGTCGCGGCAGGGCATTTCATCGCCTACACCTTCCTGGAGCCCCACCTGCGCGACAGCCTCGCCTTCGGGCAATCAGGCGTCGCTCTGGCGCTCGCCGGCTACGCCGTCGCGGGCATCGCCGGCGCATTCGCGGGTGAGCATCTCGCCATTCGCAACATCCGCCAGGCGCTCGCTGTCTCCTCGGCAGCGGTTGGCCTCTTCGTGGTGGCGGCAGCATCCCTTGCGGGAGCGCCGACAGCCGCCGTCATCATGGTGATGCTCTGGGGGTTCACCTTCGGGGCGGTGCCGGTCTGCGTCCAGGTCTGGATGTTCACGTCCTCGCCGAAACTCTACGAGGCCGGCTCTGCGCTCATGGTGAGTGCCTTCCAGGTCGCACTGGCCGCGGGTGCCGCAGTCGGTGGCCTGCTGGTCGATTCCAGCGGGATCGGCGCAGCCTTCCTCGTCGGAGGGGTGGTGTGTGTCGTCGGCGCCTTCATTCCCCTGCTGTCCCGGACCCCCGATGCCTCCCCCTCAACCCTGCCGCCGCCGTGAGCGGCCGCAGCCGGCTTACCTCTCTCCTCAAGCCAAACGGACCGCTGCATCCAAAAGGAACGTCACGCCATGCACCGTCGTGAAGACATTATCGCTCCCTCCCGCCGTGAAGCTCTGGTCGGCTTCGCGCAGGTTGCAGCGATTGCATCAGTCGTGAGCGTCGCCCTCGGGTCGTCGGCAAGCGCCCAAGGGCTTTCCCTGACCCCGGCCTCGGACGCGATCACCCCATTTCGCGTGGCAGTGCCGCAGGTCGCAATCGACGATCTCAAGATGCGCCTGCGGATGACGCGCCTGCCTGACAAGGAGACCGTCGGCGACTGGTCGCAGGGCGTGCCGCTCGCAAAGACGAAGGCCCTCATCTCTTATTGGCGTGACCGTTATGACTGGCGGCGTTTTGAGCGCCAGATCAACGCCTATCCGCAGTTCCGCACCGAGATCGACGGCCTTGGCATCCACTTCATCCATGTGCGGTCCAAGCATGCGAACGCCTTGCCGATCATCTTAACCCACGGCTGGCCCGGCTCCGTCGTCGAGTTCCTGAAGGTGATCGGGCCCCTGACGGACCCTACCGCCCATGGCGGCCGGGCGGAGGACGCCTTTCATGTCGTCATCCCCTCACAGCCCGGCTTCGGATTTTCCGACAAGCCGACTTCGACGGGCTGGAACCTCGTCCGAACAGCAAAGGCCTGGGGCGTCCTGATGCAGCGTTTGGGCTACACCCGCTGGGTTGCGCAGGGTGGTGACTGGGGATCAGGCGTGACGCATGCGCTTGGTCATGTGCGTCCGGCAGGTCTCGTCGCGGCGCATGTCAACTGGCCGCTCGTCTTCCCCGAGAAGTTCCCCGCCAACCCTGCGCCGGACGAGAAGGCTGCTATGGAAGCAGCTGACCGATTTGCCGACGACCAGTTCGGTTACTTTAAGGAGCAGGCTACGCGGCCGCAAACCATCGGTTACGGGCTCGCGGACTCGCCAACCGGCCAGGCGACTTGGATCTATGAGAAATTCCAGGCCTGGACCGACAATTACGGCAGCGTCGAGGACGTGCTGAGCGTGGATGAGATACTCGACAACATCTCGCTCTACTGGTTCACCGATACCGCCGCGTCCTCAGCCCGGATCTACTGGGAGAACGCGCGACACGGCGACGGCGGTGGATTCGACGCAGGCCGCATCGAACTTCCCATGGCAGCCACGATCTTTCCGAAAGAGATCTATCGCGCGCCGAAGGCGTGGGCTCAGGCCCGCTGGCCTAACCTGTTCTATTGGAACGAAGTCGACCGGGGCGGCCACTTCGCCGCCTTCGAGCAACCGCAGCTCTTCTCCGAGGAGATGCGCAAGGCATTCCGGACGATCCGTTCCTGATCATCCCTCCCATCCCGGCCGCGCCATGGCTGAACACTAGGAGATTTTACATGTCCAATCGTCTCGAAGGCAAAGTCGCTGTCATCACCGGCGGCACCAGTGGCATTGGTCTCGCGACCGCAAAGCGCTTCGTCGCTGAGGGAGCGCACGTCTTCATCACCGGGCGCCGCCAAGCTGAACTGGACAAAGCCGTCAACGAGATCGGCGGCGCTGTCACAGGCATTCGGAGTGACGTTGCCAGCCTCGACGATCTCGACCGGCTGTTCGACGTCGTGCGCGAGAAGCGTGGTGGATTGGACATCTTGTTCGCCAATGCCGGGGGCGGTGATTTGGCGTCGCTTGGCATGATTACGGAGGAGCAGTTTGACCGCACCTTCGGCACAAACGTTCGGGGCACCTTGTTTACAGTACAGAAGGCGCTGCCACTGATGCAGTCGGGCGGATCTATCATACTTACCGGCTCAACCACTGGATCGAAAGGCACGCCGGCGTTCAGCGTCTACAGTGCGAGCAAGGCCGCGGTCCGCAATTTCGCGCGAAGCTGGGCGCTTGACCTCAAGGACAGCGGCATCCGCGTCAATGTGCTCTCGCCCGGGGCGACCTTAACGCCCGGCTTGCAAGGTCTCGCCAACTCACCCGAACAGGAAAAGGCGCTCGTCGCTGGCCTCGCGGCACAGACGCCGCTTGGCCGGATCGGCCAGCCCGAAGAGACGGCCTCGGTCGCGCTCTTCCTGGCCAGCGAAGACAGCAGCTTCATGACCGGTGCTGAGGTGTTCGTCGACGGAGGCATGGCGCAGGTCTGAGCCATCAACGGTGTGTCGCTGGCGCCTCCATCCCCCTGCTGTTCCGGACGCCCGACATCTCCCTATCAACCTTGCCGCCGCTGTGAGCGGCCGCGACCGCTTGGGCTAGCGAGCTAGTCCTCCATCAGCACACCAGGAGTATCCATGAGCAAGCCCCTTTCCGGCAAAGTCGGCCTCGTCACCGGTGGCTCGCGCGGCCTCGGAGCCGCCATCGCGGAGGCGCTGGCGGATGCGGGCGCGGACGTGGCGATCAGCTATGTGGCGTCCGACGAGAAGGCTGCGGCCGTCGTTGAACGACTGACGGCGAAGGGTGTCCGCGCCATCGCCATCAAGTCCGATCAGGGGGATCCGACGGCGGCGGCACCTCTGGTTGATCGGGTGGTCGAGGCGTTCGGCAAGCTCGACATCCTCGTCAACAACGCCGCCGTCGCGTGGCAAGGCAAGACGATCGACGATCCCGACATCGACAACGACGCGATGGACCGCCAGTGGACCATCAACACCTTCGGCGTGATCGCCAACATCCGCGCCGCGGCGAAGGTGCTGCCCGACGGTGGCCGCATCATCTCGATCGGCAGCGGGCTCGGCACGCGTACCGCCTTCCCCGGAACAACCGACTACGCGGCGTCGAAGGCGGCGATCGTCGGCTACACCAAGGGCGCCGCCCGCGATCTCGGCCGTCGCGGCATCACGGTCAATGTCGTTCAGGCGGGCCTGATGGACACCGACATGGCGGCGGCATCGAAGGGCAAGCTGCCGCCGATCGTCATGGAAAGCCATGCCATCCAACGTCACGCCGGACTGGACGAAGTTGCCGGCGCCGTCGTGTTCCTCGCAGGGCCGCATGGCGGCTTCACGACCGGGTCGGTCATCGACGTCAACGGCGGCTTCACCGCCTGAACGCCAGGCGCGGCCAGCGTCGTGCCCCAAGCCTTCACACGGTCCTGCCTGCTTGAAGCGTCTCCTTGAACAGTTCGAAGGCCGTCGTGCTCCGACGATCGGGATAATAGAGGTGGTAGCCGGCGAACGGCGCGCACCACGGCTCCAGCAGGCGGGTGAGACCGCCATCGGCAATCGGCGCCGCCACCAGATCCTCCAGGATGTAGAGGATGCCGAAGCCCTCAAGGGCGGCGGCCACCAGCAGATCGCCGTCGTTGAATACCGGCCCGCGGCCCGGCTTGACCGTCACCGCACGGCCCTCGCGCTCGAACGACCAGGGAGACAGGTTGCCATGCGCGTCGCTGTAGGCGACGCAGCGATGCGCCGTGAGATCGGCAGGCTCCAACGGCGCCGGATGGTCGCTCAGATAGCTGGGAGCGGCCACCACCGCGACGCGAAGCGGAGGCCCGACCGCCAGCGCGATCATGTCCTTCTCCAACCGCTCGCCGAGCCGGATGCCTGCATCGTAGCGGCCCGCCACGATGTCGGTCATCTCGCCCTCCACGCACACCTCCACCTCGATGCCGGGGTGGCGGCGCATGAAGGACGGAAGCATGGGCCACAGCAATGTGTCCGCGGCGTGTTTGCCCGTCGTGATCCGGACGGTGCCGATCGGCGCCCCGCGGGCCTGGGACAGCGCGTCGATCTCGTCGTCCAACCCGGCCAGTGCCGGCGACAGGGTGGCCAGCAGGCGCTCGCCGGCAGCGGTCGGGGCGACGCTGCGCGTCGTGCGGGTGAGGAGGCGAAAACCGAGTTGGCCTTCCAGCCGCTTCATGGTCTGGCTCAACGCCGACTGCGTCACTCCGAGCCGCCTCGCGGCACGCGTGAAGCTGCAGTCGGAGGCAATGGCCGCGAAGACGGCGAGATCGCCGAGCTGATCCGGGCGCATTGATGATCCCCGCTACTGGGGCCTATGACTGATTAGGCCGTTATCTCGATCCATTAGCCTGACTACCTAGACAGCGACAGTGCACGCAAGGAGGAGCAGGCGATGGGCAAGGTTTGGCTGGTGACGGGCGCAAGCCGGGGACTGGGACGCGAGATTACGCAGGCAGCGCTCGATGCCGGCGAAACGGTCGTGGCAACGGCACGGTCCGCCGATGCGGTGCGCGATGCCTGTGGGGGCGAACACGACCGCCTGCATGCTCTCGCGCTCGATATCACCGACGCCGAAGCCGCGAACTCGGTCGCCGCCGAGACCACCGAGCGGTTCGGTGCGATCGACGTACTGGTCAACAATGCCGGCTACGCCGAGTTGGGTTTCTTCGAGACCTTCACCGATGCCGCGGTGCGGCGTCAGTTCGAGGTCAACCTGTTCGGCACGATGAACGTCGCGCGCGCGGTCGCTCCTTACATGCGTGAGCGTCGCTCAGGCCTCATCGTCACCATCTCGTCGGTCAGCGGGCTGGTCTCCAACGGCGGCGGGGCGGTCTACGCGGCGTCGAAGTTCGCGGTCGAGGGATGGATGGAAGGCTTTGCACAGGAGCTGGCCCCGTTGGGCGTCCGCTCGCTCCTGGTCGAGCCGGGGATGCTGCGCACCGACTTCATGGACCGGAAGTCGGCGCGCTTCGGCAGCATCGACATTCCGGACTATGCCGAGGCGATGGCGCAGTATCGCGCGTTCGTGGACGGGGCCAACGGTAATCAGCCGGGCGATCCGAAGCTGCTCGCCGCGCGGATCGTAGCGCTTGCTTCGCAGGGCGAAGCGCCATCTCGGCTCATATTCGGCGACGACGCTCGACATTGGGCCGGCACGAAGGTCGACCAATTGCGGCAGGAGATCGCCCAGTCGGCCGATCCGGTGACTGTCAGATCAAGCCCATACTTCTACACGGGAGCACCTCTCCTGCAACTGGAGCCGGCCCTTACCGAACCGGAGGAGCCGCAGCGCTAATCCGGGAAGCGGGCATAGACCGCCTTGCGGCGACCGACGGCCAGAACCAACACCGTCACGGTATTATCCTCAACCTCGTAGACCAAGCGGTAGCCCACGTCGCGCAGCTTGATCTTGTAGAGATTGGCGCCGCCTCGCAGTTTGGCGGAGACCACGCGGGGTTCTTGCAGGCGGCGGGCCAGGACCTTCTTGAAGGCCTCACGGATGCCCCGATCCAGGGCATCCCACTCCTTCTTCGCGTCTTCGACGAAGTCGAGGTTATAGGTCGTCAAGGCTCACGCGCACCCGAGGCTGGTGGCGACGTGCCTCAGCCAGGCGCACCAGCTCGGCGTCTTCCGCCGCTTCCAGTGCTTCCATCATCTCCGCGTAGAGACCAGCCTCGACCACGTAATATTGCGGCCGGTTGTTCTTCATCACCGCTACCGGCGAGCCATTGTCCGTCTGAAAAGAGGCAATGCCCCGCTTCTTCACATCGGTCGCCGAGATGGTGCGATCCGATAGCAGCACGTCCGCCATAGGCGCGTTCTCCTCTTCAAGCTTAACCTCAATTGAGCACTATATAAGGTACTCAATGTGGTTCAACAACGGCGTGGGCCGGAGCATCTGCATGGCAGAGGATGAGGCTGCCAGATGGTATCCGCCGTGATGGACATCCTGCTTCGACCCGTCGGCGCCGGCCCCGCTTTCCTTCTGGATGCTCAGCCCCGCAGTGGTGCCGTCCAGCTCTGGCAGTCGTAGTGAACCCACAGCCGGCAAGGACATCCTCAGCCGTCACGCGGGGAACGCCTTGAGGCTGACACCGATCAGGGGAGTTGCGGCGCCTGGCAGGACGTGGACCCAGCCTGTGGTGGCCCACCCGTCACGCGGTTCACCGTCCTGGAGCGGTTCTCGGCACGTGGCGGAGGTCCGAGGCTAGGGTTGACCAAAGGCCAGTGTCCGCCGGGCAGGCTCAGTCGGCCAGCCCCTGGAACTCGGTGTCGGCGTAATGACGAAGTTTGCGGGCGAGGACGGGCCGCTGCCCTGGCCGCAGCAGCACCTGCTGGTCGGCGGGCAGGCGCATGGCCTCGTCGGGGGTGAGCAGGGGGCGGCCGAGGCGCTGGGTTGAGCTGCCGTGGCTGGTGGAGCCATGCCCCTCGGGGTTGTCCGAGGTGGTGTGGGAGCTGCTGTGGGTCTGGAACGGCACGGTGCTGTTGCCGAGCGCCCGGGACAGCCACTGGGCGGTGTCGAGGTCAGCCGGTGCCGAGACCTGGAGCAGCCCGGCATTGGCCAGGAAGGTGCTGGCGCTCTGGCCATAAGCGGCGCGGAGCTGCGCCAGGTCCTGCAGGATGGGCCAGAGCTGCAGGCCGAGGCCGGCCATCAGCCCAGCCGCCTGCAGCACCGGCTCCAGCCGTCCGAGGGCGGCGAACTCATCGAGCAGCAAGAGCACCGGCGGCTGCCCGGGTAGGACCGGGGTGCGGGCGAGCTGCTGGATGCTCTGGGCGATCAGCAGGCGCAGCCAGCGGGAGTAGGTGCTGAGGCGGTCCGGCGGCAGGACGAGAAAGACCGTGGCGATGCCCTGGCGCAGGTCAGACCACTGGAAGTCCGAGCGCGCCATGCTGGCGGCGAGCCTGGGACTGTCGAGCAGGTGGGTATGGCGCTGGGCGGAGGAGAGCACGCCGGCGGCCTCGCGATCGGCCTTGCCGAGCTGGCGGGCGGCGGCGCGCGAGACCAGTCCGCCGGCGGCACTGGTGTCGGCCAGCATGGCGCGCAGCAGCGCCTGCCAGTCGTCGGGCGGCAGGGTGAGCAGGCGACGGAGTTCCGGCAGGCCGCGCTGCCCTGGGGCGCCGCGGCAGGCCAGGTGCAGCAGCAGGCCGCTGATCAGCGCCTTGGCTTCCTCGTTCCAGTGCGCCTCAGAGACCTGACCTGGCGGGTCAAAGACCAGGGCCTCGGCCAGCGTCGCGGCATCGTCGGCGAGGTCGGGAGAGGAGGGGTCGAGCAGCGCCGCTGGATCATAGGCACTGGCCGGCTGTCCGGAGACGCCAAAGGGATCCAGCACAAAGACCGGCCCGAAGCGCCGCCGTGCCCGGGCGCTGATGCGGGCATTCTCGCCCTTGGGATCGACGCAGAGGATGGGGCGGTCGCTCAGCAGCAGGTTGGGCAGCACGGTGCCGACGCCCTTGCCGGAGCGGGTGGGGGCGATGGTGAGCAGATGGGCGGGACCAGCGTAGCGCAGCAGCGCCCCACGACGACCCGGCGCACGGCCAACCAGCAGCGCCCCCGGATCCCGCGCCAGCGCCGCTGCGGCGAGGTCACGGCGAAGCTGGCGCGGCGCGGCCCAGGCGGCGGAGCCATGCGAGGTGGCGGGGGTGCCGCGGCCGAAGGAGACGGGACCCAGCAGGTTGAGCAGCGCCAGCACCCAGCCGACGAGGCCGCCGAGCAGCAGGCCGATGGCGCCGTGGCGCAGATCCGGCGGCTGCAGCAGGATGACGTTCCAGAGCAGGCCGAGGAGGCCCCCGAGGAGGGCGCCGGAGCCAGCGGTGCGGAGGCAGATCCAGAGCCAGCTGATCAAGGCAAAAGGCAGGGCGAGGAGGGTGAGGGCGAGGCGCCAGACGCCCCGCAGGACGGCGGTCATGGTGAGACCACTCCCTCCGCCGCCTCGCGCTCATCCTGAAAGGCGCGCAGGCCGGCATGGCGCCAGCGGGCGCGCAGCACATCCGGCGGCTCGTCACCGTTGTCCCGCAGCTGCCCGGCCGCGACCAGCAAGAGACCGAGCAAGGTGGCGCGGTCGTCCTCCAGCAGCTCCACCAGTCCGGCCTTGTGGATCAGGCCACCGAGTTCGATCAGGTGGCGGGTGCGGGCGCGGCGCTCGGCCGCCCAGTCGCGGCGGTCGCCGCGGGCCTGCGCGGCCTCGACACGGGCAATGGCTTGGCTACTCCGCCGCCAGGCGTGCTGCGTCCGCAGGATCAGCCGGCGCAGCGCCGGCATCGGCCGCCGCGGCTTGGCCGCTGCCGGATTTTTGGGTGCCGCTTCCGGCGCGGCGAAAGAAAGCTTCTCCGCGCTGGCGCCAGCTCTCCGCCGCCTTGGGGTTGGCTTTCGCCTGCTCGAGGCCGTGCAGCAGCAGGCCGGCGAGGGCATCGGGATCGAGCGCATCGGCGGCGCCGGTGGCCAGCAGCAACTCGCCGAGCTGGGCTTTCTGCCTGGTGCGGAGTTGGCGGGCCTTGTCCTGCAGGGCGCGCAGCTCAGCGTCGATGTCGCGCGGGCGGCGTGGTGCCATGGTGGGATCCCCCTCCGTTGTGCCGCGGGGTATCCGGGCTTTCTGCGGCGGGGGATGCCACGGCGGGCGGTGGGGTGAAACCCTCAGGGGCTGGAAGAATCGAGCCGGCAATAGTTGGCCACGGGCAACAGGGTGACGACCCATCGAGGGCGTCCTGCACGCTGCATCAGCACCCTCCGATGCTGTGCAGCGAACGCGATCAGGCCTCGGCCTCGATCATCGCCATGCAGGCATCGAAGCTCGGCGCGACCGGAAAGATCGCGTCGTCACCGGCGAGCTCGGGGTCGACGAAGACGATGGCGGGATCCCCGGACCGGGCGGCCCGTCGAAGGCCCAGAGGTTGCCGCCGGTGTTGTCGGCGAAGGGCAGCAGGCCGGGCGGGGCGTGCTCGAGGATGTTCTGCCAGCAGGTCTCGACGCAGTAGCTCACCGCGTCAGGGCTGACCGCCTCGGGTGGCAGCACCAGTAGCAGGAGCAGGGACGCGAACTGCGGGTCGGCCATGGCGTCCTCATCGAGGCCCTCGCCCTGGTGCGTCACGGCGCGCGACCAGGAGCGATCCGGCAGCGGACTGCCGAGCAGGGTCTCGAGCCGCTGACGATGCGCAGCAGTGGTCTCGGGCAAAACGGCCCGCAGGTCGGGTTCCCCCATCGCCGATCGACGCCACATCCAGAACAGTCGCAGCATCGCGGATCGACCACCAGCGGACGAGCCCATCACTCCGAGCCGATCGCGACCACAGCAGACCCGCGCACCTCGTCAGTTCGCAGCAAAGCGGAGAAATGCGCGCTTATACATCGCCTGCGGCGACGTCGCGGAAAGGTGAGTCCCCCGTGGGCGGAACGATGCTTTCACCGATCCCGGATCCGGGTGATCTGGCGGCATGGCGATCTACCACCTTTCGGCGCAGGTGATCTCGCGCGGCGCCGGCCGTTCCGTGGTGGCGGCGGCGGCCTATCGCGCGGCGACACGTCTGGAGGACACACGCACCGGTCTCGCACACGACTTCACGGCCAAGGACCACCTGGTGCATGCCGAGGTGCTGCTGCCCGACGGCGCACCAGCGGCGTGGGCTGATCGCAACGTGCTGTGGAACGCGGTGGAAGCCGGCGAGAAACGCAAGGACGCGCAGCTGGCGCGGGAGGTGGAGTTCGCGCTGCCACGCGAGTTGTCTCAGGCCGAGGGCATCGCGCTGGCGCGGGACTTCGTGCGTGAGCAGTTCGTGGCGCGTGGCATGGTGGCGGATCTCTGCGTGCATGCGCCGCGGGGCGAGGACGGCGAGGCCAAGCCGCACGCGCATGTGCTGCTGACCCTGCGCGGCATCACTCCTGGGCAGCAGGCGGACAGTTCCGATGCGGCATTCGGCGCGAAGCAGCGCGCGTGGAACAGCACGGCCTTGCTGCAGACCTGGCGCGAACGCTGGGCGGAGCTGACGAATGAGCGGCTGGCGAGCCTCGGGCATGATGTGCGCATCGACCACCGCACTCTTGCGGCGCAGGGCATTCCGCTGGAGCCGCAGCACAAGGTGGGACCGGCCGGGATGCGCCGGGCTGAGCGTGGCGAAGCGGCAGAGCGGCGGGCCGAACATGACGCCATCGCGCGCAGGAACGGCGCGCGCATTGCTGCCGATCCCCTGCTCGCACTCGACGCCCTGACGCGGCAACAGTCCACCTTCACGCGGCAGGACCTGGCGCGGTTCGTGGCGCGGCACACAGACGGGGCCGCGCAGTTCGCCGAGGTGCTGGCGAAAGTCGAGGCCTCGCCCGATCTGGTGCGGCTGGGGCAGGACGCGGCGGGACACGCGCGCTGGACCACGCGCGAGATGCTGGCGGCCGAGCAGCGGATGGAGGGGCAGGCGGCGGCGCTGGCGCAGGGCCGGGCGCATGGTGTGCCAGAGCAGCTCCAGGAGCGGGCGCTGCGGCAGGCGGAGCAGCATGGCCTCACCCTCAGCGACGAGCAGCGCGACGCGGTGCGACATCTCATCGGTGAGACAGGCTTGGCGCTGGTGGTGGGCTATGCCGGCACCGGCAAGTCGGCGCTGCTGGGGGTGGCGCGGGAGGCCTGGGAAGGGCAGGGGCTGCGGGTGCGGGGCGCGACACTGTCCGGCATCGCCGCCGAGGGGCTGCAGGCGGGCAGCGGCATCCGCTCCAAAACCCTCGCCAGCCTGGAGTGGCATTGGGCGCGGGGGCGCGAGCTGCTGGGGCCACGCGACGTGCTGGTGGTGGACGAGGCGGGGATGGTCGGCTCGCGGCAGATGCAGCGGCTGCTGGAGCAGGTCCAGCAGGCCGGCGCCAAGGTGGTGCTGGTGGGGGATCCGGAGCAGCTGCAGGCGATCGAAGCCGGCGCGGCCTTCCGGGCACTGGCGGAGCGGCATGGCGCAGCCGAGATCTCGGAGGTGCGGCGGCAGCGGGAAGGCTGGCAACGGGAGGCCACCCGCGAGCTCGCCACCGGGCGCACGGGCGAGGCGCTCGCCCGCTACGAGCAGGCCGGCATGGTGCTGGGGCACGCGACGCAGGAAGAGGCCCGCGCGGCGCTGGTGGCGGGCTGGCTGGCGGGGCGGCAGGAGGCGCCCGGCCGCAGCCAGCTGATGCTGGCCTCCACGCGGGCGGATGCAGCCGCGCTGAACCAACTGGCACGGGAGCAGCTCGGGGGGGCTGGGGCGCTCGGCGCGGACCATAGCATCATGACCGAGCAGGGCGAGCGGCTGCTCGCCGCGGGCGATCGCCTCATGTTCCTGCGCAACGCACGGGCGCTGGGTAGCACTGCGGACGGGCAGGGCGGCACCGCGGTGAAGAACGGCACGCTGGGCACGGTGACTGCCGTCCAAGGGCAGGGTGAGGGCGCGCGGCTGACGGTGCGGCTGGATGCCAGGGACGCCGCCACACCGGCGCCGGAGATCACCTTCGCGGTGAGGGAGTACGGCGCGCTGACACACGGCTACGCGGCGACGATCCACAAGGCGCAGGGGGTGACGGTGGACCGGGCGCATGTGCTGGCGAGCCGGGCGATGGACCGGCACGCGGCTTACGTGGCGCTGACGCGGCACCGGGAAGGAGTCAGGCTGCACTGGGCGCGGGACGAGCTGGGCAGCCGGGCGGGCCTGACCCGGAGGCTGTCGCGGCAGCGGGCCAAGGACGTGACGCTGGACTACCTCGGACCAGAGGGCGAGCGCCGCGCCCGAGAGGCCTTTGCCAGCCGGCGTGGAGTGCATCCGCTGGTGCCCGAGAGCGAGATCCTCGCGCGGCCGCCGGTGGCGCGGGCGAGGGCTAGCGGCGAAGCGGCGGCGGCCTATCTCGACCGGGCCGCCAGCCAGACAGAACCACCGCCGCCACCACTGCTGCCGGCGCAGCGGGATCCAACGGGTCGCGACAGCCTGGGGCGGGGCACCACGGCTGAGGAAATCACGGCGGCGGTGGAGCGCAATCCGGCGGTGCGGCAGGAGGCGAGCGACCGGGTGCAGTGGCTGCGGGCAGCCTACCGCGATCCGGTGCAGGCGGAAGCCCAGCTTGATGCGCTGCTGTGGGACAGCCGGGACGACCGAAACCAGGTCGCTCACCAGCTGCGGGAGCGGCCGGAGCTGCTGGGGCGGCTACGCGGAAGAGACGGGTTGCTCTCGGGGCGTGGCGCGCAGCTGGAGCGGGCTAGTGCGGTCAGCGCGGCGCGTTCGGTCGCCACAGGACTGGAGCGAGAGGAAGCGGCACGGCAACGGGCTGGAGAGAGCTATCGAGCCGAGGTGGCGGCGCAGCGGGCGCGGGATGCGGTGGAAGTGCCGGGGCTGTCACAGCGGGCCTGGCAGGCCGTGGAGGCGCTGGAGCAGGCAAGGACCACCAGCCTGCCGCCGGAAGCCAGCAAGGCACCCCAGGCCTATTGGCAGGCGCTGGCGGGGCGGCCGGATCCGGCATTGGCCGAAGCTTGGCAGCAGGTGGTGCGGGGGCAGCCGGAGGTGGCGGCGGAACTGCGGGCGGTGGCCGCGGCAGCGGAGCGGCGGCTGGGGCCACAGGGCGTGGAGCAGAGCCTCTCAGCGGGCGCGACCGAGGCCGCCGCGCCATCGCGCGAGGGACTGGCGGGGATCGGACGGGCCGTGGTGGCGATGCGGGAGGGGCAGCGGGCGGTGGAGATGCAAGAGCGCAGCCAGGCGCGGTCGCAGGAGGCGGAGCAGCAGCGGCTTGGGATCCGGCGTGCACCGGGGCTGGGCCGCTAGCGGTCACCGCCCACCGGACCGGCCTCGGCCACCAGGGCCGAGGCGTCAGGCCCCGTCTGCTCCCGCGTGATCGCATCAAAGGCCTCCCAGAACTCCTGCGGCGAGATCGGGTACATCGTCTCGATGTCCATGATGGCCTTGGCCGCCAGCGCGGCGTCCTGCTCATCCGCCGCGGCTGCCTCAATCCGGCACAGGCGCCGATACTCCGCGACCTGCTCAGGAGGCATCTTCGTCTCCATGGCGCGGTCGGCTGCCAGGAGATCCATCCCGGGCATCATCCCGGCCGAGGGGCCCAACGCGCTGCCCCCCAACTTCTGGGGCTTGGGGTCCTTCACGGGCTTCCGGCGTGGGGCCGGTTGGCGCTTTTGCTTCTTCACAGGACCATCCCTTGGCTCTCTCGATGCAGCCGGCTGCACGCCCGCCATGCGCCAGGCCGCGGCCATCCTCGCCTTGGATTTGACACCCGCCGATGCGGGTTCGGATGGCACCACGCCCGGGCCTCAGCATAGCCGGCGCGCATGATGCCTCTGGACGTCGCTACAGCCTGTCTCCCTTGCCGTAGGCCGGACGAACGAGACCCCTCGCCTCCATGTGGAGAGCGAGGGGTTGCGGGGGGAAATGGGGGAGGGGGATGAGGGATGGTGTTCAGGCGTTAGGTCTGTCCTTCAGGCCAGGGTATTATCGGGGCGGCAGCAGAGGTCCGGGGCCCATCGCAAAGGGCCGGTCAGGAACGGCAGCGCCTCAGCCACGAGGTTCTTCGCCGCGCTTGGCCCGATCCCAAAGGTGGCTCCAACAACCGCACCTATCAGGCCCAGGATGATGTCGCCGAAGCCCGCGCCGCCGGAGATAGCATCCAGTTCCATATCCGGCAGAGGGGCGGAGGCGCTGTTCAGATCGTTCATGGCCAGATCCCGTTTCAGAGGGTGGCGTACAGAGGCGGCAGGCTTCAGGCTCACACCAAGTGGGCCACTTCGCCCACAGCGGCACCGGCCGCGCCGCCCGCCACCGTCGCTGCGCCAAAGAGAGCGGCGCCTGCCGTATTGGCGATGATGCCCATCCCGACCGCCGCGACGGCTGGGGCACAGAAGACCGCCATGGCTCCCGCGCCGATGGCGCCACCCGCAATCCCACCAATCGCCCACGCTGAGAAACAGGGCGCTGCCTCAAATGACAGCACCCTTTCTTCGTGCGTGCGCCTGCATCATCCCGAAGCCGTGGGATTGAAGTTGGACAAATGGAGGATTCCCGCTCAGTCCTCGGATCGAGGAGCACCGCCGCTATCACGGCCACCAAGAAGGACAAACCAAGGTGGGCCGCGGACGGAACCGCCCACTCTGGAATTACGATCCAACGAGGCCGCGGGAGCCACATCCAATCTAGGTGCTCTGCGAACTGCTGTTCCATGCGTGCCGGCCACCACCGGTATCACGAACCCGGAGGCTCTACTCCTGATGAGAAGTCAGGCGATCCGGTGGTGGCCAACGCTCGCCCAGCCGGGGCCGCTACGGGACTTCCAATTGCTGCGCCATCTGGTCGCGGCCAACAGAATGCTGGTCTGGTTGCCATCGTCTCGAAAGACGAGTACCCGCTCCCGGCAAGGTCACATGAAACATGCTGGCTTGATCGAGCAATAAAGTGAGCCCTGAGCGGCAGCCGGCAAGGCCTTTGAAACGCTCCCGTCCTCATCAATCAGCTCACCGCTGTGTGTACCGCGGCTAACTCCCCGCCGTCCCCGGGCTGTCGACCTTGGCGCAGACTCCAGCCATGCTCTTCAGAGCGCCGACCGGAACAGGCGCGATGGGAGAAACGCATGAACCCGACACAGTCTCGCCGTGCCCTGCTGGCCGGCGCCGGATTGGCGGCCGTGGGGTCAACGTGGTCGAGCACCCCCGCCGGCGCCCAGTCCGCCGTGACAGCGCCCGGCATGGTGCGGGGCACGGCAGGACCTGTGAAGTTCTCCGCCGGCACGGAGCCCCCCCGCACGCCTGCGCCGCCGCTGGCCACGGATTGCCACCACCACGTCTATGATGCCCGCTTCCCAGCCGATCCACGCACCCAGCTGCGGCCGCCGGATGCCTCGCCGGAGGATTACCGTGCGCTGGCACGCAGGCTCGGCACCCAACGCTCCGTGCTGGTCACGCCCTCCACCTACGGCACCGATAACCGCCTCCACCTGCAGGCCATGCGGGAGCTGGGTCCGGAGCGGGCGCGCATGGTCGCGGTGGTGGATACCAGCGTGACGGACGCGCAGCTGCGCGAGATGCATGAGGCCGGGGTGCGCGGCATCCGCTTCAACCTGGTCCAGGCCGGGGTGACGACCGTCGACATGCTGGAGCCGCTTTCGACACGAGTGCAGGCCCTGGGGTGGCACACGCAGATCCATATGCTGGGCGACCAGATCGCCGAGCACGAGGCGCTGTTCCTGCGC
>NZ_RFLX01000047.1 GCF_003696345.1 Teichococcus wenyumeiae | reverse complement strand
ATGACCGCTGCGTCCACACCTTCATGTCCGCCATCTGCCTCGCCGCCACCGTCCTCTTCTGGATCAAGGAGGCCTGAGCCTAGGACCGGGCCCGATCACGCACGCGCGCTGCCGACGCCCGGCCCGGGAATACGCTCCAGAACCAGCAACCAGAACGAGCAACATTCCGCCGTCTTCGCGTTCTGCGAAGAATGGCCGTGTTGCCCTGCCCGGAGGAGATGAACCGTGGCCTTCATTATCACGATCTGCGACCTCTGCGGGGCCGCTGTCGCCGCCCAGGCCGGCGGCTTTGAAGAAGAGCGACGTGCGGAACGAATCTTCTTCCAGGCGGGAACCCGCCCGCGCACCGGTGGCGCGGCGTCTCTCTGGCACCCAGGCGGTGCAGGGGCTGCGGCGAGTGGCGTGGCCCCTGGCAGCGACGCTGGGGAGCGCGAGCCTGCTGATCGGCAAGCCCCTAGCCCTGCACGCTCTCGACCTGCCCGAGCCGGAGCCGGGCGGCCTTCAGGTGGTGCGCCTGCTGCTTGGTGCGTCGGCCTATTTCGCCGCAGCCTGGTTGGCCACGCGGCTCGCCGGCATCGTCCTGAGCAGAGCCGGCAGTGGCCGGCGGCGGTCGCCGAAGCTGCTGCAGGACCTGCTCGGCGCCGCGGTGTTCGGGGCTGCCGCGCTGGCAACCATAGCCCTGGTGTTCGAGGGCTCCGCGCTCGGCGCGGCCGCCGCCTCGGGTGTCATCGTCGCCGTGCTCGGCTTCTCGCTGCGTGGCGTGATGGCCGACATCTTCGCCGGCATCGCGCTCGGCCTTGAGCGCGCCTACCGCATCGGCGACTGGATCACCATCGAGGGCGGGCTCGGGGGACGCGTGGTTGAGATCAACTGGCGCTCCACACGCATCGAGACGCTCGACCGGGTCCAGGCCGTGGTGCCGAACGGGCGGATCGCGCAGCAGCGGATCACCAACTATAGCGCCCCGCGCGCTAACTACCGCCAGCAGGTGCGGCTGACACTCGACCACGCCTTGCCTGCGGAGGAGGCCAAGCGCCTGCTTGCCGAAGCCGCCGCCACGGCGCCGGGCGTGCTACCGCAGCCCCCGCCGGATGTCCGACTATCCGCACACGAGGCGGACGGCCTAGTCTACATGGTGCGCTACTGGGTGCCGAGCTTTGCGCAGGAGATGGACTGCCGCGACGCGGTGCTGACTGCGGTGGATCGCGCGCTAAGGCGGCGGGCGGTGCCGGCGCCGCACCGGCGGCATCGGCTGCGCTTCGATGGACCCGATGGCGGCGCCGCAGCCGAAGCCTTGGCAATGCTGCGGCCTAGCCCAGACCCCGGACCATAAGACTTTTTATCGTATGTTCTGGCGGATGTTGTCGGCCACCTTCTCGGCGATCATCAAGCTCGGTACGTTAGTGTTGGCGAAAGGAATGCGCGGCATGATGGAACCGTCGCAGACCCGAAGCCCTCCCACGCCGCGCAGTCGGGCATCAGGTGTCACAACCGCCATGCGGTCCTGTGCCGCGCCCGTCCGGCAGGTGCCGCTCGGGTGCCAGACGCCGCCAACATGCCGGCGCAGATGCTCTTCCAGCAGAGTGTCATCCGACGCCAGGGCGGCGGCACCCACCTGGCTCTCAATCGCCGCGCGCAGCACGGCGCGACGCATCGTTCCGCTGAGGTCCATGGCGGGACCTACCAACCCCATCAGTAGCCCGTTGCGTACGGTAGGGTGCAGGTAACGGCGCACCTTGGCGGCATAGGTACTGGGGAACACTTCGCTGACTAGCCCGGCCAAGCCAGGGTGGCACAACGCCCGCGCGGCCAGCTGGAAGCCCTGCTTCAGCCGCACCATGTCCGCGGGTCGGAGAGCAGGCGGAAATCCACCACCGGCGCGTCCGTCCCCCGACCGCGCACCGAGTTGCACGGAGCCGGTCGAGCGCGTGTGGTTCACCCAGACGAACAGGGAGCCGATGCGCTGCCCTATGGCGTGCCAGCCGGAACGCGCGACGATGGCGGCATGCATGTTCCCCGTTGGCTCGCCTTCCACGCCGGAGGACCAGCGCAGCAGGGCCGGCAGGTGGTAATGCGCCCCTGCGGGCTGGCGCTGGCCCGGCCGCAGGAAGGCGGAAACGCTGATCGAGGGATGCTCGTGCAGGTTCTCACCCACGCCAGGCAGATCGGCATGCACCGCCAGCCCCCGCGCGCAGCGCGGCGGCAGGGCCGATGCCGCTGCGCATCAGCAGCACCGGCGACCAGATGGCACCGGCGGCCAGGATGGTCTCGCGTGCCCTGACTGTCACTTCCTCGCCACCGAGGCGGAGCAGGCAACCGGTCACGCGCGTGCTCTCCACCTCCAGCCGCAACACCTCCGCTTGAGGATGCGCAGGTTCGGCCGGCGGCGGACCTCTGGCGTCAGATAAGCGGCGACCACTCCTGCGCGCGTGCCATCGACCACCGTATTGGTGGCGGTGGGAATTACGCCATCCTCCCAGGCCCCGTTCTGGTCGTCCAGCGCCGGGCAGCCAAGCTCGCCCAGCACCCGCTCCATCTGCCGGGCATAGGCCGACCAGCGGGCGCGCGGCAGACGGCGGATCGGCAGCGGCCCGTCCTGGCCATGCAGCGGGCCGGTGAAATCATGGTCCTTCTCCAGCTTGCGGAAATAGGGCAGCACGTCGAGCCAGCCCCAGCCGTCCGCGCCCATCGCCGCCCATTCGTCGTAATCCGACGGGGCGCCACGATTGGTGCCGAGCCCGTTGATGGAGGAGCCGCCGCCAAGGATGCGTGCCTGCTCATAGGGCCGCACCTCGGCCGCTTGGTTGCCGGTGCCTATGCCCATCACCGCGCGCAAGTCCGTCTACAACCACTCGCGGTTGAAGAGGGCGCGGCCGGATAGGGCGAGGCGATGGCAGGCGGCACCGCATCGGGCGGAATGTCCGGCCCCGCCTACACCAGCAGCACCTGGCGGTCAGGCTCCTCGCTCAGTCGCGTCGCCAGCACGCAACCGGCAGAGCCGCCGCCGAGGATCGCGACGTCGATGGGAGCGCTGCCGATGGAGTGATGCATGGTAGTTCCGTTTGGTGAAAGCGTGACCGAGCGTGGCGTTAGTCGGCCCCGGCTGCTGCGCCCGCCTCCTGCTGCAGAGCAGCGGCGAAGCCATCGAGCTGCGCGGCGGTCGTGGCGAAACTGCAGACGAGGCGGAAGGTATCCGCCCCCGCTCCCCAGCGGCGCAGCCGGATGCCATGCCGCTCCAGCCTCGCCTGCACGGTGGAAGCGATTTCGGCGAAGACCTGGTTAGTCTGCACCGGGTGCAGCAGGCGGCAGCCCGGCGTGGCGCCGAGTGCACGCGCCAGCCGGGCGGCGGCCGCATTGGCATGGGCGGCATTGGCCAGCCAGTGGTCGTCACGCAGATAGGCCAGCAGCTGGGCGGCCACGAAGCGCATTTTGGAGGTAAGCATCCCCGCCTGCTTGTGCCGGTAGGCAACGTCCTCCGCCAGGGCGGGGTCGAAGACCACCACCGCCTCGGCGTTCAGCGTGCCGTTCTTGGTGGTGCCAAGGCTAAGGATGTCAATGCCCGCCTGCCAGCTCAGCGCGGCGGGGGCACAGCCCAGCGCGGCCAGCGCATTGCCGAAGCGCGCGCCGTCCATATGCAGCCTGAGGCCATGCGTGCGGGCAATGCCGGCGATCTCCGCCAGCTCCTCTGGCGTGTAGAGCGTACCAGCCTCGGTCGCCTGGGTCAGCGTCAGCGCGCGCGCCGGGCGACGGTGCCGGTTGGCGGGGCGCGCCGCCAACGCCGCCGCCAGCACGGCAGGGGCGATGCGGTCCGCGCCGCCCGGCAGAGGGGTGAGGCGCGCGCCGCCTGCGAGGAACTCCGGCGCGCCGCATTCGGTGGTCAGCACATGCGCCTGCCCGTGGCAGAGGATGTCGCCATAGGGCGGCACCAGGGCGGCCAGTGCCAGCGCATTGGCCGCCGTGCCCGTCGGCGCCACGAAAACCCGCACTGTCCGCCTGAAATACGCGCTGAAGGCCGCGTCGAGCTGCTGGGACAGCGCGTCCTCCCCATAAGCTGCCGCCTCTCCGGCATTGGCTTCCACCAGGGCCGCCAGCACAGGGCCGGAGGCACCGGCGGCATTGTCGGAAGCGAAGGCATAATAGGTCACGCGGCGGGCTCCGTTTAGGCGGTGGAGAGCCTGTTCAAGGCTTCGAGACGCTCCAGAACACCGGCAGCGGCGTGTTCAGCAGGTTGGTGAGGCTGCTGCGATAGGCCATGGGAGAGAAGAAGCGCCCCAGCAACACGATCGGCACCTGCTCTGCGGAAGCCAGTTGGATCTGGCGGATGATCTCCCGCCGCTTCGTCGGGTCGGTCTCCCGCGTCCAGGCCGTCCGTAGCTCGTCCAGCTTGGGCGAACAGGACCAGCCGGGATAGCCGCCCGCCGGATTGACGCAGGCGCTGTTCATGGTGGGATTGGCGATCGGGTTGTCCATCTCGAAGCTGTAGGACCACATGGGGAACAGGCTCCACCCGCCCTGGCTGGGCGTCGCCTGGTTCACGCGCCGGGCCATCATCGAGGCAAAGTCGCTCAACTGCAGATCCACATTCAGTCCGGCCGCGCGAAGCTGCTCCGCCGCCAGCATCCCAAAGCTTTTGATGACCTCGTTGTCGCCAGCGGCGATGATGACGACCGGCTCGCCCTGATAACCGGCCTGCTGGAACAGGCGCCGCGCTTCGTCCATCCGCTGCGCCTGCATCCACTCGGTGCCGCCTTGGTCCTCATTGGCGCCGCCGCAGGCCAGGAAGCTGTAGCAACGGCTCCAGTACTTGCCATCCGCCCCGGCAGCCATGGCCATGGCATCGGCCTGGTTCATCACCAGCGCCAGCGCGCGGCGGCCCTCCGGCTTGTTGAAGGGCGGATGCAGGAAGTTCGGGCGCAGGAAGCCGATCTGCCCTTGGCGGCCCGGCACCCGCACCGTCACGTCACGCCGTCGCTCCAGCACTGGCAGCAGGTCCAGCGGCGGCGATTCGTAGATGTCGATCTCCCCGGTCTGCAGCGCGGCAACGGCGGAACTGGAATCCGGCATGATGACCCATTCGACCCGGTCTACTTTCACCACCTTGCCGCCGGCGAAGTAGCTGGCTGGTTCCGTTCGCGGCACGTAATCGGCGTTGCGGGCATAGACCATGCGTGCCCCGGGCCGGTATTCGCTGGCGACGAAGCGGAAGGGACCGGAGCCGATGACCTCGGCCACCGGACGCATCGGGTCGGTTTGGGCCTCCTTCTCCCGCATCACGAACAGCGCGGCAGCGCTAGGCTTGGCGAAGCCTTCCAGTAGCAGCGGTGTATCCGCCTCCAGCGTCACGGTGAAGCTGCGGTCATCAACCACGGCCAGCGTCATGCCCATCTCGGTCAGCTTGCGTCCGACCGGGTCGCGCGCCGCCCAGCGACGAATGGAGGCGATAACATCGGCGCTACGCACGGGGCTGCCGTCGTGGAACTTCAGCCCAGGTCGCAGGGTCATGGTATAGACCCGGCCATCCCCGCTCTTGGTGAAGCCTTCCACCATCTGCGGCTGCGGCACCAGATTCTCGTCGAGCGAGAACAGGGTGTCGTAGACCATGTAGGCATGTTGCTGGGTGATGGAGAGGAAGTTCGCGACCGGGTCCATTGTGCGCGGCTCGGCAGAGGGTGCGTAGCGTAGCACCGTCTCTGCCCCGGCCTGCCCGGCAGCGAGGCTGGAGAAGGCGAGGCTGATGCACAGGCCCAGGACGGCCCGGCGGAGCAAGGCGTTTCTCGCTGTCATTGGAAGCCTCCCAGAAGGATTCGCGCGGGGAGCATCGCCACGATCGTGTGGCGGCTTTTCATTGGCAGGTCGTCAGGCGGGCGGGGCGGAGCTTTCATCCGCTAGTGCGGTGCAGGCAACTTCGGCCAGCCAGGCGGCGGCGGCCGGCAAGGCGCTGTCCTCGAAATCGTAGGTGGGGCTGTGCAGCTCCCGTCCCCCCTCGGCCGGGCCATTGCCGATCCAGACCAGAGCGCCAGGGCGCCTCGCCAGCATCCAGTTGAAATCCTCGCCGATCATGGCGCGTGGTGGATCATCATCCGCCACCAGCCCGGCCTGCTGGGCGGCGTCCAACGCCATCCGCGTCTCCGCCGGGCTATTGGCGGAAGGGGTGGAGCCGCGCTGGATGCGGCACTCGATATCCACGCCAAAGGCGGCGCCGACACCGTCGCAGATCCGCCGCATGGCGGCCTCCATGCTCTCCCGCACCTCAGGCCGGTGCAGACGCATGGTGCCTCGCAGTGTCACCGTCTCAGGGATCTGGTTCAGCACTGTGCCGGCCTGCATCGTGCAGATGGAGAGGACGGCGCTGTCCAGCGGGTCCGTCTCCCGCGACACCACGGATTGCAGGGCGATGATGAGATGCGCCGCCGCCAGCACTGGGTCCTTCGCCCGCTGCGGCAGCGCGGCGTGCGAGGCGGTGCCGGTCAGCACGATCTCGATCTTTGCCGTGCCTGCCGTCATTGCGCCGATGCGGGCGGCGACGGTGCCTGCCGACAGGCCAGGCCAGTTGTGGAAGGCGAAGATGCGCTGCATCGGGAAACGCTCCAGCAGCCCGTCATCCAGCATGGCGCGCGCGCCGGTGCCCGCCTCCTCCGCCGGCTGGAAGATCAGCTGCACGGTGCCGGACCAGTCGTCCCGCTCGGCCAGTAGAGCCGCGGCGCCCAGCAGGGCGGTGGTATGGCCGTCATGCCCGCAGGCATGCATGACGCCGAGGCGGGTGGAGCGGTAGGGAAGCTGCGTCTCCTCCACCAGACTCAGCGCATCCATATCCGCACGCAGGCCGACGCTGCCGCTACCCTCGCCGCGCGACAGCGTGCCCACCACGCCGTGGCCACCCACCCCACTGGTGAAGGGGATGCCAAGCTCGGCCAGCCGCTCGCAGACGAAGGCAGCGGTATTGACCTCGGCATTGGATGGCTCCGGGTTCGCATGCAGGTGGCGCCGCCACGCGACCAGCCGTTCCACCAGTTCCTGCGGCACGGTCATTGCGCGGGCTCGCAGGGGCTGCGCCAGCCGCCGGCAAAGGTCACGGTGGTCTTGATCCGCATGTATTGCTCCTCGGTCACCTGGCCGTATTCGCTGCCCATGCCGCTGGCCTTATGGCCGGAGACCGGGGCACCCGGCGGCAGCGTATGCAGCAGCGTCACCAGCGGCGTCGCTCCGCCGTCTTCAGAATGACCGCATTGCTGCAGGCCAGGATCGGCACCAGCTAGCCCAGCGCATCGGCGTGCTGGCGGATGCCGGCCGCCACCTCGCGCAGCAACCGCACCGGCTCCGAGGGGCCAAGACCCTACCACGCGGCGGCGCCGGTGCGGGCGACCTGTGCCGCGCGGCCGATATCCTTGGCGCCGGCCTTGGCCATCTTGGGCCGAGGCTGGCCATCGGCGCAGAAATTATTGCTGAAGAGGGTGCCCGACACGGCCGCAGACCAGGCGCCATCGGCCCACAGTGTTGCGCCCTTCAGGCAAAGCGCCGGCAGCCAGCACGACAGCATCTCTCGCGCTAGGGCAGCGTTCATGCCTTCTGGCGCGGCGGTGCCGCTGTCTCTCGTGCTTGCAGCACCGGCCATAGCGCATCCCCGTTTGCCAATGGGTAGAGGCTGCCGCAGTGAGGCAACTCGATACGCTATCAAGCCGTGGATCGGCAGCAGCATTCCAATAGCAATCGTTCTGCCACCCATAGGATTACCCTATAGGCAGGGTGGGTTGCTCTGCAGGAGAAGCCGGGCATGGGCAATGAAGCCCTCCAGCAGGCCAGACCGACGGGCCGAGCGAAGGACCAGCATCTGCAACGGGACGCGCGCTGGGTGGTCAAGCGGTAGCGCCTTCGCGCCAGGGAAGAAGCCGCCGAGGGAGGAGAATGGCTCGATCAGGCAGATTCCCGCGCCGGACTGCACAAGGGACCAGGCCTGCAACACCTGCTCCACCTCACAGAACGGGCGGTAGGGCAGCGCAGCCTCAGTGAAGGCGTGCCGGATTAATTGGGAGGTGGTGAGATGGGGCGAGTAGCCGATCAGCGGAAAGCCGGCGACGTCGCGCAGCGTCACCAGCCCAGGCCGGTCGAGCGCATGGCCCACCGGCACCACGCACTGTAGTGGACGGCAAGCGACCTCTACAGCCTCAAGGCAAGGATATTCCTCAGCGAGAAAGGTCAGGCCGACATCCAAGGCACCCGTTGCCAGGTCCTGTGCCATCTCGGCACGCTTCATCACGCTGAGACGAAGGCTTGCATGAGGTGAGACCTTAAGGAACTCCGCCACCAGCGTAGGGCCCAGTGCCATGGCGAGCGCGCTGACGCCGCCGATACGCAGCACATTGCGCTGCTGTTGCCGCAGTTCCTGCGCCAACTGGTTGACGCTTACCACCTCCTCGAAGACGCGGTTGATGCCGATCGAGAGCTGTTGCGCTGCCTTGGTGGGCCTCAGCCGACCGTTGGCGCGGTGAAACAAGGGAAAGCCCAGCCGCTGTTCAGCATGGCGCAGCACCTCGCTAACTGAGGGCTGGGACACGTTCAACATCTTGGCCGCCGCGGTCACACCGCCTTGCGACATGATGGCACGCAGCACTTCCATCTGCCTCAAGTTCAGCATGGTTGGCCTCCGCCCAGCAGGATCTATAGGGTTTGTCTATGATGGCGAGGGCGTGCTGCTATTTGTCAATAGCAGTGGCAGGGTGTGGGTCTTCTTCGCTGAGCCTTCTGTCCGGGAGACATGTGTCCAGGTGCCCGCCTAAGGGCGTGCAGGCTGCGTCGCGCCACCAAATTTGCTTGGTCACCAAACAACGTGCCAGTGGCTGGCTCTCTGCTACGGCATGATCGCGGACTCCGCAGCGGCGCCGTCGCTCATACTGGCGGCGACAGCGCTGTTCGAGCCGCCTATATTGTCTTCAGCGGCATCTTGTTGATCTGGGGCACCTCCCTTCTGCTAGACCGGCCCGACCTCGGGCTTGGTATTCTGTTCCTGGCGGTCGCGGTCGCGGTCAGCCAGACGGTTGGCGCGCCGCTGTTCGGCGCTGTACTGGATGGAGCCAGCGCCGAGATTGCGCTATCGCTATTTGCTGCGATGGCCTGCAGGGCGATATTCTGGCGTATGGAAGAAACAAATCCCCCTCGCCAGATAAAGGAACCCAGAGGGTTCAGGCAGAAGCAGTGACGCCCGCGCGGCGCCCGGACGGAGCTTTCGAGGCAGCGCGAATTCCATCTGACATCTTCTCGGCGATCATGATGACTGGCACGTTGAGGTTGGCACAGGGGATGGTCGGCATGACGGAAGCATCGCAGACCATCAGACCTTCCACGCCAATCACCCGCCCCGAGGGGTCGCAAACCGCCATGGGGTCGTCCTCCGCACCCAGGCGGCAGGTGCCGCAGGGGTGCCAGACGCCACCCACGTGGCGGCGCAGATGCATCCGCAGCGCCTCGTCGTCCTGGCAGAGCACGTCCAGCGGCGCATTGCCTTCCTGCGCCATGGCCAGGATGCGGGAACGCACCAGCGGCACCCGGTCCATCACCGGCCCGGCGAGGGCGGTCAGCACGCCATTGCGCCAGGAGGGTTGCAGCAGCTTCTTCACCTGGGCGGAATAGGTGGAGGGGAAGGCCTCCAGCACCATGCCGTCCAGGGAGGACGCGCGCAGCACCCCGGCCGCCAGCCGGAAGGCCTGGGCCAGCCGCACCAGGTCCCGCTCATCCGAGAGCATTCGGAAATCAACCACCGGCCGGGCCGAGGGATCGGCGGAGGCCAGGGTGACGCTGCCCTGGGAGTAGGATTTGTTCACCCAGTTGAACAGTGTGGCGATGCGATGCCCCACCGCATGCCAGCCGGAACGGGTATTGACGGCGAGGTGCATGTCCCCCGGCGGCGTCCCCTCCAACCCGGAAGACCAGCGCAGGATGGACTGGATGTGGTAGTGCTCCCCGGTTGGCAGGCGCACATCCGGGCGGATGAAGGCGGAGACGCCAATGGAGGGATGCTCCAGTAGGTTCCGCCCGACGCCCGCGCGCGGCGCTACCACCGGGATGCCAAGCTGGCTCAGCGCCGCCCCCGGCCCTACGCCGCTGCGCAGCAGCAGGGCAGGGGAGTGCAGCGCGCCATTGCTGACGATAACCAGCGGCGCGGCCACATCGAGGCTCTCGTGCCCCCGGCGCAGCCGTGCGCCAACGGCACGCTTGCCATCGAACAGCACCCGCTCCGCTTCGGTGCCCGTCCAGAGTGTCAGGTTGGAGCGGGCGCGCACGGCCTGGGTGAGGTAGACCGTGGCCGTTGAGGTGCGGCGGCCGCTGCGGTCCAGATTGACGGTGATCGGGAAGACGCCGTCCTCCCAGGCACCGTTCTGGTCCTCCCGTGCGGGATATCCCTGCCGGTCCAGCTCCGCCTCCACCTGCCGTGCGAAGGGCGTGTGCTGGGAGCGCGGCACGCGCTGGATGGGTAGCGGGCCATCGGCGCCATGCCGCTCGGTATCGCTGGCGAGGTCGAGATCCTGCTCCAGCTTGCGGAAATACGGCAGAACGTCGGACCACCCCCAGCCCGCCGCGCCCTCGGCCTCCCATTCCGCGTAATCATGCGGGGAGCCGCGATTGGCGCCGATGCCGTTGATGGAGGAGCCGCCGCCGAGGATGCGCGCCTGCTCGTAGGGACGGATGGTGGCCTGGCCGGTATTGGAAGGGTCTTTGCCCATCCCGACCTGCAGTCCGGACCAGGTCCAGGCACTGTTGAAGTAAGCGCGCCCCGGATAGGGCGAGGCGATTTCCGGCGGCATTTCGCCCGGCCGCAGGTCCTGGCCGGCTTCCACCAGCAGCACCTTGCGCGAAGGATCCTCGCTGAGCCGCGCCGCCAGCACGCAGCCGGCGGAGCCGCCGCCCAGGATCACCACATCGAAACGCGCCGCATCCGGCGCGATGGGGGAGAGTTGCGGCATGTTCAGCCCTTCCGGACGTTCCAGAAGAAGGCCGCCGAGCCAGGCAGCACACCCGTGACATTGTCCCGGTAGGCGGTGCGGGAGAAATACTGGCCGAGCGGCAGGCTGGGCACGTCGTCGAAGGCCACGCGCTGGATCTGGTCCATCAGCCGGCCGCCATCCTCCGGCGTCGCCGCATCCAGCCACTGGACCGTCAGGCGCTCCATCTCGGCGCTTTCATACCAGCCGGTCCAGCCGGTGCTGCCCTGGCCGCGGATGGTGGCGTTCATCGCCGGGTTGGCGATGGATACACTGGGCCAGTTGGTGTGGTAGATGCTCCAGCCGCCCTTCTCCATCGGCTCACGCGAGAGGCGGCGCTGCAGCACCGTGCCCCAATCCATCTCCTGCAGATCCACCTTGATGCCGATCTGCCGCAGCAGCTCCGCCGTCAGCAGCCCGTGCGGGGAAATGGAGGGATAATCAGCGGGGTTAAGGATGACGGCCGTTTCGCCGTTGTAGCCGCTGGCCTTCACCGCGGCCCGGGCCGCTTCCAGGCTGGAGGGCATGTCCTGCACCCCGGCCTCGGTCACGTCGGGCAGGCCGCAGGGGAACATGGCACGGCACTGCCGCCAGGCATCAGCGTCGTCGCCGACGATCGCATGCATGTAATCTTCCTGCCGCAGGGCGGAAAGGACGGCGCGGCGCAGCCTGGCGTTGTTGAAGGGCGGCTGCAGATGGTTAAAGCGGGCATGGGCGATGAAGCCGTAGGGATCCTGCCGCTGCACCGCGATGCCGCGCCGCCGCGTCAGCGTCGGGACTAGGTCAGGCAGCGCCTGCTCCCACCAGTCGATCTCGCCGGCCTGAAGCGCGCCCGCCGCCGTCGCCGGATCGGGCATGATGATCCATTCGAGGCGCTCCAGATGAGCCTGCTTGCCGCCGGAGGTCCATTCCGGCGCCTCGGCCCGCGGCGTGTAGTCGGCGAAGCGCGTATAGACGGCACGGCTCCCGGAGACGAACTCGTCCTGCATGAAACGGAAGGGACCGGAGCCGATCATCTCCGTCACCGGCGTGTTCGGATCCGCCTTTGCCAGCCGCTCGGGCATCATGAAGGCGGGGGAGGAATGCGGCTTGCCGATGGCATCCAGCAGGCGCGGGAAGGGCCGCTTCAGGCGGATGCGGATCGTGCGGTCATCGGCGGCCTCGAAGGCTTCCACGGCGGCGCCGAGCGTCTGCCCGAAGGTGTCCTTCTTGCTCCAGCGCAGGAGGCTCGCGGCGCAGTCCTGAGCACGGACCGGCTCACCGTCGTGAAAGCGCAGGCCTTCCCGCAGGCGGATCAGCCAGGTGAGCTTATCCTCGGACACGGTGGCGCCCTCGGCCATCTGCGGCTTCGCGCGCATCTGGGCATCGACGCCATAGAGGGTGTCGAAGATGCAATAGCCGTGAGTGATGGTCACCGCCGCCGTGGTGAAGACCGGATCAAGCGTCGAGAGATTGGACTGCGGAACGAAGCGCAGCGTGGTGGGCGTTGCCGCCCGCGCCAGGTTCGGCGCGGCCAGTGGCAGGAGCAGCGCCCCCGAAGCTTGCAGAAGGCCACGGCGGCCGATGGTGTTGGGCTTCATTTCTCTCGACTTCCTGAGTCTTGGCAGGCCAGGCACTCCGGAGAGCGGCTTGGCCTGCCGAACTTGAAGGGGCGGGTGGTCCCCGGGGGCACCGGCGCTGCTCAGAGCCCGGCGAAGCGGCGCACCACATTCTCCAGCATACGGGAGACGGGACCATCAAAGGCTGTTCCGTTCCACAGGCTGCCACAGAATGTGATGGAGCCGACAGCAAAGACGGAACCGCCACCCGGAACCTCGAAGATGACGATCTCCGCCCGCTTCAGCGCCTCCGGGCTCTCGCCGGTCACGGTTGCGATGTGGGACAGCAGCTCCTCGGGCACGGTGACGAAGGAGGCCGGCGGCTGCTCCGACCGTGCCAGGATCACGGTGCCGGGCGGGGTACCCAGGCGCGGATCGGCGCGATCCAGCTCAAAGCCCGCCGCGCCGCCGCCGGAGAGTCCGTAGTCGCCGATGATCTCGGGCACGCCCTCGAAGATCCAGGCGTAGCGGGGGTCCGCGGACGCTGGCAGGCGGCGGTAGAAGGTACCCTCGAACAACCCCTGCGCGCTGAAGCCGACGCCGACCAGAGCCTGGGGCGGACGGCGGTTGCGCCGCCACAACCCGCCCAACGCGCCATCGAGCTGGTGGTAGTATTCGCCCGCCTCGGCCGCCCAGGCGCGGATGCCGCCCTCGGCACGGCGGATCTCGATGATATGCGGCCGCGCCGGGTCTCGCGCGATCCGCCAGTAGAAGCCGTTCCCGCCCAGGTAGCACAGCCGCCCGCCATGGTCGCGATAGGCGGTCAGCGCATCCAGCATCCGCCCCGTGTGATACTCGGGGTGGGAGCCGGTGAGGACGACGCGGTAGGGCGAGAGAAGGGCCTCGCCTTCGTCGTCGAGATCCTCGTCAGTGACGATGTCGAATGCGATTCCGCGCGCTTCCAGCCAGGCGAGGAGGTGGGAATCGGCAGGGTAGTGCCGCAGGCCCGAGCCCCTCGGATCGTTGAAGGTCAGGAAGCCCGGCCGCATCGTCAGGATCGGTCGCAACCGAGAGGAGAGCGAGATGCCGCTGCCATCGGGATGGCGGTTGTAGGTCGAGTGGCTGAAGGCGGTGACATCGTCGGGGTTGTGGGGATAGGCGCCCCAGGCTGCGGCACGCTCCTTGTAGGCGGCATCGGCATTGCCGCGCGCGTGGTTGGCGTAGGCCTGATAGGTGAAGGTGGAGGCGAGTACGGCCACTGCCGCATGCGGTCCATCCCGCCGTGGCAGGATGTAGAAGGGCAGCCAGTCCTCGCCATCCTCGCAGGTCAGGTGGAAGGCATAGGCCCCGCTGCGCAGGTCATCCGGCACATCGAAGCTGAAGGAAGGAGACCAGCGGCAGTCGCTGAGATCATCGGCGTGAAAGTGGATGGCGGCGTATTCGGCCGGGGCATGGCGCCAGCAGGTCTCGTTCCCGCTCCAGGCAGCGCCGACCATACCCCGCGTGGGAAGATTGATCAGGTCGCCGTGCAAGGCCTCGGGGCCGATATCCGTGACATGTTCGGTCGTGATGCCCTCCGAGAAGTCCCAGCGGGCACGAAGGCTTTCCGCTGGGGCAGGGAGGTGGAGGGGGTCGGGCCAGGCCTCCACGAAGGCCGCCGCCACCAGCGGGTCCTCGACCTTGCCGGTGAAGTGGTCGCGCGGCGCCATGGCATCCCGCGCGGCGAAGGTGACGGCGGAAACCGGCGCGAACTGGCCGGCCGGTGCCTGTGCCGTGGCCATCGCGACATCCGCCGCCGCCTCCAGCGGCGCCTGGCCCAGCACCACCCGCCCCGTCGCGGGGTCATGGGACAGCCAGAGGCGGTACCACACCGCTGTCCGCAGCGGCGTCTCCGTCCGCAGCCAGGTGGTGGTGGCGCCAAGGGTGATCTCCGCCTCGGCGCCTTCCGCGCCGGCACGGATCACGATGCTGTCCTGCCCGCCCTCGGCGGCCAGCACCGTGGCGGCGGGCAGTTCCGCCAGCAGTTGCACAAGCACCGCCCAACAGCGGGCCTGCCCGGGTTCCAGTTGTGGGCTGCCCTGAACCAGGCCCCAGGAGCCAAGCTGCACGGGTTGATGCTGGCCATCGAAGCGATGGTCGAAGGCCTCAACCACCGGGCGCAGATCAAGGCCCGGCCCCGCCGGATTGGGATCGGCCGAGACAACCCGCACCAGCCGCGCGCGGCAGGGGCCGGGGCGGCGCAGGCTGACATGCGCGGTGATCCGCTCGCCCGGGCGGCGGGAGAGGCGGTCGAGATAACCCGTGACGGGCGGAAGCATTCCCGTCATGCCCGGCGCAGGTTCCAGGGCACGGGGCGGGGACCCTCCAGCATGCCGGTGAGCGACTTGCGGTAGGCTGTGCGGATGAAGAACTGCCCCAGCGGCACGGTCGGCACATCGCGGAAGGCGATTTGCTGCATCTGGTCGCCAATCCGCATGCGCTCTTCCTCCGTTGCGACGGAGAGCCAGCGCTCGTTCATGGCTTCCATCTCCTTGCTTTCGTACCAGCCGGTCCAGCCACCATCGCCTTGCCCGCGGATCAGCGCGTTCTGGCTGGGCGTGACGATGCCCATACCGCTCCACCAGACCGGGAAGATGTTCCAGCCGCCCTCGGAGGGAGGCTTGCGCTGCACAATGCGGGCAAGGACGCTGCCCCAATCTGTGGAGACCAGTTCGACGTTGAAACCGATGCGGGCCAGCAGGTCATGCGCGATCAGCCCGAAAGGCGCGATGGAGGCGAAATCCGATGGGTTGAGGAGGATCACCTTCTCCCCCGCATAGCCGCTTTCCTTCAGCAGGGCGCGGGCGCGTTCCAGGTTGGCCTCGGTCATCGGGTCCGGCACCGAGGCGCGGCCATAGGGCGTGGTGCAGGGGAAGAAGGAGTGGCAGACATTATAGGCCGTCTCATCGCTGTTCGTCACCGCGCCCATGAAGTCGGCCTGGTTGATGGCAGCGAGCACAGCCTGCCGCGCCTTCACATTGTTGAAGGGCGGATGCAGATGGTTGAAGCGCAGGACACCCATGTAGCCGGCCGGGTCGCCGTTCGCGATGCTGATGTCGCGGTTGCGGCGCAGCAGCGGGATCAGGTCGGCGCCGACCTGCTCCCACCAATCCACCTCGCCGGCCTGAAGCGCGGCGGCGGCAGTGGCCTGGTCGGGCATCATCACCCATTCGACACGCTCGAAATGCACGACCTTGCCGCCAGAGGTCCATTCCGGTGCCTCCTGCCGGGGCGAGTAGCGGTCGAACTTCCGGTAGGCGGCGCGGCTGCCAGGCACGAATTCATCGGCCAGAAAGCGGTAGGGGCCGGAGCCGATAACCTCGGTAAAGGGCTTCGTCGCCTCCATGTCCCCGATACGCTCCGGCATCATGAAGGCCGGGCTGGTGCCGGGCTTGGCCAATGCATCCAGCAGCAGGGGGAAGGGGCGGGAAAGCCGGATCACCAGCGTGCGGTCATCCGGCGTCTGCCATTCGGCCACGGCGCTGCCCAGCGTGCGGCCGAAAGTGTCCCGGCTGCACCAGCGGCGCAGGCTGGCAGCGCAATCGCGCGACCGCACGGGCTCCCCATCATGGAAGAAAAGGCCTTCACGCAGGCGGATTGTCCAGGTCAGCCCATCATCGGAGGTGCTGTGGCCCTCGGCCATCTGCGGCTTCACACGCATCTTGGCATCCATGCCGTAGAGCGTGTCATAGACATAGTAACTGTGATTCACCGCGACGCCCGCCAGCGATGCCACAGGGTCGGTGATGGAGAGCGCCGCCTGCGGCACGAAGCGCAGCACGCGCGGGTCGGCGCGCTGGGCGCGCGAGACGGATGGCGCCGTGAGCGCCACGCCCCCTAGGAGGAGCGCGCTGCGGCGCGTGATCTTCTGACGCATAGCCTGTTCCCTTGTGTGGTTGGGACTAGCGGATTACGCCCTCAGCCCGCAGTTCCGTCGCATAGTCATCCAGAACGGCGCCGAGCTTCTCTGAAAGAACCTCGATCTCCTCCGCCGTGATGGTCAGTGGCGGAGACAGCATCAGCCAGTCGCCATAGGCCCCGCGCGAGGTGCGGCGGCAGTAGAGTGCCAGCCCGCGCCGCAGCGCGAGCTGCTTCACACGTTCCGGTGCCACCTTCTCCAGCGGAATCATCTGCTTGGTCTGGCGGTTCGCGACGAGTTCCACCGCCATCAGCAGGCCCTTGCCGCGCACATCGCCGATGATGGGGCTCTGCGCTGCCAGGGTTTCCAGCCGTTGCCGCAGCAATTCGCCCATCCGTGCGGCATTGCCAACCAGATCGGCTTCCTCGATCTCCCGCAGCACGGCCGCGCCGACGGCACAACTCATCACATGGGCATTATAGGTGAAGCCATGCATGAAGCCGCCGGATTCCGCCAGCACGCGGACCATTTCGGCGGAAACCAGTGCGGCGCCGAGCGGCGCGTAGCCGGCGGAAAGCCCCTTGGCGACCACGACGATATCAGGCCGCGCCGCCGGCCAGTGATCGGCGGCCAGGAAGCGTCCGGTACGCCCGGCACCGCTCATCACCTCGTCGAAGATCAGCTTCACGCCATGGCGCGTGCAGATCTGCCGCACCGCCTCGTAATAGGAATCCGGCGCGACCAGGGCACCGGTGGCGAGACCGCCCACGGGCTCCATGATGAAGGCCAGCACTGTTTCCGGCCCTTCGCGGAGGATCGCTTCCTCCAGCGCCGCGGCGCAGGCACGTGCGTGGCTCTCAACCGTGTGGTTCGGCGGCAGCCGGTAGCTGAGCGGTGCCGGCACACGGGACACGGCGCGCAGCAGGGGGCCGAAGACCTCATGCGCATGCTCGTCGCCCGAGACAGCCAGCGCGCCCAGGGTATTGCCGTGGTAGCCGGGCTGCCGGCCGATCACCTTCCAACGCGAGGCTTCCCCCATGGCGACAGCATATTGCCGGGCGAACTTGATGGCGCTTTCCACCGCTTCCGATCCGCCGGAGACGATGAAGGCGCGGTCGAGGCCCGGCCCGGCGAGGCGGCCGAGGCGTTCGGCGAATTCGAGGTTGGCGGCGCTTTCGAACTGGCTGGGGTAGGCGAATACCGCCTGGCGCGCCTGCGCCTCTATGGCGGCCAGGATGCGTGGATGCCCGTGGCCGAGGTTGCTCGCGACGGGCCCGGAGGAGGCATCGAGGTAGCGGTTGCCGTCCGTGTCGATCAGCCAGATGCCCTCACCCCGCGCGATGCGCGGCAGGCGGGGCGCACCGGGCGGGCGCGTGAAGGCCTGGAGGCCGAAGCCGATCTCGGGAGAAGTCCGCACGCCATCCATGGAAAGCCCGCCTTCTGGCCTGATGTCTGGACGCCCGAGGTTCTCGGCTTCGGGCACGCCGAGTTGATCGCACTCTTGAGCGCTGCGCAAGAGACTTCCTCGCCAGCGGTACGCTTGATATGAGGTTGAGATGCCGGGGGATGTCGGAAGGTCAGGAACAGCTTGTCACGAAACCCTAAGCCGACTACTTCCCGACGCTCCCGCGCGGCCCCTGTCGCGGTGGGGCTCAACCGCAAGGCGATCCTGCAGGCGGCCCTGAATGAGATCGACACCAAGGGTCTCTCGGTCTTCAGCCTTCGCGGCCTAGCGCGGAGCCTTGGTGTCAATGCGAGTGTGATCGTCTGGCATATCGGCAACCGCGACACTGTCTTGGCTGAGGTGATCAGGCTGGTGCTTGAGGATAGCGTGCCGCCACGCCAGCCCGGCCAAGCTTGGCAGGACTGGCTGCGAAGCCTGTTCACCCGCTTTCGCGACGCCGTGCGGCAGCACCCGAACACGGCGCCGTTGATCGGCGCTGACACCGTTTCCAACCTCCGGCCCGATTTTGCCCTGGTTGAGGCCATTCTGTCCGTGCTGGTGGAGGCGGGGGTGCCAGAGGAACGGCTCTGCGAAACCTATAATGCCGTTCAGGCGGCACTTGTCGGCTTCGTGACGCAGGAACTGGCGCGGATGCCAACGGAAGATCTACCATCATGGCAATCTGTCATTCAGGCCAACCTGGCGGAGGCTGACGCCGCGCGTTATCCCCACCTGGTGCGACTGCTTCCTCGCCTGATGAACCGCGCGTTCATTCTGCGCTGGCAGAATGGCGCGGCCGCGCCAATGGGGAGCAGCTTCGAGGTTTTTGTGGACTGCATCATAATGGGATTGGAGGCGTCACTTCCCGCTTCATAGTCATGAACTTCTGCTCTCTGGGACGCCTTCCAAGGAATGCGCTGACCTGCGGCAGGTGGATACCTCGAAGAACCTGTTGCTGCGCTGTGCTGGCGGGCCTGACACGCACCTAAGGCAGTGAACTGGCGTTGCTGACGAGGTGGCATGACCGGCTGGCGCGGCCGGTACCTCATTCGCTGGAGCTGTGAGGTTATGCGGGCGCAGCTCGGGTGCTGAGCCAGGCGAGGCGGGTGAAATTGTACGCCAAGTTGGCCATGCCAAACTAGGCTCAGGCCTCCTTGATCCAGAAGAGGACGGTGGCGGCGAGGCAGATGGCGGACATGAAGGTGTGGACGCAGCGGTCAT
>NZ_RFLX01000046.1 GCF_003696345.1 Teichococcus wenyumeiae | reverse complement strand
TTCAAGCACCTGCTGGCCGGCCTTGAGTACAAGCCGCGGCGCATCGTGACTGATGGGCTCCGCAGCTATGGCGTCGCACAGCGAGAAATCTTGCCCGCTGTGCGGCATCGGACCAGCCGCTATCTGAACAATCGTGCCGAGAATTCCCACAGGCCGACGCGACGTCGAGAACGCCAGATGCAGCGTTTCAAGTCACCCGAGCAGGCACAGCGCTTCCTCACAGCGCACGCGATGATCTATGGCCACTTCCGTCCACGGCGGCACCTGATGACGGCCGATCAGTATCGCCGTTCGCGCAACAAGGCGTTCCGGATCTGGCAGCAGGAGACGTGTGCCCAGACAACGGTGTGAGGTCACGCAAGCCCCGCCATGCGCTCAGACTCGCCTGGTCATCAAGCAACGTGACAATGCCACCAGGCGCCAGCGCACCACACCGTGGATCGCCGGCCTCGGACCGCTCTCCAGCACCGCCGCCAGGGCCACGCGATGGATATCGTTCAGCCGGGATACCTGGCCCGGCGCCTTGCGGTCGACCAGCCCGGCCGAACCTTCGGCGTTGAACCGCAGGACCCAGTCCCGAACAATCTGCAGCGTCACCCCGCCGAGCCGGGCAGCCTCAGTACGCGACGCCCCGTCATAAACGGCTGCCAAGGCCAACAGGCGGCGAGCCTGAGCCGCATCCTTTGTCTGCTGAGCCGCAGCGCGAAGCGCCGCGGCGTCAAAGTCAGCCCGGAGTGGGATGGGCATGGCGAACCTCCTTGCTCGCCATGTTGAATCACCTCGCCGCCGCTAGGGGAACCCCCTGAACGATTCAGCCTCTCAGAGACTTGGTATAAAGCCACCCGAGCCAGTGCAGCGTGGCACATTGGCCGCATGGCCGGCTCAGCCATCTCCAACAGCACAATCGAGATGCTCACCGCAGCAGAGCGCGACCTGATCCGACGCGGGTTGTGGGTGCGGTTCGGTCGTCCACCCTTGCTGGCAGAAGGAATCTTCCTGTGCATGTGGCGCAGCGGGGCGCTGACCGGCAGGGGCAAGTCACCAGGCAGTGTTCCGGATAACTGAGCCAGGGCAGGTTACCTGCCATTCATAATCATTTTGTGCATACAATTAGCTTGCGTCGAGCCGCCGTTCTTAAGTATGAATAGTCGTGCGCTACTCCTTCAACGCCGCCAAGGCCGCGTCCAACCTTGCCAAGCACGGCGTGGCCTTCGGGGCAGTAGAGGGCTTCGAGTGGGCGTGGTGATTGCTGATGTGCGGTTCGGCTATGCTGAGCCCCGCATGTTGGCTCTGGCGCCGATTGGCGACCGCCTGCATGTCTTAGTTTTCTCAGTGGAACGCCGCACGGTTCGGGTGATCAGCCTTCGGATTGCGAGCAGGAAGGAGAACAGGCTCTATGAAGCGGAAGCTTAGGATGCCGACGGACGCCGAAGAGGCCGCCATCCAGCACGGCATCGCGGCTGATCCGGAGAACCCGGAGTGGACGGAGGAGGACTTCGCCCGAGCGCGGCCAGCCGCCGAGGTGTTGGGGGAGCGTGTAGCAGCCTCATTGGTGCGGCGGCGCGGGCGACAGAAGACCGCCGTGAAGGAGGCGGTGTCGCTGCGGTTAGACGCAGACTTGGTGCGGGCTCTGCGCGACAGTGGGCCAGGCTGGCAGAGCCGCGTCAATGACACGCTGCGGAAGGCGGTGTTGGGGAAGCTTGGCTGAGGAACACTTATCACTCGGAACTGCCTCAGGCTGACGATGCTGAGAAGGACCGTCGCCGTCCTCCTACGCGGCCTTCCGGGCTTGAGATCGTAGGGATCTTGCGATCAGGACAATGGCCGGCGACGCGGCGAAAGAGCAGGTCCGCCATCTCGAAGTCATACCTTTGCAGTGGCGCTGGCGCGGCTTGGTGCTTCCGGCCGATATAGAAGGCGCCGTCATAGGCATTTGCGATCTCGAAGGGCTTGAAGCCGGCCTCGGCGAAGATGTTGAGGAATTCCTGCAGGGAACTGCCCAGGGCCGCCAGGGCGGCCGTCTTCACCTCCACCAGGATCTCCACGTCCTGCCGCAGCAGCGGCAGCAGATCGCGCATGCCCTTCACCACCATGATCTCGGCACCCTCGACGTCGATCTTGATCAGGCGGGCGGCGCGTAGCACCTCGACGGGCAGGATATCGCCCAGGGGGCGGCCTTCCACGAGTTCCTGCCGCTGCGTCTTGGAGGCCTCGGCCGCCACGATGGTAGTGCCACCCAGGTTGGTGTCGTCGTGCACGAAGACCGGTACCATGCCTGGTACTTCCGTCACCGCCATGTTGTAGGTGGCAACGTTGTAGATGCCATTAGTCCGCAGGTTCTGGCGCAGGCGCTCATGAATCCAGGACGAGGCTTCGATGGCATGCACCTGGCCGTCTGGACCGACGAGATGGGCAGCGAGCAGCGCATGCATGCCGACATTGGCGCCGATATCCACCACCACGTCGCCCGGCCGTAGGGCGTGGCGGTAGAAGGCGGTGACGGCGGGTTCCCAGATTCCGAAGAAATAGGCGTAGCTATGGACCGCATCGGGAAAGCTGCCGGCGAAGCGGGCGCCGAAGCGTGTGCGTGCCTCGATCTCCAGCCGCCGCCAGGCGATGTAGCGCTGCACCACCTGGTCCCAGAGTCGCTGCTTCCCGAAGGCGAAAGGTGCATGCTGGAAATACATCCGCAACCCAGCGCAGGCGGCACGCAACGCGGTCTCACGCATCGTGGTGGGGATCATGCGGCGGGTCCCACATGAAAATGCTCGGCGCCGCTATAGCAGTCGCCGCTTTCCATCGCCGTGGCCCGTGCAGCGGGGATTCCGTGGCCGCCATGCGGACCATCCGCACCGAATGCCTCGCCTGCCGCGCGGGAGGTGGTGAGGTCGCCTATACCACGCGGCCAACTATAAACAGGCTGCGGCAGGTAGTGCAGCGGCGCGAACACCGAGAGGTGTGCCATCATCAGGAGGCTCTCACAATAGCTTAGCCTGTCCGCGGCCCGCCTGCGCGCAGGAGCAGATCGCATCGGGCGCTGCATTGAGAGCAGGGCGTAGGACGCTGAGATCCACCTGGACATCCCTCTCCCGACCAGGGCTCGGCAGGCTGCCGCCCCGACATGGCACCAAAATTACTTTCTTTTAATGTTCATTTTTGAGTCTACGTCCGTCAATCCCTGATCATATTGTTTATGTAACGGTCGTGTGATCAGAGGCAGTGGGCTGTCAGCTACGGCCTTTCACCGTTGCGGCCTCTTTGAGGCGGACGGCTTTACTGACGAGCGGTCGATAATCTCGCCATCTTGTGCCCGCCGGAGCCTTTTGGTGCAGCTGCCACAATAACTGCGCTAGTACTCCACCGACATTGTCCCGACCCGCCTGACGAAGGTGCGCCGGAAGGTGTCGGTATCCCTGAACCCTCAATCGCCGGCGACCTGCTTCATGGCTATGTCGCCGCTCTTGAGGAGTGGACGCGCGACCTTGGTCCGTACGTCCTTGGCGTAAGCCGCCAGGGTCGATCCTGTCTCGACCCAGAACAGGCGCGCGAAGTGTTGCAGGCTCATCCTGGTCCTGGCCGAGAGGCAGTCGACCCTGTAGTCCTCGGCGGGATGGCAGCCGCCCAACACTGGATCTTATCTGGCCGCCGCCATGTTTGATGACATGACGAGCCGCGCCTCAACTTGCCATGCGAGCTCGGCTCCCAAGCCGCTTATACGAGCGCCAGGGCGAGATCGGAGCCTGCCACCACCCCGGCCGTGCCCCGCAGGCCGCGCCCCGGCAAGTGGGACTCCAGCCAGGTCGCCGGACCAATCCGAGCAGTAACGCGCCATCCGCGACGAATCCGTAACCACTCCTTCGAGGCCGAGAAGCTTCTGCGAACAGCAAGGAAACCGGCCCTGGTTCTTCAAGTGGCGATCTCCGTTCGGCCTGGGAACAGTTGGCGGCCGTCTGCAGGGAGGGTCGTGCGAATTCTTCGCTCCATAGCCACTTGTTCTCCAAAAGGATGACGTGCCAGAGTTGGACAACAGAGAAGCGCCCGGTGCCGCCGCGCTGGAAAGCTTCCGTTCTCAGGGGGAACGACCATGGAGCCGAACACAGGCGGTAAGCGCGCCCTACACGTCGCGCTGTGCATAGCCTGCCCTAAGGCGATAGCCTGCTCGGACGCCCCGCCGTGAGTTCGGGGCCCGGGTGCGAGCGGCGCCACTAGGCCGATGACCAGCCCGTCCGCGACGCACCCCAGGGCTACGCACGGCGTTCTGGCTGGCGCAGCGCAAGGCGATGGGCTGGTGGGACGCAAGGATGCGGTCCCGGGCGACAGCGCCATGCTGCGCATCATCGATGCGCACCAGCACTTCTGGGACCTGGACGCCAACCACCATCCCTGGCTCCGCGATCCTGAGCCGATCCCGTTCCGCTACGATGCCTGCAGTGCGCTGCACCGCAACTACTTCCCCGCCGATGACGGAGCCGACGCGGCCGGGCATCTGGTCTGGGGCACTGTCCACATGGAGGCCGAGTTCGACCCGGCCCATCCGGTCGCGGAAACCGAATGGCTGGAGCGTCTGGCGGAGCGGGGAGGGTTACCCAGCACCTGCGTCGCCCAGGCCCAACTGGACGATCCAGAGGTGGGCGCGGTGCTGGCGGGGCAGGCGGCCCGCTTCCTGATGCGCGGCCTCCGCGTGGACAGCCTGGCCGGCAGCTTCGACGCCGTCGTAGATGGCTTCCTGCAGGCGGCCACCGACCGCTCCGAAGCCGAGCGCCGCGCACTGCTGCACGACAACAATGCAGCGAGGATTAACCGCCTTTAGAAACGCGCCAGGGAAGCGAGAACGGTGTGCGGCGCTTCCGCCCCTGGCCTGCGACGGAAAGCACCAACCGGGAGGAAGACCGCATCATGCTTGGACGACGCAGCATCCTCGGCAGTGCCGCCACCCTGGCCGGCACCGCCTCGCTCGGCCTCACCGGCGAGGCGCTGTTCGGGTGGTCCCGCGCTTGGGCGCAGGAACAGCCCTTCAAGCCCGAGCCGGGCGCGCAGCTCCGCTTCCTCCGCTGGAGCCGCTTCCTGGATGCCGAGGACAAAGCCACGACGGAGAACATCCGCGCCTTCACCGAGGCGACCGGCGTGCCCGTGCGCATTGACAACGTGTGGCAGGACGACGTGCAGCCGCAGCTCAGCGTCGCGGCCAATGTCGGCAGCGGGCCCGACCTGGCCTGGACGCTGCATACCACGCCGCATCTCTTCGCCGACAAATTGCTCGACCTTTCCGACGTCGCCGACTACATCGGAGGGAAGTATGGCGGCTGGTATCCGCTAATCGAGCAGTACGGGAAGCGCGACGGGCGCTGGATCGGCATCTCCAACGTCGTGATCGGCGTGCTGCCGGTGTACCGCGTGTCCGCAATGAAGGAGGCGGGGTTCCAAAGCTTCCCCACCGATACCGACGGATTCCTGAAGCTGTGCACGGAGCTGAAACGGATCGGCAAGCCCGCGGGATTCGCTTTTGGCCGCGCGCCCAGCGACGGCAACTCCTTCTCACATTGGCTGCTCTGGTCGCATGGTGGCAGGCTGGTGGACGAGAACAACCGGGTCGCGCTCAACAGCCCGGAAACCCTCCGCGCCCTGGACTATGCGCGCGCCCTCGCCTCCAGCTTCATCCCAGGAACGGTGTCCTGGACCGACGCCTCGAACAACAGCGCCTTCCTGGGCGAGCAGGTCTCGCTGACCAACAATTCCGTGTCTGTCTACGCCAAAGCACGGGCGGACAAGATGGCCTTCGCCGACGACATCGACCACGCGAATTGGCCCGTCGGCCCGGCCGCCCAGCCTACGGAGATGCACTTGGTCTATCCCTTTATCGCCTTCCGCTACACGCGCTACCCGAATGCCGCGAAGGCGTTCCTTACCTTTCTGCTGGAAAAGCCGCAATACGAGAAGGTACTGGACGGTTCTGTGGGCTACGTCAGCCACGCCCTGCGCGCCTACGAATCCAGCCCGCTCTGGGATCGCGACCCGAGGATCCGGGTGTTCCGCGACGTGGCGGCGCGGGGACGCTCAGTGGGCTATGCCGGCACGCTCGGCACGGCTTCCGCGGCGGCCCTGGCGGAGAACATCGTGTCCGACATGTTCGGCGGGGTCGTGACTGGGCAGTCCTCACCGCAGGACGCAGTGCGCAGCGCTGAGCGGCGTGCCCAGCGCATCTACAGGAGCTAAGCGGTATGGCGAGGATCGGCTTTATTGGCCTGGGTACCATGGGGCGGGGCATGGCGGCGAACCTCATCGCCGCCGGCCACGCACTGCATGTCCACGACGTCCGGCGCGAAGCGATGGAGGAGTTTTCCGCCCGCGGCGCGACCGTCGCCGGCTCGGTGGCCGAGGCGGCGCGCAATGCCGAGGCTGTGGTGCTCATGCTGCCGGACACGCCGCAGGTGGAGGAGGTCGTGCTCGGCCCAGGGGGGCTTGTGGAGAACCCGCCGGCGGGACGGCTGGTGATTGACATGAGCACCATCTCCGCGGCCGCCAGCCGCAGCATGGCGGCGCGGCTGGAAGCCGTGGGCACGGCCATGCTGGACGCTCCCGTGTCCGGCGGCCCACAGGGGGCGGAAAGCGGCAGCCTGTCCATCATGGCGGGCGGGACGAAAGCGGGCTTCGCAGCGGCGCAGCCGATCCTGACTGCGTTGGGCACCACTGTTCGCCATGTCGGTCCACCCGGCGCGGGGCAGACGGTGAAGGCGTGCAACCAGCTCATCTGCGCCCTGAACCTGCAGGCCATCTGCGAGGCGCTGGCCCTGGGGCGCGCCGCCGGCCTGGACCTGGAGCTGCTGCGGGAGGTGCTGCTGGGTGGCGCCGCGTCCTCCTGGATGCTGCAGAACCTCGGGCCCAAGATGATCGCCAGGGACGCGGGCGCGGGCTTCCGCATCGACCTGAAGCTGAAGGATCTGCGCCTTGCCGGCGAGTTGGGCTTCCAGCATGGGTTGCCGCTGCCCGGCCTTGCCCTGGCGACCAGCCTTTACCTGGAAGCCCGGGCACATGGGGAGGGGGCCAACGGCAACCAGGCCCTATTCCGCGTGTATGACCGCTTGACCAACCAAGCGGGGGAGGTCCCATGATGCCCAAGCCCCGCATCGGCTTCCTCGGCATCGGCATCATGGGTGAGGCCATGGTGCGACGGCTGCTGGACCTCGGCTTCCCAGTGAAAGTGTGGAATCTGGAGCCGGAGCGGCTGCAGACGGTTATGCCCTATGGGGCCATTCCGGCCGATAGCCCAGCCGAAGTCGCCGCCTCAAGCGACATCCTGATGCTGTGCGTGCTTCACATGCAGGCCGTGGAGCGCTGCATCCTTGGCAAGGACGGGGTTGTTGCGGCCGGTCCGGGTCCTTCGCTGGTGATTGACTTCTCCACGGCTGACCCGGAAGGCACCCGTCAGGTTGCTGCGGCGTTGAAGCAAGCGACCGGCGCGGGATGGGTTGACGCCCCAGTCTCCGGTGGCCCTCAACTTGCGCGCACGGGCCAGATGACGGTGATGGCCGGCGGCAGCGAGGAAGATTTCAAGAAGGCGAAGCCGATCATCGAGCAGATGGCCGGCAACGTCACGTTGATGGGACCTGTCGGAGCAGGACAGACGACCAAGATCATCAACCAAGCCATCGTAGGCACCGGCTATGTCGTGATGGCGGAGGCGCTGATGCTAGCCGAGGCTGCCGGGATTGACGCTGCGCGTCTGCCGCAATGCCTTGCCGGCGGCCATGCGGACTCAAGCCTGCTGCAGAGGCTGTATCCGCAGATGCAGCAGCGAGCCTTCGAACCGCCCTCGTCTTACGCTCGCCAGCTTCTCAAGGATCTGAAGGCAGTGTCGGCGTTCGCCCACGACCTTGAGCTTGACCTCAAGGTCATTGAGCAGGGCGTGCAGCGGTACAAGGATTATGTCGCGCTCGGCCACGAGATGTCCGACTCTGCCGCAGTCGTCAAGCTCTACGAGCACGACGCGGCGATACGTGGCAAGATGCGATGATAGACCTTCCCCGCCCCAGGGCAGTGATCGATGCACATCATCATGTCTGGGATCTCAGGAACGACCTACCCTGGCTGAAGTACGAGCGTATCCAGTTCCGGTACGGCGACTATTCCGACATCTGCCGCGACTACATGCCGCAGAACTACCGGAGAGACACGGCTGGTTGGCCAGTGGTCGGTTCGGTCTATGTAGAAGCCGAGTGGAACCGGACGCTGGCTGCCCAGGAGCCACACTGGGTAGCGTGGGTCGCGGCCGAGCACGGCTTGCCGTCTGCGGTGGTGGCTTGGTGTGACTTCGCTTCTGACGAGGCTGAGGCGCTCCTTACCTCCCATGCGAGGATCCCGCTTGTCCGTGGGGTGCGTCATAAACCGACTGCGGCTGCCTCCCCTCGTGATGCACGGCGGGGCCTGCCCGGCTCCATGGACGATCCTGTCTGGCGCCGCGGCTATGCGCTGATGGAGCACTACCGCCTTTCCTACGACCTCCAGACACCCTGGTGGCATCTCGACGCTGCAGCGGATCTCGCGCACGACTTTCCGCGCACGCAACTGATCATCAATCATACCGGCCTACCAGCCGACCGCAGCGTGGAAGGACTCGCCAACTGGCGCAGAGCTCTCGAGACTGCCGCCGCACAGCCTAATATCGCCATCAAGATCTCCGGTATCGGTAGCCCTGGACAACCCTGGTCGATCGAAGCCAACGGCTCGCTGATCCAGGACACGATCACCATATTCGGCTCCGACCGCTGTATGTTCGCCAGCAATTTCCCTGTTGAACGTCTCGTCGGCGATTTCGACACGATCTACTCGGGCTTTCTGGCCGCGACCGCAGACCGGACAGAAGCCGAGAGGGACAGCCTGTTCCACGACAATGCAGTGCGCTTCTATCGTTTGCAGGGAGCAGTCTGCTCGTGAGTTCCTAACCATAAGAAACTAAAGGAGGAAATCAATGAACAAGAGAAAGATGTTCAAGACGCTGGCTGGCGTCCTGGGACTTACACTCAGCCTGGCTGCGCCGGCCGCCGCGCAGACGACGATCCGCTACGCCCACGTCGGCTCAGAAGGCGACATCCAGCATTGGTACGCCGAGGAGTTCGCAAAGCGGGTCGAGAAGCGTGCCGAAGGCCGTATCAAGATCCAGGTCTTTCCCAATTCGCAGCTCGGCGGCGCGTCGGAAACGGTTGACGGCGTCCGTTCTGGCGCGATTCCGCTGGCACATCACGAGTTCGGCTCACTGACCCGGTTGCTGCCCGAGATAGGTGCCTTCGCCGCGCCCTTCATCTATCGCGACGGCATCCACGCCATGGCCGCGACCGACCCAAACCAGTCAGAAGTGATGAAGGAGGTCTCGGACAGGCTGGTGAAGCAGGCCAATATCCGCGTGATCGGCCGGCTCTACCGCGGCGCGCGCCAGATGACCGCAAAGATGGCAGTCTATTCGCCAGCGGATCTCAAGGACAGGCGCTTCCGTGGTGTGCCACTACCGCTCTGGACGAGCATGATCAAGGGCATGGGCGCCATTCCGACGCCGGTCGAGGTGGCGGAACTACCGACTGCGCTAATGACCGGGCTGGTGATCGGGCAGGAGAACCCGCTGACGATGATCAACGCCAACAAGCTCTACGAGGTGCAGACGCACGCGATGCTGACGGGGCACATGCAGAACGTACTGCCCGTCTTCATCAACGAGCGCACCTGGCAATCTATCCCTGAGAAGGACCGCGCCATCCTCGCGGAGGTTGCGGCGGAGGTCGGTGAGGAGACGCTAAAGCTTGGCCTTGAGGCCGAGATCAAGCTGATCGATGAGCTCAAGCAAAGAGGCATGACCTTCATCACCGAGAAGGAAGGTCTCAAGGTCGCCGAATTCCGTAAGTCGGTCAGCGCGCAGATCAATGCGGACTTCCCGAGTTGGAAGCCGCTGATGGAACGCATCACTGCCATCCGGTGACGGCAAGGAGCCGGGCCCAGCCCGGCTCTTTCTCTCCGGTAAGCGCGGAAACCACCACCTGCGAGGCACTCTTGCACAATCATAATGTCCTTGTCGAAGCGCCGCAGATCGTTGCAGCCGTTGACAGCCGCACCTATGCAATCGACCGCGCAGTGGAACCGCTGCGCTGGATCTTCCGCTGGGGAAGCCTCGTGATGCTGGTGGCGATGGTTTCGCTGCCCTTCATTCAGGTGGTCGCGCGCGAGATCTTCGGCGTTCCGATCATCGGCGTCGAAGAACTTGCCCGCTTCATGCTGATCTGCTCAGTATTCCTCGCTGTTCCCTATGTCGTCTCGGCGGGCGCGAGCATCAGGATGGAAGAGATCCTTGCGATGCTTCCGCCGCGAATCATTCACGGGATGAAGCTAGCCGCCGCATTCATCTGCACCGCGACCTTCGCGGCGATGGTCGCGGCGAGCCTGATCGCGATCGGCACCAACCTCGACAATGCCACGCCGACGCTGGGCATCCCGTACTGGATCTTTCTAGGTGCGGCCGTGCTCAGCTTTTCAATGACGACGTTGGAGTGCGCAATCCAGTGCTTCAAGGTCTTTCAGGGGAAGCCGCTCTATATCACCTTCCCACAGGAGCAGGAGCCCGAAGAAGAGCTCGATCTGCCTGAAGCAATGCGCCCGCACTGAAGGCCCGGCATCATGGCAATCATCATCATCCTCGCCTTCATGGCGCTGTTCATTCTTGGCATCCCGGTCGTGGTCGCGATCGCGGTGCCTGCCCTGGTCTATGTATTGGTTTCCGGCTTTCCGCTCGAACTGATGGCGCAGCGCATGACCTATGCGCTTGATTCTTTTCCGCTTGTTGCGGTCCCTGTCTTCATCTTCGTCGGAAGCTTGATGAACCAGGCTGGCATCACAAGCCATATCTACAAGTTCGCGCATACCCTTGGCGGGCGCGTTCCCGGTGGACTCGCGCAGGTGAACGTAATTGGCTCTCTGGTGTTCTCTGGCACATCGGGCGCGGCGCTCGCCGATATCGGTGGGCTCGGCCGCATCGAGATTCGCGCGATGACGCGGGCGGGCTTCAGTCGCGCCTACTCCGCCGCGATCACCGGCGCGTCGGCTGTGGTAGGCCCCATCTTCCCGCCATCAATCCCGCTTATCATCTACGGCTCGGCCACGAGCGTCTCGATGGTTCAGCTGCTGATTGGGGGGGTGATGCCTGCGCTGCTCTACACTGCGCTACTGATGATCACTGTCGCCTGGCTCGCCTACAGGCATAACCACCCACGCTCCGAACGTTGGCCGACCGTTAAGGATCTATGGTCCACCTTTATGCCGGCGCTGCCGGCGCTGATCACGCCGCTCCTGCTTGTCGGCGGCATGCTGGAGGGCCTGTTCACGCCGACCGAAGCCGCTTCGATCACGGTCGCATATATCCTGTTCATCACTGTTGTCTTCTACGGCGGCATCACCTGGGAGCGAATGCGCTTCGCCCTTTTCGACACGGTTAAGACGACCTCTGCGGTGCTGATTATCGTCTCAGCCGCGGCGCTGTTCGGTTGGGTAATGGCGGTGGAGCAGTTGCCGCAGATGTTCACCCGCAGCCTGCTCTCGATCTCCACAGACCCGCTCATGCTGCTTCTCATCGTCAACGTTCTGCTCCTCATCGTTGGCATGTTCCTCGACTCGACGACGGCGACATTGCTCGTTGCTCCCCTGATCTCGGCACCGCTCGTCTTGGCCGGGGTTGACCCGGTCCATCTCGGCATCATTTTTGTATTCAACCTCATGATCGGCCTGTTGACGCCTCCACTGGGCTTGGCGCTTTTCTTGCTCTCCGACATCGCTAAGGTGTCGATGTGGTCGGTCCTACGAGCCGTCGTGCCCTTCTACCTTCCCCTCTTTCTTTCACTGTTCATCATCACGATCTGGCCTGATCTCACGCTCTGGCTGCCGAAACTGCTGCGCTGAGGCAAAGGCTGGACAGAAAGTGGAGGGCGGCTGGTGAAATACAGAGCGGCTTCGAAGGCACAAGGGCTCCGATAATCCTCTGAGCATCGCGTCAGATAAGGGGCGAGCACCAGATGCCACAATACTGTCCATGCCGGCTGTTGGCCAGAAGCAGAATGGCTGATCTGCCCATTGCACGTCAGGGTAGGGCTACACTCATTCCACCATCAGCCATAGCGATAGCGCCGACCATGTAGCTTGCCCGTTCGGAGGCCAGGAAGGCAATGACCTCCGCGATCTCTCCTGGCTCAGCTGCCCGTCGGATTGGAGCGCTCTTGCCATGCTCCGCCAGGAAGGCGCGGCCATCCTCGAGCGCGTGGTTCAGGATGTTTGTCACGACGTCGCCGGAACCGACAGCGTTGACGCGGATACCATGCTCGATGCCTTCAAGAGCCAGGACACGGGTCAGCTGCGCCAAGGCGCCTTTCGAAGCCGCATAGGCGGCGATCGTCGGGAAGGCCTGAAAGCAGGCGTAGGAGCCGACGTTGACAATGGCGCCGCGGCCTGCCGGAACCATGGCCCGCATGGCCTCGCGGGCATGCAGGAAGGCGCCTGTGGCGTTGACGGCGAAGACGCTCTCCCATTCCTCCAGGCTCATGTCCAGGACGCGTTTGTTGATGATGATCCCTGCGTTTTTCACAAGGGTGTCCAACCGGCCGAAGGATTCGATGGCGAGCGTGACGGCGCGCCTGGCAGCATCCTCCTGCGTCACATCGCCGACGAGCGGCTCAAACAGCGCAAAGCCGCGGCGCAGACAGGAGAGCATGCCGAGCGCCAACACATCGACCTTCAGCAGCCCCAGCGCGTCGATGTCGTCCTTGTCCCATTCCAGCGTGGTGCGGCCTTCCATGGCGGCGTTGGTCACCACCGCCAGCTCGATCAGCGGTCCCCCCCCCGGCTCATCACGAAGCCACCCACATGCGTCGCCAGGTGGCGCGGGAAGTCTTGGATGTCTTCGGCGAGTTCCAAGGCCAAGGCGAGGCGGCGATCCGTCGGATCCAACCCCTCGGAGCTAGCGACCTCACTGAGGCTGCTGTCCCGCCCCGGGCCCCAGGAACCCTTGGCCAGCCTGGCGGTGACGTCCTCCGACAGGCCCAGCGCCTTGCCGACCTCTCTGACAGCACTGCGGGCGCGATAGCGGATCACCGTACCGGCGATCGCCGCCCGCTCGCGGCCATAGCGTTTGTAGATGTGCTGGATCACCTCCTCCCGCCGCGTACCCATCCGGTGAGTCACGCCTTCTCAGCCTTGGGTGATTGCTGATCTTACGGACGTTCTTAAGGGTGTCGGTAAGGGCGGGCGGGTGGGATGGAGATCATCAATGGGGTGGAGCGGCGTCGGCGCTGGCGGACCGAGGACAAGCTCCGGATCCTGGCCGAGATTGATGCCGGTGCCCGGCTTGCTGTTGTCGCGCGACGGCATGACGTCAGCCGTGGCCTGATCTGGCAGTGGCGTGACGCCCAGCGGCGGGGGCGGCTGGCGGTCGAGACGCCGAGTTTTGTGCCTGTCCACGTCGTATCAGCCCTTCCTGGAGCCGAGGCCATGGAACGGGTTGGAGGAGCATCCTGCCCGGGCGATGCCCTGGAGGGTGAGCGCTCCGTCGAGATCGTGCTGCCGGATGGTACCCGCCTGCGCGTGGCGGAGAACATCGGGGCGGCTGCCCTGCGCCGCCTGCTGTTGGTGCTCCGCGGGTGATCCCAGTTCCCTCCGGTGTCCGCGTCTGGCTCGCAGTCGGGCATACGGATATGCGCCGCGGCATGAATGGTCTCGCCTTGCAGGTGCAGGAGGCGCTCGGACGTGATCCGCACGCGGGCGATCTGTACGTCTTTCGGGGCAAGCGCGGCGACCTGCTCAAGATCCTGTGGCACGACGGGCTCGGCATGTCCCTCTACGCCAAGAGGCTGGAACGAGGACGCTTCCTCTGGCCCACGACCGCAGGCGATGCCGCGCCGATCTCCGCTGCGCAGTTGGCCTACATGCTCGACGGCATCGACTGGCGGAACCCGCAACTGACCTACAGACCTCAGGCCGCGGGCTGACCTCCTGCGGAGGATTGTGCTGGCAGGGCTGGCACTCATCTGATTCAATTCCGGTATGACGCCCGCGCCGGATCACACCGACGACGTTGAGACCCTGCGCGCGGCACTGGCGGCCGAGCGGGAGGCGCGCCTCGCGGCCGAGGCCCGTGCCACCGGCGCCGAGGCAAGGGCGGTGGGTGCCGAGGCGATGATCACCCACCTCAAGCTGGTGATCGCCAAGCTGCGGCACGACAAGTTCGGTGCCTCCTCCGAGCGCGGCCGCAAGCTGCTGGATCAGCTGGAGCTGGAACTCGGCGAGTTGGTCGCCACGGAGGCCGAGGACGCCACGCGGGCGGAGGAGCAGGCGAGAACCCGGCCCGGCGCACCGCCGCCGCGCAGGCCGTCCCGTGGCCCTCTGCCTGCCCACCTGCCGCGTGAACGGGTGGTGCTCCCGTCACCCGCCGCCTGCCCCTGCTGCGGCGGCAAACTGTCCAAGCTCGGTGAGGACGTGACCGAGACCCTGGAGGTCGTCCCGCGGCAGTGGAAGGTCATCCAGACGGTACGCGAGAAGTTCTCTTGCCGTGCCTGCGATCGCATCACCCAGCCGCCCGCGCCGTTCCATCCGATCGCCCGCGGACGTGCCGGGCCGAACCTGCTCGCCATGGTCCTGGAGGCCAAGTTCGGCCAGCACCTGCCGCTGAACCGGCAGAGCGAGAGCTATGCCCGTGAGGGCGTGGAACTGAGCGTCTCCACCCTGGCGGACTGGGTCGGCACCGCGGCGGCAGTGCTCTCACCCCTCCATGCCCTCATCGAGGCGCATGTTCTGGCCGCCGAGCGCCTGCACGGGGACGACACCACGGTGCCGCTGCTCGCGCGCGGCAAGACGGTCACCGCCCGCCTCTGGACCTATGTGCGGGACGACCAGCCCTTTGCCGGACCCGCGCCACCGGCCGCGGTGTTCTATTTCTCGCGTGACCGCACCGCCGAGCACCCCAAGCGGCACCTGGCCTCCTACACCGGGATCCTGCAGGCCGACGCTTATGCCGGGTTCGGTGATCTCTACCTGCCCGGCCGCAAGCCCGGGGCGATCACGGAGGCGGCGTGCTGGGCGCATTTCCGGCGCAAGGTGTTCGAGTTGGCCGAGGTGGCCCGCGCGCCGCTGGCGGCCGAGGCCGTGCGCCGCATCGACCAAGTGTTCGAGGCCGAGCGGGCGGTGAACCGGTGCCCGGCGGCCGATCGGCTCACCCACCGGCAGAGCGTCGTGGCCCCACTGGTTGCCGATCTCCGCGCCTGGATGCTGGAGACCAGGGGCAGGCTGTCGCGCCACAACGACCTGGCCAAGGCGCTGGACTACGCGCTCAAGCGTTGGGCCGCATTCACTCAGTTCCTCAGCGATGGCCGGGTTTGTTTGACGAACAACGCGGCCGAGCGCGCCCTCCGCGGCGTGGCCCTTGGCAGAAAGGCATGGCTGTTCGCAGGCAGCGACCGTGGCGGTGAGCGGGCTGCGATGATCTACGCCTTGATCACCACCGCGAAGCTGAACAGCGTCGACCCGCGTGCCTGGCTCGCCGATGTGCTCGCCCGCATCGCCGATCACCCCGCCTCCAGGCTCGACGAACTCCTGCCTTGGAAGTGGCAGCGTTCCCAAGCGCCCGCGACTGCCGCCGCCTGAGCGTCAACCGCGGCCGTCACCGCATGGATACCCCGCCGCTCATGCTCGAAGTCGACGTCGATATCGGGCGGCTCGTTCCGATTGGCCGAAACAAAGCGCTCGAACAGCAGGTCGTGCTTGGACGGGTCCACCGCGGTGATGCCGAGCACGTAGCAGCAGGTGGAATTCGCCGCCGAGCCGCGCCCCTGGCACAGAATGCCCTTGCTTCGGGCAAAGCGGACGATCTCGTGCACGGTGAGGAAGTAGGCGGCGTAATTGAGCTGGGCGATCAGCGCCAGCTCGTGGCGGATGCGGGCCTGGATGTCGTCCGGCACGCCGCGCGGCCAACGCTCCCGGGCGGCGGCCCAGACGCGGTCCGTGAGCGTCTGCTGCGCCGTGCGACCAGGCTCCAGGATCTCGGCCGGGTACTCGTGCCGCAACTGGTCCAGTGAGAAGCCGGAGCAGGCCTCCAGCACCCGCAGCGTGTTCTCCAGCGCCGCCGGGTATCGCGCAAACAGCCGCGCCATCCTGGCCGGGCTGCGCAGCGCCCGCTCGCTGTTGCGCTCGGCAGCGTGGCCCAGCGTCTGCCGCGGGCACTGCTGGGCGGCAGCAGAGGCCGAATGAGCTGCCATTCCTGATCGGTCAGATCCGTCGGATAGCGGCGCCGCTCAAAGGCCGCCTGACGTGCGCGATGTTCCTTGGTCCACATCCAGCCCATTTGGGCATGTGACGACGCCTGAACACCTCACCTGCTACATTCTCAAACGGGCTCTGAGATTATTGATTATCTGTGGGTCGATGTCGCCGCCTCGCTTGGACGGATAGCTTGTATCTATAGAAATCCTGCTTTGTAGAAAATCATGTAGGACAAATCATCATTGTCGCATTACGTATTTTTATTTTGCTTTCATCTGTATGGAAGACCGGGACGCGGTTCAGTATTCGCCGACGCAGCATGCAGCCGCACCAGCAGGTCCTCATCCTTAAAGACGCAGTGTTGCTTCGCGAGTGGGCGCGACACACCGTGGTCAGAACGTTGCGCAGATCCACCTTTGCCATCGGCTGCTGCCTTGACTGCAAGGGCATCGCCAAGGCCACATGCTAGCGCTGCTGGACAACGACTGGTGGAACTGCAGCCAGGCGACGCAACCCTGGATCTGGCGGCCGTGCAGCGCGGCCGGTTGCATGGCGAAGATGATGCGGCAGGAATGGAACTTCACTTCGCCGCTTGAGCTATCGCAGCGTTCTTGTTGACCAGGACGAATGATGCTCGAAACTGATGAAATAGGCCTGCAAGGGCCACGACGCGTGCAGCACGCCACAGTCCTGGTCGCACGGCAGCAGGATCTTGTGCGTTCTCTTCAGCAGAAGGGTCTCTTGACGGCAACGAACGCCGCACAGCGAGCGAGGCTTGTTCTCTTTGCGGCGTCAGCTCAACCAAGCTGAGGCATATCAGCACTGCTGCCAGAAGCAGGGCTGACGTCTGGTAGGATGATTTCTCCCGCAGGAGCTCGTCCAACTTGGTGGCATAGCGCGTTGCAACCCGCTGCACCTTTATCGCATACCCTTGGGCGAAGCTGGTATTAGCTATCTGCAGCGTGCCTCGGCCGTATTAGGAGCTGCGAGATAAAGAAACCTAAAGCCGATAGCTCATGCTTGGCCTACCTGACGTAGGCCGGTATGGATCATGACTTTCTTCAGCGAGGCTGGAAAACTTCTCTGTAGTCGTGGTTTACGCCTGGACAATCACTACCTTACTCTGCCGCGCGTTGTCGCTCACTCAGACAACTTTGGATAGCAGCTTCCAGAGCACTTTGGGAGAATGGCTTGTAAAGCAGTGGCATGGTTGCAGTGGTCAGCTCTGTCCGATCCGCGTAGCCCGTGATCAGCATAACGGGCATCTGTGAATGTAACAGCTGAAGCTGAGACGCAAGTTGCAGACCGGTCATGCCGGGCATCGCCTGATCCGTTACGACGAGATCCACCTTGGCGCCCGCGCGGAGGATGTCCATTGCCTCTCGGCCCGAAGTCGCTGCCACAACGGCATGGCCAAGATCCTCCAGCATCGTTGTGGTACTGGCCAGCACCAGTGGATCGTCATCCACCAGCAGCACAGTGCAAGACGTCCGCGGCATTGTCCGTTCTTCACACAATGCGCTATTTGGCTGCGCCGCCATGGCTTGTCTTGCTTCGGCACGTGGTAACCAGAGTTCGGCAGTCGTGCCTTCGCCCTGGCGGCTGTGGAGGACAAGCCGACCGCCGGACTGTGCAGCGAGGCCGTACACCATGGAGAGGCCGAGCCCAGTCCCCTTGCCGACCCCCTTGGTCGTGAAGAACGGCTCCATGCAACGGGCAAGTGTCGCTTCATCCATGCCCTCCCCGTTGTCTATCACCGATAACACCACGTAATGTCCTGGCGGCAGTTCGGTGAGCTGCCCTGCACTGACCAGATCGTCGCGGCCGGAGATCGTCAGCAAGCCACCTTCTGGCATGGCATCGCGCGCGTTCACCGCCAGGTTCAGGAGCGCCAGTTCCAACTGGTTCGCATCAACGTAGGCGGGAGCCAGGGCGGGTGGAAAGCTGGTCTCGACTTGCACAATCGCGCCCATGGAACTGCGCAGCAGTTCTGCCATCCCTCGCACCAATTCTGGGATGTGCACCACGTCCGGCTTGAGTGCTTGACCACGACTGAAGGCCAGCAGACGCTGGGTGAGTGACGCCCCGCGTTGCGCACCCTGCACCGCATTGTCCAGCAGCCGCAGTGCGCGGTCATCACCTGCAGGAAGGCGCTTCCGCAGCAACAACATGCTACCCAGTATGGCCATCAGAAGATTGTTGAAGTCATGCGCGATCCCGCCTGTTAGCTGGCCGACGGCCTCCATTTTCTGCACTTGGCGGACGCGCTGCTCGGCGGCCTCGCGTTGAGCTGTTTCGCGTTGAAGTTCATCCATGGTCGCAGTCAGCTGGGCCATCGCCATTGCTGCCGACTGAACGCCGCGGAGTGCCATCCAAGACATCAGCAACAACATGAGCGATGCTACGCCCGCAACAGCGCCGAACACGGCCAGATTGGCGTGCCAGCGACTGAGCATCGCCGCTATGTCCGCCCTGAAGACCACATAAAGCGGATATGTTCCCACTGCACGGTAGGCATAGGCCCGTTCTCTTCCTTCCTCGCCCGCATTGCTGACGAAGGAACCGCCTTGCGGCGTTTGTGCGATCCGACGCTTGAAGCGATCCCTCGTTGGCAAGGGCACATCGATGTCATGCGGGGAGGTGCGCGCAATGACAACCCCATCGGCACGCAACAAAGTTGCTGTTTGGCCAGAGCCAAGAAGAGTACTGGCGTAGTAGTGCGCAAAATAATCTGGGCTAAGCGCGATATGGATGATGCCATCAAACCGTCCGTCAGACGTCGAGCGACGCCGACTGACAGCAAAACTGGCGGTCTGCGTGGCCTTGCCGCGGAATGGCGCGCTGACATAGGTGCCGGCGTCTCGCTCGCGCTGAGCCTGGAAGAAATCACGGCTGGCAATCGTTACTACTGGGTCCCAGCTCTGACTGCCGGCGCGTACCATACCCTGGGCATCTGTGACCCAGATCGAGACGACCTGCTCCAGCCGAGCCTTGAGCTGGGCAAGAAAGGCGCTGGTTTCGGGAGCGGAAATTTCGCTCCAACTCAGATTGTGGATACGGTCGTCCAAGCGCCCAAGCACGAGGTCACCTGTCTCGAAGACCTTCCGGGCATGCTCATCCATTACGCTGGTCGTGCGAGTGAGGGCGTCTTGTCCCTCGCGCAGAACTTCTGCCCGATTATGGAGAGCCGCCGCGCTGAAGAGACCAGCTGGCACAAGTAGAGAAGCAGCAAGCATCAGCTTGTGCAGGCGAAGCGTGAGGTTGGGCATAAATCCGGGGAGCTGCTTCAGGAGGGAGGGCGCGAAGAAATGCTGCACCTCCTACCACAGGCAGATGCCGCACGATATTTTTAGCAGGAACGACGGGGTCGTCGCCAAGTGTCGTTCCCCGTTTGCCTGCGCATATACGATAACTCACGCTTGTCATGCCGGTGGGACCGCGGACCGGCTGATGCCATCATCGGTGTCCGGTGCCTGACCCGAGGCAACGTGGCTATGCGCTTTCGTCTGGTGGCAACGGAGCCGTGCGGGCCAGCAGCTTGGTCTCCTCGTCTTTCGCCTTCAGCAGTTCCTGGGTCGCCGCATATTCCGGACCAGAGCCCCTGCGGCTGAGGAAGTCTTCGACGCTCATCTCAGTGACATGGCCACCCGATGCAGGATTAGCTTCATGCCGGACATAGACCTGATGTGATGCGTCATCTCGGATCAACCACCAGGTATCGCCATTCTGGCTCCTGTAGATCTCTGCCGACGAAAGCGTCATGTCATGGCTCCTCAATGAAGGGCGGGGTCTCCAGCAACATCTCGCATTGTGCTGGCTTGTGTTCCAACACAGCGCCGCCGTTTCCGCTTCCCGATCCTGGCGGCGGCTGGCGGCCGGCCTCCCGGCTAAAGTTCTTTGTAGCCTGCCTGATGACCAACGTGCCGCTCTCATCGCAGCTATACAGTCCTCGTCAACGCGGGCCCGCAAAATCTCAGCGACGCCGGAATTCAATACCGCTTCCTCCTCACCAGGATGAGGTTAATAAAACTTGTAAATTGCCGGACCACTCTCTATATAGATTCTGTCAGTTTTCGTTGTTCCGGTGTGCTTCTCCTGCCCATTCATTTGGGTTCTGAGCTTGTTTCCGTTTCAAATTGAAGATGATCCGCCACGCAATACTGCTCGGCGGTTTTCCGTTTTGATCG
>NZ_RFLX01000045.1 GCF_003696345.1 Teichococcus wenyumeiae | reverse complement strand
CCAGCATGCGGCGGATTCTCTTGGGCGTCAGGACGCACCGGGCCCTCCGTTACCCGGGCAGGGTAGCGGCGCGGCTCGTCGTCCTTGGGATGAAAGGGCGCGAGCGCCCGGCTCAGATCAGGCGGCGACCCTGCTCATCGACGACCTGCTCGCCGTCTTCCTTGGCGTAGGCGCCCCGTTGCGGGTTCGGCAGGATGCCCAGCACCGCCTCTGACGGCCTGCACAGCTTGACGCCGAGCGGCGTCACCACGATGGGCCGGTTGATGAGGATGGGGTGCGCCATCATGGCGTCGAGCAGCTGGTCGTCCGTAAGGGACGGGCCGCCAAGGCCAAGCTCTTCGTAGGGCGTGCCCTTTTGGCGCAGGATGTCGCGCACCGGGATGCCCATGCGGCGGATGAGGTCAGCCAGCACCTCCCGCGTCGGCGGCGTCTTCAGGTACTCGATGACTTCCGGCTCCTCGCAGCTGTTGCGAATGAGGGCCAGGGTGTTGCGGGACGTCCCGCAGGCCGGGTTGTGGTAGATGGTGACGTCGCTCATGAGACGGCCTTCTCTTGCGAACAGCAGGGCAGCAGGTCGGCGATCAGGGGCTGGCACAGGTCGGCGCGGCCGCCACAGCAGTCCTTGACCAGGAACAGCATCATCTCGCGCAGACGCTCCAGGTCGGCCCGGTAGACGATGGACCGGCTAAGGCGCTCGGAGCGGAGCAGGCCAGCGCGCGCCAGTACCGCCAAATGCGTGGACATCGTGTTTTGGGGAACGTCGAGTTGCCGGGCGACTGCACCGGCGGGCAGACCGTCAGGCTCGTGCCGGACCAGCAGCCGGAAGGTTTCCAGGCGAGTGGATTGCGACAGGGCACCGAGGCAGGCCAGGGCTTCGTCATATTCCATATATCGAGTATTGTCGATATAACCGCTGACAGTCAAGTTGATGCGGCGTGACAAAAGGCAGCGGGCTCCAGATGCCATGGTATGGCGTCACCGGTGAGGCAGATGCCTTGCTGCAGTTCAGTGACCGTGGGTCAGTCGTCTGACGTCCGCTTCTGCGCACTGTCGCCATAGAAGCGGACAGGCAGCTTTCGTGAAGGGTTTCGGACGCAGAGACCAGGGCATTCAGAGGCTCTGTACCTTGCCCCGGAAGCAGGAGCCGCCGGCAGTCCGAGCGTGCTGAGCTTTGTGGCTCATCTATCGCTGCGTGCTGCTTCACATGCGGAGACCACGCGGCGGCACCTGTTGCAGCGGCGGCTCCTTTGCCGCCACAGTCGGGGTCGCCCGCTGCACGCCAGCCTGCTGCAGCCGGTCCAGCGCCCCGCTTATTGCGGCCGCCACCGGTGCATGCCCCTGGCGTCGCGCCAAGTCGTTCCAATCGCTGCCCCGGTCGCCTGGTGGAAAGGACGGCAGGGCAGCGACGCCGCGCACGGCCGCCGCGGCGGCCTCGGCCTTCTCCTTCCCCACGTTCGGCAGCGGTACGGCCCGCCTCGGCAGGTGGTGGTCGTTGTCCCCCGCAATCACAATTGGCCGCGATGGATCAGCCGTCCGATACGCCTTCGCCACGGCCAGGAGGTTCCCGGCGTTGAAGGCCACCGCCACCGGCAACCCCGTGGCCTCGTGCAGCGTGGCCCCCGTGGCGTAGCCCTCGACTACCAGCAGCGACGCTCCCGGCTTTGGCCGGCCGCCAATCAGCGCGTGCCCACCCTCGGTCCTGGCGCCTTTCAGGAACAGCTTGGTTCCGTCCACATCCACCCGCTGCACGCCCCAGAGCCGGCCGTCCACCCCCCGCACCGGCACCAGCAGCCGGCCGCGCCGGTCCTGCCGCAGCCCATGCGCCTGCACGCCCTTGGCCGCGAGGTAGGGGTGCGAGGTTGCCGGCGCTGACCCGGCCCAGAGCCGCTGCGCCATCTTCGCCGCCCGTTCCTGGATGTCGTGCCGCGCGCGCGCCCGCTCGGCCGATTTGGCCGCGGCCTCCGCCACGAACGCCGCGCGGTCGCCCAGCGTCATCTGCACCACGGGCCGATCGGCCTTCCAGCGGATCTCGGTTCCGGTCTTGTGGTTGCGGATGTAGCCCGCCGGCCAACCGTCCAGATGCCCGACATAGCTTCCCGACTTCTGCCCCTTGCGGTCGCCCTCCACGGCGACGCGGCGCAGCGTCCCATCCATCGTCACTGGCCCGCTCAAGCGCAGCCCGACGCGGTGCAGAGCCACGGCGAAGTCCGCCGCGGCGTCGGCCTCTGAGAAGCGCGGCGGCACTCGCCGCCCCGGAGCTGCGGCAGCGCGCGTCACGGGCGCGGGGATGGCTTGCGAAGGGGCGGGCGGCTGCTCGGGTGTTGGTGCTCCCTGCTGTCCCTGGCGCGGTTCCTGCGCCGGGAGGCGCTGCTGCCCCCTGCCCTGGCCAATGCCGGCCAGCACCGCCCCGCGTTCGCCCATCGCCAACGCCAGCCGATCCACGACCGCAGCCACGGCATTGTCCTCGCGCTTGCGCCGCGCTGCGCGCCGCAGGCTCGGCTTTGCTGTCCCGTTCTTTCCCGTCGCCACGCGCTGCCAGTAGGTCGCCGCAGACAGCGGCTGCTCCTGTTGCGACTGCGCGTCCTGCCTCTGGTGTGGGGCGCGGTGCCGCTCGGCCGCCGCCTGGCTGCGCGCCTGGTTGGCGCGCGCCCGGTCGTACACCGCTCTGGCCTTGCTTACGGCCGGCCGGCGGTCCTCGCGTCCGCCATCCTGCAGAACAGGTCTACCGGCCTGCCGCAGCCGGCCGGCCAGCGCGCGCACCGCCTGCCAGCGGGCATCGAGCGCCTGCCGCAACCGCTCCACCACCTCGCCTATCACCCGACCCTCACGACGCTCCCGAAGCTGCCCCGCCAGCGTCGCCCGCGCCTCGCCGGCCGCTTCCCTGGCCTCTGCGCGGCGGAACCCGGCCTGCATGGCGTGCGTGGTGCCGCGGCCGACATCGCGGGCGCGCTCCATGAAGTCGAGCGCCGAGGCTTTTGCCGGCTGCCGCGCCAGGTTGCGCGCCACATTCTCCCACACGTCGGCCGTGCCCACCGGCCGGGCGTCGCCCAAGGCGCGGCGGGCCATCACCTCGCGCCGCTCGGCCCCGTCCGAGGTGATCAGCCAGGCGGCATCCTTGTGCCGGCTCTCGGCCGTGTAGCCCTTAAAGCCCTGCACTCCCGCCGATCCCGCCGGCATGGCGTTGATGTGCTCGCTGCTGGTGATGCCCTGCGCCGCGTCGATGGTCAGCACGTCCCCCGGCGCCAGCCGCATGCGTCCGCTGTGCTTGTCGGCCAGGTTCTTCCACGGCACCAGCCCGTCACGCCCGGCCGCCGTCCGCAGCACGATCCCCTCCGCATTCACGTCGCGGACCTCAAGCACGCTGCCGTTGTTGCCGATATTGCCCCGGCCGCCGTCGAGAAAGCGGGCGTTGAGGCGGTCGAACAGCCGCACCCGGTCGCCCGGCGCCAGCGTCAGGGTATAGGCGGCACCGGCCTGGTCGGTCGCGCGCAGGCTGATCACATCCGCCCCCAGCTCCCCCATCGTCCGGCGTTCCTGGCGCAGCGCCAGCGCCACGGCCCGGGCATCGGCGTTGGTCGGCGCGGTGACGCTGATGGAGAACCTGGCGTCGCCGGCGTTCGCCTCGCGCCGCTGCCGCCACAACTCGGCCACCCGCCGCACGGCGTCGTCATAGCCCCCCGGCACCGCCTCAGCCGTGCCGTCCTCGCGCTTCATCGCCAGCGCCTCGGCCGCGCGGCCCTCGCGGAACAGCCCGGCGATCTCGCGCTGGCGTTCGTCGTTTTGCCGACGTGTGGAGAGGATCTCCGGCACCGCCTCCGGGCCCAGCGCCCGGCGCATCAGATTGACCACCGGCCCGGCCTCGATACCCTGGCACTGCTTGTCGTCGCCCACTGCGACAATACGAAAGCCGTGCTGCGCGCGCAGCCGCAGCAGCTCCAGCATCTGCCGGGCGCCCACCTGCCCCAGCTCGTCCACCACCACCACCGTACCCGGCCCGACTGAGATGCGGCCGTCGCTGACCCCGTGCAGCAAGCCAGTCAGCGCCGCGACGCTGTCGATGCCGGCGTCCTTCAGCGGCTCGGCCTGCCGCCAGGCGATGGCCGCGCCGATGACCTGATCCCCCTGGGCCTTCCAGGCCTCCACCAGCGGGCGCAGCAACGCGGTTTTGCCCGATCCCGCCACGCCAACCACCACACCCACAGCGCCGCCGGTGCCGAGGCGCAGCATCGCCGCGTGCTGCGCCTGGCCGTGCGCGTCGGTGAAGTCCAGGCCGCTGCGCTGCACCGCAGCGGCCAGGGCAGCGGGAGACAGGGCGCGGCTGCGATCCGCCGCGGCGGCTGCGGCCAGCGCCACGGCCTCGCTCTCCTGGGCGACGTGCAGTGCCGTCGTCACCTTCACCGCGTCGCCCTCACGGCCCCAGACCAGCCCGGTGAGCTGGCCGTCCTGCCGCACGCCGCGCTGGCGCATGGCTTTCGTCAGCGCATCGACGTCCGCCCGGCCGCCATCCGCTCCCGGCGTGATGCCGGCGACGATCAGCGCGCGGGCCGCGGCGGCGCGCAGGTCGGCGCCGTTCATCACAGAGAGGCGGGTGAATTGCGGGTCGAGCAAGGGCAAGGCCGCCTGGTAGCCGGCGTCAAGGCGAGCCGCGCGGCTCTGCCGCCAGGGCGCCGCATCGTCTTGGCGCCGCGGTTCCACGACGCTCCGATGCGCCCACCCGATTGCCGTCGCCTGGCCGCGCCAGGCGGCGAAGTCGCTGAGGTCGTCCGCTTTGCTCTTGCGCGCCGCCTTGGTGCCACCCTTGAGGAACACGACCTGCGTCTCCGGCGTCATGCGGTCCCAATCCAGGCCACGCGCCGCCGCTTCCTCGCGCGCCGCCTGCGTGCCGTCCCGCGTGCGCTTGCTGAAGGCTTCGCAGACCTGCTCCGAGATGGCCGGCAGCCGAGCCATGCCGGTGCGCTCCTCCAGCTCCACCGCCACGCCGACGCGTCGCAGGTTGGCCGCGAGCTGGGCCTGGTAGAAGGCGCCGAATTCGTGAATGCGGGTGCGGGTCGCGTTGAGATCCAGGGCGCCGAGGTGCCCGCCATCCGTCAGCACCAGGTTGGGCACCGCGCAATGGGTGTGCAATTGCGGGTCACCAGCCCCGGACGGATCGCGCCCTGGCCGCAGCGTGTGCAGCTCCGTCACCACCTCGCCGGTCGTGGGATCGGCGCGCTTCACCTCGGCGGTGGGTCGCGCCGTGAAGTGCTCGAAGTTGATCCAGGCGATCTGCCCGGCCTCGCTGCCAGCCTTGCCGCCATCGCCGCGGCGGGCCACGCCGATATCGCGCGCCACATAGCGCAGCGAGGCGTCCACCGCGTCGCGATGTGCTTGCAGGATCGTCGCCCTCTCGGCCTCGGTCGGGGCAAAAGCCCACGCCAGGCTGACGCTCTTGGGCGCGGAGAAGCACAGGTCGATGTAGCTGACGCTGCGCGCTCCGGCGTTGCTGTTGGTTTGCAGCGGCGTCCCGTCCGCCCGCTGCCCGGCGAGGATCTGGCTGACCTGCTCCACGGTCGGGATGCCGTGCGCGTCGATCCCCAGCGCCGCCGCCAGGCGGGAGGGCATGTCGCGCCGAGGTTGCGGCCGCGTGCCCCGGTTCGATGCCTCCGGTCCCGCCTCGCCGTCTGGTCCTGGCCCTGCGCCCAACTCGGCTGCCCGGTTACGGGTGTAGTAATCCCCCAGCGCCACGGCCTCGGGCGAAAGGGTTTCCTCCATCAGGTGGTCGGCCATCGCTCGCGCACCCGCGGGTGACACCGAAGCCGCGCCCTTGCGGAAGGTGAGCATGGGCCGGCTTGCTACTGCCGCGGCACTGACGCTGCCAGGCGCTGACCAGCGCGGTCTTCGTCCTCGTTCTGGGCGTCGCTGGCCAGCCCGCCACCGGCCACGACCTCGATGCGGTGCAGAATTCCAGTCTGCTCGTCCAGCCGTTCCACGATCTGCGTCAGTAGCCCCGGCAGCGGGCTCTCGCCGGCCTCCTCGGTGGCCGCCTCCAGGATGACGCGCAGCATTTCGGACTGCGTGGCCTGCGTCTCCACCATCATCCGCAGCCCCTGGGTCAGCGTCTCGACGGCCTCCCGCAACCGGGCCAGTTCGGCGGCGACTTCATCAGACATGGCGGCTTCCTCGACCTGGGGTGATCGCATCACCTTAGCCGCCACGGCAGAGGCGAGACCAGCATCCGTCTAGGATGCATTGGTCTGGTAGAAAACTTCTCTCTCCCCTCCCCTCTTCGCCTCGTGTCCAAAGCGTCCCCTCCTGGAGCCCTCCTTGTCTCTTTGGTGGAGACTTCTGTCTGATTTTGTCTGTTTTAGTGCCTTTGACGTGACCTGGATGTGACTTAGTTGTCCCTTATCTGTCTCTTAGGTGCACCTAAGCGGTGACTTATCCGTGTCTGAACCGCGGGCGCGGTTGCACAGATCGGCCTCTCTGGGCCAAGATTCCAGGCAGCTGCAACACGGATCACCGGCTTGTCCGACCCTGCGACCCCACCCACAACCACGACGGCGCAGGAAGCGTTCGCCCAGCTCACGGGCCGCTCCCCCCTGCTCGGTTGGATGCGCCAGCACCACGCGCTGATCACCGAGCGGATGAACACGGTGCGACCCAGCTGGGACGACATTGCCCGCACCCTGGCCAAGCTGGGGATCCGCGATGCCAACGGACAGCCGCCGAAAACCGAGGCGGTGCGACGGGCCTACCACCGCGTCACCGGAGCCTTGAACGCCAAGGGACAACGGCGGCGGCGGTCCAAGGCGCAGATCGCCGCGGCCAAGGCCGCAGCCACCGGCGCGCCCGTGGCGACCCAACCGGTTACGCAGACACCTCCACCAGCCGCCGCGCTATCCGGGGCACCTCCTGCCCCCGCGGCGGCTCCGCCTCCCCCACCCGCTCGTCCGGCCTTTGATCCGACCGAAGGCGCCTTCGATCCGAAGCCGCGGCCCCGGTTCAAGCCGGCCTCCCTGAAATGACTCGAAGGCTGACCATGAAGAACGCCACCACCGCCGCGCCCCTGCCTCAGCCCGACCGTGCACCCGCCCTCCGCCTGTTCGGTCGCGCCCGCTCCATCGAGGACGAGAAGGAGGTTCCGGTCGGCCCGGCCGCCCGTCCCCGAGACAATACCGCGGCGACGCTACAGACCACCCCAGCCGTGGACCTCGGCACCGGCCCCAAGGCCTTGTTCGTCATGGGACCCGGCCGCAGCGGCAAAACCACGCTGCTGCGCTACATCATGGAGGAAGCTCGCCCCGGGCAGCCGGCCCCCATTGCCGCGGCGCTCGACCCGCAGAACCGCTCGCTGGCCAGCTTCGTCAACGACGTGGCGCAGCCCGACACCACCGATCCCACCGGCGTTGCCCGCTGGGCAGAAGAACTGCTCGGCTTCGTCATGGCCGAGCAGCAGAGCGCGCTGCTCGACATGGGCGGCGGCGACCTCAGCATGGGCAAGCTGCTGGAGGACGTGCCTGACCTCGCCGGCAGCCTGGAAGAGGCCGGCGTGCATCCGGTGGCGCTCTATACCCTGTCGCCGCGCGTCGATGACCTGGGTGTGCTGGCCGGCTACGAGGCGCAAGGGTTCCAGCCCCGCGCCACGGCGCTGATCCTCAATGCCGGCCTCGCCGATCCCACCATGCCGCGCGAGGAGGCCTTCGCCCGCGTGCTGCGGCACAGCGCCTTCCGGGCCGCCGTGGCACGCGGGGCGGTGCCGATCTGGATGCCGCGGCTGGACGCCGGGGTGGCGGCCGAAATCGAGGGCAAGCGGCTCCGCTTCGGCCAGGCCCGCGACGGTCAGGCCCCGGCTGACCAGCCCGGCGCCATCCTCGGACCGTTCGACCGCAGCCGCGTCCGCAAGTGGATGGCGGACATGGCAGCGGCCCTGGCGCCGATCCGCTCGTGGATACCCTGAGCGCGCCGACCGCGACGCCGTCCGACCCGCGTGCGGCCATCGGTCGCGCCCGCGCCGATCTGCGCCTCGCGGCATCGAAGGCGCAGCTGGAAGGCGATCCGCTCGGCCCGGTCCTCGACGCCTTCGGGGCCAGTCTCGGCGCCATGGGCGAGTTGCTGCACCACGCGGAGGCCAGCCGGCAGCCGCTGGACGCGACAGCGCGGGCGGAGATGACGCGTCAGCTCGTGCAGGCGTGTCGGGCCGACTTCGTCCGTCAGGCCGGTGTTCAATCCCGTCGGATGGCTATGCTGTCAGGCGTCGGCGCGGCGGTGTTGCTGCTGGGCGTGCTCGGCGGCGGCTACCTCTGGGGAAGATCAACGGAGGTCGCGGAGGTGCGGCACGCCACAGGCGTGATCCGCGCCGCGCTGTCAGAGGGCTCCGCATCCGCTCAGGCGTGGGCCGACGCCATTCGGCGCAACGACCTCGTGGGTCTGCTGGCCCGCTGCGAGGGGCGCGCGGTGTGGTCGGACGCCAGCGGCCGGCGGGCCTGCGCCGTGCCGCTGTGGCTGGACGAGGCGCCGCCCCCGGCGGCGCCAGCCGGGCCGCGCTCGTAACCCCCGGCCACGGCCTACCCTTCAACAGGGCGCCGCAGCGCTGCGCCTGCTGCTCGTGTCCTGGTGCATCTCGGGCGCGGGCCGCTCAGGGGTGTTGCTACCCGCCTGTAGGAGCTCGTCGTAGCGGCGGCCTACAGCTTGAGCGCTCTTGTCGCAGCGGCGCGGTGGCTCCGCCAGCACATCACAGGGCGAGGTCTCTACAGTCACAGTTGAAGTTTTAACGTTTCTAAGTTACGACGCTGCGCTCGCAGAAGGATGCTTCCATGCCCCGCTCCGCCGCTCCGGATACCGCAGACGCCGCGCCGCCCGCCAAGCGCCGTCCGGGTCGGCCCTCGCCCGGCGACACCGTGCAGGTCACGCTCCGGATTCCGCGCAGCCAACTCGCACAGCTGGTGGAGGAAGGCGCCCGGCGGAGTGCTGCGAGCGGCCGCACCGTCACACCGCAAGCGGTGATCCTGGAGCTCATCGAGGCACAGTTCCCGCACAAGCCGGCGGCGTGACCGCGCCGGGTGGCGCGGCCGCTGTCGGCTGTTCCGCAGCCTCGCGGTTCTGTGTTCTTGTATTAGCAGTTTAAACTTTAAAACTCTTGCTCTGCAGGGGCGGGAGGCGTACTGTTCTTCTCAGCCGAGGCGTTTGGCTTCGGTGGCAAGAGCAAGGTGCTCCCCCATGACGTTCTTCCACTCCTCCCGCGCCACGCGGTCAGGCTTCAGCGCCGCGATGGGCGCCGCACCGCTCTCGGATGCCGAGCTGGCACAGGTCGCTCCCTCCGCCTTCGCGACCGAGGCGCATGCCTCCCGCTCCGCCCGCTACGCCTATATCCCGACCGCGGACGTGATTGCGGGCCTGCGGCGCGAAGGCTTCGTGCCCGTGCTGGCGCGGCAAACCCGCCCGCGCGATGCCAGCCGCGACGGCCACACCAAGCACCTGATCCGCTTCCGCCACAAAGGGCAGGCCAGCCAGCCGCGCCGCCTGGGCATGACCTTTCCCGAGGTCGTGTTGATCAACAGCCACGACGGCACCAGCGCCTACCACGTCACAGCGGGTGTGTTTCGCCTCGCCTGCCTCAACGGGATGGTGGTGTCGGACGGACCGGAGCGCTCCGTCAAAGTGCCGCACAAGGGTGACGTGGTGCACCAGGTGATCGAGGGCAGTTACGAGGTCCTGGACGTCTCGCGACAGGCCATTGCGGCGGCCGATGCCTGGGCCGGCGTCACCCTGAACCGCGACGAGCAGGCCATCCTTGCGGAAGCCGCCCGCGTGATCCGCTTCGGGGATGCGGCGGGCCATGTGGCCACGCCGATCCAGGCGGAGCAGTTCCTACGCGCCCGCCGCGCTGCGGACACCGCGGACGACCTTTGGACCACCTTCAACCGGGTGCAGGAAAACACCATCCGTGGCGGCCTACGGGCCTGGGGCCGTGACGCCAACAACCGCCCGCGTCGGGTCCGCTCGCGCGAGGTCACGGGCATCGATCAGGATGTGAAGCTGAACCGGGCACTGTGGCTGCTAGGCGAGCGCATGGCGGCCCTCAAGGGCGCGGCCTGACAAGCCAGGGCGGGAACGATCCCCGCCCCTTTCTCCCCACGCTCCGCCACCCCGTCGAAAGCTCCGCACCATGGATCTCCACGCCCTGCCCATTCTGGGTTGTCCGCTCGTGCTCCACGACGACGCCGGCAATGGCCTGGCCCTCGGCACCAGCGCCGACGATCCCGTCTTCCTCTGCGCCGTGATCGAAGATGCCGCTGGCCGCGCCATCATCCGCAACCTGATCGACGGCGAGAGCGAGGCGCTGTTGCTCGACCTGCTGCACCAGCGCGCCGCTGCGCGCACCGCCGCGGCGATCCCGCCCTACCGCCCTGCGCCAGGCGTCGAACCTGGGCCATGAGGGCCCTGCAGCAGCAGGTTCGGGCGGGCTTTAGCCTGCCCCTGCCGTTCCGCGTGTCACTGTGCCGCTGGCCGCCTCCGGGCGGCCTTCTGCGTTGCGGTCGCCGGCCGCGCTGGGGCATGAGCCTCCGCATGTCCATGACTCCCGCCCGCTTCGCCGAGTGCCTCGACACCATTGGTTGGACCAAACGCGGTCTCGCGCGTCGGCTGGGTGTGGGGCAAGCCGCTGTGCGCCAGATGGCAAACGGGCGGCACGAGATCCGCGATGATTTCGCCGCCTGGCTGGAGGATCTGGCGGCGGCGCATGCGCCGTTATCGCCGGAGTTGCGCGAGATCTGCGACAGGATGGGATGCGACCGGGGGGAGTGGGTGCGTTACCCCCGCGGGATCCGGCCGCTGTCGGACGATGAGGCGGCGGCGCTGCGGCGCGTCGCGGAGGCACATGCCGCGGCCCCTCTGCCGCCCGACTGGATGCCGGAACCGGACATTGAAACCGAATGAGCCTCACCGAGGACGGCCGGTTCGTCAGCGCGTCCAGCATCGCGTGTGCATGCCCGCCGCGACTGCTCCGGCGCCAGGAGATCAGAGCGCGAACGAGGGCGGGCAGCGGTTCCGGCCCGGCTGCCACTGGAGGTCTTGCAACGGGTGGTGGACGCTCATGGGTCATGCCGACGATCCGGCCACCAATGCTATGGTGATCGCATGACCCCCTCGCCCGTTCCTACCGACACGTCCGCGGTGCTCACGGCCGCGGAGCGCGACCTGCTCCGACGCGAGTTCTGCGTGCGGTTCGGCAGCCCTCCCCGGCTGGCCGATGGCATCCATCTGCGGGTCTGGCGGACGGGCCCGCTGGCGGGACAACCCAAGATCCCGGCGGCGGTGCAAAGCATGGTGGACCGCGGCCTGATGACCGTCGCCGCCGGATCCTCCCACATGGCCCGGGCCTACTTCACCGAGACAGGCTTGGCCGCGCTGCGCTGGCTCGCCTCTCAGCGCCGCGGCCTGGATCCGGTGCAGTTCGCGCATGTTCGCCAGGAACTCGGCCTGGAGGCGGTGACGTCGGCAGAACCGAAGGACAGTGCTGGCGCATGACGGTGCGTACCGCCCATCGGGTGGCCGTGCGGCAGGCCATCGCCAGCCTGCTCCGGCTGGCCCATGCCGATGCCCGGGACGCGCGGACGCTCGCCGATGCGGGCGGCACCCGCAATGCCGCCAGCCTGCTGCACAGCGCCATCTCCCGCCTGATCGAGGCCGTGGTGGCCTCTGAGCAGGGCTATGCCGGACCGCCTGAGACCCGCCGCATCGACAACCGCAATCCGCTGAAGCCAGCCCTGCTGCAGCTCGACGCCTTTCTCGAGACCCCGTCCGCCCTGCAGCGGGACGGGCGTCTGGCCGAGCCACCCTCCGCCGTGTCCGTGCTGGAGCCGCTTGGCCTCTTCACCGAGACGCTGGAGCGCTTCGTGCAGCATTGCGGCGTCGATCTGGACGGTTCCGGTCCTGCGGACACGGCCGATCCGCTGCGGCCCGCGGTTGCGGCGCCCCCACCTCTGACGCCCGCACCCGCTCCGAAACCGCGGCGCACTGAACCCGTCCGACGCCAGGCACCCGGTGGCCGACCCTCGCAGAGCAAGACCCGCTCCAGGACCGCGGCGGCGGCGGCGGCGGCGGCGGCGAAGCCGGCAGCATCCTCACCCTCGCAGCCAAAGGTGGCTCCGGCGGAAGCGCCTAAACCGGCAGCCCACGCGCCCCGCACCGGCCTGTCCTCCGGCACCTTCTGGTCGCTGGTGGACCACTGGAAGCTGCCCGACCTCGACGCCCTGCAGCTGATCGGCCATGCCGGCGGCTTGACCCGGAAGGGCACCCGGCCGCGCTTCAAGCTCAGCGACAGCGAGACCGAGGTGGTCGCCGCCATGCGCGCCCTCGACGCCACCCTGGCCCAGCTCGGCCTTGATCCCGCGCAGTGGCTGTCCACGCCGCTGCGTCCGCAGCCGTTCCGGGGTGCGGCCCCGCACGACGTCATCCGCAAGGCCCGGCTGCAGGGTCTGCGCGAGGTCAGCCGCTACCTCACGCAGATGAGCCTGCGCCTGTCGCTGCAGCAGACCTGACGGCGGCATCCAGGCGAGCGGCACAGGACCCTGCAACGGATTGCGGTAGAATCTGTTCTTGATTCGTTCCACTACGCTGATAGGCTCCAGCCATGGCCGACGATTCGCACCCGCATAAACCTTCTGCCCCGCTGGCTTCCGAACTGACGGCCGCGACCTCGGACGAGATCACCGAGGCCCTCGCCTACGCGCTGCGTTATGATGCGCGTGGCAAGCCGCGCCCCAGTGGTGGGCAGATGGTGGCGAGCCTCGCCGCCGAACGGCTGATGGAGCATCTCCACCTCGCCGGCTTCGTGCTGATGCGCCGGCGCCCGGCACCCCCGCACAGCGCCGGATGAGGCCATGGCCCGCCGCATCCTGGCGCTCTGGCTGCCGCAGTTGCCGACCGACCGGCTGCGACGGCTGGAGCCGGCCCTGCGGGGTGTTCCCCTCGCCGCCTGGACTACCGCGGGCAACCGCCGTCTGCTGACGGCTGCCGAAGGCCCGGCGATTTATGCCGGCCAGGCGCTCGCCGACGCGCAAGCGATCTGCCCTGGGCTGGTGCTGCGCCAAGCCGATGCTGCGGCCGATGCCGATCTGCTGGAGCGCCTCGCCGTGTGGTGCTTGCGCTGGACCCCGCTGGCGGCAGTAGACGGCACCGATGGGCTGCTGCTCGACATCACCGGCGGCACCGACCTGTTTGGCGGTGAGGCCGCCCTGCTGCAACAGGTGCGGGACGGGCTGCAGCGAACGGGCTTCGCCGTGCGCGCGGCGCTGGCCGGCTTTGCTGAGACCGCCGCAGCGCTGGCGCGGACAACGAATGGGCTGATCGTACCGCCGGATCAGGATCTCGCAGCCGTGCGCTCCCTGCCCCTCGCCGCCCTGCGCCTTCCCCCAGAGGTGGTCAGCGGCCTCAGCCGGCTCGGCGTGCAGACGGTGGGTGACGCGCTGCGCCAACCACGCGCGCCACTGGCGCGGCGCTTCGGCCAGGTCCTGCTGAACGCGCTGGATGGTGTCAGCGGCGCGCGGACTCGCCCGGTGCGGCCGGTGCGTGAGCCGGCGGCCTTCCTGGCAATCCGCGACTGCCTGGAGCCGATCTTCACCCGTCCGGCCATCGACCATGTGCTGGAGGCGCTGCTGGCGGAGCTCTGCCGCCAGCAGCTGGAGGCGGGCCGCGGCGCCCGGCGGCTGACGCTGCGCGCCTGGCGGGTCGATGGCGCGGTGCAGGAGGTGGCGATCGGCACCGGCGCCGCTGCACGCGACATAGCGCATCTGCGACGGCTGTTTGCTGAGCCGCTGGGCACGCTGGAACCCGATCTCGGCTTCGAGCGCTTCGTGCTCGAGGCCAATGTCACCGAGCCGCTGGAGGGCGTGCAGGCGGTGCTCCGCGGCGAGCTGCGGGATGGGGCGGCCGCGGCCGAGGACGGCGCACTCGCAGAACTGATCGACCGGCTGTCGCAGCGGCTGCCGGTGTTCCGCCTGCAGCCGGTCGACAGCCACTGGCCGGAATATGCCGTGGCGCCCGCCGACCCGTTCGCTCCCGTGGCGCTGCCGGTCCCCTTGGGCGAGGAACACCGCCCGATCCGGCTGTTCGCCACCCCCATTCCGCTGGGGGTGACGGCAGCGGTGCCGAACGGCCCACCGGCGCAACTGCGCTGGGGCGGCATGCTGCAGCGAGTGATCCACTGGGTGGGGCCGGAGCGCCTCGAGCCGGAATGGTGGGGCGAGGATGCCGAACGCCCGGTGCGCGACTACTACCGGGTGGAATGCAGCGACGGCACCCGCTTGTGGATCTGCCGGCTGTGGGAGCCGGGCCGGGTGGAACCGCCGCGCTGGTTCCTGCATGGCGTCTTTGCCTGACCCATGCCCGGCTATGCGGAGCTCGGCGCCCGCTCCAACTTTTCGCTGCTCGACGGCGCCTCGCATCCGGCGGAACTGGTGGCGCAGGCCAAAACGCTGGGGCACACCGGGATCGGGATCTGTGACACCAACAGCCTGGCCGGGGTGGTGCGCGGCCATGTGGCGGCGAAAGAACTCGGCCTGCCCTTTGTGGTCGGCACCCGCCTCCTGCTGGCGGACGGCGCCGAGTACCTGGCCTGGCCGACGGATCGGAGGAGCTACGGCCGGCTGACCACGTTGCTGTCGCGCGGCCGTATGCGCTCACCCAAGGGCGAGTGTGATCTCACCCGCGACGAGCTGCTCGCGCACGCCCAGGGCTGGTGCCTGGCGCTGATGCCGCCACTGCGGCCGGATGCCACCTTCGCCGACCGACTGCGGCAGGACGCGGCGGCGCTGCGCGGTCGGCTGGCGCTGCCACTGTTCTGCGGCGCCTGGTGCCGCCTGGATGGCGAGGACCGGCCGCGGCTGGATCGGCTGGCCAGCATGGCGGAGGCCGCCGATGCCGCGCTGCTGGCCTCCGGTGACGTGCGCTACCACCACCGCGACCGACGTCGTTTGGCCGACGTGCTCACCGCCATCCGGCTGGGGCGGACAGTGGAGACGCTGGGCCGCGCCGCCGAGCGCAATGGCGAGCGGGCGCTGCGCAGCTCGGCCCGGATGGCGCGGCTGTTCGCCCGGCATCCGGCGGCACTCGGTAACACCCTACGAGTGCTGGACGCCTGTTCCGGCTTCTCCCTCGCAGAACTGCGGCACGAATACCCGGACGAAATCCTGGAGCCCGGCCGCACGCCGCAGCAGACGCTGAGTGACCGCGTCTGGGTGGCTGCGCAGGAGCGCTGGCCCGGGGGTGTGCCGGAGGACATTCAGGCCCGCATCCGCCACGAGCTGGCGCTGATCGCGCAGCTCGACTACGCCGCCTACTTCCTCACCGTGCACGAGATCGTCCGCTTTGCGCGCCACAAGGGCATTCTGTGCCAGGGGCGTGGCTCGGCCGCCAACTCCACCTGCTGCTACGTGCTCGGCATTACGGCCGTGGACCCGTCCAAGCACGACCTGCTGTTCGAGCGCTTTGTCTCGGCCAACCGGAACGAGCCGCCCGATATCGACGTCGATTTCGAGCACGAGCGGCGCGAGGAGGTGATCCAGCACATCTACGAACGCTATGGCCGCGAGCGGGCGGCGATCGCCGGCACGGTGATCCGCTACCGCGCCCGCAGTGCTGTCAGAGAGGTCGGCAAGGCGCTGGGCCTGTCGGAGGACGTCACCGCCAAGCTGGCCAAGGGTTCCTGGGGCCCGGGGCGGGACAGCAGCCTCAGTGAGGTCGCTAGCTCCGAGGGGTTGGATCCGACGGATCGCCGCCTCGCCTTGGCCTTGGAACTCGCCGAAGACATCCAAGACTTCCCGCGCCACCTGGCGACGCATGTGGGTGGCTTCGTGATGAGCCGGGGGCCGCTGATCGAGCTGGCGGTGGTGACCAACGCCGCCATGGAAGGCCGCACCACGCTGGAGTGGGACAAGGACGACATCGACGCGCTGGGGCTGCTCAAGGTCGATGTGCTGGCCCTCGGCATGCTTTCTTGTCTGCGCCGCGGTTTTGCGCTGCTGCGGCAGCACCACCGGATCGAGCTGGACCTGGCCGGGGTGCCGAAGGACTGCCCCCAGACCTATGCCATGCTGCGGCGGGCGGACAGCCTAGGGGTGTTCCAGGTGGAAAGCCGGGCGCAGATGAACATGCTGCCGCGGCTGCGGCCGGAGCGGTTCTACGACCTGGTGATCCAGGTCGCGATCATCCGGCCGGGGCCGATCCAGGGCGACATGGTGCATCCCTACCTGCGCCGCCGCTGGGGTGAGGAGGAGCCGGTCTATCCGCAACCCGGCAAGGGCATCGGCCACCCGGACGAGCTGAAGAACGTGCTGCAGCGGACCCTCGGCGTGCCGCTGTTCCAGGAGCAGGCGATGCGCGTTGCCATGGTGGCCGCCGACTTCTCCCCCGAGGAAGCCGACAAGCTGCGCCGGGCGATGGCGACTTTCAAGCACACGCAAGGGGTGGGCGAGTATCGCGCGCGGCTGATCGGCGGCATGGTCAAGCGCGGCTACCATCCCGAACTGGCCGAGCGGGTGTTCAAGCAGATCGAAGGCTTCGGCTCCTATGGCTTTCCGGAAAGCCACGCCGCCTCCTTTGCCCACCTCGCCTATGCCTCCTCCTGGCTGAAGTGCCACCACCCGACGGTGTTCGCCGCCGCCCTGCTGAACAGCCAGCCGATGGGCTTCTACGCGCCGGCGCAGATCGTGCGGGATGCCCGGGAGCACGGCGTCGAGATCCGGCCGCTCGATGTGAACGCCAGCCTCTGGGACTGCGCGCTGGAGCCGGAGCAACGGAGTGCCGAGGGCTACGCGTTGCGGCTGGGGCTGCGGCTGGCGCAGGGCCTCTCGGCGCAGGACGGGCAGCAGATCGTCAAGGCCAGGAGCGGCGGCAACGGTTCGCCCTTTGCCTCACCCGAGGAGGTGGTGCGGCGGGCCAACATCGGCCGCAAGGCGATGGAGGCGCTGGCGCAGGCGGACGCTTTTGGCAGCATGGGCACCAGCCGGCGGGAGGCGCTCTGGGCTGCCAAGGGGGTGGAGCACGACGTCCCGCCGCTGCTGCGGCTGGCGGCCCAGCAGGCCGCCGTTGGCGAGCCGCCGCTGCTCCCAGAACCCGCCCCCGACCTGCCGCCGGAAAGCATGGGTCAGGCGGTGGTGCTGGACTACACCGCCACCGGACTGACGCTCGGGGACCACCCGCTGACGCTGCTGCGACCGCAGCTGCGGGCGCTGGGCTGTCGGGACACGCGGGAGATCGCCACCCTGCCGCCGGGGAGCCGCGTGAAGCTCGCTGGGCTGGTGCTGATGCGGCAGCGGCCGGGTACGGCGAAGGGGGTGGTCTTCGTCACCATCGAGGACGAGCATGGCACGGCCAATCTGGTGGTCTGGGCGGATGTCGGGGCGCGCGACCGGGCGGCGCTGCTCGGCGCCCGGCTGCTGCTGGTGGAGGCAAAGATCGAGCGGGAGACGCGGCATGCGGAAGTGCCGATCACCCACCTGATCTGCCGGGCGCTGATCGACCGTACCGACCTGTTGAACGGGCTGATGCACCACGAGGCCAATCTGCCCTGGGGGGATGCGGCACTCGGCCGGGCGGATGAGGTGCGGCGGCCGGAGCCAAGCTCACGACGGCCAGTCAGGATGCCGGGAAGTAGGGACTTCCATTGATCGCCGCAAACCGCTTGGCTGCTGTCAGGGCAGCAATGCATATAAGCAGGCATTTGCATTCGACCCGCTCACCTGCTCCCAGGTGCAAGCGGCAGGAATGCTGGATCTTCGGAACAATGCTGCTGATCTGCCTGCCCAAGGACACCTTCGGGCGGGCGTCAACGGGCCCATGAAAGCCGTCGTCCACGGCAACTGAGGTGGTCTTGGACACGCGACTCAAGGCAGGCGCGGCCTTGATCACTCAGATTGCCAGTGTCAGTTCATCGCTGCCCGAACAGCGCAGATGACGACCACCCAGAACACGGCTGAGATAGCGACCCCCGTGGTGATGCCGGTGGCTGCGGCAAGGCTGGACTCAAGAGGAGCCCTCCGCTCCTCGCGTCTGGCAATAACCGGGTTAGCCATTGGCAGGTCGGTGTTCATCGGGCGCACAGCCATGCGAAAGGGTTGAAGAGAGCCAGGCTTCGCTTCCGCGTCAGCGGAGCCAGGGCCAAGCCGACTGCCCTAGCTCATGAACCACGTCTACAAGGCTGGTTTCATATTATGCAACATTCTTACATCAAGGAAAGAACTCAGATGCAATGATCCGGTTGCGCTCCGAGGAGGCGCCTTCCGCAACTGGCTACTTATCGTTGAGAGATCCTCAGCAAACCGCCCTTAGACTGGAGGACTGAGCGGGGGGGCGCCAATCCCTGCCGGACTTCCATTTCCTGGCGGCAGTGGTTTGTCACAGAGGCATTGCGGGCTGGGCAGCGACAAACCACGGTACCCCGTCGATCTACCTTGTTGGATGGCTCAGCGGTGTGGGCATGCTGATCCCTCTACCCGTGCTTCGAAGCACGTGATGCTGACGTACACTGGGTGACCAAGGTCGAGCATGCGATTGAGGACGTCGGCAGTGATCGCCACCTCGGTCGCCTGGCGCCCGTCCGCGTGCGAGCGCAGTGTATCTCCGATCACCCGCTTCCAGCGCGAGATATTGGCCTCTCCAGGGCATTGTCAGCTTGGCGGCCCCTGGCCGGAGTGAGGTGCCCGGGCCAAGCTGGCAGCATGTCGCCCGACCTCGCCACCTATCCCGGCTACGCTTCCCAGCCGAGATCATCAGCCACGCCGTCTGGCTTTATCATGTCTTCAGCCTGAGCCTACGGGACGTCGAGCTGATCCTGGCCGAGCGAGACATCACGGCCACCCACGAGAGCATTCGTCAGTGGTGCCTGAGGTTCGGGGCCGGACTTCGCCCGCAAGCTGCGCCGGCGACCGGGCGACACTTGGCACCTGGATGAGGGCTTCCTGCGCATCATTGACGAACTGCACTATCTCTGGCGGGCGGTGGACCAGCACGGCGTCGTGCTCGATATCCTGGTGCAAGGTCGGCGGAACGCGACCGCGGCCAAGCGCTTTTTCATGCGCCTGCTGGCTAGACTGAAGTACAAGCCCAAGCGTCTCGTCACGGATGGCCTGCGAAGCTACGGCGTGGCCCAGCGTGAGGTCCTGCCGGATGTGCGGCACCGGACCAGCCGCTCCCTCAACAACCGTGCCGAGAACTCCCATCGCCCGACCCGGCGCCAGGAGAGGCAGATGCAACGGTTCAAGTCGCCTGAGCAAGCCCAGCGGTTCCTGTCAGCGCACAGCATGATCTACGGCCACTTCCGCCCACGGCGGCACCTGATAACTGCAGCCCAGTACCGGCGTGTCCGCGCCGAGGCCTTCCGAGGCTGGCAGCAGGAGACGTGCGCCCAAACGGCAGTGTGAACGTGCAAGCCTCCACGCCCCCCGATCTAGCGCGACCACCGCCACAACAACTTGGCAATGCCACGCGCGGGCATGGAACGTAGCGGATGATCTAGGGGCGGCCAGTGTGGCAGCAGACCGCATCCGAGTTTAGCCACGCGGAGCCGTACCATTTGCAGCGAGCCGGACGGAGAGCCGCAGGGTAGAGATCATTATTGGATATTGAACGCGGAAACGTCATCCGGAGCGATGATCCGATACAAGCGTAGCCCTGACCGAGCCGAAGGGTAGTGGCTCGGCAGGCTGCCCCTCCCCTACTCGGGATCTGCTGGCTCCGCTGCTTCCATTCCAAGTTCCTGCCGGACATGCGCGAACTGCACCGGATCCAGCCCGCGGCGCTGGGCCGCCAGCCACCACAGCGCGGCCAAGCCTGCCTCCGTGAAGTAGGCCCGGGCCAGGTGCGGTGATCTGGCGCCAATCACCATTAGGCCGCGCTCCACCAAGCTCTGCACCGCTGCCGGCACTTTTGGCTGTCCAACCAGAGGACCGCTGCGCCACACCCGTAGGAAGATCCCATCCGCCAGCCGGGGTGGAGTGCCGAACCGCACGCACAACTCGCGCCGGAGCAACTCGCGCTCCGCGGCAGTCAGCATCTCGGTTGGGCTCGTGGAAACTGGTAGGCAGGTCATACGACCAGCATAGCATCCGGAGCGCCAAGCCGGCACAATGTCCTTCCCGGCTTCAAGCATCCTTTCCGGCTACCTGATCACCAGATCAGCATCATAATCATCCTAACCTGGCAGACCAGGCACGGGCCGACGCTTCCGGCGCATTTAGCGCCGCTCCGTGATCATCAGTTCATTAGGCATCACGCTGCGGTCGATCTTCCACCGCCATCCCGTCAGGTCCTTCGAGGCGATGGCCTCCAGCCAGTCGGATAAAAGGACCTGACTGTCGACCCGGGGGCCGGTTCCGACACTCAACAGGCCATCGTCTCGAATAACAGTCGGCCAGGGCCGATACCTGGCGCGATGGCCAGCGTCTGGATCCAGGAGGTGATCCTCCACGACTTGCGTGGACGGGTTACGCTACGTTTGCTGCTTGTCGTTCTGCCTGTTCTGGCGTGCGGTAGTCCAGGG
>NZ_RFLX01000044.1 GCF_003696345.1 Teichococcus wenyumeiae | reverse complement strand
GCCATCATCCTCGCCTCCCGCTGCATCGTTCAGCAGGAAGGTAACCGTTCCACAGCCTCAAAGTGCCCAAGTAGTGCTAGAGGTTGTTATGGACCTCTGGGCTGGTAACGATCAGGTTGCGCGGCATGATTGCCCGGAAGCCGTACCCATCCGATGTGTCTGATGAGGAATGGGCGCTGGTTGCACCCTACCTGACGCTCTTGCCGGAGCAAGCCGGGCAGCGGGACCATTCGCTACGCGAGGTGTTCAACGGCTTACGCTACGTGGTGAAGACCGGCGCGCCCTGGCGCTGGATGCCGAATGACCTGCCGCCTTGGGCGGCGGTGTACCAGCAGACGCAGCGCTGGCTGGCGGCAGGCTGCTTCGAGGCGCTGGCCGAGGACCTGCGAACGGTGCTGCGACTGGCGGCTGGACGAAAGCCGCAGCCCAGCGCTGCCATTCTGGATAGCCGGACGTTGCGTTCCACGCCGGAAAGCGGCGAGCGGGCCGGGTACGATGGCGCCAAGCGCAAGAAGGGTTCCAAGCTGCACCTGGCAGTCGACACGCTGGGGCATCTGCTGGCGCTACATGTCACACCTGCCAGTGTCGATGACCGGGTCGAGGTTGGGCGGCTTGCCCAGGCGGTGCAGGCCTCGACCGGTCAGAGCGTTGATTTGGCCTATGTCGACCAGGGCTATACGGGCAGCAAAGCAGCCGATGCTGCGAAGGCGCATGGTATCGAATTGGAGGTGGTCAGGCTACCAGAAGCCAAGCGCGGCTTCGTGCTGCTGCCGCGGCGCTGGGTCGTGGAAGTAGTCTTTACGCAAACGGCAAAACCGGACGTGTTCGCTGTCCGGGCTGGTGGGCAGGACGTACCGGATCTCTACATCGGCATCAGTGACGATCACGCGATCGACGAGCAGCAGCACGAGTTGGCGGCGCTGCTCAAAGCTGGCCTGGGTCAGGCTGGCCTGCACCCGCTCGCGGAACCCCTCCAGCGATGCCGCAATGCCGGCAAGCTGCTGCTGGCGCGCAGCATCGTGGCGGAGCTGCTCTTCCTGTCCAGACAGCGCCTGCACCCGTTGCTCGATGTCGCGCCGGCGCCGCTCGTATTCATCCAAAGGGATGACGGCCCTGAGATAGGCGTCGGTGAGCCGTTCGAGCTGCTGGCGCAAGCTTGTCTGGCCCTGCCGCAGCGTTTCGCGACGCGCGAGCAGTTCTTGCGGCAGCCACGCTCCGCCATGTGCGCGTGCCACGGCCCTGGCCAGTGGCTCCGGCTCGGCCAGCATCGCGCAGAGGTCGTTCCATACCAGGTCATCAAGCTGCCTGGCGGGTGTGTGGCGCGCCGGACAGCATGTGGCGCGGTGCGAGAAGGTGCTGTGGCCCTTGCCATTGCACAGGTAGTAGAAGTTCCGCCCGTTGGTTGCTCGTGCGGTACTGGCCAGGCCGCAATGGCCGCAGCTCACCAGGGCGCGCAGCAGATACTGATGCGCCGTGTTGTTCCGCCGAGCAAAGGATTGGTTGGTCGCCAACTTCGCCTGCACCTCGTCGAACTGCGCCTGACTTACCACGGCGGGCACTTGCGCCACGAGGAGCCAGGTGTCCTGCGGCTGCGGCACCGCCGTGCCGTGGGGGCGGCCGATGGGGTGCGTCGCCGAGCGTCGGTGCGTGGGCGGGCGATACTGGGTGCGCTGGGCATGCACCTGCCCCGTATAGGTCGGATTGCGCAGAATGCCCCGGACGGTCGGACTAGACCACCGTGGCCCACCGCGCGGCGTGGGCACACCGCGGGCATCAAGAAAGGCGGCGAGCTGCATCAGCGAGGTCCCGGGCTCGCGATACATGGCGAACAGTTCGGCCACTACGGCGGCCTCGGCCGGGTCGACCGACACTCCTGCCGGATCGCGCGGCCGGTCTGGGCTCATGCGGTAGCCATAGGGAGCATGTGTCCATGGCAGCAATGTGCCGGCGCGCAGCTTGGCAAGCCGCCCGCGGCGCATGCGCTCGACAATCAGGGTCCGCTCATACTCGGCCACAGCGCCGCGGATCTGCAGCAACAGATGGTCGTGCGGGTCGTCGCTCATGGGCCGGTCCAGGAACTCCGTGGCACACCCGGCACGCCCCCACTCCTCCAAGAGCACCATCTGGTGGACGTAGTTGCGCGCAAGGCGGTCGGGAGCCGTGACGAGCACTCGGTCCACCTCATGACCTTTCACGGCGTCGCGCAAACGGTCGAGGCCCGGGCGCGCCAGCACGGCGCCGCTGAAGCCGTCGTCGCGGAACACGTGGGCTGGATCCAGCGCCCACGCCTCGGCAGCATGCGTGCCGATATGGGCGACCAGGCGCCCGAGTTGCTGCTCAATGGTTTGGTGCTCGACCTGGTGGCTGGTCGAAACGCGGCCATAGATCGCTATGCGCATGGGGGGCCTCCGGCAGGATCGGGGGCGCCGGCGCCTCGGCCGGCGCGAATGGAAGCGGCGTCGCCCACTGCAGAAGGAGCTGATAGGCCCGGTCCCAGCGCTGCTGGCCTGTCGCCATTGGCGTGCCCGTCCGCCGGACGCGCCAGATGCGCTGCTGCCGTCCCATGCTCCCCTCCTTGGTGAGTGACCTCATCAAGAAGTTGGGGCGGGACCGCTGCCCGAAGGCAGCCTCGCGCCCGTGGCCAGCTCAACCGCAGGCGGGCCGCGCGCGTCAGGCAGAACTTGCCGTTTGCGATTAGACCATTGAGCGCGCCTTTGCCTGGGCCACCCGCTTCCGCCGCCTGGTGAAGGACTACGAGCGCTATGCCAGCACGCTTGCCGACCTGCACCTCGTCGCCTTCACCTGCATCATGCTCAAACAGGCTGCTCAACTCGCCGCAGGTCCATAACAACCTCTAGTCCGTGCAACAAGGTCCCCGGAGGTGGAACGCTCGGGCAAGCTGGCGGCCGGCCAACCTGACGGTGCCGCCTGAGGCAACGATCCTGCTCACGAAGGCCACTCCGCAGCGGTACTTCGAGGTATCTGCTTGCGGAGAGGCTTCAGGCGATCTGGTGGTATTCCTTGTACCACTCGACGAAGCGGCGCAGCCCTTCCTCCAGCGGCGTGCGCGGCGCGAAGCCGATGGCGGCGCGCAGCGCGGAGACATCCGCCCAGGTGCGCTCCACATCGCCCGGCTGCATCGGCACGTCCTGGCGGTTGGCCTTGCGGCCGGTCAGCTTCTCCAGGATGGCCAGGAAGTCGTCCACCTTCACCGGCGTGTCGTTGCCGATGTTGAAGATACGGTGCGGCGTGGCGGGGGCGACGCGGCCGGGCTCGGCCGGCTCGGCCGGCGGGCGCGGCGCCAGGCGGGCGATGGCCTCCACGATCTCATCCACATAGGTGAAATCGCGCCAGACGTTGCCGTGGTTGAAGACTTTGATGGGCGCGCCGGAATACAGCGCCTTGGTGAATCCCCAATAGGCCATGTCCGGCCGGCCCACCGGGCCATAGACCGTGAAGAAGCGCAACGCCGTGGCGGGGATGCGGTAGAGGTGGGAATAGGTCTGCGCCATCAGCTCGTTGGAGCGCTTGGTGGCGGCGTAGAGGGAGACCGGCTGCTCCACCGCGTCCCGCTCGCTGAAGGGCACCTTGGTATTGGCGCCATAGACCGAGGAGGAGGAGGCGTAGATCAGGTGCCGCACCGGCGTCTCGCGCGCCGCTTCCAGCACTTCCAGGAAGCCGGTGAGATTGGCGGCGGCGTATACGCGTGGATTGTCGATGGAGTAACGCACGCCGGCCTGGGCCGCGAGATGCACCACGTAATCCGGCTTCGCGTCCCGCCACAGCGCGCCCAGCGCGCCGGCTTCGGAAAGTTCCACGCGATGGAAGGCGAATTGCGGATGCGGCCGCAGCGTGGCCAGCCGTGCTTCCTTCAGCGCCGGGTCATAATAGTCGTTGAGGTTGTCGCAGCCGGTGACGCGGGCGCCTTCCGCCAGCAGGCGCTGCGACAGCGCGGCGCCAACGAAACCAGCGGCGCCGGTGACCAGCACATGCGCGCCGGCGAGGTTGTGGGACAGGTCACTCATTCGGCATTCACGCTGGTGAAACTCCGGCTTTCCAGGAAGGTGAGACGAAAGGGATAGGGAGTAGGGGGCGGCAACTCTGAATGAGCCGCTTATCTCCTTACCTAATGAGACCTGTGTGCGGAAGGGCGGTGCACGCTCGAGTGGCTGAATGTGCGGCCGCTGCTTCTTCCCGCCTGAAGGGAGTGGCTATTTGGCTTAATGATGAGCCTTGCATGGCTGTCTCAAGCCGCAGCCCTTCCGAGAATGTTGGCTGTTCGCTTGAGGTTGTAGGCGATGGCGGTGAGGTGGACTTGTAGGCACGCCTTGGCCAAGCCGCGCCATCGCATACGACGCAGTCCGTAGCTGCGCTTCCAGGTGCCGAAGATCTTCTCGATCCGGCAGCGGACACGCTGGATGGCGTAGTTCCAGCGCCGAAGCTTGCGCAAGGTATCGTCACCAGGACGCCCCCACATGCCGGTCGCGACAATCCGGGGCGTGCCGCCCCTGGCCCGCAGCGCCGCACCGAAGACCTCGCCCCGGTAGGCGCTGTCGGCATAGACCTCACCAGGGTTCTCCGGCAGGGCGGCGCCTCCGGCGCGGCCGTCATGGACATTGCCCGGCGTCACCGCGAGTGCCTCAACAAGCGCCGTCTCCGCATCGGCGCTAACATGGGCCTTGAAGCCGTGAATGGCCTTGCGCCTCTGGTGGCCCGCCCAGGCCGCCTCGCCATCTGCGTGGCTCGCGGAAGCGATGATCGTTGCGTCGATCAGCGTGCCTGTTTTGACGCTCACGGCTTTGGCCCGAAGCTGGGCGGTCACTGCTGCGAACAGCACCTGGTCCAGGCCTTGGCGCACCAGCTCGCGGCGGAGGCGCACGAAGGCTGTGCGCTCCGGCGTCGGCTCCTGGGCAGAGAAGCCGCAGAACCGCCGGAAGGAGGCTCTGTCGTCGAGAGCCTCCGCGAGCTTCACGTCGGAGAGGTCGTACCAGACTGCGATCAGCATCGCCTTGAACAAGGCCAAGGGAGGCCAGGCTGGCTCGCCTCTCGCCGCGGCATGAATGCCCTCCAGGCGGCTCTCGACCGGCGCCCAGTCGATCAGTCCCGCCAGATCGTTCAGAGAGGATCGCCTGCCCCGCTGATCAGGCGTGAGGATGAGTGCTTCCTGGCCAATCCGTCGACGTGACATCCGAGGCACTCCCCGCAGCCGCCCTGGTGCCCCATCGAATCAGGGCAGATCAGCGGATTCCAGCCCTTCCGCGCACAGGTCTCATCATACGACAGGATGTGCGCGACCGCGGCGGGCAGCCGGAGATCCCGACCAAGCGCAACAGGCGCATCCGGCACAGCGTTCAGCGGCCTCTCTACGCCCTCCGCAACCGCATCGAGCGCTGCATCAACCGCTTAAAGAACTGCCGCCGCGTTGCTACCCGCTACGACCACACCGCGAGCAGCTTCCTCGGCTTTGTCCAACTCGCTGCCATCCGCCTATGGATCAGCTTTGTCCACGCCGCCTAGGCGCAATCAGTCTGGTCTACTCATTTAAGATCCGACCCTTTGGCCAATCGCCTTGACAAGGAGGTACGCCAATTCCTGAAAGCCGCACTGGAACGATAAACGTTCAATCGCGTGTCCGCTGGTTGGCAATCCACCCCTTACCCGATGGGAGCGGAAGTTCTGAGGCAGCAGGTTGGAACCCCTGCTGCCTCTGGCATCCTGATCAGGCGATCAGGATGCCATTGTCGATCCAGGGACGGGTCAGCGCCAGGTGCTCATCACTTTCGGAGATGGCCAGCGCCACGTCCGCTCGCGACAGGCCATGGGTCAGAGCATCGGTCCAGAAGGCCATCCCGGCCTCCTCCGGCGTGCGGTCCAGCGCCGTGCGGTAGAGCGAGGCCACGAAGACGTCGTCTGCCACATTGCCCACATTCTGCTGGTACTCCACCGACGCCAGCATGCCGCGAGCAACCTCCACCACCGTGCCGCCCGCCTGTAGGACCGCCGTGAAGGTGGTCAGGCCGGTCGCATCCGGCACCCGGCCCAGCAGTGTGTCATAGAGCCGCGCCACCTCGGCTGCACCGGCATCCAGGCGCCAGAAGCCCTGGGCGGTCACCTCGGCGGTCAGTGTCCGGTTTTCCAGGCTCTCGCTGAAGCCGGCCAGCACCGTGCCGCGGCTCACGCCACTGTTCAGCAGCGCTTCCCAGGATGCAGCGCCAGCGGCGTCCGGTGCCCGCCCCAGCAGGTCGTTGTAAAGCATGGCCACGAAGCCCGCGTTGTCGGCCGGGCTGCCGTGGCGGGCGATGAACTCGTTGCTGCCCAGGATGCCATCCGCCACGCTGGACAGGCTGGCGCCGGCCTCCAATTGCGTGCTCCAGAAGCCCTGGCCATGGGCTTCCGGCGCCCGCCCCAGCGCCATAGCATAGAGGCGCGCTACCAGGGCTTCCGGCGCCTCCGCATCCAGCACCAGGCGGCCGTCGAGGAAGCGGACTTCTTCCACGCCGGAGAGGGTGTCGGTGCCCTCGGCGGTGGTCAATTGCAGCAGCCTCTCGGTCGAGAGGGCGCGGCCGCTGCCATAGAAGGTCAGGCCATCCATCACCGCCCGGTCGAAGCCGGCGCCACCGTCGATCCGATCGTCGCCGGCGCCGCCGCGCAAGGTGTCGTCACCTTCGCCGCCTTCCAGCCAGTCGTCGCCCTCGTCGCCGCGCAAGTCGTCGTTGCCGCCGCGGCCTACCAGGTGGTCGTCACCTGCGCCGCCCAGGAACAGGTCCGCGGCGTCCGTGCCCAGCAAGGTATCGGCCTGCGCCGAGCCTCGGATCGCCTCGATGCTGATGAGCGTGTCCGTGCCACCCTGCCCGTCCTCCGCTGTGCCGAGGACGAGGTCAACCAGGGTGGGCCCGGTGGCCCCTTCCAGCAACAGCCAGTCGAAGCCGGCACCGCCATCCAGCCGGTCATTGCCGGCGCCACCGCGCAGGCTGTCATCGCCCGCGCCGCCCTGCAGGATGTTGTCTGCTGCATCGCCGAGCAGAATGTCGCCCTGGTCGGTGCCGGTCACATTCTCAAAGCCGGAGACGCTGTCGATGCCGAAATAGCGGATGCCGTTGGCCTGCGCTGTTCCGGCCGCCAGATCGACAATCACCCCATAAGAGGCGGACCCGCTACCGTAATACGAGTCATACTGTGAGGTGAAGCTGCCAAAGATTAGGGTATCCTGACCGTCGCCACCATCCAGGCGAGCGCCGATATCGTAGGTAGACATGCCGTATAGCTGCAACTTGCTGAGGATGATGGTATCGTTGCCGCTGCCGCCCTCCAGCACGGTGATGGGTTCGTCGGGCGCATACAAGCCGATAGCGGAGCTCGCAGTGGTTTCCAGCACGTCGTTGCCACCGCCACCCCGCATCACCTGGCCACCAACCAGCCGTTCATCCGCGTCCGAGCCGATCACTGTATGGAAGCCGCGGACTTCCTCAATGCCGCTCACGGTGCTCGAGACGCTGTTGTAATAGGAGGGAGTGAGCAGACCGAGGCTGAGGTCGACAGTGGCGTAGAAGGTGGTGGTTGAGAGCAGGACATCCCAGCCTTCGCCCCCTCGGAATTCGCCCAGGAAGTTGCCGTTATAGACGGGTTTCACCACCAGGATATCATTGCCGCTGCCGCCATCGAGGCTGTTGACGCCATCCTCCCCTTCCAGTCGGTCGTCACCATCGCCGCCTAGAAGTTGGTCATTGCCTGGTCCGCCAAAGAGCAGGTCGTTGCCATTCCCACCCTCCAGGCGGTCATCGCCACCGAGCCCGCGGATCTCGTCCGCCTCGGCCGTGCCGACCAGAGTGTCATTTCCTGGAGTGCCAACAATCAACGTCATCGCGAATAACCCACGCCATTTTTGCCGCTACGGTTTAGTCACGTTTCGGCATGGTGACAATCCGCCACTCAAAAACGTCTTAACCATGCAAAATTCAGCACGATAACCGTTGATTATCGTGCTATCGCAGCGCAGATTGGTCGGACGTCATAGTCGGGTAGCCGCAGGTCAGGTTCATCCCGCCTTGCGCTTCGGCGCGGCCTTCCGCAACGCGGCGTTCACTTTGCTCTGCCACCCTGGCCCGGTATCCCGGAAGGCCTGCAGCACGTCTTGGTCAATGCGGAGGCTGACCAGCTGCTTAGTGATCGCCAGCTTTGGCCGCCCACGCCGGACCACTTGGTCACCCTCGCGGATCTCCGCACGGGCCATCCAATCATCGGTCAGTTCGGGGGCGTCGTCAGGATCCGTCCAGGTGGATGCGCCAGCGGCGGACTTCTTTGTCATGGGCATACCTCATAGAGATGATGCGGCGCGCCGTGCCGCGGGGAGTCCAGGCGAGAACGACCAAACGATCAGCCAGCCAGCCGGCGCTGATGAACCGCAGCTCTCCGTAATCCTTGCGGTCATCTTGCAAGGTGGCGTACCGGCCGGCGAATACCTTCTGGGCGTCGGCGAAATCCAGGCCCCGTTCCCGCAGAGTGGTGTCTCGCTTGTCGCGGTTGAAGGTGATCCTCATCGCTATTTATTGTATCTACATTTAATAGGCGACGCAACCACGCCTGCGTGAACTGGCTCACGTGGCAGCCGCTGTTGATGTGGACCCACTACCTGATCTGACAACCTTCCATCACCGTGAACACGTGCCCGCAGGGCCCTGCCTCGCCACAGTTTGGGCAAAGCTGCCTCAGAGGCACCGCGCTACTACGGCCTGCTGCAGGTGGCGCAGCGCGAGGACAGCATCCGCGTCTACGTGGCGGCACCAGAACCTCCTATCCCGGCCGAGGTCTCTGAGCGGGCGCGGCAGGCGGTGCTGCTGGACGCTCGGATCCTGGCGCCGCTCTCCCCAATGAGCCTGAACGGTGCATTGGCGTTGATGGCCCGCCGCAATCCGGGCTGGGCCCACTTGCCCTGGTGGTCAGCGCCTTGCTCCAGGTCCGGGCACTGGAGCAGGACAGCGTGGAAGGCGAGTGCTACCTCTGGCCGGCCGGCACAGCTGACGGACAGCGGCAGCCGGTGCCGTGGGACCTCCGCATCCTGGCGCCCTTCGCCCCGCTGGCTTGGGACCGGCGTCGCTTCGAGCATCTCTGGGGCCGGCCCTACCGCTTCGAGGCCCACACGCCGCCGGCGCAGCGGGAGTTCGGCTACTACGTCATGCCGTTGTTCTACGGGGACGCGGTGATCGTCTGGGCCAACCTGGCTCTGGTCGAGGGCCAGCTCAGGTCGATCTAGGTTATGCCGGGGGTCCGCCGCGCAGCTAAGCCTTTCAGCAGGCCCTGTACGCCGAACTCGCACGCTTTTAGTGGCTCCTCACCTTGCGCGACAGCATCCGTGGCGAGCGCCAAGAGCACACGGTTCCGCCTCTGTATGAGGTCGCCGCAGCACCGCTCAGCGACGTTCAGTGGCCATGCGTTCGTCAGCTGTTTGACTGCTAGCTCCGTGGCGTGCCCAGCCGGAGCTGCCTTGCCGGAGATCAGACGATCGAACCTGGCGCCTTCAACTATGCAAGGCCTCCCGGCATCGTGGCCAGCCCCCATTTCGCTGCCAGAGCGGCCTGCTCAGCGACCGGCAGAGCGCTGACCTCCCCTCCCCCGCTCCCTTCTTGAGCTATCTTTCTATCCATAGAGACTTCGGGTGACCGGGCTTCGGTATCGCTTACAGCCCACTGTGCCGGGCTGGCGAACAGATAGGCGGATGTCCACTGGCACCAGCGGCCGGCGACCGTCACGCCACGCCGCACATGGCCCATGATGCCGGCGGCCTCGATGCGGCTCAGGGCCAGCTGCACGGTGGAGCGGGCGCAGCCTGACCAAGCCGCTAGCTGGCCAATGCTAGGGTCACAGACCCCATGCCGCGACGGCCCGCGGTAGAGCAGCGTCCAGAGTACCAGAATGCCGGTACGGCGCAGGGCGCCGCCATGCAGTCCGGGCTGATGGCTGCGCCGCTCCAGGCGGCGGGCAGCTTCCATGATGCGGCGCCGGTCGGCATCGCCGAGGCGCTGGCGCTGCCAGGCGGCTACGCGCACAGACCCGGCACGCGCCGGACGTGAGTTTCCATTCATCCTTTGGTCTTTCGGTTAGCCCGGCAGACCGCAGGCAAGCCTCTACCGCTCGCAAGTTGGCGCTTGCGTCGAAAGGCTTACCAGTGCAGGATGGACGCAGTTCTTAGGTGCGGTCCTGCTTTGCAGACTGTCGAGAAAGCTCCCCGGTTGGCGCCGTGGGAGCTTTTTTCGTTTTTGGGTTAACAGTTCTTTGTAAGCCGCTCCTCTTCGAATCACTCACAGCCAGCAATCCTGCCAGCCGTGAGGTTGGCCTGCAAGCGTTTGATTTACAGGCGTTTTTCGGAACGAAATACGCTCGGTCCAGCATTTTGAATGCGTGAGAATGCACGTTATTGGCTGCTAGGGTCGTTCTCCAGCAGCTTGGCGATTTCGGAAGCCCGTCTACGCATCTTAACCAACTCACCCAACATGCGGCGGCGAGTGTCACGGATTCGACGCGCTTCTGCAGCTAGGGCACTCAGATCAACCTCTGGTCGCTCGGCTGAGCGCGTGCGCCGGAATGCAATCAGTGTAGAGCGGCTGGTCTTCGGACTTACCAGACCTTCTCGCCTGGCGATCTCCAACTCTTCTGGCTTAAGAAGAGCGAGTTGGTAGGCAGCACTATAACTGCCAGGCAGATTTGCCTCTGCTACCCGTCCCGAATCCACCATCTCGGCCACGCGGCGGAACTGAGACGCAACGGGTTCGCTGAAAGGAAACAGACGTTCAAAGCCAGCCTTTAGCCTTGCCTTCTCCTCTCGCGTGCGTAGCTGATCATCCAAGGTGTTGAGTGCGCGCCCAATCTCCAAAAAGCTGCCGGCCGCCGAGCGCCAGGCGGCGCCAACCTCTCGGCGTGCGGTAAGAACCGCCCTAAGCTTCGCCTCGTCACTGGTTACTCCGGTGCCGCGGAAAACCTCCTCAATAGCATCCATATCCTCGCCGCTGATCGTCGTCAGAGCCTCAAGTTCGACTGGCCGTGTGTCTGCTAACGGGATGACTTCGGCTCCGACGTCGATGTCGTGCAGCTTCTTGAGAGAGACGCCGCGCCCCTTTCCTCGTGTGGAAGTCACTGCTGAACCCTCCGAGACACATAGCTCCACAGGGCCTCGAAGGTCTCCCCGGAACTCGGGCGCGTGAGGTCCATGACGCCGAGGCCCTTGCCACTCGCAAGCGGTATCTCTTCCAGCTGGGGGATCTCGACGGGGCAGAAGTCACCAGCAACCAGCAGTTTAGACCTGATCATTTCAAAGCTCTTTGCCCTTCGGTTACTTCGGTTGAGGACAAAGGCAGCTCGCTGGGACGCGCTATTCAGGTGCCGCATCCAGGGAATAACCGAGTCGATGTCGTCTTGTGTCTGCTGGCACGGAACTAGAATCAAGTCCGCCTCAGCGGCGAGACTGACGATGGCATTAAGGTTCAGTTCGATTGACGGAGGTGTATCGATCACCACGAAATCAGCAGTGCTCTTCTTCGTAGACGCCATGACAGCGCGCCAGTCTTCCAACCTAGCTTTCTGCACCGGGATAGATGCCAAAGCGGGTATGCTGGCTCTGACTCGCTCCCGACGCTCCGACCAAGTCGCTAACGTGCCTTGCTGATCGAAATCCACCCCCGCAGTCGTGTGACCAGCTCTTGCTGCCAAGACCAGAATGTTCCTACTCAGACTAGACTTTCCGACCCCGCCTTTCGGCGAAGACAGCATTACAATCCTCTGGCTGCGCTTGCGCATGTTGATACCCTCTCTCCAAGAAGCACTGTCACGCTAGCGCTGCCTTTGGGCAAGAGTTTTACGGCGTAAAAGGTGCCAGAACGGTAGGCCAGCTCGGGCACGACGTGGTGCACCCGCAGCGTAGCATTCTGGGCTAGCCACTCGTCTAGCACTAGGTCGTCCACTCCGGCCCAGCTGGTGATGCAGGCTCTCTTCCTTCAGTGCTCCGGTCGCTCCATGCGGATCTCCTTCAGGCTGCGCGTTCTTGGCTAGTTTGTCACTTGAGCGCTCCACTCTCAGGCAGCAGATCCTGCCACTCCGCCCAGCGTTAGCCCCAGTTTGACCAAGTGTTAGGCGCACACCACTCGCTCCGGCCGTTCACGCCCCAGTCGTGAAAAGGATCAGTCAGTGCCGAGAACAGCAGCCCTGCGGGGCACGGTAGAACTTCCGGTCGATACGCACTCTGGCCTTAATGCTGTCTCGACCAGAGTTTTGAGGGTGCCGACGCGTTCCAGAGCGCGGCCGCCTGGCCACCTACCTTCCAGAACGGGCTCGCCGGATCCTGAAGGCGGACCTCCGCAGCGTGCCGTCGGCGCTAATCAGCGCTAGGTGATGGTCCTGCACCAGCCGGAAGATCTCGGCCCGGGTCAGGTCGTCAAACGGTGTCTCGCTCCATCGCAGGCTCTCAGCAAGCTTCATCCGGTCCCATAAGGGAAGGCCGATGGCCGGCGGCCACGGCCCGCCGGACGTCTGCTGGTCAGTCATTCCGGCTTCCTGTGCGCGTACTACCTGTAAATGCAAGGGCCGGCCCGACCAACCTTGCCGGCGTGAGACTCCCTGCCGCAACGTTCTGCCGGTCGACAGACGCGGTGTGGCGCTAGTTTGGTCGCGTACACGGTGGAGCTTAGGGGATGGCAGGGCCTCGGAATGTTCACCCACTGCAACCCTCCTGCTCGCTGAGCGGCAAGAGCCCATGTCGGTTCTCGCCACCAAGCCGTGGGGCTAGTCTCGCCGAGAGGAGCATCGAACCACCGCAGCAAGGCGTCTCCGCGCACTTGGCCTGTGTTGACTGCAGAAACCTGTTCATCGAGGCACAGAAGGTCAGCGCGATAGCGCAGGGCTGGGCCCGAAGCCTTACCGAGATCAACCAGCAAAACGATCCTGACTTCGGTTATCGCCTCGACTTCCATCGCCTGATGGCGCTGCTGCAGGATCTGGAGAATCCCGTGCAGGCCGCAGAGTTCGGCTCGGTCACCGACGGCAATGAGAGGCTGCAGCCGCATGCCGATGCGGCCAGCCTCGAGGTGCGGGTGGTGGAGCGTGCCGCAACGGCCGTGAGAAGCGGGGCGCCACCGGCGTGCTCACCCGCATCTGCCGCGATGCCTACCTGCTGGGGCAGCCGGAAGGGACCGCATCATCCTGTCGCCGGAAATGGGGAATATGAGCCGAGGGTGCGGCAGCTGGTGCAGGACGGCTTTGAGGTGACGCTGCTCTGCAGGTCCCACGCCATTCGCCAACTGCAGGCGTTGGCTAGCCGCTCCTCTCCACTCAATGCCTTTCTAGAGGACCGGCGGTGCGCTGGGGCCTGCAGCCTGCCCACTTTGCCCAGAGACTTGTCCCTAGTTTGCGAGGACAGAGCTGTGGATCACCGGGTGGACGGGGTGCGCAGGGCATGGGAGGGACGGCGAACACGTCCGGTTAAGGCAATTCGGTCCTGGCTTCTCCCCTGAGCACGCCAGTCAATTATGATCGGACCTCATTGCCTTTCGGGCACTGTTTTTGGGTGATGTGGCTTTCGGTCGAGAACGATCCGTCCACCTCTACCTTCCGAGATTCCCTTACGGCCCCGCGGGTTCCTCCGGCGCCTGCCAAAGGACCTTCATGAAGGGCGCCGGGAGCAGGAGCTTGTTCTCTTGCCGGACGACCATCGGGCGCACTTTCGCGGCGTAGACCTTCCATTCCGGATCAGCCAGCAAACGCGCGCGACGCTGCGCGCGTTCCGCGAGATCCTCGTAAGCCCAAAGATGAATCACTTGGTTCAGGGGACCAAACTCGGTCGCGTAGTAGCCAACCATGCGGCCAAGGATAGGCTTTTGGATCGCCAGCCCCTCTGCCTCGTAGGCCGCAAGGTAGGACGGGGCTTGGCCTGCCTGAAGCGTATAGATCCGTTCTTCCACGATCATCGGCACCTCCGAACAAATTAGCCTTGCGGTCGGCTCAAATCTGGTACTACCAATTTGGTAGGACCAATCTGAGGGGCCGTCAAAGGGTGATTTCAATTCCCGCCATAGGCGAGGAGCGCAGTGGCCTGATCGGACGCCTGCTTCCTTTCATCGCGCATCATCGCCTGAATGCCGGGGACCGGCTCCCCTCGGAGAGGGAACTGGCCGAGCGTTTCTCGGTCGGCCGTGGTGCGGTGCGTGAGGCGCTCGCGGTGCTGGAGACGCTGCGGATCATCGAGCGGCGCCCAAACTCTGGGATCTATCTGCGATCCGTCGAGCGGCAGAGCTCCATCGAGGCCATCGTCCTACAGGCCGAACTTGGCATTCCCCTAACGGAGGCTGAGGTGCGAGAGGTGGTGGAACTGCGGCGCATCCTGGAGATGCAGGCTGTCCGGCTCGCTGCGGAGCGCCGCAAGCCGGAGGACATCCAGCGCCTGGACGAGATCCTGGACCGCACGGACGGCGTGATCGCCGCGCGCGGCAACCCAGCGGACGAGGACGCTGCGTTCCATCTTGCAATGGTGGAGGCGACGGGGAACCACGTTTTCCTGCGAGTGGTGAACGCCTTCTACCTGATGTCCCGCAGCCGCCGGCGCGCCTACTTCGCCGACGGCAACCGCGCCCCTCTCTCGCAGAGGCAGCACCGCGCCATGCGTAACGCGGTGGCGGCGGGCGACCCGGACGCGGCCGAGGCCGCCATGGGCGGCCATCTGCGCGGGGTCGAGAGCTACTGGATGGAACTGCTGGAGCGACGGGCACGCGGCAACTGAAGCTGCGGTCCAACTGGAGGAAACAAGAAAAGCATGAAGGTCACGGACGTTATCTGCCACGTGCTGCAGTCCAAGGTGGAGCAGCCCTTCACCTCCGCGCGGGGCTGGCTCTACACCACGCGCGCCTCCTGCATCGTCGAGATCCGCACAGACGAGGGTATCACCGGCTGGGGCGAATGCTACGGGCCCGCCGCGGTCAACAGGACGATCATCGAAACTCAGTACCGGACTCGCGTGATTGGGCGGGACCCCTTCGATGTCGAAGTGGTGTGGGAGGACCTGTACAACCGCATCAAGGACTACGGCCTCACGGGCATGACCATTGCGGCTCTGTCCGGTATCGATATCGCACTGTGGGATATCATCGGCCGGGCCCTGAACAAGCCGATCCACAAGCTGATCGGCGGCGCGCACCGAACCGAAGTGCAGGCCTACGCCACCGGCCTCTACTTCATCGACATGGACCGTCTCGTCGAGGAAGCGGTGGAGGAGGCGCAGGAGTACGCGGAGCAGGGCTTCCGCGCCATCAAGATGAAAATTGGCCTCGGTGACCCGAAGCTGGACCTACGTCGTGTAGCTGCGGTCCGAGAGGCGATCGGGCCCGACGTGAAGCTCGCCGTGGACGCCAATCACTGCTTCACCGTGCCCCAGGCCATCCGCCTCGGCCGCGCGATGGAGGAGCACGACATCCTCTGGTTCGAGGAGCCGATCTCCCCTGAGGACCATGACGGCTACGTGGAGGTCACGCGCGCCCTCGACATGGCCGTGGCTGGCGGGGAGAATGACTTCACCCGCTGGGGCTTTCGCGACGTGATCGCGCGCAAGGCGATGGACATCGTCCAGCCCGACGTCTGCGCCGCTGGCGGCATCAGCGAGTGCCGCAAGATCGCCGCCATGGCTTCCGCCCATGGAGTGGAGTGCGTGCCGCATGCCTGGGGCTCGGCGATCGGGCTGGCGGCGACGGTGCAGTTCCTTGCGGCCCTGCCGGACACGCCGCCCGCCTTCCGGCCCATGCCCCCCATGCTGGAGTTCGAGCAGACGCCGAACCCACTGCGCGACCATCTGGCGAAGGAGCCGATCGTGCAGAACAGGGGCATCGTGCGGGTGCCCGACGGGCCTGGTCTCGGTATCGAGGTCGATCCTGCAATCCTCGCCCAGTACAAGGTGGCCTGACCGTGCTGGTCGCACTCACTGATCCCATCGACCCTGCCGGGATGGCGATCCTGCATCGGGCCGGCCACGAGGTTGCTCTGCCTGGGGCGGAGGGGCTCGAGGCCCTGCTCACACGAGCAGAGGCCGTGGTGGTCCGCCGCAAGCTACCTGACGACCTCTCCGCTCGCGCCCCGCGGCTCCTCGCTGCTGTGCGTCAGGGGGTGGGGGTGGACATGATCCCGGTGGAGAACTGCACGGCTCACGGCGTGCTCGTCGCGAACGTACCGGGCGCCAACGCAGACTCCGTCGCCGAGTTCGCCATCGGGCAGATGCTCGCCATCGCACGGCGGGTGGATACCATGCATGCCGAACTGCTCGCGAAGGGCTGGGCCACCGCGCGCGCGAGGTCGGATCAGGCCTTCGAATTGCGGGGGCGGACTCTGGGCATTGTCGGGATGGGCGCCATCGGGACGCGGCTGGCGGAGATCACGCGGGACGGCTTCCGCATGCGTGTGCTGGGGCACCGCCGTGGCATGAACGCTATGCCAGCCGGCGTGGAACGGGCGGATCTGGATGCGCTCTTCGCGGAAAGTGACTTCATTGCCCTCGCTTGCCCGCTAACGCCGGAGACGCGCGGTCTCGCCTCTGCCGCGCGGATCGGGCGGATGAAGCCCACTGCTTGGCTGCTGAACGTCGCGCGCGGCCCCGTGGTGGACGGGCCGGCCCTTGTGGAATCGCTGCGCGCCGGGCGCATCGGGGGCGCGGCGCTGGACGTGTACGACGAGCAGCCGCTCGCCGCGGATCATCCCCTGCGCGACCTCCCCAACGTCATCCTCACCCCCCATGCCGCTGGGCTGAGCAGCGAGGCGGTAGAGCGTATGAGCACCGGCGCCGCCGAGGAGGTGGTGCGTATCCTGGCGGGCGGCCGCCCCCGCTCCTTCATCAATCCCAAGGCCTGGGAGGCGTCCCGCGCGCGACGTGCCGCATTGGGTCACCCGCGCATGGAGGCCACCGCATGAAAATCTCCCGTGTCCAGGCCACCTGGTGCCGCGTGCCCATCCCTTACGAGCGGCAGCACACGAGCGACTTCGGCCGCGTGCCGACCTTCGATTCCGTCATCGTCCGGGTCGAGACGGAATGCGGCATCACCGGCTGGGGCGAAGCCAAGGCCGGCGTCGGCAGCGCGGCGGCCTGCGCTGGGCTCGCGGCCATCATCAACGACGACTACGCGCCCCTGCTGCTCGGCCAGGACCCGCGCGACATCTCCCGCCTCTGGGACGTGATGTACAACACCCCACGCGAGGGATACGCCGTGGCGGGTGGCTACGCGCTACCGCAGGTCGGGCGGCGGGGCCTTTCGGTCTCGGCGATCGCGGGCGTTGACGTCGCCCTGTGGGACATCCTCGGCAAGTCGCTGGACGTGCCGGTCTGGCGGCTGCTGGGCGGCAAGCGCGTGGACCGCATGCCGGCCTATGCCTCTGGCGGCTGGGCGGATGCGAAGAACATCGGCGAGCAGCTTCAGGGCTACTGCGACAAGGCCGGCTTCCGCGCGGTAAAGATGCGTGTGGGGGTGATGGACGGCTCGCCCGGCCGCTCCGCCGCGCGGGTGCGCGCAGCGCGGGAGCGTCTTGGCCCCGATATCCGGCTGATGGCCGACGCTCATGGTACCTGGACCGTTGCCGAAGCGCGCGCCTTCGCCCGCATGGTGGAGGATTGCGACCTATTCTGGTTCGAGGAGCCGGTGAGCGCGGACGACAAGGCCGGCATGGCCGAGGTGCGTCGCTCCTCCTCGGTGCCCATCAGCGCGGGGGAGAGCGAGTTCACCCGCCACGACTTCCGCGAGATCTGCGAGCTGCGGGCGGCGGACGTGCTGCAGCCCGACCTCGCCATCGCGGGCGGACTGACGGAAGGGCTTCGCATCTCTGCCCTTGCCTCCGCCTACAACCTTCGCCTCGCGCCGCATCTCTGGTCCGGCGCACCGGCCTTCGCGGCGGGAATGCACCTAGCGGCGACGCAGAGCGCGGGTTTCATCCTGGAATACTCGCTCGGTCACAATCCGATGTTGCACGACCTTATTGAGGAGAGCTTCCCGGTGGAGGACGGACACGTCGCAATCCCTGACCGCCCGGGACTGGGCATCACTGTGCGGGAAACCTTCCTGCAACAGTACGGCCAAGGAGGACGGGCATGAAGATTGCCGCCATCGAGGCTTTCCCCACGTCCTTCCCGGTGCCGGAGGGAGCAGGCGTCTCGCTCGGCGTCGGGCGCGCGGTGAAGCGCGACGCAGTGGTGGTGAAGGTCACCACCGAGGATGGGATTGTGGGCTGGGGCGAGAGCCACCACGGACGCGCCCACACGGCCGTCGCCGCCCTGTTGCAGACGACCCTCACCCGGCTGGTGAAGGGCATGGACGCCATGGATGTGGTCGGGGTGTGGAATCGCATCTACCGCGGCCAGCTTGCCAGCCACGGCATGGGCGCTGGCTGCGCGCTCGCCATGTCCGGGCTCGACATGGCGCTGTGGGATATCCGCGCGAAAGCCGCAGGCTGGCCCCTCTACCGGCTCCTCGGTGGAGCGGCTCGCGCGGTGCCCGCCTATGCCGGCGGCGTCGCGCTCGGCTACCAGCCGCCCGAGGAATTAGTGGAGGAGGCGCGCCCGCACCTCGAGGCGGGCTACCGCGCTCTGAAGCTCCGCATCGGCGACACGGTGACAAACGACATTGCGCGGATGGAGGCGGTGCGCCGGGCCTTCGGCGACGAGGTGGACATCCTGGCCGATGCGAACACCGCCTACTCGCTGGCGGATGTGCGCCGCGTAATGCCGGCTATGGACGCGCTGCAGATGGGCTGGCTGGAGGAGCCCTTCCCGCCGCACGATCACCGCGCCTACCGCGAGGCGCGCAGCTACGGCCGCACCCCACTCGCAGTCGGGGAGAACCACTTCACCCGCTACGAGTTTGCGCCCCTGCTGGAAGCGGATAGCATCGGGATCTGGCAGCCCGACCTGTCCAAGTGCGGCGGCATCACCGAGGCGCTGCGGATCGCGGCTATGGCCTCGGCGCACAAGATCCAGGTGCATCCCCACAGCTCCATGACGGGGCTGAACCAAGCGGCCTCGATTCACTTCCTCTGCGCCATCGACAACGCCGGATACTTCGAGGCCGACGTGTCGCGGGGGAACCTGTTCCGCGACGCCCTCGTCAGCGAGCCCTGGCGGATCGGCGCCGATGGCTGTGTGTGGCCGAACGAGGCGCCGGGCATCGGCGTGGAGGTCGACGAGGACTGGCTGCGGTCTCACCCAGCGATCGAAGGCCCTGCCTACGTGTAACGCGTCATCCTGGCGACCGCCCCGCAAGAGAGGCGGCGCCCTTCAGAGGAGAGGTCCATGGTTCAGATCAGGAGACGCGGCCTATCCGGCCGCATCGCGGCCACGTTGCTGACAACCTGCATCGGGCTGACGCCCGTCGCGGGTCAGGCGGCCGACCCGCCCTTCACACGGGAGATACGATTCCTCAACCCCTTTGCAGCAGGCGGCACATCGGACTTGGTCGGCCGCATCCTGGCCGACCAGCTGAGCAAGCAGATCGGCCAGAACGTCGTGGTGGAGAACCGCACGGGCGGCGGCGGCGTGGTGGCGGCGCAGGAGCTGGCGCACGCCAACCCGGACGGCCACACGATCCTCCTCTCCTCCATGGGCATCCTGACCATCACGCCGCAGATGCAGTCCGTGCCCTACGATGTGGAAAGGGACCTGCTTCCGGTGGCAAACATCGCCTCAGTCTACAACATCCTCGTCACTGGGTCGCGCTCGCCCATCCGGCGCTGGCAGGACCTGGCGGAGATGGCCAAGGACCGGTCCCGCACCGTCACCTGCGCGACCGTGGGCGCGGGGTCCAGCCAGCAGCTCTCCTGCATCCTCTTTGCCGCGATGACGGGCGGGCAGATCACGCAGATCCCCTACCGTGGCGGAGCGCCGGCCATCCTCGACATCTCCACCGGGCGAGTAGATGTGATGTTCGGCAACATGCCGGAATTTTTGGGACAGATTCGCGACGGCGGCCTGCGGGCAGTGGCCTATGGCGCGAGCGAGGCCTCCCCTCTGATCTCCGAGCTTCCGGTGATCTCGCGGGATGGCCTCCCGGGCTTCGTCATCCCCAGTTGGTTTGGGGTGGTGGTGCCGGGCCGAACGCCGGGCGTCATGGTTTCGCGATGGAACGCCGAACTGAACCGGGCCCTCGAGGCGCCCGAGGTGCAACGCCGCTTCACGGAGAACGGGCTGCAGCGCCTGGGCGGTTCGCGGGAGAGCTTTCTGCAGCAGATCGCGGCCGACCGTCAGCGCTGGGGCGAGATCATCCGTGAGCACAACATCAAGCCGGAATAGCATCGTGGATTGTGAATAAGCACCGAACCGAGATCCCATCAAAATTCAATCTATCACGTTGGGAATGAATGGGAATGTGGTGCAGGGATGGGGTTCTCACTGGCGCCGAACGAGAACCTCTCTAACCTCGACTTTGGCCATCAGGCGGCGTGACAAAGGTCGTAAGCCCAGGCGTGCTGGAGCGCTCGCCGGGGCTTTGCGCCGTGGCCGCTGTGCCACGATGTGAGGAAACCTTGCTCGCACCAGATGTGACGCCGCACGGCGGCGAGGGTGTCGCTGAAGGTCGGATGTTCCTTGCGATACCAAGCGCTGCTCGCCGCGGCATTGCGTTCTGAGGCTCTGAGCTGCGCGGCCAGGAGGGTGACGAGCGAGAACAGCCCGAGCAGGCATGGCGTGGTGCGGGCGATGGCGAGCTCCGACCACTGCCGCTGGGTCTCGACACTGAGGTGCACCCTGGTTTCCTGAAAGGTCACCTCCAGTCGCAACCACTGGATGAACCAACAGAGGATCTGCTCGGGCGCCCGTTCAGGATCAGTGCACAGCAGGGCCTGCGGCTGGAACCGGTGATGAGGATCGCGGACCAGGACCCAGCGGATCGGCAGGATCGGCATTCCGCTATGACGCCATACGGCAGTGGCCGAGCAGATCTCGACGTTGCGTTCGCCCTCACCGTACCAGCCGGGGACCACCACGTGCTGCCAGCGCCTATCGGTGCCGACCAGCACCTCCGCCAGGTTGGGCCGCCGCGCCCCCTTGGTGCGGGGTCGACCATTGGTTCCAGGTCGCCGTGGCGGCGCCGGATCGTAGAGCGCGGCATCGAGCCGCAGGCACGTGATGGCGGTGATCCTGTGCCGGGTCAGGGCAGCCAAGAGTTCCAGGGCAGCAAAGCCGTTGTCGCCGATCAGCACGATGTCTCGCTCT
>NZ_RFLX01000043.1 GCF_003696345.1 Teichococcus wenyumeiae | reverse complement strand
CCTCGCCAGGTACAAAGCAGCGGTGAGGCCGGCTGGGCCGCCCCCTACAACAAGGCAGTCCAGCACGTCTTCGCCCGATCCTATCATGGTGATAGCTCCGCGATCTTCTCGTTGACATGAGTTAAGCAGACGCGACGCTGGGAACCATCTCCTACCTTCATCATCGTCTGCTTCTCTTGGGCCTCAAGTGGCGGAGCTGATGTATCCTGCGCAAGCTGAACATGATGGGAGGAAGCGAGTTGCGGCCGCCTGTAGCCGAATTGAGCAGGCTGCTGTCGCAATGAGCGTCTAGCGCCGATTCCGGCCGACGAGGCTTAATCCCGAGCGAGAGCATCCGCCCCCCGCCTCTACTCTCCCCGGCAACGTTAACCGGAAACCTGCCCTGTCCCGAGTAACCGGCATATTCAGTCTGCTTCGGGCGCGTCAGCGTTATGCTGTTTTTGCAACCATCTTGGCCGAGGGGTTTCCGTCGCTTGGTTTCGCCCGTGGCGCCCATTCATGGCTCGATGTTCAGGTGCCGGGAGGCCTCTGGCCCCTGCCCGCCACGTGCATTTCCGCGACAAGGGCCAGCGCCGCCTTGTCCACCTCGTCCAGCCGGACCGCGTGCCGCAGGTAGTCGGTCCAGGAATCCACGGCCCAAAGCTCAGTGAAGTAATCGGGCCGGGCAAGATCGCGGTAGAGCCTCCAGCCAGCCGCACCCGCTCGCAGGCGGACCTCGCGGACGTGCCTCATTGCTGCCAGGAAGGCGTCCAGATCACCGGGATCGACCTGGTAGCGGACCACCTCGAGCACCCGCCCTGAGTTGTTGTGCAGCAGCTCCTTCAGAGCAGACGCCGGCGCCTCGGGCGTGGGCATGGTAGCGGCTGCCCGGTCCCACCGTGCCTTAACCCGCTGAGCCATGTCCTGCGCGAAGTTCACCAGGCGCCAGGGTCGTACGGCCACCGCGGCGACGGCGCCGCTTCCGGCACAGAGGGCCAGGGCGGTCGGCACGCCCATTTTAGTCCCCACCCATCCCCACAGGAGCGACCCCACAGCCAGAGCGCCGAAAAATGCAAGGTGATAGACGCCAAGGGCTCGGGCACGGACCCAGGCCGGAGCAGTCATCTGCGCGGCAGCACCCAGGGCGCTGCCTGCGGCGAGCCAGGCTGCGCCGAAGATCAGGACGGCGACGGCCGCAGGCGCCCAGTGGCGGGAGAGCCCGAGCAGTGCCATGGCTGCGTAGGCCAGCAGAGCGGCGAAGAACACCAGCCGCCCCTGCGACAGGCGGTCCCTGATCATGGGGAGTACCGTCCCTGCAGCCACCGCGCCAAAGCCAGCCACACCTAGCATCAACCCAAAGGCCGCCGGATCCAGGCCAAGCCCCTCCCGGATCACCAGTGGCATCAATGCCCACACAGCCGAGGCGAAAAAGAAGAAGGCGCAGGCACGCAAAATCGCCGCACGCATGGCTGGCACGGCGATGGCGAAGCGCAGCCCGGCGCGCACTGCAGAAGGAAGACGCGCCGGCGGAAGATGGGAGCGGCGCTGCGCAGGGCGGCGCCAGGTGATCAGCGCCCAGAGCAGGGCCAGGAAGCCGACGGCATTCAAGGCAAAGGCTGCGGTCAGACCTGCCGCCGCCATCACGAAGCCGCCGAGCGCCGGCCCCAGTGCGCGTGCCAGATTGAAGCCCACGCCATTCAGGGCGACCGCCTGTACAAGGTCATCGTGCAGCACCAGCTCGGGTGTCGCCGCTGCCGAGGCGGGGAAGATCACGGCGGTACCCATGCCGATCGCGAAGGTCAGGACCAGCAGCCCCCAGGCGCCTAGCAGGCCAAGGGCCGCCAGTACGGCGAGGAGCAGGCCGGCCGCGGCGATCCAGACCTGCGCTGCGATCAGCGTGGCGCGGCGATCCAGGACATCGGCCAATGCGCCGCCGGGCAGGGCGAACAGGAAGACAGGCAGCATGGCGGCCGCCTGCACGAGGCTGACCATGACAGGCGAGGGAGCGAGCGAGGTCATCATCCACCCGGCGCCGGTGTTCTGGATCCAGAGCCCGGTGTTGCTGGCGAGATTGGCGATCCAGAGCGCACGGAATGCGGAATGGCGGAGCGGAGCGAAAGCAGCGACGGGAGATGATGACATGGGACGCTCGGGGCGGGAGGTCTGGTGGCCTGCAGGCCTGCTCGTCCACCCGGGGGTATATAAGTGTCAGCAGGGAATAGGTTGACCGCCAGGCAGCTGCCACCAACCCCATCGTACCCGGGCTGACAAGGCTGTTATGCACGACAAGCCTTTGCTCACGTACTCACAGCGGAGCGGGTTGTGGCCACCTGCTCCTACGCCTTGGGCCTGATGTCCATTGGGGCTGCGGTGATCACCTTGGCGTTGGTTTGAGCTGCATGTCCCGTGCTGGCTGAACATTGAACCCATAAAAGCGCCTTGTGCACGCGAACCTCGTGGAAGGGCATGCAGATGCCTGACGATGACGGCTATCGCGGGCTGCTGGCCCGCTCGTTGGATGCTCTGGTATTCGGCGGCATCGCGATCCTGACCATGATCTCTATTGGCGCGGTGGTCGTGGCTTGGTTCCTCTTCTACCGAGGAACCTAGCTGCCTTTCCTGACCCAGAAGCACCGCCTCACAAGGTCGATCGTCTATCCATCTCAGCGGTGCGCTACCATCAACACGATAATGAAGGACTGGTGTGCCTGACGAATAGTGCAGTGTCAGTTGCCACCAACCGGCCCCATAGGGCTCAGCTACTGGCGGTTCTTGCGAGCTACGGCATCAGCTACAACGATGTGCATGGCTGCCTGCATGCCATGGTGAGATGGCTTCCAAAAAGACTTCAACGTAGCAGAATGGGAGACGCGACTAACCAAGAGCGAGATTGAGGGCCGTCAATGAGTACCCCCGAGAGCTTCACCGCTGAGAAGAAGGAGCCCGGCTTCTATTGGGTCAAGCGTTATCCGGATGCGCCCTGGGAGCCTGTCCAGCTGGACAGTGAAGGGCGATGGTGGCTCGGGGACGAGCTTTGGAGCCGGTCCGAACAGGACCTCTTTTGTGTTGGGCCGCGCCTCCAGCCGCCTGAATAATTGCCAAGTTTGGGAGCAGCTTTTTCTTAGCTTTTTGTTGGCCCAAGAAACTGGAACGAGCGCCATCCATTCTCCCAGAGCAGCAACACTCTGGAGATCGGGCATGTACTTTCACGATAAGCGTTTGCAGTATCCGGTGCGGGTGGAGACCCCCGATCCGCTGTTCGCACGGCAGCTGCAACAGGCGATCGGTGGCGTGGAAGGTGAGATCCGCGTCTGTCTCCAATACTTCTTCCAGGCCTGGGGCAACCGCAGCCCGAACCCCAAATACCGCGACATGCTGTTGCACACCGCGACGGAAGAGATCGGCCATATCGAGATGCTGGCCACCGCTGTCGCGCTGAACCTGGACCAGGCGCCGCTGACGCTGCAGGAAACCGCGGCCGCCGCCAGTCCGGTGGTGAATGCGCTCATGGGTGGTGAGCGTCCGCGCCATGTCGTTGAAGGCATGCTGCAGCAGCACCTGCTCTCCTCCGGCCTGGCGGCGATGCCGGTGAATTCCGACGGCATTCCCTTTGACTGCTCGCATATCTATGCCAGCGGCAACGTGGCCGGCGACATGTTCGCCAATGTCACCGCCGAGGCCACCGGCCGGACGCTCGCCGTGCGCCTCTACAACGCGGCCAAGGACCCCGGCATGAAGGACATGCTGAGCTTCCTGATCGCGCGCGACACCATGCACCAGCAGCAATGGCTGGCGGCAATCGAGGAGCTGGGCGGCCCGGCCGCGCTGCCGATCCCGAACAGCTTTGACCAGTCGCTGGAGAGGCAGGAATTCTCCTACGTCTACATGGGTACCAACGTGAACGGTGAGCCGCCGCCGGAAGGCCGCTTCAATACCGGCCCGTCGATGGACGGCAAGGCGCAGTTCAGCACCATCCAGTCCACGCCGCTGGGCGAGGCGCCGGTGCTGGGCCCGGCACGCGAGGGCTCCGGCGCCCAGGCCGAGCAGATCGGCAAGCTGTAACCGGCCTGCCCCGCTCATAGCCAAAGACACCGTGAGCATGTCTCGCGGTGGCTTTGGCTGCTCTCAGCACGATAATCCTCCAACCATGTGCCATGGAGGCTAAGCAGCGGGACATGCTGCAATGAGTATTGCCTAATTGACCTAGAAGAATTTCTTATTAAGAATGTTGTTTACGCTAAGTGCAATAATGATGATGATCTCATTTTGGTATATTGCCTACATGAAGATTAGCTGTAGGTTGTTCTTACTAACCCCTGGGTTTCCCCAGCCCAAACACGCGGAGCGACATCCCCCGTGAGCTCTCGCGACATGGCTAGACTAACTGACGCCAAGACTGACTTGGAGCTTCTGGCGGTGGTGATAACGAGGGCGGCTGGCAACAGTCATGGCCTCATGGTCGCTCACCGCATTCCAGAAGCCGGACGATGATTGGCGCGCTTCAGCGCGAAGGATCGCTGTAGGTCTTCAGCGCAGCCCGGCGGGAGCAATCCTGTCGGGCGCATTTTTGTCCAGCTTGCACGATAAACATTCAGTCACGTGTTAGATGAGTAGCTGAATGCAGGATGCCACATTGCGGCTGATCTGGGCTGATGGTCATTGCCTCGGCGAGGATCGATGACGGCGTCATCCTGGTAGCCGTTATCAAAGGCTGATAAGCGAATGAGGCGATTGCAGTGGGGTAGCCTCGTGAACTCGTTGGACCTTGCGAACTGCGACCGGGAGCCAATCCATATTCCCGGCGCCATTCAGCCGCACGGGATCCTGCTCGTCGTGGAGCCGACCACCGAGGCGATCCTCCAGATGGCGGGGGACCTGGATGGCCTCGTGGGCCGAGGTCAATTGGCGCGCGGTCGGAGCGTCGGCGATATGCTCGGCATCTCCATCGATGCTCTGGCCCGCTCGGCGGGGGTGGATGTGCGAAGCGAGCCTGTCTATCTCGGCTCAGTCAAATTGCCCGGGTCTGGCAGTGAGTTCGACGTCATTGCCCACAGAAGCGACGGTGTCGTCCTCCTCGAACTCGAACCCGCTCCCACGTCCCGCCCCTCGGCCGCCCATCTCCTCGCCAGCATAAGGGCCATTGCTACCTCACTGGAGGCCGCACCGGACCTGCTCCGTACATGCCAGACTGCGGCGCGCGGGTTCCGGCGCATCACAGGCTTTGAGAGGGTCATGGTCTACCGCTTCTTGGAGGACGGCTCGGGCACCGTCTTCGCGGAGGACAAGGCCGCCGGGACGCCCTCGCTCCTGAACCACCACTATCCAGCTTCCGACATCCCGCGCCAGGCTCGTGAGCTTTACGTTCGCAGCCCTATCCGGGCCATCCCTGACGCGGACTACGCGCCCGCGCCACTCACACCTGAGATCTGTCCTGCCACTGGTCGCCCCCTGGACATGAGCGACTGCAGCCTGCGCAGCGTGTCACCAATCCACCTCCAGTATCTGAAGAACTTCGGCGTCACCGCCTCTATGTCGGTGTCCATCGTGCGCGGCGGTGATTTATGGGGGCTTGTTTCCTGCCATCACACAACGCCGAAGGCAGCCTCATATGAGATCCGCGAAGCCTGCAAGCATCTCGGCCAGATCCTGTCGCAGCAGATTGCCGCTCGCGAGGACGCGGAGGCCCACGCCCAAGGCCGACGCATGGCAGAAAGACGGGATGAGGTCCTGCTCCTTCTGACGCGCGCAAACCGAAGCGCCGAGGATGTGCTGGCCGAGCACGCCGCGGAGCTGCGTGACATAGTCCCATGTGACGGCGTAGCGGTTTGCCGGCGGGGCCGGATTGTGGCCGGCGTTGGGTGCCGCCCGTCCAACGCCGAGATCGAGAGACTGGCCGAATGGCTGCCGCGCGGGGGCTCGCCGGATCCGTATGCGACCAACCACCTCTCTGAGCAATATGCTCCCGCGGCTGATTACCGCGCGCGAGCAAGTGGGCTCCTCGCCACAGTGATCTCCCACGAGGAGCAGGTTTTGCTGCTCTGGTTCAGGGCTGAGCAGGTCGAGGTGATCAACTGGGCCGGCAACCCCCACAAGCCAGTTGAGCCAGGAGTCATCCCTGGGGTCCTGACCCCTCGCGCGTCCTTCGAACTCTGGCGCGAGACGGTCCACGGCCGCTCGCACCCTTGGACACCGGAGGAGATCGACACGACGCGGCGCTTCCGGGACGCGGTCTTCCGCCTCCGGCAGCAGCAAAGGCTGGAAGATCTCAACAGGCGGCTTCGAGAAACCCTGTCGGACAAGGACCATCTGATCACGCAGAAGGACCTCCTGATGCGCGAGGTCCACCACCGGGTGCAGAATAGTCTGCAGCTCGTGAACTCCATGCTCGGGCTACAGGAGCGGGAGATGGCGGACCCGCTCCTGGCAGCAGGCTTCGCAGAGGCCCGGCGGCGAATTTTTGCTGTATCGGCAGTACACAGGCGCCTCTGGCGCTCGGACCAGATCCAGAGCATCGGCTTCGACACCTACATGCGAGAACTCCACGATGGGCTCGTCCAGGAGTGGGGCAGCGGCTGGCGTGAGCACATCAAGATCTGGACGACGCCCGTACTTGTGCCGACTGAAAAAGCCGTCATCCTCGCGCTGGTCGTGACGGAACTCCTGACCAATGCCGTCAAGCATGCCTACGAAGGTGCGGTAGGACCGATTGACATTACCGTTGGTGGTACACCGAACGGCGGCATCAAAATCGCCGTCGCAGACCAGGGGAAAGGCATGAAGCGCGAAGAGCGGCCAGGGGGCTTTGGATCACGGCTGACCCGTTTGCTCACCGGGCAGATCGGAGGAAAAATCAATTTCGAGGACAACAGGCCAGGAACCAGAGTGGTCCTTTCGGTGCCGCTCTCTGCCCTGTGTAACGATTATCCGGCGTCGGGCGTAGATAACCAAGATGGGTGAAAAGGTGCCCGGGATAACCTTTTCAGCACGATAACCTTCCAACCCGGTGTCTAATGGGTCGCTGAGTGCCGGATGCCGCAATGACGCCCATAGCCAGCTTTGGTAAAATCCAACCTGTCCCCGTTCCGCCTGTTCCGCAGGAAAGTGGTCGTTAAGCGACGGCCCACACCGGGAAACTTCTGACCTGGGGCGGTCTTCCATTCAGCAGCTGTGACACTCATCTTGCCGCAAAGCGGAACTCCTGCTGAAGCTACGCTTACTATATTTTTGTCGAATTATAGGGAGCCACTCGAACATTATCATCATCACTGCCCAAGCAGGCGCTGCATCTTCCGAACTGCGCTATCCGGTGTTGTCATTACTCGCTTTCCGGTTGCGGCAGCGACCGCGGGCGCTGCGGAAGCCAGACTGAACTGGGCTAACGCGATGACGTCACAGTCCGTCAGGGTAGAAGCTGCCTCTGCGGCAAGACGGTTGTGGGTTTCGGTATCACCGGCATCCAGCGCCTCCATTGCGCCATCGATCCAATGTGGCCGCAGCTTGGTTCCGGCAGGGAACTCGGGCGGCATGGACCGCAAGGTCGGCGCGAAGCTGGCCAGCAGCCCGATTGTACCACCGGTAGTCACGGCCTCCTCGATCATGGCCTCGTTGGGCTTCAGCACGGGGATCGGCTTCAATGCGGCGCGGCAGGTCTCAATGCAGGGGCCGAAGGCTGAGCAGGTGAACAGGATGCCGTCCGCGCCGGTGCCTACCGCATAGCGTGCCAAGCTGAGGAAGCGATCAGTCATCGCCTCCGTCAGCGCACCGTCCCGCGCAAGGTCGGCCGAGAGGCTGTCGTCTAACAGGTTCATCAGGCTGGCTTCAGGCCAGAGGCGCGAAAAGGCTTCCTCCACCGGAGGGGGGGAGTGGCGCAAAGCGTGGATCAGGGCAATCCGCATGGAACCTCCAGGAACGATACATTCGTATCATTGGAAATTATATACGGGCAAACATGAAATAGATGTTGCAGTGGATTTGTTGCTGATGCGACGGTGCTGGCCATGAGCGACGAGACGCCCCTCTCAGCCTTGCGCCGTGCCATGCCCGCCCTGCCGCCACGGCTGCGGGAGGCCGCACGCTATGTCGCTCGCTATGATTACGATGCCGCCACGCGGTCGATGCGCGAACTGGCGCAGGCAGCCGGCACCAACCCGGCCACCTTCACGCGCCTGGCCCAGGCACTGGGTTACAGCGGATGGGAACCGCTGCGGGATGCCCTGATCGAGGCTCGCCGCAACGGTCCGGAGACGCCTTTCTCCGGCCGCCTGCAGCAGGCGGCATCCCGTCCACCGGGTGCCCCTCCCCCAACGGCGCATCTGCCGACCGAAATGTTGGCCGCCGATCTTGCTAGCCTTTCTCAGCTTGACCCGGGACCGATCCTGCCAGCGGCCACGGCTTTGCATGAGGCGCCACGCATCTGGATAGCGGGCTACCGCTCCTGCCGCGCGGTGGCGCAGTTGCTGCACTACCAGTTGCGCCTGTTCCGGCCGGACAGCGTGCGGCTGGTCGGCGGCGCGGGGCCGGAAGATCTCGACCTCGGCGACTTCCGCGCTGGGGATGCAGTCGTGCTGATCGGCTTCATGCCCTATTCGCGTTCCATCGTGGTCGCGGCGCGCATGGCGCATGCGGCCGGTTGCACGATGATCGCCCTGGCCGACCGCGCCGATGCGCCGATGGCGACCTGTGCATCCCACCTGCTGCTGTTCGAGGCCGAACGCACTCCGGCCTTCTTTCCCAGCCTCACGGGCGCACTCACCGTCGCCCAGGCACTGGCCGCCACCACCTTTTCTCTAGGCGGAGAGGCAGCGCTGCTATCGCTGCGCGAGACCGAATCCAGGCTCGCCGCCCTCTCCGCCTACATGCCTGACCAGGACCCTCCGTCATGAACGACATCACCGCTGCGTCCAGCCGCTCTCGTGTGCTGCATCGGTCCTCCCGTGCCAGGCCGCCACTTGCGGTGGGCGGGCACGGCGTGTGGCTGGTGGAGCAAGGCGGGCGAGAGGTTCTGGACGCGTCCGGCGGCGCTGCCGTCTCCTGCCTTGGCCACCAGCATCCACGCCTGGTCGAAGCCATCAAGCGGCAGGCGGATCGGCTCTGCTACGCCCATACCAGCTTCTTCTCCAACGAGCCCGCCGAGGCGCTGGCAGAGGAACTGGTAGGGCACGAGCCGGGCGGACTGGCGCAGGTCTATTTCGTCTCCGGCGGGTCGGAGGCGGTGGAAGCGGCGCTGAAGCTGGCCCGGCAATATTTCCTCGAAATCGGCCAGCCCCAGCGCAGCCGCTTCATCGCGCGGCGGCAGAGCTACCATGGCAACACGCTGGGGGCGCTGGCGGCGGGCGGCAATGCCTGGCGCCGGGCGCCCTATGCCCCACTTCTGTCGGACGCCTTCAGCCATGTCTCGCCGGCCTTCGCCTATCGCGAGCAGCGGGAGGGCGAGGACGAGGCCGCCTTCACTGCTCGCCTCGCCGCCGAGTTGGAGGCGGAGTTCCAGCGGCTTGGCCCGCAGAACGTCGCGGCGTTCATCGCGGAACCAGTGGTAGGCGCGACCGCGGGCTGTGTGCCGGCGCCGGAAGGCTATTTCCGCGCGGTGCGCGAGGTCTGCGACCGCCATGGCACGTTGCTGATCCTGGATGAGGTGATGAGCGGCATGGGTCGCACCGGCACCCTGCATGCCTGGGAGCAGGAAGGCGTTGCGCCCGACCTCCAGGCCGTCGCGAAGGGATTGGGCGGCGGCTACCAGGCCATCGGCGCCGTGCTGCTCTCCGGCCGCATCGCCGATGCCATCGAGCAGGGCAGCGGCGCCTTCCAGCACGGGCACACTTATCTGGCGCATCCGATCGCCTGTGCTGCCGCGCTGGAGGTGCAGCGGGTGATCCGGGAGGATGGCTTGCTGGCCAATGCCAAAGCCATGGGCGCTTTGCTGGAGGCGAAGCTCCACGAGCGCTTTGGCAACCACGCACATGTAGGCGACATCCGTGGCCGTGGGCTGTTCCGCGCCATCGAGTTGGTGGCAGACCGCAGCAGCCGAGCCCCCTTTGACCCGGCGCGGCAGCTGAATGCACGGATCAAGAAGGAAGCCTTTGCGCGCGGGATGGCCTGTTACCCCGGTGGCGGCACGGTGGATGGCGTGCGGGGCGATCATGTGATGCTGGCGCCCCCATACATCGTCTCCGCCGCCGAGATCGACCTCATCGTCGAGCGCCTCGGGGAGGCGGTGGACGCCGCCATCGCCGGTTGAGGCACGGCCGCGCTGATCCCGGCGCGGCTCCTGCCGCACTCCCTTCACGCGAGGCATTGGCCACGATGCAGGACCTTCATTTTTCTGGCACGGCCACCCTCACCGCAGGCAGCTCGGGTCGGGGCCGGGCATCACGTGAGAACCTCGCTACCTCTGTGCCAGCGCCGGGCGCATCCTTCAGGAACATCGCGCAGTCATGAGCGACACGCCGGTTCTCCCCGCGGTTTCCCTTGCTGAGCAGGCGCGGGCCCTCGGGCTGGAGCGCGCCGCAACGCTGTTTCCTGACGATGTCGCAGCAGCCTTTGCTGCGGCGATGACCAACAGAGCGATGCTGCCGTCCCCACCGCCCGCCGAGTTGGAGCCCTGGCAGCCGCCATCGCAGGTCCTGCCATGACAAGGCCGGGCGGCATGACCGCCACCGCGCTTCTCACAGCCTACCGGCAGGGAAATCTGTCACCGGTCGATGCTGTGGAGACCACGCTGCAGCACATCGACCAGGCAGACGGCCGGCTGCACAGCTTCCTGCATGTCGACGCAGCAGGCGCGCGGGCCGCAGCGCAGGAGGCTGCGCAGCGTTGGGCCAGGGGCGAGGATGTGGGGCCGCTTTGCGGCGTGCCGGTCGGCATCAAGGACATCATCGATGTGGCTGGCCTGCCCACCACCTGCCATTCGCGCATCCTGCTCGACAATATCGCGCTTAAGGATGCCGAGGTGGTCCGCCGGCTACGCCAGGCAGGCGCCATCGTGATGGGCAAGCTGGCGACGCATGAATTCGCCCTCGGCGGGCCTTCCTTCGACCTGCCCTTCCCGCCTGCCCGCAACCCCTGGAACTACGGCCACAATCCTGGCGGGTCGTCTTCGGGCTCGGCGGTCAGCGTGGCGGCGGGGCTGCTGCCCCTCGCCGTCGGCACCGACACTGCCGGCTCGATCCGCCACCCTGCCGGGGCCTGCGGCATCCTGGGCCTGAAGCCCGGCTATGACGCGGTGCCTCGTCATGGTGTCTTTCCGCTGGCCTTCAGCCTTGATCACGTGGGACCGCTGGCGCGCAGCACGGCGGACCTGGCCCTGGCGTTCGAGGTGATGGCGGGGCGCCGGCTCACAGTGCCGCTGGTCGACGGCGACAGGCCGCTGGCCGGGCTCCGCATCGGCTACGTGCGGCACTTCCATACACATGACGTGCCGGCGGACCCGGAGGTCGCCGCCGCGCTGGACGCCACGGCAGCGGCGTTCGAGACGCTGGGCGCGGTGGTGGTGGAGGTCGTGCTGCCGCCGCTGCAGCAGTTCCTCGGCATCAACCGCATCATCATGTTCAGCGAGGCTTGGTCCATCCACGCCCAATGGCTGCGGGAGCGGCCAGAGGATTACGGGCAGTCCGGACGACAGCGACTGATGGCCGGGGCCTTCCTGACCGCCGAGGACTATCTGGCGGCGCAGCGGCACCGCACCGCGCTGTCGCGCCAGGTGCAGGAGGTTCTGGACGGCGCCGACCTACTGCTGGTCGCCAACATGCTCGACCCGGCGTGCCGCATCGATGATGCGGAGGCGCTGGCCTATACTTCCGAGCGGCAGGCACGCGTTGCGTTCAATGTCACCGGCCATCCCGCGCTCAGCATCCCAACTGGCCTTTCGGCCCTGGGCATGCCGCTGTCGGCGCAACTGGTCGGCCCCATGGGGACAGAGGCGGTGCTGCTGCGCGCCTGCGCTGCACTGGAACAGATAGGGCGCGGCGTGCCGCGCCTGCCGGATCAACCCGTTTTCTCCGTCGAAGGTGCAACATGAAAGCTTTGATGCTTGCCGGTGGCTTGCTGCTTGCCGCCGCCGGTGCCCATGCCGCGACGCTGGACACCGTGAAACAGCGCGGTACCCTGGCCTGCGGCGTCAGCACCGGCTTCGCCGGCTTCTCCACTCCTGACAGTCAGGGAAACTACCGCGGCATCGATGCCGATTACTGCCGCGCCATTGCAGCCGCCGTGCTGGGCGACGCAGCCAAGGTACGCTTTGTCGGACTGACGGCGCAGAACCGCTTCACCGCCCTGCAGTCGGGCGAGGTGGACGTGCTGCTGCGCAACTCCACGCAGACCTTCCTGCGCGACGCGAGCATCGGCCTGCATGCCGGGCCGGTGAACTTCTACGATGGCCAGGGCTTCGCGGTGAAGCGTGATGCCGGTGTCACCAAGGTGGCCGAGCTGAATGGCGCCAGCGTCTGCGTGGCCCAAGGCACAACGCATGAATCGACTCTCGGCGACTATGCCCGCGCCAACAAGGTGACGTTCCAGCCGGTGGTGTTCGAGCGCGTGGACACCATGTACCAGGCCTTCTTCGCCGGGCGCTGCGACGCCATGACACAGGACGCCTCCGCCCTGGCCGGTGCCGTCAGCGTCGCGCCTAACCCGGCCGATTACGTGGTGCTGCCCGAGACCATCTCGAAGGAACCACTCGGCCCCTTCACCCGCAACGGTGACGACCAATGGTCCACCATCGTCGCTTGGGTGCATTACGGTTTGGTGGAGGCCGAAGAAGCCGGCGTGACACAGGCCAATGCCGAGGAGCAGGCCCAGGGCGGCAACCCCGTGGCGCAGCGGCTGCTGGGCACGTCGGGTGAGTTCGGCAGCCGCATCAGCCTGGACAACCGCTGGATGCTGAACGCCATCAAGGCCGTGGGCAACTACGGCGAGGTGTTCGAGCGCAACGTGGGCGGTGGCAGCGCCCTGAAGCTGCCGCGTGGCCGCAACGCGCTCTGGGCCCAAGGCGGCATGATGTACGCCATTCCCTTCCGCTGATACGCCACGTTCCGGCCGCCGCCTGACGCCGGTGGCCGGAGCATCTTCCAGAATCCGGAGATCTTCATGCAGCGACGCAGCCTCCTGGCAGCGGCGGGTGCCGCTCTTTTAGCCAAACCCAGCTTGGCGCAGGGCGTCCGGCCCCGCACGCTCCGCTTCGTACCACAGGCCAACCTGACGGTGCTGGACCCCATCCTGACCACGGCGGGAGTCAGCCTGAACCATGGCTACGCGGTCTTTGACACGCTCTACGGCACCGGCGCCGACTTCAAGCCAGTGCCGCAGATGGCCGAGGGGCACGAAGTCTCGGCCGATGGCCGCACCTGGCTGATCCGATTGCGCCCGGGGCTGCGCTTTCACGACGGGGAGCCGGTGCGGGCGGTGGACTGCGCCGCCAGCCTGGCGCGCTGGAGCAAGCGGGATACCTTCGGCCAAACCCTTGGTGCCGCTGTGGAGGCCTGGGAGGCGCAGGATGACCGCACGCTGCGCATCCGCCTGAGCCGCCCGTTTCCGCGCCTGCTCTCGGCCCTCGCTTTCGTCGGCCCGATCCCAGCCTTCATCATGCCGGAGCGCCTCGCGAAGACCGACCCTTACAAGGCGGTAACCGAGATGGTGGGCTCCGGCCCTTACCGCTTCCTGCCGGACGAATTCGTCTCCGGCAGCCGCGTCGCCTATGCCAAATCCGACGGATACGTGCCACGACAGGAGCCGGCGGTGCTGAACGCCGGCGGTAAGGTGGCGCATTTCGACCGGCTGGAATGGCAGATCATCCCGGACTCCTCCACCGCCGCCAGCGCGCTCCAATCGGGCGAAGTCGACTGGTGGGAGTTCGCCGACGCGGACCTGACGCCAATGCTGTCGCGTAACCGCGGCATCACGGTGGCATCCTATGACCCGCTGGGCTTCATGGCGTTCCTGCGCTTCAACTCCCATGTGCCGCCCTTCAACAATGCGAAGCTGAAGCGCGTGGTGCTCTCGGCCGTCGACCAGGCGCAGTACATGCCGCTGATCACCGGCGGCGACGACAAGGCCTGGCATACTGCCTACAGCATGTTCCCTACCGGACTGCCTTTCGTGAAGGAAGTCGGCGCCGAGGCAATGGGTGCGCCCAAGGATCTCGAACGCCTGCGCCGCGCCGTGAAGGACGCCGGCTATGCGGGCGAGAAGGTCGTCATCCTCAGCCCCACCGACCTACCCACTGTCGCCTCCTTTGGTGACGTGACGGCCGAATTGCTCAAGCAACTCGGCATGAATGTGGACCTGCAGGTGATGGACTGGGGTTCGGTGGTCCAGCGCCGCACCTCGCGCGAGCCGGTCGAGAAAGGCGGCTGGAGCATCTTCCACACCACCTGGAAGAGCAGCTCGATCGCCAACCCGGCGCTGAACACCAATATCCGCGGCCAGGGCGACAGCGGCTGGTTTGGCTGGTTCCGCAGCGAGGGAATCGAGCGGCTGACGCGCGAATGGCTGGATGCCGCCTCTGATGCCGAGCAGCAGCGGCTGTTCGACGCCATCCAGCTGGAGGCATTCGAGCAGGTGCCCGTGGTGCCGCTCGGGCAGTTCCTGCAGAAGACGGCCTATCGCTCCGACCTTACTGGTATGCTGCCGGGACCGGCGGCCTTTCCCTGGAACCTGCGGCGCGCATGAAGGAGAGCAGGACGATGCGGATCGCGATCACCGGCATGGCCCTGGAGTCGGTCAGCTTCCTGTCCCTACTGACAACGCTGGAGGAGTTCCAGGCCGCCGAGGCGGAAGGCGAGGCGCTGCTGCAGCGCTATCGCGGCACCAACACGCTGTGCGGCGGCTTCATCGCGGTCTGCGAACGTGAGGGCGCGGAGATCCTGCCCTTTGTTTATACCGAGGGCGGCGCCGCCGGCCCGGCCTCGGACGAGGCATTTATCCATTACGCCGACCGGATCTGCGCCAGCTTGGCCGCAGCGGGTCCATTGGATGGCGTGCTGCTGGCCCTGCACGGCGCGATGACCACGCCGACCCGGCTGGACCCCGACCGCGAGATCGTCGAGCGCGTGCGCGCCGTGGTGGGGCGGGACGTGCCGGTGGTGGTCGCGCTGGACTACCACGCCAATATCGACGGCCACCTGGTGGAACTGGCGGACGCGGTGTTCGGCTACCATTACTCGCCGCACACCGACATCGGCGCCACGGGGGAACGGGCCGCCAACTGCCTGCTCCGCATGCTGCGCGACGGGCTCCGGCCCGCCATGGCCTTCGATAAGCCGGGCGTGATGGTGCCGAGCATCTTCAGCGCCACCGGGCTGGCGCCGCTGTCGGAGATCGTCGCCGCCTCGGTGGAGATGGCGGAGGACGCACCCGGCTACCTGGACGTTTCCGTCTTCGCAGGCTTCTCCTATGCCGACGTACCGAACTGCGGCTTCTCGGTACTAGCGGTGTCTGATGATGCAGACCGCGCCCGGGAAGTGGTGGCCAAGCTAACCAGGCGCATCCATGAGGCGCGGCGCGAGCTGCTGCACGACGAGCTGGTGCTGAATCTGCAAACCGGCGTGGACCGGGCGCTGCAGATCGCGGCCTCGGCCAGTCGGCCGGTCGTTCTGCTGGAACACGCGGATCGCTGCAACGACAGCACACATGTGCTGCGGGAACTGCTCCGGCGGAAGGTTCGCGGCGCCGCCGTGCCCTATATTTGGGATCCTGAGGCCGCACTGGCTGCGGCACGCGCAGGCGTCGGCGCAGAGGTGACGCTGGACGTCGGCGGCCGCTCTTCCGAGCGCGCAGGGGGGCCGGTCCGGCTGACCGGCCGGGTGGTCTTCGCAGGAGAGAAGGAGTACCGGACAACCGGCCCCTACATGCACGGCCGCTTGGTGCAGTTGGGCCTTGCCGCCGTGCTGGACGTGGAAGGGCTGATGGTCAGCGTGGTGAGCCGTCCTGCCCTGACGGTGGATGAGGACCTGTTCATCCAGTTCGGCATGAAGACAACAGATTTCAGCATCATCGTGCTCAGGTCCAAAACCCATTTCCGGGCCGTTTACGAGCCGCTCGCAGAGGCTATCCTGATCGTCGATACGCCCGATTGGGGGCCGGCGGACCTGACGACACTGCCCTACCGCCAAGTGCCGGTCGCCCTGGTTTTTCCCTTCAACGACAACAGGAAGGCGGCGGCCACGGAATGATGCCGCATGCCACCAGCTTCCAACCGGTCATACTGGAGGGGCAGCACGTCCGGCTGGAACCCCTTCAGCCGGGTGGCGAGGCCGACCTAGCTGCCGCAACCAAGGATGGCGAACTTTGGCGGCTCTGATACACGGGCGTGTCGGAGCCTGAGAGCATGCTTCAGGACATCGAGAAGTGGCTCCGCATGCAGGTGGCCGGCTCAATGCTTTCATTTGCCATCATTGAGCAGGCAACGGCGCCAGGTGGTCGGATGACGAACTTTCTGAACATTGATCTAGGGCCTGTTGACGTTCAGGATTCCCGTGGCTGTCGGACCGTGATTCAAGCTCTGCTTCAGCGGAGTGATGACTGGGATGGATCGGGATCGGTTTGTGGTCAGCGATGCGGTCTGGGCGAAGATCGCCGCGCTGCTGCCGGGCAAGGCGACGGACCCGGGGGCGACGGGCAAAGACAACCGGCTGTTCCTGGAGGCGGTGCTGTGGCGCGTGCGGACGGGATCGCCCTGGCGCGACCTGCCGAATGAGTTCGGCCGCTGGAACAGCGTGTTCCAGCGGTTCCGCCGCTGGGTGCGGGCCGGGGTCTTCGAGCGCCTGTTCGAGCGGGTGTCGGATGAGCCGGACCTCGAATACGCCCTGATCGACGGCACCATCGTCACCGCCCACCAGAAGGCGAGCGGCGCAAAGGGGGGACTCAGAATCAAGCCATCGGCCGCTCGCGCGGCGGGCTGACCACCAAGATCATCGCTCTGGTCGATGCGCTCGGCAATCTGGTGCGCTTCGTCCTGCTGCCCGGTCAGCGGCACGACAGCACCGGCGTGCGCCCGCTGATCGAGGGCATCGTCTTCGGCGCTCTGCTCGGCGACAAGGCCTTCGACGCCGACTGGCTCAGGGCGGACCTCGACGATCGTGGTGCCGCCGCGGTGATCCCGCCCAAGACGAACCGCAAGGCCGCCATCGCCTTCGATCGCGACATGTACCGCTGGCGCCACCTGATCGAGAACACCTTCGCCAAGCTGAAGGAGTTCAGGGCCGTCGCCACCCGCTACGACAAGACCGACACCAGCTATGCCGCCACCATCCATCTCGCGGCAGCAGTCATCGCGTCACGCTGAACGTCAGCAGGCCCTAGTTCACCCGCGGGTCGAGATTGGCGGTACATGGCACGCGAGGCGCGTCCAGAAAACGCCCGCTTAACGTGCTTACGGCGGCAGCAGGTCCAAACTGCCTTGATCGGGCACGTTGATCCCCTCCCCTTGCGCCACACAGCCTGTCCAGCCGGTGATCCGCAGCTCTGTCCCCGCGAACTGGGGATAAGGCCGCGCCGGTGCCGGAAGCTGTGCAAATTCCACGCAGCGCCAAGTCGTCCAGATAAGCATCCAGCGGCGAGAAGCGGCTGGCCACCGTCTGCAGCTCGCGACTGACATGCGACCAGTCTTGTGGAACCTGCTGCCGGCGCATCGGGCGGTGAGCCACGCCTCAAGCGCGATCGCCGGCCGGCAGCTGTTACCTTGGCGCAGGCCGAGGCACGCATTCGGGACTGGCGGCAGGGCGCCGATCTTGCCGCACGGCCTGGCGTGCGGATCGGCCCATCACCGCCAATCGGAAGCCTGGGCCTTCCTGACGCGGAATGTCGCCTGATCGAGCGTGGTGATCTCGCCTTCCCAGACAAGGTCGATCAGATCCCGGTTCGCCATGATCCACGCCGAGACCCTGGTGTATTCCGCCTGCTGCAGCCCGCCAGTGATCTGCAGGACCAGAGGCTCCAGCGTCAGCAAGGTCATGCGGTCGGGCTCGAACCGCGTGCCGGGCGTGAAGGCGACCACCGGGGGTTCATCGTCCTGCCCGCGCCGGAGCCAGATCACGCCCGCAAGGCCGGTCAGGTGCGACCGGAGACCGATGGGCTGTGACCCGCCATGAGCTGGTGACGGCGCCACGGATGGGCTGCCTTGTCGCGACGCTGGATGAACGGAGCTTTTCTGCGAAGCTGGCGGCGACGCCACTGGCGCAGGGCTTGGCGCTGGCCCAGCAGCCGCTTCCCGCGGCGGCCGCTGTCCCTGCCGGCCCGCTGCGGCGTCCAGCGCGAAGCCGACCGTGATGCCGTCCTCATTGGCGGCCAGGGCAATCGCGTGGTACGCGGCGAAAACCATGTGCAGTGCGTCCTCGAAGGCCTCCCGGAACGCCTTTGGGCCCTGGTATGGGCCGCCGAAGCGGTGAAGCAACTCAGGCCACGGAACCGTGGCAGCCTGTCCGGCTGGCTGGTGGTGCAGCACCTGCCGGATCCAGCCATGCGCATCGAGCGCCAGGGCTTCCGTCATGGGAGCCGCGACGATCCGCCGCTCCAGCGGCATGGCATGCTGCATCAGGCTGGCCAGAAAGCGGCCGCTGAGGCGAAGACGCGACCGCCATACGGCCTCGGGCCGGCGCCGCTGACCCCGGGCATCGAACACTGCCAAGGCATGCTCCTTGCCCCAGGCCAGGCTGACTTTCGCGGCGGCCAGGCGTTCCAACTGGCTTCCGAGTTCCTGCAGGACGGGCTCCATGGCCGGTAAGCCCATCTCCAGGGCCAGGGCTGCGATGTCTGGCCCGAGTTCCAGCACTGGGTTGCCCGTGCGCACCGCCTGATCACACAGGTGCATCAGCAGGCGGCGCAGGCACCATCCGGACGGTAGCGTCGGCATTGTCACGTTGTTTGATGGCCAGGCGAGTTTGACCGCAGGACGGAGCTTGCGCGACGTCACGCCGCCATCTGGACACACGTTTCCTGCCGCCAGATCCGGAAGGCCTTGTCGCGCGAACGGTGGTACTGTTCGGCGGGCATCAGGTGTCGCCGTGGACGGAAGTGGCCATAGATCATCGCGTGTGCCGAGAGGAACCGCTGTGCTTGCCCAGGTGACTTGAAGCACTGCATCTGGCGTTCTCGCCGTCGTGTCGGCCTGTGGGGAGTTCTCGGCACGATTGTTGAGGTAGCGGTTGGTCCGATGCCGCACACCGGGCAGGACCTCACGCTGCGCGACGCCGTAGCTGCTGAGCCCATCCGTGATGATCTTGCGCGGCTTGTACTTGAGGCCGAACAGCAGGCGCTTGAAGAAGCGCTTGGCGGCCGTGGCGTTCCGCCGCTCCTGGACGAGGATGTCGAGCACGACACCGTGCTGGTCCACCGCGCGCCAGAGATAGAACAGCTCGCCATTGATCCTCAGGTACACCTCATCCATGTGCCAGGTGTCGCCCGGCCTCGGCCGCCGCTTGCGCAGCCTTGCCGCGAACTCCGTGCCGAAGCGGAGGCACCAGCGCCTGATGCTCTCGTAGTTGACCACCACGCCCCGCTCGGCCAGAATCAGCTCGATATTGCGCAGGCTCAGGCTGAACAGGTGGTAGAGCCAGACGGCATGGTGGATGACCTCGGCCGGGAAGCGGTAGCCGGGGTAGGTCGCGGGCTCGGTCGACATCCGGCCAGCTCGGCTCAGCCCCCTCATTCCGGCTAGCGCTCAACGACGTGACAATGCCGCGGACGGCTCGACCTAAGGAGGCGGCAACTGTTACCAGGGCTCCGTTGCAAATGCTGAATCTGGACGTGCAAGGGGCCGAGGTGCGGTGTGTTCAGGCAGCGACCCCGAACAGCTTGGCAATCAACCTAGCCTGCGCCTGCATGTCGCGAGCGCCAAGATCGTGAACCTGTCCCTTCCTGATCATCGCCATCGCCTCGAAGCCCGCTATGGTTCCCTGGTTGTTTGGAGGCTGCCGAAGCCTAGCCCAGGCCGGACCAGCCGTTTGATCCGGCGATGATCCTGCTCAACGATGTTGTTGAGGTACTTGCACTGCCGCAGCCGTGAGAAGCGCAGAGCTCGCCGGCTTGCTTCATGTCTGCGACCGCACACAGGTAGGCCGGGTTCTTATCTGTCGTGATCGTCCGCAGGTTCACAGTGTGCAGCTGGGCCAATGCCTTGCGGAAGAACCGCTGCGCCGCGGCTGCTGCGCGACAATCAGGATGAGAACGGTCCGGCGATCATGATGAGAGACGCCGCTGTGATCCTGTAGGTCGGGCGTAGCCCGGCCGGAGGGATCACAGCGGCGAGGCGGGACCCCCTGACGTGGTCTCGCCATCTGGCGGTTACGGCCGGTCGGCACCGGAATGGCGTCCTTCTCCCGAGGGAGCCGCATGGTGCCCGGCCGCCACGTCACTGACCGTCAGATGAGGCTCTACATGAAATTCCGCCGGACAGACCCGGTGCCGATCGCCGCCGCCAGGGCCGGGTTCAGCGCCGCAACGGCCTATCGGATTGAGCAGGATCCGCGCCCGCAGTCGCAGAAAGCCATGCCACGGCGACGCCGTCGGCCTGACCCGCTGGCATCCGTCTGGGAGAGCGAGATCGTTCCCCTGCTGCGGTCCGCCCCAGGCCTGCGTTCAATCGCTGTCTTCGAGGAGGTGCTGCGGCGCCATCCGGAGCTTGGCGCCGGCATCCGCCGCACCCTGGAGCGACGGATCCGCAACTGGCGGGCGCTGCATGGCCCCGAGCAGGACGTCATCTTCCGCCAGATCCATGAGCCAGGGCGGCTGGGCCTGTCGGACTTCACCAACATGGGCGAACTGGCCGTCAGCATCGCCGGCGCACCTCTCGAGCACCGGCTCTATCACTTCCGGCTAGCTTATTCGGGCTTCGAGCATGCGCATGTGGTGCTGGGCGGCGAAAGCTACGTCGCCTTGGCCGAGGGGCTGCAGGACGCCCTTTGGGCGCTCGACGGCGCACCGCATGAGCATCGCAGTGACAGCCTCTCGGCCGCCTTCCGCAATCTCGACCGCAACGCGCGGGACGACCTGACCCGCCGCTACGAGGCGCTGTGCGCCCACTACGGCATGGAGCCGAGCCGCAACAACCCCGGCTTGGCCCATGAGAATGGCAGCATCGAGGGCGCGCACGGGCATCTCAAGGCAGCGATTGCCGATGCCCTGCTGCTGCGCGGCTCGCGTGACTTCGCGGACCTGGCGACCTACCGCGGCTTCGTGGACGAGGTGGTCGGCCGCCGCAACGCCCGGGTGGCACCGCGTATCGACATCGAGCGCGCCGCGCTGCGGTCTCTACCGCCACGCCGGACTGCCGACCACGAGGAGGCGATCGTCAGTGTGACCTCCTCCAGCGGCTTCGTGCTGCGCAAGGTGTTCTACAGCGTGCCCTCGCGCCTGATCGGTCACCGCCTGCGGATCCGCCTCTACGATGACCGTCTCGAGGTCTATCTCGGCAGCTCACACCAGCTGACGCTGTCCCGAGGCCGCCGGAAACCCGACGGCCGGCACGGCCATGTGGTCGACTACCGCCACGTCATCCACGCGCTGCGGCGCAAGCCGATGGCCCTCCTGGGCCTGGTCTACCGCGACAGCCTGTTTCCGCGGCCGGCCTATGCCCGCACCTTCGAGGCCATGCTCGCCCGCCAGCCGGCCCGTCAGGCCTGCCGCACCACAGTCGAGATCCTCGCCCTGGCCCA
>NZ_RFLX01000042.1 GCF_003696345.1 Teichococcus wenyumeiae | reverse complement strand
GGCCGAACTGAGGCAATCGCCTTCCAGCAGCTTCACCAGCAGAGGCGTGGTCGCCGGGTCCTCCCCCAGATGATAACCGAGATGAACCCCGCGACCCTGTTCGGGATCGCCAACATGGTGGCCTTGGCCGGCTGGGCAGCCCTGTCCCTCGGTATCCTGACAGGCCAGGCTTGGCTGAGGATTGGCATCGCCGGACGCGCCGTGCCGGTCTTCCTATCTCTCCTGTACGCGCTACTCGTCGCCGTGGCTTGGCCAGGTTCGGAAGGCAGGTACGACACCCTCGGCGGCGTTGCGCGCCTTTTCCAGGATGCACGCATGCTGCCGGCAGACTGGGTGCACTACCTCGCCTTTCATCTCCTCGTCGGCGGCTGGATTGCGGATGAAGTGGACCGCCACGGGCTCACGCGGTGGCTGCTGCTTCCTCCATTGCCGCTGATCTTCCTCTTCGGGCCAGCCGGTCTGCTTGTTCTTGTCGCCAGCGCCGCGCTGCTGCGCCCCATGCCCCGTCATGCCTGACCTTTGAACCCAACCATGTCCAACATCCTCGCCTTCTCCAATGCCCTGCTGCGGTGCGAGCCCTACATCGTGGCGGTAGGCCTCCTCTTCCTGGCCATGGCGCCGCTCACTCTCCTCGGTTTGGCGCTTGATGACCGGACCATCAGCGCTGTTCCTGTTTGGCTCAAACCGCTCAAGTTCCAGTTGTCGCTGGCCGTCCACATGCTGACCATCGCACTGGCCCTCGGTACGCTCGACAGGAGTGTGAGACAGGCCTGGGGCGTCAAGGTCATCCTCCTCATTCTGCTAGCCATGTCAGTGTTCGAGACCGGCTGGATCACATTGCAAGGTGCACGCGGATTGCCTTCGCACTTTGCGGCCGATGCCTTCGACGTGGCGATCTACGCATTGATGGGGATCGGAGCGACGCTCATTGTGCTGTCGACCGCCCTGCTCGGCGTGCTGATCTTGCGGTACCCCGGATATGGGGTACCGCAGCTTGTCAGCCGTGCTGTCGGGACTGGCTTGATCATCTCTGGCGTCACGGGCCTGGTCACCGGCTGGGCCATTGCAGAGAATGGTGGCGCCGTGGTGGGAGGCACCGGCGTCGCTGGCCTGGCCCTCCCACTGTTCGGCTGGTCCGGCACCGACGGAGATCTACGGGTCGCTCACTTCGTCGGCCTCCATGCAGCACAATGCCTGCCGCTGCTTGGATTAGCCCTCAATACGTGGAAACCTCAGACCGCGGTTCCGGCCATTCTGGTGATTGCGCTGCTGTGGTCTGCCGCCACGCTAGGCCTCCTGATCCAAGCCCTCGCCGGCCAGCCTTTCATCTCGCTTGTTTAGTCCGACCTTGATGGATTTGTTCAGCAGGAGAACTCCTGTGGTCGGGTAGCCCACGGCAGTGGCGGGTGGTGGAACACCACCGCTTGCAGGGCAGGCTCCACCTTGCCATGTGACGGCCTGGCGAAGTCGCAGGCGGGTACCAATACCGCCGGCTTGGAACGATATGCGACGTTCGCAGCTAGGCCGCCCGGCCGTCATCCAGCCTGCAGGCCGCTCAACTCCAATGGTTCCGGGGAGCCGGGATATACTCATACCCATCGCCAAGGCGGGCGATATGCCCGTATCCCGGCCAGGGGAAATGCCAGGCCGGGATCGCGGTGCGGTCCGTCGCGAGGCGGTCGAGCATCCGCACACGCGTGCGCGCCGCGAGAGACCGGTCGGTGTCGACAGCGACCTCCCATCGCGGCTTGCGGAGCAGAAGAACATGATGATTCGCCAGGTCCCCGGTGTTGATGAGCAGTTGTCCGTTCGATTCGATCGCATACATGGTGTGCCCGATCGTATGCCCGGGCGCGGCGACCGGCGTGACCCCGGAACGACCTCCTGCCCATCCCGCACCATGATCAGTCGGTCGCGATAGGCGCCGAGATTTTGCTTCGCGCCTTCGATCCGGACCGACATGACCTCTGGGCCGCGCTTGTTTCCATCATCGGTCCAGAAGGCGAAGTCCGCTTCGCTCACGGCGACCTGGGCATTAGGAAAATTGGGCCTGCCCTGCGCGTCCGTCAGGGCCCAGCAGTGATCGGAATGGGGATGCGTCAGGGCGACGAGGTCGATCTGGCCAGGTTCGATGCCCGCCGCCCGGAGGTTGGCCAGCATGCGTCCCGTTCCCGGCCCGAACATGCGGCTCCACGAGCCCATGCTCTCCCCCATTCCGGTGTCGAACAGCACCAGGTGGCGCCCCGTGTTCAACACCAGCGCGTTCTGCCCGATCACCGCCACGGCCGTCGGCAGATAGGCTGCGCGCAGCGTCCCGGCCATTTCGCCCTCGGTAGCGCCCAGGAAGTAGTTCTGGGGCGCTCCGACCGAAAGCGGCCCGTCCGACACCACCGTCAGTTCGAAGCTGCCATGGGCGAAGCGGTACCAGGCCGGTGCTGTGTCGCGGCGGAAAGGGGCAGACCCTTGCGCGGAGGTCGCCGACAGGGCTGCCACGCCACTCGCCGCCAGAAGCCCCCGGCGCCCGGGCCGGATCAGGTTTGTGCCGCCGGCTGTTTCCATGCCTGAAGGCTGGGCGGCTGTGGGATCGTTGGACCGAGCGTCGCTGTCACGATGTGTCATGCCGGTGGTCCCCTCTGCTTCTGCCCTGAGGCTTCGCGGCAGATACCCTCATGCGCGTCATGATCTTTCGTATGACGGCCACCATTCAGAAGGCGCTGCCGGCGCTCGCTTCTCTTCCTGGTCCACAGGGTGGGAAGGGCAAGGCCCCCGCGCCCCGAAGCTCCCCCCCGCCATGCGGCGAGGTTCGTCAACCGGCCGCCGCCTCGCCCTGGGCGAGGCGGCGAACGCGGCGGCATGCCTACGGCGCGGCGACGAAGGCGATGATATCCTTGCGGTCCTGCTCGGCCGCGACGCGCAGCACCATGCGGGTGCCACGCGCCACGCCGGTCGGGTTGGCTAGGTAGGCGTCCATCGTTTCTGGCGTCCAGGTCTGGTTGAGCGCCCGCAGCGCGGGCGAGTAGTTGTAGCCCTCGACGCCGCCGGCAGCGCGACCCATGACGCCCTGCAGCGTGGGTCCGACGCCGTTGCGCGGCTGCGCCACCTGATGGCAGGCTTGGCACTGGCGCTGGAACAGGGTGCGCCCACGGGCCGCATCTCCGTCCTGCGCCTGGACGGAGGGGGCGGCGAGCAGCGCCGCACCGAACAGGGCGGCGGTGGTGAAGAAGCGAAAAGCGGTCATCAAACGGCTCCGAAGCGGGCTTTGGAGAGCGGCAGGCTGCGGATGCGCTGCCCGGTCAGGGCGGCCACCGCATTGACCACGGCGGGCGGCACGCCAGGCAGGCCAGGCTCGCCTACACCGCCCATGGGCGCGCCGCTCTCGACGATGCGCACATGCACGCGCGGCATCCGCCCCGGCGGCAGGATCGGGTAGCCGTCGAAGTTGCGGGCTTGCGGCACGCCACCTTCGTAGACCACCTCCTCCAGCAGCGCCGAGGACAAGCCGAGCGCCACGGCGGAATTCACCTGCGCCGCGATGATCGCGGGGTTGACGATGGAGCCTGGATCGATCGCCACCCAGACGTCATGCACCACCACCTCGCCATCCTTCAGCGAGACCTCGGCGATCGTCGCCACCTCGCTGCCGAAGGGCGAGGCCATGGCGACGCCCCGGGCGCGCCGGGTGCCGTCCGCCGCGTCATAGGGGCCGCGCTTCCAGCCGCCGGAGAGTTCGCCCACCGCCTCCAGCAGCGCCTTGTGGCGCGGCTTCTCGGCCAGCAGCCGCAGGCGCAGCGCATAGGGGTCCTGTCCGCCCGCCTCGGCCATCTCGTCGAAGAAGGTCTCGTAGAAATAGTCGTTCATCGAGTGGCCGACGGAGCGCCAGAAGCCGATCACGGCCGGGTGCTTCACGGGCACATGGGCGACGCGCCGGTTCGGGATGGCATAGGGCTTTCCGGAGATGCCCTCTACCACCGTGGGATCGGCCGCGCCGGGCTGGGTGCCGAAATAGCGGCCGGCCGGGCCTTCGCCCATCGCCTCGACGTCCAGCGCAATTGGCAATCCGTCTGCACCAATGCCGGCGCGGAAGCGCGCCAGCCCCATCGGGCGGAACCCGTCGCGAAGGAACTCCTCCTCACGGCTCCAGATCAGCTTCACCGGCCGGCCCACCGCCTTCGCAAGCTGGATGGCCTGCGGGAAGGGGCTGGCCGCGTCATACAGGAAATGCCGGCCGAAGAAGCCGCCCAGCAGCGGCGAATGGATGCGCACCTGTTCCGGCGCCAGGCCGGCCAGCTTCGCGGCGACGCTCTGGTACATTTCCGGCGCCTGGTTAGGCAGCCAGAGATCGAGCGTGCCGTCGGCGTTCCAGCGGGCGATTGTCGAGGGCGGCTCGAGCTGGCCATGCGCGAGATAAGGCGCGTCGTAGGTGGCCTCGATGGTGCGGGCGGCGCTCCGCAGCGCCGCGGCGGCATCGCCCTCCGTCTCGGCGGCATTGCCGGGACCGGGGGCGGCGGCGAGGGCCGCGCGCATACCTTGGGAGGAAAAATCCGCCGCCAGCACGTTGCGCGCATCGGCGGCCGGCCCGTTCCAGGTGACCTCCAGCGCCTCCACCGCCCGGCGCGCACGCCACCAGCGGTCCGCCACCACGGCGACGGCGCCCGGCAGGCGGTGGATGGAATGGACCCCCGGCATGTCCCGCACCGCCGTCTCGTTGGCAATGGCGCCGGGCTCGCAGCCCAGGCGCGGCGCGTGCTGTACGGCGGCCTGCAGCATACCCTCCGCCGTCAGGTCGATGGTATAGGTCGCCTTGCCCGTGGATTTCGCCCGCACGTCAAGCCGGGCCACGGGCTTGCCGATGTAGCGGAAGTCCTTCTCGGCGCGCAGCGGGGCGCTGTCCGGCACCGGCAGGGCGGCGGCCTCGGCGGCCAGCGCGCCGTAATCCAGCGTGCGGCCGGAGGCGGCGTGGATCACCCGGCCCGGCTCGGTGGCCAGGCTCTCGGCCGGCACGCCGAGGCGTGTGGCCGCGGCCTGGATCAGCATGTGCCGCGCCTTGGCGCCGAGCTGGCGCATCACCGGATAGCTGCTGCGCGTCGAGAAGCTGCCGCCGGTGATGCGCATGCCATTGACCAGCGCGTAGTCCGGGCCCGGCGGGGCGCATTCAACAACGAAGCGCGCCGGGTCTGCGTCCAGCTCCTCGCCAACGATCTGCGCCATGGCCGTGTCGATGCCCTGGCCACCCTCAATGAAGGGGCTCTTCAGGAGCACCGAGCCATCGGCACGGATCTCCAGGAAGGCCAGCACGCGGCTGCCCGGCGTCGCCGCCGGGGCGGCGGCCTGTTGCGCCCGCGCGGCACGGGACGGCAGCGCCACGCCCAGCACCAGCGCACCGAGTGCGGCCCCGAGCATGCCGCGGCGGGAAAGATTGACCGGCTGATCCTGCGGCAGTTCAGCGGCCGGGAAGAAGGCCTGGGTGTAACCGTCCATGTTCCCCTCCTCAGCCCTGGGCCGCGGCCTGCCGCACGGCGGCGGCGATGGCATTGTAGGTGCCGCAGCGGCACAGATTCGTCATGGCGGCGGCGATGTCCTCGTCGCTGGGCTGCGGCGTCTGCTGCAGCAGGGCTGTGGCGGCCATCACTTGGCCGGACTGGCAGTAGCCGCACTGCGCCACCTGGCCGGTCACCCAAGCCTCCACCACGCGCCGGCCGACCGGGTCCTGCTCGATGGCCTCGATGGTGGTGACTGACTGGCCCGCCACGCTCTCCAGCGGCGTAACGCAGGAGCGCGTGGCCTGGCCATCCACCAGCACGGTGCAGGCGCCGCATTGCGCCACGCCGCAGCCATACTTGGTGCCGGTCATGCCAAGCAGGTCGCGGATCACCCAGAGTAGCGGCGTGTCGGCCTCGGCCTCCACGCTGTGGGTCACGCCGTTGATCGTCAGGTCCATAGGAATCATCCTCGCAGGGCAGGTCAGAAGGAACAGAGCACTAGGTGAGGCATGGCGGCGCAGCGAACCCGTCGCCATGCCCGACGGTACGTCCCGATATACATCGGGAGCGAGGCGGAGAAATTCCAGACAGCCCAGCTTCCGCCAGCGTACCGCCGGGCGTCCTGACCATGGTCCGCCTCCCGTGGCGCGACTACTCGAATGATAGCGCAGCGGACTCCTGGGCGCTTTGCCGAAAAATTCGTGTTTCTTGCCCAAATCTGCAAAACGCGCGGCCCGCAGCGGCTCGGCAGCCCGTCTTTTACAAAAGGCCACTCGCGTGACCGACGGTACGGATGCCGGCACGGCCGGCGCTCAGCAGAAACCCTCCCGAAGGATGATGGTCTTCACCGGCGCTACGTTCCTCCGCTGCCCTCGTCAGCGTCCGCTTCTCTCGATGTTCCAAAGAACCGGAAAACCAAAATCCACGACGCCGCGCAACTCTGCCCGCCACACGGCCGGGCTCGCGAACTGGCCCGCCAGGGGGAAAATCGCTTGGTCCATCGAGATGCGCTGCAGTTCACCCGCGATTTCCCGACGCCGCTCCGCGTCGCCTTCGGCCTCAAAACGCTCGATCACCCGCGTCATCTCCGGCACGCAGTAGCCCCAGGGCTGATTGTCCGTGCAGTTGTAGCCGATGCTCGGGTTGCTCAGCGGGTTCGCCAGGTCGAATCCGGTGTAGATAATCGGTAGCAGGCTCCACCCGCCCTGATCGACGGGCCGGCGCTGAATCCATCGCTGGGCGAGCGAGGACCAATCGGAGGTTTGCACATCCAGATTGAAGCCCGCCTGCTTGAGGCGATCGATCATGACGAGGCCGATGGGATTGATCAGCGGCGAGTCGCTCGGCTGCATCACCACGACCCGCTCGCCCTTGTAGCCGGCTTGGCGAAGCAACTCCCGCGCGCGCTCGATGTCGGTGTTCCGCATCGGCTCGGTGCCGGTTTCGCTGGCATAGAAGGTGCCGCATGCGTAGAGCGACCGGCAGTCGGGCCGCGAGAGCTCCGCGGGCACGCCTTCCGCCGCGATGATCTCGTTTCGCTCCATGATCTGCTGCACGGCGCGTCGGACCAGAACGTTGTCGAAAGGGGGCTGATGGTAATTGATGCTGATGCCGCCGACGATCTCCGCCCCGCCGCGCGCCCGGCTCAGCACCAGATTACGGTCGCCCTGAATGACGGGAATATAGTCGATAGGCGCGTATTCGAGATAGTCCACCTCCCCCCGCTGGATGGCCGCCGTGCGGAGGCCGGGGTCGGACATGTTGATGAACTCGACGCGCTCCATCTTCGGCACCTTACCGCCGGCCAGGCCGTCAGCCGGCTCATCCCGCGGCCGGTAGCGCGGGTTGCGCGCAAAGACGGCGCGTTCCCCGGGAATCCATTGGTCGCGCAGAAACAGGAAGGGCCCCGATCCTACCACCTCCGCCACGGGCGTGGTGGGGGGTGTATTGGCCGCCAGGCGGGCCGGCATGATGAAGGGTACCTGCACGCTGGGCTTGCCCAGCGCTTCGAGTATCAAGCCAAAGGGCCGGGAGAGTTCGAGGACAAAGGTCCTGGTGTCGACGGCCCGCATCTCCTTCGTCGCCGCCATCAACCGGCGCCCGAGGGAATCCCGGGCGCCCCAGCGCCGCAGGGATGCCACGCAATCCTCAGCCGTCACCGGCGCACCGTCGCTGAACTCCAGACCGTCCCGCAGCGTGAAGGTCCAGATCAGCCCGTCGTCGCTCGTGCGCCAGTTCTCCAGCATCTGCGGCCGGTAGCGGCCCTGGCTGTCGACCGCCACGAGCGTGTCAAACACCATGTAGGAGAAATTTCGTGTCACGAAGGTAGGCCCAGCAACGGGATCCAAGGTCTGTAGCCCGACATTCAGCACCAGCCGCAGCGGCCGTTCCGGTTGCTGGGCCTCCGCAGGCAGTGCGATCAGTGATGTGGCGGCCGTCAACGCGGCCGCGATGGCGGCGTTGATCGTCACAACCGAAAGCGCCATGCGCATCGTCCTTTCCATCCAGAGGCCCGCAGGGGGCAGGTCAAAGGGTAGGGTTGAAGGCCTCGCGCAGGCCCCTCGCTTCCAGCATCGGCATGACCTCCGCGAAGCGGCGGAGCCCATCCTCGAAATCGACCCATGTCAGCAGCACGCCATCGAGCCCGGCGTCCGAGAGCTGCTCAAGCCGCCCCGCGATGTGCTCGGCAGTCCCGACCAGGGCAGATCCCCCGGCGCCGGCGGCGAACCGCCGGCGGAACGCGCGGGCGGCCTCAGGCGATTGCAGGATCTTGGTCTGCGAGCCGACACCGGCCGTCCAGGCATCAAGGCTGGGCCCGTCCTCCATCTCGACCGAGAAGTGGTGCAGATAGGCTTCCGCCTCGGCCCGCGTCGGACGCTGCACGCAATAGGCGTAGATCCAGACCTGGACCTCGCGGCCGTAGTCGCGCCGCGCCATGTCCTTGTATTCGGCGATCTGTGCCGCGATCTGCGCGGTATCCTCCGACCGGAGGATCAGGAAGCAGACATCGGCGAACTCGCATGCGAAGCGCTGGCCACGATCCGAGCCGCCGGCATTGATGATGGGCGGCCCCGGCCGCTGCAACGGCTTCGGCATAGAGGAGCCGCGCAACACCTTGAAGAAGCGGCCGTCATGGTCGAACTCCTCCTCCTCGCGCCACAGCCGCTGGATGATTTCCAGCCATTCCTGCAGATGGTCGTAGCGCGCGTCGTGCTCGGCGAAGGCCCCTCCGAACATATCGAGATCAGGCTTGTTCCAGCCGCCGACAACGTTCAATGCGAAGCGCCCGTTCGCGATGATGTCGATGGTGGCGCACTGCTTTGCGGCCGTGATCGGGTGCAGCGTCGGCGCGTGGGAGGTGGCGATCACGGCCATGTGCCGCGTCGCTTGCGCGATGCCGGCGCACCAGGTGAAGGGGTCGAGGGTGACGCCGCTGGGGTGAGCGGGTTGTCCCTGGATGTAGCCCTTCCAGCGTGCATAGGCGAGCACGGCCTCAAAGCCCAACGTGTCCGCCATCTGTGCCGTTTGCACGGACGCCGCCCAACTCGGACGGTAGGCTTCCGGCACCAGGGTCTGCGCAGCGCCCTTCCCGTTGGTGCCGAAGATGCCGAGCTTCATGCGGTTCCTGCTGAACAGCGGGTTACGGCTCCGCACCGCCCCGGTATCCATCACGCCACCACCGGCGCGACATGGGCGCGCAGCCAGGCGGCGATCCCGGTCAGCGCCGCGTCCGTATGGGCCTGGCCGATCACCTGAACGCCGACCGGAAGCCCGCCCACCGCCATCAATGGCAGCGTGATGGCCGGGCAGCCGAGCAGCGAAGTGGCGGCATTGAAGGCCGGCAGGCCCGTGGTGTGGGTCACGCCGGAATCCTTCGCTTTGTTCTCCATCAGCGGCGCGGGACCGACCGAGCTGAGACTGATCAGCCCATCCGCCAGGCCGCCGATCGCCGCGAGGGCGCGCCTAGCTTCCTCCCGCCGCAGCAGCACAACCCGGTAATCGTCGATGGACATGGACTGCGCGAGATCGAGGCGCGACATCATGCTGTCGCTGAGGCCCGATCCGTAGCGGTCGATCAGGTTCTCCAGGGTCCAGCGCAGCTCATAGCCGCAGATGTCGCGGCAGAGCGCCAGGCTGTCGCCGATGGCCTGCTCGAACCGCTCGATCAGCGGGTTGTCGCCACGGCGCAGAATGGTCACGCCGGCATCCTTGAGCTGGCCGAGGACACGCTCGAAGGCGCCCATGGTCTGGCTGTCGGTCTGGGCCCAGCCCTCGGCTTCCATCACGATCAGCCGCCGCGGCTGGGTGGCCCGGTGCGGCGTCACCTCCCCGTACAAGCCGGGATGGCCGGGATCGCCGCCGGAGCGCTGGGACATCTCGAAGGCAACTGCCCACATGTCCTCCAGGCAGCCGGCATGCACGCCGATATGGCTCTGGCTGAAGGCCAGCCGCTCGCCACGATGGATGGCGCCGAAGGTGGGCTTGATGGCGGTGTTGGCGCAGAAGCCGGCGGGCCGGATGATGGAGCCCACCACCTGGGTTCCCAGGGCGGCCGGCACCATAGCGGCGCCGATCGCCGCCGCGGAGCCCGAGGAGGAGCCGCCCGGCGTGTGATCCGCGTTGAAGGGGTTAGTGGTCGGGCCGGGATGGGACATGCCGAGCTCGGTGGTCACCGTCTTGCCCAGGATCACCGCGCCTGCCTGCCGCAACGCCAGAACACTCGCGCTGTCGGCCTTGGTTTCGGTGCCCTTCAGCAGCGGCGTGCCCTGTTCTGTTGGCATGTCCTTTGTCTGGAGCATGTCCTTGATGCCGATCGGCATGCCGTCGATGGCCGAGAGCGGGCGGCCGGCCTTGTAACGCGCGGTGGCTGCGTCCGCGGCGGCACGGGCGCCGGCTTCGTTGATGGTCACCCAGGCCTGGACCACCGGCTCTCGCGCGGCGATCACCTCCAGGCAGCGCTCCAGAAAGGCGCGGGGTGTATCGCTGCCATCGATGAAGCGCGGAACGGCATCATGGAAGGTACAGGGGTTGAAGCTCGCGGGATCGTAGCTCATGGGACCTCAAGGAGTTTCGTGGGCAGCGATCCAGGCCTCTGCGACCTGGCTGCCGGTGGCGAACCACACGTTAGGAAAGGATTTGATGAAGGCGATCATCTCGCGGAGCATGGCGACGCGCGCCGGCCGACCCGTCACCTGCGGGTGCATGACCAGGTTGTACAGGCCGCCCCAGCGGTAGAGTTCGCGGAACTCGTCCTGGAACAGGTCGAGGATGTGCTGATTGGGAAAGATGGAACGCGGGGTCTTGATCGAGAACAGCGCATGGGGCGCGTCGTCCGTGCTCCAGTGCCAGGGCAGCTCCACGGGCCCCTTCCCGCCACCAGGCGCCGCCAGGCGATAGGGCACCACATCGTCCAGCAGCGAGCTGTCGTAAATGAAGCCGTGCTGGTTCAACAGCCGGATCAGATTGTCGCTCGTCTCGCCGGCGGGAGAGCGATAGCCCTTCGGCACCACGCCCAGCACGCGCTTAAGCGCGTCCAGCCCCTTCTCCATTTCCTCGACCTCCTTCTCGGGAAAGTCGGGATCGATCCAGATATGCGAGTAGCTATGATGCGCGACCTCGTGGCCCTCGGCCACGATCATCTCGCAGCGCTGGGTGTGGTTCTCCACGGTCCAGCCCGGGATGAAGAAGGTGGCAGGGACGCCCTCCTCCTTCAGCGTCTCCAGGATCTTCGGCACGCCTACCTTGGCGCCGTAGGTGCCCTGGCTGAGCGTGCCGGGGCGCCGCGCACTGGCCGGGTCACGGGACAGCCACAGCGTTTCCGCGTCGAAATCGAAGGTCAGCATCACGGCGATGCGCGCCCCGCCGGGCCAGTTCACGCTCTTGTCGATCATCCCATCACCTCCTCGCCGGCATCGCGCGGCGGGTTGCGTGCGGTCAGCCAACCGCCATCCACCGCGATCACCTGCCCCGTCACAAAGGAAGCATCCTCGGACGCGAGAAAGGCAGCCACCGCGGCAACCTCCTCGGGCCTGCCGGCGCGCCGCAGCGGCGTGGGGTCGATCACGGCCCTGATGTAGTAGGGCTTCGTCAGGTGCTTCTCGGTCATCGTCGTCTCGATCACGCCAGGCGCGATCGCGTTGACCAGAACGCCATCCGGCCCCAACTCGGCCGCCATCTGCCGCGTGAACTGCGCGACGCCCGCCTTGGCCACGGCATAGGCGGTGGTGCCCGGATAGCCCGCGAGGCCGAGGGTGGAGGAGATGTTGATGATCCGCCCGCCCGGCCGCGACAGATGCGGCAGGGCAGCGCGCGTGACGCGCAGCACGGATTTCAGGTTGATGTCGATGAAGCGGTCGATCAGCGCGTCATCGGATTCGGCCAGTGACTTCGAGCCGCCGATCCCCGCGTTGTTGACCAGGATGTCGATGCGGCCATGGGTATCGATCGCGGCGCGCACCACCGCCTCGCCGGCGCCGGGCAAGCCCAGGTCCGCGACGAAGCCCTTTGCCCCGCAGCCATCCGGCAGGCCGAGCACATCCTCGCTGCGATCGACCATCAGCAGGCGCGCACCTTCGGACAGGAAGCGCCGGCTGATGGCCGCACCGATGCCTCGGGCAGCACCGGTGACAATGGCGACCCGGCCAGCCAACCGGCTCATGGCGCGCATGGGCCGCAGCGACAAGGAACAACTGCAAACACCTGGACATCTCCGTATTGTTGAGCAATACTGTCGCATTGATGAACGAGCGTAAGAAGCGGAGGGCCAGTGTGTCAAACCAAAATGCGGCCTTGCCCGAGAAGGGAGGCGATCCACGCCTTTTCCTGCAAACCGTGGCGCGGACCATGCGGGTGCTGGAAGCTTTCGGGCACAGGCAGGTCCCGCATTCGCTCGCCGAACTCGCTGCCGCCGCAGGCATCGACAAGAGCGCCGCGCAGCGGATCTGCTACACGCTGCAGGCGCTTGGGTATCTGGAGCGCGACGCGCTAACCGGGCGGCTCCGCCCGGGTCTGTCGTTGCTGGACCGGACCTTCGACTTCCAGCGCATGCATCCTCTGGTCGAGCGAGCTTTTCCCATCCTGGCCGAACTCCGCACCGCGACGGGGCAGCGTGTGGATCTCAGCCTGTTCGACGACCTGTCCATCATCTACGCGCTGCGGCTGCAGGGCCGTTCGGAACCCTTCGTGGCGACGCTGATCGGCCGGAGGCTGCCAACCTATTGCTCCACCGGCGGACGCGCCATCATGTCCCTACTGCAGGACGAGGAGGTGGCCTCCATCCTGCACCGGTCGGAGTTGAAGCCCCTGACCCGCTATACCCTGACCGATCCTGTGGCGATCATGGAAAAGGTCCAGGAGGCAAGGCGCGACGCTTACGCCTTCACGGAACAGGAGTGGGTGATGGGGGAGATGGCGATCGGCGTGGCGATCATCGATGCGAATGCCCGGCCTGTGGCGGCCATTCATGTGGCGGGATCTCTGGCGCATTGGGATGCCCAGAGCTTCCGGGAGAAGATCGCGCCGCTCGCGATCGAGGCGGCCCGCGCGATCCGGGCATAGTCCAGGGGCTAGCAGCGAGGTACGGCCGTATTGCGGACGTCACCTCACCGCCATGATGCCCGAAGGAGCCTGTCATGGGCATCATCGGCTACCGTGTCCGCCGGACAGGTCCGCCGGTCACCGCAGGGCTGGCGCCTGGTTGATGCCGGTTGCCTTACTCCGGCTGCATACCCGCCGACTGCATCACCTCGCGTCAGCGGTCAAATTCGGTGGCCGTGAACGCCTGCGTAGCTGTCTGGTCCAGGGGCGGCATCGGCACGTTCCCGACTTCGGCGAACTTGGCGGCGACCACCGGGTCAGCCATCACATCTCGCGACGCGTGAGGCAGCAGGGTGAGGATCGGCTGGGGCGTGCGCGCCGGAGCCAGCAGAATGCTCCATGTCGACATGCTGAGCTGTGCCAGCCCCGGCACGCCGCTTTCGCGCACTGTCGGACCATGCGGCAGGAACGGCAGGCGCTCCGTCGACGTAATCGCCAGGGGACGCACCATGCCGCCGCGGATGTTCCCGAGCGCGGTGGTGGTCGTATCGGCCACTGTGGTAATCGTGCCCGACATGAGGTCCGTCATTGCCGGCGCGGCCCCGCAATACACAACATGGTTCATCCTCGCGCCGGTCAAGTACAGGATCTGGAGCAGGAGCACCTGCGAGGGCGCGCCGGTGCCAGCCGAGCCGTAATCGAAGTGGTTTGACTTCTCCCGTGCCGCCGCGACGAGGTCTGCCAGACTGTGAAACGGTGCGTCCTTGTGCAGCAGCACCCCCACGGGTGATCTTCCCCCATCTGGGTGGACGGGGGTTTAGCTTGCCATGCGCGTCTCGGCCTGCTCGGGTGTGAGATAGCCGAGGGCCGAGTGCATGCAGGCCCGATTGTAGTAGCCTTCGATGTAGGCGAACAGCTCGCGCCGCGCGTCGTCGCGGGTAGCCCAGCGCTTTTCGTGAGCAAGTTCCACTTTCAAGGTGTGGAAGAAGCTCTCCATGGGTGCATTGCCATAACAGCAGCCTTTTCGGCTCATCGACGGCACTGCTCCTATCGCGGCGAGTTGGGCGACATAGGCTTCGGCGGCGTACTGGCTGCCGCGGCCGCTGTGTTGGAGCAGGCCTGCGGGAGGACGTTGGCGCTGCACCGCCAAGAGCAATGCCAGAGGGTCAGTTCAACCCGCATGTGATCCCGCATCGCCCAGCCGACCACTTTACGAGTGGCAAGGTCGAGAACGACGGCGAGATGAAGCCATCCTTCGCCGATAGGAATGTAGGTCAGATACTGTCGGCGAAATCACGCAGCCAAGGCGGCAAAACGCGTTGTGCGAGTGCTGCTGCGCGGCACTCCTGCCAACCACTGGGCTGCTCGCAAGGCGTTCATGGCGGCGCCTGTGCATGCTTCCTGTAGTCCAGTCTTGGCCAATCCGATGTAGCGGCTTCGTCGCATGCCAAGCGCACGCACGCCCTGCGAGAGCGTTCCCTCGATACCGGCGCGTATGTGATAGCGTTGCTGCCAAGCCGGGTCATGCATTCGCGCGCGAGCCGCGTTCAGCGCTTCATATTCAGGGCGAGGGTGGAAGTAGACGGAACGCCGGGCCGCCTTGGCCGGCGTGCACAGCGTCCGGGCGGTGCAGGCGCCGCAATCGGTGCGGCTGAATACGGCCTGGATGCGCGGGGCGCCGACCTCGTCGAGCCCAGCACGCCAGGTCACCGACGCCTTGCCCTGTGGGCAGGTGACCTGCTCGTGTTCCCAGTCGATGGTGAAGTGGCGCTGCTCATAAGCTTGCTCTGCCTGGGTTCGCCGCCTCGCCATGCCCCGCACCGGCCCTTCGAGCGAGACACCATGGTCGCGCTGGCTGCCTACGAGCAGCGCTGCATCAACGTAGGCTGAGTCTACGAAGTGCTCGGCAGGCAGCAGCCCCTTGGCAGCCAGGCGCTCATGGATCTCTGCCGTGCTTGCCATGTCCGGCTGCATCGCAGGGCAAGTCTTCACATGCGTGATCAGATGTGCCGCATCCGCATCGCAGGTCTCGGTCACGTGCACCTTGTAGCCCGACCATTCCATCTGCCGCTTGGTGCTGTAGTGCATCTCCGGGTCATAGGGAGACTGCAGGCGCTCGCCGACTGGCGGCAGCTCCTTGCCAGAACGCCAGCGCGGGCGGCCGTTGTCGCGCGCATAATGAATCCGCCACACGTCACGCAGCGTCTGGACCATTGGGATCTCGCGCGCCGCCGACGGGGTCCCAGCCCCATCCAGCGCATCGAGCAGGAAAAATCCGTCAGCGCCGATCTCCAGGGCGAGTGCTTCCCGTTTCTCCTGGCTTTTGGGCAAGCGATAATCCTCGATGCGACGGGCATAGCGCTCAAACCAGGCAGGCTGGGCCGTTTTGCGCAGCCAGTCGGGCACCACAGCCGCCAGGTCATCCAGCGTGGCTCGAAGCGTCTCGGCCACCAATTCAAGCAGGTGCAGGTCATGCACTGCGGCCAATACGTGGGTGCTGTCGGTCCGCTGCTGACCCCGAGCCTTGACCAAGCCGTGAGCCTTGAAGTGGTCAAGCATCCGGTCCAGGAGCAAGTGCTCCGCCCCGCCCGCTATCAGGCGCGCCCGGAACTCCGTCAGCACGCTGAAGTGGAAGCCAGGATCGGTAAGCTCGAGCCCGAGGGCATACTTCCAGTCGATCCGCGCCCGCACGGCATCAGCGGCCTGGCGATCGCTGAGATGCTCCAGGAACTGAAAGACCGTCACCAACGCCAGACGCCAAGGGGCGAGGCCGGGCTGCCCGCGGCTAGGGTAGAGCCGACGGAAGTCCTCGTCCCCATAGAGGGCGCTGAACTTATCTCGCAGCCGCGTTGCAACGGTCCCACTGGGAAAGGCAGCGCGGGCAATGCGCATGGTCTCGGGCGGGATCTCGCCAACAGGCGCCGGGTGCAGGCTCATGAAGCAGCTTTGTACACCAGATCGCATCCAGGGAATTCGCCGACAATATCTAGGTCAGATCGGCAAGCCAGACGCGATTGGGCGCCGCTGCCTCGAAGCACTGGGCAAGAAGGTTCGGCGCGACCGCGAGAAGATGTCGGCTGTCTGTGGTGAAAGGCTGGAAGCGGCGCCCTGCACGGGCACGGATGTGATGGCGGCGCATAAGACGCTCGACGCGTCCACGACTGCACCGGTGGCCCTCTGCCCGCAAGGCGGCATGTATTCTTGGGCGGCCATGGTGGCGGAGCTGGAGGCGCCGGATCTCGCTCACGAGGATGCGGTTCTCAGCCGCGTGCGAACTCTCAGGGCGGCGCCGCTAGGCGTAGTAGCCGCTTGGCGTAGTAGCCGCTTGGCGACACCTCGAGCACGCGGCACATGAGGCGAACCGGGTAGGTGGCGGCATGTTGCTCGATGAAGGCAAATCTCATTTCGGCACCTCCGCGAAGATGCCGATGGCTTTTTTAGCACGTCGCGCTCCATGCGCGCCCGATCGAGCTCACGACGGAGCCTGGCGTTCTCCGAGGCCAGACCGGCCGGAGAGGGCGCCATCGGCCCCATGGCCACGGCCCCGCCCTCTGGCTGCCGCGTACGAGAGCGGGGCAGATTGCCGTTCTGGGCCGCTCGCCAGTGGCGCAGCATCGAGAGCTGAATACCCAGTTCCACCGCGACACGGGTCAGCGGCCGTCCACCACCCTGCAGCAGAGCCATAGCCTCACGCTTGAACTCGGCAGTGATTTCCCGTCCGGTCCTTGTCGCCATCGGATCACCTTCCTCGCCCCTCAGGAGCGTATCAGAGGTGTCCACCCAGATGGGGGAAGATCAAGGCCGGCCTACTCGGCCGTGGGGGACGCTGACCGGCGCAGGCGGGTGACGTAGGTGAAACGGTCCGCCGGGTGCAGGCTGACGCTGACGGCCAGCGGCGCGCCGGCGGGATCCAGGTAGCGGCGGGTGATCCGCAGCGCATGGTCGCCGGCCTGGACACCAAGCGCCTCGGCGACCCCGTTGGCGGGAATACCAGCCGCGCTGATCTCCTGCACCACTTCTGCGATCGGCCGGCCAGACCAGTTGGCTAGCACGGTCGCGACCAGTTCCCCCGCATCCGGGCCGCGCAGGCGCGCCTCCAATCCGGGCGGGGCGGCCTCCGCATCTCCGTGGATCTCCGTCCAGCACAGGGCGGGGCCACCGGCGGCGGGGATGCGGAGGGAAGTGATCCGCAACCAGTGCTGGCCTGCACGCAGGCCGAGGGCACGGTCCAGAGCTGCGTCCGCCACCACATCCTCGAAACCGGTGATCTCGCGGCGGGTCTCTGCCGCGTATTGCAGAAGATCGCCGATGCCAGCGAGGGATTGCAGATAGGCGCTCCGGTTGTTCGGTCGTAGCGCGGCCACCCGCGTACCCGCGCGACGGCGCCGGGAGATGAGGCCCAGTTGCTCCAGCCGATCCAGCGCCGCGCGCATCGTCGCCCGGCTGACCCCACGTTCAGCCGCCATCTCGACCTCCGGCGGCATCTGCGAACCGACCGGGTGGCGTCCGTCCACAATCTCCCGCGCGATTTCGCGGGCCAGGGACGCGTAACGCGGTTCAATCACGGAGGACGGCATACCGCCAATGCTAGGGGCCAGATCGCGATTGACAAGGGTCACCGGAAATAAGACCGTACCATTACAAAGGTACGAACCTTACCTCTGGGAGCACAGGTCCAATGCAGCGTCGCATCGTCCTTGCCGCAGCGCTTCTTGCCACTTCCTCCCTGGCCGTTCCGAGTGTGGCTGGCGCGCAGGCGTCCGGCCGCTACCCCGACCGGCCCATCCGCCTGATCCTTCCTTTTTCCGCTGGCGGGCCGACGGACACGCTGGGCCGCGTCTTCGCGGAGCAGATCTCGAAGCAGATGGGCGCGCGCGTTGTTGTCGAGAACCGCACCGGCGCGGGCTCAACCATCGGGGCCGACGCGGTCGCCAAGGCGGCGCCGGACGGCTACACCCTTCTCTTCACCAACCTGTCCCATTCCATTAATCCGAGCCTCTACCGGCACATCCCCTATGACACGGTGGCGGATTTCGTGCCGGTCAGCGTGCTGATGGAGGGGCCGGTCGTCGTACTGGTCGGGGCGAACTCGCCCTACCGTTCCCTCAAGAACTTGGTCGACGCCGTTCGGGCGAAGCCAGATCACTATGACTACGGCTCGGCCGGCAACGGCTCCGCCGCCCATGTTTCCATGGTGCAGATCCTGGCCAGAACCGGGGCGCGGATGAACCACATCGTTTATCGTGGCGTGGCCAATGCGATGACGGACCTGCTCTCGGGCACCATCGCCTCAGTGAACGACACCTCCACCACGGCGCTGGGCAGCATCCGCGGCGGCTTGGTGCGCCCCCTTGCCGTCACCTCTCCCACACGCGTGCCTTTCCTGCCGGACCTGCCGACCGTGCGTGAGAGCAGCATTCCGGAACTGGCCGACTTCCAGATGTCCACCTGGAACATGCTGCTCGCTCCAGCCGGGACGCCGCAGCCCATCGTCGATCGCCTGCATCGCGAGGTGCAGGCCGCCATGCGGGACCAGCCTTTCGTCGCGAAGCTCGCCGAACTCGGCAATGTCCCGATGCCGGAGGCGGACCTCGCCGGAACCCGCGCCTTCCTCGTCTCCGAGATGGAACGCTGGCGCGACGTCATGCAACAGGCGGGCATTCGCCCCGAATAGCCGGAATCCTCCATGCCCAGCAGCCCCCTCGACTCCGCCCTTTTTCGCGACATGTTCGGCACGCCGGAGATGCGCGCGGTGTTCTCGGATGAAGCCCTTGTCAGCCGCTACATCGAGGTGGAGGTCGCCCTCGCGCGCGCCGAAGCCCGCTGCGGGATCATCCCGGCCGAGGCCGCCGAGCACATCGCGGCCGCCGGGGCCGACCCTCATCTTGATTGGGACCGGCTGAAGCGGGAGACCGAGAATGTCGGGTATCCCATCCTGCCGCTCGTTCACCAGCTCGCGGAACGGGCGGGCGAGGCCGGGCGCTACGTTCACTGGGGCGCCACCACCCAGGACATCATGGACACGGCCAGCGTGCTGCAGCTTCGCGCCGCGCTGGACCTCGTCGGGGCCGATATCGACGCCCTGCGGAACATCCTGACCGAGCTCGCCCTGCGCCACCGCGACACGCCGATGGCGGGCCGCACGCATCTCCAGCAGGCGCTGCCTGTCACCTTTGGGTACAAGGCGGCCATCTGGCTTGCGGCGATGGACAGGCATGCCGAGCGGCTGGCGCAGCTGCGGCCGCGGGTGCTTGTCGGCCAGTTCGCTGGCGCCGCCGGAACACTCGCTTCCCTCGGCGAAGACGGTTTCCGCGTGCAGGAGACGCTGTGCCAGGAACTCGGCCTGGACCAGCCGGTCATCACGTGGCACGTGGCGCGCGACGGGCTGGCCGAGGCCGTGGCCTTCCTCGGCCTCGTCACCGGCACGCTGGCCAAGGTGGCGACCGACATCATGCTGATGATGTCCACCGAATTCGGTGGCGAGGTGATGGAGCCCTTCGTCAAGGGCCGGGGCGCCTCCTCCACCATGCCGCAGAAGCGCAACCCGATCTCCTCCGAGATCATGCTGGCCACCGCCAAAGCCGTGCGGCAGCAGGTCGCGCTGGTGCTGGACGCCATGGTGCAGGATTTCGAGCGCGCGACCGGGCCCTGGCACCTGGAATGGATGGCGCTGCCGGAAAGCTTCATGCTCACCGCTTCCTGCCTGCACCAGGCCCGCTTCGCACTGTCCGGCCTGACCGTGGATGTCGGCCGGATGCGAGCCAACCTCGACCTGTCGGGCGGACTGATCGTGGCCGAGGCGGTGATGATGGCCGCCGCCCCCGCGCTCGGCCGGCAGCACGCGCATGACCTGGTCTACGACGCCTGCCGCGCCGCCCTGACCTCCGGCCGCCCCCTGGCCGACGCGCTCATGGATTGTCCGGAGGTGGTTCAGGCTTTGGGCGGGCGCGACGGCATCGAGCGGCGATGCGACCCGGCCAATTATCTCGGCCTCGCGCCCCAGATGGTGGACCGGGTGCTGGCGATGCGAGGGAGTTTAGACGATGCCCGCCACCCGGACGCTTCCGCAGCGTGACCGGCCCCGATCGGACGCCGCGCCAGATGACCGCTACCCGCACCGAAACCGACAGCCTTGGCACGATCGAGATTGAGGAAGGCCGCTACTGGGGCCCGCAGACCGAGCGGGCCCGGCGGCTGTTCCGCATTGGCACCGAGCATTTCCCTCGCGGCCTGATCCGCGCCGTGGGGCTGCAGAAGCAGGCCTCGGCCGAGGCCAACAGGGCGCTGGGGGAACTGTCGGCGGAGATCGCCGACCCCATCATCGCCGCCGCGGCCGAGATCGCCGAGGGCAAGCGGGATGCCGATTTCCCTCTGCCGGTCTGGCAGACCGGCTCCGGCACCCAGACCAACATGAACGCCAACGAGGTCATCTCGAACCGCGCCAACGAGATGCTGGGCCAGCCGCTGGGCACCCGCAAGCCAGTGCACCCCAATGACCACGTCAATCGCGGCCAGTCCTCCAACGACAGCTTCCCCACCGTCATGCACATCGCGGCGGCGGAAGCCGTCACGGGCCGGCTGATCCCGGCGCTGAAGGTGCTGCATGCCTCGCTCTCCAGGCGGGCGGAGGAATGGAGCGGCATCGTCAAGGTCGGCCGCACCCACCTGATGGACGCGGTGCCGGTCACGCTGGGGCAGGAGTTTCACGCCTGGGCCAGCCAGATCGGGCATGGCATCGACCGGGTAGAGGCCACCCTGCCCCGCTTGCTGCGGCTGCCCCAGGGCGGCACCGCCACCGGCACCGGCCTCAACACCCACGCGCGGTTCGACGCCACCTTCTGCGAGAAGGTCTCCGCCCTCACCGGCCTGGCCTTCACCCCCAATCCCGACAAGTTCGAGGGCATGGGCGCGCATGATGCCTTCGTGGAACTGCACGGGGCGCTGAACGTGCTGGCGGTGTCGTGCAACAAGATCGCCAATGACGTGCGGCTGCTGGGCAGCGGCCCGCGCTCCGGCTTCTCGGAACTCTTCATCCCGGCGGACGGGCTGTCCTCCTCCATCATGCCGGGCAAGACCAACCCGACGCAGTCGGAAGCGCTGACCATGGTCTGCGCCCAGGTCATGGGCAACCAGACCACCGTGACCGTGGCCGGCGCCCAGGGTCACCTGGAGTTGAACGTCTTCAAGCCTGTCATCATCCAGACGGTGCTGCAATCAGCCACGCTGCTGGCCGATGCGGCGGAAAGCTTCGCCCACAACATGGTGGACAAGCTGGAACCCAACCTGCCCCGCATCGCCGAGAACCTGGCCAAGTCGCTGATGCTGGTCACTGTGCTGAACCCGCGTATCGGCTATGACAAGGCGGTAAAGATCGGCAAGAAGGCCGTGGCCGAGAACCTCACGCTGCGCGACGCCGCCCAGCAGCTCGGCTACGTCACGCCCGAGGATTTCGACGCCTGGGTGAAGCCGGAGGAGATGGTGAGCCCCGGCGCGACGCTGGCCGGAGGCTGAATAACCACACCCGGCCACTTCCCAGCGAGGTGAGGTGGCCGGTTCTGTCAGCGCTCGCGCCAGAGCTGCCACCTCGCGCCAGCTGACGCTATAAGCCGACCCTGCCGCGAAGATGGAGAGCACGGTTGCCGCGCGACGGAGATGAAGCATGCGACTGCGGCTGGCGGGGACATGCTGGTTTTGGCGGATGCGAGGACGGAGGTGGTTGCGAAGTTCGTCGTGGCTGCGGCAGAAGCGTTCGGCTGCGCTGAAGCTCTTGAACTCGCGCATACATCGGATGCGGCCTTTTATGCCGCGGTGATCCTGCTCAAGCCCGTTGCTCCTGTAAGCGCTGGTGCGGTGAGTTACCTGCTTGCCCAGTGTTGAGAGGATCGCGCGTGGGTACGGGCCATGCCCGTCCGTGGTGACCTTGTCAGGGACGATGCCGGTGGCCAACCTGGCCGAGCGGAAGAACGCCTTGGCTGCCACCGGGACTGTCAGGAATTTCGTGTGTGGCGGGGCATAGTAGGGAAGAAGGAGACCCCCTATGGCCCGACGGAAAGAGCCGCGG
>NZ_RFLX01000041.1 GCF_003696345.1 Teichococcus wenyumeiae | reverse complement strand
GCTGTGAAAGGCTGGTTCGTCGAGCAAGGCGCAATTAGAGAGCTGATCCTCGTCGATCAACCCGACTGGCTTTGCAGCAGTTGGACACCTCTAAAAACGTCCTGGCCTCAAACTGCAGATCAAGTAAAATCAATCTCTTAAGATCTTCCGAGACGCTGTCGAAGGGGGTTTTTTAGAGGTGTCCTGCTGGCGGTGGCAGCCGCGGGGGCGGCGGCCCGATTGCCGCGCCGCCAATCCCAGGGCGGCACTTGCTCCGCCACCGGCAAGGCCCAGAGACTGCGCCGTTCCCGTCGTGCCTCAGCCTCCAGGGGCGGCAGTGCCGGATCACGATTGTTGTATGTTATTTGGAATCTGACCCACCCCACTGTTCCGCTGCAGGAGAGAGCATGGTTACGTCCGTGTTGCTGCAGGAGCGCTGGCCAGCCCTGGCCGGTGTGCCGCCGGCGCTCGCAGACACTGCCACCTCCCCGCTATGCCGAGCGAGGCAGCCTTCTCAGTCAGGCATCCCACCGGCGCCCAGTGGCGAGGCTTCATACTCCGCCAGCAGGTGCGCCGGGTCGCGGTAGATCGCAATGCAGCCGGCAGCGCGGAGGGACTGCTCCGGGAAGCCGCCGCAAAGCATGCCGATCGTGCGGATCCCCGCCTTGGCCGCGGCTTCGGCGTCATAGGGCGTGTCGCCGATCACAACGGCTTCGTCCGGGCTTATACCGGGCAGCTGCGCCAGGGCAGCCTCGAAGATGTCCGGGAAGGGCTTTGAGCGCTCGGCGTCGCTGGAGGAGGTCTCGGCATCCAGCCGGTCGTCTTCGATACCCACAATGCGCCTGAGCGCGGCGAGCTCTTCTTTGCTAGCGGAGGAGGCGAGGGCGCTGCGCAGGCCGGCCTTGTCCACGTGCTTTAGCAGCTCGGCTGCCTGAGGGAAGGCGCGGACCTGCGAGAGGTAACCCTCCCGGAAGATCTCGCCGCGGCGCTTCTCGAGCGCCTGCCCCTTCTCCTTCAGTTCATCGGGCGGGAGGAAGACGGGCAAGAGCTGGTCGCCGCCCTTGCCGATCTGGGCCCGCATCTCGTCGAAGGGGATGTCGTGGCCGATTTCCTTGAAGGCATCCACCCAGGCTTGCGCATGCAGGTCCACGGAATCCACCAGTGTGCCGTCGACGTCGAAGAGTACGGCCTTGATGAGCATATCGGAGTCTCCCAGCGGCCCTATTCAGTCCAGCTAGCAGAACAACGTCATCGCGGCGGTAAAGGCAGCATCGGGAAGCAGATTCCTTGCTTTTCCTTGTTTCTTATTTCCCGCCAAACCGAAGGTGCGTGGGACACGTGCTATCCGTCTCTGCGCCCGCGCCGTGTGGGAACCAGATCACGTGAGACTGAGCCACGTGCAGCAGTCCGGCGAGCACGAGCCGGCCTGTGCGTCTGGCGATAACTCCATGGCGCCGTGCGCGTTCCCTGTTCTGCCTGTCGTACCGCCCCCGCGGAATGGGCCCATTGTCAAGGCGAAGCATGCGCCGGTCGCTGGCTGGCCATATGAGGAGACCGAGCTGATGACCGAGCAGCCCCCCCGCATTCCTGGCGGTGCGCAGCTGCGCACCATCGCCATGCCACGTGATGCCAATGCGAGCGGCGCCATCTTCGGTGGTTGGACGCTGTCGCAGATGGATCTCGCCGGAGGAACCCTGGCTGCGGAGCGGGCAGGAGGGCGGGTGGCGACCGTCAGCATCGAGGCCATGCGTTTTCTGCGTCCGGTCTCAGTGGGTGACGAGGTCAGCTGCTACTGCACCCTTGGGGAGGTTAGCGACAGCTCGATCGAGGTGAAGATCGAGACCTGGGCGCGCGAGCGGGGCGGCAAGTCCGCGGAGAAGGTCACGGAAGGTGTGTTCACCTATGTCGCTATTGGCGAGGATGGCCGGCCTCGCGACCTACCGGGCAGAACCCCTGAGTAGGTGGGCAACCAGGATGGTTGGCTAGTGATCCGGTCCGAGCGGGGTAACCGAAGCCAATCCACCATTGCAGAGGCCCATGATAGCCGGCTCCCGTTCAGCTCAACTAACCTGACTGCCTCCAGAAATACTTAAAAACCATCCGGGCTTAGGCTTCGCCGCTTCGCCTGTGAGAGCCGGCGGCTCTTGACGGCAGGAAGCGTCCGAACAGCGGCGCCGCGCAGAGATTGCCGTGTCCAAGGCTATTCAGGCCGAGATTGGCCGAAAGCTGCCACCCCTATCAGGGCTCCGCTTTAGCGCGCCCGGCCTCCAGGCAGCCCTTTGCGGTGACCGCCTGACACGAGGGTCAGCACGTTTTTAGGCGGGCATGCGACGTGTTGCCCTGACCGGCGTTCCGTCAAGATCAGGCTGGTTGGACGGGAGCAGAAAGTGCCGGAACACGCGCAATTGGTGAAGCGGCTGCAGGTCCTGGGCGACTTCGGCGAGTTCGCGCTGAAGTCCGACAACCTGGACGAGATCCTGACCGAAGCCTGCCGCCTGGTCGGTGATGCGCTCGGAACCGGTCGTGCCAAGGTTCTGGAAATCCAGCAGGAGGAAAAATCCCTCCTGGTGCGGGCTGGCGTCGGCTGGGCCCCCGGCATCGTAGGGCACATGCGCCTGCCCATGGCCGAACACTCCTCCGAGACCTTTGCCATTGAGGCGGCCGAACCCGTCATATCGCAGGATATCGGCAAGGAGGACCGCTTCCAGGTCCCCGCCTTCATGAAGGAAGCCGGCGTGGTCGCCCTGGCGAACGTGCCGATCTTCCTGCCTGGCCGGCGGGCCTATGGCCTGCTGCAGGTGGATGCCGGGGAGCCACGCACATTCGGCCCCGAGGACACAGAGTTCCTGCGCACCTACGCCACCATCCTCGGGCCGGTGATCGACCGCCTGCTGCAGGTCCGTGCGCTGCGTGGGAGCCAGGAGCGCTTCCGCCTCACCGTCGAGGCGGCGCGCGACTACGCGATCTTTCTGGCGGATCCGCAGGACCGGATCACCGACTGGCTTCCCGGCGCGGAAGCGGTCTTCGGGTGGACGGCAGAGGAAGCCGTTGGGCAACCCGGTGCCATCGTATTCACGCCGGAGGACCGGGAGACGGGGCAGGACCAGAAAGAAACGGAGATGGCTGCTGCCGAGGGTTTCGCACCGAACGTGCGCTGGCACATCCGCAAAGATGGCTCGCGCGTCTTCATTGAAGGCTCCACCAGGGCGTTGCGGGATGCCGATGGCCGGCTGACCGGCTTTCTGAAGATCGGCCAAGATGTCACCGCGCGCCGCGCGGCCGAGGCGCGCCTGCACGAAAGCGAAGCGGCGCTGCGGCGCCTGACCGAAACCTTGGAAGCACAGGTGGAGGCCCGCACGGCGGAGTTGAGGCAGGCGCTGAGCGCCATTCAGGTTGAGGTGCGGCAACGCGAGCAGGCGGAGCAGCGGCTGCTGCAAAGCGAGAAGCTGAAGGCGATTGGCCAACTTACCGGCGGTATCGCCCACGACTTCAACAACATGCTTCAGACCATCACCAGCGGGCTGAGCATGATCCGCTTGCGGGCCAAGCAGAGCCTGCCGACCGATATTGCCGGCTATATCGATCGGGCGGAGATCGGCGCGAAGCGGGCGGCAGCCCTGACGCACCGCCTGCTGGCCTTCGGCCGGCAACAGACCCTGGCTCCGAAGCCGGTGAGCGTCGACCAGATTGCGCGGGACATGGAGGACATGGTCCGGCGCAGTGTCGGTCCAGCGGTGCAGGTCGAGCTCAAGCTCGCGGATGGCAAATGGCTGGTCATGTGCGATCCCAGCCAGCTGGAAAGCGCCCTGTTGAACCTGTGCGTGAACGCGCGCGACGCCATGCCCGATGGCGGATGGCTGGTCATCACCACCGAGGAGATGGTGCTGTCCGCGGACGATGTCGCCAATGTCGAGGACGCGCAACCCGGCCGATACGCCACGATCGCTGTCTCTGATACGGGCACCGGCATGACGCCCGAGGTGGCGGCCCATGTCTTTGAGCCGTTCTTCACCACCAAACCGTTGGGACAGGGCACTGGCCTGGGTTTGAGCCAGATCTACGGCTTCATCCGCCAGTCGGGCGGCATCGTTCAGCTTGAAACCACGCCGGGCAAGGGCACCGTCGTCCGGCTCTGCCTCCCATTCCATGCACTGAACCCGGACACCGCGGCGGCCTCGCCGGACGACGTGGGCAAGACGGTGCTGCTGGTTGAGGATGAGCCGGACGTGCGCGAGATGACAGCCGAGCACCTTCGCGATCTCGGCTATCGGGTGCTGGAAGCAGAGGAAGGCACCGCCGCGCTGCGGCTTGTGCAGGCGGGCGCGCGTCTGGATCTGCTGGTCAGTGACTTCGGCTTGCCCGGCGGCATGAACGGTCGGCAACTGGCCGATCTGGTGCGCGAACGGCACCCTGGCCTGCCCGTCATCCTGATCACCGGCTATGCGGCTGGCCAGGAAATGTCGGGCATGGAGATCGTCCACAAGCCGTTCGATCCGGTGACGTTCGCTGAACTGGTCAGAGCCAAGCTGGAGGCGGTTGACCCTGTTTCCGGCCCGCCGGGCGCCTGAGTGCCTCCTGCACGGGGCCGGTCGTGCAAGAGGTAGACGCAGGACGCGCTCTGAACTGCGGCCTTTGTCCGCTTGTGGGAAGCCGCCTATTATTTGCAGCCGGCAGACATAGGCGCTGAGCGGCCGAATGGGGGCAACGGGCACTCAGCGGCGCGGCCAGCACATGACTGAAAGATTATCGGGTCTGATCGGTCGCCGAACTGCCCTGCCGGCATAGCGGCCAGGCGACGTCGACAGCTGGTGCAGCGTGAAATCCTACGACCGGCACTCGCTCTGCAGCATGCCGAGAAGGCTGCGGGCCTCGATGATGCGGCTAACAAGGACGGGTAGCGGCACGCCGTCTGCCATCGAAGCAATGACGTCTTCCAGAACATCGAGATCGTTCTGCGCACTCTTCAGCATGACCCGATCAATAGCACTTAAGTTTTCTCTCCTTCCATGGAAAGGCCGTCCATTCTGGAATCGGAACGTTAGTTCTTTACGCTTCATTACGATGTTATATCGACATCGTATCGTCTTAAAATCGGGATTGTGCCGAATAAGGTTGATCGGTCAGACCGATCTGAGTTCTGCAGCCGCTGCGCCCTCTTCCCTTTATGCAGCCAAGGGGTATCGGATGAGCGCCCGAGAGCGGCCTCCTCAGCAACAACGATGTTGCCTTGCTGGATCTGTGGCAGAAAAGTTACGTTCTGCGCAAATCGGATAGGTTGAAGGGCCCTCACTTGCTTGTGGATTGTTCCTAAAGCGGAGCCAAAATAGGCGTTTGCACCCTTGGGCCATCCACAGGTCGCACAATGAACGCATTGGATTCAGACACTGCACAAAATGTGCTCGGCGGCCTGCCCGCCGCGATTGTCAGCGTCGTCTTGAGCAGCTTTGAATGGGATGTTCGCCGCCTGACCAGCACCATGCAGAAGGCGGCGCAAACTGGCGATGTCGTTGCCTATCGCTCTGCAGCGCAAGCCTTGGCTGATGCCGCCGTCAATCTTGGGGCGTTCCACTTGGCAGGCATGGCCCGCAACGCACTCGAGCATGAAGTTCCCTCTACCGACTGTGCCCTTCTGGCAGCCAGCGAGAGCGCAATCGGTGCGATCAGGTCCGCCTACGCCTCCTCAACCGGCGCCTGAGCGTCCGCTGAGGCGCCACCAGCTCTTGCGCAGCTCCAAGAACGGTGGCGCAGGCGGCGTGGCAGCAGCGTAAGTCCCGAACGTCGTAGATCCTCAGCGGCAATGTCGGATGCCAAAGACGCATCATCTCTGTCAAATGACAGTGGATGGCAGTGGCCGCTAGCCAGCTATCAGGCACGCCGATCGAACTTGTCGTGTGCTCCCTGCGCTCACTGGCTCGCTTCTCGAGGAGAGTGCCGGCCATGGCGCTGCTCTTGATCCCGAAGCTGCTGCAGGACGCGCTGCGCCAACCTTAGCGAGCATTCCAAGCTGTCCAGGAGCTCTCGTGCCGCCACTGCGGCACTCGGCACATGCAGCTTCTCCAGATCCGCCAGGATCTGCTCTTGGCGCCTGCAACGGGCTTCCAAGCCGGCAACAGCACGCGCGGCGAGGGCAGAAGGCAATTCAACGGGATCAGGAGCAACGTGCTGGGATCTGTATCGGAACTTAGCACGCGCAGGCGAGGGTACAGGAACCATCATGGCCGAATCATTTCGGGTTGGCTGTGAAACGTCAACATAGCTGCCGCTGTCTCTGTTGCACCGAACGAAAATGTGACGCTTGGTCAGCTGGGCTCACCCCGTCCGCCCAATGACGGCAGGTCTGGCTACTTCAAGCGCTGGGGCGAGGCTGCAGGATTATCGTGTTAGGATGGCTTTTGGGATCTACGGCGCGATTGTGCATCCAGGTAAAGGCATAGGCTTCCTGGAGGCACACGCTACGGATCCGCCTGGAAGTAGCGGATCAGGCTCGACTCATCCGCGGATAAGTCGAGTGCCTGCAGGACAGAGGCCAGCCTGGCTGCGGCCGCGTCCTGGTGGGGGCCGGCGGGATACCGGGACGCGATCGAGGCCATCATGCCCAGCGCCGGCATGCGTGTGTCGGGGCTGGCTTCGAGAAAGACCCGCAGGGTCGCCCGCCAGGCTTTGTCCAAGATCTCGACAAACGCGGCAGCCTGCTCAGGCGCTGGATCTCGCGGCACGCTCGGGGTCCTGGCATTCACCCGCCCGATATGAGCCACTGCGTTCACGAAATCGAGAGCATATCCGTGTTTTGGCGTCGCGGCGGTCTTGTGGCCGCTCCGGCTCTGGGCTTGGGTGCTCTTCAGCCCCCCTCACTACCCCCTGAGACCGCCATGAGCCAACCCGCCGCCGACCAACCTGAAGGTGCCCTCCTGCTGGATCTGGTGGCAGACGTCGCCGTTCTCCGGGCAACCTTGGCCGCGCTCATCCTGGCTGGCAACAGCGCCGCCCTCCGCGCCGTGCAGGCAGCCCTGGCAGATCTGGCCCAGCAGTCCCGCCAGGCGGCGCGCCTGAGCCCTGCCACTGCCCTGATGGACGAGGTGATGCAGCGCCGCCTCAGCGCCTTTGAGGCCAGCCTCAGCGCCGGCCATCAGCGGCATTGACCAGGCCGCGCCTTCTGCACCCGGCTGTCTTGCGCTAGGGGCTTCTCGTTCAGACCAGAGGATCCGTGCCCGTGGCACAGCGCGCGTTCCGTCACGTCATCAGCCTCGGCACCCATTGCTACGTCAGCCACCTGCTGCAGCGGCTGGGACTGCGTCAGGCCGCAGGGCCGTTCGACTGGATCTTCTCCGACGCCCGCATGAACGCCGCCTGCCTCGAGGACAACTTCCGCCGCCACTTTCTGGATCGCGAACAGTACGTGCCGGTGGACACCCCCCGCGGCCTGCGATTTGGCCATCGCGACTTCAGCGCGCGGCTCAACCTGGAGGTCATCTTCAACCATCATGACCCGCGCACGGAAGCGGACCATCAGCACTTCCAAAGAAGTGTCACGCGCCTGGAGGCGGTCTTGGATGGTGATGCTTCAAAGCTGTTTCTCTGCCTGACGCCGCCCTACCGAGCGCAGCCCGCCGCGCTGGCCACGCTGGATGCCGCCATCCAGGCCCGCACCAGCAACGCGCATCTGATGGTCATCGTCGCCGAAGCCGCAAAGCAGCCGGCCGAGCAGCCGGTGCTGCAGGTGCGGCAGGCCACCGAGACGCTGGAAGTCTTTCACCGCGTCTCCACCGCGCCCATGAAGGGCGGCCTGACCTACGACAACCCGGCCCACGAGCAGGTCATCATCGACCTGCTCCGGCGCTTCGATCTCACATCGGCCAGCAAGGCTCCCTAGCCCAGACGCCGTTAGCGGCAGAGACTCTCGCAAGGCACGCCGTCACCATCCGCATCGAGCCGCGAGAGGCCACACCGGCGCAGATGGAACTGCGCTTCCGCGCAACGGCCCAATCAATGAGGACAAGTTCGCCTGCTTCTAGCGCCAAGCACGGAGTGCGAAGCTTATCGTGCTGAAAGCGGCCAAAGACACCGCGAGACATGCTCACGGTGTCTTTGGCTGTGGGTGGGGCACGCCAGTTACACCTTGCCGATCTGCTCGGCCTGCGCGCCGGAACCCTCGCGTGCCGGGCCCAGCACCGGCACCTCGCCCAGCGGCGTGGACTGGATGGTGCTGAACTGCGCCTTGCCGTCCATCGAAGGGCCGGTGTTGAAGCGGCCTTCCGGCGGCGGCTCGCCGTTCACATTGGTGCCCATGTAGACGTAGGAGAATTCCTGCCTCTCCAGCGACTGGTCGAAGCTGTTCGGGATCGGCAGGGCCTTCATGCCGCCCAGTTCCTCGATCGCCGCCAGCCACTGCTGCTGGTGCATGGTATCGCGCGCGATCAGGAAGCTCCGCATGTCCTTCATGCCAGGGTCCTTGGCCGCGTTGTAGAGGCGCACGGCGAGCGTCCGGCCGGTGGCCTCGGCGGTGACATTGGCGAACATGTCGCCGGCCACGTTGCCGCTGGCATAGACATGCGAGCAGTCGAAGGGAATGCCGTCGGAATTCACCGGCATCGCCGCGAGGCCGGAGGAGAGCAGGTGCTGCTGCAGCATGCCTTCCACGACATGACGAGGACGCTCACCACCCATGACCGCATTCACCACCGGGTTGGCGGCGGCCGCGGTTTCCTGCAGCGTCAGCGGCGCCTGATCCAGGTTCAGCGCGACAGCGGTGGCCAGCATCTCGATATGGCCGATCTCTTCCGTCGCGGTATGCAGCAGCATGTCGCCGGCCTGCTGGCGATGCAGGGCGCCGCCCGCCTGGCCGGTGCCTCGGCCGAGGACATGACCTCCGGTATGGAAGGCCTGGGCGACGCCCTGTCGGACGCCGTCGGTGGTCGCGATGGCAACGCGCTACAGTATTTTCAACTGCTCGGCGTCGCCATGCGCGATGCCGAGAGCAAGGCGCGCTCGGCCTCCGACGCGCTGCCGGAGGTTGTGGACGGCATCGCGCGGATCTCCGATCCCCGCCTGCAGGCGCGCGTCATGTCGGCGCTGCGCCTGCCGGCCTCGCTGCTGCCCTTTCTGAAGCAGGGCTCGGCCGGGCTGCGGGTCTGGGAGGCCGACGCCCGCCGCTTTGGCCTGGTGACCGAACAGGGCGCCGCGGCGGCCCAGAAATTCGAGCTGGCGCAGACGCACCTGCAGATGGCGGGCGAAGGTCTGGTCAACACCATCGCCCAGCGCCTGGCGCCGGTGATCAGCCCGCTGCTGGAGCGCCTGGCCAACTGGATCGCCGCCAACCGCGAGATGATCGGCCAGCGGGTCGAGGAAATCGTCACCAAGCTGGCCGGCGCGGTGGACCGCTTTGTCTCCGGCGGCGGGTTGCAGAAGCTGGGCGACCAGATCCTCGGCATCTGCCGGGGCGTGGAAAGCGCCATCCAGTGGATGGGTGGCTGGGAAACGGCGGCCAAGGCGCTGGGCGCCGTGCTGGCGCTGCAGCTGCTGGCACCGCTGACCGGCATCGTCGGCGCGCTGGGCGCGTTGGGCGCCTTCCGGCTGCCGATCTGGGTGGCCCGCCTGCTGGGTGTCACCGGCGCCGCCGGCGTCACCGCCGCCGTGGGCGGTGTGATGGCGCTGCACAAGCTGGGCGAGCAGCGGGACAACAGTCCGGAGAAGCAGGCCGAGCAACGACGCAATTTCAGCCAGCGTGGCGCCCTGGGCGGCTTCTACGCAGGCCCTGCGGTCGAGACCCCTGGCCCAGACGCCCCCAGCCTGCTGAGCGGCCTGACGGCCGCCCTGCGGCGCAACCTGACCCCAGGCACGGTGCGCTCCTGCCGCGAGGAAGCCACCGGCCGCCAGCGCGAGCCTATGACTTCTTCCGCGAGAAGGGCTGGACGGCGGCGCAGTCGGCCGGCGTGGTGGCCAACCTGCGCCACGAAAGTGGTGCGGGTCTGGATCACCAGGCGCAGGGCGATGGCGGCCGCGCCTTTGGCCTGGCGCAGTGGCACCCGGACCGGCAGCGGGCCTTCCGGCTCTGGGCCGGCAAGCCGATCCAGCAGGCCACCTTCCAGGAGCAGCTGGGCTTCGTGCATTACGAGCTGACGAAGGGCGGCGAGCGCGCCGCCGGCGAGGCGCTGCGCAACACCCGCACGGCCGCCGAGGCCGGCGCGGTGTCACGCCGCTATGAGCGGCCGGCCAATGCCGAGGGCGAGGAGGCCGCCCGCGCCCGCACCGCGACGGCCATGCTGCCGCAGCTGGCCGCTCCGCAGGCGGTACCGCCGCCGCCGCGCCGGCGCCAGTGGCAGCACCTGCGGCCGTCGCCTCGGCGCCGCTGACCTCGGCGCCGGCCACGGCCACGGCCACGGCGCCCGCTGCCAGCCCACCGCCTGCCGCGCCGCCGCAGCAGGTCGCGCTCGTCGCCAGAGTCATCAGCAACATCGAGAAAATGTACCCGATCTCTCCGGAAGAGTTCTGGGAGGCCTTTGATGCGATCACGCGGGAGCAGACGGGGTCTGACGCCTCGGCCCTGGCGGCTGATGCCGGTACCGGTGGGCGGTGACCGCTAGCGGCCCAGCCCCGGTGCACGCCGGATCCCCAGCCGCTGCTGCTCCGCCTCCTGCGACCGTGCCTGGACGCGCTCCTGCGCCTGCACCGCCCGCTGTCCGTCCCGCATCGCCGCCACGGCCCGTCCAACTCCTGCCAGCCCCTCGCGCGATGGCGCGGCGGCCTCGGTCGCGCCCGCTGTGAGGCTCTGCTCCACGCCCTGTGGCCCCAGCCGCCGCTCTGCGGCTTCGGCCATCGCCCGCAGTTCCGCCGCCACCTCCGGCTGCCCCCGCACCACCCGCTGCCAGGCTTCGGCCAGGGCCGGATCCTGCCGCCCCGCCAGCGCCTGCCAATAGGCCTGGGGTGCCTTGCTGGCTTCCGGCGGCAGGCTGGTGGTCCTTGCCTGCTCCAGCGCCTCCACCGCCCGCCAGGCCCGCTGTGACAGCCCTGGCACCTCCACCGCGTCCCGCGCCCGCTGCGCCGCCACCTCGGCCCGATAGGCTTCTCCAGCCCGCTGCCGTGCCGCTTCCTCTCGCTCCAGCCCGCTGGCGACAGAGCGCACCGCGCTGACGGCACTAGCCCGCTCCAGCTGTGCCCCCCGTCCCGAGAACAACCCGTCTCTTCCGCGTAGCCGCCCCAGCACCTCCGGCCGCTCCCGCAGCTGGGTGGCGACTTGGTTCCGGTCGTCCCGGTTCTCCCACAGCAGCGCATCCAGCTGGGCTTCCGCCTGCACCGGATCGCGGTACGCCGCGCGCAGCCACTGCACCCGGTCGCTCGCCTCCTGCCGCACCGCCGGATCGCGCGCCTCAGCCGCCGCGATCTCCTCAGCCGTGGTGCCCCGCCCCAGGCTGTCGCGACCCGTTGGATCCCGCTGCGCCGGCAGCAGTGGTGGCGGCGGTGGTTCTGTCTGGCTGGCGGCCCGGTCGAGGTAGGCCGCCGCCGCTTCGCCGCTGGCCCTGGCCCGCTCCACCGGCGGCCGCGCGAGGATCTCGCTCTCCGGCGCCAGCGGATGCAACCCACGCCGGCGGGCAAAGGCCTCCCGCGCCCGGCCTTCCCCCTCTGGCCCGGCATAGTCCAGCGTCACGTCCTTGGCCCGCTGCCGCGACAGCCTCCGGGTCAGGCCCCCGCGGCTGCCCAGCTCCTCCCGCGCCCAATGCAGCCTGACCCCGTCCCGGTGCCGCGTCAGCGCCACGTAGGCGGCGTGCCGGTCCATCGCCGCACTCGCCAGCACATGCGCCCGCTCCACCGTCACCCCCTGCGCCTTGTGGATGGTCGCCGCATAGCCGTGTGTCAGCGCGCCGTAGTCCTTCACCGCGAAGCTCACCTCCGCTGCCGGTGTGGCGGCGTCCCTGGCGTCCAGCCGCACCGTCAGCCGCGCGGCCTCGCCCTGCCCTTGGACGCCGGTCACCGTGCCCAGCGTGCCGTTCTTCACAGGCGTGCCGCCCTGCCCGTCCGGCCCTGCACCCAGCGCCCGCGCGTTGCGCAGGAACATGAGGCGATCGCCCGCGGCGAGCAGCCGCTGGCCCTGCTCGGTGGCGATGCGATGGTCCGGCCCGAGCGCCCCGGCCCCCCCGAGCTGCTCGCGCGCCAGCCGGTTCAACGCGGCCGCATCCGCCCGCGTCGCGGCCAGCATCAGCTGGCTGCGGCCGGGCGCCTCCTGCCGCCCCTCGAGCCAGCCCGCCACCAGCGCCGCGCGGGCGTCTTCCTGCGTCGCGTGCCCCACCACCATGCCGGCCTGCTCGTAGCGGGCGAGCGCCTCGCCCGTGCGCCCGGTGGCGAGCTCGCGGGTGGCCTCCCGTTGCCAGCCCTCGCGCTGCCGCCGGACCTCGCTGATCTCCGCCGCGCCATGCCGCTCCGCCAGTGCCCGGAAGGCCGCCCCAGCCTCGATCGCCTGCAGCTGCTCCGGATCCCCCACCAGCACCACCTTGGCGCCAGCCTGCTGGACCTGCTGCAGCACCCGCTGCATCTGCCGCGAGCCCACCATCCCCGCCTCGTCCACGACCAGCACGTCGCGTGGCCCCAGCAGCTCGCGCCCGCGCGTCCAGTGCCACTCCAGGCTGGCCAGGGTTTTGGAACGGATGCCGCTGCCCGCCTGCAGTCCTTCCGCGGCGATGCCCGAGAGCGTGGCACCCCGCACCCGCAGCCCCTGCTGCTCCCAAGCCTCCCGCGCCACGCCGAGCAGCGCCGACTTGCCGGTGCCGGCATAGCCCACCACCAGCGCCAAGCCTGTCTCACCGGTGAGATGCCGCACCGCGTCGCGCTGCTCCGCGCTGAGGGTGAGACCGCTGGCCTCCGCCTGCCGCAGTGCCCGCTCCTGGAGCTGCTCTGGCACACCATGCGCCCGGCCCTGCGCCAGCGCCGCTGCCTGCCCCTCCATCCGCCGCTCGGCCGCCAGCATCTCGCGCGTGGTCCAGCGCGCGCGCCCGGCCGCGTCGTGGCCCAGCCGCACCAGCGCGGGGGATGCCTCCACCTTGGCCAGCACCTGGGCGAACTGCTCGGCCCCGTCAGTGTGCCGCACTACCAGCCGCGCCAGGTCCTGCCGCGTGAAGGTGGACTGCTGCCGCGTCAGGGCGTCGAGTGCGAGCGCGGGATCGGCAGCAATGCGCGCGCCGTTCCTGCGCGCGATGGCGTCATGTTCGGCCCGCCGCTCCGCAGCTTCGCCGCGCGCGGCACGGCGCATCCCCGCTGGTCCGACCTTGTGCTGCGGCTCCAGCGGAATGCCCTGTGCGGCGAGGCTGCGGTGGTCGATGCGGACGTCATGCCCGAGGCTCGCCAGCCGCTCATTCGTCAGCTCCGCCCAGCGGGCGCGCCAGCTCTCGAGCAGCGCCGTGCTGTTCCACGCGCGCTGCTTCGCGCCGAATGCCGCATCGGAACCGTCCGCCTGCTGCGCCGGAGTGATGCCGCGCAGGGTCAGCAGCACATGCGCGTGCGGCTTCGCCTCGCCGTCCTCGCCCCGCGGCGCATGCACACAGAGATCGGCCACCATGCCACGCGCCACGAACTGCTCGCGCACAAAGTCCCGCGCCAGCGCGATTCCTTCGGTCTGGCTGAGCTCGCGCGGCAGCGCGAACTCCACCTCCCGCGCCAGCTGCGCGTCCTTGCGTTTCTCGCCGGCTTCCACCGCGTTCCATAAGGTGCCGCGATCGGTCCAGGCCGCCGGCGCGCCGTCGGGCAGCAGTACCTCGGCATGCACCACATGCTCCTTGCGGGTGAAGTCATGCGCAAGGCCGGTGCGGGCGTCCTCCAGCCGCGTCGCCGCGCGATAGGCCGCCGCCGCCACCACCGAGCGTCCGGCGCCGCGCGAGATCACCTGCGCCGAAAGGTGGTAGATCGCCATGCCGCCAGATCACCCGGATCGAGGATCGGCGCGAGCATCGTTCCGCTCACGGTGGACTCACCTTTCCGCGACGTCGCCGCAGGCGATGTATAAGCGCGCATTTCTCCGCTTTGCTGCGAACTGACGAGGTGAGCGGGTCTGCTGTGGTCGCGATCGGCCCGGAGTGATGGGCTCGCCCGCTGGTGGTCGATCTGCGATGCTGCGACTGTTCTGGATGTGGCGCCGATCGTCGATGTGGCAACCCGACCTGCGGGCCGTATTGCCCGAGACCACTGCTGCGCATCGTCAGTGGCTCGAGACCCGGCTCGACAGTCCGCTGCCGGATCGCTCCTGGTGGCGCACCAGGGCGAGGGCCTCGATGAGGACGCCATGGCCGACCCGCAGTTCGCCTCCTTGATCCTGCTGCTGGTGCTGTCGCTCGAGGAAGTTGGTCCCGACGCGGTGAGCTCTGGCGTCGAGACCTGCTGGCAGAACATCCGCGAGCACGCCCCGCCCGCCCTGCTGCCCTTCGTCGACAACACCGGCGGCAACCACTGGGCCTTCGACGGGCGCGCCCGGCACAGGGATCCCGCCATCGTCTTCGTCGACCCCGAGCTCGCCAGTGACGACGCGATCTTTCCGGTCGCGCCGAGCTTCGATGCCTTCCTGGCGATGATCGAGGCCGGGGCCTGATCGCGATCGCTGCACAGCATTGGAGGGTGCTGATGCATCGTGCAGGACGCCCTCGATGGGTCGTCACCCTGTTGCCCGTGGCCAACTATTGCCGGCTCGATTCTTCCAGCCCCCGAGGATTTCGCCCCACCGCCCGCCGTGGCATCCCCCGCCGCAGAAAGCCCGGACACCCCGCGGCACAACGAAGGGGGATCCCACCATGGCACCACGCCGGCCTCGCGACATCGACGCTGAGCTGCGCGCTCTGCAGGACAAGGCCCGCCAACTCCGCGCCAAGCAGAAAGCCCAGCTCGGCGAACTGCTGCTGGCCACCGGCGCCGCCGATGCGCTTGACCCAGATTCCCTCGCCGGCCTGCTGCTGCACGGCCTCGAGCAGGCGAAAGCCAACCCCAAGGCGGCGGAGAGCTGGCGCCAGCGCGGAGAAGCTTTCTTTCGCCGTGCTGGAAGCAGCGCGCAAAAATCCGGCAGCGGCCAAGCCGCGGCGGCCGATGCTGGCGCTGCGCCGGCTGATCCTGCGGACGCAGCACGCCTGGCGGCGGAGTAGCCAAGCCATTGCCCGTGTCGAGGCCGCGCAGGCCCGCGGCGACCGCCGCGACTGGGCGGCCGAGCGCCGCGCCCGCACCCGCCACCTGATCGAACTCGGTGGCCTCATCCACAAGGCAGGACTGGTGGAGCTGCTGGAGGACGACCGCGCCACCTTGCTCGGTCTCTTGCTGGTCGCGGCCGGGCAGCTGCGGGGCAACGGTGGCGAGCCGCCGGATGTGCTGCGCGCTCGCTGGCGCCATGCCGGCCTGCGCGCCTTTCAGGATGAGCGCGAGGCGGCGGAGGGAGTGGTCTCACCATGACCGCCGTCCTGCGGGGCGTCTGGCGCCTCGCCATCACCCTCCTCACCCTGCCCTTCGCCCTGATCGGCTGGCTCTGGATCTGCCTCCGCACCGCTGGCTCCGGCGCCCTCCTCGGTGGCCTCCTCGGCCTGGTGCTGGCGCTGGTCAACCTGCTGGGTCCCGTCTCCTTCGGCCGCGGCACCCCCGCCACCTCGCATGGCTCCGCCGCCTGGGCCGCGCCGCGCCAGCTTCGCCGCGACCTCGCCGCAGCGGCGCTGGCGCGCGATCCGGCGGCGCTGCTGGTCGGCCGTGCGCCGGGTCGCCGTGGGGCGCTGCTGCGCCACACCGGACCCGCCCATCTGCTCACCATCGCCCCCACCCGCTCCGGCAAGGGCGTCGGCACCGTGCTGCCCAACCTGCTGCTGAGCGACCGCCCCATCCTCTGCGTCGATCCCAAGGGCGAAAACGCCCGCATCAGCGCCAGGGCACGGCGGCGCTTCGGGCCGGTCTTTGTGCTGGATCCCTTTGGCGTCTCCGGACAGCCCAGCAGCGCCTTCGATCCGGCGGCGCTGCTCGACGCCAGCTCGCCGGATCTGGCCGACGATGCCGCGACGCTGGCCGAGGCCCTGGTCTTTGACCCGCCAGGTCAGGTCTCCGAGGCGCATTGGAACGAGGAAGCCAAGGCGCTGATCTCCGGCCTGCTGCTGCACCTCGCCTGCCGCGGCACAGCCGGCCAGCGCGGCCTGCCCGAGCTCCGCCGCCTGCTCACCCTGCCGCCCGACGACTGGCAGGCGCTGCTGCGGGGCATGCTGGCTGATAGCGCGGCCGCCGGCGGGCTGGTGTCACGTGCTGCCGCCCGCCAGCTCGGCAAGGCCGATCGTGAGGCTGCCGGCGTGCTCTCCTCGGCGCAGCGCCACACCCACCTGCTCGACAGCCCCAGGCTCGCCGCCAGCATGGCGCGCTCGGACTTCCAATGGGCCGACCTGCGCCAGGGCAGCGCCACGGTCTTCCTGGTGCTGCCGCCCGACCGCCTCAGCACCTACTCCCGCTGGCTCCGCCTGCTGATCGCCCAGAGCATCCAGCAGCTCGCCCGCACCCCGGCCCCACCAGGACAGCCGCCGGTGCTCTTGCTGCTCGATGAGTTCGCCGCCCTCGGACGGCTGGAGCCGGTGCTGCAGGCGGCCGGGCTGATGGCGGGCCTCGGCCTGCAGCTCTGGCCCATCCTGCAGGATCTGGCGCAGCTGCGCGCCGCCTATGGCCAGAGCGCCAGCACCTTCCTGGCCAATGCCGGGCTGCTCCAGGTCTCCGCCCCGGCCGACCTCGAGACCGCCCAGTGGCTGTCCCAGGCACTCGGCCACAGCACCATCGGCTTTCAGACCCACAGCACCTCCCAGACCACCTCGGACACTCCCGAGGGGCATGGCTCCACCAGCCACGCAGCGCCATCCAGCGCGTCGGCCGCCCCCTGCTCACCCCCGACGAGGCCATGCGACTGCCCGCCGACCAGCAGGTGCTGCTGCGGCCAGGGCAGCGGCCCGCCCTCGCCCGCAAACTTCGTCATTACGCCGACACCGAATTCCAGGGGCTGGCCGACTGAGCACATCTAGCTGGAGCTGGATTCCGGCGGGGCCGTCCCTTATCATCCTGTCATACGTTTTGTATGACAGGATGAGCCATGAGCGTGGTGACGGTGCGCAAGCAGGGGAACTCGGTCGGCATCACCTTCCCGGCCGAAACCCGCATCCGCATGGGCTTCGAGGTCGGCCAGGACCTGACGCTGGTGGAACTCGCCGACGGCGTGAAGCTGGTGAAGCGCAACCTCAAGCTGGAGCGCCAGCTAGAGCTGGCCCATGAGGTGCTGCGTGAGCAGGCTGATGCGCTGCAGGAACTGGCCAAGCGGTGACCGATCCGGAGTTCCTCGAAACAGACGCCGTCGCCTTCCTGCATGACTGGGCGCTGCGCGAGTACGGGGGAGCTCAGGGGATCAAGGATCCAGACCTGCTGGAGAGTGCCCTGGGGCGGCCGCTGAACAAGCTGGCCTATGCTGGGCCGGAAGGCGTGGACCTCTACGACCTGGCGGCCGCCTATGCCTACGGCATCGCGCGCAACCACGCCTTCAACGACGCCAACAAGCGCACCGCCTGGTCCTGCTGCGTGCTGTTCCTGAAGGTGAACGGCATCGCGCTGCGGATCGAGGCGGCCAAGGTGGTGGAGCAGATGGTGGCGCTGGCGCAGGGACATGTCGAGGAGGCAGACTTTGCGGCTTGGCTCCGCCAGCACCGCCACCCGAAATAAGCAGATCCTGGCGAGATGGCCTTTATGGCAACTCTCGCAGAGCCTGCTGGAAACTGTGAATAGGGCTCATGCATCTTCGGTTACCCTGATGAACAGGAGAAGGACTGAGGACCGTGCACGGCAGCCTTTGCCCGATGCCGTTAAACCCATCGGCTTTATCCGCCTGCCCGAGCGCTGCGCCAACCTCACCTTCGGCGGGGCGAAGAACAACCGTCTTTACATGACGTGGAGTCATTCTCTCCACGCGCTGTATGTCGAGTCACACGGCGCAGTCTGAGGAATACCGCCTATCCCGGCAGGTCTGTGCACTCGCTGGGATGGATGGGTCTCGCGCCGGCAGAGTGCCTAGCGGCACAAAGCTCAGGATCACCGCGGCGGAGCGTGATGGTAGCTGGAGCAGAATTTTCAAGTCCTGCTGCATTGCTGCAAAATCTCAGCGGGTCGTGCCTACTCAGCCGAAGAAGATCATACCGAACGATGCGGCATCATGTGAGGGTGTGCTGTCGATGGGCATAGTAGATACCCAAAAATCCACATCCCCGTTTGCAAGCAGGTCAGCGGTGCTGCCAGTGCTGACGCCATTGATGCGGATGTCCTCGACATAAAGGTTGCGGTCGGTGTCCGACGAGCCACCCCAGGCGTCGTTGAGGAACTGCACCACCACCTCATGGGCGCTACCGGCCGCAAAGCTGCCGAGCGAGATCTCCGCGCCGCCATTGGCATGGCTGGCTGTCACCTCGCCGCGGAAGGCTTCAGCGCCATCCACCAGCACCACCGCTTCCGGGTTGCCTTCCCAGGCCTCGCCACCCAGCACGATCGACAGCGCAGCGTCGGTTGCTACCGGCTGCGCCACCACCAGGGCCTGCGCGGCCGGCACGGCGATGGAGAACTGCGCGTCGCAGTTGCCGTCGAGCAGGTCAGCGGTGTTGCCAGTGCTGACGCCGTTGATGCGGATGTCCTCGACATAAAGATTGCGGTCGGTATCCGACGAGCCGCCCCAGGCGTCGTTGAGGAACTGCACCACCACCTCATGAGCGCCACCGGCCGCAAAGCTGCCCAGCGCGATCTCCGCGCCGCCATGGGCGTGGCTCGCCGTCACCTCACCGCGGAAGACCTCGACGCCATTCACCAGCACCACCGCCAGCGGGTTGCCTTCCCAGGCCTCGCCACCCAGCACGATCGACAGCGGCACCTCGCCCGCCAGCGGCTGCACAGGGGCCGGCGCGGCCGGCACGGTGATGGAGAAGGACGCATCATTGTTGCTGTCGAGCAGGGCGGCGGTGCTGCCGGTGCTGACACCGTTGATGCGGATATCCTCGACATAGAGGTTGCGGTCGGTGTCCTCCGAGCCACCCCAGGCGTCGTTGAGGAACTGCACCACCACCTCATGCTCGGCACCCGCCGCCACATGGCCCAGCGCGATCTCCGCGCCGCCACGGGCGTGGCTCGCCGTCACCTCGCCGCGGAAGACCTCGACGCCATCCACCAGCACCACCGCCAGCGGGTTGCCTTCCCAGGCCTCGCCACCCAGCACGATCGACAGCGGCACCTCGCCCGCCGGCTGCGGCACGGGCGCCTGCTCAACAGGGGCCGGCGCGGCCGGCGGCTGCGCGGCCGGCACGGTGATGGAGAAGGACGCGTCGTTGTTGCTGTCGAGCAGGGCGGCGGTGCTGCCGGTGCTGACGCCGTTGATGCGGATATCCTCGACATAGAGGTTGCGGTCGGTGTCCTCCGAGCCGCCCCAGGCGTCGTTGAGGAACTGCACCACCACCTCATGATCGGCGCCCGCCGCCACATGGCCCAGCGCGATTTCCGCGCCGCCCCGGGCATGGCTCGCCGTCACCTCGCCGCGGAAGACCTCGACGCCATCCACCAGCACCACCGCCAGGGGGTTGCCTTCCCAGGCCTCGCCACCCAGCACGATCGACAGCGGCACCTCGCCCGGCTGCTGCACAGGGGCCGGCGCGGCCGGCGGCTGCACGGCCGGCGCGGTGATGGAGAAGGACGCATCACTGTTGCTGTCGAGCAGGGCGGCGGTGCTGCCGGTGCTGATACCGTTGATGCGGATATCCTCGACATAGAGGTTGCGGTCGGTGTCCTCCGAGCCACCCCAGGCATCGTTGAGGAACTGCACCACCACCTCATGATCGGCGCCCGCCGCCACATGGCCCAGCGCGATCTCCGCGCCGCCATGGGCATGGCTCGCCGTCACCTCGCCGCGGAAGACCTCGACGCCATCCACCAGCACCACCGCCAGCGGGTTGCCTTCCCAGGCCTCGCCACCCAGCACGATCGACAGCGGCACCCCGCCCGCCGGGTGACCGGCGGCCGGCGCTTCCGGCGCGGTTTCCACCGGCGCGGAGCCATGGTTGCTGTCAGGCGCCGCATCGGGCGCCGTATGCGCCGGCGGAGCGGTGTCGTGGGGCACCGAAGGTGCCGGGATCTGGAAGACCGGCGTGTTGTCCTCACCCGGCGCGACGATGGCGAAGGTGGGGTCGCGGGAGAAGTCATGACCGGTAGTGAAGGGCGGGTTATCCGCCAGCAGCGCATGATAGGCATCCACCGCCGCCTGCGAGCCGGTCAGCTCGGCGATGCCGGAAAGCGTCGCCAGCGCCAGCTGCACGTAGTCACCTTCCGAATGGCTCCAGCCATCGCCGTTGGACCAGTTGTAGGAGGCGGTGGTGGCGCCGATCTCGGACCAGGTGTTGAAGATCCGCCCCGTCGCCGGGTCGCTGATCGCCAGCAGGTAGGCGGCGCCGTCATGCTCAGCGAAGCCGTCGGCGGCATGCTGGAAGCGGCCGACCAGGAAGTTGGAGGCCCATTCCAGATAGGTCAGCGCATCCTCGTTGCCGTGCCGCGCCGCCGCGATGGCGGTGGAGGCGAAGTAATCCTGCTGCCACGGCGGCAGCGCGCCGGCGGTGCCGTATTCGCCCGGCAGCCAGCCATGCGCCTCGCCCTGCTCGGCGGTCCAGGTCGGGATCTGCTGCACGATCCAGGACCAGTTGGCGTCCGAGACCTTGCTGAAATAGGCCTGCTCGGCGCTGCCGTCCGGGCTGGCCCAGGCGGCCTCATCGATCTGCCGCAGCGCCCAGGCCGAGCCACGCACCTGGTTGTTCTGCACCAACAGGTTGCCGTCCTCGCCGCGCATGTCGGCCCATTGCGACACCACGTTCCAGGCCGCCTGCGCCTGCAGGTTGTCCAGCATCCAGCGCTCGCCGGTAAGGATATAGGGCACGAAGGACAGGTCCGGCTGATGCGCTGATTCCGGTGTCCAGCCGCTGATCTCGTCGCCCTGCTGCGTCAGCCCGCCGGAGCTGGCATCGCCCGGGGTGCCGGTGCCGCCGCGGCCGTCGGTCCAGAGCTTCGGGTAGTCCTCGGTGTTCAGCCAGCGGCCGTTGGCACCGTCCCACATGTTCCAGGGCACCGCGCTGGCGGTCTCCGCCTGGCCCAGCGCATGGGTGGCGGCACGGATGTCCTGCGTCATCAGCCAGACGGTGTTGGACTGCGTGGTGATGCCGATATCGGCCCGCCCACCCACACCCGGCATGTACTGCGTCACGCCATTGGCCGACAGTGGCTCACCCCAGCCGGCGGCCGCGGTGGCCTCGGCATAGGATTGCAGCAGGCTGTTGTCCACGGCCACGCCGAGGTCGTAGTTGGCGATGGCGCCGGTCTCGTGCAGATGCGCGATGTCCTGGCGGATGTTGAGCCAGCCGCTGCTGGCATCGCCCAGCCCCTGGCCGCCATCGTGGTCGGTGGTGGAGAAGCTCTGGTGCCAGTTCTGGTACTGGCCCTGGTTCACCACCTCATGCGCCACCCGCTGGCCGTCCAGCGTCACCGTGACGACGCTGTTGACGCGGCCGCCGCTGGCACCCATGGCGCCGTCGTTGTTGAACTGCGCCTCCACTTCCAGCCCGCCGCCCTTGAAGGCGGTGACATCGAAGACCAGCCGCTGGGAGCCTTCCAGCGGCACCTCCACCCGCGCCTGGGTGGCGAGTTCGCCCTGCTGCCAGAAGCTGGCGGTGCCGTCCTTCAGCGCCTGCTGCAGCGCCGACAGCACGTCGATATTGGCGTGGGCGCCGGAGCCGGTCATGTCGACGGTCATGCTATGCGCGCTCAGCGCCGCGGCCAGATCCACCGGCGCGCCACGGGCGGCCCCGGCGGCCTCGCTCAGCACCACGTCGACGCTGGTGCCGGCGGCCAGGTCCGGCCGCTCCAGCGACAGCACCGCCATCTTGGCCGAGCCATCGGCATAGGTGGTCTTGACGTCCAGCTGGACCGCCATCTCCACGCCGCCCACCAGTGCCTTGAGACCAGACCCGGCGGGTAGCTCACCTTGCTTGAAAACCTGACCGAAAGTTGTGACGCCGCCTCCAAGAGTATTGGCGCCAGCGTTTTCGAGGTTCAGGTTGATCTGCATAAGGATTACCGCCAATGAAACTGGTTTTACTTGGCCTAGACTTCGATCTACCGCGCCGCCGCCTGCGCCTCAGGGCGCCCGGCGCCGGTAAGGCTCTTCTCAAATTGCGTTCACAAAATCGCGATCTCTCGTGAATGTGATCGCACATTTGCGCGGCGCGTAAAAGCCTTTGAACAAAACCTGACAAGCCGGGCTTGCAGGAAGGTTAAGATTGGCTTCGAATCTCCTAAATTATTGATTTTAAATTGTATTTCGAGATACTAGCCAAGTCCGGGCCGTCTCGCCCGAGATACGAAACTGACCAGAAACAAAGTAATTAAGATACAGGTCTTTATTAAGACGAAAGTCGCCCGAAGCTTCGTCTTGGCAGCAGTCTGTTCAGGCCCCAGAAAGCGGCTTGAGCAGAGTTTTGCGCAAATTTACGTGATCAGTAGCTGGCGCCGCTGCGGCATCTGAGCGAGGAGACACCGTCAACTTGAGGACGGGCTATCCCCGTAGCTGCCACTCGATCACCTGACGGGATGATGCAGTTTGGCTTCAACGCTACGTCGAATACCGCTTCCGCCAGACATCATCAGCCACACTCATGGCTGTATTTACGCTGCTCGCGGAGTGTCTGACTGGATCCTCACCCGTAACGCTCAAGATGCCTGATGAGGAGCGTGACAGAAGCTGAGGCGCAGCGCGTCCCCGTGGCCAAACGGCACCTGCGTCGGCGAGCGTTCGATGAGGGGGTTTCGGTGGTGAGCAGTGGCTACGGGCAGCCAAGAAGGGATAAGGGCTGTAGCTACAACTGCAGGCTCCAGAACTGGCGCGGGCCAAGGCCCGGAGCCGCCCTGCATGACCCAAGCCGCCCACCATGCATCGGCGCGGCACAAGACGATTGGGGAGCTGACATGGAGAGGCTTATACCAAGTCTCTCTGATCAGGACCCATGGGCCCAGTCTCGCAGGCCGATGGAGGTGATCCTCCAGGGTTGGTTGACGAGGGTGTTCCAGGCGAAGCAGCAGTGGTCGACAATGTCGGCGTAGGATTTGAAGACCCGGTTGGCCAACCAGTTGTCGCGCATGAACTGCCAGATGTTCTCCACTGCGTTTCCATAGTGCCTCTCTACGTTCGGTTCTTGTGGTCGGAGGGCAGCACCGCTGCCCTGACCTGGTCCAG
>NZ_RFLX01000040.1 GCF_003696345.1 Teichococcus wenyumeiae | reverse complement strand
AAAGGCCCCTATGAGCCCCCCTAAAAGCGACAGCTTCAACGACCGTCTGACAGCAGCAGCCAAGGCCAAGGAGGCTATGCTAGAGCGCTTCCGCGCCCGCCTGGGGCCGGATGATTCGGTGCTGCTGCAGCAGCAGGCTGAACGCAAGGCCATCAGCGATGCCCGGGATGCCCGCAATGCGGCCCGCAAGATATTGCGCGACGAAGAGGCGGCGCGCCTCGCCGCCGAAAAGGCCGCCGCAGCCGAGAAGCAGGAGGCCCTGCTGAGCCAGCAGGCCGCCGAGGCAGAAGCTGCTGCTAAACGTGCCGCCGAACTGCCGGCGCTGCAGAAGGCGGCGCGGGATGCCCGCTACGCCGCACGGCAGGCCCGGCGGCGGTAAGCTTTGCACCATAAGCCGCACGGCTTGTGTGGCACATGGGCTTCGCAGGTCAGCCTGCTACCGCCGAGATTTTCCCTTCTGGAGATCCCGTTCCACAACACTGCGCTCGCTGGAGCCGGCGTTGCGGATGATTTCCCGGATGACGGCAGAGGAAACCCGATGTCTCTTGGCGAGGTAAGCAACCTCCGCCTCAAGGTCGGCCGTCTCGCCTGGGCCGCCGCTCTCGGCCCTCTGCTTGTTCTCGGTCACTGATCGTTCCTCTAGCAACGCTTTGGCATCGGCCAAGCTGGTCAACGAGGGGCTGGCCAACCGGCAAGAAGCTAACGCTTCCGGTGGCGGGTGTTTCCCCTGCCTCCACCCTGATGCGCGCACCACACGTGCTTAATGAAGCGGGGTACTTGCCTCAACCACCTGCGCAGCGGCCTGCCTATGCTTTGGCTGGCTGGCTGGCTGCTTCTGCAGCAGCATGCAGCCGGCCTCTCACTGCGCCACCTGAAACTCGGGGGCCAGGTTCGCCATGCTCTCCGCGGCGCCATGCCAGGGCTGCCCGCGCTCATCGAAGCGTCAGGCATAGGCCAGCGCCTGCACCATACCGGCAGATGCCGCTGGGGCGAGACCGGCAGTTGGAGCGCTTGCCTGCTTAGCATGCCAGCTCAAGCTTCCACCCGTGCTACCTTACGGTTCTCAGTCAATCATCTTCGGGTGGTGTTCTGCGCTAGCAGGTGGCTCGAGGCCCCAGGCACCGCTTCAAGCGTGCCGTTGATAGGATGAGCCAACATGAGCGATGCGGCATTCAAGATCGGCCAGGTTGTGGCTTTCGACCGTGGGGCGGGGGATGGCCACATCCGCGGCAACGAGTTCACCGTCACCCGGGTGATGCCGCTGGAGAGCGGCTTTCGCTCCTACCGGGTGCGGGGCCAGGACGGTGTGGAACGTGCCTTCCAGGAGAGCCAGCTTCGGCCGGGGACTGCTGCATTCTAGGCTGGACAGCAGGTCGAGGTTTGGCCGACCTGAGCAGACCCAGAAAGCCTGGCAACCGGCAGGCCTCTCGCGGCTGCGACGGCCAAGCCGTGCAGTTGCGTGGCTTCAGCCAGACGCTGATTTGGGCGATGATGGCCCGGACGGGTAAGACCAAGTCCCAGTGAGCAGAACCTATAGCTATAGCGCCTTCTGCAGCGGCACGGAGCTGCCTCAGCGTTCTATAGGTTCTGATCAGAGAGACTTGGTATAAGGTGGAGGGCCGGCGAGGCGGCCACCGGCATCCGGCTCAGTCTGGCGCGTAACTCCGTGCCCAGGCGACGAAGAAGAAACGGCAGCTCAGCGGCATCCTGCTGGAGGCTGAGCACCAAATACTAGCGGCAAAATAGAGGTGCGGTGGTCGAACGCGATGCCAGGTGCAGCGGTGGTCACACGGACAGCGGCAGGTCGCCAGAATCCAACCAGCGATCGATGATCGGGAACCATGACGCCGGGTGGCTCAGGTAGGTGCCATCCAGCGGATGGCCTGGCATGACAAGGTGGTCCTGCCCCAGGACCGCACTACGGCACCACAGTAGGACCAGAGCCTCCAAGTGCCATCGACGGCGAGCTGGTGAGGCTCATGAGACGGGATCAAGGCAGGGAGTTGCTCGGCCATGCCAGAACGTAGCGCAGGACGCGGAGAAGGCGCCACGGCGGCTTTGCAGCGGGCGAGCAACAAAGCTCAAGTCTGCATGATAACCTTCTTTCCTTGGCGCCGAGCTGACAGCAAAGCCATCAATTGCTCTGGTGACTGCCAGATAGGGACCTCGCGAGCGCGGCCAAACGGTCGAGCCTGTAGGGCTTCTCCACCAGGATGGCACTGGGGGCGAACCGCTGCAGCCGGTCCCGGATGTTCGCTGCGAACCCAGTCGCGACAATCACCGGGACCTGCGGAAATCGGGATCGGGCATGGCGGGCGACATCCACACCGTCGTGGCGGCCGGGCATGCGGACATCGGTGACAACGATATCGACGTGGTCCAGGTCATCCAGCAACCGGATAGCCTCATCACCGTTCTCTGCTTCCACGACCGTGAAGCCACCCTCTTCAAACACTTCCCTGGCAACCATGCGCACCAGGCTTTCATCTTCAACCAGCAGCAGACGATTCATGACATAGGCCTTCCAAGAGACCAGACCAGGTTGGGCCGCAGGTCATTTCGCGATTCTATCCATACCTACCGGGAACAACCCGTGATGGAACCCCTCGTTGTGCGCTTGGGTGGATGATGAGGCGGTGTTCCCCCAATGTTGACGGCAACCGCCGCCGGGGCTCCAAGCTTCCTCGCTGCAGGTGGTACGAAGGACCACATGCAGGTCAGGGATCGCCGCCACGCCGTGCACCAGCAGCTCATCCTTGCAATGTTTCGAAAGTGGATCACGTAGAGGCTTCGGGCAACTGGCGTAAGGCAGATACACGTCGGTTCTGGGGGGGCGCCGAGGGCGCGAGATACCCGATGTAGTTGAGGGTCTAGAACAGGTGGCGGTAGCATTCGGCCCTGGGGCTGACAGTAGAGAGATGGGCGTCGTGGTGCGGGAGCAAGACTGGTCAAAGACCCCGCTCGGGCCGCGTGAGAGCTGGCCGCTGAGCCTGACGATCACCACGGACCTGGTTCTCGCCTCGCCGGTGGCGATGTGCATCCTCTGGGGGCCGGATCTGACCCAGGTCTATAATGACGCCTTTGCCCATATGATCCCGGATCAGCATCCAGCTGCCTTCAGCCAACCGGCAAGGGAAGGCTGGCTCAAAGCCTGGGGCTTCCAGGCTCCAATCTATGAGGCAGTGCTCCAGGGCGCATCATATGCCTTCAAGAAGCAGAAACTCGCCATTTTCCGTGACAAAATGCCTGATGAGGCCTGGTTTGACCTGAGCTTCAGCCCGCTTCGTGACAGGGGCGTGATTGTCGGCATCCTGACCACGGCCCTTGAGGTCACCGAACAGGTTCGCACAGAAGCTGCACTGCGAGAGAGCGAAGCTCGCTTCCGCACGCTCGTCAATCTTGCGCCGAACTTCGTCTGGTTCGCGACATCGGACGGTCATGTGCAATACCTGAATGACCGTTGGTACGCGTTCACCGGACAACCGCCCAACGAGGCACCCCCCAGTGGCTGGGTGACAGTGCTTCATCCCGATGACGTGGCGCATACCATTGCGGCCTGGGCTGCCGCACGGGCGCAGAGCAGAACCTATGAGGTGGAGGCCCGCTACCGCCGCTGGGACCGTGTCTACCGCTGGCATATCGTGCGTGCGGAACCGGTCAAGGATGCTGAGGGGCGGGTCACAAGCTGGTTCGGCAGTGGCACGGACATCCATGACCGCAAGCTCGCCGAACAGGCTCTGGCAGAGAGCGAGAAGCGCTTCCGCAACATGGCCGATAGCGTCCCGGTTGTGGTCTGGACCACCGACATGACGGGCGCCTGCACCTATATCAGCCGCTCATGGCGCGAATTGACGGGGCAGTCAGAAGCGGAGGCTCTTGGCCGAGGTTGGCTGCATGCCACCCATCCGGAGGACCGGGAGGAGGCAGACCGGATCTTCGCCGAGGCTCACGCTCACCAGACGCCCTTCCACCTTGATTACCGACTGCGGGACGCCGACAGCAGCTGGCGCTGGGCGATCGATGCCGCTGTCCCACGCTTGAGTGAAGAGGGAGAGTTCCTCGGCTTCGTGGGATCAGTGATCGACATCACCGAGCGTAAGCTGGCCGAGCAGGAACTGGCCAAGAGCGAGGCACGGCTCCGCCTTGCCACGGAGGCGGTTGAACTCGGCGTCTGGGATGTCGGCCTCGATGATGGAGAGGGTATCGGCACAGCACGCCTCTTCGAGATCCATGGCCTTCCGATGCCAGAGGGCGGGCGGGCGTCGCGCAACACGCTGACGAGGCTGGTTCATCCCGACGATGTTCCGGTTGTGCGTGCGCAACACCTGCGCGCAATGCGCCAGGGAAGCCCGACAAAGATCACCTGCCGCATTCAACGTGCCTCAGACGGTGCGGAGCGCTGGATCGAGGTCAATGGCCAGTACCCTGTCGAGCCTGGGCGCCATCGCTTTCTAGCTGTTGTCGCGGATATAACCGAACGCAGGCAGGCCGAGGGCCGGCAAGCGCTCCTGGCACGCGAAGTGGACCACCGGGCCAAGAATGCGCTCGCCGTGGTGCAGGCAGCGTTGCGGTTGACCAAGGCGCCGGATCTGCCGAGCTACATCAACACCATCCAGGGGCGCCTGGGCGCATTGGCCCGGGCGCAGACACTGCTCGCGGAGGACCGCTGGACAGGCGCGGATCTCCGATCACTGGTGCAAGGCGAATTGGCGGCCTTTCTGACGCCGCATGACCGTGGCAGCCCGCAGGCCGAACTCAGCGGGCCCAAGGTCGCTCTTGCCGCGGAGATGGCGCAGCCCATGAGCATGGCGGTGCACGAACTCGCCACCAATGCAGTGAAACATGGCGCCTTATCAGTGTCCTCAGGACGCCTCACGGTTTGCTGGCAGACCCTGGGTCGGTCACCCAGGATGCTGCGGCTCCAATGGTCCGAAAGTGCTGGCCCGTCTGTGCCTTTCCCTCCGGCCAGACGTGGCTTCGGATCGCGCATGCTGGAGGGGCTTGTCCGGAAACAGCTTGGCGGAACATTGTCCCTGAGCTGGAGCACAACCGGACTGGTCTGTGACATCCATGTGCCGTTGGAACGACGCATCACTTCCGACAGCCCTCATTCCGCTCGGGACTAACAGACTTCAACGCTCTCTTAAACCCTTAAGGATGCTCCTGTCTCCAAAGCAGAACGCCCCTCCCGGTTAAACTCAGCCATGCCCGGCGGCCCGCCTCCCACGATAACGAGCTGCTCACGTGCTCACAGAGCTGCCGACCATCAGTTGCCGCATGCAGCGGTCGGTCGGCTCCTGACCCGGCGTGCCTAGCAACACAGTTTTGCTGCAACCCAGCAATCCTTGCGCGCGTCCAAGCCCATGGATCCGGCTGGAGTGGCATAGCCCATGCCCAGCCTGTTGCAAGGAGGCACGATGATGACGATGGGCAAGGCGCCGATCAGGCCGGAGCAGCGAACAGCGGAGCGGGTTGTGGCCACCTGCTCCTACGCCTTGGGCCTGATGTCCATTGGGGCTGCGGTGATCACCTTGGCGTTGGTTTGAGCTGCATGTCCCGTACTGGCTGGGCATTGAAGCCATAAAAGCGCCTTGTGCAGGCGAACCTCGTGGAAGGGCATGCAGATGCCCGACGATGACGGCTATCGCGGGCTGCTGGCCCGCTCGTTGGATGCTCTGGTATTCGGCGGCATCGCGATCCTGACCATGATCTCTATCGGCGCGGTGGTCGTGGCTTGGTTCCTCTTCTACCGAGGAACCTAGCTGCCTTTTCTGACCCAGAAGCACCGCCTCACAAAGTCGATCATCTATCCATCTCAGCGGCGCGCTACCGTCAGCACGATAATCCCCGATTATCGTGAGAAACGATATGTGACAGTCCGGTTGCCTCATACGCCTGCCCAGCGCGATGCATCGTCCGAATTCCATATCTATATCGCAATGAACATGAGGCGGCGTAGGAGAAGTCTGCGGCAGGGCTACGCTCAGAATTGACCAGTCGCGATGCCCAGAGTCAGCGCAACAAACAGAGCCCAGCCCAGCGCAGCCATGGCCTTGCTGCTGATCATGACAAGTCCTCAGATTGACATGTTGCGTTACTTTTTAACCTGCGCCGTCGTTATAAGTTGCGGCCAAGGAATGAAATGGCCTGCAAGGCGGAGCTCGGGGCTGTACCCGCCGCGCCGGCGCCTCAGTTGCGCCTGGTCATGAGGGCAGGACGGTGCCATCGGCATTGGTGTGAGGTCGGCTTGCCCAGGTATTCGCTTACGGCGCCACCGGTGAACTCAGGTCCCGGGAGGCTGCAACGACCGAGGCGGAGCGCAGTTACCTTGGCGTGGCCTTTCCAGGCTGCACCCTGCCGGCCTGCGCTGACTTACGAACAGCCGGCTTCCACGGCGGCCTGCTGCCCAGTCGAGGCCTTTGTCCGCAGACCGCTTTCATAACTCACTGGCACAGGAGGCAGCCGAATGCGCCGAGCAATGATCGCGACACTGTGCCTGATGCTGGGCATGAGCGTCCTCGCCACTCCGGCGATCACCAAGGAAGCCCGGCATAGTCCAGTCGTCCGGGCGCAGCAGAGCCAAGGCCACAGTCAGCATCTCCGGCCCCAGCGCGGCCGCGCTTCCTTCTACAGCACCCGCTTCCATGGGCGCCGGATGGCGAATGGGCAGCGCTTCAACCGCCACTCCAATGCCGCAGCCAGCCGGACCCTGCCCTTGGGTACGCGCGCCCGCGTAAAAAACCTGGAGAATGGCCGCACCGCAGTGGTGGTGATCCAGGATCGTGGCCCTAGGCTGCGCAGCCGGGTGCTGGATGTCAGCCCGCAGGTCGCTACGCGTCTGGGCATTCGCGAGCAAGGCACCGCCATGGTCGAGATCACCCCGTTGGAGGTTCCTCGGGGTGGGCGCGGCTAAGGCGCCAGCCGGCTAGCAGGCCATTATTCGGAGCGCCCGCACAGCCTGTCCACTCGGTGATCCACAACTCTGTCCCCGAAAGCTGGGGATTGTTCTGGTGCAGGGCATGGCGCCAGCCAAGACCTTCCCTCCGCCATCATCAGCAGAGAATTGTCCCCAGATCGTGGGGACAGAACCGTGGATCACCAGTGCGCAGGCTGTGCAGGGCAGGGGAGGCGGAGGAGATCATGCCATCTGCAGTGCTGCCCAACGCAACATCCTTGGTGGCTGACCGAATACACGCATTGCGGGCAAGCGTGGCCAGGCAGCCGGCCCTGATTGCAGGCGGACAGCATGAAGGGGCAATCGCAACGGCCTTCCAGCCGGTGCTACCGGGCGCGGTGCCAGGTGCCTCTTCTATCCGATATGTGTGCCGCAGCGGCTTACGTGCCGGCCTCTTTCTGCAGTGTCGCGATCAAATTCCGGGCCTCACGGATAAGGTCGTTCACCGTGGAGAAAGGCACGCTTTCTTCCATCGAAGCGATCACTGTTTCCAGGAGCTCAAGGTCGCTCTGCGCTCTCTTCAGCATAGCCAGATAAGCCGTACTCACGTTCCTGTCCCCGAATGGTCGCTAGACTGGCACTGCTGCGCAACTCGTTCACATAACGTTACATCTATTTATCGATCAAGGACAGTTCCAAAAAGCGAGATTTGTGCCTGAATTTGCCGCGACCCTCATTTCAGAGCGTGGCGCGCCTGTCATGAGGCACCACCACCCTCCTCCTGCCTGATGGAAGGCTTAAGCAGGCGCAGATAACGGAGGAAGCGCCAGGAGCGCCAAGGCGCCGGGTGGCGGCACCTGCCAGGCGCCTGCCACTCCTCCCACTTCCCCCGCGCCACTCACTAGCGCAGGTCGATTTCCAGCATCTTGGACGCGAGGCACTTGCCATGCGCATCAAGGGCGAGGGAGCGCGTGACGCCGCCGCCCAGTGCCCCTTCCAGCACGAAGTTCAGCGCGCCGAGAGCCGGCAGCTCGTAACGCCGCACCTCGCCTTTCGCGATGCCGGCGAAATGCGCCCGCACCCGTTCGGCTGTCATCTCGCGTTCCAGGCGCGGGTAGTCGGCAGGGTCATAGGCGATGACGGAGATGCAGGAGATGTCGCCCTTGTCGCCGGCACGGGAATGGGCAATGTCGCGAAGCAGCATTCAGGCCTCCACCCAGTTGATCTGCGGGCGCGCCTCAGCCTCGGGGATGAGGCAGGAGCGGATGCCGATCACCTCGCGCACCGACTTCGCCACGCCGCCGCCGCTGGCCGGGCCATTGAGGTAGAGGCTGTCCACCTCATGCCCGATCCGCTCCGCTTCCTCCGGCGAGGCGCAGCGGCCGGCGACGCGCAGGCGCACCTCGCGCGGTTCCGCAGCACCCTCGGCCGGGCCCAGGATGGAATCCAGCCCGACCAGCTCGAAGCGCATCTCCTCCGCCTCATGCCCGATCAGCCGCAGGCGCTCCCGCACCACCTCCAGCGCCAGCCGCCCGCGCACGACGGCGCCTGGCCCGGCGTAGGAGATCTGCCCCTCGCCGAACCAGCCCTCATGGCAGCCAACGGAGACCTTCAGCATCCCCGTGCGCGGCGCGCCACCGGCGCCCGAGACGCGCACCGCATCCTCCCCCAAGGGCTCCATCCGCACGCCGGAAAAATCGGCGGCCACGTCGGGCTGCAGGTAGCGGGCGGGGTCATGCACCTCGTAGAGCAACTGCTCCGTGCAGGTCGCCGGCGTCACGCGGCCGCCGGAGCCCGGGACCTTGGTGATGATGGCCTCGCCCGCCTCGTCCACCTCGGCCAGCGGAAAGCCGAGCCGCGCGAGGTCCGGCACGTCCTTGAAGCCAGGGTCGGCGAAATAGCCGCCCGTGACCTGCCCGGCGCATTCCAGCAGGTGCCCCACCAGGGTGCCGCGCCCCAGCCGGGTCCAGTCATCCTCCGCCCAGCCGAATTCGCGCATCAGCGGGCCGAGGAACAGCGCCGGGTCGGCGACGCGGCCGGTGACCACCACCTCCGCCCCCGCCGCCAGCGCCTCGGCAATGGGCGCGGCGCCGATATAGGCATTGGCCGAGACCAGCCGGTTGCCCAGGGCGGCGACGGTGCCGCCCTCGTCCAGCATCGTCTCCGTGCCGCGCAGGCGGTCGGTCACGTCATCCCCCGTCACGGCCGCGACCCGCAGCCCGGCCAGGCCGAGGTCCCGCGCCACCTGCGCCACGCGACGCGCCGCCGCCAGCGGATTCGCCGCACCCATGTTGGTGACGATGCGGATGCCCTGGCGCCGGCAGGCCGGCAGCACCGCGCGCATCCGCGCCGCCAGCAGCGGGTCGTAGCCGCCTTCCGGGTCCCGCCGCCGCGCCAGCTGGGCCAGGGCGATGGTGCGCTCCGCCAGGCATTCGAACACGAGGTATTGCAGCCCGCCATGCTCGGCCAGTTCCACCGCCGGCTCGATCCGGTCGCCAGAAAAGCCGGAACCCGCGCCAATCCGTATGGTCCGCATCCGCTCAGTCCGGCTTGATGTTGCCGGCGCGCACCACCTCGCGCCATTTCGCGATATCGGCTTCCAGCCAGGGGCGGAATTCGGTGGGCGGCATGCCCACCGGCACCAGCCCCTGCTCGTTCAGCTTGGGGCGCAGCTCGGGGTCGTTCAACGCCACCTTCAGCGCGCCGTAGATCCGCTCCAGCAGCGGCGCCGGCAGGCCGGCGGGCGCGAAGAGCCCGTGCCAGGCCGCGACATCGAAGGGCGTCACGCCCTGCTCCTCCACCGTCGGCACATCCGGCGTCCACTCCAGCCGCTTGGCGGAGGTGGTGGCCAGCGCGCGCAGCTTGCCCTCCCGCACGAAGGGCAGCACCGCCGTCACCTGATACACTGTCATCGCCACCTGGCCGGAGATCACGTCCGTCAGCGCCTGCGCGCCGCTGCGGTAGGGCACGTGCTCCATCGGGATGCCGGTCTTCTGCTTCAGCAGCTCCCCCGCCAGATGGCTGGAGGTGCCGTTGCCGGCCGAGGCATAGGAGGCCTTGCCTCCCTGTTCCCGCGCCCAGGCCAGGAATTCCTGCAGGTTCCGCGCCGGCACCTGCGGCCCGACCACCAGCAGGTTGGGCGCGTTCGTCACCAGCGAGACGGGGGTGAAATCCCGCAGCACGTCATAGGGCAGGCGCGGCATCAGCGAGGCATTCACGGAATGCGAGGCGATGCTGCCCATGCAAAGATTGTAGCCATCCGGCGGAGATTTCGCGACGGCCTCCGAGCCCACGATGCCGCCCGCGCCCGCGCGGTTCTCGATCACCAGCGGCTGGCCCAGTTCCTGCGACATGCGCGGCGTGACCAGGCGGGTCATGATGTCGGTGCTGGTGCCGGCGCCAAACGGCACGATTACGCGGATCGGCCGGTCGGGCCAGTTGCCCTGCGAGAAGGCGGCGCGTGGCAGCGCCGGCAGCGCCAGCCCCGCGGCGGCGGCGGATAGAAAGCGGCGGCGCGTGCCCGCTGGCGTCTTGGCCATGATGGTTCCTCCCATGATTCGCCCGGTAGTGGGCTGCATCGCGGGGCATCATGCAATTGAAACTTCCAGAGCACTCCATAAGCAACCGTTATGGGCATCGCCCCGTTCCGGAAGCCCGCGCCATGCGGCGGCGGCGCGCCACCTTCGCCGTCGTGCCCACGCACCGTCGATGCCGCGGGCAGGCGCAACAGGAGCTTTGCGTCTGGCCAGCGGCTCCGGCCGACAGTTATGCTCCGGGAACGGACAGTTCTGGCGGTGTGAGGAAGATGGCGGCTCGCAAGATGCTATCCTTTGAACAGGCGGGCCGGGCATGGCTGGCGGCGCCGATCCTGGCCGGGGCGGTGCAAGGTGACTGAGCCCGCGCCCCTGCTGCCGAGCCGCCCGCTGGGGCGCACCGGCATCCCCGTCTCCTGCATCGGCTTCGGCGCCGCGCCGCTAGGGGACCTCTTCGCCCGGATGGATGAGCGCACGGCGATCGATGCCGTGGCCACCGCCATCACCCTCGGCGTAACGCTGCTGGATACCTCCCCCTTCTATGGCCATGGGCTGTCGGAGCATCGCTGCGGCACCGCGCTGCGCATCGCCGGGCGGGAAGGGGTGGTGCTCTCCACCAAGGTCGGGCGCTGGATGGAGCCGCGCCAGGGCAGCGGCCCAGCGGCGGGCTTTGTTGGCGGCCTGCCGCACCAAGCGGTGGTGGATTATTCCTATGACGGCACGCTGCGCAGCGTCGAGCAGTCCCTGCTGCGCCTGGGCACCGACCGGATCGACGTGCTGCTGATCCATGACGTGGATGTCTGGACCCATGGCGACATGATGGAGCAGCGCTTCCGCGAGGCGATGGAAGGGGCCTATCCCGCCCTGCACCGCCTGCGCGCGGAGGGCGTGGTGAAGGCCATCGGCGTCGGCGTCAATGAAAGCGAGATGTGCGTGCGCTTCGCCCGCGCCGGCGACTTCGACACCATGCTGCTGGCCGGCCGCTACACCCTGCTGGAGCAGGCGGCGCTGGACGAATTCCTGCCGCTGGCGCTGGAGAAGGGCATCGGCATCATGCTGGGCGGCGTGTTCAATTCCGGCGTGCTGGCCACTGGCGCCATTCCCGGCGCCAAATACAACTACCGCGACGCACCGCCCGAGATCCTGGAGCGCGTGCAGCGGATGGAGGCCATCTGCGCCGCCCATGCGGTGCGGCTCCCCGACGCGGCGCTGCATTTCGCACTGGCGCATCCGGCAGTCGCTTCCGTGGTGCTGGGTGCCGGCAGCCCGGACGAGGTGCGCCGCAACCTCTCGGCCCTCGAAAGGCCGGTGCCCGCCGCCTTCTGGGCCGAGATGCGCGAGGCCGGCCTGCTGCGCGCCGAAGCGCCCGTACCGGCATGAGCGCCGCCCGCCTGCCGCGCATCGACGCGCACCAGCATTACTGGGCATTGTCCCGGGGCGATTACGGCTGGCTGCGGCCGGAGATGGTGCCGATCCACCGCGATTTCGGGCCTGCGGACCTGGACCCGCTGCTGCGCGAGGCCGGCATCGCCGGCACCATCGCGGTGCAGGCGGCACCGACGGAGGCGGAAACGCATTACCTGCTGGACCTCGCGGCGGGTTGCGGCACCATCCTCGGCGTCGTCGGCTGGAGCGACCTGGAGGCGGCCGACGCGCCGGCCCGCATCCGCGCCCTGGCGGCGGACCCCCTGCTGGTCGGGCTGCGGCCGATGGTGCATGACATCACCGACGACGACTGGCTGCTCCGCCCCGCGCTCGCCCCCGCCGTGGCGGAGATGCAGGCGCAGGGCCTGGTCTTCGACGCGCTGGTGCGGCCACGGCACCTGCCCCGGCTGATCCGCTTCGCGCAGGCCTATCCTGGCCTGCCCGTGGTGATTGACCACCTCGCCAAGCCGGATATCGCGGCGGGGCCGGAGGGGGCGGGCCGGGACGCCTGGGCCAGGGACATGGCGGCGCTGGCCGCGATGCCGCAGGTCAGTTGCAAGCTCTCCGGCATGGCCACCGAGGCGGGGCCGGACTGGGACGTGGCGCGGCTGCGCCCCTTCGCCACCCTTGCCCTGGAGCTTTTCGGGCCGGACCGGCTGCTCTGGGGCAGCGACTGGCCGGTGCTGCGCCTGGCCGGCAGCTACCCGCAATGGTGGCAGGCCACGGCGGAACTGCTGGCCGCGCGGCCAGAGGCGGCGCGGGATGCCATCCTCGGCGGCAATGCGGCGCGGATCTACCTGGGGCGGCGGGGGCGCCGGCCATGCTGAAATCCATCCATCCCATTCTCTCGCCCGACCTGCTCTGGGTCCTGGCCTCGATGGGCCATGGCGACGACCTGGTGCTGGTGGATGCCAACCACCCGGCCGCCGCCATCGCGCGCTCCACCGCATCGGGCCGCCTGGTCACCCTGCCTGGGTTGCGCATGGCGGAGGTGGCGGCGGCGATCCTGACCGTGCTGCCGATCGACGATTTCGAGCCCGCCCCGGTGCGGCGCATGGAAGTCATCGGCGCGCCGGAGGAGTTGCCGCCGGTGCAGCGCGAGGTGCAGGCGGAACTCGCCCGCGCCGTGCCGGGCCTGGAGATGCGGGGGCTGGAACGCTTCGCCTTCTACGACGCTGCCCGCGCCGGCTTCGCCGTGGTGCAGGTGGGCGATGCCCGTCCCTATGGCTGCTTCCTGCTGCGCAAGGGCATCGTCGCCGCCTGAACAAAACCGGCGGAGTGGCCGGGGCGGGCGGCAGGCAGCCGTTGCCGCCGGATGCGGCAATGCCGCACCCTCCCTGCCACGGGCTGAAGCCGCCAGCCCCTGGAGCCACGCGACATGATCCCGGAAGACGCACACGCCTTCTGCCGCGCCCTGCGGTCGGATGCCTCGTCGCTGCCGGAGCAGGCGCAGATCTTCGCGCCCTTCATCGGCAGCTGGGACCTCGTTGTGCGCTGGTATGACGAGGCCGGCACGGTGATCCGGACCGAGGCGGGGGAATGGCACTTCTCCTGGGTGCTCGAGGGGCGCGGCATCCAGGATGTCTGGATCGTGCCGCCCCGGGCGCAGCGCGCAGCCGGCCCGCTCTACGAGTATGGCACCAGCATCCGCTTCTACGACCCCGCGCTGGAAGCATGGCAATCCACCTGGATCGGCCCCATGCATGGCGTCGTCCGCACCTTCACCGCGCGGAAGGCGGGCGCGATGGTGGTTCTGGAAACGACGCCTGGCACCGTGCCCGCCATGAGATGGTCGTTCAGCGACATCGCCGCCGGGAGCTTCGCCTGGAAGAACGAGGTGCGGCCCCCGGATGGCTGGCGGGTGCAGCAGACATTCGAGGCGAGGCGCCAGCCGCCAGGGGAGGCGCCCCGCTAGCGGCGGCGGCTGGGGCGCCACCACCGCCAGAGCCCCGGAAAGCCCCTCTTACTGCTTCTTTGTCACGCCCCAGAAGACCGGGACGGTGGTCGGCCGCAGCCCTTCCACATTGCTGCGATAGGCGGCCAGCGTGCGGAACTGCGCGGCGGGGATATAGGGCAGCACCTGGAAGGCCCGGGCCTGGACCTGGTCCAGGATGGTCTGGCGCTTCGCCGGGTCGCTTTCCTCCCACCAGGCGCGGCGCAGGGCTTCCAGCTCCTCGTCCTTCGGCCAGCCGGCAGGCGCGGCATCGCCGGTGCTGGCGAGATACTGGTTGGTCAGCGGGTTCTGCCCATCCAGCACATTCGCCACGGTGACGAAGAGGTTCCAGCCACCGGCCTCCGGCGCCTCGCGCCGGTTGCGGCGCTGCGTCAGCGTGCCCCAGTCCATGGAGGGCACGTCCATGTTCAGGCCGGCCCGCTGCATGGCATCGGCCATCACCAGGGTGGAGGCATTGTTCAGGGGGCTGTCGGTGGCGTTCAGGAAGACCACCTTGCCGCCGTTATAGCCCGCCTCCTTCAGCAGGGCGCGCGCGCGGTCCAGGTCCGGCTTGCCCAGGCCGGTGGCACCCGCGCGGCTTTCCAGCGGCGTGCCGCAGAAAAAGAAGGCCGGGCAGTTGGCGATCTGCTCGGAAGGGCGCACGCCCATGCCGTCCAGCACATCCTGCTGGTTGATGATGTGGAGCAGCGCCTGCCGCGCGCGCGGGTCGTTGAAGGGCGGCTGGGTGTGGTTCAGGCGCAGCCAGACCTGGAAGCCGACGGGGTTGTAGGCCATCGTGCGCACCTGCCGGTTGCGCTCCAGCGTCGATACGACATCGGGGCTCGGCTGCTCGATGAAGTCGATCTCGCCGTTCTGCAGCGCTGCGGCGGCCGTGGCCGGGTCCGGCATGGCCAGCCACTCGACCGTCTCCACCTGCACCACCTTGCCGCCGGCCAGCCCGTCCGCCGGCTCGTTCCTCGGCCGGTAGGCGGGGTTGCGGCGGTAGATGGCGCGGTCGCCCGCGCGCCAGTCGCTGGTGCTGAACGTGAAGGGGCCGGAGCCGGTCGGGTCGGTGATGGCCACATTGGCCGGCGTCTTGGCGACGCGCTCCGGCATCACGAACAGCGCGCTGCCGGTGGGGCGGGCCAGCGCCTCCACCACCAGGGCGAAGGGGCGGGAGAGGGTGATGGTGAAGGTCTTGTCGTCCACCACATCCATGGAGGCCGTGGCGGCGGTGAGCGCCCGGCCCACGATGTCCCGCTGCCCCCAGCGCTTGATGGAGGCCACCGCATCCGCCGCGCGCACCGGCTGGCCATCGTGGAAGGCCAGCCCGTCGCGCAGGGTGAAGCTGTAGCGCATGCCGTCCGGCGAGGCGGTGTAGCTGTCCACCATCTGCGGCTTCGCCTTGCCCTCGCTGTCGAAGGCGAAGAGCTGGTCATAGACGAAGAAGCCATGGTTCCGCACAAAGGCGGCCTGGGACAGAACCGGGTCGATGGCCGTCAGGTCATTGATCAGCACCACCCGCAGGGCCTGGCCGGAGTTCTGGCCCTGGGCAGAGGCCGGGGTGGCCGACAGCGTGGCGGCGCCAAGGGTGGCGGCCACGGCCAGCCGTGCCAGCCCACGCCGGCCGGGAAGGGAAATACGTATCATGACCGCCTCTGATAAAATCCGGTGACATATCCTGTCATAGGCGCCGCCGCTTGCAACAGGCATGCCAGCCTTGGCGTTCGCAGAGGGATGGCAGCGGTATCGGCGCCAGCATCCGTATGCGGGAAGACCATGGCCCGCGCCGGGGCGAGGTGGCGGCGAGACCCCGCGGCCTCGCAAGGGGCGCCGGCCGGGACCGCATTCCGCTGAGCTTCCGGGCCTGGGCGCATTGACAGGGGGGGCGGCGGCGCCCGGCTCCTGAGCGTGACGAAGGACAGCCCCGCCCACCGGCGCCGGGCAACAGAGGGGAGATGCGCCATGCCATCCGGCAAGGAGACCGACGAGAAGCCCCAGGCCGCATCATCGGCCAGCCCGCCCGGCGGCGCGGCCGATGCACCGGGGCCGGAAGCGCTGCTCGGCCTCTGGACCTCCTGGGCCAAGGCGATGACCGGAGCCAGCGAGAGCTGGGCGGGGTCCGGCCCGTGGCCCTCCATGCCGCCCGAGGATGCCATCGGCCGCTCCTTCGCCGCCGCCGCGGGGGAGCTTGGCGATCACCTCGCCCGCGACCCGGTGCTGCGCTCGATCGACCAGATGTGGAACGCGAACCCCCTCCGCGACGTGGTGCCTGTGGATTGGGCGGAGGTCGTGCGGGCGCTGCGGACCGTCTGGCTCCGCAACCTGAGCCGCCCGGCCGATGCCGTGGCCTCCGCCGCCCGGCTGAACGCGAATCTCTGGCGCTCGGCCATGGAGACCTGGAACCAGGCCGGGCAACGCTGGCTCAGCTTCGCCGAGGCCTCGGTGCCGGGCTCGCCCGGCGGGCCGGTGGACAAGCGCTTCGCCGCGCCGGAATGGCACAACAACCCGGTCTACCGCGCCCTGAAGGAAGCCTATCTGCTCGCCTCCGACTGGCTGTTGCAGCAGGGCAAGGCCGATGACCTGGACGAGGCGGAGCGGCAGCGCCTCACCTTCCATCTGCAGCAGTTCGTGGATGCGATGAGCCCCTCTCTGCTGCTCTTCTCCAACCCCGCCGCGCTGCGCCGGGCCATGGAAACCGGCGGCGCCAGCCTGGCGGACGGGGCGCGCAACCTGCTTGGCGACCTGAAGGCCGGCCGGCTGAGCCTGGTCGATACGACGGCCTTCGCACCGGGCCGGAACCTCGCCCTCTCTCCCGGCAAGGTCGTGTACCGCAACGCGCTGATCGAGCTGATCCAGTACGCGCCCGCCGGCGAGGCGGTCCATAAGGTGCCGCTGCTCATCCTGCCGCCCTGGATCAACAAGTACTACATCCTCGACCTGCAGCCGAAGAACAGCATGGTCCGCTACCTGACCGAGCAGGGCTTCACGGTCTTCATGGTATCCTGGAAGAACCCGGATGCCTCGATGGATGGCATCACCATCGAGGATTACATGGATCTCGGCCCCCTGGCGGCCAGCGATGCGGTGCGCGAGATCACCGGCAGCCCGACGGTGAATGTGATGGGCTATTGCATCGGCGGCACGCTGCTGGCGATGACGCTCGCCTGGCTCGCCGCGCGGGGCGACGATCGCTTCGGCGCGGCCACCTTCATGGTGTCGCTGCAGGATTTCTCGCGCGTGGGCGACACCGCCGTCTTCATGGGCGATGAATCCATCGAACTCATCGAGCAGCAGATGCTGGAACGCGGCTACCTGGACAGCCGCGAGATGTCGAACATGTTCAACCTGCTGCGCTCCAACGACCTGATCTGGGCGAATGTGGTCAATAACTACCTGATGGGCGAGAAGCCGCCGGCCTTCGACCTGCTGTACTGGAACAGCGACGGCACGCGGATGACCCGCGCGGCCCATAGCTGGTACCTGCGCAACACCTATCGCGAGAACAACCTGATCGTGCCGGGCCAGATAGAATTGAAGGGGGAGGCCATCGACCTGGGCCGCATCCGCCAGGACATCTATGCCGTCGGCGCCGAGCGGGACCACATCGTTCCCTGGGACGGGGCCTGGCGCGTCACCCAGCTTCTCGGCGGCGAAGTCCGCTACGTGCTGGCCTCGAGCGGCCATATCGCCGGCATCATCAATCCGCCCGGCGGCAAGGGCGCCCACTGGACCCTGCCGCCGGAAGCGCCGGTCCCTGCCACGGCCGCGGAGTGGCGGCAGCACGCCATCCGGCATGACGGCAGCTGGTGGCCAGACTGGAGCGCCTGGCTAAGCGAGCGCTCAGGCCCCAGGGCGTCTCCGCCATCCATGGGCAGCGCGGCCCATCCGCCGCTGGAAGATGCACCCGGGCGCTACGTCCTGGAGACATAAGGGAAGGAAGCAGAGCCATGAAATTCACCGTGGAAATTGATTGCACGCCGGAAGAAGCCCGGCACTTCTTCGGCCTTCCCGAAGTGAAGCCCATGCAGGATGCCGCCATGGCGAAGCTGGGCCAGCAGATGGCCGATGCCGTCGCGAATCTGAGCCCGGAGGCGATGCTCAGGAACTGGCTTCCCCTGTCGCCCTGGTCGCCGGCCCAGATGCAGGAAGCCATGTCGAGCATGTTCAAGGCGCCGTCCGGCACCAAGAAGCAGGAGAAGCCGTAGCCGGGGGAAAGGCTGGCTGTGCTTCCCCGATTCCGCCTGCGAGGTTCATCCATAAACGGCAACCGCTCCCCGGTTCGAAGGCTTCATCTCCTTCTGACAGCACTGGGTGAGTGGGATGCAGTCGTCCGACACGGCAAAGCTGGCACGGGTACTGGGACTGCTCGGCTCAGAACATGCCGGGGAGCGGGCCTCGGCGGCGCTCGCGGCGCACCGCCTCCTGAAGCGCCTTGGTCTATCCTGGCAGGATCTGCTGACACCGAAGGGCGAGGCAGCGCGCGACCCATCCCACCTGCGGAAAACAGAACCGCCCCCGCATGATGCTCTGGGCGCCGCGGAATCGCGCCTCCGTCAGGCGCAGCGGGAGAATGACGATCTCCGGCGGCAGAATGCACGGCTGAAACGCCGCCTCGAAGCCGCGCATCAATATCAGCGCCCGCCTGAGCAGCAGGAGTAACCAGCCTGATGCTGCCGCCCTGCAGCCTGCCGGGCAGCGGCCGCTCCGGTCCTCGATGCCGCTACGGAGACACCAACAATCCTGGCTCCTCGCCATATCGTGGCCAAGCCCACTGCCGGAATGGCCTAGGCCCGGCTTTCCGTCGGAATAATTCCGCCTACAATGCTACTATACCAGTCCAAGGAGCACAGCCTCGACTATCCCGGAATAGCTGGCGGCGACACGCTACAAGGTGCCGACCCTCCTCAATTTCCGCTCGAGGGATTGAAGGACGCGGGGCGGCGGGCCGCCGACCAATAGCACTGCACCTTCCACTCAGATCAACGTCCCAGGGAAGCGCTCAGCATGAACCGCGCAACGGCGGCCCCAGCCGCCACCTTTCAGAAGGCGCCGGCCGGTGCCTCACGTATCCGTTATATCATTCTTGCTCTCTGCTTCTTCGGCCTGGTCATCAACTACCTCGACCGGGCGAATATGAGCGTCGCTCTGCCCTATATCGACGCCGATCTTCAGCTGAACCTGAGCAATACCGAGAAGGGCCTGATCCTGGGCGCCTTCTTCTGGGCCTATGACGGCATGATGCTCATCGCTGGCTGGTTCACCGACAAGGTCGGCTCCCGCCGCGCCTTCACCATCGCCGCCATCTGGTGGTCGATCTTCACCGCGCTGACGCCGCTGGCGCGCAGCTTCTGGGGCTTCTTCGGCTTCCGCTTCATGCTCGGCGCCGGTGAAGCACCGGCCTATCCGAGCGCCACCAAGGCGGCATCGCGCTGGTTCCCGCAGAGCGAGCGTTCCTTCGCCACGGCGGTGATCGACTCCGGCTCGCGCGTCGGCACCGTGCTGTCCCTGCCGATCGTCACCGCCATCATCGCCTTCGCGACCTGGCATTATTCCTTCGTCATCCTGGGCGCCATCGGCATCGTCTGGGCGGGCGTCTGGTACTGGTACTATCGCGACCCGGAGCAGCACTCCGCCGCGAATGAGCAGGAACGGCGCTACATCACCGAGAATGGCAGCCGCGGCGACCATTCCGACGACACCGAGGCCGCGAAGATCCGCTGGAAGGACCTGTTCCGCTACCGGACGGTCTGGGGGATGATGCTGGGCTTCTTCTGCCTCAACTTCGTCATCTACTTCTTCCTGACCTGGTTCCCCGATTACCTGAAGAATGCACGCGGCCTGAACCTGGCGCAGCTTGGCACGCTCGGCATGCTGCCTGGCCTGGCCGCCGTTGTCCTGGGCTGGGTGGCTGGCGCCATGGCGGACCGCGCTGTGCGCAACGGTGCCAATGTCACCCGCGTGCGCAAGGTGGTGACGGTGGGGGGTATGCTCGGCGGCGCGGCCATTCTGCCCGCGGCCTATGCTTCCTCCATTTATCTGGCGCTGTTCTTCCTGGCGATCTCCTACAGCAGCCTCGCCATCGCCGCGACGGGCATCTGGTCGCTGCCGGCCGATGTCGCGCCCAGTTCGCGGCATGTGGCATCCATCGGCGGGATCCAGAACTTCGCCTCGAATATCGCCGGCATCATCAGCCCCTTCATGTTCGGCTTCCTGCTCGACATGTTCGGGGGCAGCTATACGCCGGCCTTCGCCATGGCGGCCGGCTTCGCGGTGCTGGGCGCCTTCTCCTATGCCTTCATCGTCGGCAAGGCGGAGCCGCTGCCGGTGCTGCCGCCGCGCTAAGCCAAAAGCCCGAGGCAGGCCGGCCGCGTCTCTCTTCGCGCCCGGCCTTGCCCGGAAAGTCTCTCGCATGGCGAGGCAGGGAACCTGTCCCGGCCTCGCCCGTCAGGAAACCCCCAGTATCGCCTATCATCGACAGGCCGCACGTATCCTGTCGATGCAGGACGCGGCAGGCGCCCTGCTTCGCGCGCCGTGTTGCCTTGGCAGCCCGTCATCGGCCAAGGCATGGGGCCGTGGTGGCGAGAATACGGTGCGGATCACCTTCGCCGGCCCGCACCGGAAGGGCCGCTGCGCCTGAACTGTGGCTGGGGCTATGGCAGGCTCGCCGCCGGAGACGGGAAGGCGCAGGGGAATGGCCTGTATGACGATCATGGCGCAGGGTGTCGGCGTCACCCGCTGGGAGGGTAGCCGCACCGCGCTGGACTATAGCGACTTCGGCGTGCCGGATGATCCCGGCTTCGTCACCGCACTGTACCGCAACAGCCTGCACCGGGAGCCTGACGCGGAAGGCCTGATGAACTGGCTCGCGGCCCTGGCCAACAGCGCCAGCCGCGTTGACGTGGTGCTGGGCTTTTCCGAGAGCGCCGAGCACGTGCAGCAGACGGCGAGTCTGACCATGGGCCTGCATCCCGGCCAGGGCGGGATCGTCTTCGCATAATGCGGGAACTGGTGCTCGGAACGGCTTTCCGATCATCCGGCCAGCCGCCGCGGAAGCGATGGCCTGCGCGGCCCGGCGGGCGGCGGCCGGGCTGCCGGCGGCGACCGCCCCGGCACGGCGGTTCATGCGCTCTTGCGGATGCCCAGCCAGGCCAGCGGGATCAGCGCCAGCAGCGTGGCTGCGGCATTCAGCAGGAAGGCGGTGCCCATGCCGCCCGAGATCAGGGCCACCGCGCCAAACAGCGGTGGGCCGACGATATAGCCCACGAAGATCAGGATGGTGCCGCCCGCCATAGTCTCGGCGATCATGCCCGGTGGGGCGCGCCGCGCCATCTCGGCGTTCTGCACCCCGTTCCAACTAGAGACGGCGATCCCCGCCGTAGCGGCAAGGAGGAAGAGGCTCCAGACCGGCCAGTGCGGGCCGCTGAGGGCCAGGACCCCGGTGGTGGTCGCCGAGGCGAGGCAGCACAGGCGGAGCACCGTGAGGCCCGGCACCATCCGGTCTGACACGAAGCCGAGCAGCATGCGGCCACCAATGGAGACCGTCTGCATGGCGGCGAACAGGGCGCCGGCGAGGGGCAGGGGGAAATGCAGCTCGATGGCCGCATAGGTCACGAGAAAGGCGAACCACGCGCCCTGGCCGAGGGCCATGAAGCAGCCCGCGAGGCCGACAGCGGTGAGGCCCGGCGCCTTGCCCAGTACGGCGAGCGGGCGGGTGAGGTTGCTCAGCGAAAGGAAGGTGGCCGCGCTCAGACGATGGGTGCGGTCCCGGTTGACATCCAGCCGCTCGCGCATCGGCTGCACCACAAGGATGGTCAGCACAGGGAGCAGCGCGACGGCGAAGATGGCACCCTGCCAGCCCAGGCTGGCTGCCGCGAAGGGCAGGCCAAGGCCCGCGAGCACGCCGCCAAGGGGCACCCCCGCCTGCTTGATGGAAAAGATCAGGTTGCGGTGCTGGGGCGGTGAGAGGCGTTGCAGGATATCGCCCCCGCCCGAGACGGAGGGCCCGTAGCAGAGGCCCATCAGGAAGCTGCCGGCCAGAGCGGCGAGGTCCAGCGGCAGGGTGAGCATCAGCGCCCCGATGACACCGACGGCCATACCTGCCTGGAGGCTCCTGATGGAGCCGAGGCGGTAGATCAATGGGGTACCAGCCATGAGAAAGGCCACCGAGCCCGCTGTATTGAGCGCGGCAAGCCAGCCGATCATGTCCGCAGACCATCCATGGGCGGCCAGCATGGGCGGCGCGAGGGTGGCAGCGATACGGGAGAGGATGGTAGCCGTGGTCTGTATAACCAGCACGGCAACGAGAGGGGCAATCCAGGACATCCTGACCATTCTCGGCCCATGGCTGAAAATGGGAAGTGCAGGACGGCAAGAAGGCCTGGTTTATCTCTGCGGCAACACGACGGACCGGGGCGTAAACGCGCATCCCGATCAACCACATGGCGGGCGGATTAGCAAGATCCACGCTGTGGCCAATGCTGAAGGCCGCCCGCTTGCCTTCGTCCCGATGCCCGGCAACATCGCCGATATCAGCGCCGCCGCCCACCTGCTAGATAGCATCGCGCCGGCACGTCGCATACTCGCCGACAAAGCCTATGATGCCGATCACCTCCGCAAGCCCCTGGAGGCGCAGGGCACTGAGGTGGTCATTCCATCCACCCGCGCCCGCCGTAGACTCCATCTGCTGAACCGCCGCGCCTACCGCGGCCGAAACCTCATCGAGCGCATGTTCGGACGCATGAAAGACTGCGTCGCATCGCCACCCGCTATGACCGTCTCGCCAGGAACTTCCTGTCTGCCATCGCACTCGTCGCAACCATTTGCTTCCGGCTCACCTGATTGAAGCGGCAGCGTCGTCCAACTTATAAAGCGGTACACGAGGCAGTTGATAGTAGAACGGCATGTCAATTTTACGCATAAGAAAAATTATGTAATAATTTGCTCAAAGCAGCCGTTGAGAGGCCGTTTGAGAATGGTCATGGGTGGACGATGCGCTGATCAGGAGTGCGCCCATGCCGATGTGGATCATGGCTTCGGAGATGTCGCAGCGGCGTTCGTAGTCACGGACCAGACGGCGCCAGCGGGTCGTCCAGCCAAAGGTCCTCTCCACCACCCAACGGCGCGGTAGAACCTGGAAGCCTTGCTGCCCTGTGGAGCGCTCTCCATTTCGGCCGGACAGGTGGTGTAACCGAAGGGCCTAGGTGCAAGCCTAGGCGGCGTGGACAAAGGTGCTTCACATCCTGAACCTGGGGTGATCAAGGCTGCATCCTGAAGGGAGGCGCCGGTGCTGCGAGGTTTGCTGACGGACGAAGAATGGACCTTCTTCGAGCCCTTCGTGGTCGAGACCGCCCCTTCCGCGGCCGCCCGCCTGGCAGTCACCGCCGGGTGTTGGATGCCATCTTCTGGGTGGCGTGCACGGGCGTTCCCTGGCGCGACCTGCCGCCTGAACTGGGCAACTGGAACTCCGTCCACCGGCAGTATCGGCGCTGGACCACCTCCGGCCTCTGGGATGTGCTGCTGCAGGCACTGGCGGATGGTGGCGGCGATGCCGACGCCTTCCAGATGATCGACAGCACCATCGTCCGGGCACACCACTGCGCGGCTGGCGCAAAAGTGGTTCGTCGCCTTTGGCATCTCACCACCGCCAGGGTCTTGGACGCTCGCGCGGCGCCGTCAGTCCGCTTTGCGGCCTGACCGACCAAGATCCATCTCCGCACCAATGCTCATGGTCTGCCGATCAGCCTGACGCTGACGCCGAACGGCCTGCGGCGTGCTGATGGAGGAGCAGGACAGCGATCCCGGCATCTTGCTCGCGGATCGCGGCTACGACAGTGACGCCATACGACCGGAATGGGCTTGATCTGACGGTCACCTGGACACTTCGAAAAACCTCGCGGCTGAGGCGCGAAGCTGATTCACTGCCGCTGGTCAGCGGAGGCAGTGGCGATGG
>NZ_RFLX01000004.1 GCF_003696345.1 Teichococcus wenyumeiae | reverse complement strand
CCGCATCCAACACCAACAAATCATCACCAGCACCAACCACCCAAAGCCGCTCTGAAATCAACCTCAGACCGGCTTTCGCGCGTTTTTTAGGCCCTGACGTATCTTCCCCTATGCAGAAGATGTGTCATCGCCGCCGTTCCTATTACCGGTACCAGCAGGTTCGCCAGCGGAACCAGAGACAGCGCCGCCAGAGCAGCACCCACAGTAAGGACTGACCAGCGCATCTGCCGCCGGAGTTGATGCGACTGTTGCACGCTCATGCGCCGCTGAGCGACGCCATCAAACAAGCCATATCCAAGCGATACTGCCGCAACAGCCCAGAAAGCCACGGCACCAACTGGCGGCAGCAGGAAGGCGAGAGGCATGATCAGAATTGCCAGCCCCAACACCTGCAGGCCGAGCTTCAATCCAGCCCAGATCTGCTGATGCAGCCCAGAGCCCTCGGCAGGCGGCAAGGCTGGGTAGTAGCGTTGCTCCACCGCCGCCGCGACCTCGTCCAGGAACAGGCCGGCGATGGCGAGCGCCACCGGGACGAACAACCAGACAGCTGAAACCAGCACCAGCAGGCCGCCAAACAGGCCTGCCAGCGTAGCAAGCCAGCCATCTCCTCCCACCAGTGACGAGACACCCCAGTCAGCGAGTCCGATCAGCGCCAGGAAAGCCAGTAATGCTCCGCCAAGCCCCTTCAACAGCGGCCAGCGGAAGGCGGGATCAGTGAGCTGCTGGAACGGCAGCAACAGACTGGCGGGAATGGCGCGCATTGTGTCTCCTGGGTTGTCATGGCTGAGATGGTTCCGCCAAGCCTGTGCCGCTAGGAGTGTCTTGCTGAAGAAGCGATTTCGCCGCTATCGCGGCTGGTCCGCAACCTCTGGATATCCGGCCATGCTGCGACGCCTTCTCGCTGCCTGTGCATTCTGCGCTGTCATGCTTCTGGGTCTGGCTTTGCCTGCACAAGCACAGTGGCCGCGGCAGGTCACCGACATTCTCGGGCGGCGGGTCACTGTCCAGCAGGCACCTCGCGCGGTGCTGCTGGGCGAGAGCTTCCAGTTGCTGACCCTGTCCCTGATCCACCCCGACCCGGTTTCCCTGCTGGTCGGAATGGGGGGCGACCTTCGGCAGGGCGACCCGCAAAGCTACATGGCTTTCCTGCGCAAGTTTCCCGCCCTGGCACACGTGCCGGAGCTGACCAGCAATGTCGGCCAGAGCTTCTCGGTAGAGCGCGCCCTGGCTCTGGCGCCGGATCTCGTCATCCTCAGCGCCTGGCAGGCGCCGCTGGCGGAAACGCAGCAGGCGGTGGCCTTCTTCGAGGCTTCTGGCACACCCGTCATCTTCATCGACCTCTTCCAGAAGCCGCTGACCAATACCCTGCCGAGCATCCGCCTTCTGGGCGAAGTGCTCGACCGCCGAGAGCAGGCCGAAGCCTTCGTGCGTTTTCAGGAAGAGCATTTCGACCGCATCCGCCAGCGTGTCGCCACCCAGTCCGGGCCGGCGCCCAGCGTGCTGCTCAATGCCTTTCCCGGCCGCTGGCCCTGCTGCTGGGCGGCCGGGGATGGCGGGGCAGGGGAGTTTCTGAAGCTGGTCGGCGCCGTGAATGTGGCGACACCGGTTCTGAACGACTCACGCGGGGCGCAGCTGCCGCTGGAGCAGGTGCTGGCGCATCAGCCTGACATCTATGTCGGTACCGGTCTCTTCAATTCCGGCGACAGTACGGGTCTGCTGCTCGGCACCGGCGCTGATGCCGCCGCCGCGCGGGCCAGCCTGGAGCGCGTCATCCGCCAGACCGATCTGGCGGATCTCGACGCCGTAAGGGCCGGGCGGGCGCATGGGCTCTGGAATTTCTTCGCCGGCACCGCGATCAACCTCGTGGGCGTGGAGGCACTGGCGCGCTGGGTCTGGCCCAACCTGTTCCGTGACGTCGACCCCGGCGCGACCCTGGCGGAGATCAACCGCCGCTTCGCTGCCGTTCCCTTCGAAGGGACCTACTGGATCAGCCTGGACCCGAGCGAGGATGGCGGGGGTGCGAAGCCTGCAAACCGCTGAGCGTGCGGTGCACAGTGGTCAGCAGGGTGGAAAGCTGCGCCGCATCAACCTGATGCCCCCGCGCATACCCCTTCGCGATGGTCTTCATGGCCGACAGCACCGCGGAGGGCTGGTCAGCGCTTGAGGGCACCGTAGCGGGCACAGGCGCCGGCGCTTCCTTGGCCAGTTCGATCGGTGCTGGCTCCGCCGCTTCCGGCGCCTCATCGGCCTCTGGCACGGCTTCCGGTTCCGGCGCCTCCTCGGCCGGCGCGGCGGCTTCCGCTTCTGGCGTTTCGTCGGCTGCTGCGGTTTCTTCCGCCTGCGGCACCTCCGCCGCTTCCTCGGCAACAGGTTCCTCAGCCGGGGCGCTGGCCTCCTGCTGCCTCAGCACCTCAGCGACCCGTGCCATCAAAGTGCCGGCGGTCTCGTAGAAGCCATCCTCGCGGGTGGCGAGGTAAGGCTTGTCGCCGATCTGGAAGACGCGCCGCTGCATCGAAAACTGCCGCACCTGCGCCTCGGTGGCTTCCACGAAGCGGCATCCCTGCGCCTCGGCGGCTTTGACCTGTTCATCCGTCAATTGCACGGCACTATCATCCTGATTCGCGGCCCTCTGTTCTTAACGCCTGGGGGCCGGGAGCGGTAGCGCCGGGGCCATCGCCGGCACGGCATCCCAGGGAAAAGGCTCGGCGATTCCGGCCGCCAGATGCTCGATCAGCGCGCGCAGCTTGGCGGGCATGGCGGGAGTCTCGGGGTATACGATGTGGATGGTGTCCGGCACCGGTACCCAACCGGGGATGGACACTGGCACCAGCTCTCCGGCAGCCACGGCGGGGCCCACCATGAAGGTCGGCAGCAGCGTCAGGCCCAGCCCGGCACGGGCGGCGTCCAGCAGGGCCTCGCCGTTATTGGCGGTCATACGCCCCCGCAGCGCCATGGAGCGGTGCTGCGCCAAGCGCCGCTCGCTACCTTCCTGTGGCATGAAGCGCCAGATATGCCCTGTGGGCGCATTGGCATAGCCGAGGCAGGCATGGTCCGGCAGAGCCTCCAGCGACTCCGGCATGCCGGCCCGGGCGGCATATTCAGTGGAACAGCACAGCACCCGGTTGCTGGTGCCGAGCCGCCGCGCCCGCATCGATGAATCGCCGAGCCGCCCGATCCGCACCGCAAGGTCATAGCCGCCCGCCAGCAGGTCCACGTGCCGGTCGTCCAGGTCCAACGAGACCTCGACCTGGTCGTAGCGGCGCATGAAGCTGGCAACAGCCGGGCCCAGATACCGGGTGCCGAAGCTCATCGGGCCGGCGATGCGGATGCTACCGCGCAAGGTTCCTGACTGCGCCGAGACATCGTCCACCAGCCCTTCAAGCTGCGCCAGCAGGGGCCGGGCACGGGCATAGAGCAATGCGCCCGCCTCGGTCGGAGAGACGCGCCGTGGTGCCCTGTTCAGCAACTTGGCGCCGAGCCGCGCCTCCAGCCCCGCCACGCGCTTGCTGACCACGGATTTCGCCAGCCCCAGCCTCAGGGCGGCCGCGGTCAGGGTGCCGCTGTCCACCACCTGCACAAAGGTCACCAGATCTTCGGTACTGAGAGGCATCGTTCGCGATTAGCGAACGCAGTGTTCCTGTTCAAGCGCTTGTTGATCCTGCTGCGCGAACGCAACTTCACCCCAGCAGATCTTCAGCAAGGAGGCCGCATCGTGAGCAAGGTTCTGGTTCTTTACTATTCCAGCTACGGCCATATCGAAGCCATGGCGCAGGCGGTGGCCGAAGGCGCGCGTTCCGTCGCAGGCACCGAGGTTGTGGTGAAGCGCGTGCCGGAGTTGGTTCCGGAAGAGGTCGCCAAGGGTGCCCACTTCAAGCTGGACCAGGCCGCGCCCGTGGCCACGGTGAATGAGCTGGCGGATTACGATGCCATCGTGATCGGCACGCCGACGCGTTTTGGCCGCATGGCCTCGCAGATGGCGAATTTCCTGGATCAGGCCGGAGGGCTGTGGTTCCAGGACAAGCTGGTCGGCAAGGTGGGCTCGGTCTTCACCTCCACCGCCAGCCAGCATGGCGGGCAGGAAACCACCTTGACCTCCACCATCGTCAACCTGCTGCACTTCGGCATGACGATCGTGGGCCTGCCCTATACCGAGAAGCGGCAGATGGACAATTCACAGGTCACTGGCGGCTCGCCCTATGGCGCAACCACCATCGCGAATGGCGACGGCTCCCGTCAGCCGACCGAGGCGGAACTGGGCATGGCGGCCAGCCAGGGCCGGCATGTGGCCGAAGTGACCGCAGCGCTGGTGCGTGGCCGCGCCTGAGGAAGGCAGCGGCCGGCAGGAAAGGAACAAGCCGATGCAGCTTCATGGCATTCATCACCTGACGGCCGTCTCGGCGGACGCCCGGGGCAACCATGACTTCTACACCCGCATCCTGGGCATGCGGATGGTGAAGAAGACCGTCAACCAGGACGATGTCAGCGCCTACCATCTGTTCTACGCGGATGGGCAGGCAAGCCCCGGCACCGACCTGACCTTCTTCGACTGGCCAGCACCCCGGGAGCAGCGCGGCACCAACAGCGTGGTCCGCACCGGGCTGCGTGTGAATGGCGCCGCCGCGCTGGACTACTGGGCCGCCCGCCTGGATGAGCACAAGGTGCCGCGCGGCAAGATCTCCGAGGCCGATGGCCGGCTGGAGCTGCCTTTCGAGGATTTCGAAGGCCAGCGCCTCTCCCTGGTGGATGATGGCGGCGCGGGCCCGTCCCATGCCTGGGAGCACAGCCCGGTGCCGGCCGAACACCAGATCCGTGGCCTCGGCCCCATCACCATGAGCGTCGCGCGGGCGGAATATTCCCATGCCTTCGCCACCGAAGTCATGGCCATGCGCCTGGACCGGGTGGTAGAGGGGGCGGATGGCATCGTCACCCGCGTCTATGCCATGGGGGAAGGCGGCCCAGCCGCCGAGCTCCACATGCGCGTTGAGCCCAAGCTGCCACGCCACCAACCCGGGGCCGGCAGCGTTCATCACGTCGCCTTCCGCGTGAGGGACGACGAATACAGCTACTGGGTCAAGCGCTTCGAAACCCTTGGCCTGCGGTCCAGCGGGCCGGTGGACCGCTATTACTTCCGCAGCCTTTACGTGCGGGAACCCTCAGGCATCCTGTATGAGATCGCCACCGATGGGCCCGGCTTCGCGACGGACGAACCGATGGAAGCCCTGGGGGAGCGGCTGGCCTTGCCGCCTTTCCTGGAGCCGCGACGGGCGGAAATCGAACGCGGGCTCAAGCCGCTCCGGACCGGGCTGTAGCAGGCCCGTAACTCCGTCGCTTCCAGGCGCCGGGCGTGCGGCAATAGGCAGCCGCGGATGTCACCGGATGGTCATCCGCGGCGCCTTGGCCGCTACTTCTTGGGCTGGATATTCACCGGCCCCTTGGGACCATCGGCGATGCCCAGGCCCGTATTCGGCCCATTGCCCGCACCGCCGCCCTTGTAGTCCTTGTTGGGGTCCAGGCCCTTGGCGTTCGGGTCGTTTTGGTCCTCGGTGATGTTGTGCGGGCCGACGCTGTCAGGCCGGCCGCTGGAGGGGCCATGACCCCAGTTCTTGTAGCCTTCCTTCATCGCGTCATCGGTCATCAGGAAATCCTCCTGCTGAACTAATCCGGGCGGGCGGGCGAGGTTGCAGTGCCCGCCGGAGCCAGGCCGCCCGGTTCAGTCGATCACCGCGCGCAACCATGGGTCGTCGCCGCAATACCCCCACGACCGGCACGGCCCGCAGCGCGGCGGCCCCGACCACCCGGCAGGGTGCCGCCGCCAGCCCGCGAGTGTCACGCCTCCTGTCAGGGCCGGCCCATGGCTCACCAGGGCAGACGCATGAAATTCGCGGCACCGGAGGCGCGGGAGATCAAGGCCCGCATATCCGGGTTGCTGTAGCCCTCCTCATCGGTCAGCGCGTCCATGGGGCAGAAATATTCGTGCGCCTGCGGCATCTGGGTGCGGGCGAAGCCGTCGTACTGCCGCGGCTTCAGGCCATAGAGCACCCGCACATCCCGCACCGGCAGAACCAGCGGAGCTACCGGCTCCGTCTTCAGCAACCGCATCATCTTCCAGCGCGGCAAGGGCTCCCCGGCCATGGCCGGCGCGGTCAGCCAGGGCACCGGGCAGACCGCCAGCAAGGAGGTGGTGGAGGGCGCGAAGCGGGATCGCTTGTCCAGCAGGTTCTGCAGCGTGGAGCAGGCCTCGATACACAGGATATCACACCAGGCATCCGCCGGATCGGGGCTGAAGTGCAGCCACAGCCCGTCCGGCATGGTGCGCAGGCGGTGGGACCCTGGCAGGCGCAGAAAGGGCTGCAGCGTTGCATCCGGCTCACCGGGCCGGGCGCGCAACCAGACGCCGCGCTGCTTCGGGGTATCCAGGGCTCCAGGCGGTCGCTGCGGCCAGGTCCGGAGACGACGGCGGACAAGGTCATCAAGCGAGCGATAGGTCAGTTCTGGCCTGTCGATTTCAATCATCGGAAGAGTTCCGGAGCCTTTTGCAACCAGAACACCATGATCATGATCGCGGATTTGTGATCAAGGGCCTGTATTCGCTTTTTTGCGATGTTCAGGTTTCCGTTAAGCTTTTCAGTGAAAAGCAGATTCCGCTTGGCCGTAACTGAAACGCTTCTTTCCAGTGATGTGCAGCGCGCTCTCATTCCAGCATCTTATCAACTCAGGGTTGAAATAAAAAACCCCCGCCGGGCAGAGCCTGCGGGGGTCGAAAGCAGGTCGCGGCCGTGAGGCCGCGCCTCAGAACTCAGCGGGAAGTAGGGTAATCCCGCGACGCGGAGCCCGTGTAGATCTGGCGCGGGCGGCCGATGCGCTGGCCGGGCTCCTCGATCATTTCCTTCCACTGGCTGACCCAGCCCACGGTACGCGCCACCGCGAAGAGCACGGTGAACATGTGGGTCGGGATGCCCATCGCCTTCAGGATGATGCCGGAATAGAAGTCGACGTTCGGATAGAGCTTGCGGCTGACGAAGTAGTCGTCCTCCAGCGCGATCTTCTCCAGCGCCATGGCGAGGTCGAGCAGCGGCTCGTCCTGGATGCCAAGCTCCTTCAGCACCTCATGGCAGGTCGCCTGCATGATCTTCGCGCGCGGGTCGAAGTTCTTGTAGACGCGGTGCCCGAAGCCCATGAGCTTCACGCCGCTGTTCTTGTCCTTCACCTTCTCGATGAAGGAGGGGATGTTCTCAACGCTGCCGATTTCGCCAAGCATCTTCAGCACGGCTTCGTTGGCGCCGCCATGCGCGGGACCCCAGAGCGCGGCGATGCCGGCGGCGATGCAGGCGAAGGGATTGGCGCCGGTGGAGCCCGCCAGGCGCACCGTGGAGGTGGAGGCGTTCTGCTCGTGGTCCGCATGCAGGACCAGGATGCGGTCCATGGCGCGGGAGAGGATGGGGTTCGGCTTCCACTCCTCCGAAGGCACCGCGTTCAGCATGTAGAGGAAGTTTTCCGCGTAGCTGAGGTCGTTGCGCGGATACATGAAGGGCTGGCCGATGGAATACTTGTAGGCCCAGGCGGCAATCGTCGGGACCTTCGCGATCAGGCGGAAGGCGCTGATCTCGCGCTGCGCCGGATCGGTGATGTCCAGGCTGTCGTGGTAGAAGGCGGAGAGCGCGCCCACCACGCCGCAGAGGATCGCCATCGGATGCGCGTCGCGGCGGAAGCCCTGGAAGAAGGAGCGGAGCTGCTCATGCACCATCGTGTGCATGGTCACGCCGCGCTCGAATTCCTTCATCTGCTTCGCGTCGGGCAACTCGCCGTGCAGAAGCAGGTAGGAAACCTCAAGGAAGTTGCTCTTCTCCGCCAGCTGCTCGATCGGGTAGCCGCGATAGAGCAGAACACCTTCGTCACCGTCGATATAGGTGATCTTGCTGTCGCAGGCTGCCGTGCCGCCGTAGCCAGGATCAAAGGTGAAGACGCCGAGGTCGCTATAAAGCTTGCGGATGTCGAAAACGTCAGGGCCAATAGTGCCCTGGATCAGCGGCAGGGTCGTGCTCTTGTTGGACCCGTCCAGTGTGACTGTGACGGAACCTTTTGCCGGATTGCTCATGGCGTCTTCCTCTAGGGGGGGCGGTGCCGCCCTGTCGCGCGGCGCCGCCATGATGCAGCGCAAGATAGGCAGTGGTTCCTGCCCTTGTCCATCCGCCCCCGGGACGCAGACCCGCCATCTCCATCGGCGTCAGCCCGGCAGGAGGCGGGAAACGCGATCAGCGCTGCTGCCAGTCCTCCGGCGCGCCCGGCAGATGGGACCACAACCCGCGCCCGGCTTGCCGCGCTTCCGCTTCCAACGGCTGCATCGCCGCCTTTTCAGCCAGCGCCCAACCGGAGGAGATCAGCGCCGCATTCACCTCGACACCGCCCGCCTGGCAGGTGCCCAGCGGCCGGCCGAAGCCGTCGCGGCCCTTCACGCGGCAGGCAAGGTCATGGCCCTGCACCAGCCGCGCCAAAGCTTCGGCGGCCGTGGCGCCGCAGTCGAAGCCGACGCCATTGGCGGCGCGGCAGGTCAGGCCCCGCTCGGGCGACAGCAGGCCGGACAGGCGCAGCGTCCGCTCGCCCAGGCGCAGTGTATCACCGTCCACCACGCGCACGCTGGCAGCGGCGGCGGTCCAGTCCTGCTCAGATGGGGCGGAGCCGAAGAGGTTGGCGGGAAGCCCTAATCCGGCCAGTGCCACGGCGCCAAGGGAAAAGGCGGCGACCAGCAGCGCGCCACGCCAGCGGCTGGGGGCGGAATGGGAGGAAGATCGAAAGATGCGACGACGGGACAACACGCCGCCAAGCGTTAAACCAGGCACAGGGGCTGGTTCAAGCGGGGAGTAGGCTGGTCAAGCCTCAGCTATGCCAGAATACATCCTGGCGCTGCAGTTTCGCCCAGGCCTTGACCGCCTGCTCCCGCACCCCAGCGCCCTGCGCCAGCGCGAAACCCTCCGCCAGGCCCACGGCCCAGGGTCCCGCGCCGCCCCGGCCGCCGAGCCCCGCCACCAGGGCACGCGCCACATGGGTATCGTTGGCGATACCCAGCGCATCCTGCACGGCGGAAAGCCGCTTGATGAAGCGCCGCGCGGCCTTGCCCGGCCAGAGCGGCGCGAAGAGTTCCGCGGCGTAGCGCATCCGCTTGGCTTCCAGGCGGATCTCGTGCAGCGCCTCGGCATCGGCCGACCCGATATCGGCACCCTTTTTCCGAAGCTTCTTCCAGCGGCGGGTGAGGGTGGTGAGGGCAAAGGCGCGCAGCGGCGTCGCGGCCTCCACCGCCGTTTCCGCACCCCAGTCCCGCAGCACAGCCAACTCGGTGGCGGACCAGATCAGCCGGCGGAACTCCGGCCCATCCAGCATGGTGCGGAGCTTGGTGTAAGCGGCGTCCCGCCGTGCCCGGGCGGTGCGCAGCAGGGCCTCCAGGCGCCGCTCCCCGGGGCCGGCGGCCGTGGCCAGATCGGCGCCAAGGTCCTTCAGGAAGACATCCAGGTCGCGTGCTTCGCCCATGGCACGGGCGAAGTCGCGCAGCATGGCGTCCAGTTCGCGCAACCGGATGCCGTCCAGTACCGGCCGGAACTGCTTCAGGCAGGAGCGCAGCCGGCGCGTGGCGACGCGGCACTGGTGCACGCCTTCCGGTCCTTCCATCCGCCGCACGCGTTCGGCCTGCGCCACCAGCACCTCGGCCAGATGCGCGATGGCGAGGCTCAGGGCCTCCTCCACCGTGCCCGATTCATGCAGGTCCGGCGGGCCCAGGCGGCGGGGGCGGGGGCTGTCCTGGCGGGACAGGGCCCGGGCGGTTTCCGCCATGCCCGCAACGGCCGGCAGCAAGGGCAGGTCCTGCGCCAGCGCCTGGGCCAGCGGCAGCACCTCCGTGGCCGGGCCGCTGAGCAGCAGGCGCGCGACGGGCGCCTCGGCCGCCACGCACCGCAGGTTGCCATGCCGCAGCACCAGACGTACCGAGCCGCATTCCGCCTCCACCCGCCGGCCCTCGAAGGCTGCCAGGGGTAGGAGTGCCTCGCCCTTCGCGGCATCGGGCGCGTTCCCGGCACCGTATTCGCCCAGCATCGCCGGCGCGGCGCCGGGCGGGGTGAAGCCGGGTGGCGGCAGCGCCTGCAGGTGGCGGCGCGGACCCTTGCGCGGCGCTTCCAGCGCCTGGCCGAGCTTGGCCAGATGGCCATCGGCCGTATCCAGCCAGACGCAGCTTTCCGCCACGCCGCGCGGCCGCCCCGCCAGCCGGCGGACGAGGGCGGGATGGCGCCAGAGCTGCGCCACGCTCTCCGGCGGCAGGGCCAGTTCCAGCTCCAGGAGCGGACCGGCGGGCACGATGGCAGGTTCCGGCGCGGGTGGCGGCGCAGGCTCGGGCAGGGGCTCCGGCTCGGTCATGGGGTGCGGCTCAGGCCGCCATCTCGGGCAGGTCGTTGGGCGCGATGAAGCGGATCAGCCTGGCCTCCCCCGGCGCCAGCTCCGCCCAGGGCGTCGCCACCGCGAATTCCGCCAGCGCCGCGGTGGGATAGCCGCCGGCGAGGCGCTTGGTGCCCGGGGCGGTGCCGCGTTCCATGGCCTCATGCCCGGCCAGGGCCAGCGCGAGGTCGTGCATGCCGGGATTATGGCCGATGAGCAGCACGCTGCGCACCGTCTCAGGTATGCCGCGCAGCGTTTGCAACATCCGCTCCCAGGGCGCGAGGTAGAGGTCGTCCATCGGCTCGATGATCGGGCTGTCCAGCAGGGGCGAGAGCGCCTCCAGCGTCTGCAGCGTCCGGCGGGCAGAGGACACGAGCACGGCATCCGGCGCCAGGCCGAGGTCGCGCATCACGGCCGCCATCACCACGGCCGCGCGCTTGCCACGCGCGTTGAGGGGGCGGGCGTGGTCCGGCATCGCGGGGTCGTCCCAGGACGACTTGGCGTGCCGCAGCAGAATCAGTTGCCGCATGGCGCCAATGTGGCACGCCGCGCAGCGGCTGTAACGGGGGAAGGCGCCTTTCGAATTGTGACAAGCTGCGGGCGCCGCCCCTGCCAGGGGCGGCGCCCGCGCGCGTCATTCCGCCGCCGCGGCCGTCGGGCGGCCGCCGGCCGGGCGCACCACGTCGCCATGGCGGGGCGCATAGAGCACCTCGGAGGTCACCTCGCGCACGTCGCGGGTGCCGGTCAGCGCCATGCTGATGTCCAGCTCCTTGCGGATCACCTCCAGCGCCTGGGTTACGCCCTGCTGCCCGCCGGCGGCGAGGCCGTAGAGCCAGGCCTTGCCGATCAGGCAGCTCTTGGCGCCCAGCGCCAGCGCCTTCAGCACATCCTGGCCGGAGCGCACGCCGCCATCCATCATGATCTCGGTCTGGTCGCCCACCGCCTCGACGATGGAGGGCAGGACCGAGATGGAGGAAGGCGCGCCATCGAGCTGCCGGCCGCCATGGTTGGACACCACCATGGCATCCGCGCCCATGCTGGCGGCGATGCGGGCGTCATCCACATCCAGCACGCCCTTCAGGATCAGCTTGCCGGGCCAGATGGAGCGGATCCACTCCACGTCCTTCCAGGAGAGCGAGGGGTCGAATTGCCCCGCGATCCAGTGGGACAGGGTGTTCAGCCCTTCCTTGGCACCGGGCGCGTCAGCGAGGTTGCCGAAGCTCTTGCGCTTGCCCTGCAGCACCTTCATCGCCCAGAGCGGCTTGGTGGCAACGTCCAGCATGTTGCGCAGCGTCAGTTTCGGCGGCACCGCCAGGCCGTTCTTGATGTCGTTGTGCCGCTGGCCCTGGATCTGCAGGTCCAGCGTCAGCACCAGCGCCGAGCACTTGGCGGCGATCGCCCGCTCCACCAGGGAGCGGGAGAAGCCACGGTCCCGCATCACGTAGAGCTGGAACCAGAAGGGCTTGTCCACCGCGCCCGCCACATCCTCGATCGAGCAGATGGACATGGTGGAAAGGGTGAAGGGCACGCCGAAGGCATGGGCGGCGCGGCAGCCCAGGATCTCGCCATCCGCGTGGAACAGCCCGGTCAGGCCGGTGGGGGCGATGCCGACGGGCATGGTCACCGGCTCGCCCAGCATGGTTGTGGCGGTGTTGCGGTCCGAGACATCGATCATGACGCGCTGGCGCAGCTTCAGCGCCTGCAGGTCCTCGCGGTTGGCGCGCAGGCTGGCCTCGTCGTAGGAGCCGCGGTCGGCATAGTCGAAGATGGCGCGGGGGATGCGCCGGCGCGCGACATGGCGCAGGTCCTCGATATTGGTGACGGTGGGCATGATCTGTCCTCGGTGGCCTCTTTCCGGCCAGTTTCCACCCGCGTCCGGTTTTGGTAAAGAGTTTTGACCAGGAGAACCGCAGGCCATGCCCGATCCCATCCGGCCCCCGCCGCTGGCCAGTGCCGTCGCCGCGCATCTGGAAGGGCTGGTGCTGGAAGGCGTGCTGCGCCCGGGGGACCGTCTGGCGCCGGAGCGTGAGTTGGCGGAACGGCTGGGCGTCTCCCGCCCTTCATTGCGGGAGGCGCTGGCGGCGCTGGAGGAAAAGGGGCTGCTGGAATCCTCCCGCGCCGGCACGCAGGTGGCGGATTTCATGGCGCCGCTCTCCGCGCCGCTAGCCGGGCTCTTCGGCACCAGCCCCCGCATGGCCGAGGATTACTTCGAGTACCGCCGCCTGATCGAGCCGCAGGCCGCCGCCCTGGCCGCCAGCCGCATCACGCCGCCGGAGCGCGCGGCGCTGGAGGAATGCCTGGTGGCCATGGAAGCCGCCCATGCCCGCGCCCAGCCGGCGGAGGAGGCCGAGGCCGATACCCGGCTGCACCTGCTGGTGCATGAGGCCAGCCACAACCTGGTGCTGCTGCATGTGCTGCGGGTCTTCGCCGTGCTGCTGCGGCGGGGCATCCTGTTCAGCCACGAGCAATACTGGCAGCGCGACACCCTGCGCGGCGAGATCCTGGCGCAGCACCGCGCCATCGCCGCCGCTATCCTGCAAGGCCAGCCCGAGGCGGCGGCGGAAGCCATGCGCGACCATATCGGCTTCACCGAGCGCGCCTTCCGGTCGCTGCGGGCGGAAGCCGGGCGGCTGTCGGAATCGCTGCGGAAGCGGGACCGCCAGGGGCTTGTGGCGGAGGATCGGGCAGGGGGCTGAGCCCCTACCAGGGCAGGTCGATCCAGGAGAGATGGCCACCCTTGCCGGCCCCGGTATCCAGGAACACCGCCCGCCCGCCGGCCGCCGCCACGGCGACATAAGGCCGGCCATCGGCGCTGCGGGTCTCATGCCCGCAATAGACGGTGATGCCGGAAGGGATGCGGTGCACCCAGTTGTGCAGCCGCTCCGGATAGCCGTCGATGCGGGTGCGGCTGGTGACCTGGCCAAACAGCGCCCGGGGAACCAGCCCTTCCGGCTTGCTGCTGCCGGCGTGTGGCGGCGGTGGTTCCCGCAGCATGCGCGGGTGGAAGCCGCCATGGACGAACAGCCAGGGTCCCAGCCGCAGCCAGGCCGGGGCGCGGCCGATGACATCCAGCGCCCCCTGCCGCAGCGCCTCGGCATCCGGGGCGGCGGCGATCTGCTTCAGCGTCACGCCCAACCCTTCCGGGTCCGGCCGCACCAGGGCGCCGGAAAGCGCCCGCCGCAGCTTGTGGTCGTGGTTACCCAGCAGAAAGATGCCCTGGTGCTCGGTTACCATCTCCAGCGCCATGCGCAGGGTGGCGGCGCTGTCCGGCCCCCGGTCCGTCAGGTCACCAAGCTGCACCGTGAAGAGCCGCTTGTCCTTTGCCCCGGCCAGGGCGGCGCCGAAGCCATTCGCGTCGCCATGCACATCCCCCACCACGCGCAGCCCCTTGAAGCCGGCACGCAGCGCGGCCAGCGAGGGAACCTGCGTCGAGGTGCTGGCGACGTTCATGAGGCGGGCCGCTCCCCCGCCGGTACCGTGCCGCCGCTGGCGGGCCTGGCCTGTGCAAAGCCCTTTGCGGCTGCTGGGGGATTCGGGTGAGTTGCCGGCCGGAGCGCTCCCTGGCTTCCGGGGGTGGCGGAGAATGATGAAGCTTTCATGTCGGCTGTAACGATTCAGCCGGCCTTCCGGTCACCGCGGCAAGATGCTTCATCGGCCCGACAGCGGCGCTGTAGAGCCGGTCCTTGCCCAGCAGGAAGGCGCGGCCGCCGCGCGGGAACAGCGCCGCGATGGGCTGGGCCGTGATTTCCAGCCCACCGGTATAGGCGCCGAAGGCCGGCAGCATCACGCGCCGCGCATCGGCCAGGAAGCAGGGGCGCGTCACCGGGCCGCAGCGGGTGGGCAGGCTGGCCTTGGGGTGGAAATGGCCGCTGAACTCGAAGCCGACCTCCTTGCCCGCCATCCCGATATGGCGGAACACGAAGGGGCCTTCGCGGAATTCCTCCACCGCCTCACCCGGCAGGCCATCCGGCGCCACCGGGTCGTGGTTGCCCAGCACCCAGGTGACCAGCCGGTTGCCCAGCAGGTGCATCAGCGCCGCGCGGTCCGCCGCCTGCATGCGGGAGGCGCCCTCGGCGTCGTGGAAGCTGTCGCCCAGGAAAACGATGCGCCCCGGCGTGTAGCGCCGCATCAGAGGCGCGAGGCGGGACAGCGTCTCACGGGTATCGTAGGGGGGCACGAAGCGGCCGTGCCGGGCGAAGTGGCTGCCCTTTTCCAGATGCAGGTCGGAAACAGCCAGGATCTGCCGGCTGGGCCAGAACAGGGCGCCGGAAGGATCGAGCAAAAGACGCTCGCCGGCCAGATGCACGGGTGCGGAGATCATGTTCAACAACGGGTTAGCGGAGGGCGGAAGAGCCGGGAAGGTGCAAACTGCTGCCGGCTGTCAAGATCTTGAAGCAAGCCGATCCAGCATAATGTCCAGCTTCCGCTCCAACTGATCGAAGCGAAGGGCGTCCAGCTTCTCGTGCAACGCCATGATCTCGATCTCGGCCTTCAGGTTGACCTCGTAGTCGAGGGAGGCCGTCATGCGGTCACGTTCCGCCTGCCGGTTCTGCGACATCATGATCAGCGGCGCCTGCAAGGCCGCGATCATCGAGAGCACGAGATTGAGGAAGATAAAGGGATAGGCGTCGAAGGGCGTGCCATAGCGGGTCAGGATAACGGTATTGGCCAGAACCCAGGCCGCCATGGTGCCCACGAAGAGGTTGATGAAGGTCCAGGAGCCGCCGAAGCGCGCCACCTTGTCCGCGATGCGGTCCCCCAGGCTGTCCGCATCCGCCACGGCGTGGTTGACGTTCCGCGTCACCGGGTGGCGCTTGGCGATCTGCAGCAGGACCCGCCGCTCGCGCGGGGTGAACCGCTCGAAGCCGTTGTCGAGAAGCTGCTGCGCCAGCAGCGTGACACTCTGATCTGTGCTTTTCATCTGGGTCCAGCCGTCGTTAGCGCCGTGGCCGCCGGCGCGCGAGGCGCATGGAGCGGGACTGGCGGGGTGGGTGTTCCTTGGGCGCGGATGCTTCCGGCGTGCCGTCGGTAAGATCACCGGTGAAGCTATCCTCGCCGCCGGTGGCTTCTTCCACCAGGGCCACGGCCTCGGCCAGCAGCGCATCCTCGGCGCTGCCGGAGACCCATTCGCGCCCTTCCTCGATCAATGCCGGCACCGCCAAGGGGGAGACGCGGTTCAGCCGCCGCACGCGGATGCGGCCCCGGGCGCGTTCCAGCAGGCTGCCGATGCGCGCCACGTCCGTCAGGCCGAAGGCGGCCTCGGCACGGGTGGCGCGCAGCAGGATATGGTCGGGCTCGTGCTTGCGCAGCACGTCGTAGATGAGGTCCGCCGACATGCTCATCTGCCGCCCGGACTTCTCCTGGCCCGGATGGTTCTTCTCCAGCAGCCCGGCGATGGTGGCGATGTTGCGGAAGGTCCGCCGCAGCATGGAGCTTTCAGCGATCCATTCCTCCAGCTCCTCGCCCAGCAGGTCTTCCTCGAAGAGGTGCTCCACATCCGTGGGCTCGAAGGCCGACCACACCGCCATGACGTAGTCGGTGCCGAGGAATCCGAGCGGACCCAAGCCCATATGCTCCATCCGCCGTGTCACCAGCATGCCCAGCGTCTGGTGCGCCAAGCGTCCCTCGAAGCAATAGGCCACCAGGAACCAGCGGTTGCCACGCGGGAAGACCTCGACCAGCAGCCCCTCCAGCGGCGGCAGCTCGGAGCGCTTGCGCTGCATGGCCAGCCATTCCCGCACTGGCTCCGGCAGCGCCTTCCAGTGGCGAGGATTGGAGAGGATCTCGCGCACCCGCAGCGCCAGGCTGGTGGAGAGCGGCAGCTTGCTGCCGGCATAGGCGGGCACGCGCGGCTCACCCTCGCCGCCGCGGGAGACGATGACGGCCATGGGGTCCAGCCGCTCATAGCGCAGCACCTGGCCGGCGAAGATGAAGTTGTCGCCGGGTTCCAGGGTGGAGACGAACCATTCCTCCACCTCGCCCAGGATGGGTCCGCCACGCATCCGCACCTTGAGCAGCGGCGTCTCGACAATGGTGCCGAGGTTCATCCGCAACTGCCGCGCCACCTGCGGCCCGCGCACATGCACGCGGCCCTCATAGTCGCGGAACAGCCGCCGGAAGCGCTCGTAGCCCGAGAGGGCGTAGCCGCCATCCTCGACGAAGCGCAGCGTGTCGTCGAAGTCGCGGCGGGAGAGGGTGGCATAGGCGGCGGCGCCCTTCACCTCCGCATAAAGGTCATCGGGGAAGAAGGGGGCGTGGCAGGCCATGGCCAGGATATGCTGCGCCAGCACGTCCAGCCCGCCGGGGCGGGGCGGGTCGCCATCCACCTCGCCCTCGGCCACGGCCTCGATGGCCGCGCGGCATTCGATGACCTCGAAGCGGTTGGCGGGCACCAGCGCGGCGCGGGAAGGCTCGTCCATCCGGTGGTTGGCGCGGCCGACGCGTTGCAGCAGCCGCGCCACGCCCTTGGGCGCGCCCACCTGGATGACCTGGTCCACCGCGCCCCAGTCGATGCCCAGGTCCAGCGAGGCGGTGGCGACCACGGCGCGCAGCTTCCCCGCCGCCATGGCGGCCTCCACCTTCCGCCGCTGTTCCACGGTGAGGGAGCCGTGGTGGAGCGCGATGGGCAGGTTGTCCTCATTCAGCCGCCACAGTGCCTGGAAGCAGAGCTCCGACTGTGCGCGGGTATTGGTGAAAACAATGGAAACGCCGGCTTCCCGCAGCCGCTCATAAACCTCCGGCATGGTGGAAAGGCCCATATGCCCGCCCCAGGGCAGCCGCCCGGCGGGCAGGATGGTGCCGATCTCCGGTGCCGCGCCGCCGGCCGCGCGCACCAGCCGCACCTTGTCCGGATCGGCATCCCGCGCGCACCAGGCGGCCAGCGCCTTCGGATGCGCCACGGTGGCGGAAAGCCCCACCCGCCGCAGGCCCGGCGCCAGGGTGGAAAGGCGGGACAGACAGAGCGCGAGCTGGTCCCCGCGCTTGGTGCCGGCCAGGGCGTGGATCTCGTCGATGACAACGCAGGCCAGGTTGCCGAAGATCTCGCCCGCATCCGGCAGGGAGAGCAGCAGGGTCAGGCTTTCGGGCGTGGTGAGCAGGATCTGCGGCGGGTCCTGCCGCTGCCGGGCGCGGCGGTTGGCCGGGGTATCGCCGGTGCGGGTCTCGATCCGCAGGTCGAGGCCCATTTCCTCGGCGGGGATTGTCAGGTTGCGGGCGATATCCACCGCCAGCGCCTTCAGCGGCGACACATATAAGGTGTGCAAGCCAGGGCGCGGGTCGCGGTGCAACTGGATCAGGCTGGGCAGGAAGCCCGCCAGGGTCTTGCCGCCACCGGTGGGGGCGATCAGCAGCGCGCTCTCGCCCGCTTCGGCCGCCGCCAGCATCTCCATCTGGTGCGGCCGGGGGCGCCAGCCGCGTGCGGCGAACCACCCCGCAAAAGGTTCTGGCAATGTTCGCATCTGTGGGGCGGATATGGGGCAGGGTGGGCGGGGGCGGAAGGGCGCGAGATTCAGCAGATGTGCATTTTGCCGCCGCAAGACGGGCATGATATCGCAGAAGGCCGCCGTTTTTCGGCTGGAGGTATCTGGGTGCGGTGCTATGGCACGGCGCATTGGGCCATTGCTACCGGTCTCGAACGTCGCCCGCCGCCACCTCTCCCCGGCCTTCCTGGAGAGCGATTCGCCCTGGCGTGAGGCCGTGGTGCGTGACGCCTGGGCCAGCCTGGGCAGCACCGTGCTGGAGCTGCCCCTGGTCGCGGCGCTGGATGAAACCGCCGAGGGGCCAGGTTGGGAAGTGATCGGGCGGGAGCATCTGCCGTCCCCCGGCACCCGCGCCATCTGCTTCTCCGCCCATATCGGAAACTGGGAGGTGCTGCCGCGCGCCAGCTCCTGACAGGGCTTCGTGATGGGCAGCTTCTACCATGCTCCCGGTAACCCGCTGGTGCTAGGCTATACCCAGCGCATCGGCCCTGGCCGCTTCCGGGTGGTGGTGGAGCCGCCGTTACCCTTGCCCAACAGCGGCGACATGGCCGCCGATATCCGCAGCCTGATGCTGGCGGTGAATGGGCGGATCGAGGCCTGGATTCGCGGCAACCTGTGCCGGTGGCTCTGGCTGCACCGCCGCTGTTCCAAGGCCATGTATCGCCGCTAACCCACCACCAGCAGGGCGCCGGAGGCATAAAGCGTTTCGCGCAGTCCGGGGGCAGGGGCCAGCATTCGCACGCCGGAGGAAGACTGCCCCAGCACCCGGATGCTGCCCAGGCGCGGCAGGGCTGCTTCGGCCGCAGCCTCATTCTCATAGAGGGCGATCAGCGGTGCCTCGACGGCGCAGGGGCCGCGCAGCGTTTCGGACGCGAGGGAAGGGCGTGTGGCGGTGGCGGTTAACATGGCGCGGAACATCGCAGCGGTTGGTTTCCGGAATATGAAGGGCCGACGACATTCCCGCGGCATCAGGTCAGCGCCAGACACATGCCTGCGCCACCCTCTGGCCTTGCCTGCCCGATAGGCCTATTGCCGCCGCAGCAAGGCAGGAGGAACCGCAATGGGCTGGGTAACAGGAATCATGGTGTACTTCCTGTGCTGGTGGACCGTGCTCTTCGCGATCCTGCCCTTCGGCATCCAGCCCGATGCCGACGGCGCGCACCAGACCGGCGGCTGGCGTGGCGCGCCTCGTCAGCCCCTGATCGTCAGTAAGGTGATTTGGACGACGGTGGTGGCGACCGTGGTTTGGCTGGGAATCTATCTTCTGGTCACCAGCGACTGGCTGAGCTTCCGCCACGGCTGGCTGGCGATGACGCCGAAATAGGCAGCAATCCACGTTTTAAAGTGGCATTGCGCAAAAATGCACCACATCTTGCCTGATCGCCCGATTTTTCGGCTTTTTCGTCAGGCTTTTACGTTGATAGCCAGTCAGCGGGCAGGCAAAGTTTTCCTCAGGAAGAGAGCTGGTTCTCTTCCTGCCGTGTGACTGGCGTTTCCTCCCTAAACTCGGGCCGCACCTTGGTGCGGCCTTTTTTTTGTACCGCCTGCGTTAAGGCGCGCCAAGAACAATCTGTAGAAAGTTTCGTCCAGGCCGTTCACAACGACTTTTTGTTGCGGCGCACCATGAGGCCATGCTGAAGCAGGGCCCCTCCCTGGTATCCTGGGCCATTCCCCCTTACGTTCCGCGCCAAAGCTTTGGACCGGAGCCTTTCCCTTGCGCCTCTCCCGCGCCTTCCTGCCGACCCTGAAAGAAATCCCCGCCGAGGCGGCGATCGCTTCCCACAAGCTGATGCTGCGCGCCGGAATGATCCGGCAGACCAGCGCCGGCATCTATGCCTGGCTGCCACTGGGCTTGCGCGTGCTGAAGAAGGTCGAGCAGATCGTGCGGGAGGAACAGGACGCCGCCGGCGCCCAGGAAATCCTGATGCCGACGATCCAGAGCGCCGATCTCTGGCGCCAGTCCGGCCGCTACGACGACTACGGCAAGGAGATGCTGCGCATCCGCGACCGGCATGACCGCGAGATGCTCTTCGGCCCGACCAACGAGGAAATGGTCACGGACATCTTCAAGGGCTACGCCAAGTCCTACCGCGATCTGCCGCGCAACCTCTACCACATCCAGTGGAAGTTCCGGGACGAGGTGCGCCCCCGCTTCGGCGTGATGCGTGGCCGCGAGTTCCTGATGAAGGACGCCTATTCCTTCGACATGGATGTGGAGGGTGCGACCCGTTCCTACCGCGCCATGATGCTGGCCTATATGCGCACCTTCCAGCGCATGGGCCTGCGCGCGGTGCCGATGCGCGCCGATACCGGCCCCATCGGCGGCAACCTCTCCCACGAATTCATCATCCTAGCGCCGACCGGCGAAAGCACCGTCTTCTACGACGCCGCTTTCGAGGAGCTGAAGCTCTCCCATGCCGACTACAGCTACGAGAAGCCGGAGGATCTGGAGAACTTCTTCAGCCAGGTCACCGGCCTCTATGCCGCGACGGACGAGATGCACGACGAGGCCGCCTGGACCCAGGTCTCGGCGGATCGCCAGCGCGAGGGCAAGGGCATCGAGGTCGGCCACATCTTCTTCTTCGGCACCAAGTATTCCGAGAAGATGGGCCTGACGGTGGCCGGCCCCGACGGCCAGCCCGTGGTGCCGCAGATGGGCAGCTACGGCATCGGCGTCTCCCGCCTGCTCGGCGCCATTATCGAGGCGAGCCACGACGAGGCCGGCATCATCTGGCCGGACGCGGTGGCACCCTTCCGTTGCGCCATCCTCAACCTGAAGCCGGGCGACCTGGCGACGGATGCGCTCAGCGAGAAGCTCTACGCTGCCCTGGGGGGCGATGCCGTCTATGACGACCGGCCGGACCGCGCGGGCGTGAAGTTCAACGACGCCGACCTCGCCGGCTACCCGTGGCAGGCCATCATCGGCCCGCGCGGCGCCGCCAACGAGAAGATCGAGCTGAAGCGCCGCGCTACGGGCGAGCGGGCGGAAGTGTCGCTGGAAGAAGCCCTGCACCGCATCATGGCGGGCTGAGCACCGCATGTTCGGCGCCTTCGAACGCATGGTCGCCTTCCGCTACCTCCGGGCGCGGAAGGGGGAGCGGTTTGTCTCCGTCATCGCCACCTTCTCCCTGGTGGGGATCGCGCTGGGTGTGGCCACGCTGATCATCGTCATGTCGGTGATGAACGGCTTCCGGCAGGAACTGCTCGGCCGCATCCTCGGGCTCAACGGCCATCTCGGCATCTATGCCGCCGATGGCGGTGGCCTGCGGGACTTCGACAGCATCCTGGCCAAGGTGCGGGGGCTGCCGGGCATCCAGTCGGCGGCGCCCATCGTGGAAGGGCAGGTGCTGGTGACCAGCGAGGGCGGTGGCGCCACCGGCGGCTTCGCCCGCGGCATCCGGCCGGAGGACCTGAAGGCGCGGCCGATCCTGGCTGGCAATATCGTCAGCGGCAGCCTGGATCAGTTCGGCGGCGACGACAGCATCATCATCGGCACGCGGCTGGCGCAGAAGCTGCGGCAGGGTGTCGGCGGCAAGCTGACGCTGGTCTCGCCGCAGGGCCGCACCACCGTCATCGGCATGGTGCCGCGGCTGAAGACCTACAACATCGTCGCGCTCTTCGACACCGGCATGAACGAGTACGACAGCGGCTATATCTTCATGCCGCTGGCCTCGGCGCAGACCTACTTCCAGCTGCGGGACGCGGCCTCGCAGATCGAGGTCTTCGTCAACAACCCGGACCAGGTGCGGCCGGTGACGCAGGAGATCATCCGCACGCTCTCTCCATTGCCCTTCCGCGTGCTGGACTGGCAGGCCAGCAACAGCAGCTTCTTCGCGGCGGTGCAGGTGGAGCGGAACGTGATGTTCCTGATCCTGACGCTGATCATCGTCGTGGCCGCCTTCAACATCATCTCCTCCCTCATCATGCTGGTGAAGGACAAGGGGCGCGACATCGCCATCCTGCGCACGATGGGCGCGAGCTCCGCCGCCATCATGCGGATCTTCCTGCTCTGCGGTGCCTCGATCGGCGTGCTGGGCACCTTGATCGGCTTCGGGCTAGGGCTGGTCTTCTGCCTGAACATCGAGCGCATCCGGCAGGTCCTGCAATCGCTGACGGGCACGCAGCTCTTCAGCCCGGAGGTGTATTTCCTGACGCGCCTGCCGGCCATCGTGGACCCCAACGAGGTCACGCAGGTGGTGCTGATGGGCCTCGGCCTCTCGCTGCTCGCGACGCTTTATCCCTCCTGGCGCGCGGCCAAGACGGACCCGGTGGAGGCCCTGCGCAATGAATGACATGCCGCGCCTGCGCCTTTCCGGCGTCACGCGTTCCTTCCGCACGGAGGCCGGCGAATTGCCGGTACTGCGCGGCGCCGATCTGGACCTGTACGCCGGTGAGATCGTGGCGCTGGTGGCGCCGTCCGGCACCGGCAAGTCCACGCTGCTGCATCTGGCGGGGCTGCTGGAAAAGCCCGATGGCGGGCAGGTGCTGGTGAACGGCCAGGACACCACCGGGCTGGCCGACAAGGCCCGCACCGGGCTGCGCGGCAAGACCATCGGCTTCGTCTACCAGTTCCACCACCTGCTGCCCGAGTTCACGGCGCTGGAGAATGTGGTGCTGCCGCAGATGGCCATCGGCACCGCCCGCCCGGCTGCCGAGGCGCGGGCGCATGAACTGCTGGCCTCCTTCGGGCTGGCGGGGCGGGAAGGGCACCGCCCTGGCCGCCTTTCGGGCGGCGAGCAGCAGCGCGTGGCCATCAGCCGCGCCCTGGCCAACCGCCCCGGCCTGCTGCTGGCGGACGAGCCCACCGGCAACCTCGATGTCGGCACCTCCGACCTGGTGTTCACGGAACTGCTGGATGCCGTGCGCAATGCCGGCGTGGCGGCGCTGATCGCCACACATAATCCCGACCTCGCCGCCCGCATGGACCGGGTGGTGACGCTGCGCGAAGGCCACGTCGTCCCGGCCTGAAGGCGTGAAGCCGGGCAGGGGAGGTGCTATATCCCTCCCATGTCCGGTTCCTTCGTCCATCTGCACACCCATTCCGCCTATTCCCTCGCCGAGGGCGCCATCAAGGCGGACAAGCTGGCGGTGCTGGCCAAGGAGGCCGGCATGCCGGCCCTGGCGCTGACCGACACCGCCAATATGTTCGGCGCCCTGGAATTCTCGAACTACTGCTCCGGCAAGGGCGTGCAGCCGATCATCGGCTGCCAGCTCAACCTGACGCGCGCGGCGACGGATGACCGGCCGGAACAGGCGCGCCTGCTGCCTGACCCGCTGGTAGTGCTGGCGATGAACGCGCAGGGGCTGGAGAATGTCCAGCGCCTGTCCTCGCATGGCTTCCTGCGGGACGATCCTTCCGGCAAGCCGACCATCACGCTGGACCTGCTGCGCAGCCATTCCGAGGGCGTCTTCCTGCTGACCGGCGGCACAGCCGGGCCACTGGGCCGGCTGCTGTCGGAAGGCCGCAAGGAGGCCGCCGCGCATCTGCTGGATGCATTGAAGGAAAGCTTCTCCGACCGCCTGGCGGTGGAGCTGACCCGCCACGGCCTTCCGGTCGAGCGCGGGCTGGACCCGGCGATGCTGGCCCTGGCCGATGCCGCCGGCCTGCCGGTGGTCGCCACCAACGATGTCTATTTCGCCAAGCCGGAGATGTACGAGGCGCATGACGCGCTGCTCTGCATCGCCGAGGGGCGCACCCTGGCGGAGCCCGACCGGCGCCGCCTGACGGCCGAGCATTACTTCAAGTCCGCCGCGGCCATGCGGAAGCTCTTCGCCGACCTGCCGGAAGCCTGCGACAACACGCTGGCCATCGCCCGCCGCTGCCACATCATGGCGGAGAACCGCAAGCCCGAGCTGCCGATCTGCCCCAAGGTGCAGCCCGGCATGACCGAGGCCGAAACGGTGCGCGACATGGCCCGGCGCGGGTTGGAAGCACGGCTGGACGCGCAGGGCACGACGGAACGCAAGGTCTACCACGACCGGCTGGAATTCGAGCTCAACGTCATCGAGAAGATGGGCTTCTCCGGCTACTTCCTGATCGTGGCCGACTTCATCCAGTGGGCGAAGCAGCAGGGCATTCCCGTGGGCCCCGGGCGTGGCTCGGGCGCCGGTTCCGTCGCTGCCTGGGCGCTGCTGATCACCGACCTGGACCCGCTGCGCTTCGGCCTGCTCTTCGAGCGCTTCCTGAACCCCGAGCGCGTGTCGATGCCCGACTTCGACATCGACTTCTGCCAGGACCGGCGTGACGAGGTGATCCAGTATGTGCGCCGTGAATATGGCGAGGACCGCGTGGCGCAGATCATCACCTTCGGCCGGTTGCAGGCCAAGGCGGTGGTGCGCGACGTGGGGCGCGTCATGGGCATGCCCTATGGCCAGGTGAACCGCATCGCCGAGCTGATTCCCTTCAACCCGGCCAAGCCCGTGACGCTGCAGCAGGCGCTCGACGGCGAGCCGCGCCTGCAGGACATGCGCGCGGACGAGACGGTAGACCGGCTGATGGAAACGGCCCTGGTGCTGGAAGGGCTTTACCGCAACGCCTCGACCCACGCGGCCGGCGTGGTGATCGGGCGCAAGCCGCTGATCGACATCGTCGCGCTCTACCGCGACCCGCGCTCCGACATGCTGGTGACGCAGTATTCCATGAAATACGTGGAAAATGCCTCGCTGGTGAAGTTCGACTTCCTCGGCCTGAAGACGCTGACGGTCTTGCAACGCGCGGTGGAGATCCTGGCGGAGCAGGGCCACGAGGTCGATCTCACCCGCATCCCGCTGGACGACAAGAAGACCTACGACATGCTGGCGCGCGGCGACTCCGCCGGCGTGTTCCAGTTCGAAGGCCAGGGCATGCGGGACTGCCTTCGCATGATGCGGCCCGACCGCTTCGAGGATCTGATCGCCGCCGTCTCGCTCTACCGTCCGGGCCCCATGGCGAATATCCCGGCCTATTGCGCCCGCAAGCATGGCGAGGCCTGGGAGCCGGTGCATCCGGCCATGCGCCACCTGGTCGAGGAAACCTATGGCATCCTGGTCTACCAGGAGCAGGTGATGCAGATCAGCCAGGACGTGGCCGGCTACAGCCTCGGCGGCGCCGACCTGCTGCGCCGCGCCATGGGCAAGAAGATCCGCTCGGAGATGGAGGCGCAGCGCAAGATCTTCGTGGACGGTGCGGTGAAGAACGGCGTGCCGGAAGGCAAGGCCGGCGAGATCTTCGACCTGATGGAGAAGTTTGCCGAATACGGCTTCAACAAATCTCACGCCGCCGCTTATGCGCTGGTTGCCTATCACACCGCCTATCTGAAGGCGAACCACCCGGTGGCCTTTATCGCTGCCTCCATGACCTTCGACATGGACAAGACGGAGAAGCTGGCGAACCACATGCAGGAGGCCTCGCGCCTTGGCATCAAGGTGCTGCCGCCGGACGTGAACCGTTCCGCCGCCGATTTCCGGGTCGAGAAGGACGCCGAGGGCAACGAGTGCATCCGCTTCGCCCTCGCGGCAGTGAAGCGCGTCGGCTTGCAGGCGATGAAGGACCTAGTGGCCGCGCGCGACCGGCCCTTCGAATCCGTTGCCGATTTCGCCGGTCGCGTCGATCCTAAGCTGCTGAACAAGATGCAGCTGGAGAACCTGGCCCGCGCCGGCGCCTTCGATACGCTGGAAAAGAACCGCGCCAGGGTGATGACGGGTGCCGAGGTGATCCTGCGCCGCGCTCAGGCCAAGGCGGAGGAACGTGCCTCCAGCCAGATCGGCCTTTTCGGCGGTGGCGACGCGCGGCCCGAGCCGCTGCGCCTGCCGGAGATCCCGGACTGGCCGGAACTGGAGCGCCTGTCGCATGAGGCGGAGGCGGTGGGCTTCCATCTCTCCGCCCATCCGCTGGACACCTACAAGGAAGCGCTGCGGAAGCTGGGGGCGACCTCCATCGCCCTTGCCCAGGCGCGGGCGGAGGCGGGCGTCGGGCGCCTGAAGCTGGCCGGCACCGTGGTGAACAGCAAGGAGCGCACCACCCGCACCGGCAGCCGCATGGCCTGGGTGCGCATCTCCGATTCCTCCGGCAGTACCGAGGTGACGCTCTTCTCCGAGGTGCTGCTGCGCTCGCGCGAGATGCTGAAGGAGGGCAATGCCATCCTGGTCACCTGCGAGGCGCGGATGGAAGGCGAGACCCTGCGCCTGACCGCGCAGGACCTGGAGGGGCTGGACAAGGCAGCGGCCGGGCTGCGGCAGATGTTGCGCCTGACCATCGACGACATTGCCGCCGTGGAGCCGATCCGCACGTTGCTGGAGCGGGAAGGGCCGGGCAAGGGCAAGGTCGCGCTGATCCCGCGCACCGGGCCGGGGCAGGAGATCGAGGTGCTGCTGCCCGGCTTGTTCAATGTCTCCCCCCGCATGGCGCAGGCCATGAAGGTCGTGCCTGGTGTCGCCCATGTGGAGGCCGGCTGAGATGCATGAGTTCTTCTATCTCTACGACCCGCTCTGCGGCTGGTGCTACGGCGCCACGCCCGCCGTGGTGAAGCTGGAGCTGGAGCCCTCGGCCCTGCTGCACCCCCTGGCCACCGGCCTCTTCGCCGGGGGCGAGCGCAGCATGACGCCGGATTTCGCGGCCTATGCCTGGACGAACGACCAGCGCATCGCGCAGCTGACGGGCCAGGTATTCTCCGAAGCCTATCGGGAGAAGGTGCTGGGCAACCCAGCCGGGCGCTTCGACTCCACCGCCGCCACCCGGGCCCTGACCGCCGTGCACCTGACCGAGCCGGCGAAGGAGCTGGAGGCGCTGCACCGCATCCAGCTGCTGCGCTACGTGGACGGCCAGGACAACACCGACCCGGCGCAACTGCTCGCCGTGCTGCGGGACCTGGGGCTGGATGAGGCGGTGGCGCTGCTGGAGTCGGACGACCCCGGCCTGGACGAGGCCATGGCCACCCGCCAGGCCATGGCGGAGAAGCTGATGCAGGGCCTCGGCATCCGCGGCGTGCCGGCCCTGGTGCGGCTGGAGGAAGGGCGGCCCGTCCCGCTGCCGAACGCCATCCTCTTCGATGATCCGACAACGCTGCCGGTGCGCCTGGGGCTGCGGCCGGATGCGGAGGACGATATCCGCTAGTTCCGGCAGGCCAAGCTTGCCCCGGCCGGCGGGGCATGCCATATGCCGCCGCGTCCGCCCCGGGATGCGCCCGGGACGGGCAAATCCGCACGCGGCGCGCCCTTCCACCCACATGGTGCCAGGGTCCGGTCCCCCGAGAGGGGGCTTAGCGCCGCGGAGGCTCAACCGGACTACGATCTGAAGGAAGGAACGCCGCCATGGCGATGCCCGAAGTTTCCCTGCGTCAGCTGCTTGAGGCCGGTGTCCACTTTGGCCACCACACCCGCCGCTGGAACCCGAAGATGGCGCCGTACATCTTCGGCGTGCGCAACCAGGTCCACATCCTCGACCTGCAGCAGACCGTCCCCCTGATGGACCGCGCGCTCCGCGCCGTCCGTGATGTCGTCGCCGCCGGTGGCCGCGTGCTCTTCGTGGGCACCAAGAAGTCCGCCGCCGAATACGTGGCCGATGCCGCGACCCGCTGCGGCCAGTACTACGTGAACCACCGTTGGCTCGGCGGCATGCTGACCAACTGGAAGACCATCACGGGCTCCATCAAGCGCCTGAAGCAGATGGACGAGCAGCTGGGCGGCAACACCCAGGGTCTCACCAAGAAAGAGATCCTGATGCTGACGCGCGAGAAGGAGAAGCTCGACCGCGCGCTCGGCGGCATCCGTGACATGGGCGGCCTGCCGGACATCATCTTCGTCATCGACGTGGTGAAGGAGAAGCTGGCGATCGAGGAAGCCAACAAGCTGGGCATCCCGGTTGTCGCCGTGCTCGACTCCAACGCCGATCCCTCGGGCATCGCCTACCCGATCCCGGGCAACGATGACGCCATCCGCGCCATCAACCTCTACTGCGACCTGGTGGCTGGCGCCGTGTTCGACGGCATCTCCGCCGAGCTGCAGGCCTCCGGCGTCGACCTGGGCGCTTCCGAGGAGCTGCCGGAGGAAGAGCCGGTGCTCGAGAATGCCCAGACCAGCCCGGGCGTCGGCCTTGACACCGAGACCGTTGAGACCATGGTCCAGGCCAACCAGGACGACGGCAACGCGGCCGGCAAGGTCTGAGACGCGGCAGAGCAAGGAGATCCGATATGGCTGAGATCACTGCCCTGATGGTGCGTGACCTGCGCGAGAAGACCGGCGCGGGCATGATGGATTGCAAGAAGGCGCTGGTGGAGGCTGATGGCAACATCGAGGCCGCCGTCGACTGGCTGCGCAAGAAGGGCCTGGCCGCCGCGGCCAAGAAGTCCGGCCGCGTGGCTGCCGAGGGCCTGATCGGTGTCGCCAGCGGCCCGCAGGTCGCCGGCATGGTCGAGGTGAATGCCGAGACCGACTTCGTGGCCCGCAACGAGCTGTTCCAGAACTTCGTCTCCGAGGTTGCCGGCATCGTGCTGGTGGTCGGCGACGACGTGGAGCAGATCAAGGCCTACACCTTCCCCGGCACCGGCCACTCCGTGCAGGAAGAGCTGACGCGCCTGATCGCCACCATCGGCGAGAACATGAGCATCCGCCGCGCCAAGCGCCTGACGGTGCCGTCGGGCGTGGTCGCGACCTACACGCACTCCGCCGTCAAGCCGGGCCTCGGCAAGATCGGCGTGCTGGCCGCTCTGGAAGCCCCGTCCGAGATCGAGGCGCTGGAGACGCTGGGCCGCCAGATCGGCATGCACGTCGCCGCCGCGCGCCCGGAGGCGCTGGACGTTTCCGTGGTGGACCCCTCCGCCCTGGAGCGTGAGAAGGCGGTGCTGACCGAGCAGGCCCGCGCTTCCGGCAAGCCGGATGCCATCATCGAGAAGATGGTCGAGGGCCGCGTCCGCAAGTACTACGAGGAAGTGGTGCTGCTGGAGCAGGTCTGGGTGCATGACGGCGAGAGCCGCGTGAAGTCCGTGGTCCAGAAGGCCGGCGCCAAGCTGACGGGCTTTGCCCGCTTCCAGCTCGGCGAGGGCATCGAGAAGCAGACCGGTGACTTCGCCGCCGAGGTGGCCGCGGCCGCCGGTACGGTCTGATCGCTCAGGTCTGAAGCGTCAGGCGGGGGTGTTGGCATGGCCGACGCCCCCGTCTTCTTGTGTAAAGGCCGGATTGCCCGGCCTTGCCGCATCGGGGCCGGCTGCCTATCGTGCCAGTTGCCTCGCCTCGGCTTTCTGATGGAGCCTCGCCTCAATGCCCGCCCCGATCTACAAGCGCGTCCTGCTCAAGCTCTCGGGGGAGGCGCTGATGGGCGGCCGCGACTATGGCCTCGACAATGCCACGGTCAAAGCGATCGCCGAGGATATCAAGGGCGCCGTGGCGCTGGGCGTCGAGGTCTGCGTGGTGGTGGGCGGCGGCAATATCTTCCGCGGCGTCTCCGGCGCATCCTCCGGCATGGACAGGGCGCAGGCCGATAACATGGGCATGCTGGCCACGGTCATGAACGCACTGGCCATGCAGAACGCGCTGGAGAAGATCGGCGTGCCCACCCGGGTGCAGTCCGCCATCCCGATGAGCAGCGTCTGCGAGCCCTTCATCCGCCGCCGCGCTCAGCGGCACATGGAGAAGGGGCGGGTGGTTATCTTCGCCGGCGGCTCGGGCAACCCCTTCTTCACCACCGATACCGCCGCCGCGCTGCGGGCGGCTGAGATGAACTGCGACGCGCTGTTCAAGGGTACGCAGGTGGACGGCGTCTATTCCGCCGACCCGCGCAAGAACCCGCAGGCCGAGCGCTACATCACCCTGACCTATCTCGACATGCTGGCCCGCGACCTGGCCGTGATGGACGCTGCCGCCATCAGCCTGGCGCGCGAGAACAAGCTGCCGATCATCGTGTTCAACATCCATGAAACCGGCGCCTTCACCGCCGTGATGCAGGGCGAGGGCCGTTTCACCACGGTCGTAGACCAGTAACGCCTGTCGCCGTTGTCGTAGAGAAGTAGAAGAAGGACGCCCCGCCATGGCCGCTCCCGCAGACTTCCCCAACCTGAAGCAGGACCTTTCGCGCCGCATGGATGGCGCGCTGGAGTCGCTGAAGAAGGAATTCAACGGCCTGCGCACCGGCCGCGCCTCGCCGGCGCTGCTGGAGCCGATCCGTGTCGAGATCTACGGCGCCAACCAGCCGCTGAACCAGGTGGCGAATATCTCGGTGGGCGGGCCTTCGATGCTGCAGGTGCAGGTCTGGGACCGTTCGGCCGCCAAGGCGGTGGAGATCGCCATCCGCGACTCCGGCCTGGGCCTTAACCCGCAGACCGAAGGCCAGACCATCCGCGTGCCGCTGCCGCCGCTGACGGCTGACCGCCGCAACGAGCTGGCCAAGCAGGCCGCCAAATACGCCGAATCCGCCAAGGTCGCCGCCCGTGGCGTGCGCCGCGACGGCATGGAGACCATCAAGGGCTGGGAAACCAAGTCCGAGATCTCGAAGGACGACGCCAAGCGCTGGTCCGATGAGGTGCAGAAGCTGACCGACAGCACCATCAAGAAGGTGGATGAGCTGCTGGCCGAGAAGGAAAAGGACATCAAGACCGTCTGACGTCCCTACCTTCCTTTCTCCAGCCAGGCGGAACGGCAATCGAATGAGCGCGGCGTCCGGAGCGGCCCCGGCACTGAAGGACGGTACGCCCTCCTGCGTGCCTGTCCATGTTGGCATCATCATGGACGGCAACCGCCGCTGGGCACGTGCCCGCGGCCTTCCCAGTGCCCTGGGTCACAAGGCTGGCGCCGACGCGGTGCGCCGCACCGTCGAGGCGGCGGCCAAGTCGGGCATCGGCTGGCTCACGCTCTTCGCCTTCTCTTCCGAGAACTGGCGGCGGTCGGAGGATGAGGTGCGGGACCTGACGGGCCTGCTGCGCTTCTACCTGCGGCATGAGATCGCGGCCCTGCACCGCAACAAGGTGCGGCTGCGCGTGATCGGGGAGCGGGAACGCTTCGGGCCGGAGACTGTAGCCGCCATCCGGGAAGCCGAGGCGCTGACGGCCAATAATACCGGCCTCAACCTCACCGTCGCGCTGTCCTATGGCAGCCGGGCGGAGATCGCGGCGGCCGCGCGCTCCCTGGCGCAGGATGTCGCCGCCGGGCGTCTGGATGCGGCGGCGGTGGATGAGGCGATGCTGACACGCCGCCTCTTCACCCTTGGCATGCCGGACCCGGACCTGATCATCCGCACCTCGGGCGAGAAGCGCCTGTCCAACTTCCTGCTCTGGCAGGCTGCTTATGCCGAGCTCTGGTTCACTGAAACGCTCTGGCCGGATTTCGGCGCCACCCAGCTCGCCGAGGCTGTGGGCAGCTACGCGCGGCGTGAGCGGCGCTACGGGGCAGGCTGATTGATGGTGACGGCTGAGGCGCAGGAGAAAGCCAAGCGCTGGCGCGACCTGAAGAAGCGCGCCATTTCCGCCGCCGTGCTGGGGCCGGGCGCGCTGCTCTGCATCTGGCTGGGTGCGCTGCCCTGGACGGCCCTGATGGCGGTGGCCATTGCCGGGCTGGTCTGGGAATGGGTGCATCTCTGCGGCCTGCGGAACCGTGCCTTGCCGGGTGCGGCGGTGCCGCTGGCGGTCTTCGTGGCCTGCGCCTTCGCTGTTTTCGATCATACGCTGCTGGCGCTGCTGCTGCTGCTGCTGGGCTTCCTGGCCACGCTGGTGGGCGCCGGCTGGATGCGCCGGCGCGACGGACGCCCGGCGCCGGTCGGCTGGCTGGCCCTTGGCGTGCTTTACGTCGGCATCGCCGGCATCAGCCTGATCACGCTGCGGCATGACAACGAAGCCGGGCGCGACAATGTCCTGTTCCTGATCGCCGTGGTCTGGGCCAGCGATATCGGCGCCTATATGTTCGGCCGCATGCTGGGCGGGCCGAAGCTGGCGCCTGCCATTTCCCCCGGCAAGACCTGGTCGGGCGCCCTGGGCGGGCTGGCCTGCACCATGGTGTTCGGCGCGCTGGTCGCCGCCTGGGCCACGCCCTATCCGGACGACATGCTCAAGGCCGCTGGCATCGCCGCGGTGCTGGGCATCGCAACCCAGTTGGGCGATCTGTTTGAAAGCTATTTCAAGCGTCGCTTTGGCGTGAAGGACAGCTCCGCGCTGATCCCCGGCCATGGCGGATTGCTGGACCGGCTGGACGGGCTGATCGCCGCCGCCCCGCTTGCGGCACTGCTGGCCTCCTTTATGGGCTACGGGGTGGTTCTCTGGCGATGACGCGCACGGTTTCCATCCTGGGCAGCACCGGCTCGGTCGGGCGCAGCACCGTGGCGCTGCTGGACGCGGCGGCGCCGGGTGAATTCGAGGTAGTCGCGCTGGTCGCCGGCCGCGATGCCGCCGCGCTGGCCGAGCAGGCGAAGCGGCTGCGGCCGCGCATCGCGGTGCTGGCGGACCCCGCCGCCGGCCCGGCGCTGGAAGCGGCCCTGGCGGGCAGCGGCATCGCCTCCGCCTGCGGGCGGGACGCCGTTTTGGCCGCCGCCGGCATGCCGGCGGACTGGACCATGGCCGCCATCGTCGGCGCAGCCGGGCTGGAGCCGGCGCTGGCCGCCCTGGCGCGCGGCGGCACCCTGGCCGTGGCCAACAAGGAAGCGCTGGTCTGCGCCGGCGAGATCGTGCTGGCCGCCGCCCGTGCTTCCGGCGCCACCATCCTGCCGGTCGATTCCGAGCACAACGCCATCTTCCAGGCGCTGGACGCCCGCGACCCCTCGGTGGTCGAGAAGATCATCCTGACCGCTTCCGGCGGCCCCTTCCGGCAGGCCAGCCTGGAACACATGGCGCGCGTCACGCCGGAGCAGGCAGTGGCCCATCCGGTCTGGTCCATGGGCGCCAAGATCAGCGTCGATTCCGCCACCATGATGAACAAGGGGCTGGAGCTGATCGAGGCCGCGCGCCTCTTCCCGGTGCCCGAGGATCGTATCGAGGTGCTGGTGCATCCGCAATCGGCGGTGCACGGGCTGGTGCAGTATGCCGATGGCTCGCTGCTGGCGCAGCTCGGCTCGCCGGATATGCGCACGCCCATCGCGCATGCCCTGGCCTGGCCGCGGCGGATGCATGTGGACGTGCCGCGCCTTGATCTGGCGGCCCTGGCGAAGCTGGAGTTTTACGCGCCGGATACCGTGCGTTTCCCCGCGTTACGTCTGGCCCGCGAAGCCTTGCGGGCCGGGCAGGGGGCCACCACCATTCTGAATGCCGCCAACGAGGTGGCTGTCGGGCTGTTCCTTGGCCGCAGGCTGGGCTTCCTCGACATCGCCGCGGTGGTGGAGGAAGTGCTGGCCTCGCTGGGCTCGCCCGCCGTGCCGGACCTCGCCGCCGTGCTGGCATTGGATGCCGCGGCGCGGCAGGATGCGACCGACCGGGCGGCCCGCCGCGCGGCCTGACCCATTAAGCCCCGCCGGGGGGCGGAGATACGATCTTGGAATTCCTGTCCGACGGACTGCGCAGCATCATTGCCTTCATCGTGGTGCTGGGCGTGCTCGTCTTCGTGCATGAGATGGGCCACTACCTCGCCGCCCGCTGGCGCGGCGTGCATGTCGAGGTCTTCTCTATCGGCTTCGGCAAGGTCATCAAGAGCTGGACGGACCGCCAGGGCACCGAATGGCGCCTTTCCTGGCTGCCGCTGGGTGGCTTCGTGAAGCTGCACGGCCAGGAAGGCCCTGGCGACGCCACCGAGCAGCAGATGGCGCGCTGGATCGAGGGCCGCACCTTCCACAATAAGCCGGTGCGGGACCGTGCCATCGTGGTCGCCGCCGGGCCCGCCGCCAATTTCATCCTGGCCGCCGTGCTCTTCGCCGGGCTTTACATGAGCATCGGCCAGCCGCTGCCCAGCGCCACCGTGGGCACGGTGATGGAGGGTAGCGCCGCCGCCAGCGCCGGCCTGCAGCCGGGCGACCGCATCCTGGCCCTGGACGGCCAGGAGGTGCGCCGCTTCGAGGACGTGCAGCGCCACATCCAGCCGCGTGCCGGCCAGCCGGTGCAGGTCCGCGTCGCGCGTGAGGGTGGGGAGCAGACCCTGACCGTTACCCCCGCCGCCCGCGAATCGGAGGGCAACCGGGTGGGCGTGCTGGGCGTCACCGGCGGCGCGCCGGAATTCCGCCGGCTGAACCCGATCAGTGCCATGGTCGCCGGCGTCACTCAGACCGTGGATATCACCGGCCAGACCTTCGCCGGCATCTGGGAGATGATCACGGGCCGCCGTGGCACCGAGGACCTGGGCGGGCCGCTGCGCATCGCGCAGCTTTCGGGGCAGGTGGCCCAGCTCGGCCTCGCCAGCCTGATCACCTTCATCGCCGTGCTTTCGGTGAATCTGGCGCTGATCAACCTCTTCCCCATCCCGGTGCTGGATGGTGGCCACCTGGTCTTCTACGCGGCCGAGGCCATCCGTGGCCGCCCGCTGTCGCCGCGCGCCATGGAATACGGCTTCCGGGCGGGAATCGCCGTGCTTGCGGCGTTGTTCATCTTCACCACCTGGAATGACATCACCCGCCTGATCCCGATGGGCTGGGTTTCCAGGCTCTTCGGCTGACAAGCTCACATCCCGCGTGTGCAACCTGTTGCAATCGAAGGTGAAGGCTGCATAAACGGCAAAGGTCCCGTGGGACTGGCGGGGGAGGACCTTCCCCGCTAGTCTCCGGCCGCTCCCGGCCCGTCATGAGGCCTCGATCCATTCTCCAGGTCCTGGGACCGAAGCACTTGCACGCCACACGCGCCATCCTGCTCGCCGCAACCTGCCTCATTCCGGTGCTGCTGCCGCCCTCGGCGGAAGCACAGCCGCAGCGTGCTCCGGCACGCCGTGCGGCGCCGGCGGCCGCCCGCCCGACGGGTGAGGTAATCCGCGCCATCGAGGTGCGCGGCAACCAGCGCATCGAGGCGGATACCATCCGCTCCTACATGCTGCTGCAGCCCGGCGACCGCTACGACACGGACCGCCAGGACCGCAGCCTGCGCACCCTTTTCGCCACCGGCCTTTTCCGCGATGTCCAGATCGGGCGCGACGGTGACCGCGTGGTGGTGACGGTGGTGGAAAACCCGATCGTCAACCAGGTGGTCTTCGAGGGGAATCGCAAGATCTCCGACGACAACCTGCGCGAGGCGTCGCTGCTGAAGCCGCGCTCGGTCTATACCGATGCCGCCGCGCAGAACGACCGCACCCGCCTGCTGGAGCTTTATGCCCGCCGTGGCCGCTTCGCCACGCGCATCGAGCCCAAGGTGATCGACCGCGGCAACGACCGCGTGGACGTGGTCTACGAGATCACCGAGGGCGATACCGCCCTGATCTCCCGCATCAATTTCGTCGGCAACGACTCCTTCTCCGACAGCCGGCTGAAGGAAGTGGTCTCCTCGCGTGAGGAAGCCTGGTACCGGCCCTTCTCCTCCTCCGACACCTATGAGCCGGAGCGGCTGAACTTCGATCGCGAGCTGATCCGCCGCTACTACCAGCGCCAGGGCTTCGCCGATGCCGAGGTGACCAGCAGCACCGCCGAGCTGGCGCCGGACCGCAGCGGCTTCTTTGTCACCTACACCATCAAGGAAGGCCCGCGCTTCCGCGTCGGCAAGGTGGACATCAACTCCAGCCTGCGCAACGTGACGGGCGACCAGCTCCGTGACGTGCTGGAGGTCCATTCCGGCGACTGGTACGACGGCGATGCCATCGAGCGCACCGTGCAGGCGATCGAGGACAGCGCCAACCTGCAGGGCGCGCCCTTCGTGGCCGTGGAGCCGCGCATCAACCGCGATGTCGCCGGCAAGACCATCGACCTGACCTTCGACGTGGCCGAGGGGCCGCGCTCCTATGTCGAGCGCATCGAGATCACCGGCAATACCCGCACGCAGGACCGCGTGATCCGGCGCGAGATGCGGCTGGCGGAAGGCGATGCCTTCAATGCCGCCGCCGTGCAGCGCTCGCGTCAGCGCATCCGCGACCTGGGCTACTTCAACCCGGATGTCACCATCAACAGCACGCCGGGCTCGCAGCCGGACCAGGTGGTGCTGACCACCAATGTCACGGAGCGCGCGACGGGTGAGCTGTCGCTGGGCGGTGGCTATTCCACCGATGCCGGTGCGCTGGCGGATATCGGCCTGCGTGAGCGCAACCTGGTGGGCACGGGCATTGATGCCCGCATCAACACAACCATCGCGCAGCGCCGCAGCCAGGTGGACCTCTCGGTCACCGATCCGTCCTTCCTGGACCGCAACCTCTCGGTGGGTCTGGACCTCTTCTACGTCCAGCGCGACCTGCGCGAATACTCGGGCTACGAGGAGCGCCGCGCCGGTGGCGCCCTGCGGGCTGGCTATGAGTTCAATGAGCGCCTTCGGCAGAGCTGGGCCTATACGCTCTCCCGCCGTAATGTCTTCAACATCGACGAGGGCGTCAGCCGCTACATCGCCGAGCAGAAGGGCGTGACCTGGCTGTCGCAGATCGGCCAGACGCTGACCTACGACACCCGCGACTCCCGGCTGGACCCACGCAGCGGCTATGTGGTGCGCCTCGGCACCGATCTCGCCGGCCTGGGCGGCGATGTGGCCTATGTGCGCGCCCGGGTGGACGGCAACTACTTCATTCCCTTCGAGCGCTGGCTGGGTGACCCGGACTACGTGCTCTCGCTCTCCGCCAGCGGCGGCATCATGCGTTCCTTCAACGACAAGCCGGAACGCATCGTTGACCGCTTCTTCCTGGGCGGCGAGAACCTGCGTGGCTTCGCCATCGCCGGCGCCGGCCCGCGCGACCTCAGCACCCCCACCCGCGACTCGCTGGGTGGCCGCGTGATCTGGACGCAGAGCACCGAGATGCGCTTCCCGCTGCCGCTGCCGTCCGAGATCGGGCTGCTCGGCCGTGCCTTCGTCGATGTGGGCTCGCTCAGCGATGTCGATGCCGATACAGGCGTGCGGGACAGCGCAAGCCCGCGTGTAGGCGTGGGCGTCGGCATTTCCTGGCGCAGCCCCTTCGGCCTCATCAACATCGACCTGGCGCAGGCCGTGGTGAAGAAGTCCTACGACGAGACGCAGGTCTTCCGCTTCGGCTTCGGCACCCGGTTCTGATCCTGTTCCGGCTGCCTAATCAGCCACCGGGGGGCGGCAAGGCGCCCCCCGCCAACCATGCCCGGGTGTCGGCGCGCGGCGAAGACCACGCCCAACCCTGGCCGGCACGGAGTATTCCGACGATGGCGCGACGCGCAACGGTCGCCCTGGCGGCGATTCTGCTTTCCACTTCCAGCCTCGGCGGCGCCGCCATGGCCCAGCAACAGCAGGAGTGGTTCGTTCCTGGCCAGGGCCAGGGCGGTGCCCAGCAGCAGCGCCCGGCGCAGGCCCCGGCCCAGCGCCCGGCCCAACAGCAGCAGCGCCCGGCGCAGCGCGCCGTGCAGCCGAACCCGGCGCCGCTGCCGCCCGGCGAGCAGCCGCCGGCTGCCGTCATCGGCATTGTCGATGTGCCGGAAGTGCAGCGCCAGTCCACCGCCTTCAACGGCGTGCGGGAAGAGATCGAGAAGCGCCGCGCCAAGCTGAACGACGACCTGCAGAAGGAGCAGGCCCGCTGGCGCGACGAGCAGCAGGCCCTGGCCGCCCAGCGCGCCGGTCTCTCGCCCGAGGACCTGCGCACTAAGGAGCGTGACCTGCAGGACCGCGTACAGGACGCCCAGAAGATCTTCCGTGACCGCTCCCGCGCCATCGAGCAGGCGGCCCAGGGCAGCCTGATGGAGATCGAGCAGGCGCTGGCGGTGGTGATCCGTCAGGTGGCTTCCAGCCGCAAGGTGAACCTGGTGCTGCCGCGCCCGCTGGTGATCTTCAATGAGCCGCCCTTCGACCTGACGCCGGAAGTGGCCGTGCAGCTCAACAAGATCCTGAAGAGCGTGAGCGTGCCGGCCGAGGATGCCCCGGCCCCCGCCGCCAACAACAACCAGCGACCGGCCCAGAACGGCAATCAGGGCCAGCAGAACCGCCGGAACTGAACCGGGCCATGCCCGTCGATCCGCGCTTCCATCCCGGCACCGGGCCGCACAGCCTGGCGCGGCTTGCCGAGGCCACCGGGGCGCGCGCGGTGGGGGATGGCGCGCGGCTGCTGCAGGGCGTGTCGCCGCTTGGCTCGGCCGGGGCGGGGGATGTCTCCTTCCTCGACGGCCGCCGCCACCTCGCGGCGCTGCGCGAGACCCGGGCCGGCGCCGTGGTGCTGGCCGAGGGCTTCCTTGCTTCCGTGCCGGAGGGCGTGGCGGCCCTGGTCTCGCCCATGCCGCACCTGGTCTTCGCCCGCATCGCGGCCCTGTTCCATCCAGGGCCGGAGCGTCAGCCGGGCATCCATCCCACCGCCGTGGTGGCGCCGGATGCCGAGCTGGGCGAGGGCTGCGAGATCGGCCCCCATGCGGTGATCGGCGCAGGCGTGAAGCTCGGCGCCCGCTGCACCGTGGGCGCCCATGTCGTGATCGGCCCCGGCTGCATCTTCGGGGATGATTGCCGGCTGCATCCGCATGCCAGCGTCAGCCATTGCATCGCCGGCCATCGCGTCACGCTGCATGGTGGTGCGCGGGTGGGCAACGAGGGCTTCGGCTTCACGCCGACGCCCGAGGGCCGCTTCGTCACCATCCCGCAGCTTGGCCGTGTCATTCTGGGCGATGAGGTGGAGATCGGCGCCAATAGTTGCGTCGACCGTGGCACGCTGGACGACACCGTGATCGGCCCGGGCACGCGGCTCGACAACCTGGTGCAGATCGGCCACAACGTGGCGACGGGGCGGGGCTGCGTGATCGTGTCGCAGGTCGGTATCTCCGGCTCCACCGTGCTGGGCGATTACGTGACGGCAGCCGGGCAGGCGGGCTTCGCGGGCCATCTCAAGATCGGCTCTAAGGCGCGGATCGGCGCTCAGGCGGGGGTGCTCTCGGACATCCCGGACGGTATGGACATGGCCGGCACGCCCGCAATGCCCTTGCGCGACTGGCTCCGTGCCTCCATCCAGCAGCGCAACATCGGCGCCCGCGGCGGGAAGCCCGCGACGGCGCAATCCGGCCGCACCCGGCCAGACAAGACGGACTGACAACCATGGACCAGCAAGAACAGGCAACTCCGGAAGGAGCGGGTGGAGATCGGATCGAGGCGGTCGATATCGCCCGCATCATGCAGGCGATCCCACACCGCTACCCGTTCCTGCTGGTGGACCGGATGGTGGATGTGGTGCTGGGCGAGAGCGCCATCGGCATCAAGAACGTCACCATCAACGAGAATTTCTTCCAGGGCCACTTTCCGGCGCATCCGGTGATGCCGGGCGTGCTGATCGTGGAAGCCATGGCGCAGACCTCCGGCGTGCTGGTGGTCGAGACGCTGGGCGCCTCCGCGCGCGGCCGGCTGGTGTATTTCATGAGCATCGAGAACGCGAAGTTCCGCAAGCCCGTGGGCCCTGGCGATCAGCTGCGCATCCATGTGAACAAGGAGCGGCAGCGCGGCAATGTCTGGAAGTTCGGCTGCGTCGCGCGCGTCGATGGAGCCGTGGTGGCCGAGGCGGTCATCACCGCCATGATCGTGGGCGCCTGAGCCGGTGCCAGACCAGGTGACCAGCTTGGCGCAGGGCATCGACCCCAGCGCCGTGATCCACCCCACCGCCGTGGTGGCCGAGGGCGCCCGCATCGGCCCCAATTGCCGTATCGGTCCCTGGTGCATCGTCAGCGCCGAGGCGGTGCTGGAGGAAGGCGTCTTCCTGCAGTCCCATGCCGTGATCGATGGCCGGGTGCATCTGGGCGCCGGCGTGCAGGTGATGTCCTTCGCCAGCGTCGGACTGCCGCCGCAGGACCTGAAGTACAAGGACGAGCCGACCCGCGTCGAGGTCGGCGCCCGCACCGTGATCCGCGAGCATGCCACGATCCACCGTGGCAGCGTCGGCGGCCATGGCGTCACCAGGGTGGGCGCGGACTGCCTGATCATGTGCGTCGCCCATATCGGCCATGACTGCGAACTGGACCACCACGTCATCCTGGCCAACAACGTCATGCTCGGCGGCCATGTGCGGATCGCGGACACCGTCTTCGTGGGCGGCGGCGCAGCGTTGCACCAGTTCGTGCGCATCGGCCGGCAGGCCGTGATCGGCGGCATGAGCGGCGTGGAGGCGGATGTGATCCCCTTCGGTGCCGTCATGGGCAACCGGGCGCGTCTGACCGGGCTCAACCTGATCGGGCTGAGGCGCCGGGGCTTCCCGCGCGCGCAGATCCATGTGCTGCGCGGCATCTATCGCACGCTGTTCCGCTCTCCCGGCGTCTTCGAGGACCGCTTGGCCGCCGTGGAGGCGCAGCATGGCGCCGACCCGGTGGTGCGGGAGATCCTGGATTTCGTCCGCGCCGACAGCCGCCGCGGGCTCTGCAAGGCCGGGCGCGAGATCGTGGACGACGAGGACTCGGCGGAGGGCTGAGCGGGATGGCGCTTTCCGCCGCCACCGTGGCCAAGCTGGGCTTCCGGGCGCCGCTGGGCGGGCCGTTGGGCATCATCGCCGGCGGCGGCCTGCTGCCGCAGCGCGCGGCGGCCTCCGCCCAGGCGGCGGGCCGGCCTGTGCATGTTGTCGTGCTGGAGGGCTTCGCCAATCCGGCCGATTATGCTGCCTATCCTCATATTGTCTGCCGCATGGGCGCCGCCGGGCGCATGCTGGATTGGCTGCGTGCCGCCGGGGTGCGGGACCTGATCCTGGCCGGTGCCGTGCGCCGGCCCAGCTTCCTGTCCCTGCGCCCGGATGCCGGCGCCGCCCGCCTGCTGCCGCGCGTCGGCATGAAGGCCTTCGGCGGCGATGACTCGCTGCTGACGGCCGTGGTGCAGGTGCTGCGGGAGGAAGGCTTCAACCCGCTGGAAGCCCGCCAGATCATGACCGAGATCCTCGTGGACCAGCCCGGCGTGCTGACCTCGGTGCAGCCGGATGAGCAGGCGGTGCTGGATATCCGCCGTGGCCTGCATGTGGTGCGCATCATCGGCGCCGCCGATGTGGGGCAAGGCTGCGTGGTGCAGCAGGGGCTGGTGCTGGCGGTGGAGGCCATCGAGGGCACTGACGCCATGCTGGCCCGCGCCGGTACATTGCAGCGCGAAGGCCCCGGCGGCGTTTTCGTGAAAGTGATGAAGCCTGGGCAGGACCGGCGGGTGGACCTGCCGACCATCGGGCCGGATACCGTGGCCGCCGCCGCCGCGGCCGGCCTGCGGGGCATTGCCATCCAGGCGGACGGCACCATTGTCATCGACCGCCCCGCGACGCTGGCCGCCGCCGAGGCTGCCGGCATGTTCGTGCTGGCCCTGGACCCTTTCGCGCCTGAATGGGCGCCTATCGAGCAAACGGAGAACCCGGCATGAGCAGCTTCCTGCACACCATGATCCGCGTCGGCGACCTGGACCGCAGCGTGGACTTCTACACCCGCCTCCTGGGCATGAAGGAACTGCGCCGCAACGACGTGCCGGACGGCAAGTACACCCTCGCTTTCGTCGGCTTCGCGCCGGAGAGCACGGGCGCGGGGGTGATCGAGCTGACCTACAACTATGGCGTCGAGAAGTACGAGCTGGGCAATGCCTTCGGCCACCTGGCGATCGGCGTGCCCGATATCTACGCCACCTGCGACAAGCTGCGCGCCGAGGGCGTGAAGATCTCGCGCGAGCCCGGCCCGGTGAAGTTCGGCACCACCGTCATCGCCTTCATCGAGGACCCGGACGGCTACAAGATCGAGCTGATCGAGCGGAAGCCGGCCTAACCCGCCAACTCCAGCACCGCACGGCACAGCGCGCCATCCGGCGCGCGCAGCTCATCCAGCAGCCGAGTGGTGCCCTGGCCGGGCAGGGCGATCAGCCTGCCCGAGCCGCCGCCGGCCTGCCGTGCGGCATGAAAGGCGGCCGAGGCCGCCGCGGCTTCCGCCCCCTCATGCGCCAGGACGAATGGCTTCCGTACCACCGGCAGGTGCAGGGGCGAGAGCACCGCGACTTCCAGTTCGGTCGCATCCGCGCCATCGGCATCCAGCTCGTAGGCGCCGCAGATGCCCATGCCGGCAACGACATGCGGGTGGTCCAGCGCCAGTGCCGCCAGATGCGCGCCGGCCCCCCACCCAGCCACCACCAGCGGCCCCGCGATGCCATGCCGTGGGCCTTGTGCCGCCAGCCATCCCAGGGCCTTGTGCGTCTCGTGCACGATGCGGCTGGGCGTGACCGCCGGGGCCAGGCCGCGCCCTGGCAGCGCGGCGGCCCAGCCATGGGCGCGCAGGCCTTCCGCCAGGGCGGAGCATTCGCGTGGGCTGCCGCCGCGCCATTCCCGATCGGGTGACTCGGCGCCATGCAGCAGGATCAGGCAGGGGCGGTTGGGGTCGGCGGCGGGAAAGAGGTCCCAGCGGCACCATTCCGCCGACGCATAGGGCAGGTCGAGCTGCCCCGGCCGTGCCTGGCGCAGTGCCGCCGAATCCTGGGCCAGCAGCCTGAACCACAAGGCTGGCGTGGGCAGCCGGGTGGCGGAGACACGGCTGCCGAGCGGCTGGCCGGATGTCGGGAGGATTGTCACGGCATATCCTGGCGGTTGCGGCCTTGCCGGTCTTGCAACTGCCGTGCCGGGCCTGCCGAGCTCCGCCCGCCATCCTCTGCTGCCCAGAGCCTGGGCGGCGGGCGCCGCCGGCTTGGGCAGGCTGCGCCTCCCGCTGGCGAAAATCAGCCGGCAGGCGTGACTATCAGCGGTGCCACGGCGGCGCGCAGGGCCTCCGGCACCGGGCGTGTCTGGCTCATGTCCTGCCGGTCCACGTGCACATGGATGAAGTGGCCCTCGGCGCAGGCGGTCTCCTGGCCAGCGCGGAAGATGCCGATCTCGTAGCGGATGGAGGAATTGCCCACATGGGCCACCCGCAACCCGACATCCAGCACATCCGGGAAGAAGGCGGGGGCATGGTGGCGGCAGGTGGTCTCCACCACCACGGCGGTGACGGCGGAGGCGTGATTGTCCAGGATGCCGGTGCCGTGCAGGAAGCTGGCCACCGCCGTGTCGAAGTAGGTGTAGTAGACGGCGTTGTTGATGTGCTGCAGCGCGTCCTGGTCCGCCCAGCGCGTCGGCACCTGGATGAAGTGACGGTATTCCGCGCGGCGGGGGATCTGCTTCGGCATCGCTCGCTCCTGCTCAGTGCGGCGGCAGGGTAGGGGCGGGCGCCCGATTCGGCCACATTGCGGCGGAAAAACCACGGAATCCGCAGGGTTTATCCCACCCGGGCTTCGCCGCGGCGCGTCTGGCCTGTATAGGTATGGGGATGGTGGCGACCATGTCTGGCGCCGGCCATGCGCCCTCGAAAAACAGGACTCGCACCGCAGCCGATGTCAGCCCCCGCCGCCCAGCCCCGCTTCGAGCCGTTCCGGCTGCGGGGCGCCAATTTCAACCTGCTGGTGCTGCGGCTGCTGGATGCGCGGCCCGAGGTGATCGTCCCCGCGCTGGGGGACCAGTTCCGCCGCGCGCCGGGCTTCCTGCGCTTCGCGCCCATCGTCATCGGCCTCGATGACATCGCGGCGGCGCCCCATGAGGTGGACTTCGCCCGCCTGGTGGCCGAGCTGCGCAACATCGAGATCATGCCGATCGGCACCACCGGCGGCACGCCGGAAATGAGGTCGCTGGCGCAATCCGCCGGCCTGCCGCCGCTGCGCGCCGCCGGCGGGCGGGAGGAGGATGTGCCGGTGCAGCAGCCCGCGCCGCAGCCGCCGCCCCAGGCCCCCGCCGCCAGCGCCGAGCCCCCACCGCCGCCCCCGCTGCCCGAGGGCATGGCGCGGCCGACCATGGTGGTCGATACCTCCGTCCGCGCCGGCCAGCGCGTCTGGGCCCAAAATGCAGATCTGATCGTCACCGGCACGGTGAATGCTGGCGCCGAGGTGATCGCTGATGGCAATCTGCATGTCTATGGTGCCTTGCGGGGGCGGGCTATTGCTGGGGGAGCGGACAACACCGATGCACGCGTCTTCGCGCTGAATTTCGACCCCGAACTGGTCTCCATCGCGGGCTACTACGCCGTGCGTGAGGGCCTGACTGAAGCACCGATCGGCAAGCCTGTTCAGGTCAGGCTGATCGGTGAGAGCATGCGTTTCGACAAGCTGGGCTGACTGGGCCGCGGCCCGGCGGAGAGGAGACTGACCCTATGGCGCAAGTGATCGTGGTGACATCCGGCAAGGGGGGCGTTGGCAAGACCACGACCTCGGCCGCCTTCGCCACCGGCCTCGCCCAGAGCGGCAAGAAGACTGTCGTGATCGACTTCGACGTCGGCCTGCGCAACCTGGACCTGATCATGGGTGTGGAACGCCGCGTGGTGTTCGACATCGTGAACGTGATCAACGGCGAGGCGCGGCTGAACCAGGCGCTGATCCGTGACAAGCGCGTGGACACGCTGTCCATCCTCCCCGCCAGCCAGACGCGGGACAAGGACGCGCTGACCAAGGAAGGCGTGCAGACCGTCATCGACGAGCTGAGCAAGGATTTCGACTACATCCTTTGCGACAGCCCCGCCGGCATCGAGAAGGGCGCGCTGCTGGCGCTCTATTTCGCCGACCAGGCGGTGGTCGTGACCAACCCTGAAGTCTCCTCCGTCCGCGACTCCGACCGCATCCTGGGCGTGCTGCAGAGCAAGTCCAAGCGCGCCGAGGAGAAGCGGGACCCGGTGAAGGAGCACCTGCTCGTCACCCGCTACGATCCCGCCCGCGTCGAGCGCGGCGAGATGCTGAAGCTGGAGGACATCCGGGAGATCCTGGCCATTCCGCTGCTGGGCGTGGTCCCGGAAAGCGAGAGCGTGCTGAAGGCTTCCAACACCGGCAATCCCGTCATCCTGGACGAGAATTCCAACGCCGGCATGGCCTATTCCGACGCGGTGGCACGCTTCCTGGGGCAGGACCGGCCGCACCGCTTCATCGACCCCGAGAAGAAGGGCTTCCTGTCCCGGCTCTTTGGTGGAAGGGCGGCATGATGAGCTGGCTCGACGTCTTCCGAGGCAATCGCAAGCCCCCGCCGACGGCCGGCGCGGCCAAGGAGCGGCTGCAGATCGTCCTGGCGCATGAGCGCATCAGCCGCACGGGCGAGGATTTCCTGCCTAAGCTGCAGAAGGACCTGCTGGAGGTGATCTCCAAGTATGTGGCGATCGACGCCAAGGCGGTGAACGTCTCGCTCGACCGGGGGGGCGACATGTCCACCCTGGCCATCGAGGTGGAACTGCCCGGCCCGAAGGTGGAGCCACGCCGGCAGGCGGCATCCTGAACGTCACCGGCCGGCCCGTCCCGCCGGTCCGGATGACTGCTGGGGCCCAGCCTTGGCAAGCGAGACTATGTTGCGGCCAGATTATAGTTACGCTTAAGGTCAGAACGGCCGCTGGAAGCGCATGCGGCCGCACTGGCCGCTATGGATAGCTCGCGGAACGCCTGATCCCTCGCTCTCGAAGGCCAGCATTTCTGCTTTCTTCGAAGGGACGACCATGAGCGACAACACGAAGTTGACCCAGCTTTCCGAAGAGGATCTGAATCAGGTTTCCGGCGGCAATGGGACAACCGGTCTCACTGGCGTGAACCAGATGAATTTGCAAAACATGGATCTTGAAACGGCGCTGATGACTGTGCAGAGCGAGCGCGTGCGACTCCTGGATTCCCAGCTTCAGGCGCAGATCGAAGGCGTTCAGGCCAGGAACGACGCCGTCGCCCATGCGAACGGCGAACTGGGCCAACTGAACGCGGTCGCTTCGAAGTTCGGGAGCGATGCAAGTGCCCACACGTCCATCGCGTTGGAAACCAAGGTCTCGGTTGGCGATCGGGAGTCCACCGTGGGCGAGATCCTGAAGGGCCTGTCCCGCGGTGAGGACATTCTGAAAGATGGCCGGGTGGAAAAGGGCGAAATTGACGCTGCCATCGTGTCCACCAAAGGGCATATCCACAGTCTGAGTAACTCACAGCAGATGGACATGCTCCGCCTGCAGTCGCTGTCGAACAAGCGCAACGAAGCCTTCGACGTCATGACGAACTTCGTCAAGAAAATGCAGGAAAGCCGGGCCAGCATCATCGGCAACATGCGCTGACCTGACAGCCAGTCAGGCCCGTCAGCCGCCGCGCCGCACCAGATAGAGCGTGGCGCCCATCATGATGAGGCCACCCGCCAGCAACGCCCATCCTGGCTGCTCCGCGAAGAGCAGCCAGCCGATCACGGCGCTGGCCGGGATCTGCAGGTATTCGATGGGTGCCAGCAGCCCCACCTCCGCCCGCCTCGCGGCGGCGGAGGCGCAAAGGTCGATGACCATCGCGAAGGCGGTGCCCATCACCACCATGGCCACCGCGAAGAGGCTGGGCGCCTGCCAGCTCCAAAGCGTCACCGGTCCCCAGAACAGCACGGAAGCGATGGCGTACCACGCGATGACGCGTGGCGCCGGCTCGGTCGCCGCCAGGGCGCGGAAGGTGATCAGCACCAGCCCGGCCCCCAGCCCGGCCGCCAGCGCGGCGGGTGTGCCCAGCGACAACTCGCCTTCCGGCCGGGCGATCAGCAGCACGCCCAGAAAGCCGACCAAGGTGACCAGCACGCGGGAGCGCCGAACCTTCTCATGCAGCAGCAGCGCCGCCAGCGGCAGCACCCAGAGCGGGCGCGCGCTGATCAGCGCCACCGCATCCGCCAGTGGCAGCCAGGCAATGGCCAGCAATTGCAGCAGGAAGGTCACGGTGCCCGCAGCGCAGCGGCCCAGATGCAGCCAGGGCCGCCGCGTCGCCAGGGCGGAGGGCCTGGCGCGCAGGAACCAGGGCATCAGGAAGCCCAGGGTCATCAGCCCGCGCGCGCAGGTCACCATGGAAACCGGCATGCCATCCTGAATGGCCAGCCGGTAGCAGGTATTGACGCCAGCGCCACAGAGCGTGGCGATGGACATGATCCCCATGCCGTGCAGCGAAGCGGCGGCGATAGGCGAGACGGCGGGGCGCTGCACGGCGGGCTGCCCTGGTAGCAACGAAACTTCAGCGACGCGGAGTCAGCTCGGTCTCCAGGGCCTTGATCTTGGCGGTCAGGGATTCGCGCAGGCTGGGGGCGGCATGCGGCTTCAGGGCCGCCAGAGCCTCCTTCAGGTCGCGCAGCTGCTTCTTCTTCTCCTCTGTGGAGCGCTGGATGGGGCGATTGCCGGACATCTGGCCGTCGAAGGCACGCATGGTGTGTGAAATCCTCAACTGTTCACTCCCCAGCCGCGCGGCCTTCCGGCCGCATGGGTGCGGCGGAGGCTACCGAATCTGAGGAAAGGGCGACGGATGGCCATGCGCCGGCGGAGAGCCGGAGCCGGCACGGCTCAGGCCCGCCATCGCCTTTTTTCAGGCAGATGGCGGCAGAAGTCGAGACCCTGGTTTAATATTCAAATTCGTAGGAAAGCCCCATGCGCTCCCCCGCCTCGCTGCCCGTGCTGCTTTCCAGCTTCAGCCGCGGCGTCACTTGAACCTCGACGCCGACGCGCGGTCCGCCCTCCAGCCCCTGCTCGACGCCAACATAGACACCGTTGCCGACATAGCCGCCAGCTTCCAGCGAGGAGGAGTTCACATCGCCGGTACCGGTGTCGTTGGTATTGCCGATGCCGAGGCGGTCCAGCCCCAGCCGGTTCGCCAGCCGGCCAAGGAAGCCCTGGCCGCCGCCGCCCGGCAGCACGCCCGCCGTGCCGGCCAGGCTGGCTGCCAGCTGCGCCACCTCGAAGGGGGAGAGCTTGTCCGCCGAGCGGCCAAAGAGCAGCCGCGCCAGCACCTCGTCCTGCGGCAGCTCGGGGAAGGAGGTGAACTCCACCTTCGGCGCGTTGGGCTGGCCGCTGATGGTGACGGTGATGGTCACGTTCTGCACCGTGGTCGTGGCGGTGAAGTCCAGCGAGGGCAGCAGCCCGGCACCGTCGAAGACCAGGGCGCCGTTGCTGAAGGTCAGCTGCCGGTCCAGCAGCTGAAAGGTGCCGCGCCGCAGGTTGAAGGTGCCGTCCGGCGCCGGATCGGCCACCGTGCCGCCGATATGAACAGTGCCGCCCAATTCGGCATCCAGCCCGCGTCCGCGCACCAGGATGGATTGCGGCGCCTGCACCTGCAGGTTCAGCGCGATGGGCGCGGCGGGGGTGGCCTTCAGGTTCGGCGCCGGCGGTGCCACGTTGCGGCGCGGCGTAACGCGCGTGGCCGGGCGGGAATTAGGACCGCCACGTTCCTGCACGTCGCCCAGCGTGGGGACGCCGCCGCCGGGAAGCTGCTGCGCGATATTGATGACGACGCGGCGCAGCCGGATGGTGCCGGCCAGGGCGGGAGACACCTGCAAGGGGCCGGTGAAGCGCAGGTCGGCATCGGTCAGCAGCGTCACCAGCTCGCTTTGCAGCGGCTCGGCGTTGCGGGCGGTGACGGAGATCTCGATAGGGATGCCGGCGGTGAAGGGGTCCACAAAGCCCTGGGCATTGATGCTGCCCCGGCCGGCGCGGGCGTTCAGCCGCTCCAGCAGGATGCGCTCACCCTGGGCGCGCAGCCGGGCGGTGATGTTGGTCAGGCGCAGCCCGTAGAGCTGGTTCCGCACCGTGCCGTTGGTGAGGTCCACCGTGCCGCCAAGCTGCGGGGCGCCCAGCGTGCCACTGGCGCTGGCATCCATCACGATGCGGCCATTCACCTGATTGGCGCCGCCGCCCAGCGTGGGCGCCAGGGCGGTCGCGAGATCGGCATTGCCCTTGATGGTGGCGGAGAGCGGCGCATCCGTGCCAGGCCCCTGCGGCAGGTTCGCTTCAGCAGTGACATTGGCCAGGCTTCCGGCGCGCAGGCTGGCATTGGCGCGGATGGCACCGGCGCCGTTGCGCGTGGCCTCCACCCGCAGCGTGGCGGCAGGCCAGCCGCGCGACCAGGGGGCGGTGACGGTCAGGCCGGTGCCGTTGATGACGGCATTCACCTCGGGTGCCGAGGTCGGGCCGGTGACGCGCACATCGCCCACCACCGTGCCGCCGAACTGCGGCTCCGGCACAAAGAGATTGGCCACCGAGACGGGCAGGGCGGCCAGCGCCAGCCGCAGGTCCGCGCGTTCCGGCCCCCAGCGGCCGGAGACGGTGATATTGCCGGCGGGCCGGGCCGCCAGCCGCAGGCCGGGAATTTCCACCGCGCCGCCGGGCGGCAGCAGGATGCTGCCGGGGGCGGCGAGGCGGATGCCGTACTGCCCCTGCGCCACGTCCAGCGCCGCGAGGTCGAAGCGCATGCCGTTGTCGCCGCGGGAGAAGCGGCCGCGCCCATCCACATTCGCCTGCGGCAGGCTGGCCTTGGCGGCGAAGTCCAGGGCCGCATCGGTGCCGCGCAGGGTCAGCTCGGCAGCGATGGTCTGGCCGGCGGCCTGAAGCTGCTGCACCCGCGCATGGGCGTCGATGCCCTGGCGGCCATCCTGCGGCACCAGCTTGGCGCCGATATCCAGCTTGCCCGCCACTGGCTGCCCGGCCAGGGCGCTCAGCGGCGCCAGATTCTCGGACTTCGCGGAGGCGGTGCCGTCGAAGAGCGTGGTGGCGGTGTCGAAGGTGCCGTCGGCCGCGATATCCACTGGGCCGAACTGGCCGCGCGCTTCCTGCAAACGGATCAGCGTGCCTTCCGCAGCGGCGCGCAGGGCCAGGGTCACGGGCAGGCCCTCGGCGCGTGCGTTGAGCCGCGCGCTGCCGGTCAGGCCCATCACAGCCGGGCTTTCCACCTGCAGGTCCGGCGCCTCCAGGCGGCGGCCGGCGACGGTCAGGCCAGGGCTGGTCAGATGCGCCGTGACTGCCGGATCGGCCATCGGCCCCTTGGCCGTGGCGCGCAGGTCCAGCGGCCCCGCCACTTCGGGGCTGATGCGGGAAGCTTCCGGCACAACCAGATGCAGCGCGAGGTCGAGCTGGTCGCCGAAGGTGCCGGAGGCTTCCAGCCGCGTCGCCGCCCCGTCCACCGTCAGGCTGTCGATCCGGGAGATGGTGCCGGCATAGTCCACCACTGGTGCCGGGCCCAGCGCGGCATCGGCCGGGGCGGGCAGGCGCAGGCCCTGCGGCACCACGCGCAGCTTGAAATCCTGCCCGTTGGCGATGCTGCCGTTCAGCGCGATGGCCTCCCAGCCCAGCACCTCCGGCACCAGCGGGCCGAGGCTGGCGGAGTTGTTGATATGCCCCTCGACATTCAGCAGCTCCAGGCTGCCCTGGGCGCTGACCTCGCCGCCCGGGGCGCGCAGCCAGAGCCTTGCCAGGTTCAGGCCGCCAGCGGAGGTCTGGCTGGCATCCAGCGCGAATTCGGCCTGGGCGATGGGGGGCGGCAGCACCGTCGGCAGCGCGGCGTCGCCTTCCAGCGCGATGCGGGCGGAATTGTCCGGGTTCATGCCGATGGTGCCATGGGCGGCGAAGCGGGCGGCATCGCCCACCGTGCCCTCGGCGCGCAGGGCGGCGCCGCTGGCCGGGCCATCCAGCGTCAGGTTCAGGTCGGTAGGCTGGTCCGGCGCCTTGATGGCGGTGGCCAGCACGCCGCCCGGCGGCTCCTGCACCCGCAGGTTCAGCTTCAGGTCCGCCTTGGGGTCCAGCCCTGCTTCCAGCGTCAGCTCGCCCGGCTTGCCGATCCGCTCCAGCCGCAGCCGCGCCGCCAGGGCCTGCGCCACCAGGCTGGCATCACCCTCCGCCTTCAGCGCGAAGCCTTCGGGCGGGCCGGATTCCTCGACGGTGGCGGAAACCAGCTCACGCGGGATCTCGATGCGCGCGATGTCCAGGGCGCGCAGGCGCACCGCCACGGGCAGGGCCGGTGGGGTCGGGATCAGCGAGGTTGGCTCGGTGGGCGGCGGCTCGGGCGGCTTGGGCTCGGATTCCGGCAGGCGCAGCAGCGCCACGCGGCTGGCGGCCACGCGCTCGATCAGCAGCTCCCGGTGCAGCAGGGCCAGCAGGTCCAGGTTGATCTTGGCATTCTCGACCACCAGCCAGGGGCCCTTGGCATCGGCCATGGTCAGGCGGTCGAAGCCTGGGCTGTCGGGAATGGGGCCGTTCAGCCCCTCGATGGCCAGGCCGGGGACGAAGCGCGCCGCCAGCCCGGCGATGGCCCGCTGGCCGGGTGCTGTATTGGCGCCCAGCAGCACGCCGCCCACCAGCAGAATCGGCAACAGGATCAGGACGGCCAGAACGCCGCCGACCCACTTCAATACGCGCTTCATCAGAAAGCCTGCCCGATACCGATATAGAGGCCGAAGGCGCTATCCCCCGGTTCCTTGTTCAGGGGGATGGCAACATCCGCCCGGATGGGCCCAATGATCGTCTGGTAACGCACGCCAAGGCCGGCGCCGACCTTGAAATTATTGAATTTGGGCGTGGGGTCCGAGCCCACCGAGCCGGCATCCACGAAGGCCGCTATGCCCCAGGCGCCGCTGATCCGTTGCCGCAGTTCCACGCTGGCCTCGACCAGCGAGAGTCCGCCGCGCGGCTCGTCGTTGCGCGTGCGGGGGCCAATGGACTGGTAGTCGTAGCCGCGCACCGAGCCGCCGCCGCCGGAATAGAAGCGCTTGTCGGGCGGCACGCTGTTGTTGTTGGCGCCCAGGATGCTGCCCACCACGCCGCGCAGCGCCAGGATGCTGCCCTTGTCGCCGGACATGTCGATATAGGTGCTGGCCTGCAGCCGGGTGCGAGTGAAGAGTTCGCTATCCGTGAAATTGTAGATCGGGCTGGCCAGGGCAGTGACGCGCAGCCCGCGGGTGGGGTTCAGCAGGTTGTCCACATCCTCCCACCGCACCTGCCCGAGCGCGCCCAGCAGCTGGTAATTGGTGGTGGCACCGTCCTGCTTCACGCGGCTGATCTCGGCCAGCGGGCCATAGGAGAGGGTCAGATGCTCGCTGACCGGCCGCTCCAGCAGGATGGAGGCGACGAAGGCATCACGGTCATAGGCCTTCAGCCTCTCCCGCAGCACGGCGATGTCGTAGGTGATGGTCTGGTTGATGCCCAGGAACCAGGGCTGCGTCAGGCTGACTTCCACCTTGCCGCCGGTGTTGCCCACGCCGTCCCCGGTGCCAAGGCGGTTGATCTCGGCCTCCAGGCGGAACTTCTCGGCACCGCCGAAGAGGTTCCGGTGTTCCCAGGAAGCATCGAAGGTGGGGCCGTAGCGGGTCTCATAAGCGGCGCCGAAGCTAAAGGCGCGGCGCGGCCGCTCCACCACCGTGAAGGTGACGGGCAGGGTGCCGCCTTCATCCAGCCGCTCCGCCGCCCGGGCGCGCACGGTCGAGAAGACGCCCAGGTCCATCAGGTTCTTGCGGGTCTTGTTCAGCTCTTCCTGGCTGTAGGTCTTGCCGGCTAGGGGACGCACCACTTTGGCCAGCAGCCTGTCCTTCACCTGGCTCTGCCCGGTGACCTCAGGCATGCCGAACTGCGCCACGGGGCCGGGGGTGATGTTGAAGGTCACCTCCATCTCGCGCGTGTCGTGGTCCACCACCACCCGGCGGGTAATGGCGGCGAAGGGATGGCCGGCGTCACGCAGCCGGCTGCCCAAGGTGTTCTGAGCATCGATGATGGGCTGGGCGCGGGCAGGCTCGCCGGGCTTCAAGGGCACCTCTCCGGCATCGGCCAGGGAGGCGCCGGCCGGCTCGGCCCGCAGCATCACGGGGGCAAGGTGGTATTGCGGCCCTTTCTCCACCCGCACCACCACGGGCACCGGGCCCGGCATGGCGGCCAGCCGCTGCGCCAGGCCCGGCGCATCCGGGGGCTCGCCAGCCAGGGTGACGCTGCTGCTGCCGGCGTAATAGCCTTCCGATCGCATGGCATCGCGCAGATTGCCGGCATCGCCGATGGCGCGGGCGATCAGCCCATCCGCATCCACCGTCACGCTTTCCCGCAGATTTTGCAGGGCCGAGGCGCGGCGCAGGGCGGCGTTCAGGGCTTCGTCGCCGGTGTTGTTGAAGCTGACCTCATAGCTGCGCACCGCGTCAGCAGGCGCCGGGGCCTGGGCTGGTGGTGTCTCCTGGCCGGGCGCGGAAGCCGGAATGATCGTGACAACGGGGGCGGCCAGGCCCAGGAGGAGGAGGCTGTATTTGAGACGCATGGGCTTACGGGCTATGCCCTAGCACATGGACTCCGTATTTGCCGAAACATTGACGCGTTGGCGCAGGCATCTCCACGCCAACCCCGGATTGACCCTCAATGAAGGTGGCACCGCCGCCTTCGTGGTGGAAAAGCTGCGCGAGCTGGGTGTCACCGACATCGACGAGGGCATCGGCGGCCATGGCGTGGTGGCCACGCTGCACCGCCCCGGCAGCAACCGCAGCGTCGGCCTGCGCGGCGACATGGATGCCCTGCCGATCGAGGAAGCCGCCGAGGCCAAGGACCTGCCCTGGCGCTCCACCGTGCCGGGCGTGATGCATGCCTGCGGCCATGACGGCCACACCACCGCCCTGCTGGGTGCTGCGGCCGAGCTGCTGCGGGATGAAAGCTGGACCGGCACCGTGCGGCTGGTCTTCCAGCCGGCCGAGGAAGGTGGCGGTGGCGCCCAGGCCATGATCCGCGACGGCCTCTTCAGCCGCTTCCCGATGGACCGCATCTTCGGCTGGCACAACTGGCCCGGCCTGGCCACCGGCACCGTGGCGGTGCATGACGGCGCGGTGATGGCCGCTGGCAACCGCTTCCAGATCGCCATCGAAGGTCATGCCGGCCACGCCGCGCTGCCGCATCTGGCGCGGGACCCGATTGTCGCGGCGGGGCATGCCATCGTGGCCTGCCAGGCCATTGTCGCCCGTGCGCTGGACCCGATGGATACCGGCGTGGTCAGCCTGACCACCATCCATGGCGGCGAGGCGCAGAACCAGATCGCCGCCCGCGTGCTGATCCAGGGCAGCATGCGCTACATCCGCGAGGAGGTGGGACAGCAGATCCGGGACGGGCTGAAGCGCGTGGCGGAAGGCATCTCGGCCACCTTCGGCGTGCAGGCGGAAGCCAGCATCCAGGGTGGCGTGCCGGTAACCGTGAACCACAAGGCCGAGGCCGACATGGCCGCGGCGGCGGCCGGCGCGGTGACGGCAGTGCGGCGCGACATGGCGCCGGCCATGACGGGCGAGGACTTCTCGCACTTCATGCACCATGTGCCCGGCGCCTTTGTCTGGATCGGCAATGGTCCGGCCGATGGCGGGCGGGAACTGCACAACCCGCATTACGACTTCAATGACGAGGTCCTGCCGGTGGCCAGCGGCTTCCTGGCCGAGACCGCCCGCCGCGCCCTGGCGAAGGAGGATTGAGGAGGCTGGGGCGCGAGGGGTGAGGGCCAGCATAAAGCCAGAACCGCGCGCCCCGGCTTCGGTTGCGCGCCGAGGGGCGGAATAACCGCCCCTCGGCGCTCTGGTTCCGTCAAACAGGCGGCAGCAGGTGGATCAGCCCCAGCGCCGCGGCGCCCAGCGCCAGCAGGGAAAGCACGACCGTCGCCGTCACGCGCGCGCCGGCCCGGGCCACCACCCGCACATCGACACCAAGCCCCAGCGCCGCCATGGAAAGTACCGTGAGCACGCCAGCCATCGTGGAGATCGGGCCCAGCGCCGCTTCCGGCAGCAGGCCGGCGGCCCGCAGCCCGGCCAGGGCCAGAAAGCCCAGGATGAACCATGGCACCAGCCGCGACAGCGGCGGCTTTTTGCCACCCGTGCGGCCCGCCACCAGCGACAGCCCCAGCACCACAGGTCCGAGCATCAGCACCCGCACCAACTTCACCAGGGTGCCAATCTGCACGCTCAGGGCCGCGACGGGGGCCGTGGCAGCCAGGACCTGCGGCACGGCATAAACAGTTAGGCCGGCGAGCACGCCGTATTGCAGCTCATTGAGCCCCAGCAGCGGCATCAGCAGCGGCAGCAACAGCACCACCAGCACGCCCAGCACCGCAGTGAAAGCGATAGAAGAGGCGACATCCTTGGCATCCGCCCCGATCACCGGCGCGGCGGCGGCGATGGCCGAATTGCCGCAGATGGAATTGCCGCAGGCCACCAGCACGGCCATCTTGGTCGGCAGCCCCAGCATGCGGCCGATGCCGAAGGAAAAGGCCAGGGACACGGCCACCACCGCGGCGATGCCCAGCAACAGCACCGGCCCGGCGGCCAGCATCGCCCGCAGGCTGAGCGAGGCGCCGAGCAGCATAACCGCGATCTCCAGCAGCATCTTGGCGCTGAAGGCGATGCCCGCATTGAAGCGCTTCGGCGGCGTCCAGACGCTGCGCACGACCGTACCGATCAGAATGGCCAGCACCAGGCTTTCCAGCCATGCGCGGCCAAAGAGCGCGACCTCGGCGGCTTGCAGAAGCTCCGCCACCAGCACCACAGCGGCGCAGAGCAGCAGGCCGGGCAGCAACTCTCGGGATTTGTCGAGCCAGGGGAGGGAGACGTCCCGGGGACGCGTAGCAGCGGAGGACATGCAGGTAACCGTTTCGTTTCAGGGACCTTCTGGGCCAGGGAGACTTATCAATCCAACGGGATGTTCTTGTCATTCCGTTCGAAAAATTCGATTGATGGCGCATGACCCTGGATCAGCTCCGCATCTTCGTGGCGGTGGCGGAGCGTGAGCATGTCACCCGCGCCGCCGAGGCCCTGAACCTCACGCAATCAGCCGTCAGCGCCGCCATCCGGGCGCTGGAGAACCGGCATGGCATCTCGCTCTTCCACCGGGTCGGTCGGCGGATCGAACTCACCGAGGCCGGGCGCATCTTCCGCACGGAGGCGGAGCGGGTACTGGCCCGTGCCCAGGCGGCGGAACTGGTGCTGTCGGAACTGGGCGGCGCCCGGCGCGGCACGCTGGCGGTGCAGGCCAGCCAGACCGTGGCCAGCTACTGGTTGCCGCCGCTGCTGGTGCGCTTCCGCGCCAGCCATCCGGGGGTGCAGGTGCGCGTCACCGCCGGCAATACCACCAGCGTGGTGCAGGCGCTGATGGATGGCTCCACCGAATTGGGCTTCGTGGAAGGCGAGGTGGAGGAACCGGCGCTGATCCAGATCCCACTGGCGGCGGACCAGTTGATCGTGGTGGTGGGGCTGAACCATTCCTGGGGTTCTGGCGAGCCTGTGCCGCATGCCCGGCTGACCGAAACCGCCTGGATCATGCGTGAGCCCGGCTCCGGCACCCGTGCGGCCTTCGAGGTGCTGCTGCCGCGCCTCGGCCTGTCGCTGGACGATGTGGAGGTTGCGCTGGAACTGCCCTCCAACGAGGCAGTGCTGGCGGCGGTGGAAGGCGGCGGCGGCGCGGCGGTGGTGTCGGAGCGCGCGGCGGCGCCGCATCTGGCCGCAGGGCTGCTGGCGAGGGCAGGGGTGTCACTGCCGCCGCGCAGCTTCAAGGCGCTGCGGCACCGGGAGCGCTATGCCAGCAGCGCCGCGCGGGCACTGCTGGAACTGGCGGGCTAGAAAAGCTGCTTGCCGGGGCCGTAGGGGGCGACGAACTCGTCCTTGCCGACCATGTTCAGCAGGGCGCGGGCGCGTTCATCCAGCTGGTCCCGGTCGATCAGGTCGCCACGCAGGCCAGCGACGCGGCGTTCCATGCTGTCGCGCTGCGCCTCGGCCTTGGCCAGGTCGATCTTGGCCGAAGCGATCTCGGCCGCCTTGGCTTCCCGCGCCAGCGAGCCGACGCGCGGCCCATGCACCGCATACCAGGCGAAATGCCAGCACAGCCCGGCAAAAACCGCCGGAACGAAGAGCACGCTCAGCACTCGCTTGATCGCCCGCATCGGCATCCTCTTTCACGGCCGATTCTGAATGGCCGTTCACGATGTCAGGTAAAAATCAGCCCTGCGGCGGGCGCAAGGCAGGAGTGCCGGGCGCAACAGAATTGCGCCCGGCTGTTGCTTCAGCGCCGCAGGATGGTGCGGCCGGCGTAACGGGCTGCCGGGCCAAGCTGCTGCTCGATGCGGATCAGCTGGTTGTACTTGGCCAGGCGATCGGAGCGGGAGAGCGAGCCGGTCTTGATCTGGCCGCAGTTGGTGGCCACCGCGAGGTCCGCGATGGTGTAGTCCTCGGTCTCGCCCGAGCGGTGGGACATCACGGCGGTGTAGCCGGCGCGGTGCGCCATCTCGACCGCTTCCAGCGTCTCGGTCAGGGAGCCGATCTGGTTGACCTTCACCAGGATGGAATTGGCGGTCTTCTTCTCGATGCCCTGGCGCAGGCGCTCGGGGTTGGTGACGAAGAGATCGTCGCCCACCAGCTGCACCTTGCCGCCGAGCTTGTCGGTCAGCAGCTTCCAGCCGTCCCAGTCATCCTCGGCGCAGCCGTCCTCGATGGAGATGATGGGGAACTTGGAGCAGAGGCCGGCCAGGTAATCGACCATGCCACCGGCGTCGAGCTTCTTGCCCTCGCCCTCCATGTCATAGACGCCGTTCTTGAAGAACTCGGTGGAGGCGCAGTCCAGCGCGAACATCACGTCCTCGCCCACGCGGTGGCCGGCGGCCTCGCAGGCCTTGGAGATGAAGTTCAGCGCTTCCTCGGCCGACTTCAGGTCGGGGGCGAAGCCGCCCTCGTCGCCGACATTCGTGTTGTGGCCGGCGTCGTGCAACGCCTTCTTCAGGCTGGCGAAGACCTCGGAGCCGATGCGGATGGCATCGGCCATCGTGCCGGCGGCCACCGGCATGATCATGAATTCCTGGATGTCGATCGGGTTATCGGCATGCTGGCCGCCGTTGATGATGTTCATCATCGGCACCGGCAGGGTGCGGGCGAAGACGCCGCCGACATAGCGGTAGAGCGGGGTGTCGTAGTGGTTCGCGGCCGCCTTGGCGGTCGCCAGCGACACGGCCAGGATGGCATTGGCGCCCAGGCGGGATTTGTTGGGCGTCCCGTCCAGCTCGATCATCGTCTCGTCGATCTTGACCTGCTCGGTCGCGTCCATGCCGGAAAGCGCGTCAAAGATCTCGCCCTCGACATTGGCGATGGCCTTCTGCACGCCCTTGCCATGGAAGCGGGCCTTGTCGCCGTCCCGCAGTTCCACCGCCTCATGGGCGCCCGTGGAGGCGCCGGAGGGCACGGCGGCGCGGCCCACCGCGCCGGAATCCAGCACGACATCGACCTCGACAGTGGGGTTTCCGCGCGAATCAAGCACTTCGCGCGCGATGATGTCGGCAATGGCGGTCATTCCGGCGATTCCTTCATGGTGGAAGTACCCGGCGGATAAGGCGGTATCGCCGCAAGGGCAAGGGCAGGCCGGGCAAGAGAAAGGGCCGGGAGATCAAATCCCCCGGCCCCTTGGCCGCCTTTGCGCGGATATCGGCCCTTAGACCAGCAGCGCCTGCTTCACCGCGGCACCGACGAAGCCGGCGAAGAGCGGGTGCGGATCGAAGGGCTTGGACTTCAGCTCAGGGTGGTACTGCACGCCGATGAACCAGGGGTGATCGGGATATTCCACGATTTCCGGCAGCAGCCCGTCCGGCGACAGGCCGGAGAACTTCAGGCCGGCTTCCTCCAGCCGCTCGCGGTAGCCGATATTCACCTCGTAGCGGTGGCGGTGGCGCTCCATGATCTCCGAGGTGCCATAGACCCGCTGCACCAGCGATCCCTCGGCCAGCGTGGCCGGGTAGGAACCCAGGCGCATGGTGCCACCCAGGTCGCCCTCCGCCCCGCGCTTCTCACGCTCGTTGCCGCGCAGCCACTCGGTCATCAGGCCGACCACCGGCTCCTCGCAGGGGCCGAACTCGGTGGAGGAGGCCTTCTCCAGCCCCACCAGGTTCCGCGCCGCCTCGATCACCGCCATCTGCATGCCGAAGCAGATGCCCAGGAAGGGCACCTTGTGCTCGCGGGCGAAGCGCACGGCCTCGATCTTGCCCTCGGCGCCACGCTCGCCGAAGCCGCCGGGCACCAGGATGCCGTGGATGCCCGCCAGGCGGTCCACCGCGTTGGGCGTCTCGAAGACCTGGCTGTCCACCCATTTCAGGTTAACCTTCACCCCGTGCTGGATGCCGCCATGCACCAGGGCTTCCGCCAGCGACTTATAGGCATCGAGCAGCGAGATGTACTTGCCCACGATGGCGATGTTCACCTCGCCCTCGGGGTTGGTCAGGCGATGGACGATGCGGTTCCAGCGGTCCAGCTTCGGCTCGCCATAGACCGACATGCCGAAGTGGCGCAGCACTTCACGGTCCAGGCCTTCCTGGTGGTACTGCAGCGGCACCGCGTAGATGCTGCTGGCATCCAGGGCCGGGATCACGCTCTCGGGCCGCACGTTGCAGAACAGCGCGATCTTGCGGCGCTCGTTCTCGGGAATCGGGCGGTCGCAGCGGCAGAGCAGGATCTGCGGCTGGATGCCCAGGCCCAGCAGCTCCTTGACGCTGTGCTGCGTCGGCTTGGTCTTCAGCTCGCCGGCCGAGGGGATGTAGGGCACCAGCGTCAGGTGCATGAAGAGGCTGCGCTGCGGGCCCAGCTCGTTGTGCAACTGGCGCAGGGCTTCCAGGAAGGGCAGGGACTCGATGTCGCCCACAGTGCCGCCGACCTCGATCAGCACGAAGTCCAGCCCGTCCGTGTCGGCCGTGGCGGCTTCCTTGATGGCATCGGTGATGTGCGGGATGACCTGCACGGTGCCGCCGAGATAGTCGCCCCGGCGCTCCTTCGCGATCACCTCGGCATAGATGCGGCCGGAGGTGTAGCTGTCCCCCTTGGTCGCATGCACGCCGGTGAAGCGCTCATAGTGGCCGAGGTCCAGATCGGCCTCGGCGCCGTCGTCGGTGACGAAGACCTCACCGTGCTGATACGGGGACATCGTGCCCGGATCGACGTTGAGATAGGGGTCGAGCTTGCGCAGGCGGACCTTGTGGCCCCGGGCCTGCAACAGGGCAGCGAGGCTGGCCGCCGCGATACCTTTGCCGAGGGAGGAAACCACGCCGCCGGTGATGAAAACGAACCGCGTCATGGGCCACCTTTCTACCAAGCCGCAGGGGTCACGGGAACCCGCTAGAACGGCAACGCTGCTCTGCTGCGCCGCATCGGGCTCCCGGGTCCCGCTGCGCCTTGCTCACACAAAAAGGGCGCCGGAGGCATCGCCTCCCGCGCCCGGAAACCTCGCCGCCTGCGGCGATGTCAGTTCGTCGGCACCGAAGGCTGCGCCGGAGCCGCCGGCTGGGCCGGGGTCGTCGTCGGCTGCTGCGTGGTGCTGGGGTTCGGGCCCGGCGCCTGGCTGGTCGGCACCGAGGGGATGGCGGGGCCGGGCGGCAGGTCCAGGATGGAGCCGGGGCGGGACTGGCCGCGGCCCAGCAGCGCCATGGCCAGCGCCAGCACCATGAACAGCGTGGCCAGCACGCCGGTGGTGCGGGTCAGCAGGTTGGCCGTGCCGCGCCCGGTCATGAACGAGCCCATGCCCCCGGAGGAGCCAATGCCGAGCCCGCCGCCCTCGCTGCGCTGCAGCAGCACAACGCCGATCAGCGCGAGGGTGACGATAAGGTGCAGGACCAGCAGGACTGTCATCATGGCGGGGCCGCTTCTAGCCGCGATCAGTGCGTTTTGCCAGGGGAAGTAACAGCGGCTTCTTCGGCCGCCATGCGGAAAGCGGTGGCGACCGTCGCCGCCCGCACCGCCGTGCGGTCTCCGGGGAAGACATGGCGCTCCACCCGCGTCGGGCGCCCGGCCATGGCCAAGCCGATATAGACCAGCCCGACAGGCTTGGTATCGGTGCCCCCGCCAGGCCCGGCGATGCCGGTAGTGGAGATGCCCATAGTGGCGCCCGACTCGCGCGCCGCGCCTTCGGCCATGGCCGCCGCCACCTCGCCGCTGACGGCGCCGAGGCGGGCGATCAGCGCCGGGTCCACGCCCACCGACTTCGCCTTGGCTTCGTTGGAATAGGTGACATAGCCGCCCAGCAGCGTGGCGGAGGAACCGGGGACGGCCGTGACCGCCGCCGCCACCAGCCCGCCGGTGCAGGATTCGGCGGTGGCCAGGGTGATGCCGCGCGATTGCAGGATCTGCAGCAGCAGCTCGGCCTGTTCCAGAATCTCGGGGGGCAGCATGGCTACAGGGTCACTCCCATCCAGCGGGCGGCCAGCAGCAGGGCGGCGGCCAGGGCGCCGGCGATGATGTCGTCCAGCATGACGCCGGCGGCGCCCTTGCGGCGGTCGGCCCAGCCCACCGGGCCGGGCTTCAGGATATCGAAGGCACGGAACAGCAGGAAGGCCAGCAGCACGCCCGTGACGCCCGCCGCCGGCAGTGCCGCCAGGGCGATGGACTGCCCGGCGCCTTCATCCACCACCACCCAGCTTGGGTCCTGCCGCGCTTCCGGCAGCCGGACCAGGGCCCACCAGCCCAGCAGCGACAGCAGCAGCCCCAGCGCGAGGCTTGCCTCCCACCCCGCCAGCGCCACCGGCAGCACCAGGGCCGAGCCCCAGGTGCCCGGCGCCGGGCGCAGGAAGCCTATCCCGCCCATGCTGGCGATGAAGCGCGGCAGGCCGGCAGGAATGGCGGAGGGAGCGGCTTCCGGCAAATTCGCCGGAAGCTCGGCATGCTTGCTCATCGTGCCGCCGTTGCCGGCATCAGGCTGCCCGAAGGCAGCCATGGCTTCAGCGGATGGTCCAGGGCCGCCGTGCCGGGGTCCAGCGCCCGGTAGATGACGGCATTCTCCACCACCCGCTGCACGTAGTTGCGCGTTTCGTTGAAGGGGATCTGCTCGATCCAGTCGATCATGTCGCCGCCATCGGCGGTGGGGCCGAGGCGCGGGTCGCCATAGGTGACCAGCCATTCCTCCACCCGGCGCGGCCCGGCGTTAAAGGCCGCCGCCGCCATGGCGAGGTTGCCGAAGCGCGCGATCTGGTCCGCCAGATACTGCGAGCCCAGCATGATATTGTGCTGCGGCTGCGTGGTCAGCCAGGCCACCTGGGTCGGCACGCCCATCTGCCGCGCCACCTGCGCCGCCGTGCCTGGCAGCAATTGCATCAGCCCGCGTGCATTGGCGGGGGAGACGGCGGCGGGGTCGAAATTGCTTTCCTGCCGGCTGATGGCGTTGATGAAGGCGGGCTCGGCCAGACCGGTGCTGGTGACGGGGTAGGGCGTTGGGTAGCCCTCCGGCAGCAGCATCACGCCATCGATGCCGGAGCGGCGGGCGACCCAGACCGCGTGGTCCGGCCGCCCGATGGAATTGGCCAGCCGCGCCGTCAGCACCTGGGTGGCGGGGTCGGGCGCCAGATCCTCGATCCGCAGCAGGAAGGTGCGGGCGCGGTTGGTATCGCCCAGGTCCGCCAGGGTCACCACCGCCCGTGCCAGCTCCTTGTCCAGGAAGGCGGAAGCGGCGGCGGCGCTGGGGGTGGCCGGCACCACGGCGGTGATGCGGGCGGAAAGCTGCGGCGCCGTTTCCCCCAACGCCAGGGCACCAAGCTGACCATAGAAGCCGGTGGGCAGGGCGGCGGCTTCCAGATAGTGGTCGCGCGCCTCGGTGGCGCGGCCCAGCGCGGCGGCGGCCCGGCCGCGCCAGTAATGGGCACGGGTGCGGGTGATGACGCTGCTGCTGTCCTGCCCCAGCACGGCGAAGTGGCGGGCGGCCAGCGCCGGGTCGTTCAGCCTTCGCAGGGCAATGAAGCCGGCCAGGAATTCGGCATCGTGCAGCCCGGCGGTATCGGCAGGCTGGCCGTGCCGGGCGGCGACGCGCCAGGCGGCCTGCGGGTTGCCCAGCCGCAGCAGCTTGCGGGCCAGCACCGGCCGCTCCGTCCAGATGGCGCTGGCGGCCTGGGGCGTCAGGTTCTCCTGCAACGGCTCGGCGGCCTGCCAGACGGCGGCGGCCTCGGCATCGCGGTCCTGGCGCCGCAGGAAGCGGGCCCATTCGGCGGCCATGCCGATGTCGGTGGGGCGGGCAGGCAACCCCGCCTCGGCACCCGGACGCTCGGCGGCCAGGGCCAGGCGCTGGCTGGCGGTGGCCTGGGCCTCGGCGGGCAGCATGGGCAGCAGCCGGGCGGCGGCGGCGAACTGCCGGGCCCAGGCCAGGCGCTCGAACCGGAAGCGGTGGTCATCGGGGGTCAGGATGGCGGCGTTGCGGGCCAGGAAGACGGCTTCGTCCGGCGCTTCCGCCGAGGCTTCTCGCCATGCCTGCCGCAGGATGGGCAGGGGGTCGGCGCCCTGGCGCTGGCGGGCATCGGCCAGTGCCTGCGCGGCGCCCAGGCTGCGCGGTGTCTCATGCTCATAAAGTCGCAGCACCAGCGCGTCGCTGGGCATCAGGGGCAGCAGTTCCTCGGCGCGGGCCAGCAGCGTGGCGCGCATCGGCCAGTCCGGGTTGGCGGAGAGGAAGGCGGCGATCTCCTCCGTCGTGGCCATGCCGCGCACCTGCAGGCGCATCCATTGCACCAGCTTGGCCGCCAGCGGGTCCGCCGTCACCGCCAGGGCCGCGGCATCCGGCCAGCGCCCGGCATTGGCCGCCGCGATGGCGGAGCGCCCGGCGGCGCGGGCGCTTTCATTGGCCCAGGGCTGTGCGGCGGCCGGCAATGCCAGGCCGAAGAGCAGGGGCGCCAGCAGCAGGGCGCGGGTGGGGCGTCGAGCGGGAGCAGGGCAAGGGCGGCGCATGGCGGAGCGGACCCTAGCCGATCAAACCCCACTTGTCGCGAAGACATCGGGTTGCCAAGGGCGGTGAAACATTCCCGCAACGCTTGTCCCGGAGCCTCGCCGCGCCTAGCTTCGCGCCTCTGACGCCGGCAGCACTGCCGGCGGAACCCAATGCCTCTCCCGGAAGGAAAGCCGCTCCGATGTTCAAGGGATCCCTCGTCGCGCTGATCACGCCGATGGCCGAGGACGGGTCGCTGGATGCGAAAGCCTTCCAGGAACTCTGCGAATGGCAGATCGCCGAAGGCACCCAGGGCCTGATTCCCGTCGGCACCACGGGCGAAAGCCCGACCCTCTCACATGACGAGCACCGCCGCGTGGTGGAACTCTGCGTCGAGGCCACGGCCGGCCGCGTGCCGGTGATCGCCGGCACCGGCAGCAACAGCACCGATGAGGCCATCGAGCTGACGCGCCACGCCAAGGAAGCCGGCGCCGATGCGGCGCTGATCGTCACGCCCTACTACAACAAGCCGACGCAGGAAGGCATGTTCCTGCACTTCACCGCCATCGCCGATGCGGTGGACCTGCCGATCGTGGTCTACAACATCCCCGGCCGCTCGGTCGTGGACATGTCGGTGGAGACGATGGCGCGGCTGGCGAAGCACCCCAACATCGTGGGCGTGAAGGACGCGACGGCCAACCTGGCGCGCCCGCTGCATACCCGCGCCGCCATCGGCCCCGACTTCTGCCAGCTCTCGGGCGAGGACCATACGGCGCTCGCCTTCCTGGCCGCCGGCGGCCATGGCTGCATCAGCGTGACGGCCAATATCGCGCCGCGCCTCTGCGCCGAGATGCATGCCGCCTGGGCCGCCGGAAACTTTGCCGAGGCCATGGCCATTCAGGACCGGCTGCTGCCGGTGCACGACGCGATGTTCTGCGAGACCTCGCCCGGGCCGGTGAAGTACGCCGCCAGCCTGCTGGCGAAGTCCTCCGCCTTCTGCCGCCTGCCCATGGCGCCGGTGGCGGAATCCACCCGTGCCCGCGTGAAGGCCGCCATGGTCTCCGCCGGGCTGCTGAACTGAGAGCGTAATGGCCGCCAAGGACAAAAAGAAGAAATCCTCGCTGATCGCGCACGGCACCGCCGCGCAGAACCGCAAGGCGCGCTTCGACTACAAGATCGGTGAGACCTTCGAGGCCGGGATCGTGCTGATCGGGCCGGAGGTGAAATCCCTCCGCTCCGGCCGCGCGGCCCTGGCCGATGCCTGGGCGGGCGAGCGGGACGGGGAGATGTGGCTGTTCAACTGCTACATCCCCGAATGGCAGGCCGGCAGCTTCATGGCGCATTTCGAGCCGCGCCGGCCGCGCAAGCTGCTGCTGCACAAGAAGCAGGTGGAATCCCTGACCGGCGCCATCACGCGTGAAGGCGTCACGCTGGTGCCGCTGGAGATCCTGTTCAACGACCGCGGCCTGGCCAAGGTCGTGCTGGGCGTGGGCGAGGGCAAGTCCAAGGCCGACAAGCGCCACGCCATCGCGGAGCGCGATTGGCAGCGGGACAAGTCCCGGCTGATGCGGGGCGACAAGCTCTAGGCCTGTGCTCACCACGCTCGGCGTCGTCCTGCCCGTCTTTGGGCTGATCCTGCTGGGCTACCTCTGCCGGCGGGGCGACGTGCTGGGCGCGGCCTCGATGACGGAGCTGAACCGCTTCGTGGTCTGGGTGGCGCTGCCGGCGCTGCTCTTCGACATCATGGCCCATACCCGCTGGTCCACCCTGTGGCAGCCGGGCTTCGTGCTGGCCTTCTGGCTGGGTTCGCTGCTGGTCTTCGGCGCCATGGTGGCGCTGCGCCGCGCCCTCGGCAGGCCGCTGGCCGATGCCAGCCTGGATGGGCTGAACGCCGCCTATCCCAATTCCGGCTACATGGGCTTCCCGCTCTGCCTGGTGGCGCTGGGGCCGGAAAGCCTGCCGCTGGTCACCATCGGCACCATTCTGACCGTCTGCGTCGCCTTCGCGCAGGGCATCATCTGCATCGAGATCGGCTTGCAGGAGGAGCGGCACCCTGGCCGCTTGGCCGCCAAGGTCTACCGTGCCCTGGCCCGCAACCCGCTGCTGGTCGCCCCGTTGCTGGGGGCCATGGCCTCGGGCCTGGGCGTGGCGCTGCCGGCGCCGGCGGAAACCTTCCTGAAGCTGCTGGGCGCGGCGGCATCGCCCTGTGCCCTGGTGGCGCTGGGCGTCTTCCTGGCGCAGCAGGGCATGGTGCGCGGGCGCGACCTGAATGCCACGCTGCTGCTCTCCTGCGGCAAGCTGGTCGTCATGCCGGCGCTGGTCTGGCTGCTGGCGGTGGCGCTGCGCCTGCCGGCCGCCACCACCCATGCCGCCGTGCTGCTGGCGGCCCTGCCCACCGGCACCGGGCCTTTCATGCTGGCCGAATACTACCGGCGGGAAGCCCGCATCACCTCGGCCACCATCCTGGTCACCACGGTGCTGTCGGTGCTGACGGTCTCGCTCTACCTCGCCTGGGCTGTCTAGCGCCCCTTGGCCCGAGGCGTGACGTTGGTGGCCGGAGCCGCTAGCATGCCCGCAATGAGCGACGCCAATGATGATCCCTTTGCCGCCGATGTTGCCGCGGTGGCGAGGATCGCCGCCGTGCCGGCCATTCTCGATGTGGTGTGCCGCACTACAGGCATGGGCTTCGCCGCCGTCGCACGGGTGACAGAGGATCGCTGGATCGCCTGAAGCGTGCAGGATGACATCGGCTTCGGCCTAAAGCCGGGCGGCGAACTGAAGGTCGAGACCACCATCTGCAACGAGATCCGCGACAGCCGCGCGGCGGTGGTGATCGACCATGTGGCCGAGGACCCGGTGTTCCGCCGGCACCACACGCCTTCGCTCTACGGCTTCCAGAGCTATATCTCCGTCCCGGTCATGCTGCCGGACGGCAGCTTCTTCGGTACGCTCTGCGCCATTGACCCGCGCCCGATGCGGCTGAACACGCCGGAGGTCACCGGCATGTTCAAGCTTTTCGCGGACCTGATCGCCTTTCATCTGGACGCCCTGCGGCGGGTGGAGACCAGCGAGGCCAACCTGCTGACGGAGCAGGAGAGCGGCGGCCTGCGGGAGCAGTTCGTCGCGGTGCTGGGGCACGACCTGCGCAACCCGCTGGCCTCGATCGCCGCGGCCACCCGCGTCCTGACGCGGATGCCGCTGCCGGAGGCGGCGCACCCGATCATCGGGCTGATCCAGAACAGTGTCGGCCGCATGTCCGGCCTGATCGACAATGTCATGGATTTCACCCGCGGCCGCCTGGGCGGCGGGCTGTCGCTGGTGCCGCAGGAAGCGGCGCCGGTGCGCGCGATGCTGGAGCAGGTGGTGGCCGAGTTGCGCTCCGCCCATCCGAAGCGGGTGATCGAGAGCAACCTGGACGCCGTGGGCGTGCTGCGCTGCGACCCTGGCCGCATCGGCCAGCTGCTGTCCAACCTGGTCGCCAATGCGCTGACCCACGGGGCCCCCGACAGCCCGGTGAGGGTGGAGGCGCGGATGGGTCCAGAGGTCTTCGAGCTTTCCGTGGCCAATGCCGGCGAGCCCATTCCGGCGGCCGTGATGGGGCAGTTGTTCCGCCCTTTCTTCCGGGCCGGAGCCATCCGGAACGCGGAGGGGCTCGGCCTCGGCCTCTATATCGCGGACGAGATCGCCCGCGCCCATGGCGGCACCCTGAGCGCGGCTTCCACGCCGGAGGAGACCCGCTTCACCTTCCGGATGCCGGCCGCCTGATCAGTCCGCCGCCAGCGTCACCGGGCGGGCCTTGGGCTCCGGCGGCAGGCGCTTCAGCAGGAAGAGCATGATGCCCATGGCCGGCAGCGCCGCCAGCATGGTCATGAAGTAGAAGGCCGGCCAGCCCAGGGCTTCCGCCAGGGAGCCGCTGAAGGCGCCCACGGTGCGGGTGCCGACCGCCGCCAGCGATGACAGCAGCGCATATTGCGTGGCCGTGAAGGCCCGGCTCGTCAGCGCCGAGAGGTAGGTGAGGAAGGCGGCATCGGCCAGGCCGTCCGTGAAGTTCTCCACGCCGGTCTGCAGGTAGAAGACGCCCATGTCATGCCCGGCATAGGCCAGCCAGATGTACATGACGTTGGAGAGCATCTGGCCCAGCCCGGTCAGCACCAGTGCCCGCGCGGTGCCGATGCGCGCGACAAGCCAGCCGCCCGCCAGGGCGCCGAGCAGGGTGGCGAAGAGGCCGAAGACGCTGCCGACCTGTGCCACCTCCACCCGCGTGAAGCCGAGCTGCGCCTGGAAGGGCGTGACCATGACGGCGGCCAACGCCTCGCCTAGCTTGAACAGCGCGACGAAGAGCAGGATGGCCAGCCAGTAGGGCCGGCGCATGAAATCCGTGAAGGGGTCGATCAACGCGGTGCGGATGCGCTGGCCGATGCCCATCCGCGCGCCCGGCGGGCGGGGGGAGAGCACTTCCGGCCCCAGCCAGACGGCCAGGAAGCCCACCAGGATCAGCGCGGCGGCATAGGCGAAGGCCCAGAACCAGCCGGTGTATTCCGACAGCGCCAGCACGCCCGCGCCCACCGCCAGCAACGCCAGCCGGTAGCCCCAGACATAGAAGGCGAGGCCGAGGCCCTGCTCGCGTTCCTCCAGGAACTCGATGCGATAGGCGTCGATGACGATGTCCTGGCTGGCCGAGAGGAAAGCCACGGCGATGGCGGCCGAGACGGTGGCCAGCGGCATCAGCACGGGGTCGGAAGCGCCCATGGCCAGGATGGCCAGCATCAGCAGCGGCTGGATGACCGCCAGCCAGCCGCGCCGCCGCCCCCAGGACCGGAAGGCGGGGGGCATGGCATTGTCCAGCAGCGGCGACCAGAGGAACTTCAGCGAATAGGGCAGGCCGATCAGCGCGGTCATGCCGATCTCGGTCAGCGAGATGCCGGATTCTGTCATCCAGCGGCGCAGGATGCCCAGCACCAGCGGCAAGGGCGCCCCGGCTGAGAAGCCGAGCGCCAGCATCACGAGGAAGCGGGGATTCTTGAACAGGGCCAGCGTGCGCATCGGCCGGCAAACTGCCACGCGCGCGGCGGATTTCCTACCGCCGCGCGCGTGGGAAAGGCGTGGTTACGCCATGTTCACCATGATGGTCTTCTTGTGCGTGAAGTGCTCCAGCATGGATTCCAGGCTGGCTTCCTTGCCGAGGCCGGAGTTCTTCACGCCGCCATAGGACAGGTTCGGCTGCACCACCAGGTTCTGGTTCACCTGCACCAGGCCGGCTTCCAGCGCATGGGCGAAGCGCAGCGCGATCTTCATGTTGTTGGTCCAGACCGTGGCGGCGAGGCCGAACTCGCTGTCATTGGCCTCAGCCAGCACGGCTTCCGCGTCGTCGAAGGGGAAGACGACGGTGACAGGGCCGAAGATCTCCTCGCGAACCAGGCGGCTGCTCTTGTCCAGGCCGGTGAAGATATAGGGCTGGATGAACAGGCCCTTCTTCAGCGCCGGGTCCTTCGGCATGGCGGAGCAGGCGCGGCCGGTGGCGCCGGCGGTCTTCTCGCCTTCCTCGATGAAGCCGCGCACCTTGGAGAACTGCTCGGGCGAGATGATGGTGCCGATGTCCGTCTTCTCGTCCAGCGGGTCGCCCATCACCATGGCATCGACGCGCCTGGCCATCTCGGCCACGAACTTCTCGTAGATCGGGCGCTCGACAAAGATGCGGGACGCCGCCGTGCAGCTCTGGCCCTGGCGGGTGAAGCGCATGGAGGTGAGGGCGCCGGCCACCGTCTTCTCGAAGTCGCAGTCGGCGAAGACGATCATGGGGGACTTGCCGCCCAGCTCCAGCGTCACCGGGATCAGCTTGTCGGCGCAGCCGCGGGCGATGATCTTGCCGGTCTCGACGGAGCCGGTGAAGGTCACCTTCTTCACCAGCTTATGCGCCACCAGAGGCGCGCCGCATTCCGGGCCCTGGCCGGAGAGGATGTTGAAGACACCCGGCGGCAGCACGCGGTTCATCAGCTCCACGATGCGCAGCACGGCCAGCGGCGCTTCCTCGGCCGACTTCACCACCACCGTATTGCCGGCGACGATGGCGGGCGCGGCCTTCAGCGCCATCAGCATCATCGGGATGTTCCAGGGGATGATGGCGCCGACGACGCCAAGCGGCTCCCGGATCGTCATGTTCAGCACATCGGGGCCGAAGGGCACGGTCTCACCCTTCAGCTCGCCCCCGAGGCCGCCGAAGAATTCGAAGATGTCGGCGACATTGTTGGCTTCGACGCGGCTTTCGGTCCGCAGCGCCTTGCCGGTTTCCAGTGCCACCAGCCGGGCCAGTTCCTCGACATGCTCGCGGATCAGGTTGGCGGCCTGATAGACCAGCGCGCCGCGCTTGCGGGCGGGCACCTTGGCCCATTCCTTCTGGGCGCGGGCGGCATCGGTGACGGCGGCTTCCACATCGGCGGCATCGCCATCGGCGGCCTGGGCCACGGCCTCGCCGGTGGCGGGATTCACCACATCGAAGCGACGGCCAGATTGCGCTGGGGTATAACGCCCACCAATGAAATGGAACCCGGAGATCGCTTTCGCTAGCGCATGCGGATCAAGGGTCGGGGCTTCAGGCGCGGGGTTCGGGTGATCGAGCATGAACTATTCCTCCCGGAAGACACTTTTGGGCCGCCGCGACCATGCGCTGCCCATGGCTAGGCCGCAAGTCGTCCGGCTCCGGGCCCTTTCGCCCGGAGCGCGGGCGAGGCAGCATCTGGCTTGACATGACACGCAGCACCCTCGCTCCCGCCACCCTGGCCGAGACCATCCGCCTGCGGCTGGCGGATGACATCACCGCTGGCCGCCTGGCCCCCGGCAGCGTCATCGACGAAAGCGCCCTGGCGGAACGCTTCGGCGCCTCCCGCACCCCGGCGCGGGAAGCGCTGCGGGAGCTGGCGGCCGCCGGCCTGGTGGTGATCGAGCCGCGCCGGGGCGCCCGCGTCGCTTCCGTGACCCAGGAGCAGCTGGCCGAGATGTTCGAGCTGATGGCGGAGACCGAGGCCATGTGTGCCCGCCTCGCCACCTTCCGGATGACGGCGACGGAACGCTTCGGGCTGCAGACCCTGCATGCCGACTTCCACCCAGACAAGGCGGCGCTGGATAGCTACGACGAATACAACCGCGCCTTCCACAACCTGCTCTATCGCGGCACTCATAACAGCGTGCTGGCGGACCATGCCCTGGCCCTGCGGCTGCGGCTGGCGCCCTATCGCCGCGCCCAGTTCCACGAGGACCGGCGTATCGAGCGCAGCTTCGCCGAGCATGGCGCGATCCTGGAGCAGGTGCTGCGCGGGGCGGGGGAGGAGGCGGCGCAGTTGATGCGGGTACATATGCTGACCGCCAGTGCTGCACTGGCCCAGTATATGCGCCGGGCTCATTCCTAGGTGTCTGTGCATGCGTTGCCCAGCATCTAGGCCGCACGCGCATAATTGCATTGGCCCTGCACCCAGGGCTGTCCAATACTGCTGAACCAGCACAACCGCCTCAGCGGGGGGAAAGCACATGCCGATCGACATCACCCTGGGTGCCCGCACCTGGATTGAACGTCTGTGGTCCAGCATCGCCGACCGTGGCCGTCCTTATGCCGATGTTCCGGGCATCGCGCGGCCGCCCCTTGTGCGGGCCGAGCTGCTGGCACGCTCCCTGCTGTCGGAGCGCGGCGAGGCTTCCGGCGCGGCAGTGGCGCGGGAGCTGCTGTCCGTCCTGCATGACCTCAATACCGAGGACCGCGCCGCCTTCCGCCAGTTCCTGGCCAGCGAATTCGTGCCCGACGAGGCCGAGCTGCGCGCCGCGGCCCAGGCCTATCTGGAAGACCCCTCCGCCGCCCGCGCCACCACCCTGTTCGAGAAGGCGGAGCCGCCGCGCCAGGAGGTGCTGCGCCGCATGAACATGGCGCCCGGCGGCACCGCCACGCTGGTGGAGCTGCGGCGGGAGCTGTTGCAGGTGCTGAAGAAGCAGCCCGAGCTGAAGCCGCTGGATACCGACCTGCACCACCTCTTCTCCTCCTGGTTCAACCGCGGCTTCCTGGAACTGCGGCGGATCGACTGGGACACGCCGGCGGCGATCCTGGAGAAGCTGATCGACTACGAGGCGGTGCATGAGATCATGGGCTGGGACGACCTGCGCCGCCGCCTGGCGCCGGACCGCCGCTGCTTCGCCTTCTTCCACCGTGCCCTGCCGGGCGAGCCGCTGATCTTCGTGGAAGTGGCGCTGGTGAAGGGGCTCGCCGGCGCCATCCAGCCGCTGCTCTCGCCGGTGGATGGCGCGGCGCCGGGCTTCGATACCGCGATCTTCTATTCCATCTCCAACTGCCAGGACGGGCTGCGCGGCATTTCCTTCGGCAACTTCCTGATCAAGCAGGTGGTCGAGGAACTGAAGGCAGAGCTGCCGCAGGTGAAGTTCTTCTCCACCCTCTCGCCCGTGCCCGGCTTCCGCCGCTGGCTGAAGCGGCGGCTGGAACGCAGCGCCGATGTGCTGCGGCCGGAGGAAGAGGCCGCCATCCTGGCCCTGCACCCCGTTGAGGAGGGTGCGGAACAGCCCACGGGTGCCGCCGTGCTGGATGCCATGGCCTCCGGCGAATGGTGGCTGGACCCGGCGAAGGAGGCGGCGCTGCGCCCGCCGCTGCTGCGCCTGGTGGCGGAATACCTGACGCGGCCCAATACCGGCATGGGCAATATCGACCCGGTGGCGCGCTTCCACCTGGGCAATGGCGCGCGGCTGGAGCGGATCAACTGGCTGGGCAATACCGCGCCGCGCGGCATGACCGAATCCCACGGCATCATGGTCAACTACCTCTACGATCCCGACAGCATCGAGGCGAACCACGAGGCCTTCACCCGCTCCGGTGCCGTGGCGCGTTCGGCGGCGGTGGATGCCATGCTGGCGCTGCCGGCCCTGGTACCGCCCAAGGGACGATCGGGTTATCTTCCGCGCCTGCTGGGCGGCTCCTCCGACACGGGCGAGAAGCCGGCCGCCTGAACCACCGCCGGCCCATGGCCGGATGACGAAAGGCGCTGGCCGCGAGGGCAGCCGCCGAAGACCACAAGCAACAAGGAACGTCCGCCGTGTCTCCTGCCATCGCCTCAATCCTGGGGCTGGTCATCATGTTCATCGTCGGCACCGCGTTGCCGATCAACATGGGTGCGCTGGCCTTCGCGCTGGCCTTCCTGATCGGCACGTTCTTCGTGAACATGAGTGCCAATGCCATCCTGGCGGGCTTCCCTGGCGACCTCTTCGTCACGCTGGTCGGCATCACCTATCTCTTCGCCATCGCGCAGAAGAACGGCACCATCGACCTGCTGGTGCATTGGGCGGTGCGGATGGTCGGCGGCCGCGTTGTCGCCATTCCCTGGGTGATGTTCGGCGTGGCGGCGGTGCTGACGGCGGTGGGCGCGGTCAGCCCGGCGGCGGTGGCGATCATCGCGCCCATCGCGCTGCGCTTCGCCCGCCACTACCGTATCGACCCGCTGATGATGGGCCTGCTGGTGGTGCATGGCGCCCAGGGCGGCGGCTTCTCCCCCATCTCGATCTATGGCGGCATCACCAACCAGATCGTGGACCGCGCCGGCCTGCCGGGCGACGAGACGGTGCTGTTCCTGGCCAGCCTGATCTTCAACCTTGTCGTGGCCATCGGCGTCTTCTTCGCCTTCGGCGGCGCCAGGCTGATCGGCCGGCGCGACACAAGCCTCCATGAGGAATTCGAGGAAGGCGGCCGCGCCTCGCTGCCCGTCACCGGCCATGGCGGCACCCCCGCCGCGCCGAACAACGAGCACCACATCCCTAAGAGCGCGACGCGGGACCAGATGCTGACCCTGGCGGGGCTGATCATCCTGGGCGTCGGCTCGCTGGCCTTCGGGCTGAATGTGGGCATGGTGGCCATCACCATCGCCGTGGTCCTGGCGCTGCTGTCGCCCAATGCGCAGAAGGGCGCCATCGACAAGGTGAGCTGGTCCACGGTGCTGCTGATCGCGGGCGTCATCACCTATGTCGGCGTGCTGCAGAAGTCGGGGGCCATCGACAGCGTCTCCAACGGCGTGGCCGGGCTGGGCTCGCCGCTGCTGGCGGCGCTGCTGCTCTGCTACATCGGCGGCGTCGTCTCGGCCTTCGCTTCCTCCACCGGCGTGCTGGGGGCCATCATCCCGCTGGCCGTGCCCTTCCTGGCCGGGGGCGAGATCGGCGTGGCGGGCATGATCGCCTCGCTGGCCATCTCCGCCACCATTGTGGATGTCAGCCCCTTCTCGACCAATGGCGCGCTGGTGCTGGCCAATGCGCCGGAGGGCGAGCGCGACAAGCTGTTCCGTCGCTTCCTGATCTACAGCGGGCTGGTGGTCGTCGCCGGGCCCGCGCTGGCCTGGGCCGTGCTGATCGTGCCCGGCTGGCTGTGATTTCCGACACCGCAGACTGAGAGAACGAAGACCATGACCGAACCGACCGGACCGCTGAAGGGCCTGCGCGTCGTCGATCTCACCCGCGTGCTGGCGGGGCCCACCTGCACCCAGATGCTGGGCGACCTGGGCGCCGAGGTGATCAAGATCGAGCGGCCCGAGGCTGGCGACGACACCCGCGGCTTCGCGCCGCCCTTCATGCCGAACACGCGGGAGAGCGCCTATTTCGTCGGCGTCAACCGCAACAAGAAGTCCATCACGCTCGACATCGCCAAGCCCGAGGCCCAGGCGATCGTCCACAAGCTGCTGGAGAACGCCGACATCCTGGTGGAGAACTTCAAGGTCGGCGCCCTGGCCAAGTACGGCCTGGGCTATGACCAGCTGAAGGAGAAGTATCCGGGGCTGATCTACTGCTCCATCACCGGCTTCGGCCAGACCGGTCCCTATGCGCCGCGCCCCGGCTATGACGCGCTGATCCAGGCGATGGGCGGCGTCATGTCGCTCACCGGCGAGCCGGATGGCGAGCCGCAGAAGGTCGGCATCCCGGTCGCCGATCTCTTCGCCGGCCTCTACGGCACCATCGGCATCCTGGCGGCGCTGCGGCACAAGCAGGCGACGGGGCAGGGGCAGCAGATCGACATCGGCATGCTGGACACCCATGTCGCGTGGCTGGCCAACCAGGGCATGAACTACCTGGCCACCGGCCAGAACCCGCCGCGCCTCGGCAACCAGCACCCGAACATCGTGCCCTATCAGGTCTTCCCGACGGCCGATGGCTACATGGTGCTTTCCATCGGCAACGACCCGACCTTCGAGCGCTTCTGCAAGAACTTCGGCCTGGAGCACCTGCTGGCCGATGAGCGCTACGCCACCAACGCCTCCCGCGTGCAGAACCGGGCGCTGGTAACCGAGACGCTGACGGCCGTCACCAAAACCATGCCGACCGACGAGTGGATCTCGAAGCTGGAGGCGCTGAAGATCGGCTGCGGCCCGATCAATACGCTGGACCGTGTCTTCGCCGACCCGCATGTGCAGGCGCGCGAGATGCTGGTGAAGATGGACCATGCCTCCGGCCAGGAGGTCACGGTTATCGCCAACCCGGTGAAGCTCTCCGCCACGCCGCCGGACTACCGCTCCGCCGCGCCGGTGCTCGGGCAGCATACCGAGGAGGTGCTGGCCTCCCTCGGCATGAGCGCGGCCGAGATCGAGAAGCTCAAGGCCGACAAGATTGTCTGAACCCCGCATCGGCGCGCTGCGCGTCCGGCTGCCCTTCGGCCCGGTGGAACTCCGTTGGGCCGAATGGGGGCCGCCGGATGGCGTGCCGGTGGTCTGCGTCCATGGCCTGACGCGGACGGGGCGGGATTTCGACACCCTGGCCCGCGAATTGGCCGAGGACGGCCGCCGCGTGATCTGCCCGGATATTCCGGGGCGCGGCCTGTCTTCCTGGCTGCCGGACGGCAATCTCTACGCCGTGCCGACCTATCTGGCGGCGCTGGGGCCGCTGTTGCAGGAACTCGGCAGCTACGACTGGGTCGGCACCTCCATGGGGGGGCTGATCGGGATGGGGCTGGCCTCGATCCCGGGGAACAGCCTGCGCCGGATGGTGCTGAACGATGTGGGCGCCGCCATCCCGGCCGCGGCCCTTATCGGGATCGGCGCCTATCTCGGCAGTGAGCCGGAATTCGCGGATGTCGCGGCAGTGGAGGCGCATCTCCGCGCCATCCATGCCGGCTTCGGCCCGCTGTCCCCGGCCGAGTGGCGGCACCTGGCCGAGACCTCGGCCCGCATGATGCCGAATGGCCGGGTGGTGCTGCACTACGACCCGGCCATCGCGGTGCCGATGCGCGGCGCGCCGCCGGCCGATGTGGTGCTCTGGCCGCTCTGGGAAACGCTGAAGCTGCCGGTGCTGCTGCTGCGCGGCGCCGAAAGCCCGCTGCTGACGGCCGAGACGGCCGAGCGGATGGCGTCCAGGCCCGGCGTCACGCTGGTGACGGTGCCGGGCTGCGGCCATGCGCCGGCGCTGATGGACCCGTCGCAGACAGGGGTGATCCGCGGCTTCCTGCGGGGCTAGCCCCCGGCAACCTTGGCCTGGGCGGGACGTTCGCCTCCTGACAGCCGCGCCACGCCTTGAGCGCGGCGTGCGATAAGGAGCCCCCCATGCGTACTCTCACCCGCCGCGCGAGTCTGCTGGTGCCATTTGGCCTGGCGGCACTCTCCGCCTGCGCCAGCAATCCTGCGCCGGTCGCGTCGGCGGACCCCACCGGCCGCGCCGATCCCGAGATGCGGGCGCTGCTGGAGGTCTGGGCTTCCCTGAAGCCCCGGCCGATCGAGACCCTGACCCCCGCCGAGGCCCGCCGCCAGCCCACCCTGGCCGACGCCGTGAAGCTGCGGCAGCGCCAGCTTGGCCTGCGGACCGATCCGCGCCCCGTCCCCCAGGTGCGCGATATCGAGATCCCCGGCGCCGATGGCTCGGCCAGCCCCCTGAAGGCCCGGGTCTATATCCCGCAGCCCGAGCCCGCGCGTGGCCAGCCGCTGCCGCGCCTGCCGGTGATCGTCTATTATCATGGCGGCGGCTTCGTGATCGCGGATCTGGATACCTACGATGCCTCCGCCCGGGCGCTGGCGGCGGATACGGGTGCCATCGTGCTGGCGGTGCATTACCGCCAGGGGCCGGAATTCCGTTTCCCCACCGCGCATAACGACGCCTATGCCGCCTACCTCTGGGCGGTGCAGAACGCGGCGCCGCTGGGCGGCGACCTGACCCGCATCGCGGTGGTGGGCGAGAGCGCCGGCGGCAACCTGGCCATCAATGTCGCCATGATGGCGCGGGAAGCGCGGGCGCCGCTGCCGGTGGCCATGGGCCTGATCTATCCGCTGGTCGGCACCGACATGACCACGCCGTCCTATACGCAGAACGTGCGCTCCAACCCGCTGAACGCGGCCATGATGCAGTGGTTCCTGAACAACTACAGCGGCGGCGACGCCGCCGAGAGAATGGACCCGCGCCTGAACGTGGTGGGCAATGCGGAGCTGCGCGGGCTGCCTAAGGCCGTGATCGTCACCGCCGAGATCGACCCGCTGCGCAGCGAGGGCCAGATGCTGGCGCAGAAGCTGCAGCAGTCCGGCGTGCAGGTGGCCTATCGCGACTACGAGGGCGTGACGCACGAGTTCTTCGGCGCCGACCCGGCCGTGCTGAGCAAGGCGGGCGATGCCCAGCGTTTCGTGGCCGGCGAGTTGCAGGCGGCTTTCGCGGCCCCGGCCGCCGCCGTGGTGGTGCCGCGCCAGCAGCGCGGCCGCCGCGCGCCGGGCACCTGACAGGGCAGGGGGCGCGGCGCGGCCGCGCCCCCACCGCTTACTTCTTGAGGACCCGCGCGGCTTCCACCGCGAAATAGGTCAGCACGCCATCGGCCCCGGCGCGCTTGAAGGCCATGAGGCTTTCCATCATCGCCCGCTCGCCATCCAGCCAGCCGTTGCGGGCGGCGGCCATGATCATCGCGTATTCGCCGCTGACCTGATAGGCAAAGGTGGGTACCCGGAACTCGGCCTTTACCCGCTGCACGATATCCAGGTACGGCATCCCGGGCTTGACCATCACCATGTCGGCGCCCTCGGCCAGGTCCATGGCGACCTCGCGCAGGGCCTCGTCCGAATTGGCGGGGTCCATCTGGTAGGTCTTCTTGTCGCCCTTCAGCGCGCCGCCGGAGCCCACCGCGTCCCGGAACGGGCCGTAGAAGGCCGAGGCATACTTGGCGGCATAGGACATGATGCGGGTGCCGATCAGCCCCTGACCGTCCAGCTTGGCGCGGATGGCACCGACGCGGCCGTCCATCATGTCGGAAGGGGCGATGACATCGATGCCGGCCTGGGCCTGCACCAGGGCCTGGGTGGCCAGGATCTCCAGTGACTCGTCGTTGTCGACATAGCCGTCGCGGATCACGCCGTCATGGCCGTGGTCGGTATAGGGGTCCAGCGCCACGTCACCGATCAGGCCGAGGTCGGGGAACTCCCGCTTCAGCAGCCGGGCGGCACGGCACATCAGGTTGTCCGGGTTCTTGGCCTCGGTGCCCTCGGCGTCCTTCTTCTCCGGCGGCGTCATGGGGAAGAGGGCAACGGCCGGCACGCCCAGCTCCGCAGCCGGGGCGACATGCCGGGCCAGGGCCTCCAGCGTCACGCGCTGCACGCCGGGCATGGAGGCGACATCGGAGGCCTGGGCGCCGTTGCCTTCCATCACGAAGATCGGCCAGATCAGGTCATCCACCGACAGGCGATTCTCGGCCACCAGCCGCCTGGTCCAGCCATCGCGGCGGTTGCGGCGCGGGCGCAGGTTGGGGAAGGCGCCAAAGGGCTGGATCATCTCCGAATGTCTCCGCAGAAGGTGTTTCACTCAGTGCCACGGCAAGGCAGGCGGGGAAACCCACTACCGCGCCATGTCAGGTCCGCGCTTCGGCCTTGCACGCGAGGGCTGGTGGGCCATGTTTCACAGAGACGCAAGCCGTGGTAACGGAGGCGCCATGAATCCGGCCGAAACTCCCATTGCCATCGGCGCCGACCATGCCGGCGTCGCCCTGAAGGATAGCCTGCGCGCGGCGCTGAAGGCCGCGGGTCATCCCGTGCGCGACTTCGGCACCCATGGCGATGGCAGCGTGGATTACCCCGACTTCGCCCATCAGGTGGCGCAGGCGGTGGCCAAAGGCGAGGCCGCCTTCGGCGTGCTGGTCTGCGGCACGGGCATCGGCATGTCCATCGCCGCCAACCGCCACCCCGACATCCGCGCCGTGGTGCTCCACAGCACCACCGAGGCGCGCCTGACCCGCGCCCATAACAATGCCAATGTCGCCTGCTTCGGTGCCCGCACCACGGGGCCGGAAGTGGTGCTGGACAGCCTCTCCGCCTTCCTGACCACGCCTTACGAGGGCGGGCGCCACGCGCGCCGCGTGGCCAAGATCAATCCTACCCCCGCGGGCCAGGAGGCCTGAGCCGATGAACGATCTGTCCCCCCTGGCCGGCGCCAGCCGCTTCTTCTCCGCCCCGCTTTCCGAGACCGACCCGCAGGTCCTGGAGGCCATCGGCCAGGAACTGGTGCGGCAGCAGGACGGTATCGAGCTGATCGCCAGCGAGAACATCGTCTCCCGCGCCGTGCTGGAGGCCCAGGGCTCGGTGCTGACCAACAAGTATGCCGAGGGCTATCCCGGCCGCCGCTACTACGGCGGCTGCGAATACGTGGACGTGGTCGAGACGCTGGCCATCGAGCGCGCCAAGCAGCTCTTCGGCGTGAACTTCGTGAACGTGCAGCCGCATAGCGGCGCCCAGGCCAACCAGGCGGTGTTCTTTGCCCTGATGCAGCCGGGCGACACCTTCATGGGCCTGGACCTCGCCGCCGGCGGCCACCTGACCCACGGCTCCGCCGCCAACCAGTCCGGCAAGTGGTTCAAGGTCGCGCCCTATACGGTGCGGCAGGAAGACCAGATGATCGACATGGAGGAGGTCGCCCGCATCGCGCGCGAATCCCGCCCCAAGGTCATCGTGGCCGGTGGTTCCGCCTATTCCCGCGCCTGGGATTTTGCTCGTTTCCGCCAGATCGCCGACGAGGTCGGTGCCTATTTCATGGTGGACATGGCGCATTTCGCCGGTCTCGTGGCTGGTGGCGCGCATGAGAGCCCGGTGCCCCACGCCCATATCGTCACCACCACCACGCACAAGACCCTTCGCGGTCCGCGCGGCGGCATGATCATGACGAATGACGAGGCGCTGGCGAAGAAGATCAACAGCGCTGTCTTCCCCGGCCTTCAGGGCGGGCCGCTGATGCATGTCATCGCCGGCAAGGCCGTGGCCTTCGCCGAGGCGCTGCGCCCCGAGTTCCGCGCCTATGCCCACCAGGTGGTGGCCAATGCCAAGGCCCTGGCCGAGGAGCTGAAGGCCCAGGGCGCCGGCATCGTCACCGGCGGCACCGACAACCACCTGATGCTGGTCGACCTGCGGCCGATGAACCTGACCGGCAAGGCCGCCGAGGCCGCGCTGGGCCGCGCCCATCTGACCTGCAACAAGAACGCCATTCCTTTCGACCCGGCCAAGCCCGCGGTGACCTCCGGCATCCGCCTGGGCTCCCCCGCCGGCACGACGCGCGGGCTGGGCGAGGCGGAGTTCCGCGAGATCGGCCAGCTCATCGGCCAGGTGCTGAAGGGCCTGAGCCAGGCCAATGCACCGGAAGCCAATGAGGCGGTGGAGAAGGCAGTGGGACAGAAGGTCCTCGACCTCTGCGCCCGTTTCCCGATCTACAAGGCCTGAGCCGGTAAGGCGGGGCCGGGGCCGTGCGCTGTCCCTTCTGCGGCAGCGAGGATACGCAGGTAAAGGACAGCCGCCCGGCCGATGACGGCGCGGCCATCCGCCGCCGCCGCTCCTGTCCCTCCTGCGGCGCCCGCTTCACGACCTTCGAGCGCGTGACGTTGCGCGAGCTGACGGTGGTGAAGTCGGACAACCGCCGCGTGCCCTTCGACCGGGAGAAGCTGGCCCGCTCCATCCGCGTCGCGCTGCGCAAGCGGCCGGTGGACGAGGACCGGGTGGACCGCATCGTCAACGGCATCCAGCGCCGCCTGGAAGCCGAAGGCGAAAGCGAGATCACCAGCCGCGCCATTGGCGAAATGGTGATGGAGACGTTGAAGGAACTGGACCCCGTGGCCTATGTCCGCTTCGCCTCCGTCTACCGCAATTTTCGTGAGGCCAAGGACTTCCAGGCTTTCCTGGGCGCCCTGGGCAAATCCACCGATCTCGATAACGGTTGAAGAACACACGTGGTAAATTTCGCATCCCCGGCGGCGCCTTTGCCGCGCGCCGCCGGCCGCATCGCGGCTCTCCGACCAAGCCAGGGCTTCGCCCTCCGCGAGGCGCTGCTGACAGACCGGCCCGCCCTGGCGGCCCTGGCCGCCGATGCCTATGGCCGCGCTTTGGCGCCGCTGCTGGCGCCGGAACTGCGCGCGCGGGCGGATGCCCCGCGCTTCAACTGCTTCTTTGCCACCAATCCCGGGCCGCTGCTGCTGGCCGAGATGGACGGCGTGCCGGTTGGCTGCGCGCTGGCCTCCCTGCCTGGCGAGATGGACCCGCCCGCCCGGCTGCTGGGCCTCTGGGTGGCGCCGGCCATGACGGGGCAGGGCATCGGCTCCACCCTGCTGGCGGAGATGGAGACGCATCTCGCCGGCCTGGGCGTGGACCGGCTGCGGGTGCGGGTGCCGAGCGGACAACTGCGCGCCCTGGGGCTGTTCCGCCGCCGCGGCTACGCGCTGATGGATGCCGGCATGCGGCCGGAGCCGGTGCTGGACGCCATGCTGCGCCACAGCATCCTGGCCAAGCCCCTGGCCCTTCTGGCCACACCCGTCGCGGCCTGACATGGCAACCGGGGCAGAGCAGCACGCACAGGACGAGGCGCATATGCGCGCTGCCTTGTCGCTGGCGGCACGCGGCCTCGGCAATACCTGGCCCAACCCGGCCGTGGGCTGCGTGGTGGTGCGGGACGGGCAGGTGGTCGGCCGTGGCTGGACCGCCCCCGGTGGCCGCCCGCATGCGGAGACCGAGGCGCTGCGACGGGCCGGCGAGGCCGCGCGTGGCGCCACCGCCTATGTGACGCTGGAGCCCTGCTGCCACTGGGGCCGCACGCCGCCCTGCACCGATGCGCTGATCGCCGCCGGCGTCGCCCGGGTGGTGGTGGCGCTGCGCGACCCCGACCCGCGCGTGGATGGGCGCGGCCTGCGCCTGTTGCAGGAAGCCGGCATCGAGGTGCAGCACGGCGTGCTGGAGGCCGAGGCCGCCGCCCTGACAGCCGGCTTCATCCGCCGCGTTTCCGCGGGGCTGCCGCTGGTGACGCTGAAGCTGGCCACCACGCTGGATGGCCGCATCGCCACCCGCACCGGGGAGAGCCGCTGGATCACCGGCCCCGCCGCGCGCCGGGCGGTGCATGCCATGCGGGCGCGGCATGATGCCGTGCTGGTCGGCAGCGGCACCCTGCTGGCCGATGACCCAGACCTGACCTGCCGCCTGCCCGGCGCCGCGCCGACGCCCACCGTGCGCGTGGTGGCCGATGCCCGGCTGCGTACCCCGGCCTCCGCCCGGCTCTTCCACAACCCGGCCCCGGCCTGGATCGTCACCCGCTCCGGCCATCCGGAAGCCGCGCTGGCCGCCCTGCGGGCCCGTGGCGCCGAGCTGGTGGAAGTGCCGGCGGCGGAGAATGGCACGGGCCTGGACGTCGGCGCCCTGCTGCGGGCGCTGGCGGTGCGCGGCATCACGCGGGTTTTCGCCGAGGGCGGCGCGGCGCTGGCAGCCGGATTGCTGCGCGCGGGGCTGGTGGATCGCCTCGCCTGGTTCCATGCTCCTGCCACGATGGGGGCGGATGGCCGGCCCGCCGTGGATGTGCTTCCGCTGGACATGCTCTCCGCCATGCCCAGATTCCGCCGGGTCTCCGCCGCTGTGCTGGGCCCTGATCTGCTCAGCGAGTTCGAGGCTGCCTGAAACATGTTCACTGGCATCATCACCGCCATCGGCGTCGTCGCCGCCATCGACCCCATTGGGGAAGGGCGGGACATGCGCCTGGCCATCGACACGCCCGAGGGCTGGCTGGAGGGTGCCGAGATCGGCGCCTCCATCGCCTGCTCCGGCTGCTGCCTGACGGTGGTGACGCTGGAGGACGACCGCTTCACGGTCGAAGTCTCGGCCGAGAGCCTGTCCAAGACCACGCTCGGCACCTGGAAGGTCGGCTCGCGTATCAACCTGGAGCGCGCGTTGAAGATGGGCGACGAGATGGGCGGCCATGTCGTCTCTGGCCACGTGGACGGCATGGCGGAAGTGCTGTCCGAGACGCCGGAGAACGGTTCCACGCGCTGGATGTTCCAGTTGCCGGACGGGCTGGCGCGCTATGTGGCGCCCAAGGGTTCCATCACGGTGGATGGCGTCTCCCTCACGGTGAATGAGGTGGATGGCGCCAGCTTCGGCGTGAATGTCATTCCCCATACGACGGCCGTGACCACGCTGGGCGAGCTGGCGCCGGGCCGGCGGGTGAATATCGAGATCGACATGCTGGCGCGCTACGTCGCCCGACTGCGGGAGTTCAATTCATGAGCATCGTCACCAAAGAGAGCTCCCTGCACGAGTTCCTCAGCCCCACCGAGGAACTGCTGGAGGAAGCGCGCCGCGGCCGCATGTTCATCCTGGTCGATGACGAGGACCGGGAGAACGAGGGCGACCTCGTGATCCCCGCGCAGTTCGCCACGCCGGATGCCATCAACTTCATGGCCCGCTTCGCGCGCGGCCTGATCTGCCTGGCGATGACGCGCAACCGCGTCGAGCAGCTCGGCCTGCCGCTGATGGCCCAGGCCAATGGCACCCGGCACCAGACCGCCTTCACCGTCTCGATCGAGGCGCGGGAAGGGGTGACCACCGGCATTTCCGCCGCCGACCGCGCCCGCACCATCGCGGTCGCCATCAATCCGGAGACCAAGCGGGAGGATATCGTCACCCCCGGCCATGTCTTCCCGCTGGTGGCGCGGGAGGGCGGCACGCTGGTCCGCGCCGGGCATACCGAGGCGGCGGTGGATTTCGCCCGCATGGCCGGGCTGAACCCCGCCGGCGTGATCTGCGAGATCATGAACGAGGACGGCACCATGGCCCGGCTGCCGGACCTGGTGGCCTTCGCGCAGCATCATGGCCTGAAGCTCGGCACCATCGCCGACCTCATCGGGCATCGCCGCCGCACCGAGCGGCTGGTGAAGCGGGTGGAGGAAGGCCGCATGCCGGATTCCAGCGGGCATGGCGAATGGCGGGTGATCGTCTACGCCAATACCCTGGAATACGGGGAGCATGTGGCGCTGGTGAAGGGCGACCTGTCCCGCCCCGGGCCGGTGCTGGTGCGCATGCATGCCGTGAACGTGCTGCAGGACATCATCGGCATGAAGGGCCCGCATGACCTGCAGCGCTCCATGGCCGAGATCGCGGCCGCCGGGCGCGGCGCGGTGGTCATCATCCGCGACATCAAGCCGACGGCGATTTCCGAGCGGGTCCGCGCCGGCCGCGACCGCACGGCACCGCCCGAGCTGCGCGACTACGGCATCGGCGCGCAGATCCTGGCGGACCTGGGCGTGAAGGAGATGATCCTGCTCTCCAACCACCCCAAGGCCATCGTCGGCCTCGAGGGCTATGGCCTGGCCGTGGTGGAGACCCGCCCCATTGACGGCGGGGGCGAGACGGAGGAAGGCGCGGCATGAGCACCGTCGACGCGCCCGAGCGCAGCACCCCCTCCATCCCCGGCCCCGCGCCGCGCATCCTGCTGATCCAGGCGCCCTACTATGAGGGCGTGGTCTCCGGCATGCGCCGGGGCGCCGAGAAGCTGCTGCACGAGGCCGGCTGCCATGTCGAGGTGGTGGACGTGGCCGGTGCCTATGAGCTGCCGGCGGCGCTGCGCATGGCGCTGAAGGTGGCGCCGGGCTGGGACGGCTTCCTGCTGCATGGCTGCGTGGTGAAGGGCGAGACCGACCACTACCAGTTCATCTGCGAGGCCGTCTGCCAGGGCGTGATGGACATCAGCAGCGAAACCGGCGTGCCCCTGGGCTTCGGCCTGCTGACGGTGGAGAGCCTGGACCAGGCCGAGGCCCGCAGCGCCGACGACCGCCATAACAAGGGTGGCGAGGCCGCTTATGCGCTGTTGACCCAGATCGCTCTGGCGCGCAGATGGGGCATCAAATGAACACCCCCACCCAGAAGAAGTCCCGCCCGGCTCCCCCGCCGGGCCGGCCGCGCACCGGCGCGCGCGTTGCCGCCATCCAGGCCCTGTTCCAGAGCGACCAGAGCGGCGAAAGCGCCGAGACGGTGATCGACCAGTTCGTCCGCCACCGCCTCGGCCCCGATGGCGGCGGCTTCGAAGACGGCCGCGTGCCCACGGTGGACGTGCCGCTCTTCACGCATGTCGTGCGTGGCGTGGCGCGGCAGGCGGAGACGCTGGACGAGATCATTGGCGGCCATCTGGCCCGCGAATGGACCGTGGCGCGGCTGGACCCGGTGCTGCGCGCCCTGCTGCGGGCGGCGGCCTTCGAATTCTCCTCGGGCTCCGAGCCGCCGGCGCGCGTGGTGATCAACGAATACATGGACATCGCCCACGGCTTCTTCGGGGGCGAGGAACCGCGCTTCGCCAATGGCGTGCTGGACGCCCTGGCGCGGCATCTGCGCGGCGCCGAGTTCCAGCGCTAGATCCCGGCCTCCTTCTGGAGGCGGGAAAAGGCGCCGCCGGCATCCCGCAGCAGCTTGCGGGTGTCATGGCCGACGAGGCGGCCGCCGCGCTTGTGGATGCGACCCTCGATCATCACCAGTGAGATATTGGCCGGCTGCGCCGCCCGTACCAGGGTGATGTCGGGGCGCGGGGCGGGCGTGGTATTCACCGCGTCCATCCGCACCATGATCAGGTCCGCCCGCTTGCCGGGCGTCAGGGAGCCGATCTGCTCCTCCATCCCGATGCTGCGGGCGCCGCCGATCGTGGCCCATTCCAGCACCTGCCGTTCCGTCAGCGTGCCCTGTTCCCCGGCGCTGGCGGCAGCGAGGTCGGCCGTCAGCTTCATCATGGCGAAGACATCGGCGTTTCCGGCCAGCGCCAGGTTGTCCAGCCCCAGCCCGATGGGCAGCCCCTGCTTCTGGAGGCGCGCGACCGGCGGCAGGCCAAAGCCCACCTGCATCTCTGTCCAGGGGCAGAGGCCGACGGGGGAGCCACCATCGGCCACCCGGCGCAGGTCGTCGTCGCTGGCCTGGGTGAGGTGGATGAGCTGCACATCGGGGCCCAGGAAGCTGCCTTCCGCCATGGCCTTGATGGCGCCGCTCTGCGCCACCGCCTTGCTGTAGGCAACATGGGTGGAGATCGGCAGGTTCAGGTCCCGCGCCGCCGCCCATTCCCGCCGCCAGATCTCCGCCAGCGAGCGGTCCGGCCCGCGCGCGGCGACGCCGAGGGAGACCAGCCCGTCGCCCTTGATCTCCTTGGCCAGGGCTTCCAGCCCCGGCAGGTCCATCAGCTTGTCCTTGGGCAGTTCGTTGGGATGGCCGTAGTAGAAGCGGCCACGGAGGCCGCTGTCGCGCATCGCCTGCCATTCGGCGCGGGCGGCCTCGGGGCCGCGGGTGTTGTGGGCGAAGTTGCAGACGGTGGTGATGCCGGCATGCGCCGCCTCGGCCAGGGAAAGCCGCACGCCCAGGGCGTTGTCCTGCGGCCCGAACTTTGGCGCCAGCGCCGCCATGGCCTTGTCGAAGCCGCCCTTGGCGCCCAGCCCGCGCGCCAGCGTGGCCCAGAGGTGCCAATGCGTATCGACGAAGCCCGGCATCACCACGGCGCCATGCGCCTCAATCCGCTGGGCGCCGGGTGCCTGGAGGTCGGCGCCCACCGCCACGATGGCGCCGTCCCGCACATGCACGGCGCCGCTGGCGATCTCGCCCAGCTTGTCATCCATGGTCAGCAGATGCGCGCCGGTGATGAGGTATTCGCCCGGCCTGCCTGTCTGGGCCGGTTCCGCCGCCGGCGTCTCCGGCTCGGCATCCTGAGCGCGGGCGGCGGTGGCGGCCAGTACGGTGGCGGAGATGGTGCCCAGCATCGCGCGCCGGCCGAGGAAGCGGGAATCATTGTTCATGGCAGGCTAACGTCCTGTGGCATCGCTGGATGGTCGGCCGCCCGGCTGCCGCCATCAAGGCCCCGCGAGGCGGTGGGCTGCCTTTCCCCGGCTTTCATGCCATGAGGCGGCATGACCCTGCCGCCTGAATTCGCCCTGATCGCCCGCCATTTCCGCCCGCTGGCCGGCCCCGGCGCGCTGGAGCTTTCGGACGATGCCGCCGTCATGACCCCGCCGCCGGGGCGGGAACTTGTGCTGGCGGCGGATGCCATGGTGGCCGGCGTGCATTTCCTGCCGGACGACCCCTCGGAGACCATCGGCCGCAAGCTGCTGCGCACCAATCTCTCCGACCTAGCCTCGATGGGCGCGGCGCCGCTGGCCTATTTGCTCACCGCCAGCTTGCCGCGGGATCTGCCGCCGGACTGGCTGGCGGGCTTCAGCGCCGGGCTGGCGCAGGACCAGGCGGAATTCGGCATTTCCCTGCTGGGGGGCGACACCACTTCCACCCCAGGGCCCATGTCATTTTCCCTGACCATCCTGGGCCATGTGGCGCCGGGGCAGGCGCTGCGGCGGGTGGGGGCCATGCCGGGGCAGGATATCTGGGTCTCCGGCACCATCGGCGACGGCACGCTGGGCCTGGCTGTCCTGCTGGGCGAGTTGCCGGGGGAGGCTGGCGGCCACCTCGCCACCCGCTACCGCCTGCCGCGTCCCCGGGTGGCGCTGGGGCAGGCGCTGGTCGGCCTCGCCACGGCGGCGATGGATGTCTCGGACGGGCTGGTGCAGGACCTCGGCCATCTCTGCCGCGCTTCCGGTTGCGGAGCGGAGATCGAGGCCGCGCGTGTTCCGTTGTCAGCGGAAGCGGCGGCGCTGCTGGCGGCCCGCCCGGAGCTCCTGCCGCGAATTCTGACGGGCGGCGACGATTACGAATTGCTCTTCGCGGCGCCACCCGAGGCGGCGGCGGAAATCACGGCCCGCGCCGCCGCATCCGGCGTGGCCGCCACTCGCATCGGGCGCTTCCTGCCTGGGGAGGCGGTGGTGACGGTGCGGGATGCGCGGGGAGGAGCTATCCCCCTTGGCCGCGAGGGGTGGAGCCACTTCTGACGCCGGAAGCCGTGGCTGCGCTGGCCAGGCCTAAGAGGCGCGGCTGCTGCCGTCCTTAGGCTGGTTGCGCCCCAGCTTCTCCAGCCGCCGCTTGACCGCCTTGTCGTGCTCGCTCAGCGGCGCGGGTTCCTGCACCGCGAAGCCTTCCGGCACCGCGTCTCCCGGGTCACGGTCACGGCCTTGGGCCAGTCCATCCTGCATACTGGTTCCTTTCATGCGCCTTCGCGGCTGCCGCGCGGTGCGTCATCATGCTTCCGGCCGAGGCGGGCGCCTTCGTCGGGAGCCATGGAGCTGCGCTTCAGCACCTCCTCCTCGGTCATGCAGGCCTGCTTCACCTGCATCGCCGGCATCGACAGCCGGACCACGCCACCTTGCAGCCCCACCACGGCGCTGAGCGGCAGATAACAATGGAGTCCGCCGGTTCCGATGTCGCTCCGGTTCAGCTTGATGTAATCGCCCGCCAAATGGTCCACGGTGCCGAAGTGTTTGCCGTCGCTGCCCACCACGGGCATGTGGTCCTGGATCTGGCCTTTCTCGATATGTGCCGGATTGACCATGCGATGAACTCCCGCTCTGGTTCGGCTGCACTCGGCCAGGCCGCCTAGAGGTCTTCCTTGCGGCGGATCATCTCCCGCAGCAGCATCTGCGCGAGGTCATGCGGATCGTCGCCGTCGATGCGGGCGGCTTCCTCGCTTCCATAGTCGTCGGCGACCACCTTCACGATGCCGCCCTCGATGCGATAGCTGCCGGTATAGATGTTGTCACCGATCTGGACGGTCACCTCGTGCGGCTGCTCCATGGTGTTCCTCCGCCGCTTGCGTGGCGCGGCTCTCTGTTGGTGCGGCCCTGCTACCGGGAATCGACACCCCATGGCGGCGTGGTGCCGCTCATGACATCGCCTGCCCCGGGATCACCCGTGGCGTGAGGCGATCCTGTCATCGCGCTCTTTCCCTCAGGCTTGCCCGGTCATAACCACCGGGACGGCCGCCGGGTTCCAGCAGCCGGGGCGAAGAAGCCAGGGAAATCAAGCACAAGCGCGGCCGCCGCCCTTGGAGGGACGGCGGCCTGGCGCTTTGCGGATAAAAAAGAAAGGCCGCCCGGAGGCGGCCTTTTTTCAGCGGCCCGGGCCGCCGCCGGGGCCCTGGTCCTGGGCCGTCAGGCCGCCGGCGCCGACGCGGCCGATATTGCCGAACAGCGCCTGCAGCCAGGTCCGCTCGCTGCCGGGCACCGGCGTGGTGCGCTCCACCACCGGCACGTCCTTCATGTCCTTGGGGCCCAACTCCCGGATGTTGCGCAGCACGCCCTGGTCGTCGAACTGCATGGCCACCACGCGCTGCTGCTCCACGCCCGGGTTCTGCGCCGGGCGGATGCGGGTGATGGAGCTGATGTAATACCATTCCTGGTCATCGAAGGTGCCGGTGGCGCTGGGGGAGCCCAGAAGCGCCCGCACATCGGTCTTGGTCTGCACCCCGGGGGTCAGCTGGCTGATCAGCTCGGGGTCCGCGCGGTTGCCGCGCTGCACGGGCGGCGCCTCGAACACGGAACAGCCGGCGAGCGCAAGGCCAAGGGCAAGCAGCCCGGCGCGCATTGGATGCCGGCGCGCCCGCGGGGCAGGGGAGGTGTGGCTGCTGGCCATGGTGGCGCCGATCCTCTGGTTGGTTTGGCCCGCCACCCGGCCGTGCCGCACGCGGCGCGATTGACCCGGGGCGGGTTGCGGTCCATCTGCTCGGTCGATTGCCACTGCCCCGCATCGGGGTCAACCGGTGCCTGCTGTCTTGGCGCCGGACCAGAGGGAGCCGCGCCACATCATGGCCCTGTTCGGCCTGTTCCGCCGCAAGCCGCATGAACGTCAGGGCTTCGAGCTCTACGCGACCGCCGTGCGTGCCGCGCGGCATCCGTTCTTCTTCACGACCCTCGGCGTGCCTGACACGCTGGACGGGCGCTTCGACCTGGTGGGGCTGCAGGTGGCGCTGCTGATCCGCCGCCTGCACCGCGATACGGACCCACGCGGCGCCGCCCTGGCACAGGCCGTCTTCGACGCCATGTTCGCGGACATGGATACGAATCTGCGCGAGATGGGCGTCGGCGACATGTCCATCGCCAAGCGGGTGAAGAACATGTGGGAAGCCTTCCACGGCCGCGCCCTGGCCTATGAGGCGCCGCTGGCCGCCGGCGACCACGCCGCGCTGGCCGATGCCCTGGCCCGCAATGTCTGGCGCGGCACCCGCCCGGCCGCCGATCCTGCGGTGGCGCGGCTGACCGACATCACCTTCAACGCCGACGCCGCCCTGGCCGCCCAGCCGCTGGAGGCCCTGCTGGCCGGCAAGGCGCGCTTCCCGGAGCCTGTGGCATGACCGATATCGCACCTGAATTCTCCCGGACCCTCCCCTGGGGCGCGGTGAGCCGGAAGGAAAAGCGGGAGGAGCTGGAGGCCACCGAGGCCGAGCGTGCCGCGCTGGCGGCCCGCTTCGGCATCCTGGAAGTGTCCTCGCTGCGGGCCAGCCTGCGGCTGCGCCAGGAAGCCGGCGGCGCCGTGCGCGTGCGCGGCCACCTGACCGCCGATGTGGTGCAGGCCTGCGTGGTGACGCTGGAGCCGGTGCCGCAGCATATCGAGGAGCCGGTGGACCTCCGCTTCCTGCCCGAGGGCGCGGAGCCAGAGGACGAGCCGGATGGCCCCGACGAGATCCTCACGGAGGGGGAGGTGCTGGAATTGGGCGAGGCGGTCGCCGAGCAGCTTTCCCTGGCGCTCGACCCTTACCCCCGCGTGCCCGGCGCCCAGCTGGAACTGCCGCAGGAAGAGGAAGAGGAAGAGGAAGGGCCGGAGGAAGAACCCGCCCGGCCCAACCCCTTCGCCAAGCTGGCCGCCCTGAAGGGCAAGCAGTAACACTTTGTGCCGTTTCTGAGCGGAAGCGGCTAGGGGCGCGGAAACACGCGATTTTTTGCGGGGCAGCAGGGGCAGGCTGGGGCTTCTCGGGGCTGGAATGCCGGGCCTCGGGGCTGTATGCAAACAGCATGCGTCGCCGCCATGTCTGCCTGCTGTTCCTGGCCTCTGTCCTGCCGATGCCGGCACTGGCGGCCGGACCCGCCCTGCAACCTGCCCAGCCGAGTTGGGAGGCCTTGCTGCGCCTGTCCACCCGCTTGCGGGCGCTGGACGTGGATGGCCTGAACCCGGGCCACTACAATATCCCGCCCGATGCCCGCGCAGCCTCCGACCCGCAGGGCTATACCACCGCGCTCTACGCCGCCGCCTATGCCGCATTGGGCGACCTGTTGCAGGGGCGAGTGCGCAGCCTTGCGAACCGTCCTGACATCCGGCGCGACTCGGTGGCCATGGTGGCGTGGCAGGCACGGCTCTACAGCCATGCCGAACCGGCCGAGGTGATCGAACAGGCCGCGCTGCTGCCCCCTGGCATGGAGGCGCTGCGGCTGGCCTTGCAGGCGTCGCGTGCGCTGGTGGCTGCCGGCGGCTGGCCCAGCGTGCCGACAGGTGGCGGCACCATCGAGCCGGCTGCCATCGACCCGGAGCGCGTGCCCGCGCTGCGCGCCCGCATCGCCGCCGAGGACGCCATTCTGGCCGCCACGGTCCCGATCGACCCCACGCTCTATGACGACCCGCTGCTGGAGGCGGTGCGCCGCTGGCAGGCCGCCAATGGCCTGGAGGCCGATGGGCGCATCGGCCCCGCCACGCTGGCCCTCATGAACCGCCCGGCCCAGGCGCGCGTGGACCAGATCCGCGTCGCGATGGATATGCGCCGCGCCGCGCCACGCCCGCAGCCGGGCCGCCGGATCGAGGTGAACATCCCCGATTACCGGCTGAAGCTGCTGGATGGCAGCCGCGTGCTGCTGGACATGGCGGTGATCGTCGGCAACCCGAACCGGGCCACGCCGATGCTCTCGGTGACCATGAACACCGTGCAGTTCAACCCGCCCTGGGGCGTGCCCGAGCGCAATGCGCGGGAAGACCTGCTGCCGAAGTTCCGCCGCGACCCGCGCGCGATGATCGAGAAGGGCTTCCGCATCTACCAGTATGTCGGCGGGGAACGGGTGGAAGTGGACCCGCTGACGGTGGACTGGGCCAGCATCGACCCGAAGAAGATCCCCTATTTCTTCCGGCAGGATGCGGGGGATTCGAACGCGCTGGGCCGGATCAAGTTCATCATGCCCAATGGCGACGACATCTACCTGCACGACACGCCGGACCGTCACCTCTTCAGCCGGCCGAGCCGCGCCTTCTCTTCCGGCTGTATCCGCCTGGACAAGCCGATGGAGCTGCTGGACGTGGTGCTGGAAGGCACCCCCGGCTGGGATCGCGCCAAGGCGGACACGGTGCTCGAATCGAAGCAGACCACCGCCGTTGGCCTGCGCCGCCCGCTGCCGGTGCGGCTCTTCTACCAGACCGTGACGGTGGAGCAGGCGGGCGTGCGCATCCGCCCGGACATCTATGGACTGGATGCCGCCTATGCCCGCGCGCTCGACCAGCGCGGCACCGTGGCCCCGGCCGTTGCGGCCGCCGCGCCGCGCCCCCAGACCGAGAAGGCGGCCAGCACGGCCGCGGTGGTGACACGCTGATGCTGGATCTCTTTACCCGCCCCGGACCCTGCCCCTGCTGCGAGCCGGCCGCGCTCAGCCGGCGGGAGGTTTTCGCCGGCCTCGGCGCCCTGGCCTGCACCGCGCTGATGCCTGGCAGCGCCAAGGCCGTCGCCTTGCCCCCGGTGCGCCGCCTGCGCGTGACGCGCGTGCCCACCGAGGACAGCTTCGACGGCATTTACTTCCAGAACGGCAAATACAACCGCGAGGCGCTGCACAAGCTGGACTGGGTGTTCCGCGACCTTTCCGCAGCCGAGGTGACGCCCATGGACCCCCGGCTGTTCGACGTGCTGAGCGCCGTGGCCGAGCGGCTGGATACCGACGAATCCTTCCAGATCTCCAGCGGCTACCGCACGCCGGAGCACAATGCCTCCACCGCCCGCCGGGCGCGGGTGGTCTCCACCGTCAGCCTGCACATGTCGGGCATGGCCGCCGACTTCCGTCTGCCGGGGCGCGACGGGCGTGGCGTGGCCCGCACGGCGGCGCAGATGCAGATGGGCGGCGTCGGCTATTACCGCGAAGGCTTCGTCCACCTGGACTGCGGGCCGCCACGCCGCTGGTAAGCCTGGGCTTTGCAGGTCATTCTTGTGCGGTAACAGACGGATAGTTATCTGTTCTGAATGCCTGATGACTTGAAGCGAACAGGCTTCGGCCTGCGCCTGATGCAGCTCGCGCGCCTTTGGCGGCAGGCCGTGGATGCCGGTATCCGCCGCGACGCCTTCCCGGATGCCGGCTGGCGCCCGCTGGTCTATCTCTACCGTGCGTCGGAGCCGCTGCGTCAGAAGGACCTGGCCGCGCTGATCGGGATCGAGGGCCCCAGCTTGGTGCGGCTGCTCGACTCGCTGGTCGCGTCCGGGCTGGTCCTGCGGGCTGAGGACCCGGAGGACCGGCGCGCCCGCCGGCTGGCGCTGACACCATCCGGCCTCACCACCGCCAGGCGCATCGAGGTCCGCCTGGCCGAAGTGGAGGCGGAACTGCTGCGGCAGGTGGATGGCTCCGCCCTGAAGGCCGCCATGGATGCGCTGGGGCAGATCGAACTGGCGCTGCGCCGGAAGCCTCCGGCCGTCTAGCAGCCGCGGCCCGTGGTGGGTCTCAGCTGGTCAGCTTCAGGCCCGCGATGCCGGCCAGGATCAGGCCGATGCAAAGGATGCGCGCGGGGGTCGCGGCCTCCCCGAACATCATGATGCCAAGGATGGCGGCGCCCACGGTGCCGATGCCGGTCCAGACGGCATAGGCGGTGCCCAGGGGCAGCGAGCGCATGGCATAGGCCAGCAGCAGGAAGCTGCCGGCCATGGTCACCAGGGTGAACACGCTGGGCCAGAGGCGGGTGAAGCCCGCGCTCTGCTTCAGGCCGGTGGCCCAGGCTACTTCCAGCAGGCCGGCGAGGAACAGGACGGTCCAGGGCAGCATCGCCAACATCTCCGATCAATGCCGGGCCGTCCCGGCGAGGGGATGCGCGTTGCGCGGGAGGGCCGTCCCTCCAACGCCGGAAGTGGGGCAGCGGACCGCCCCGTTCAAGCCTGCCTCTAGTGGTGGTGATGGGCGCAGGCGTGGGATTCCTCCGCCTTCGCCGCCGGCAGCGCCACTGCGCGTTCGATGGCGCGGGCGGCGCGGAAGCAGAGGTCGTCCCGCAGCTGCGCGGCGGCCAGCTGCACGCCACGCGGCATGCCGCTTTCATCCAGGCCCACCGGCACGGTGATGGCCGGCTGGCGGGTCAGGTTGAAGGCGAAGGTCCAGGGCGCCCAGTCGCGCCACAGGGCTTCCGTCGGCTTCAGCGTGGGGGCATCGGCGGCGAAGGCGGCGGTGGGCGTGGTGGGGCAGAGCACCAGGTCGTATTTCTGGTGGAAGCGCGCCATGGCGTGCGCGGCCTCGGTGCGCATGGCCTCGGCGCCCAGGAAGTCGATGGCGGACATGCCGCCCTCACGTTCCGCCACTTCATCCAGGCCCTTGTCCAGCAGGGCGCGCTTGTCGGGCGCCATGGTGGTGACAAGGCGCGCCAGCGCTACGCCCCAGACACGGCCGAAGACATGCCGGGTGTCCGGCAGTTCCGGGTCGGCATATTCGACGATGGCGCCCTGCTCGGCCAGCAGGCGGCCAGCCAGTTCCACCGCCGCCTGGCCTTCGTCGTCGATCGGCGGCGCGAAGCCGAGGCGACGGACGATGGCCACGCGCAGCCCGGCCACGCCACCCTCGATGCCTTCGCGCCAGTCCCGCACGTCGTCCGGCAGGCAGTAGGGGTCACGCAGGTCGGCCTGGGCCATGGCGGAGAACATCAGCGCCGCGTCCCGTACGCTGCGCGTCATCGGCCCGGCGCAGGACACCTGGCCGAAGGCGCTGAGCGGCCATTGCGGAATGCGCCCATAGGTCGGCTTCAGCCCCACCAGCCCGCAATAGGCGGCGGGGATGCGGATGGAGCCGCCGGCATCGGTGCCGATATGCATCGGCCCGAAATTGGCCGCGCCCGCCGCGCCGGCGCCGGAGGAGGAGCCGCCCACCGTCCGCTCCGGGTTCCAGGCATTGCGGCTGATGCCGTTCAACGGGTTGTCGCCCGGGGTCTTCCAACCGAATTCGGTGGTGGTGGTCTTGCCCAGGATCACGGCGCCGGCGGCCTTCAGGCCAATCACGGCCGGGGCATCCTCGGTGGCCGGGGTGCTGTCGGTGGTCTTGCTGCCGCGGCGGGTGGGCATGCCATGGACGTTCAGCAGGTCCTTCACCGTCACCGGCACGCCGTCCAGCGGCCCCATGGGGCGGCCGGCGGACCAGCGGGCCTCGCTGGCGCCGGCTTCGGCCAGGGCGCGCGGGTTCAGCATGGCGAAGGCATTGACCCAGGGGTTGTAGCGCGCGACCCGCTCCAGGATCGCCTGCAGGGCCTCGACCGGGGAAAGGCGGCGGCGGGCATAAAGGGCGAGAAGTTGCTCGGCCGACATCAGGGCCGGATCGGTATCGGACATCAACAGGTTCCGCGAAGGCTTCGAGTGGCCTCCAGCATGGAGCCGCAGGGGCCGCGAGGGAAGGGCGGCAGCCCTTAGCCCAGGCCGGCATCCCGAGGCGGGATGCGGCGCCTTTACGAAGCGGAGTTACGCCACCGCCAGTGGCGGGCGCCCGCAGCCTTCCAATTTCGGGAAGAGGGTAGGGCCATGCGCCCTGGCGCGGCGGAAGTCGCCTGCTCTGACTACCATTCGCGGCAACAGCACGCTGCTGGAGCGGCTGGTAGGCTATGTCAGGATGCCAGGGAAGGTCTGGTTTGCCACCCCTGCCAACTGGCCGGATGGTGCAAAAAAACAGGCGGGGCCGAAGCCCCGCCCGCGATGGCGCTGGTCAGGAAACCAGCACGCCGTCCATGACGTGGATGACGCCGTTGCTGGCCAGGATGTCCGCCTTCACGAAGCTGATCTGCGGCCCGCTGGCGGTGCTGCGGCCATTGGCCAGCACCGCGCGCTGCACCTTGGCGGTCGGCGCCGGCGCACCGGTCACCTTCAGCTGCTGCCCGGTCGTCCAGGTATTGAGCAGGCCGTTGCGCACCGCGATGCTCTCCAGCCGCAGCTGGCCGGAGGCGATCATGCCGCCCACGGCCGCGCGCAGCGCCGCCTGGTCGGCGGAGCTGTCGGTGAAGATCGCGCGCTGCGCCGGCGGCAGGGCCTCGATCGCCGCGTCCGTCGGCACGAAGACCGTGGCGGGGCCGTTGGCGATCGTGATCCGCTCCACCAGGCCGGAACGCTTCAGCGCGGCGGTGAAGATCTTGGTGTCAGAGCGGGCGGAGAGCAGCGACATCAGATCGATGGTGCCGTCTTCCGGAAGCGGCTTGTTCGGCGCCACGATGGATTGGCAGCCGGCGAGCAGCAGGGGCAGCATGCCGCCCGCCAGCATGATGGTGCGTCGGGAAATCAAGTTGCTGGTCCTCTCCTCGGTGCCGATAGGCTCAGGCGGCACGCCTGATAGGCGGTCTAGTCCACGTGCTGGCAAAGGCAGTCGCGGCCCGCCGGCGCCATAGCGTGAAACCGTGGGGCAGGCCAGATGCCTCTGCGATTTGGCGGCACGAAGTTGATCGATGCCGCCAAGTTCGTGCCGCAAGCCGTTGGCAAAGTGGCAGAAGATTATGGCTCAGGCCATTTCCCGCTCGGCCTTCGTGGCTTTCAGGTCATCGGCCAGGAAGGCATCCAGAATGGCTTCCGCACCGTCCTGCTGCGCGAAGCCCAGCGCCTTGGCCCGCGTAGCCGCGAAGCTGGCGGGCCAGCCGGAGACGATGGCCTCGATGGCAGGGTCCGGCTGAAAGGTGACGAGGCTCCGCGCCTCCTGCCCGCCGGCGGCTTCCAGCGCCGACAGCAGTTCCGCCACCGTCACGGAAAGGCCGGGCGGGTTGATGCCGCGGTCCAGCCCCAGCACAGCGGTATCCATGGTGGCGGCATGGAGGAACCAGTCCACGGCCCGGCGGGGCGAGCAGACCCAGATGGCGAAGTCCGGCCCCACGGGGCATGTGGTCGGCAGGCCGAGCAACGGTTCCCGCACAATGGCGGAGACGAAGGAGGAAGCCGCCTTGTTCGGGCGCCCGGGGCGCACGATGACGGTGGGCAGCCGCAGGCTGACGGCGTCGATCATGCCCCGGCGGCTGGCATCCTGCAGCAGCAGCTCGCCCATCGCTTTCTGCGCGCCATAGGAATTGGCGGGAAGCTGCCGGCCGTCATCCGGCACCACCGCGCCCTGGCCGCCACCGAAGCTGGCGACGGAGGAGGTGAAGACCAGCCGTGGCGCCCGCTCCAGCCGCCGGCAGGCCTCGAGCACCGCCAGCGTGCCTTGCAGGTTGACCCGCAGGCCCAGGTCGAAATCCGCTTCCGCCGCCGCGCTGACCACGGCGGCGAGGTGGAAGACGATGTCGGTGCCGGGCGGGATGGCTTCCGCCACCGTGGCCGGATTGGCCAGGTCGCCGGGGATGCGGCGGATGGGAAAGGCGGCGGCGGGGGGCGGCGGCACATTGAGGTCGAACAGCGTCAGCCCGGTGATGGCACGGCCGTTCAGCTCGCCCGCCTGGGCCAGCCGGGCCGCCAACTTGCGGCCCAGGAATCCCCCGGCGCCCAGAATGGTGATCTTCATCGTTTCCTCGCCTGTGCTTCTCTGCTGCTGCTCAGATTGCCGTGCGCCGGCCGCGCGGCCAAGCTGGCAGGCATGATCGCGCCCACGCCCTTCCGCCTTTTCATGAATCCGCATCACGGGGTGCCTGGCGTCGTCCTGCTGCCCGAATCCGGGTTTCGCCGGGCCAGCGCGGAAATCCGCGCCTGGCCGGACCGCGTGCCGCCACTGCTGCGGGCGCTGCCGGAACAGGCGCAGGCTTCCGGGCTCGCCGCCGTGCATCTGGGGGAGGCGGCGAGCCCGGGCTACGCCTATGCGGTGTCGCGTCTGCTGAGGGCGGAACAGGCCCGGCGTGGCTCGGCGGCAGGCACCGTCACCTTCGCCTGTGCCGAGGGCCGTGGGGATGACCTGACGGCGATCGCCAGGGCCACACGGCGGCTGGGCGCCCGCTGCATGATGTTCATGAACGGCGAGATAGCGTCGGGCGACGAGGCCCAGATCCTGCGCGGAGGGCATGAGGAGGCAATGCGGCGCTCGGCCCAGGAAGGCTGGTTCTTCGTCTCCGCCTGGGCCATGGAAGGCTATACCGAAGTGCCGCGTGACATCATGCAGGGCGACCGTCTGGCGGCGGCGGAGATCCTCGCGGCGCTGCCCGTTGCACCGACGCATGTCGTCGCGCCCGGCGGGCAGGGTGGGTTGGCCGCGGCGGTGGCGGTGCAGCTTCGCGCCGGGGGAGGCGCCGTGCCGCGCCTGATCGTGGCGGAAGCCGCCGGCGCCAGCCCGCTCCTGGATGCGCTTCAGGGACGCCCGGGCCCGGCAGCGCCGAGCCTGCTGGCGTGGCAGGAGCTGGAACGCTCCGCCTTCGCTTTCCTGGAAACAGCCGATGCCCTGGCGGGGATGCTGGCGGTGGCGGCGGATGCCTCGTCCCGCGCCGCGCTGGGGCTGGATGCAGCCTCACGCATCTTGCTTCTGAACTGTTCACCAGTGCCTTCAGAAGGCACGGCCGGATAATGCCTTGAGTGGAAGCGTCTCGTCCGGCGGCCCTGGCGTGAAACCAGTGCCGGTCAGCTTTCCATTGGCTTTGCAATGCCCTGGAGGCACCGCCGGCTCGCGTTGACGCACCCTTGATTGCAGTTCATAGCGTGACAAATCTTCCATGAAATTCTTCCGGCCTGTCCAGGAGACAAACTGTCAATGAACCGTCGCGACTTCCTCGCCCTTGGCGCTGCCGCCACGCTTCCGGGACTGCTGCCCTCCGCTGCCAGCGCGCAGGCCAATTGGCCCAGCCAGCCCATTCGCCTCGTGGTGCCGTTCGCGGCCGGTGGGCCGACCGACGTGCCGGCGCGCCTCATCGCCGATGAGCTGTCCAAGATGCTGCCGCAGCGCGTGATCGTGGAGAACCGCACGGGCGCGGGCGTTGTCGTGGGCTCCGATGCCGTGGCCAAGGCGAAGGACGGGCATACCGCGCTCTACACCACCATCGCCCATGCGGCTCTGCGCGAGATCTTCGCCAACCTGCCCTTCGACCCCATCAAGGATTTCCAGCCGGTCGCGCTCACCGGCACGATCCCGATGATGCTGATGGTCAACAAGGACCTGCCGGTGAATTCGCTGCCGGAACTGGTCGAGCTGTTCAAGAAGAACCCCGGCAAGTACGACTACGCCAGCACCGGCAACGGCGCCGCGCTGCACCTGGCCAGCGAGCTGTTCCTGAAGCAGGCGGGCGACCTGAAGGTGAACCACGTGCCTTACCGTGGCTCCGCCGCCGCCATGCCGGACCTGCTGAACGGCACCGTGGTGATGATGCTGGATGTCGCCAACAGCGCGCTGCCCTTCGTGCAGCGTGGCGAGGTGAAGGGCCTGGCCATCTCCTCCAGCCAGCGGCTGTCGCAGGTGCCGGAGATCCCGACCTTCCAGGAAGCCGGCGTGGCTGGCTACGAGGCCTATACCTGGCACATGGTGATGCTGCCGGCCGGCACACCGGAATCCACCGTCACCCAGTTCAACGCGGCGCTGAACAAGGTGATGGCCATGGACAGCGTGAAGGCGCGCCTGTCCGACCTGACTATGCAGACCGTCAGCGACAGCACCCCCGCCAGCGCGGCCAAGTTCCTCAACGACGAAATCGCGAAGTGGACCCCGATCATCCGCGCTGCCGGTATCAAGGCGAGCTGATCTGGCCCATCCGGTCCCGCGCGGCGGGACCGGATGGAGAACTACCGCAAGGCCATTCCCTGGCCTTCGCTGAGACGGGGCAGGCCCGCCAGCCTGCCCCGTCTCATCCACCCCGACAGGCGAGTCGCGCCACGAGCCTTCGTCTTGAAGGGGCAGCCCAGGGCGCGAAAAAAAGCAATGTCCTGGCCGTGCCATCGGACTGCGGCGTCAGGAAGCAAGGCGCCAAGCCTCTTCACTGTTGCGCCGCAGCCAGCCTTGGCCAGGATCGACTTCCCCGCCGCCGACATCGTCGTTCCAGGCATGGCCACCGAACATCTTGCCATGCCATAGGAGCCGCCTCACAGGCTCGTGCACGGCTTGACGGATTGCATCCGGACGCCAACCCTCGCGGTGCCGTGAGGGGAAAGGATCGGGGCAATGGCAGGGCTGCCGCGCAGCATGGCTCATATCGCGCAAGGCCTTGGTGGCCTGCCGCATGGGCTTGCATCCACCAGTGGCCCCGCGCCGCGAGCCGGTGCCGAGTCCCTCTCGGTCAGCAGGATCGTGCTTCGCCTCGCGGAACCTGCCGACAGATGATCCGAGTCGCCGATATCCGGATGCTGTTGGTGGCCGTGACACTGTTCGGCGGCGCTTGGCCCATCACGAAATCCGCCCTGGCGGACGCCACGCCACTCTGGTTCGCGGTGTCCCGCACCCTGCTGGGTGCGCTGGTGGTCGGGCTGGTGCTGGCCATGAAGGGGAAGCTGCGGCTGCCGCGGCGGCGGGACCTGCCGGCGGTGCTGGGCGTGGGCCTGCTGCAACTCGGCTGCTATTTCGCGCTGACGCATCTGGCGGTGGCGCTGGTGCCGGCCGGGCGCACGGCCGTGCTGGCCAATGTCACCATCTACTGGCTGGTGCCGCTTTCCGTGCTGGTGCTGGGGGAGAAGGTTTCCGGCACGCGCTGGCTGGCTGCGTTGCTGGGACTGGCGGGCGTCGTGGCACTGGCGGGTCCCTGGGCGGTTGGGCCGGGCGAGACCAGTACCCTGAGTGGCCACCTGATGTTGCTGGCTGCTTCCTTCCTCTGGTCCTGGGCGATCATCATCACCCGACGCTTTCCGGCGGAACGCTCCATGCTGGAGAACCTGCCATGGTGCTTCCTGCTGAGCGGCGTGGTGCTGGTGCCCATGGCATTGATCCGGGAGCCGCTTGGGCAGGGGATGAATGGCATTGGCCTGGGCGCGCTGTGGCAGGTGCTGGTGATCGGCTGCTTGGTGGCGCCGCTGGGCACCTGGGCCGTGATCGAGGCGGGGCGGCGGCTGCCGGGCGCCGTATCCTCGGTGGGCTTCCTGCTGGCGCCCGCCATTGGCGTGGTGGTCTCAACCCTGTGGCTGGGCGAGCCTCTGGGCTGGGACGTGCTGATCGGCGGCGCGCTGATCGGCGCCAGCGTCATTGTGGCGACGCGGGGATAGGCAGATGCGCTTGAACCTGATCGAGATGGGGACAGGAGCCGGGCAGCCGCTGGTGCTGCTGCACGGCCTCTTCGGGCAAGCCAGCAACTTCGGGGCGGTGCAGAAGGCGCTGGCGGCCGTAGGGCGCCGTGTCCTGGCGCTGGACCTGCGCAACCACGGCGCTTCCCCCCATGCCTCCAGCATGAGCTATGCCGAGATGGCGGGCGATGTGGCGGAGACCCTGGAAGCCGCCGACGCTGTTCCGGCCGATGTGCTGGGCCATTCCATGGGCGGCAAGGTTGCCATGGTGCTGGCGCTGACGCGCCCGGATCTCGTCTCCCGCCTGGTGGTGGCGGATATCGCGCCGGTCGCATACCCGCCTGCCTTTCGCCCTTATGCCGAGGCGATGCTGGCCCTGGACCTCCGCCCCGGCCTGACGCGACGGGAGGCCGATGCGGCGCTGGCGGGTGCCGTGCCCTCTGCCGGGGTGCGCGGCTTCCTGCTGCAGAACCTGCAGCTGGGCGGGGAGCGTCCTTCCTGGCGCAACGGCCTGGCCGAGATCGCCGCCGCCCTGCCGGAGATCGAGGCCGCGCCCGCACTGCCCGCCGGCGCGCGCTTCGAAGGCCCGACCCTAGCCCTGGCCGGCGAGAAGTCCCATTATATCCGCGACGAGCACCGCCCGCTCTTCCGCGCCCTGTTCCCCGCCGTGCGCTTCGGCAAGGTGAAGGGCGCCGGCCACTGGCTGCATGCGGAGCAGCCGGAAGGCTTCCTGGCCGCGGTGGGCGCCTTCCTCGGCTAAAGGGCGGTGGGCGCCTTGAAGCGTCCTTCCTTGGCCAGATCGGCCGTGCGCCAGAGATACCAGGCCGCCGCCGAGCGGTAGGGTGCCCAGGCGGCGCCGATGGCGGCCAGTTCCTTCGGCTTGGGCTGCGCATCCAGGCCGGCGGCGTGGCGGTAGCCTTCCCGCACACCGAAATCGTCGACCGGCAGGATGTCCGGGCGGCCGAGGGTGAAGATCAGCAGCATCTCCACCGTCCAGCGGCCGACGCCGCGCAGCGCCACCAGCCGTTCGATCAGCGCCGCGTCTGAAAGGCGCGTGGCGGCACGGCGGGTCGGCACCAGCCCGCCCACCGTCTTGTGGGCGATATCCAGGATGGCCGCCACCTTGGCGCCGGAAAAGCCGCAGCCGCGCAACGCGCCTTCCTCCAGTGAGAGGATGGCGGTGGCGCTCGGGAAATCCTGTTCAGGGAAAAGGGCGATCAGCCGCCGCAGCATCGCCTCGGCGGCGCGGCCATGCACCTGCTGGTGGGCGATGGCGCGCACCAGTGCCTCATAAGGCTCCCGCTTCTCCGGCTTCAGGGTGAAGGCGCCGACCCGCTTGACCACCGGCCCCAGCACGGGGTCCGCCGCCAGGAACGCACGCGCGGCGCGACCGCCAAGGCCTTTGGGGGAAGGCGGAGGCGAAGCCAGCATCAAGGGGAATCCTTCGGAACATCTGGCGAACATGATGCATGCCAGAGCCTATCCGGCAAGCCTGCCGGCCCGCGTGTGCGCCGCAACGCTGCCGCTATCCGGGCGTTGGGGTCTGGATGGCCGCATCAGGGGAGGCGCGCATGGAACGGCAGGTCGCCGAAGGAGAGGTCTTCGAGACGGACGTTCCGGCCCGGCTGGACCGGCTGCCCTGGGACCGCTTCCACTGGCTGATCGTCATCGCCCTTGGCATCACCTGGACCCTGGATGGGCTGGAGGTGACGCTGGTCGGCTCCCTGGCCGCCGCCATCCATGAAAGCCCCAGCCTTGCCCTGTCCGAGACGCAGGTGGGCCTCTCCGCTTCCGCCTATCTGATCGGCGCGGTGCTGGGCGCCGTCGGCTTTGGCTGGCTGACCGACCGCTGGGGCCGGCGGAAGCTCTTCTTCATCACCGTGGGGCTGTATCTGGCGGCCAGCATCGCCACCGGCTTCTCCTGGGATTTCTGGTCCTTCGCGCTGTTTCGCGCGCTGACCGGCGCCGGCATCGGCGGTGAATATGCGGCGGTGAATTCCGCCATCCAGGAGATGATCCCCGCCCGCAAGCGCGGCACGGTGGACCTGGCGGTCAACGGCACCTTCTGGGCCGGGGCGGCGCTCGGCGCGCTCTCGGCCCTGGTGGTGCTGGACCCGGCGGTGGTGGACCCCGAGATCGGCTGGCGCGCGGCCTTCATCGTCGGCGGCGCGCTGGCTTTCGTCATCATGCTGCTGCGCAAATGGGTGCCGGAAAGCCCGCGGTGGCTGATGACCCACGGCCATGCCGACAAGGCCAGCCGTATCGTGCGCGAGATCGAGGACGGCGTCGCCTCCCGCCACGGCCCGTTGCCGCCGCCGCAATACGGCCCGGTACGGCTGCGGCGGCGCGGCCATACCTCGCTGCGCGATGTCGTCCATATCATGCTGCAACGGCAACGGCAGCGCACGGTGCTGGGCGTGACACTGATGGCCTGCCAGGCCTTCTGCTACAACGCCATCTTCTTCACCTATGCGCTGGTGCTGACCAAGTTCTACGGCATCGCCTCGCATGAGGTCGGCTGGTACATCCTGCCTTTCGCGCTGGGCAACCTGATGGGGCCGCTGCTGCTGGGCCCGCTCTTCGACAGCATCGGCCGCCGGGTGATGATCACCCTGACCTATGCCGTTGCCGGCATCCTGATGGCGCTCTCCGGCTATGCCTTCCAGCAGGGGTGGCTGTCCGCCTGGGAGCAGACGCTGGCCTGGACGGTGATCTTCTTCTTTGCCTCGCCTGCCGCTTCAGCCGCCTACCTGACCGTCGGCGAGGCCTTTCCGCTGGAGATGCGCGCCATTGCCATCGCACTGTTCTACGCCTTCGGCACCGCCATCGGCGGCGTGGCCGGACCCACGCTCTTCGGCTGGCTGATCGAGAGCGGTGAGCGTGGCGATATCTTCTGGGGCTTCATGCTGGCGGCAGTCTTGATGCTGGTCGCCGCCGCCACCGAATGGCGGCTGGGCTTCGCGGCCGAGAAGAAGCCCCTGGAGGATGTCTCCGCGCCGCTGTCCCTGCATTCCGAGGAGGATAGCGCCTCCGTGCGATGAGGGTCCCGGCTGATTGATCCGGCTCCGCTGGCAAACAAAATGGCTTCACCGCAGCGCCGCCATCAGCCATAGCGCTGGGCGAGCTGTCCCGGCATCCGTGGTGTAGCAGCCCGGCTGGCGTGGCAGCCCCAGCCCCGTGAGCGGATGACAGGTTTTTCAGCATGCCTCCTGCCGCAGACAATGCCCGAACCGCCCCTGTGAAAGGCGAGGTGGCCTTTCTGTTCATCGGCGGCGCGCATCAGGTCTATCACCTGGCCCCCGCGGCGGCGGAGCTGAGCCGGCTGCTGCCGCGCTGCATCGTCACCTGTTTCACCAATGACGCCGCCACCGCCGAGGCGCTTCGCCAGGTGCGGGAGGTGCTGCATGCCCCCGAGATGCGGATCGAGAGCATCCGGCCGCCACTCTGGGGGCGGATGCTGGCAGCAGTGACGGGCCGGCGGTCCTCGCTGAAGACGCCTCTGCTCTTCTCCCTCAGCCGCCGTTTGCGGCGGGCGGTGGCGGTGGTCACGCCGGAGCGGACCTCGGCCAAGCTGCGGACCATGGGGCTGCGGGACACCCTGATGATCCATTTCCGGCATGGCGCCGGAGACCGCGCGCCGGAATCCGAGCGCCGGCAATCCGCCTTCGACCTGGTGGTGGTCCCTGGCGAGAAGGACCTGCGCCGGGCGGCGGAGAAGGGCTACCTGCCGCCCGCCAAGCTCCGGGCCGGCGGATACCTGAAGCTGGAGTTCCTCTCGCGGCTGACGCGCACCGTTCCGCCCATCTTCGATAACGATCGGCCGGTGGTGCTCTACAATCCGCACTTCGATGCCACCATTTCCTCCCTGCCGTGGGCCCGGCAGGTGATCGAGCAATTCGCCGGGCAGTCCCGCTACAACCTGGTCTTTGCACCGCATATGCGCGCGGCGGAGAACATGGACACGGCGGAGCGGGAAGCATGGCTGCGGCTGGCGCGTGACGGGCAGATCCTGGTGGACCTCGATTCTCCGCGCCTGATCGACATGAGCTATGCGCTGGCGGCCGACATCTACCTCGGCGACATGTCGAGCCAGCTTTACGAGTTCCTGGTGCGGCCGCGCCCCGTGGCCTTCCTGAACGCCCACCACGCGGCGTGGCGGGATGACCCGCGCTTCGCCGGCTGGGCGCTGGGCCAGGTGGCCGAGGCACCGGAGGATGTCATCTCCACCATCGACAGGGCGGTGGCGGGCCAGCCCGACAGGGCGGCGCGGCAGCAGGCGGCGGTGCAGGATGCCTTCGGCGACGTCCAGGGTGCGGCGCTGCGCGGGGCGCAGGTGATCGCGGCGGCGCTGGCCGACCGCGCGGCGGGACCGCATCCCGAGACTGCCGAGGCCGTCGTTGGGGCCTCCGCCTAGGGCGGCACCGCCTCGGCCTGCCGGCGCAACTGGCGGATGCAGGCGCGGGCGGCGGGCGCGGCTTCGTTGCGGCGGAAGGCCGCTGCCAGCTCAGCCTGCAACGGCGAGCCTGCGAGGGGGCGATAGGCCAGCCCCGGCAGCCGCACGCAATCCCGCAGCGAGGCCGGCACCAGCGCGACGCCCAGCCCCAGCCCGACCAATGCCACCACGGCCACCAGATCCCGTCCATGATGCGCCAGCCGGGGCGTGAAGCCGGCCTGCTGCCCGATGGCGATGGTGTGGTGGTGGAAGCCCATGCTGGTTTCGGCATCCGGGCTGATGAAGGCCTCGCCGGCCAGTGCCTCCGGGTGAACCGCTGCCTGGGCGCAGAGCGGATGATCGTCCGGCAGTGCCAGCCAGAGCGGCTCCCGCAGCAGCGGCAGGGTGGCGATGCCGTCGGGCAGCACCAGTGGCGGGCGGACGAAGCCGATATCCAGCCGGCCTTCCACCAGGGCCTCCAATTGCGGGACGCTTTCCAGTTCCTGCAGCCTGAGTTCCACCTGCGGCTGCGCCCGCCGCCACGCGGCCACGCTGGCGCCCAGCACGCCCGAAAAGGCCGCCGAGGCCGCGAAGCCCACCGATACGATGCCCCGCTCTCCACGCCCGGCCAGACGGCCGGTGCGCTCCGCGCGCTCGACCTGCGCCAGGGCGGGGCGAGCTTCACGCAGGAACAACTGGCCCGCGTCCGTCAATGCGACGCTGCGCTTGGTGCGGCGGAAGAGGCGCACGCCCAGCAGGGCCTCCAGCCCTTGCACCTGCTCCGTCAGCGCCGCTGGGGAAAGACCCAGCTTTTCCGCAGCCTGGGCGAAATGCAGCGTCTCCGCCACGGCAAGGAAGGCACGCAGATGACGCAGTTCCATGCGGCTGCCTTTCGCTAGCTGGGGAAGACAGAATTCAGCCTGACCGAATTATTTCACCGCTTCAGCCATCTGGTAGCAAGCCCTGAGGCGCGGGCATGTTGCACCGCACCCACCGGGACGACCCATGAACCAGCCTATCGCCGCGCCGCCGCTTCCCGCCGAGGCGACCATGACCACGCCGGCGGAGGCGCCTTACATCGAACGCGGCACCGCTGCCTTCCTGCGGACCAACCTGGCATTCCTGTGCGCGGGCATCGCCACCTTCGCGCTGCTTTACTGCGTGCAGCCCCTGATGCCGGTCTTTTCCGCCGAGTTCGACGTCAGCCCGGCGGCCAGCAGCCTTTCGCTGTCCCTGCCCACGGCGGCGATGGCGGTTTGCATGCTGGTAGCCAGCGCCTTGTCCGAGGCGGTGGGGCGCAAGCCGGTCATGCTGGTCTCGGTTTTCGCTTCCTCGGCCATCACGGTCGCATGCGCCTTCATGCCGGACTGGGGGTCTTTCCTGTCGCTGCGGATGGTGCAGGGCATCCTGCTGAGCGGCCTGCCCGCCGTGGCCATGGCCTTTATCGCGGAGGAAGTGCATCCGCGCTCCTCCGGCTATGCCATGGGGCTCTACATCAGCGGCTCCGCCCTGGGCGGGATGCTCGGGCGGGTGATCACCGGCCTGCTGATGGAATGGGGCGGCTGGCGGCTGGCCATCGGCGGCATCGGCGGGCTGGGGCTCCTGGCCGCGGTGATCTTCTGGCAGTGCCTGCCGCCTTCACGCCACTTCAAGGCACGCCCCCTGGCGCTGGGTGGGCTGGCGGAGAACTTCGCGCTGCACCTGCGGGACGGCGGGCTGCGCTGGCTGTTCCTGGAAGGCTTCCTGCTGATGGGCTCCTTCGTCACCGTCTACAACTACATCGGCTACCGCCTGCTGGCGCCGCCCTATTCGCTGAGCCATGCCACCGTGGGGCTGGTGTTCACGGTGTATCTGGTCGGCATCGGCAGTTCCACTTTCGTGGGCGGGCTGGCGGACCGCTTCGGACGGCGGCGGCTGCTCTGGATCGTGCTGGTGGCTATGCTTGGCGGGCTGGCGCTGATGGCCCTGCAATCCCTGGTGGCGGTGATCGCCGGGATCGCCGTGGTGACCTTCTGCTTCTTCGGCGCCCACTCCCTGTCCAGCTCCTGGGTCGGGCGGCGGGCCAGGGTGGCGCGGGCCCAGGCCTCCTCGCTCTATCTCTTCTGCTACTACATGGGCTCCAGCATCGTGGGGGTGGCGGGTGGGCTGGCCTGGTCGGCGGGCGGCTGGAGCGGCGTGACCTGGGTGGTCGGCGGCTGCCTGTTGCTGGCGCTGGTGGCGGGCTTGCGGCTGGCCCGCCTGCAACCGGTGGTGGCGGGCTGAGGCGCTATCCCCTCGGTGCCAGAAGGATAACTGCTGTGCCGGCAAGACACAGCCCGACGCCGAGAAGGTCCCAGCGGTCCGGCCGCATGCCTTCCGCGCCCCAGAGCCAGAGCAGCGAGGCCGCCACATAGACCCCGCCATAGGCCGCATAGGCGCGCCCCGCCGCATCGGTCTCTGCCCGAGTCAGCAGCCAGGCAAAGGCAATCAGCGAAACGACCCCGCCGGCCGCCCAGAGCGGGCTCCGCCCCAGGCGCAGCCAGGCCCAGAAGCCGAAGCAGCCGGCGATCTCCGCCAGCGCGGCGGCGGCATAGAGCAGAAGGGTGCGCGTCATGCCCGCAGCCTTGCCTGGGCCGCCGTGCCCCGGCAATGCCCGGCGTGGACCTGCCGCCCATTCTGCCCGATCCTGCTGCCAAGGACGCGGACCGAATCTCCGCCCCACTAGGAGGAACTGACAAGCATGACCCCGATTTCCCTCGTCGCCCCCCGGAAGCTGCTGATCGGCGGCGGGGCCCTGGCGAAGCTGCCCGCGCTGCTGGCGGAATTCGGCCTTTCCCGCCCCCTGGTCGTGACCGATCCCTGGATGGTGTCCTCCGGCACGGTGGAACGGGCGCTGGCGCCGCTGAAGGGTGCCGGCATCGCCACCAGCGTCTTTTCCGAAACCGTGCCGGACCCTACGGATACTGTGGTGCAGGCGGGCGTGGAGGCGCTGCGGGCCGGGGATTTCGACTGCCTCATCGGCTTCGGGGGCGGCAGCCCGATGGACACCGCCAAGGCCATCGCCATCCTGGCCGCCGCTGCGCCGGGCCAGAGCATGCGGGACTTCAAGGTGCCGGCCTCGGCCGACCGGGCCGCGCTGCCGGTGATCTGCGTGCCCACCACCGCCGGCACGGGCAGCGAGGCGACGCGCTTCACCATCGTCACCGACACGCAGCATGACGAGAAGATGCTGATCGCCGGCCTCGGCGCGCTGCCACTGGCCGCCGTGGTGGATTACGAACTGACCTTCAGCGTGCCTGCGCGCGTAACGGCCGATACCGGCATCGACAGCCTGACCCACGCGCTGGAAGCCTATGTCAGCGCCCGCGCCAACAGCGTTTCCGACATCTATGCCCAGGCCGCCATGCGGCTGATCGCCTCCAACCTGCGCACTGCCTATGCCGAGCCGCAGAACCGCGCCGCCCGTGCCGCCATGATGGAAGGCGCGACGCTGGCCGGGCTCGCCTTCTCCAACAGCTCCGTGGCGCTGGTGCATGGCATGAGCCGGCCGCTGGGGGCGCATTTCCATGTGCCGCACGGGCTATCCAACGCCATGCTGCTGCCTGCCATCACGGCTTTTGGCCTGGAGGCGGGCCTGCCGCGCTATGCTGAGGCCGCGCGAGTCATGGACGTCGCGCCCGCCGGGACGCCCGATGCCGAGGCCGGCGCCATGCTGCTGGACGAGTTGCGCGCGCTGAACGAGGAACTGGGCGTGCCCACGCCGCGCGCCTATGGCATCCCGCAGGACCGCTTTGACTCGCTGCTGGAACTGATGGCCGAGCAGGCGCTGGCCTCGGGCAGCCCCGGCAACAACCCGCGCGTGCCAAGCACCGCCGAGATCATCGCGCTCTACCGCGAGGTCTACGGCAACTGAGGCCTTAGCGCCGCGTCAGGTGCGCCTGCCAGGCCGAATGCCAGGCAGGCAGCGCCAGGGCGGGCAGGGGGCGGGCAATGGCATAGCCCTGCGCATGGTCCACCCCGGCGGCCGCCACGGCCTGCCAGAGCCGGGCGTTCGAGACCCCCTCGGCCGTCACGGTCATGCGGGAGGCATGCGCCAGCTTCACCAGCCGTTGCACCTCCGCCCGCGCGCGGCGGCGTGTTGGCAGGGCGGAGACGAGCATCCGGTCCAGCTTGATGCCGGAGAAAGGCAGGGACAGCAGCCAGCCGCGGTTGTCATTTATCTCCATGTCGTCGACCAGCACGGGGAAGCCCGCGCCGCGTAGCCGTTCCAGCGCGCGCCGCAGCGCCGGCCGGTCCAGCACCGGGGATGTTTCCGTCAGCTCCAGCACCAGGGCGGAAGGTGGGAAGCGCGTTGCTTCCAGCAGTTCCCGCAGCCAGACCAGCACATCCCGCTCCACCAACACGGCCAGCGGCAGGTTCAGTGCCAGGGAGGCGCCGATGCGGCCCGGGGTTCCAGCCAGTTCCGTGAAGGCGCGCCGCGCCACGGCGATGGAGAGCGCCCGGCCCAGCCCGTTACGTTCCGCCAGGGGCACGAAGGCATCGGGGCTGAGCGGCGTGTCATCAGGCCGTTGCCAGCGCGCCAGCCCCTCCAGCAGCACCAGGCGGCGGTCGGCGATGCGGACCACCGGCTGGTAGCGCACCGTGATCTCCCCCCGATGCAACCCGACCGCGAGATCCTGCGGATTGTCGGTCGGCACCTGCGCCCGGATCAGTGCCGCTTGCTGCAGGGCGCGGGCCAGTGATACCGGCTCGGCCGTGGACCAAGTAAGGCCCGGAGGAATCTGGCTATCCGCTCCGCCGCTTTGCGAAGGGTCGCCGATGACCACCATCTTGGTCTGGCCGAAGGGGTCCGAGGCCGTGGCCACCAGTGCCGGCCAGCTGGGACCGGCGGCGGAGGCCTGGCAGACGATCTGGCTGGGTGGCTCACCGGAGGAGAAGAGATGCGCCAGCACGTCGCGCCCTTCCTGCACCAGCAAAGGCGGGCGGCGCTTCAAGCCCTTGGCAGCCTTCTGGGTCGCGGAGATCACATGCGGATCACGCGCCAGCAGCAGCATTTGGGCTTCGTCCGGCTTGGCCGAACGAAAGCGCAGGGTCATGGCACATCTCCAGGGAGCCATTGCTATGTAATGCAGGCGCGGCAGTAGCGCCAAGCATTGTCTCAGTTTACGAGCATTTTCCTGTTAGATAGCCGTTACACGTAAAGGTAGTTGAAGGCAGTTTTACCTAAACAGAGATTTTTCAATTATTGTGTTGATCTATCTCATTTAACGACGCGGCCGCTGTGCCGCCCTGGCATGTGGGCCAGGGCGACTCGTTCAGCGGGATGCGGTGGCGGGGGCCGCGGCGGCCTCGGTGCCCCGGCGCAGCCGGTTCTCGCCCAGGAAGAGCAGGATCGGCGCCGCGATGAAGATAGAGGAAGAGGTCGAGGCCACGATGCCGAAGACCATGGTGATGGCGAAGCCCGACAGCGCATCCCCCCCGAACAGCGCCAGCGGCAGGGCCGAGAGCAGCAGCGTCATGGAGGTGCCGAGCGTACGGTTCAGCGTCTCGTTGATCGACTTGTCGATCAAGGTCTGCAGCGGCATCGTCTTGTACTTGCGCAGGTTCTCGCGCATCCGGTCATAGACCACGACCTTGTCGTTGACCGAGAAGCCGATGATGGTCAGCACCGCCGCCACCGTCGTCAGGTTGAACTCAATGCGCGTGACGGCCAGGAAGCCGACGACCTTGGTGATTTCCAGCAGCAGCGTGACAATGGCGCCCACTGCGAACTGCCATTCGAAGCGCGCCCAGATATAGACCATCATCGCCAGCATCGAGATGCCGAGCGCCATCAGGCTGCCGGTGAACAGCTCGCCGCTGACGCGGTTGCCCACGGCCTCGGTCCGCAGGATGCGGGTGCCGGGGGCGGCGCTTTCCAGCGCGGAGCGGACACTGCTGATGGCATTCTGGGTGGCCGCCTCGTCACCCTGCACCGGCAGGCGCAGCAGCACGTCGTTGTCGGAGCCGAACTGCTGCAACCCGACATCGCCAAGGCCGAGGCCGCTGGTCGCGTCGCGCAGGGCGCCCAGGTTGGCCGGGCCGGGGGTGCGGACCTCCATGACGATGCCGCCACGGAAGTCGATGCCCTTCTCCAGCCCGGGATAGAAGGCCAGGATCACCGAGGCGATCGACAGGAAGATCGAGAAGGCGATGCCGATCTTGCGCCCCTTCATGAAGGGGATGTTGGTGTCGTCCGGTACCAGCCGGAACAGGGGGCGTGCGAGGAACATGGGCGAAACCCCCTTACACCGGCAGCGTGCGCGGGCGGCGCGCGCGGTACCACCAGGAAACGAACAGGCGCACCAGTGTCGTGGCCGTCCACATCTGCACCACGGTGCCGATGGCGACCGTGATGGCGAAGCCGCGCACCGGGCCGGAGCCGAAGCCGTAGAGGCAGGCCATGGCGATCAGGTTGGTCAGGTTGCTGTCCATGATCGTGCCGGAAGCCTTGGTGAAGCCGGCCTCCAGCGCGCTGGCCGGCGGCTTGCCCAGGCGCGTTTCCTCACGGATGCGCTCGTTGATCAGGATATTGGCGTCCAGCGCCGTGCCGAGTGTCAGCACCACGCCGGCGATGCCTGGCAGCGTCAGCGTCGCTTCCAGCACGGAGAGCGCGGCCGCCATCAGCAGCAGGTTGACCAGCAGCGCCACATTGGCGAACCAGCCGAGCAGGCCGTAAGCCAGGCCCATATAGAGGAAGACGAAGGTCGCGCCGACGGCGAGGCTCAGCAGGCCGGCGCGGATGGCATCGGCACCCAGCTCGGGGCCGACGGTGCGCTCTTCCACCACCGTCAGCGGGGCGGGCAGGGCACCGGCGCGCAGCAGCACCGCAAGGTCGTTGGCCGAGGCGGCGTTGAAGCTGCCGCTGATCTGGCCGCTGCCGCCCGTGATGGGCTCGCGGATCACCGGGGCGGTGATGACCTTGTTGTCCAGCACCACGGCGAAGGGCCGGCCCACATTCTGCCGGGTGATCTCGGCGAAGCGGCGGGTGCCGAGGCTGTCGAAGGTGAAGTTCACCACCCATTCGCCGGTCTGCGGGTTCTGGCCGGTGCGGGCGTCGGACAGGTTGGCGCCATCCACTTCCACGCGCCGGCGCACCGCGTAGCGCTGGCCGGGCTGTTCGCCTTCCAGGAACTCGACGCCCGGCGGCGGGGTGCCGGCGCTCGGGTTGGCGTTCTCGTCCAGCAGGCGGAAGGTCATGCGGGCGGTGCGGCCCAGCAGTTCCTTGATGCGGTTCGGGTCCTCGACGCCCGGCAACTGCACCAGGATGCGGCTGTTGCCCTGACGGGCGATCAGCGCTTCTGAGGTGCCGCTCTCGTCGATGCGGCGGCGGACGATCTCGACCGACTGCTCCACGGCGGCGGAAGCGCGGGCGCGCAGGGCGGCCTCGCTGATCGTGGCGCTGACCACGCCTTCCGGCGTCACGGCGAGGTCGATGTCCGGCGCCGTGGCGCCGCCGCCGATGGCGACCGGGTTGGCCAGTTCCCGCAGCGCCGCCAATGCGGCCTCGGACTGGCCGGGGTCGCGCAGGCGGAAGGAGAGGCGGCGCTCATCCGGCTGAATGGCGAGGTTGACATAGCCGATATTGGCCTGCCGCAGCCGGGTGCGGGTGGCATCGGCCAGGCTTTCCAGGCGCTCCTTCACCACGGCCGCCGTATCGACTTCCAGCAGCAGGTAGGAGCCGCCGCGCAGGTCGAGGCCCAGCGAGATCTGCCGCGCCGGCAGCCAGGATGGGATCGATGCACGCGGAAACAGGTTGGGCAGCGTGAGAAGCACGCCCAGGAGGATGACGCCCAGAATGGCGGCGACCTTCCACCGCGCGAAGTACAGCATGGCCGGAAAGGCCCCCCAATTTAGAGGGTGCGGAACATGCTGTCCCGGGCCGCCCGACGCAAGCCACCATGCGCGCGGCGCCACACTCTGCTACACGCCGCCGCCATCGGTTGAACGGTGCGGAGGGCGCGATGCTGAAGCTGGGGATCCTGGGGGCGGGGCATTTCGGCCGCTTCCACGCGCTGAAGGCGGCCAAGGCGGCAGGCGAGGGGAAGGTCACTTTCCTGGGCCTGGCCGATGCCAGCGCCGAGCGCGCGGCGCTGGTGGCGGGGGAGGCCGGCACGCAGGTGTGGCAGACCGATGACCTGATCGCCGCCGCCGATGCGCTGATCGTCGCTGCCCCCACCGCCTTCCATTTCGATCTGGCCTCGGCGGTGCTGAAGGCCGGCAGGCATGTCTTCGTGGAAAAGCCCATCGCCGCCACACTGGAGCAGGCGGATGCGCTGGTGGCTCTGGCGGCCTCGGCTAACCGCGTGCTGCAGGTCGGGCATGTGGAGCGCTTCGGCGCCGGCTTCGCCACACTGCTCTCCTCCGGCGGCGTTGGACGGCCACTGTATGTGGAGGCGGTGCGGATCGCCCCCTTCCGGCCGCGCGGGCTGGATGTCTCCGTCGTGCTGGACCTGATGATCCATGACCTGGACCTGGTCATCTCCCTGGCCGGCGGCGCGGTGGAGGATGTGCAGGCGGTCGGCACGGCAGTCTGTTCCGATCGGGTGGATATCGCCAATGCCCGGCTGCGCTTTGCCGGCGGCGCCCAGGCGACCGTCACCGCCAGCCGCGCCAGCCTGAAGATGGAGCGCCGCCTGCGTGTCTTCGGCACCGGGGGCTATGCCAGCATCGATTTCCTGGCGCGCGAGCTGAAGCTGGTCCGCAAGGGCCAGGGCACGGCGCTGGAGCAACTGCCCGGCCATGGCATCGAGACCCTCTCCTGGCAGGACCGCGACAACCTGGAGGCCGAGCAGGCCGCCTTTGTCGAGGCCTGCACCCATGGCACCCCCGCCGTGGTGGATGGCCGCGCCGGGCGCGCCGCCCTGGATGCCGCGCTGCGGGTGGAAGCGGCGATCGGCGCTTCTCTCGCCGGGGCGGGCTTGCCCTTCGCCGCCGGCTGACTAGGCTGCGGCACGTCTCCAGGAGAGTTCCTATGTTGCTCGATAATACCGCCAAGGGCGTTTTCCCGATCGCCCCCACGCCCTTCCACCCCGATGGCCGCATCGACGAGGCCTCGGTGGACCGCATGACCGACTTCTATCTGGAATGCGGCAGCACCGGCATGACCGTGCTGGGCGTGATGGGCGAGGCCCCGAAGCTGGAGGGCGGCGAGGCCCTGGACCTGGCCAAGCGCTTCGTGAAGCGGGCTTCCTCGATTCCCGTGGTGGTGGGTGTCTCGGCACCGGGCTTCGCGGCCATGCGGGCGCTGGCGCGCGCCTCGATGGATGCCGGCGCCGCTGGCGTGATGATCGCGCCGCCGAACACCCTGCGCACCGACGACCAGATCGTCACCTACTACCGCCAGGCGGTGGAAGCGATCGGCGAGGACATTCCCTTCGTCCTGCAGGACTTCCCGCTGAACTTCACAGTGGTGATGACGCCGGGCGTGCTGCGCCGGATCATCACCGAGAATGCTTCCTGCGTCATGGTGAAGCACGAAGACTGGCCCGGCCTCGAGAAGATCTCCGCCCTGCGGAACTTCGAGAAGGACGGGATGCGCCACGTCTCCATCCTGTGCGGCAATGGCGGCGCCTTCCTGGACTTCGAGGTGGAGCGCGGCGCCGATGGCGCCATGACCGGCTATGCCTTCCCCGACATGCTGGTGGACCTGGTGAAGCTGTCTTCCTCCGGCCAGCGCGACGCGGCGCATGACCTGTTCGACGCCCACCTGCCCCTGCTGCGCTACGAGCAGCAGCCGGTGGTGGGGCTGGCGATCCGCAAGTACATCATGGCGCGCCGCGGCATCATCGCCTCCGACGCCCAGCGCAAGCCGGGCGCCGCCATGAGCGCCACGGCGAAGGCGGAGGTGGAATACCTGCTCTCCCGCGTCGCGCGCCACGACGCCCGCGCCAAGCTGGCGGCTGCCTGAGCCGGCGCGGCCGCTTCAGCGGAAGCGGCCGAAGCGCTCCAGGACCTCGATGCGATAGCCATCGGGGTCCGCGATGAAGAAGAAGCGGGCGAAGGGCCGGCCCTCATGCGGCATCTCCCGCAGCGGGCCCGGCTCCAGCCCCTCGGCCTGCATGCGGGCGTGTTCCGCCTGCAGGTCCGCCACCGCCACCGCCAGGTGGCCATAGCCGTCGCCCAGAGTGTAGGGCTCGGCCCGGCCCGCATTCACGGTCAGCTCCAGCTCGAAGTCTCCCTCTGGCGTACGGAGGTAGATCAGCGTGAAGCCATCGAAGGCAGCCCGCTCGGCGACTTCCAGCCCGAAGGCGCGGCGATAGAAATCCAGCGACCGTGCTTCTTCGAGGACGCGGATCATGCTGTGGACCAGCTTGGCCATAAGAACCTCCTGCCAGGGTGAAGAGACGGGCATTCCTTAGCCCGAGTCCCAAGGCCCGGCGACAGTTGGCGTGGCAATCCGTATCGCTCTGTGGAACTACAGGCTGTTCTCGCTGTGCGAAACCAGAGCCGGATGCCATTTCGCCTGCCAATCCAGCATCCTCTGCTGATTTTTTGTGCGCTAAACCGCCAAAGCGGTACCTCGCAGCCTTTCACCCCCGAAAAAAAAGTGGCGCCAATTCTGCCGGGATGCTGCCATGCGGTTGCAACCTGCTGGTTGTGGTGACGCCGCTGTCCAGGCGGCCATGCGGAAACCACCTGTGCTCGCCCGACCCGAAAAAGCGGCCCCTGCCGCTGGCTCTGTTCCGGAGACCCGTCATGACCCCGACACGCCGTGCCTTTCTCACCGCCGGTGCCGCCCTGCCGTTTCTCCGTGGTCCGGCGCGGGCACAGCCGGCGGATGGCACGCTGCGCTTCGGGCTCTCGGCCTACCCGCCCAACCTGCAACCCTGGGTCAGCACGGGCGGCGCCGCTGGTACGGTGAAGATGCTGCTTCACCGCCGCCTGATCTCCTACAACGCCAAGGGCGAGTTGCGGGGGGAACTGGCGGAATCCTGGTCGCGTGATCCGGCCGACGGGGCCTGGGTCTTCAAGCTGCGCCCGAACGCGACGTTCCAGAATGGGGAGCCGGTCACCTCCACCGATATCCGCTGGAATGTCGAACAGATCGGCGGTGAGAAATCGACCGCCTATATGCGCGCGCAGTTCCAGGCCGTGGAGTGGATCGAGACCCCGGACCCGCACACCATCCGCTTCCATACCCGGCAGCCGGTGGCAGCCTTTCCGGACTGGTTCGCCGGCTACAACATGGGGCTGATCTGGCACAGGTCGGAAGCGCGCGAGCCGGTTGGCGCCGGTCCCTTCCGCATCGCCGCGCAGGAACGCGGCAGTTCCATCACCTTGGAAGCGGTGCCGAATCACTGGCAGGGCCTGCCCAAGATCAGGACTGTCAACATGGTCGTCTATGCCGACGAGAACCTGCGCGCGGCGGCGCTGCAGTCCGGCGACGTGGACATGATCGAATATGTGCCCTGGCAGGCCATGTCCGCCGTGGAGGCCGACCCGCGCCTGAAGCTGGACGCCACCACCGGCCCTTTCATGGACATCCTGTTCAATGGCTCCAAGGGGCCTTTCTCGGACCCTCGCGTCCGCCGCGCGGTGGCACATGCCATCCGGCGTGAGGAGATCGTGAAGGCGGCCTTCTTCGGCCGCGGCGCGGTGCTGGAAGGTGTGCCGATGGTGCAGGACACACCCTGGTACGACGCCGAACTGGCGAAGGGCTGGGCCTATGATCCCGAGCGGTCCAAGGCGTTGTTGAGCGAGGCCGGCTTCGCCAACGGCTTTCAGACAACGCTGCTCTCCACCGCGCAATACGGCATGCACAAGGACACGGCGGAGGTGGTGCAGCAGCATCTGGCCGCCATCGGCATCCAGTGCGAGCTGCGCCTGCCGGACTGGTCCACCCGCGTCAGCCAGGGACAGCGCGGCCAGTATGAGATGGCCATCCACGGCGTCTCTGCGGATAGCAACGACCCGGATGGGCTGACGCCGATCTTCGACACCACGCTCTCCCCATCCCATGGCCGGTCCTTCGCCCTGCAGGCGCCGCGCACGGTTGCCGCCCTGGCCAAGGGGCGCGGGGAATTCGACCAGGCCAAACGCATCGAAGCCTACAAGGAATTCCAGCGCGCCGCGCTGGAGGAGGTACCATTGGTCACGCTCGCCTGGCGCAGCCAGGGCTATGCCATGGACAGGAAGGTCAAGGGCTTCACCAACCTGCCCGGCGCCCTCAGCACCCTGTCCGGCGCCATGCTCGAAGAAGCGTATCTCGGCTGATGCGCTGGCTCCTGCGCCGGATCGGCATCTCCCTCGCGCTGGCCTGGATCGTGGCCACCATTGTTTTCATGACCCTGCACATGGTGCCGGGCGACCCCGCGGAGATCCTGCTCTCCACCGGCGGCGTCTCGCCTGACCCGGCGGCGGTGGCGGAACTGCGGGAGCGGCTGGGGCTCGACCAGCCGCTGCTGGACCAGTACGGCCATTTCCTGCTGGGGCTGACGCGTGGCGACCTCGGCGTCTCACTGGTCGATGAATACCCCGTGCTGGACGAGATCGCGCTGCGCCTGCCGCGCACGCTGGAACTCATCCTGGCCGGCACGCTGATCGCGGTGGTGATCGCCATCCCCGCCGGCACCTATGCGGCGCTGCACCGGGGCGGGCTCTTCGACCGCATCGCCTCGGGCGCGGCGGCGCTGCTGCTGGCTGTGCCGGTCTTCGTGGTCGGCACCGTGCTGGTGCTGGTGCTGGCGCAGATCCTGCGCATCATGCCCGCGGGCGGCTATGTGCCGCTGGCGCAGAATCCCTGGCAGCACCTGACGCTTCTCGCACTGCCATCCCTCGCCATCGCCAAGGGGCTGGCGGCGGTGGTCTTCCGCATGACCCGCGCCTCGGTGCTGGACGCGCTGAGCCGCGACTATGTGCGCACCGCGCACGCCAAGGGCATCTCGCCCACCCGCGTGCTGGTGAAGCATGTGGTGCGCAACGCGCTGACGCCGGTGCTGACAGTGCTGGGCCTGCACATGGGCACGCTGCTCGGCGGTACGGTGCTGGTGGAATATGTCTTCAACTGGCCAGGCCTTTCCACGCCGCTGCTGCGCGCGGTGGAGGCGCGGGACTACCCGATGGTCGTCGGCATCGTGCTGACCATCTCGGGCCTGTTCCTGCTGATCAACCTGATCATGGACCTGCTCTACGCCGCCCTCGATCCGCGGATCCGCACGGCATGAAGAAGCTCTGGATTCCGGGCGCGATCGTCGCGCTCATCATTCTGCTGGCCATCGCCGCGCCTATCCTGGGGCTGGCGGACCCGGTGCGGCAGGACATCGCGAACCGCCTCGCCGGGCCCATGGCCGGCTCGCCGCTGGGGCGGGATGAATTCGGCCGCGACGTGCTGTCCCGCCTCATCTGGGGCGCGCGCACCAGCCTGGGCGTCGCCTTCGCCTCCGCCATCATCGCGGGCGTCATCGGCACCGCCTTCGGGCTGATCGGCGGCTGGTTCCGTGGCCTGGGCGAGATCCTGACCGTGCGAAGCATGGACATCATCCTGTGCTTCCCGCCCGTGCTGCTGGCCCTGCTGGTGGTGACGCTGATGGGGCCGGGCGCGGGCACGCTGATCCTGGTGCTCTCGGTGCTCTACCTGCCGGGCTTCGCGCGCGTGACCTATGCCGAGGTGCTCTCCGCCCGCAGCCTGGATTATGTCGAGGCGGTGCGTGCCCTGGGGGCGCCGACCTGGCGCATCCTGTTCCGCACCGTGCTGCCCAATGTGGCCGGGCCGGTGTTGGTGCAGCTTTCGCTGGCCGTCGCCTCGGCGGTGGTGCTGGAAAGCGGGCTGTCCTTCCTGGGCCTGGGCGTGGTGCCGCCGGCACCTTCCTGGGGCCTGATGATCCGCGGGGCGCGCGCCACGATGGAACAGGCGCCGATGCTGCTGCTCTGGCCCTGTGCGGCGCTGACGCTGACCATCCTGGCCATGAACCTGCTTTGTGACGGGCTGCGCGACGCGGTGGACCCGCGCACGCCCGCCGGGCGCCGCAGGCTCCGCCTGGTGGACCGCGTGTTCCCCGGACTGGTGCCGGCCCCCGCGCCGCGCAGCGATGCGGTGCTGGAGGTGCAGAACCTGACGGTGGAGATCGCCACCCCGCGTGGGCCGATCCGCCCGGTGCAGGATGTCTCGCTCTCCGTCCGGGCCGGGGAGACCCTGGCCATCGTGGGCGAGAGCGGTTCCGGCAAGTCGGTCACCGCCACCGCCGTGATGGGCCTGCTGCCGCCGGTGGCGGTGCCGGTGGAAGGCCATGCCTGGCTGGGCGGCAAGGACGTGCTGCGGCTGAGCGAGCCGGAGATGCGCGCCCTGCGCGGCGGACCCATGGCCATGGTGTTCCAGGACCCGATGAGCAGCCTGAACCCGGTGCATACCGTGGGCGCGCAGGTGGTGGAGGCGATCCAGGCGCACCAGAAGATCTCCTCGGCCGAGGCCTGGGCCAAGGCGGAGGAGTTGTTCAAGCGCGTCGGCATCGCCGATCCGGCCAAGCGGCTGCGGGTTTATCCGCATGAGATGTCTGGCGGCATGCGGCAGCGCGTGATGATCGCCATGGGCATCGCCAACAACCCGAAGCTGCTGATCTGCGACGAGCCGACCACGGCGCTCGACGTGACGGTGCAGGCGCAGATCCTGGACCTGCTGAACGACCTGAAGCGCGAGACCGGCATGGCGATGATCTTCATCACCCACAGTCTGGGCGTGGTGTCCGAGATCGCGGACCGGGTGGCGGTGATGTATGCCGGGCAGGTGGTGGAGCAGGGCCGGGTCGAGGAAGTCTTCGGCAACCCGCTGCACCCCTATACCCGCGCCCTGCTGGCCGCCGTGCCGGAAGGCGAGGAACCGCCGCTGGGCATTCCGGGCATCGTGCCGCCGCCGCACAACTTCCCGGTCGGCTGCCGCTTTGCGCCGCGTTGCCGTTTCGCCACCGCCGCCTGCGAAGCCGCGCCGCCGCCGCTGGAGGCTATCCGCGCGGAGCGGCAGGTGCGCTGCATCCGCTGGCATGAACTGACGCCCACGGAGGCCGTGGCATGAACGCGCCGCTGATCGAAGCTGTCGGTCTTTCCAAGACCTTTCCCGGCAAGGGGCTGTTCCGCAAGGGAAGGCCGGTACAGGCGGTGAAGCATATCGATGCTTCCGTTGCGCGCGGGGAAGCCGTGGGCGTGGTGGGCGAAAGCGGCTCCGGCAAGAGCACGCTGGGCCGCATGATGCTGGGGTTGATGCCGGCGACCGAGGGCAGCGTCCGCTTCGACGGCAAGCTGGTGAACGACGCCTCCCGCGCCGAATGGCGGCGGCTGCGGCGGCGGATGCAGATCGTGTTCCAAGACCCCTATGGCAGCCTGGACCCGCGCCGCCGCGTCGGCGACCAGATCGCCGACGGCATCTCCATCCACGGCCTGCTGCCAAGCCGGAAGCGGGAGCGGCGGGTGGCGGAACTGCTGAACAAGGTGGGGCTCGACCCCGCCCATGCGCAGCGCTTCCCGCACGAATTCTCCGGCGGCCAGCGGCAGCGCATCGGCATCGCGCGGGCGCTGTCCACCGGGCCGGACTTCCTGGTGGCGGATGAGCCGGTCTCGGCGCTGGATGTCTCCATCCAGGCGCAGGTCATCCAGTTGCTAGGCGAGCTGCGGCGGGACCTGGGCCTGGCGATGCTCTTCATCAGCCACGACCTGCCGGTGGTCGCCAATCTCTGCGACCGGGTGATCGTGATGTATCTAGGGCGGGTGATGGAGGAAGGCACGGCGCGCAGCGTCTTCGCGCGCCCGGTCCACCCCTATACCCGTGCCTTGCTTTCCGCCACGCCGATGCTGGACCCGGCGCGGCGGGCCAGGCGCATCCTGTTGCAGGGCGACCCGCCCAGCCCCTCGAACCCGCCCTCCGGCTGCGTTTTCCGCACGCGCTGCGCCCATGCGCGCGACGCCTGCGCGGAGGTGGTGCCGGAACTGCGGCCCTTCGGCGATGCGGGAACACGCGTCGCCTGCATCCGGGCGGAAGAGATCGCCTGATCCGCCGGGCCCTCAACGAAAAGAACGGAGTGAAGACTGGTGGCTGCACTGACCAAGCCCAAGGTTCACATGGGCACGCTGACCGGTGGGGAGGGGCGCGAAGCCTTCGCCAAGAACCCGATCATTCTGCTGCCCATGGGTAGCCACGAGGACCAGGGGCCGCATGCGCCCATGGGCGACTACCTGCTGGCCGAGAAGGTGGCGGAGCTCGCCGCCATCCGCGCCACCGAGGCCGGCACGCCGACCTATGTGGCACCGGTGCTGCCCTTCGGCGGCGCCGACTGGTTCGGTCCGATGATCGGCGGCATCGCCATCAGCCAGGCGACGCTGGCCAGCGTCATCACCGACATGGTGGCCAGCCTGCACCGCAATGGCCTGACGCGCATCGTCGTCATCAACGGCCATGGCGGCAATGTCGGCCCGATCGCCGAGGTGGCCCGCACGCTGTGGCAGGAGAAGAAGGTGGTGCTGCCGAGCCTCTACCTCTGGCGCATCAGCTACGGCCTGTTGCCGGGCCTGATTGGCGCCGAGAAGGCCAAGGCGGTCTCCGGCCATGGCGCGGACCCGCTGACTAGCATCGGCATGCATCTCTTTCCCGAACTGATCCGCAAGGACCTGATCCCGGAAGGCAAGTCGCTGAAGAAGGACAGCATCCTGGGCCTGCCCTATACGGGCCTCGGCACCGCCAGCTTCAATGGCGCCGAGATCGGCCTGCCGATGGAATACGACGATACCTATCACGATGGCGTCGCCCAAGGTGACCCGAAGCTTTGCTCGGCCGAGACCGGACAGGCGCTGGTGGAGAAGCTGACGGATATCGTCGCCCGCTTCGCCGCGCATTTCGCCAGCAAGGTGCCGGCGTAGCGCCCTAGCGGCGGGCCGGCAGCGCGGCGGCGATGGTGAGTGCCAGCGCCGCCGCGCAAAGCCACCAGTTCTGCCAGACACCGAAGCTGGCGAAGAAGGTGACGAAGCCCGAGGCCAGGGCACCGGCCGCCGCGGCGGGCACGGCGCAGCGTGCCGCCGCCAGCCCCAGCATCAGCAGGGCCAGGGCTGCCAGCGTGGCGCCGATCCATCCCAGTTCCAGCCGGATCTGCAGCGGGCCGTTATGCGGGTGCAGCGGCAGCAGCCGCAGTTGCGGCTGGGTGAACCAGATCCGCAGATTGGGGTCTGTCACGCCGAGGCGCAGCGGGTCCGGCCTGGCCTCGCCACCGGGAAGGATGCGGGCGGATTCCATGCCCCAGCCGGTCAGCGGCTTCTCGGCCGCGCGGCCCAGGGCGAAATCCCAGATCAGCAGCCGATGGATGCCGGAAGGCGGTAGCCGCTCCACCCGCGGCCCCATGATGCCGATGGCAGGCGCCAGCAGGGCAGGTGTGGCCAGCAAAACGGTCGCCAGCGCCACGGCGACCACCTGCGGCATGCGGCGCGGCGCGAGCGCCACGGCGCCAGCCACCAGCACGCCCGCCAGCGCCGCCAGTTTGGCGGTGTCTCCGGGAAGGACCAGCAGAACCGCGAGGCCAAGCAGCAGCGCACCCACCCGCCACCGTGGTGCCAGGGAGGCGCCCGCCAGCAGCGGCAGCAGCAAGGCCATCACGGATGCGGCCGGCTTCAGGCCGAAGGCGAGGCTGGCCGGGGCTTCATGCAGCCCCCGGACTCCGGCGCGCAGGGCATTGCCGCTGAGATGGTCGAACAAGGCGGCAGCCAGCCCGATGCCGAGGCCGATCAGCACCGCGCCGCCCAGCTTGCGGCGCTGCTCCGGCGCATCCTGCGCGGCAGCGCGGGCGGCCGCGCCGGCCAGCAGCACCATGCCGACCACCGACAGGCCTTCGGAGAAGCTGCGGCGGGGATCGATGGCCCAGAGGGCCGAGAGCGTTCCCCAGCCGGCCAGCGCCATGCCGGCCCAGAAGGCGGCGCCACGCGGCCAAGGCCAGGCGCCCTGGCGCAGGCGTGCCAGCAGGATGCACCCCACCAGGGCCAGCAGCCCCAAAGGCGTCATGGCCTTGGACTGCAGCACGGCGGCGAAGGGCGCGACCAGCGCGGCGATCGCCAGGGGGAAGGTCGGGGCGCGCCAGTCGATGGAAGCGCCGTGCTGAACCTGCGGGGTCATGCCAAGGCCTTAGGGCAATTCCGCCGCGCCCGGAACCGCCGCCTGGTTGCGGCGGAAGCCGCTGCGGGACATAGCGGGAGCGGCACAGGGGCGGGATGCGCATGAACAAGCGGGAATGGGGCAGGGCCGGGCTTGCCATGCTGGGCATCGCCGTTGCGATGGCGGCAATCGAGCTGGCCATGGGGCGCGTGCCCATCTGCACCTGCGGCACCATCGATCTGTGGCATGGAGAGGTGAACAGCGCCGGCAATTCCCAGCACCTCAGCGACTGGTACACGCCTTCCCACATCGTCCATGGGCTGTTGTTCTATGCCGCCGCGCGCTGGCTGCTGCCGGGGAGGAGCCTGCCCTTGCGCGCCGTGCTGGCCACGCTGGTCGAGGCGGCCTGGGAGGTGGTGGAGAATACCCCCGCCGTGATCGGCCGCTACCGCGATGCCACCATCGCGCTGGGCTACAATGGCGACAGCGTAGTGAATTCCCTGGCCGATCTTGTGGCCATGCTGCTGGGCTTCGCGCTTGCGGCACGCCTACCGGTCTGGGCCTCGGTGCTGCTGGTGCTGGCGCTGGAACTGGCCGCGCTGCTGGCGATCCGCGACAACCTGACACTGAATGTCCTGATGTTGCTGTGGCCGAACGACGCCGTCCGCAACTGGCAGGCTGGCTGAAAGCATCCTAGCTTCCGCCCCGAGAAGGAGTTGCCCTATGGCCGAGATCAAACCGCATGCCGCGCATTGGGGCAGCTTCGATGCCGTCGTGGAGAATGGCCGCGTCACTGGCGTGCGTCCTTTTGCCCGTGACCCTTCGCCGAGCACGCTGATCCAGTCCATGCCGGACGCCGTGCATGCCCGCACGCGCATCGACCGGCCTTATGTCCGTGCCGGCTGGCTGCGGGGGGAGCGCCGGGGTTCGCTGCGGGGCGGGGATAGCTTCGTGCCGGTCTCCTGGGACCAGGCCACGCGGCTGGTGGCGGAGGAGACAGGGCGGGTGCGCGCCGAGTTCGGCCATGCCTCCATCCTGGGCGGCTCCTATGGCTGGTCCTCGGCCGGGCGCTTCCATCATGCGCGCAGCCAGTTGCAGCGCTTCCTGGGCCTGGGCGGCGGCTTCACCACGCAGGTTACGAACTACTCCTATGGCGCCGGCATGACGCTGATGCCGCATATCCTCGGCACCAACGACGTCATTCAGGGCAAGGTGACGGACTGGCCCAGCATCGTGAAGCACACGAAGCTGATGCTGTGCTTCGGCGGGCTGCCCCTGAAGAATGCCTTGATCACGGCGGGCGGCGCCGGCGCGCATGAATACGTGCCCTGGCTGCGTCAGGTGGCGGCGGCGGGCGTGCGCTTCGTCAATATCTCGCCCTTCCGGGGCGATGCGCCGGATTTCCTTCAGGCGGAATGGGTGCCCATCCGCCCCAATACCGATACGGCGCTGATCCTTGGCATGGCGCATGCCATGCTGGCGGCAGGGCTGGAAGACCGGGGCTTCCTGTCCACCCACTGCGCGGGTTGGGAGAAGCTGCGCCCCTATATCCTGGGCGAGAGCGACGGCACGCCCAAGACGCCGGAATGGGCCGAGGCCATCACCGAGGTCCCCGCCGCCACCATCGGCCGACTGGCGCTGGAAGCTGCCGGCCTGCCCACCATGCTGACCGCCACCTGGTCCCTCCAGCGCGCCGAACATGGGGAGCAGCCCTGGTGGATGCTGGTGGCGCTGGCTTCCATGCTGGGCGGCATTGGCAAGCCGGGGCAGGGGGTGGTCTTCGGCTATGGCAGCATGAACGGCATGGGCACGCCGCGCCTGAACCTGCCTTCCGTTTCCATGCCGGCCACCCGCAATCCCGTCGGCACCGCCATCCCTGTCTCCCGCGTCACGGAGCTGTTGGAGCGGCCGGGGGAGGTGCTGCAATACAACGGCCGCCATATCCCGCTGCCCGATATCCGCATGATCTGGTGGGCCGGCGGCAATCCCTTCCACCACCACCAGGACCTCAACCGCCTGCTGCGCGGCTGGTGCCGCGCCGACACCGTGGTGGTGCAGGAACCCTGGTGGACCGCCCCCGCCCGCCACGCCGATATCGTGCTGCCGGCGACGACGACGCTGGAGCGGAACGACATCGGCTCCTCTTCCTCCGACCGCTTCGTGCGGGCGATGCACCAGGCCATTCCGCCGCAGGCCCAGGCGCGCAACGACCACGACATGCTGGCCGACATCGCGGAGGCCCTGGGCTTCCGCGACCGCTTCACCGAGCAGCGTGACGAGAATGCCTGGCTGCGCCACCTCTACGGACGCTGGCGCACCGCCTGCACCCGCATCGGCTTCGACGCGCCGGATTTCGACCGCTTCTGGGCCGAGGGCTATGTCGAGACGCCGCCGCCCGAGGAGGATTTCGTCCTCTTCTCCGACTTCGCGCGGGATCCGGCGGCGCATCCACTGAACACGCCCTCCGGCAAGGTGGAGCTGTTTTCGGAGACCATCGCCGGCTTCGGCTATGCCGAGATCGGCGGGCATCCGCGCTGGCAGGCGCCGTCCGAGTATCTCGGTGCCAGCGCGGCGGCGCGCTTCCCGCTGCACCTGCTGTCCTATCAGCCGGCGACACGCCTGCATGGGCAGCTCGACCAGGGGCGCGTGGCCGCCGCCAGCAAGATCCAGGGCCGCGAGCCCATCCTGATGCACCCGGCGGATGCCGCCGCACGGGGCCTCTCGGATGGCGATGTGGTGCGCGTCTTCAACGACCGTGGCGCCTGCCTCGGCGGGCTGCGGCTCGATGAGGGCATTCGCGCCGGCGTCGTCGCCATGGCCACCGGGGCATGGTGGGACCCTGCCGGGGATGGCCTGGATCGCCACGGCAACCCCAATGTCCTGACGCAGGATGTCGGCACCTCCCGCCTGGGCCAGGGCTGCGCCGCGCAGTCCTGCCTGGTGCAGGTGGAGCGCTTCACGGCCGCCTTGCCCGAGGTCACCGTCTTCACTCCGCCCGCCATTGCCGAGGAGGCAGCCTGATGCTCCACCGCCGCAGCCTCCTGGCCACTGCCGCCATCCTGCCGCTGCTGCCCCTGGCGGCGCAGGCGCAGGTGACGACACTGGACATTCCCCCGCGCGCCATGCCGCTGAAGCCGGATGATACGGTGGCGCCCGGCTATCGCCGCACCGTGCTGCTGCGCTGGGGCGACCGTGTCACCTTCGACGCGCCGGAATGGAACCCGCGCCGGCCTACCGCCCAGGCGGCCGCCAGCCAGTTCGGCTGGGATGCCCGCATCTGCGCCCTGGTGCCGGCGCCGCCCGCCACGGATGGCGTGGCGCGCGCCATTCTGGCGGTGGCGCATCCCACCGTGGACCCCGCCATGGCCTTCCCCGACGGGCGGGATCATCCGACGGTGGCGGCGATGACGCAGGGCGCCTCCCTGCTCAACATGGAGAAGCAGGGCGGGCGCTGGATCGTGGTCGATGGCGGCTACCAGTCCCGCCGGCTGACGGCCGATACGCTCTGCCGCATCACAGGCCCTGCCGCCGAGGCGGTGGGCGATACCGTCCAGGGCCTGCTCGGCATCTCCGGCGGCTGCGCCACGCCCTGGGGCACGCTGCTGCTGGGCGAGGACGATCCGGCGCCCTGGCTGACCCGCCTGCGCGACCTGCACCCGCGCTTCAACGAAGGCACGCGCTTCGGCTGGATGGTGGAGCTGGACCCGCTGGACCCGCAGTCCATTCCCGCCAAGCGCAGCGCCCTGGCCCGCTTTCCGCGTGGCGATGCGGCGGCGGCACTGACGGCGGATGGCCGCGCGGTGGTCTATATGACGGACCGCCGCGCCTTCGGTTACCTTTTCCGCTTCATCTCGGCCGGCCCGGCCGCTGCGCCGGATGCGCTGGATGCGGGCACCCTGTCGGTGGCGCGCCTGGATGGGCGGGGCCTCGCCTGGGCTGCCCTGCCCAGCGGCGCCGAGACCACGCTGAACCCGCTGGCGGCTGCCAGCCAGGCCGCTGCCGTGGCCTTCGATGTGCCTTCGGGCCTCGCGATCGACCCACGTTCCGGGCGGCTTTACCTGGCCTGCCGTGGCAATGCCGCCCGGCGGCCGGAGCAGGTGGATGCCCTGAATCCGCTGGCCGGCAGCAGCAGTGGCCATGTAGTGGAGATCATCCCCGCCGGCGGCGACCACGGGGCGGAGACCGCGGCGGCCAGCCTGCTGCTGGTCGGGGGGCAGCCTCCGGCGCGCTTCGCGACGCTTGGCAGTGCCTGGCCGGATGCGCCGACGACCTTGGCGGTGGATGGGCGCGGGCGCCTCTGGATCGGCACCGACCACGCCGGGCGCATCGGGCAGGCGCCGGATGCGCTTTACGGCTGCGATACCGACGGGCCTGGGCGCGGGCTGCCCCTGCCGATCTATGGCGCACCCTTCGGGGCCGGTATCGGCGGCGCGGCCTTCAGCCCGGATGGGCAGGCGCTGTTCAGCGTGGCGCGCGCGCCGGGGGCCAATCCGGGTTCCGATTACGCCCGCCCCGGCACCCGCTGGCCACAGTTCGACCCGGCCGTGCCGCCGCGCAGCACCCTGATGTCCTTTGCGCGGGAGAATGGCGGCCCCGTGGGCGGCTGAGGTGGTTCCGCGCGGCCGCAGGCGGTTGCGCGGCGCCAGCCTGGCCCTGACACTGTCCTCCCATCCAAGCCGGGAACCGATGGACCTGATGCCTTCCGACCACCTGGGCGCGGTACTGGACGCGCCTGTACCGCCTGTTTCCACTGACGAAGTGACATCGCTGGCCCGCGCGCATTTCGGGCTGGAGGCGGTGGCGACGCCGCTGACCGGCGAGCGGGACCGTAACTTCCATCTGCGGGCCGCGGATGGCGGCGAATACGTGCTCAAGGTGGTCCATCCCGCCGAGGACGCGGACGTGACCGATTTCCAGGGCCAGGCGCTGCTGCATCTGGCGGAAGCGGACCCCAGCCTGCCGGTGCCGCGCGCCCGGCTGCCCCTGGCGGTGCCCTACGAGGTGCCGGGGCAGCCCCTGCGGCTGGTGCGCGTCTATTCCTGGCTGCCGGGGCGGCCGTTGCATCTCGCGGCGTCCAGCGCGGCACAGCGGCGCAACCTCGGCACGTTGCTGGCGCGGCTGGACCTGGCGCTGCAAGGCTTCAGCCATCCCGCGCAGCATCATGTGCTGCTCTGGGACATCCAGCACGCCGCCCGCGCGCGGGGGCTGCTGGCGGCCATTGAGGACCCCGCCCGCCGCGCCATCCCGGAGCGCCTGCTGGATGTGTTCGAGCAGAAGGCGCTGCCGGTGATGCGGAACCTGCGGAAGCAGGTGATCCACAACGACTTCAACCCGCACAATGTGCTGGCCGATGCGGTGGAGGATGCGCGCATCGCCGGCGTCATCGACTTCGGCGACATGGTGCATGCGCCGCTGGTGCAGGACCTCGCCACCGCCTGCGCCTACCACGTCCCGCCGGAGGGCCATCCGCTGGAAGGGCCGGCGGAGATGGCCGCCGCCTTCCATGCCGTCTGCCCGCTGCTGCCGGAGGAGTTGGATATCCTCTTCGACCTGATCGCGGTGCGCGGCGTCATCAGCGTCGCCATCAGCGGCTGGCGCGCGCGGCTGCAGCCGGAGAATGCGGCCTATATCCTCCGCAATGCGCCACGTTCCTGGACCGGGCTGGAGCGCCTGGCCGCCATCCCGCGCGACGAAGCCCGCGCCATCTTCCACGCCGCCTGCGCAAGGACCACTGCCCCGTGAGCATGATCAATGCCTTCGATGCCAAGGCCACCAATGGCATCGCCCCGCGTGAGCAGGAACTGATCGCGCGGCGGCAGAAGCTGCTGGGCCCGGCCTACCGACTGTTCTACGCCAACCCGGTGCATGTCGTGCGGGGCGAGGGGGTCTGGCTCTACGATCCGGACGGCAACGCTTACCTCGATGTTTACAACAACGTCGCCAGCGTCGGGCACTGCCACCCCCATGTGGTGGCGGCGCTGTCGCGGCAGGCGGCGGTGCTGAACACGCACACCCGCTACCTGAACGACACCATCCTCGATTATGCCGAGAAGCTGCTGGGCTATTTCCCGCCCGAGCTGAGCCACGTGATGTTCACCTGCACCGGCAGCGAGGCCAATGACCTGGCCTATCGCGCCGCCCGCAGCTTCACCGGCGGCACCGGCATGATCGTGACGCGGCTGGCCTATCACGGCGTCACCGTGGCGATCTCGGAAATGTCGCCCTCGCTGGGGGATGGCATCACCCTGGGCGCGCATGTGCGCACGGTGCCGGCGCCCGACCTGTACCGCGCCAATGGCCAGGATGTCGGGGAGGCCTTCGGCCGCGCCGTGCGCGAAGCCATCGCCGACATGGCGGCCCATGGCATCCGCCCCGCCGCGCTGCTGGTGGACACCATCTTCTCCAGCGACGGCGTCTTCTCCGACCCGCCGGGCTTCCTGCAGCCGGCGGTGGCGGCGATCCGCGAGGCCGGCGGGCTCTTCATCGCGGATGAGGTCCAGCCCGGCTTCGGCCGCACCGGTGAGGCCATGTGGGGCTTCATGCGCCACGGCGTGCTGCCGGACATGGTTACCATGGGCAAGCCCATGGGTAACGGCCACCCCATCGCCGCCATGGTCGCCAGGCCGGAAATCCTGGAGCGCTTCGGGGAGCGCACGCGCTACTTCAACACCTTCGGCGGCAACCCGGTCTCCTGCGCCGTGGGGCAGGCGGTGCTGGAGGTGATCGAGAACGAAGGCATCGTGGAAAACGCCCGGGATGTCGGCGCCTATCTGCGCGAGGGGTTGCGCAGCCTCGCCCAGCGCCACGAGGCCATTGGCGACATTCGCGGCGCCGGGCTCTTCATCGGCGTGGAACTGGTGCGCGACCGTGCCACGCGGGAGCCGGATGGCGAGATCACGGCCAAGCTGGTGAACGGCCTGAGGGAACGCCGCATCCTGATCAGCGCCGCCGGGCCGCATGCCAATGTGCTGAAGATCCGCCCGCCGCTGGTCTTCCAGCGGGAACATGCGGACCGCTTCCTGGAAGGCGTGGACGCGGTGCTCGGCGAGATCGGCTGAGGCTGCCGGCGGCGTTTCGTAGCGCCGCCGCAACACCCGGATTGAGGAGAACAAAAAGGGTTCACACGCCGCTTGACGGTAGTGTTCTCTTTATGTTCATGTTCTTCCCATGCCGCAGGAACCTGCCTTCTCCCTCGCTACTCCCCCGCTGCGGCAGCGGCCGCACTGGCCGCCCCGCGCCTCTTGGCAGGTGGCGCGGGCATCGCCGCTCCGCCGCCTCTGGCTGGCGCTGCTGAACCTTCGCCTCCATCCGCTGCTGCGGGAGGGCATGGTAGGCGGCATCATCGGCATCCTGGCCGGCTGGGTCATAGCCTGGGCCGCGCTCTGGCTGACGGCCTAGCTTACGCCTTTTTCATGGAACAAGGTCGCTACAGCCGCGTTGGCGCTAGGCAACGATCACATGATGAGGTGGATGTGCTGAGACGTCGCCTATTGTTCCAACTCGCAGCGACTCTCGGGCTGGCTGGCGCCGCGACCGTCGCCGCCCCTGGCGAGGCGGAGGCCCAGCCGCCCCCGCCCTACCGTTACCGCAGTCGTCGCCGCCCCTGGCGCAGGCCGCCGCCCCCTCCGCCACCACGCAGCCGCCGCCGCCGGCGTTATCCGCCGCCGCCGCCACCACGCCGCTGGTGAGGCATATGGTTCCGGCTCAGGCCGGAACCGTTCCAGGAAGGCGCAGGCGGTCTGGCATGGCCGCCAGCGCCGCTTCCTCGACATTGGCGAAGGCCAGGCGCAGGTGCCGTTCCTGCCCTGGGCCGAAGAAGGGGCCGGGCAGGGTCAGCAGGCCGTGTTCGCTGCCGAGGATTTCGGCGGCCCGGGTGGCATCCGGCGCCTGGCTCGGCAGCCGCAGATACGCGAAATAGGTTCCCAGTGCATCGATGCGCCATTCCGGCGCCTGCTGCATGGCGTTGCGGAAGGCCACCGCGCGCCCTTGCATGATGCCGCGATTGGCCAACCGCCACTCCCGCAACGCCGGCACGGCCCAGGCCAGTGCCGCCTGCGCTGTGCGGGGCGGGCAGATCTGCATGGTGTCCACCAGCTTCAGCAATTCGGTGCGGAATGCGCCGCCACCCAGGATGGCGCCAACACGGTGCCCCGGGATGCAGTAGGACTTGGCAAAGGAATACAACTGCACCACGCCATCCCGCCATTCCGGGTCCTGGAACAGGTCGTGCGGCGGGCAGGCGTCTTCGGGCAGGAAGTCGCGGTAGGTTTCGTCCAGCACCAGCCAGATGCCCTTGCGGCGGCAGGTGGCGGCGATGCGCGCGATGACCTCACGCGGGTAGATGGCACCCGTGGGGTTGTTGGGGCTGACCAGGACCACCGCGCGCACCTGTGGCGTCAGCGCCGCCTCCAGGCGCTCCGGGTCCGGCACGAAGCCGTCCTCGGCACTGGTTTCGAAGGGCATGGCGTCGATGCCCAGCAGTTCCAGCGCCATGCGGTGGTTGAAGTACCAGGGCGTCGGCAGCAGCACGGCGTCGCCGGTGCCGGCCAGAACCGTCATGGCCATGGTGAAGGCCAGGTTGCATCCGGCGGTGATGGTCACGTCCCCGGCGCCGACCTGCGCGCCGTAGAAGGCGGAGACATCCGCCGCCAGGGCTTCGCGCAACGGCAGGTCGCCGTCGATGGCACCATAGCCGGCACAGGCGCGGCTGCCGGCGGCACTGGCCAGCCGCTCCAGCATCTCGGGATGCGGCGGATAGCCGGGGACCGCCTGGGTCAGGTCGATCATCGGCCCGGCACCGCCCTGGTAGCGGGCGGCCCAGGCGCGGGCGGCGGGGATGGGGGGCGCGCCGGTGGCGGCAACGCGGCGCGAAAGGCGGAAGCTGGGCATGATGGCAGGCAAGGTGGCACAGGCTAGTCGGACTCACCAGCCGGTCGCCCGGTGACATGCCGCCAATGATGCCAGAGCAGCCGTGCGGCCAGCGAGCGCCACGGGCTCCAGCCTTCCGCCATCAGCGTCAGCGCGCGCGGGCTGGGCCGCTCGGGCAGGCCCTTCAGATGCGCCAGCGCGGCGGCCAGCGCCACGTCACCATGCGGGAAGACATCCGGCCGCGCCTCGGCGAAGAGCAGATGGACCTGCGCCGTCCAGGGGCCGAGCCCACGCTGGGCGGCGAGATGCGCGACCGCCTCGGCATCCTCCATGCTGCCCAGGGTATCGAGCCGCAGCGTTCCGTCCAGGGCCGCGGCGGCCAGGGAGCGCAGATGCGCCACCTTGGGACGCGAAAGGCCGGCGGCCCGGAACTGCTCATCCGTCAGCCCCAGGGCTCCTGCGGGCTCCAGCGCCCCAGGCAGGGCGGCGAAGCGGCGCCAGATGGCCTCGGCGGCCTGGTTGCTGATCTGCTGCCCCAGCACCGTCCGCACCAGCCCGGCAAAACCACGCGGGCGCCAGCGCCAGGGCAGGGGTCCGGCGGCGGGTTCGATGCAGGCGAAGTCGGGGTCCAGGGCGCAGAGGGCCTCGATTCCCGGCCGGAACCAGGGCGGCGGGGTCGCCACGCTCATGCGGCATCTGCCGAATTGCAACGAAGGGAAACGAAGCACATGGCGGCAAAAGCCTGTAACAATGGCTGACGGCGTTGATGCCATATCATTGCTATGGTCGAAGTCATGGAACCGCCTCCGCATATCCTTGTTGTCGATGACGACCGGGAAATCCGCGATCTGCTGTCGAAATTCCTCGAACGGCAATCCTGCCGCGTCACCGCCGCGCGCGATGCGCGGGAGGCGCGCCGCCTCTGGCCGCTCGGCCGCTACCACCTGGTGGTGCTGGACCTGATGCTGCCGGGCGAGTCCGGGCTGGATTTCGCCCGTTGGCTCCGCAGCCAGTCCGATGTGCCCATCGTGATGCTGACGGCGATGAGCGAGGAAACCGACCGCATCGTCGGGCTGGAACTGGGGGCGGACGATTATGTCGCCAAGCCCTTCAACCCGCGTGAGCTGCTGGCGCGCATCCGCGCCGTGCTGCGCCGCGCCAGCGGCGAGAGCGGCAGCAATCAGGAGCCGCCGCCCAAGGCCATCCGCTTCGCCGGCTGGACGCTGGAACCCGCCCGCCGCCGTCTGCTGAACCCGGATGGGGTGGAGGTGCCCCTGACGGGCGGCGAATACGAGCTGCTGATGGTGCTGGTGGAGCGCCCCAACCGCGTGCTGACGCGTGACATGTTGATGGACCTGCTGCGCGGACGGCAGGCCGGGCCTTTCGACCGTGCCATCGATGTCGCTGTCTCCCGCCTGCGGCGGAAGCTGGAGGATGACGGGCGCAACCCCAGCCTGATCAAGACGGTGCGGGGTGGCGGCTATGTCCTGGCGGCGACGGTGGACAAGACTTCAGAGCGGCTGGAAGGCACGGCTGGGTGAGCCAACCATGATGCGGCAGCTCCTGCCGCGCAGTCTGGCTGGCCGTACCGCCGTCTTTCTGACCTTGGCGCTGATGCTGGTGCAGGCGGCGGGGCTGACCATTCATGCCCTGGACCGGGTGGACCTGCAGCGCCTCGGCGTTTCGCGCGAGATCAGCGCGCGTGCCTTCGGCATCTGGCGCACGGTGATGCTGGCGCCGCCGGACCGGCGCGAATCCATGCTCTTCGACATCGAGCTGCCGGATGGGTTGGCCGCTGATCTTTCCGACATGCCCGCCGTGCGGCCCGGCATGCCGCGTGCGCCACTGGCGCTGGTGCGGCTGTTTCAGCTCGACCTGATCGCCTCCAGCCCGCCGCGCTTCCGCCCGCGTGAGGCGCTGGTGGCCAGTGGCCCGCGCCCCGGCATGCTGGTGGTGGCCATGCGCCTGCCGGATGGCCCCTGGCTGAACATGTGGCTGACGCTGCCGCCGCCGCGCCCCTGGCATTCCGAAACCTTCCTGATCGCCTTCATGCTGATGACCGGCGCCGCCTTGGCGCTGATCCTCTGGGCAACGCGGCGGCTGGTGCGGCCAGTTTCCGCCCTGGCGCATGCGGCCGACCGGCTGGGGCGTGACGTCAATGCGCCGCCGCTGCCCGAGGTCGGGCCCAGCGAGGTCGTCACCGCCGCCAGGGCCTTCAACACCATGGCCGAACGCATCCGCCGCTTTGTCGGGGACCGCACGCAGATGCTGGCGGCCATCGGCCACGACCTGCGCACGCCCATCACCCGCCTGCGGCTGCGGGCCGAATTCCTGGACGACGACGAGCAGCGCCGCAAGATGCTGGCCGATCTCGACGAGATGGAGGCCATGGTGAATGCCACCCTGGCCTTTGCCCGCGACGATTCCGCTACCGAGCCTTCGGTGGCACTGGACCTCGCCGCGCTATGCCGGACTGTGCTGGACGAGGCCGCCGATGCTCGGCCGGAACTGCCGCCGGAAGCCATTTCCTACGAAGGGCCGGACAGGCTGCGGATTCGCGGCCGCCCGATCGCCCTGAAGCGGGCGCTGGCGAACCTCGTCGCCAATGCGTTGAACTACGCCGGCATGGCCCGCGTGGTGATCGACGCCCCTTCCCACGGCATCCTGACGCTGCGGGTGGAGGACGAAGGCGAGGGTATTCCCGAGGAGTCGCTGGAAGCGGTGTTCCAGCCCTTCCGGCGCCTGGAAGTCAGCCGCAACCGGGAAACCGGCGGCACCGGCCTGGGGCTGCCGATTGCCCGCAACATCCTGCGCGCGCATGGCGGCGACGTGGTGCTGCGGAACCGGCCGGAAGGCGGGCTGGCGGCGGTGGTGACCCTGCCGGTCTAGGAAGGGAAGGGGCGGGCCTGGACTTTCGTGGCATGGCCATGGACCGCGCTCTCGCCTGTGGGGGCGCGGCCCCGATGGTAGTGCCGCTGCCAGCCCTGCGCCTGGGCCTCGCTGCCCGGTTGCTTCAGGGCGGCATTGAAGCCGTTCCGGGACTGCCGCCAGCCGTGATGGGCCGCATACAGCGCTGGGTCCTCCGCCAAGGGGCGGGCTTCCGGCTGCATGGCCGCGAGAAGATCGCGCGGCACCGGGAAGAAAAAGCAGATGGGTTCGCCGGCGGTGAAGCGCACCGGGTGGTGCGGGCGGGTGAAGCGCCAGTTCATGGTGAAGGTCATGGGCGCCCAATCGGTTTCCACCACGCCGGAGAGGGGGGCGATGCCATCCTTCAGCGCATTGGGCGGGCCTGAAACCCAGAGGTTCAGCCCGGGCGGGGTGCGCAGCAGGGCATTGACGTGGAAGGTCAGGATGCCGGCGCCGAAATGGCTGACGGGCGGCGAGACCGCATCGCCCACGAAGTGCAGCGCGATGTCGCCGGGCTGATCGCCGCCATTCCAGGTAGCGTCGAAGGTGCTTTCACCCAGCACCACCCAGCCATGGCTATTGGCGATGGTCAGTGGCAGGCAGCGATAGGCGAAGCCCTGCGGCGAGGCATCCATCCATTCTCGCCGCACAGGGGCGGGCTCGATCGGCGGCAGGGGCCTGTCGAGCGTATAGGCGATCAGCCGCCGGTCCGGTGCATCCACGGCCATTCTGGCCTCCCTCCGAAGCATGGAGGGAGGCTAGCGGCCTTGGTTTAACAGAGCGTGAAGGCCTCAGGCCGCCGCGCCCATCTCCTGCCGCACCAGGCTGACCCAGTAGCCGATGCCGAAGGGAATGGCGTCGTCGTTGAAGTTGTAGGTCGGCGTATGCAGGCCCTCGGACGTCGCGCCACCGGCGCCCTGGCCCATGAACATGAAGGCACCCGGGCGTGCCTCAAGCATGAAGGCGAAGTCCTCGCCGCCGGTGGTCGGGGGGGCATTGGAATCAACCTTGCCGTCGCCCACCAGGGCGCCGGCGGCGGCAACGGCGATGGAGGTCTGCTCCGCGTGGTTCACCAGCGCGGTGGTGCCGCGATGGTATTCCGGCTCCGCCGTGCAGCCGAAATTGGCGGCGATGCCGTGCGCCAGCTCAGCGATGCGGCGTTCCAGCAGGTCCCGCACCGCCGGCACGTAGGAGCGCGCGGTGCCGCCGATCCGCATCACGGACGGCATGACATTGGTGGAGCCGAAGGAGCCACCCTCGATGGCGCCGACGCTGATCACGGCGGAATCCACGGCGGCGACATTGCGGCTGACCACCGTCTGCAGCGCCATCACGAACTGCGCCAGCACGATGGTGACATCGGTGGAAAGGTGCGGCGTGGCGCCGCCATGGCCGCCGGTGCCGCGGAAGGTCACTTCCCAGCGGTCGCTGGCCGCCATCGCCGGGCCGGGGCGGGTGGAGAAAAGGCCCAGCGGCATGCCCGGCTCATTGTGCAGACCATAGACCGCATCGACCGGGAAGCGTTCGAAGAGCTTGTCCTTCAGCATGGCGACGGCGCCGCCACGGCCTTCCTCGGCCGGCTGGAAGATGAAATGGACAGTGCCGCCGAAATCCGGGTTCTGCGCCAGGTACTTGGCCGCGCCCAGCAGCATGGTGGTGTGGCCGTCATGCCCGCAGGCATGCATCTTGCCGCCATGTGTGGAGGCATAGGGCAGGCCTGTCGCCTCGTTGATCAGCAGCGCATCCATGTCGGCGCGCAGGCCGATGGCGCGCTGGCCAGGCAGGCGGCCCTTCAGCGTCGCCACCACGCCATACTTGCCGATACCTTCCTCCACCTGCAGCCCGTATTCCCGCAGCTTGGCGGCGACGAGGGCGGAGGTCCGCTCCTCCTCCATGCCGATTTCCGGGTGGGCGTGGATATCCTGACGGATGGCAGCCAGTTCAGGCTGCATCCCGCGCAGGGTGGAGAGCAGGGTCTCGTCCATGAGAAGCGTCCTTGTCGGATCAGGCGGCGGCGGCGCGCATGCGGGCCAGGGCTTCGCCCTTGCCCAGGGCGAAGAGCACGGCATCAATGGGAGGGGACTGCGTGCTGCCGGTCAATGCCGCCCGCAGCGGCTGCGCCACGGCACCCAGCTTCAGCCCCTTCACTTCCGCATAATCGCGCAGCCACTTGTCCAGGTCAGCGCGCTCCCAGGGGGCTTCCTCCAGGAAGGAAGCGATGTCGAGCAGCCGCTCCTTCGCCTCGGGCGTCAGTTGCGCCTGGGCCTTGGGCTCGAAGGTCAGCGGAATGCTGGCCACCGCGAAGCCGCACATGTCGGCGGCCTCGATCAGCGTCCGGGCACGCGGCTGCACATCCGGCATCAGCGCCCGCACCGTGGTCACGGCGCCTTCCGGCAGCGGGCCGCGTTCGCGCAGGATGGACAGCACATCGCCGGCCACCGCGTCGGAATCCTTCTGCCGCAGATACAGCGCGTTGAGATGCGTCAGCTTCGCGTAATCCATGCGGGAGGCGGCGCGGCCGACATCCTTCAGGTCAAAGAGCTCGATGGCGCGCTCACGCGGCACGAATTCCTCGTCGCCATGGCCCCAGCCGAGGCGCAGCAGGTAGTTGCAGACAGCCTCCGGCAGAAAGCCCTGGTCGCGGAATTCCAGCGCCCCAACGGCGCCGTGGCGCTTGGAGAGCTTGGCGCCATCGGCGCCATGGATCAGCGGGATATGTGCGAAATGGGGGCGCCGCCAGCCCATCGCGTCATAGACCATGACCTGCCGGAAGGTGTTGGTCAGGTGGTCGTCGCCACGGATGACATGGGTGATGTCCATGTCGTGGTCATCCACCACCACGGCGTGCAGATAGGTCGGCGTGCCATCCGAACGCAGGATGATCATGTCATCCAGCTCGGTGTTCTTCACCCGCACCTCGCCCTGCACGAGGTCGTGGATCACCGTCTCGCCCTCACGCGGCGCCTTGATGCGGATCACGGGCTTCACGCCCGCCGGCGCCTCGGCCGGGTCGCGGTCGCGCCAGCGGCCGTCATAGCGGGGCGGGCGGCCTTCCTTGGCGGCCGTCTCGCGCATCTCGGCCAGTTCCTCCGGGGTGCAGAAGCACTGGTAGGCCTTGCCCACCGCCAGCAGCTCCCGCGCCACCTCGGCATGGCGGGCTTCCCGCGCGCTCTGCATCACCGGCGGCTCGTCCGGCGAAAGGCCGAGCCAGTCCAGGCTCTTGATGATCTGGTCCACCGCTTCCTGGGTGCTGCGCGCCTTATCGGTGTCCTCGATCCGCAGCAGGTACTGGCCGCCATGGTGGCGGGCGAAGAGGAAGTTGAAGAGCGCGGTACGTGCTCCCCCGATGTGCAGATACCCGGTCGGGGAGGGGGCGAAGCGGGTGCGGACTGTCATGGCGCGGCCAGATTCCTTCAAGCCGCGGGGCTTGCCGCCACGGCTCGCGAGATTTCCTAGGAACCACCGCTTCTACCACGCCGCCCCCCTGCTGTAGAGTGCGCGTGGAGGTTGAGAAGCCATGCGTACATTGAACGCGCAGCGCATCCCGCCAGTGTCACTGGCTTGGGTTGGCGGTGTGGCGGCTCATCTTCCCGGCCTTGCCTTCCTCCGCAGGCTCTCGCTGACGCTCCAAGGTGGGCTGGCGACGGAATGGCAGCGCCTGCCGCTCTGGCTGCCTGTCGCCATGGGCAGCGGCATCCTGCTGTATTTCAGCTTGCGGCATGAGCCTGACCTGTCGGCGCTCTGGCTGGCTGCGGCGCTGATACTGGCGGCGGTGCTGCTGGCAAGCCGACGCCCGCTGGCAGCCTGGACCCTGGCCATGGGGGGCGTGGCGGCGCTTGGCTTCGGCGTGGCTGCCTGGCAGACCCAGCGGCTGCCCCCCATCATCGACCTGCCCAACAAGGCTATGGTGGTTGAAGGCGTGGTCGAAGCGGTGGACCCGCTGCCGGAAGGGGTGCGGGTGAAACTGACCCGGCCGCGCCTGTCCGGGGATGGCCCGGAACTTCAGCGCAACCTCCGCATCCGCCTGCGCAAGAAGGACCCGCTGGTGCCGGTGCCGGGCGACCGCCTGCGAATACGCTCCCTGGTGCGAGAGCCGGCGCCGCCCGCCTTTCCTGGTGGCTGGGACTTCCAGCGTGGTGCCTACTTCCAGGGCCTTGGCGGCTCCGGCTTCGCCATCGGCCCGGCGGAAAGGCTCGGGGAGCCGCTGCCCGCATCGCCCTTCGCGCAGCTGCGCGGCGCGATCGGGGCGCGAATCGGCGCAGAGATCCCGGCAGGTTCCGGCGCCGTCTCGGCGGCGCTGCTGACCGGATCGCAAAGCGCCATTCCGGAACCCGATATGGCAGCGATGCGGGATTCAGGACTGGCGCATCTGCTCTCGGTGTCCGGCCTGCATATCGCCATCGTCATGGGGCTGACCTTCGGCACGGTGCGGTTCCTGCTGGCGCTGCTGCCCTGGCTGGCATTGCGCTGCGACGGCAAGGCCGTGGCGGCCCCCTGCAGCCTTGTCATCGGGCTGGGCTACGTGCTGCTGACCGGCTCCCAGGTGCCGATGCTGCGCAGCTTCGCCATGGCGGTGCTGGTGACACTGGGCATTCTGTTGGGACGACGGGCCTTGTCGCTCCGCGCGCTGGCGGTCGCCGCCGTGGCGGTGCTGCTGATGCAGCCGGAGGCTGTCACCGGACCCTCCTTCCAGATGAGTTTCGCGGCGGTGATGGTGCTGATCGCCGGCAACGAATGGACGGGGCCATTCATGGCCCGGTGGCGCGCCCGCAAGGAGTGGTGGCGAAAGCCCGTGCTCATGCTGCTGGGGTTGACGCTGACCTCCATCCTGGCCGGGCTGGCGACGACGCCCTATGGCCTGCACCACTTCGGGCGGCTGCAGATCTATGGCGTGGTGGCCAATGCCCTGGCGATTCCATTGACCTCGGTGCTGGTCATGCCCGCCGGCATGGTGGCCCTGGCGCTCATGCCCTTCGGGTTGGAAGGCCTGGCCCTTGCCCCGATGGGCCGGGGGGTTGATGGCATTCTCTGGGTTGCTCATACCGTCGCCGGGTGGCCGGGCGCTGCCCTGGCCGCCGCGCCGACGCCATCGTGGGGCCTGGGGCTGACGAGCCTCGGCATGCTGTGGCTCTGCCTCTGGCAGCAACAATGGCGGCTGCTCGGCCTGCCGCTGATGCTGGCAGGCAGCCTCTCAGCGGCCTGGGTGGCACCGCCTGACATCCTGGTCTCGGACGATGCGCGGTTGATCGCCTTTCACGCCCCGCAGGGCGTGTATCTGCAACGCGGCAGCGGTGCATCCTCCCTGGTGCGGGAAAGCTGGCTTCGCAGCTGGGCGGAGGAAGGCGCCATTCCAGTTCCACTCCAGGGCCAAACGCCGGATGGCGTGCTGGACTGCACCGCAACGGTTTGCCGCTTCCAGCCACGCCCCGATGGTCCGGTGGCACTTCTGCTCCGAAGCGTGAAAGCACGCGGCAGGGAAGCATCGCCGGCCATCCAGGCAGCGCCGCATTGCGGCGAGGCGGTGCTCATGCTGTCGCCGGAGCCCATCCGCGGCCGCTGCCGTGGTGCCGCTGAAGTGGACCGCTTCACCGTCTGGCGGAACGGCCCCCATGCCATCTGGCTCGAAGCAGGGGGGCCAAGGATCGTCTCGGACCGCGACTGGCGCGGACGGCGGCCCTGGGTGCCGCCGCCGCCACGGGCCGCCTGGGAGCAGCCGGCCGCTCAGTAGCGGCGCAGCAGCCCGACCAGCTTGCCCTGCACCTTGACGCGGTCCGGGCCGAAGATGCGCGTCTCATAGGCCGGGTTGGCGGCTTCCAGCGCGATGGAATTGCGGTTGCGGCGCAGCTTCTTCAGCGTCACTTCGCTGTCGTCCACCAGCGCCACGACCACGTCGCCATTCTCGGCGACCTCGCCCCGGCGGATGATGACGGTGTCGCCATCCAGGATGCCGACGCCCGTCATGGAATCGCCGGCCACCTCAAGCGCGTAATGCTCGCCCGAGGCCAGCAGCGCGGCGGGCACCTCGACGCTGCTGCCCTGGTCGCGCAGCGCCTCGATCGGCAAGCCGGCGGCGATGCGGCCATAAAGGGGCAGGTGGACCGCAGCGGCATCTGCCGCAGCCTTCTGCACGCCGGAAAGGTTCGGCGCGAAATTGCCGCGGATGACATTGGTAGGGAAGCTGGGGGCAGGGGCGCTGGCGGGTGCCGTGCGCGCGCTGGCCTCGGCGGAACGCGGCGCCACGCTATCCGGCAGGCGCAGCACTTCCAGCGCCCGCGCACGATGCGCGCGGCGCTTGAGGAAGCCACGTTCTTCCAGCGCGGTGATCAGGCGGTGGATGCCGGACTTCGAGCGCAGCTTCAGCGCTTCCTTCATCTCCTCGAACGAGGGGGAGAATCCGGTGTCGCGCAGGTGCCGGTCTATGAACATCAGCAGCTCGTGCTGCTTGCGCGTCAGCATGTGGAGACCTTCCCTTGAAACGGAGCCGGCCTGCGAACAAACCGGAAACTGTCTCAAATGTTCTACGGAAGTTCTCCTGGCCCGGTCAACCTATATTCAGCGACTTAAAGCCCAAGATCCGCCAATATGATGATCTCCACGGTTGAACCGGCTTCCAGCGGCGGCGCATGTGGGGCGCGCAGCAGCAGGGCCTCGGCCCTTGCCATGGTCTTCAGCATGGAACTGTCCTGGGTTTCGAAGGGCGTGACGGCCCGGCGGCCTTCCGCATCCATGGAAAGGGTCGCGCGCAGGTAATCGGCACGGCGGTCGTTTTCACCCAAGGGCGCACCCAGCTTGGCCCGGCGCAACGGTGCTGCCAGATCAGGCCGCCCGCCCAGCGCGGCGATGGCGGGCCAGAGGAACACAATGCCGCAGACCAGGCTGGACACCGGGTTGCCCGGCAGGCCGAGGAGCGGCGTATCGCCCAGCCGGCCCCAGATCAGCGGCTTGCCCGGCCGCATGGCGATCTTCCAGAAATCCAGCGCGAAGCCTTCCGGCCCAAGTGCCCGCTGCACCAGGTCGTGTTCGCCAACGCTGGCGCCGCCGGCGGTCACCAGCAGGTCGCAGCCGCGGGCGCCTCGTGCCGCCGCGGCGATGGCCGAAACATCGTCCCGCGCGATGGGCAGCACAAGCGGCACGCCGCCGGCACTGCGCACCAGCGCCGCCAGCGCATGGGCATTGGAGGACACAATGCCGCCGGGTGCCACCGGGTCGCCGGGCAGGGAGATCTCGTCGCCCGTGGCCAGGATGCCGATGCGCGGCGCGCGATGCACGCTCAGCCAGGGATGATTGCCGGCGGCCGCGAGGCCGATGTCCCGCGCTGTCAGCCGGCGGCCGGCGGGGAGCAGTTCCTCGCCTTCCCGGAAGTCCAGCCCGGCACGGCGAATCCAGCGGCCGGTCCGCACCGTCTCGGTGACAACCACGCTGTCGCCGCTGGCCCGCGCATCTTCCTGCAACAGAATGGCGTCTGCGCCTGCCGGCACCACGGCGCCGGTGAAGATACGCACCGCTTCGCCCGCACCAACGGCGCCGGCGAAGGGATGCCCGGCCGGGGCGGCGCCGATCAGGCGAAGCTCGGCGCCCTCCACAGCATCGGCCGCCCGCACCGCGTAGCCATCCATGGCCGAGACATCGGCGGGGGGCTGGGTCAGGCGGGCATGCACCGGCGCGGCCAGCACCCGGTTCCAGGCTTCGGAAAGGGCGACGGTCTCGGCGCCCACAGGTTGCAGCGCGCCGAGGATGCGGGCGCGGGCCTCCTCGACAGACAGCATCAGGGCGCTTCCCAGAGCCCTGACTTGCCGCCTTCCTTGCGGACCAGCCGCACGCCCTCCACCCGCATGCCGCGGTCGATGGCCTTGCACATGTCATAGACCGTCAGGGCGGCGACGCTGACGGCGGTCAGCGCCTCCATCTCCACGCCTGTCTGGCCGGTGGTCTTGGCGGTGGCCTCGATCTCCACCGCGTCCGGCGCCACCGGCACCAGGTCCACCTTCACGGAAGAAAGCGGCAAGGGGTGGCAAAGCGGGATCAGCTCGGCGGTGCGCTTGGCACCCATGATGCCGGCCAGCCGCGCCACCCCCAGAACATCACCCTTGCCGATGCCGCCCTGCCGGATGGTCTCCAGCGTCGCCGGCGCCATCACCACCCGCCCGCGCGCGATGGCGATGCGGGTGGTGGAAGGCTTGGCCGAGACATCGACCATGACGGCCTTGCCCTCGGCATCGAAGTGGGTGAGGCCGCTTTCGCCGGACATTCAGGCCTCGACCATGGCGCGGGCGGCGGCGGTCAGGTCCGGCTGCCGCAGCAGGTGCTCGCCCACCAGGATGCAGCGGGCGCCGACATTCGCCATCCGGCGCACGTCCTCGGGGTTGCGCAGGCCGCTCTCCGCCACGGGAATCCGGTCGGCGGGGACGCTGGGCACCAGCCGCTCGGCGGTCGCGAGATCGGTGCGGAGGGAGCGCAGGTTGCGGTTGTTGATGCCGATCAGGCGGGTGTTGAGGCCCAGCGCGCGCTCCAGCTCGCGCTCATCATGCACCTCGGCCAGCACGGACATGTCCAGGCTGCGCGCCACATCCTCCAGCTCATTCGCCTGGGCGTCGGAAAGCGCGGCGAGGATCAGCAGGATGCAGTCAGCGCCCATGGTACGGGATTCGAAGACCTGCCAGGGGTCGATCATGAAGTCCTTGCGCAGCACCGGCAGCTTGCAGGCCTTGCGGGCCTCGGCCAGATGCTCCGGCGCCCCCTGGAAATAGGGCGCATCGGTGAGGACCGAGAGGCAGGATGCCCCGGCGGCCTCGTATTCCCGGGCGATGGTCGCGGGTTCGAACGGGTCGCGGATCAACCCGCCGGAGGGCGAGGCGCGCTTCACTTCCGCGATCAGCCCGATGCGCCCTTCCGCCACGGCGTTGCACAAGGCGCCGGTGAAGTCGCGCGGCTTGTCGGCGTCGCGGGCCAGGCGCTCCATCTCATCCAGCGGCGTGGCGGCGGAGCGGGTGCGAACCTCGGCCTCCTTGTCAGCCAGGATGCGGAGCAAAGTGTCGGACAGGACAGGGGCGTTCATCGGGGTGCTCTTTCCCGCGCGGGCAAGGGCGCGGCGTCGAATTCAGGGAAGGCCATCAGGCGGCGGGCACGGCGCTGGTGGCGGCGCGCAGCCGCTCCAGCACATCCAGGGCCGCGCCCTCGTCGATGGCGCGTGCCGCGCGGCTGGCCGCGGCACGCAGATCGGTCTCCACCCCGGCCACCACAAGGGCGGCGGCGGCGTTCAGCAGCACGCAGTCCCGGTAGGCGCCAGGCGTGCCGCGCAGCAGCGCCAGCAGCGCCACAGCGTTCTCGGCCGGCGTGCCGCCGAGCAGTGCCTCGGTGGGCGCGCGCGGCAGGCCGGCATCCTCCGGGGTGATGGTGAATTCGCGGATGCTGCCATCCTTCACCTCCACCACATCGCTGGGGCCAGCCAGCGTCAGCTCGTCCAGACCCTGGCCATGCACCAGCCAGGCATGCTCGGTGCCGGTGCGGGCCAGCGTCTCCGCCATGGGGCGCAGCCAGCGGGTGGCAAAGGCGCCCGTCATCTGGCGCTTCACCCGTGCCGGGCTGGTCAGCGGGCCCAGCAGGTTGAAGATGGTGCGGGTGGCAAGTTCCACGCGCGGGCCGGCCGCGTGCCGCAGCGCCGCGTGGTGCCGCGGCGCCGCCAGGAAGACCATGCCGACGCGCTTCAGCACCTGCGCCAGCGCCGGGATCGGCATGTCCAGGTTGATGTCCAGCGCCGACAGCACGTCCGAGGCCCCGGACTTCGAGGACAGCGCCCGGTTGCCATGCTTGGCCACCGGCACGCCGCAGCCCGCCACCACGAAGGAGGCGGCGGTCGAGATATTCAGCGTGCCCATGCCGTCACCGCCCGTGCCGACCAGATCGATGGCGCCGGGCGGCGCCTCGATGGCCGTCATGCGCGCCCGCATGGCCCGCACCGCGCCGGTCATCTCGGCCACGGTTTCGCCCCGCACGCGCATCGCCATCAGCAGGCCGGCGATCTGCGCGGGCGTGGCCTCGCCCTCCATGATGATGCCGAAGGCCTCCTGGGCCTCGTCCTCGCTCAGCGTCTCGCCCAGCGCCAACCGCGCCAGGATGGGCTTCAGAGACATCATGCCGCCCTGTTGCGGGCGGGCAGGGCGGCACCGGCCATGGTCAGGAAGTTGCGCAGGATGTCATGGCCATGCTGGCTGGCGATGCTTTCCGGGTGGAACTGAACGCCCCAGATGGGCAGGTCCCGGTGCGCGAGGCCCATGATCAGGCCATCCTCGGTCCAGGCAGTGGCTTCCAGCGCCTCGGGCAGGCCTTCACGCCGCACCACCAGCGAATGGTAGCGGGTGGCGCGGAAGGGGTCGGGCAGGCCGGCGAAGAGATCGGTGTTCCGGTGCCGCATCTCCCAGACCTTGCCATGGATCGGGGTCGGCGCCCGCTCCACCACGCCGCCGAAGGCCTGCCCGATGGCTTGGTGGCCGAGGCAGACGCCCATCAGCGGCGTGCGCGTGGCGGCGGCCGCCTCGATCAACGGCAGGCAGATACCCGCTTCATTGGGCGTGCAGGGGCCGGGGGACAGCAGGATAGCTTCCGGCTTCAGGTCCAGCGCTTCCTGCACCGTGAGGGAGTCGTTCCGCCGCACCTCGATCTGCGCGCCGAGGTCGCCGAGGAAGTGGTACAGGTTGAAGGTGAAGCTGTCGTAGTTGTCGATCAGCAGGATCATGGCCGGGGTTCCTTGGGGCTGAGGGGCAGGGCGGTCGCGGCAGGGCTCATCGCCCGCCGGCGGCAAAGCGCACCGCCTCCTCCGCCGCGCGCACCAGCCCGCGTGCCTTGGCTTTCGTTTCCTCGTATTCCGCCACCGGGTCGGAATCCGCCACCACGCCGCAGCCGGCCTGGATGTGCATGACGCCATCCTTCACCAGCGCCGTGCGCAGCGCGATGCAGGTGTCCATGCTGCCATCGGCGCCGAAATAGCCGATGCCGCCGGCGTAAAGGCCGCGCCGGGACGGCTCCAGCTCCTCGATGATCTGCATGGCCCGCACCTTCGGCGCGCCGGAGAGCGTGCCGGCCGGGAAGCCGGCGGACAGCGCGTCCAGCGCCGTCAGCCCGTCCCGAAGCTGGCCGCGCACCTCGCTGGCGATGTGCATAACCTGGCTGTAGCGCTCGATGTTGAAGCTCTGCGTCACCTTCACGGTGCCGATCTCCGACACCCGGCCCACGTCGTTGCGGCCGAGGTCGAGCAGCATCAGGTGTTCGGCGCGCTCCTTCTCATCGGCCAGAAGCTCGACTTCCAGCGCCTTGTCCTGCTCCGGCGTCGCGCCGCGCGGGCGGGTTCCGGCGAGGGGGCGTACCGTCACCTCGCCATCCCGCAGCCGCACCAGGATCTCCGGGCTGGCGGCCACCGCCGCGTAGCCGCCGAAGTCGAAATACACCAGGAAGGGCGCCGGGTTGATCCGCCGCAGCGCCCGGTAGAGCGCGAAGGGCGGCAGCGCGAATGGGATCGAGAAGCGCTGGCTGGGCACGACCTGGAAGCAGTCGCCGGCCCGGATGTATTCCTTGGCCCGCTCCACGACGGAGACGAATTCCTCCTTGCTGAAGTTGGAGGAAGGCTCGGCCAGCGGCGGCAGACGCGCGGGCGGCGCCGGGCGCGGCACCGGGCGGTCCAGCGCGGCCTCGGCCTCATCCAGCCGCGCCTGGGCGGCGTCCCAGGCGGCCTGGGGGTCCGCACCGGGCCAGACCGGGGTGATCAGCGTCAGCGTGTCCCGCACATGGTCGAAGGCCAGCACCAGCGTCGGGCGGATCATCACCGCTTCCGGAATGCCGATGACATCGGGCTTCAGGCTCGGCAGCACTTCCATGTGCCGCACCATGTCGTAGCCGAGATAGCCGAAGAGGCCGGCGCCGATCGGCGGCAGCCCGGCCGGCACCGGCAGGCGGCTGGCCTCGATCTGCTCGGCCAGGCTCTCCATCACCGGCTTGTCCACCGGCTCGAAGGCATGGGGGGCGGAAAGGGCGTGCCGGTTGATCTCGGCGCGGCCGTCGCGGCAGCGCCAGATCAGGTCGGGCGCCATGCCGATGGCGGAATAGCGGCCGCGCGCGGCACCGCCCTCGACGCTTTCGAAGAGGAAAGCGTTGGGGCGGCCTTCCGCCAGCTTCAGGAAGGTTCCGACAGGGGTGTCCAGGTCCGCCACTCTCTCCCGCCACAGCACCTGCCCCTGGCCGGCGGCGAGGCCGGCAGCGAAGGTGGCGAAGTCGAGGTTGCGGTGGACGTTCATCGGGCGGAAACCTGTCCCATCATGGTTGGGTTGATCGTAACTTTGGCGTTGCGACGCAGCGCCTCAAGGTACTGGGCCTCAAGGTCGCCGAGCATGGCCTGCTCGACTTCCGAGCGGACCCGGCCGAGGCCGAGCGGATCGGCATCGGGATTGACGCGGACAATGTCCACGACCTGACCGACGGCGAAGCCATCGGCGGTTTCGGCCATGGTCGCCTCATTGGGCGCCGTGGCGAAGAGGGGCGCCAGCAGTTCCGGCGGCGGGCTGTTCGCGCCCTGCTGGTCCGGCTCACGCGAGAAGGGGCCGACGCGGCGGGCGGTGAGGCCGGCCTCACGCGCCGCGTCCTGCAGGCTCTTGCCGCCCTTGACGGCGCCGAGCAGCGCGGCCGCGCGCTCTTCCTGGCTGCGACGGCGGGCATCCTGCATCCAGGCGGCGCGGACCTGGTCCTCCACCTGCTCGAAAGGCTTCAGCGCGGCGGGGATCACTTCCTGAAGGTCGAAAGCGAAGAGGCCGACCTGGCCGGCCTCGGCGAGCCGTGGAGCCTGCCCCGGCTCGGCGGCGAAGATGGCGCGCAGGGCGACATCCCGGCCGCTGGCGTCCAGATGCAGGTCGGCAGGCTTGCCGTCCTGGGTCTGGCCGCGCGCGTCGATCGTCACCTTCTCGACCGGCAGCCCGAAGCGCTGGCCGACTTCCTCCAGCGTCGCGCCGCCGGCCAGGGCGTCCTCGACCTCATTGGCACGCTCGTAGGCGAGGTCGGCCGCCTTTTCGCGGCGAAGGTCGTCCGCCACCTGCTCGCGCACCTCCTCGAAGCTCCGCGCATGGCCCGGCTCGATGCCGGTCACCTTCAGCACATGCCAGCCGAAGGGGGTCTGTACCGGGTCGCTGACACCATCGGCGCCCAGGGCGAAGGCGGCATCGGCCAGTTCCGGCACCGGCACGGAGGAACGGTCCAGCGTGCCGAGCGTCAGCGCTTGGCCGCCACCGGCCTGCGCCTCCCGCTCGATATCGGCGAAGCTGGCGCCGCCGCGCCAGTCGGCGGCGATCTTCTCGGCGGCCTCGCGGCTCTGCATCACCGCCTGTTCCAGCGTACGGCGCTCCGGCGTCTCGAACTGTGCGCGGTGGGCCTCGAAGGTGGCGCGCAGGTCCTGCTCGCTGGGCTGCACCTCGGCCGCCACCGTGGCGGGGGAAAGGGTCGCCACCGTCACGCGGCGGTATTCCGGCGCGGAGAAGCGCTCGGGATTATTCTCATGGAAGCGGCGGAGCTGCGCTTCGTCGGGTGCCGCGGGCTCCGGCGCGTCGGAAAGCGGCAGCGTAGCCACCTCGGCCACGCGGCGCTCGCCCTGCCACATCAGCAGCGGCTTGGTCAGCGCATCCGGCCCGGCGGCGCCGGCGCGCACCGCGCCCACCAGTTGCTGCCGCTGCAGGTCGGCGCGCAGCAGCGCCAGGAATTCGGGCTCCGACAGGCCGTTGTTGCGCAGGAACTGGTCCAGCAGCAGGCGGCTGAAGCGGCCGTCCGTGCCCTGGAAGGCCGGGATGCTCCAGACATAGTTCTGCACGGCCTGGTCGGGCGCCACGACGCCGAGGCGCTCGGCCTCCTGCCGCTGCACCCGGTCCATGATCAGGTTCTCCACCGCGCGGCGCGCCACCTGCTGCGACATCTGCGGGGTGATCTCGAAGGAGCTGCCCACCTGGCGCTGGATGCGCGCGATCTCCCGCCGCGTGGCGAGCTGCGCCTCGGGCAGTTCGATGGCCTCGTCATTCACCCGGGCCACCGCGTTGTCGGTGCCGAATTTCCGCACGACATCCTCGATGCCCCAGATCCCGAAGGACAGGATCAGCAGCAGGAAGAGAGCCTTGGCAAACCAGGTGCCGGCCAGCCGGCGCATCGCAGTGAGCATCGTATTCCGCGCAAAGAGGAAAGTGTGGCGGACCATAGGGAAAAGGGGGGCAGTTGCCAAACGCCACGGCCACGGGTAGCGGCTTGGACAACGATTTGTCGAAGAGGAAGGCCTGGATGACCCCTGGTGTGCGCCCCCTGATCGCGGGTAACTGGAAGATGCATGGAACCCTGGCTTCGGCCCGGGAACTGGCTGCGGGCGTCGCCGCGGGGGCTGCCCCCGCCGCCGATCTGCTGGTCTGCCCGCCCTTTCCGCACCTTTCCGCCGTCGCCGAGGCGCTGGGCCGCAGCGCCGTCGCGCTCGGCGCGCAGGACTGCCATGCCCAGCCGAAGGGCGCACATACCGGTGATGTCTCGGCCCCCATGCTGGCGGACCTGGGTTGCCGCTTCGTGATCCTGGGCCATTCCGAGCGCCGTGCCGACCATGGCGAGAGCGATGCCGTCGTGCTGGCCAAGGCCGAGGCCGCGCTGGCTGCCGGCCTGACCCCGGTGGTCTGCGTGGGCGAGAGCGAGGCACAGCGTCTGGCCGGGGAGGCCGAGGCGGTCGTGGCCGCGCAACTGGCCGGCAGCCTGCCGGAAGGCTTTGCCAGCGCCGGCGGCGTGGTGGCCTATGAGCCTGTCTGGGCCATCGGCACCGGCCGCACCCCGACCGAATCCGACATCGCCGCCATGCATGCCCGGATCCGCCAGGAACTGGAAGGCCGCTTCGGCGGCGCCGGCGGCACGCTGCGTATCCTCTATGGCGGCTCGGTGAAGCCGGGGAATGCCAAGGCCATCCTGGCGCTGCCGCATGTCGATGGCGCGCTGGTGGGTGGCGCCAGCCTGGTGGCTGCCGACTTCCTGGGCATCGCGGCGGCTGCCTGAGGCAGGGTTGCGCCGGGTCAGGCCCGGCGCGACACTTCGCCTCACCATGTCACATCATCATCTCGATCAGGTCCTCGCCGTGCTCGACGCGGCGCGGGCCGAAACGGAAGCCAGCCTCATCGAGTGGCTGCGCATCCCCAGCATCAGCGCCCAGCCCGTCCATGCGCCGGATTGCCGGCGCGCCGCGACCTGGATGGGCAGCCAGCTCGAGGCGCTCGGCTTCGCCGTCGGGCTGCGCGAGACGCCGACGCACCCCGTCGTCCTCGCCACGCATCCTGGCCCGGGCCCGGATGCGCCGCATGTGCTGATCTATGGCCATTACGACGTGCAGCCGCCGGAGCCGCTGGACCTCTGGATCAGCCCGCCCTTCGAGCCCGCCGTGGTGGACGGCCCGCGCGGCAAGCGCGTGGTGGCGCGTGGCGCGGTGGACGATAAGGGCCAGTGCCTGACCTGGCTTGCCGCCCTGCGGGCCTGGAACACGGTGGCTGGCGGCCCGCCGGTGCGCGTGACGGTGCTGGTGGAAGGCGAGGAGGAAGTGGGCAGCCCCAACCTCGACGCCGTGCTGAAGGCCGAGAAGAACCTGCTGGCCGCCGACGTGATCGTGGTCAGCGACACCAACATGTGGGCGCCCGGCGTTCCGGCCCTGACCGTCAGCCTGCGCGGCATGGTCTATACGCAGATCAACCTGCGCGTCGGCAGCCGCGACCTGCATTCCGGCCTTTACGGCAATTCGGCCGGCAATGCGCTGAACATCCTGACGCGCGTGCTGGGCGACCTAAAGGACGAGAACGGCCGCATCAAGATCCCCGGCTTCTATGACGGCGTGATCGAGCCCGGCGCCAATCAGCGCGCGGATTGGGAGGCACTGAACTTCGACGAAGCTGCCTTCCTGGGCCAGAACGGCCTCTCCGTGCCGGGCGGCGAGAAGGGGCGGGGCGCGCTGGAGCGTCTCTGGGCCCGTCCGACCGCCGATATCAACGGCATCTGGGGCGGCTACATGGGCGAGGGGTCCAAGACCGTCATCGCTTGCGAGGGCCATGCCAAGCTCTCCTGCCGCCTGGTGCCGGGCCAGGAGCCCGAAAAGATCATCGAGGGCATCCGCCAGTTCGTGCAGGAGCGCATCCCGGCCGATGCCAGCTTCGAGCTGCAATGCTTCGCCAGCACGCCGGGCCTTTCCATCCCGACCGATTCGCCGCATCTGGCGGCGGCACGCGTGGCGCTGGAGGAGGAATTCGGCAAGCCGCCCGTGCTGGCGGGCGGCGGCGGCTCCATCCCGGTGGTGGAGAGCTTCAAGCGCATCCTGGGGCTGGACAGCCTGCTGATGGGCTTTGGCCTGGACGACGACCAGGTGCACAGCCCGAACGAGAAGTTCGAGCTGTCCTGTCTGCACAGCGGCGCCCGCAGCCATGCGCGGCTGCTGGCGCGGCTGGCGAAGGGCTAGGCGGCCGCGACCGCCTCCCGGATCGCGGCCAGGGTCTCATCGACCATGGTCGCGGTCACGTCGAGATGCAGGCAGGCGCGGATGCGCCCGCCCAGCATCGAGATCTGGATGCCCTGCATCCGCAGCGTCGCCACCAGCTTGGTGGCGTCGATGCCGGCGCCGGCCGGGTCGAAGAAGACCAGGTTGGTGTCGGGCTCCTCCACCGCCATGCCGGGGATCTGGCGCAGGCCACGGGCCAGCGCCTTGGCATTGGCGTGGTCCTCGGCCAGCCGGTCGATGTGGTGGTCCAGCGCGTGGATGCAGGCGGCGGCGCAGATGCCGGCCTGACGCATCGAGCCGCCGAGCCGCTGCTTCCAGCGCCAGGCGTTGCCGATGAATTCCTCCGAGCCCGCCAGCACCGCGCCCAGCGGCGCGCCCAGGCCCTTGGTGAAGTCCAGCCAGACCGAATCGAAGCCTGCCACCATCTCGGCGGCCGGGATGCCGGAGGCGACGACGGCGTTCATCAGCCGGGCGCCGTCCATATGCGTGGACCAGCCCTGTTCCCGCGCCACGGCCACTACGGCATCCAGTTCCGCCTGCGGCCAGACGCCGCCGCCACCGATATTGGCGGTCTGCTCCACTTCCAGCAGCCGCTGCGGCGGCGCGTAGCGGGTGGCGGGGCGGATGGCGGCGCGCAGCGTCTCGGCGCTGAACATGCCGCGCGCGCCCTGCAAGGGGTTGATCTGCACCCCCGCCAGCGCCGCGTGCACGCCGCCTTCGCTGGAAAGGATATGCGCCGTCTCATGCGCCAGCACTTCCTCGCCGGGGCGGCAGTGGGTCAGGATGGCCACGACATTGCACATGGTGCCGGAGGGCAGGAACATCGCTGCCTCCTTGCCCATCAGCGCCGCCATGCGGTCGCAGAGTTCGTTGACGGTGGGGTCGTCGCCGAACTGCTCGTCACCCACCTCGGCGGCCATCATGGCCTCCCGCATCGCGGCGGTCGGGCGGGTCTGCGTATCGGAATAAAGGTTGATGCGAACGGGCGGTGCGCCGGCAGGAGGGCGGGCGGGAGCATGGACCATGGATGGATAACCTTCGCGCGGTGCGGCAAGGGCCGGCCCGGCCGGCCCGGGGCGGATCAGTCGGACATGTCGCGCCACATATGGAGCGCGGTTTTCACGAGGAAGATGAGGCCCGTCACGACGGTCCCGATCATGAGCGCCGCGCCGAAATAGCCCCAGAAAGCAGCATCATAGGCCGGCAACCAGCTTAACCAGGAGACCTTCTCGCGCAGCACGCGCAAGTTCGGTGCCACCCAGTAGAGGCCAAAGGCGAAGAGGCCGCAGAGGAAGAGGTACTTCAGCATGGCACCGCCATCCTTGCCCCTTCCCGGCATGCCGGCAAGGTTCAGGCTCCGGTGGAAGGCTTCGGCGCTGTCGTGGCCTGTGCGGCAGGCCCGCGGCCGTAGAGGGCCATGGCCCGCCGCTCGAAGCTGCGCACCATCAGGCGCACGGCCTCGTTGAACACCACGCCGATGACGGCCTGCAGCAGGGCGCTGCGGAACTCGAAATCAACAAAGAAATCCACCTCGGTGCCACCCTGCACGGGGTGGAACTTCCAGGTGTTGTTCAGGTAGCGGAAGGGACCGTTCTCGTATCTCACCCGCACTTCGTGCGGCCGGTCGAGCTGCACGCGGGAGCGGAAGGTCTCCCGGAACAGCTTGAAGCCGATGGTCAGGTCCGCCACCAGTTCGGTTTCGTTCTGGCTGATGACACGGGCACCCACGCACCAGGGCAGGAACTCCGGGTAGCGGCGCACATCCGCCACCAGGTCGAACAACTGCTCCGGCGTATAGCGCAGGATGCGCTTCTCGGCATGCGTCGGCATCAGGCCGCGCTGATCCGGGTTGCAGCCTGCAGCTTGGCATTCCGCGCGTCGCGCAGCGCCGCAAAATCCCGGTCCGCGTGATAGGAGGAGCGGGTAAGGGGCGTGGCGGAGACCAGCAGGAAGCCCTTGCCGCGCGCCAGCCGCGCGTAATCCTCGAATTCGGAGGGCTCGACGAAGCGGTCCACGGCGGCGTGCTTCACGGTCGGCTGCAGGTACTGGCCGATCGTCAGGAAGTCGATGTCGGCACTGCGCATATCATCCATCACTTGCAGCACCTCGATCTTCTCCTCTCCCAGGCCGACCATCACGCCGGACTTGGTGAAGATGGACGGGTCCAGCTCCTTCACCCGGTCCAGCAGGCGCAGCGAGTGGAAGTAACGCGCGCCCGGGCGGATGGTCGGGTAGAGCTTCGGCACCGTCTCCAGATTGTGATTGAAGACATCCGGGCGCGCTTCCACCACTACCTCCAGGGCGCCGTCCTTGCGCAGGAAGTCTGGAGTCAGGATCTCGATGGTGGTCTCAGGCGCGGCAAGGCGGATGGCACGGATCACCGCCGTGAAATGCGCGGCGCCGCCATCCTTCAGGTCATCCCGGTCCACGCTGGTGATGACCACGTGCCGCAGGCCAAGCTGCGCCACCGCATCGGCCACGCGGCGCGGCTCATCGGCATCCAGCGCCTTGGGCATGCCCGTGGTGATGTTGCAGAAGGAGCAGGCGCGGGTGCAGATCTCGCCCATGATCATCATGGTGGCGTGACGCTGGGACCAGCACTCGCCGATATTCGGGCAGGCCGCTTCCTCGCACACCGTCACCAGATTGTTGTCGCGCATCAGGTTGCGCGTCTCATGGTAGATCGGGTGCGTCGGCGCCTTGACGCGAATCCAGTCCGGCTTGCGCTTGATCGGGTTGTCCGGCCGATGCGCCTTTTCCGGGTGCCGCAGGGGCTTGGGGGCGCCATCGGCGTTGGACACGGCGCCACCGGCCCGGTGGTCGATCAGGATGCGGGTGGCCATGCGGGAGTCCTGGTCCTCTGCCGGGTGGGTAGAGGGGCCCGGCTGCCTGTCTATAAAGCGGATGCGCCCCGAAAGGCGAGGCGCATCCCCATTCGTCCTTAGATGTGGATCACCCGACCGAAGGCATCAAGCACCGACTCATGCATAGCTTCCGAGACGGTAGGGTGGGGGAAGACGGTATGCATCAGTTCCGCTTCCGTCGTCTCCAGCGTCCGGGCAATGGTGTAGCCCTGGATCATCTCGGTGACTTCCGGGCCCACCATATGGGCGCCCAGCAGCGCGCCGGTCTTGGCGTCGAAGACCGTCTTCACGAAGCCTTCCGGCTCCCCGAGCGCGATGGCCTTGCCATTGCCGATGAAGGGGAAGCGGCCGACCTTCACGTCATGGCCGGCTTCCTTGGCCCGGGCCTCGGTCATGCCCACCGAGGCGACCTGCGGGCGGCAATAGGTACAGCCCGGGATATTGCCGACTTCCATCGGGTGCGGATGCTGGCCGGCGATGGCCTCTACCACGATGATGCCCTCATGGCTGGCCTTGTGCGCCAGCCAGGGGGCGCCGGTCAGGTCGCCGATGGCATAAACGCCATCCTCGCCCGTGCGGCCATATTCATCGGTGATGACATGAGTCCGCTCGACCTTCACCTTGGTGGCTTCAAGGCCGATATTCTCGACATTGCCGACAATGCCAACGGCCGAGATCAGCCGGTCCGCGATGATCTCCTGCACCTTGCCATCCACCTCGACAATGGTGGTGATGCTGTCGCCGTTCTTGCGGACGCCCTGCACCTTGGCGCCGGTCAGGATCTTCATCTTCTGCTTTTCGAAGGACTTCTTCACGAAGGCCGAAACCTCCGCGTCCTCGACCGGCAGGATGCGGTCCATCGCCTCGATCAGCGTGACCTCGGCGCCCATGTTCAGGAAGAAGGAAGCGAATTCGGCACCGATGGCGCCGGAGCCGATCACCACCAGCTTCTTCGGCATGATGTCGGGCGCCAGGGCCTCACGGTAAGACCAGATCAGCTTGCCGTCCGGCTCGATGCCCGGAATGACGCGGGCGCGGGCACCGGTGGCCAGGATGATGTGCTTGGCCTCGATCTCCGCGACCGGCTTGCCATCCTTGGTGACGGAGAGCTTGCCCTTGCCGGCCAGCTTGCCATGGCCATCGAAGACCGTGACCTTGTTCTTCTTCAGCAGGCCCTTCACGCCGGCGGAAAGCTGGCCCGCCACCTGGCGGGAGCGCTTCACCACCTTGGCGAAGTCGTAGCGGATATTGTCCGCTGCGAAGCCATACTGGTCCAGGCTGTGCAGCAGGTGGTTGATCTCGCTGGCCCGCAGCAGCGCCTTGGTCGGGATGCAGCCCCAGTTGAGGCAGATGCCGCCCAGGTGCTCGCGCTCCACCAGCGCCACCTTCATCTTCAGCTGCGCGGCGCGAATGGCGGCGACATAGCCACCGGGGCCACCGCCCACCACAACCAGGTCGAACTGCTCGGCCATGTTCTGCTTGTCCTCGTCAGCCCTGGGCGGCCAGCGCGTGCAGCGCCTCGCCATCAAGGCGTTGATCGGTCCACTCGTTCAGCCCGACCGCGCCGATCCGCCGATAGAAGGCGATGGCCGGCTCGTTCCAGTCGAGCACGCTCCACTCCACCCGGGAATGGCCCTCGGCCACGGCCCGCTTCGCGACATGTTGGAAGAAGGCGCGGCCGATGCCGAGGCGGCGGTGCTCCGGCTCGACGAATACGTCCTCGATCCAGTAGCCGGCGCGGCCGGTGAAGGTGCTGAAGGTCTCGTAATAGAGGCAGAAGCCGACGGGTTCACCGTCGACTTCCGCGATCAGGCCCTGCACCCGCTTGGTGGCCAGGGCGCCGTAGAAATCCTGCTCCGTGGCCTGGGCCTCGTGCCCCAGCTTCTCATACTCCGCCAGGGCGAGCACGAGGCGATGGACCGTCTCGGCATCGCGCGGCCTGGCCTCGCGGATGGAGAAGCTGGGATGCCCCGTCACAGCATCAGGCTCAGCGGGTCCTCGACCACCTTCTTGAAGGCGGCGATGAACTCGGCGGCCAGCGCGCCATCGACCACGCGGTGGTCGACGGAGAGGGTGCAGGTCATCACGGTCGCGATGGCCAGGGCACCGTTCTTCACCATCGGGCGCTGCTCCCCGGCGGAAACCGCCAGGATGCCGGCCTGCGGCGGGTTGATGATGGCCGAGAAGTCCTTCACCCCGAACATGCCCATGTTCGAGATGGAGAAGCCGCCGCCCTGGAACTCCTCGGGCTTCAGCTTGCCGGCTTTGGCGCGGGAAGCCAGGTCCTTCATCTCGCTGGAGATGGCGGCCAGGCCCTTCTGGTCGGCCTTGCGGATGATCGGCGTGATCAGCCCATCCGGGATGGACACGGCCACCGAGATGTCCACGTCGTGGTACTGGATGATCGCGTCATCGGTCCAGGAGGCATTGACGTTCGGGTACTGCCGCAGCACCCGCGCCGCCGCCTTGATGACGAGGTCGTTGACCGAGAGCTTGAAGGCGCCCGGGCCTTCCTTCGGCGCGCGGGCATTGAGGTCGGCGCGCAGCTTCAGCAGCGCGTCGATCTCGATATCCATCGTGACGTAGAAATGCGGGACGGTGGATTTGCTCTCGCTCAGCCGCCGCGCGATCACCTTGCGCATGCTGCTGTTCGGCACGGCGGTATGCGGCGCCGTGATCGTGGGGGCAGGGGCCTTCGGCGCGGGGGCCGGAGCGGCGGCCTGCGGCTGGGTGGAAGGTGCCGCCGCCTGCGGCTGCGCCGCCGGCTTGGGCGCGGAGGAAGCGCCCTCCACATCCGCCTTCACGATGCGGCCATTGGGGCCGGAGCCCTTGATGCCCGAGAGGTCGATACCGGCCTGCTGCGCCATCCGCTTCGCGAGCGGCGAGGCGAAGACGCGGTCGCCGGAAGCCTGCGCGGCCGGGGCCGGCTTGCTCTCCTGCGCCGGCGCGGCCTTGGGCTGTTCCGGGGCGGCGGGCTTGCTCTCCGGCGTCGCTGCCTGCTTCGGCGCCGCCTTGGGGGCGTCGCCGGAAGGAACAGCCTCGCCTTCCTCGACCAGGATGCCGATCGGGTCGTTGACCTTCACGCCTTCCGTGCCGTCCTGCACCAGGATCTTGCCGAGGACACCTTCGTCCACCGCCTCGAATTCCATCGTGGCCTTGTCGGTCTCGATCTCGGCGATCACGTCGCCGGCCTTGACCGCCTCGCCTTCTTTCTTCAGCCAGCGCGCCAGCGTCCCCTCCGTCATGGTGGGGGAGAGGGCGGGCATCAGGATGTTGGTGGCCATCGTCCCGCTTCCTCTTACTTCTTGTAGGTGACGCTCTTGGCCGCGTTGACCACGTGTTCCACGGTCGGCAGCGCAAGCTTCTCAAGGTTAGCCGCGTAAGGCATCGGCACGTCCAGGCCCGCCACGCGCGCCGGGGGCGCGTCGAGGTAATCGAAGGCGTTCTCGATGACCTGCATGGCCACCTCGCCGCCGATGCCGGAGAAGGCCCAGCCTTCCTCGACCGTGACCAGCCGGTTGGTCTTCTTCACCGACTCCACGATGGTGTCGATGTCCAGCGGCCGGATGGTGCGGAGATTGATGACCTCGGCGTCGATGCCTTCCTCGGCCAGCTTCTCGGCCGCCTTCAGCGCCAGACCGACCTCGATGGAGAAGGCGACGATGGTGACGTCCTTGCCCTTCCGCTCGATCTTGGCCTTGCCGATGGGCAGGATGAAGTCCTCGTCCACCGGGCATTCGAAGCTCTGCCCGTAGAGGATCTCGTTCTCCAGGAAAACCACCGGGTTGGGGTCGCGGATCGCGGCGCGCAGCAGGCCCTTGGCATCGGCCGCGGACCACGGCGCCACCACCTTCAGGCCCGGCACATGCGCGTACCAGGAGGCGTAGCACTGGGAATGCTGCGCCGCCACGCGCGCCGCCGCGCCGTTCGGCCCGCGGAACACGATGGGGCAACCGAGCTGGCCGCCGGACATGTACAGCGTCTTGGCGGCGCTGTTGATGATCTGGTCGATGGCCTGCATGGAGAAGTTGAAGGTCATGAACTCGACGATGGGGCGCAGGCCAGACATCGCCGCGCCCACCGCCATGCCGGTGAAGCCGTGCTCGGTGATGGGGGTATCCACCACGCGCCTCGGGCCGAATTCGTCCAGCAGGCCCTGGGAGATCTTGTAGGCGCCCTGGTACTGCGCGACTTCCTCGCCCAGCAGGAAGACGTTCTCGTCGCGGCGCATCTCGGCGGCCATGGCATCGCGCAGCGCCTCGCGCACCGTGATGCTCTTGGTCTCGCCCCACTCGCGCTCGGGTTCCGGCGTGGCAGCCTTGGTCTCGGCCGCGGCGCCCTCGTTGCGCGCGGTGCCGCGCGCGGCGACGGCGCCGGAGTCCTCGGCGTCCTTGGCCACCTGGCCGGTTTCACCACCAGCGCGGGTGGCATTGGAAACCGGCTGCTCCGGCCCCTGGCCGGCATTCTGGCTGTCGCCGCCATCCAGCTCGGCGATGGCGGAGTTCACCTGCACGCCCTCGGTGCCTTCGGCGACCAGCAGCTTGGTGATCTGACCCTCGTCGACGGCTTCCACTTCCATGGTCGCCTTGTCGGTCTCGATCTCGGCGATCACGTCACCGGCGGCGACGGTGTCGCCTTCCTTCTTCAGCCACCGGGCCAGCTTCCCCTCCGTCATGGTCGGGGAGAGGGCGGGCATCAGGATCGTCGCACCCATCTCAGCGGGCCTCCAGCAGAACGTCGGTCCAGAGTTCGCTCTCATCCGGCTCGGGCGAGGTCTGGGCGAACTCGGCAGCATCGGCCACGATGGCCTTGATCTCGTCGTCGACCTTCTTGATCTCGGCCTCGTCCAGGCCGCCGTCGAGCAGGATCTTGCGCACGCTCTCGATAGGGTCGTGCAGCTCGCGCATCTTCTGCACTTCCTCGCGCGTGCGGTACTTCGCGGGGTCGGACATGGAGTGGCCGCGGTAGCGGTAGGTCTTCATCTCAAGGATGTAGGGGCCGTTGCCGGCGCGGCAGTGTTCCACCGCCCGCTGCCCGGCCTCACGGACCGCCTGCACGTCCATGCCGTCCACCTGCTCACCCGGGATGCCCCAGGGCGCACCATCCTTGGAGCGGTCCTTGGAGGCGGAGGCGCGCTCGGCACTGGTGCCCATGCCGTACTTGTTGTTCTCGATGATGTAGACGACCGGCAGCTTCATCAGGGCGGCGAGGTTGTAGCTCTCGAAGACCTGGCCCTGGTTGGCGGCGCCGTCACCGTAGTAGGTCAGGCAGACCGTGCCGTCGTTGCGGTACATGTCGGCAAAGGCCAGGCCGGTGCCCAGTGACACCTGCGCGCCCACGATGCCATGGCCGCCGTAGAAACCCTTCTCGCGGCTGAACATGTGCATGGAGCCGCCCTTGCCCTTGGAATAGCCGCCGGAACGCCCGGTCAGCTCCGCCATGACACCGCGGGATTCCATGCCGGTAGCCAGCATATGGCCATGGTCACGGTAGGAGGTGATGACCTGATCGCCCGGCTGAAGGCACATCTGCATGCCCACGACCACGGCTTCCTGGCCGATGTAGAGATGGCAGAAGCCGCCGATCAGGCCCATGCCATACAGCTGGCCTGCTTTTTCCTCGAACCGTCGGATCAGGAGCATGTCGCGATAGGCCTGGAGCAACTGCTCCTTTGAAAGGCCATTCGTGCCCGGGGAAGGCGCCGCCTTGCCGCGACGCTTGGTGGTTGCCGCTTCAGCGCCCTGAACCATACGGCTGCTCCTGCAAATTGGCCGCGCCGCGCGATATTGGCGGCGCCGCTGCACGCAGATACGTGGCCGCTGGCTTGACTGCAAGCATCAGGCATTCGCTAAGTCATTGATGCTGCGCTGCAATAGCGATATTAACCGTATTTAGGTTAAAGACAAAGCCAAGTCTTGTATAAGATATCTTATGGTGAAGTGAATGAAACTCTGAAGCCTTACGAAGCCGTGATTGTTTGTGTGCCTATGAATTGCGGGGCCCCAGGCCCCCGCACACTGCGGTGCTATTCGCCCCCGACGACACGCCCTGAACAAGGATTGTGGCCCAGCCAATAGCAAAGCTCGGCAGGGCGGTTGACCTGGAACAACGCCAGATCGCAACGCAGCCCCGCCCGCAAAAGACCCCGGTCTTCCAGCCCCAGGGCCGCCGCGGCGTGGCAGGTGACGCCGAGCAGTGCTTCTTCCACCGTCAGCCGGAAGAGAGTGCAGCCCATGTTCAGCATCAACAACAAAGACCGCGCTGGCGATGAACCCGGGTTCATATCGGTGGACAATGCCATGCGCACGCCCGCCTGCCGCATGGCGGCGATATCCGGGTGCCGGGCTTCGCGCAGGAAGTAGGTTGCGCCGGGGAGCAGCACCGCCACGGTGCCAGCCTGGGCCATGGCGCGCAGCCCCTCGGCACTGGCATGCTCCAGATGGTCGGCGGAAAGCGCGCCATGTGCCGCCGCCAGCGCCGCGCCGCCCAGGTCGGACAACTGGTCCGCATGGAGCTTCACCGGCAGGCCAGCGGCCCGCGCCGCCGCGAACACCACCGCTGTCTGCGCTGGCGAGAAGGCAATGGTTTCGCAAAAGGCATCCACCGCATCAGCCAGCCCGGCGGAAGCGGGGATGATCTCCTCCGCGACATACTGGGCGTAAGCTGCGGCGCCGCCGGCAAAGTCGGGTGGCACCGCATGGGCCGCCAGCAATGTGGTGACGACCTGCACGCGCTCGGCCTCGCCCAGGCGGCGCGCGACGCGCAGCATCTTCAGCTCGCTTTCCAGCTGCAATCCATAACCGGATTTAATTTCAACGGTGGTGACGCCTTCCGCCATCAGCCCTTGCAGGCGGGGCAGGGCGCTGTTGAACAACTCCTTGCTGCTGGCCGACCGTGTGGCGCGCACGCTGGAGAAGATCCCGCCGCCGGCACGGGCGATCTGTTCATAGGTCGCGCCCGCCAGCCGCTGCTCGAACTCGGCGGCGCGGTTGCCCCCGAAGACCAGATGGGTGTGGCAATCGATCAACCCGGGCAAAATCCAGGCGCCGGCACAATCCACCGTCTCGGTGGCTTGCCCGGGCAGGTCCGCCCGCCGGCCGACCCAGGCGATGCGCCCATTCCTGGACGCCACCGCGCCATCTTCGATGATGCCGAGGGGAGCCGCCGATGGGCCATCCATGGTGGCGAGATGCGCGTTGAGCCACACCCGGTCGAACATCGGCTTCAGATCCCCTCGGCCAGTTGCGCGAAGGCGCCGCGCTCCACCAGCCGCTTCACGGCGGCGATGTCCGGCGCCATCAGGCGGTCCTCGTCCCAAGGCGCCGCCTGCTCCCGCACCAGCGCCAGTGCCGCCTCCAGCACCGGGGAGGACGTGAGGGGGCGGTGGAAGCCAATTCCCTGCGCCGCCGCCAGCAACTCGATCGCCAGGATGCCCGCGGTATTGTCCGCCATCTCCACCAGCCGCAGCGCGGCGCCGGTGGCCATGCTGACATGGTCTTCCTGGTTGGCGCTGGTCGGCAGACTGTCCACGCTCCGGGGATGCGCCAGGGACTTGTTCTCGCTGGCCAGGGCCGCCGCCGTGACCTGCGCGATCATGAAGCCGGAATTCAACCCGCCCTCCCGCACCAGGAAAGCCGGCAGGCCGGACAAGGCCGGGTCCGTCAGAAGCGCGATCCGCCGCTCCGCCAGCGCGCCGATCTCGGCCACGGCCAGGGCGATATTGTCGGCCGCGAAGGCCACAGGCTCCGCATGGAAATTGCCGCCCGAGAGCACCTCGCCCTCCGCCGTCACCAGCGGGTTGTCGGTCACGGCATTCGCTTCCCGCTGCAGCACCTGGGCCGCGTGGTCGAGCTGGTCGATGCAGGCACCCATGACCTGCGGCTGGCAGCGCAGGCAATAGGGGTCCTGCACGCGCGTGTCGCCGGTGCGGTGGCTCTCGCGGATGGCGCTGCCTTCCAGCAGGTTCCGCAAGGCCGCGGCAGCTCGGATCTGGCCGGGTTGGCCACGCAGCGCGTGGATGCGCGGGTCGAAGGGCGTATCGGAACCACGCGCGGCATCCACGCTCATGGCGCCGGAGGCGAGGGCGGTCCGCAACAGCATGCGCGCCGTGAAAAGTCCCGCCAGGGCCAGGGCGGTGGAAACCTGCGTCCCGTTCAGCAGGGCGAGCCCTTCCTTCGGCCCGAGGGCCAGTGGCGCGATTCCGGCGCGGCGCAGGGCCTCGGCACCCGGCACCACGGCGCCGCCCACCATCGCCTCCCCTTCACCGATCAGCACCAATGAAAGATGCGCCAGCGGCGCCAGGTCTCCCGAGGCGCCGACGGACCCCTTGGCAGGAATGGCCGGCAGCACGTCGGCGCGCAGCAGCGCCAGCAGCGCCTCGATCACGACAGGCCGCACCGCTGAGGCACCACGCGCCAGCGACATCGCCTTCAGCGCCAGGATCAATCGCACCACCGGCGCCGGCAGCAGGGCGCCGGTGCCGGAAGCATGGCTCCGCAGCAGGTTCAGTTGCAACTTCGCCAGATCGGCGCTGCCGATCCGCTGGCTCGCCAACTTGCCGAAGCCGGTGTTGACGCCATAGAGCGCCTCCCCCTGCTCGATGCGTTTCGCCAGCGCGCCGACGGAGGCCTCCACCGGCGCCTGCCAGCCAGCGGGAAGGTCCAGCACTTCCCCTTGCATGATGGCCTGGAGGTTCTCCAGGCTCGCGGAACCGGGTGCGACAATCATGCCGCACCGCCGATCATCGGCAGGTCCAGGCCGAATTCACGCGCGCAGTCGATGGCGATGTCGTAGCCGGCATCGGCATGGCGCATCACGCCTGTCGCCGGGTCATTCCACAGCACGCGCTTCAGCCGGCGGGCGGCATCCGGCGTGCCGTCCGCCACGATCACCATGCCCGCATGCTGCGAGTAACCCATGCCAACGCCGCCGCCATGATGCAGCGAAACCCAGGTGGCGCCGGACGCGGTGTTCAGCAGCGCGTTCAAAAGAGGCCAGTCGGACACAGCATCCGTTCCATCCCGCATGGATTCCGTCTCCCGGTTGGGAGAGGCGACGGAGCCGGAATCGAGGTGATCGCGGCCGATCACGACGGGTGCCGACAACTCGCCCTTCGCCACCATCTCGTTGAAGGCGAGGCCAAGGCGGTGCCGCTGCCCCAGCCCCACCCAGCAGATGCGCGCCGGCAGGCCCTGGAAGTGGATGCGCTCCTGCGCCATGTCGAGCCAGCGGTGCAGGTGCTTATCCTCCGGGATCAGCTCGCGCACCTTGGCGTCGGTTTTGCGGATATCCTCCGGATCGCCGGAAAGCGCGGCCCAACGGAAGGGCCCGATGCCGCGGCAGAACAGCGGCCGGATATAGGCCGGCACGAAGCCCGGAAAGCCAAAGGCGTCGGACAGGCCTTCATCCTTGGCCATCTGGCGGATGTTGTTGCCGTAATCCAGCACGGCGCTGCCCATCTTCTTGAAATCCAGCATGGCCTGCACATGCGCCACCATGCTGCGCTTGGCGGCGGCGGCCACGGCGGCCGGGTCGCTCTGCCGCTTGGCCTCCCATTCCTCAAGCGTCCAGCCGGCGGGCAGGTAGCCGTTGGCGGGATCATGCGCGCTGGTCTGGTCCGTCACGATATCGGGGACCACGCCGCGCTTCACGAGTTCCGGGAAGATCTCTGCCGCATTGCCAAGCAGGCCGACGCTGATGGCCTTCTTCTCGTCGCAGGCGCGGCGGATGATGGCCAGTGCCTCATCCAGGTTGTCCGCGCGCTGGTCGAGATAGCCGGTCTCCAGCCGCTTCTCGATGCGGCTGGGCTGGCATTCCACGGCCAGCACGCAGGCACCGGCGAAAACGCCGGCCAGCGGCTGCGCGCCGCCCATGCCGCCCAGGCCGGCGGTGAGGATCCAGCGGCCTGAAAGGTCGCCGCCGAAATGCTGCCGGCCGGCTTCGGCGAAGGTCTCGAAGGTACCCTGAACGATGCCCTGGGTGCCGATATAGATCCAGGAGCCCGCCGTCATCTGGCCATACATCATCAGCCCGGCACGATCGAGCTTGGTGAAGTGCTCCCAGTTGGCCCAGTTCGGCACCAGGTTGGAATTGGCGATCAGCACGCGCGGCGCATCGGCATGGGTCTCGAAGACGCCGACCGGCTTGCCGGATTGCACCAGCAGCGTCTGCGTCTCCGTCAGCCGCTTCAGCGTGCCGACGATGGTCTCGTAGCTCTTCCAGTCCCGCGCGGCGCGGCCAATGCCGCCATAGACGACCAGTTCGCCAGGGCGTTCGGCGACCTCGTCGTCCAGGTTGTTCATCAGCATGCGCATCGCCGCCTCGGTGGTCCAATGGCGGGCGGTCAGTTCGGCGCCGCGTGGCGCGCGAATGGCGGGGGCGTTGCGGAAACGATCCTGCATGGGTCTGCTTCTTTCAGCGCAAGGCGCCGCCGAGGCGGTAGCGGCTTCCGGGATGGGTCAGCCAGGCCCGCGTCGCCACCAGGCGCCGCGACCAGGTGCGGCGGTGGATCAGCAGGCATGGCTCGTCAGGGGCGATGTCCAGCGACGCGGCGGCCGTGGCATCAGGGCGGATGGCCTCCACCACATGCTCCACGCGCTCGGCCGGCGCGCAGGCCATCAGGTGGGCATAGGGCGTGGTGCGGGTGAAATCCTGGTCCAGGTAGTGCGGCGCGATCAGCGGATTCACCAGCCGGTCTTCCATCTGCACCGGCACGCCGTTCTCCAGATGCACGACGCGGCTGTGGAAGAGGGAGCTGCCTTCGGGCACGCCGAAGGCGACGGCCAATTCAGCATCCGCGAGGCGGCGGCCCAGTGCCTCCACCCGCGTGCCATGGGCATGGCCGCGTTCCGCGATTTCCATCGCGATATCGCGCAGTTCCAGCAAGGCCGATTGCGGCGGCCCGCTGGCGACAAAGGTGCCGACGCCCTGCACGCGCTTCAGCAGCCCCGCATCCGCCAGCTCCCGCAGAGCCCGCCCGACGGTGACGCGGGAATGGCCGGTCAGGCGGACCAGCTCGTTCTCGGAGGGAACACGATGCTCGGCCGACCATTCGCCACTGCGCACGCGATCAAGGATGAAGCTCTTGATCTGCTGGTAACGAGGGGCGGTGGGGTCGGGATCCGGCTGCGCCATGCCCGGCATGCTGGTTGTATTGACAACCTTCGTCAACCTGAAAAGATGCTTCCATTGCAAGACGAGGAGCCCCCGCCATGCCGCGATTCCACGCCGCCCAAGCGCTGCTGCCGAGCGGCTGGGCCCGTGATGTGCTGGTGGAGGCGGATGACACCGGCACCATCCTGGCGGCCTCGCCGGGAAGCCCGGCCGCGGATGCGGTGAGGCTGCCGGGGGTGGTGATCCCCGGCGTGCCGAACCTGCATTCCCATGCCTTCCAGCGGGCCATGGCCGGGGTGGCGGAGCGCCGTTCCCCGCCCGATGCCCGGGATGCGGAAGGCGGCGAGAATTCCTTCTGGACCTGGCGCCAGACCATGTACCGCTTCGTGGGGCGCATGACGCCCGAGGATGCCGAAGCCGTGGCCGCGCAGCTTTACGTCGAGTGCCTGGAATGGGGCTTCACGAATGTCGCCGAGTTCCACTACCTGCACCATCAACCGGACGGCACTCCCTATGCCGCGCCGGCCGAAATGGCGCTGCGGCATCTGGAGGCGGCGCGGCAGGCCGGCATCGGCATCACCTTGCTGCCAAGCCTCTACCGCCATGGCGGCATCTTCGGGAAGGAGCCGGCACCCGGCCAGCGCCGCTTCCTGAATGACCTGGATGGCTTCTGGCGTATCGTCGAGGATATCCGCTCCGCCACTGCCGGTGATGCGCAGGCCGGGCTTGGCCTCGCGCCGCATTCCCTGCGTGCGGTGACCCCGGCCATGTTGGCAGACCTCGCTTCCTTCCAGGGCCCCATCCACATCCACGCCGCCGAGCAGTTGCGCGAGGTGGCGGAATGCGAGGCCGCAACCGGCGCCCGGCCGGTGCAGTGGCTGCTGGACCATGCGCCGCTGGATGCCCGCTGGTGCCTGATCCACGCCACCCACATGGCCGATGCGGAAGCCACGGCTCTGGCCGCGACCGGCGCGGTGGTGGGACTATGCCCGACCACCGAAGCTTCGCTGGGCGATGGCGTCTTCAACTATCCAGCCCACGCGAAAGCGAATGGCCGCTTCGGTTTCGGGACCGATAGCCATGTCGGCACTTCGCCGCGCGATGAGATGCGGCAACTCGAAACCAGCCAGCGGCTGGCCCGGCATGTCCGCTCCGTCGCCACGGATGCCACCCGTCCTCATCCTGGCCGGAACCTGCTGGAGGCGGCCCTGGCGGGTGGGGCGCAGGTCAGCGCGCGCCCCATCGGCACCATTGCGACCGGGCAGCGCTGCGACCTTGTGGAACTGAACCCTGATCACCCGGCCCTGGCAGGCCTCGCGGGCGATACCCTGCTGGATGCCTGGGTCTTCAATGGCCAGGGCAACCCGGTGCGCTCGGTGATCGTTGGCGGCCATGAGGTTGTGAGGGAGGGCCAGCACATCAGGCGCGACAAGATCCTTGCCCGGTTCCGCACCACCATGGCGGCCCTGTCGGCATGACGCCCACCATCCGTACCGCCGGTGCCGCCGAACTGGCCGTCATGGCCGAATGGGCGACGCAGGAAGGATGGAATCCCGGCCTCGCCGATGCCGCGGCCTTTCTTGCCGCTGATCCTGAAGGCTTTCTGCTGGCTGAGGATGCCAGCGGCAGGCCGGCGGCCTGCATCTCCGCCGTGCAGCAGGGCGAGGGCTTCGGCTTTATCGGCTTCTATATCGTGAGGCCCGATCTGCGGGGGCAAGGGCTTGGCATGGCGCTCTGGCGGCAGGCGATGGCGCGCCTTGCCGGGCGGGTGATCGGGCTCGATGGCGTGGTGGCGCGGCAGGCGGATTACAGCCGATCCGGCTTCCGCACCGCATGGCGGAATGTCCGCTACGCGGCGCGGCCCAGCGCCGTTGGCGGCGGGCAGGGGGTGGTGGTGCCGGCTGCCGGCCTGCCTTTCGAGGCTGTTTCCGCCCTCGATGCCTCTGTGCTGCCAGCGCCGCGCGAGAACTTCCTGCGGCCCTGGCTCAGTGCTCCGGGCCATCGGGCTCTGGCGGTTCTGCGGGATGGCGTCCTCACCGGCTTTGGCGTGCTGCGTCCCAGCCGCGATGGCGCGCGCATCGGCCCCCTGACCGCAGCCGATGCGCCGAGTGCCCGTGCCTTGTTCGATGCCTTGATCGAGGGCCAGACCGGCCCTGTCTTTCTCGACCTGCCGGAGGCCAATGCCGCGGCGGTGGCCCTGGCGGAAGCCGCGGGCATGAAGCCGGTCTTCGAAACCGCCCGCATGTATGCGGGCCAGGCCCCGGCCATTCCCCTGGAACGAGCCTTCGGCCTGGCCAGCTTCGAGCTGGGCTAAGGCGGCGCCTCAGCCGCCGGCGGCAACGGCCTCGGCTTTGCGCATCAGGCGCAGGAAGTTGCCGGACCAGAGCAGGCCGATCTCCTCCGCGCTGTAGCCGCGCCGGGCCAGCTCGGCCGTCAGGCTGGCGGATTCCGCAGCGCTGCGCCAGCCTTCCACGCCGCCGCCGCCGTCGAAGTCGGAGGAAAGGCCCACATGCGTGATGCCAATACGTTTTACCGCATAATCAACATGATCGATGATGTCGCTCACCTTGGCGCGGAAGCGGCCGTCAGGGTCGGCATTGCGCAGGAAAGCGGGCACGGCGGTGATCTGCACCAACCCGCCGGACGCCCGAAGCGCATCCAACTGGTCGTCATCGAGGTTGCGCGGATGGTCGCGCAGGGCGCGGCAGCAGGTATGCGTCGCCACCACCGGGGAGCGGGACAGTTCCACCGCCTGCATCATGCCGCTCTTGGCCACATGGGAGACATCCACCAGGATGCCCAGAGCGTTCATCTCCGCGATGGCGGCGCGGCCGAATTCCGAAAGGCCGCCGTGCAGCGCCGGGGCATCGCCCAGTGCTGCCAGGGGAATGGCGGAATCGGACAGCAGATTGTGGCCGTTGTGCGTGAGGGTCAGGTAGCAGACGCCCAGGCCGCGCCAGAGCGCCAGCCGGGAAAGGTCCTCGCCCAGGCCATAGCCGTTCTCCACCGCCAGCAGCACGGCGGTATCGCCCGCCTCGAAGGCGGCTTCCACATCGGCGGCACGGCTGCAGATGCGGCGGCCCGCGCCGGCGGCTGAAGCGCGGATGGAGCGCAGCATGGCCTCGGCGCGGGTGGCGGCCTCCTCATGCGACTGCGGCGTGCGGGGGCCCTGGGGCAGGTAGGCGGCGAAGACCACCGCATTCAGCCCGCCCGCCACCATCTTGGGGTAGTCCACGCAGCGCGTGGTCTCGCCGCGCGGGTCGGGCGGCGAGGGCCAGGGGATATCGACATGCGTATCCAGGCTGAGCGTGGCGGCGTGCAGGGCAGTGCTGTCGGTCATCCGGGCGAGGTCCAACGGGAGTTCAGTGCACCAAACTTCCCGCCAGCCGCGCCCTCGTCAACTGCCCCGTCCCGGCACTTACCGCAGGGCTGCGGTGACGCGGGCCAGCATCTCCGGCAAGGCCGCGGGGTTCAGCCAGCGGAAGACGCCCACCAGGTCATGCGCCGGGTCCACCCAGATGACGTTGCCGCCGGCACCCTGGGCGAAGAAGCTCTCGCGGCTGGCGCCGGGGTAGCGGCCCTGGCCGTTCAGCCACCACAGCAGGCCGTAGTCCTTGTTGAGGCGCGATGGCGCGGTGCAGGCGGCCACCCAGCCCTCCGGCAACACGCGGCGGCCGTCCCAGACGCCGTCCTGAAGCATCAGCTGGCCGATGCGGGCCTGATCCTCGGCATGCGTCACCACGCCGCCGCCCCAGTGCCCGCCGCCGGAGACGGAAGGCATCCGCTGCCCGTCGATTTCCACGAAGCTGGTGGAATAACCCTCCCAACGCCAGTCCTGGCTGGCGCCGATGGGGTTCATGATCCGCTCGGCGAAGACGTCCGGCAGCGGCCGGCGGAAGCGGTGCAGCAGGGCCAGAGCCAGGGCATTGACGCGGACATCGTTGTATTCCCAATGCTGGCCGGGGGTGGCCAGCGGGCGGTCGATGCCCTTAGGGCCGCTGCCTTCGCGCCGCAGGTCACGGCCACGGTCGATGCGGTCCGCCTTGCCGAAAAGCGTGCCTTCCCACTCGCTGGTCTGGTCCAGCAGCATCCGCCAGGTGATGGCACCGTTGCGCGGGCCGGCGAAGGCGGCATCCGTGACGCTGGCGGACACCGGCGCGTCGAGGTCCTGGATCAGCCCATCGCCCAGCGCCAGCCCGGCCAGCAAGGCCAGATAGCTCTTCGCGACGCTGAAGGTCATGTCTGCCTGGCGTGTATCGCCCCAGCGCACCACCGTCTGGCCGTGGCGCATCAGCAGGCCGTTGAGGGGGCCACGGGGCGAGACCGAGCCGAGGACGGCGTTGTCCGGCGCCGGCTCGAAATAGCCGGCTTCCAGATGCGCGAGCAGGTCGCGGGGGAAGGGGGAGTCGTTTGCCTCGGCGAAGGCCACGGCGTCGGACAGGGCGGCGGCGTCGAAGCCAGCCAGGGCGGCGTCGGAGGAGGAAGTCATCATGCCTGCCACGGTGGCGCTCAAGGCTGCCGCCGGCAAGGGGGTGCAGCGGCGATGGCGCGACACCATCTCTGGTCCAACCCCGTTCTCCTGATGGAGGGACATCCATGACAAACACGACCGAGACCGCCATCCTGGGCGGCGGCTGCTTCTGGTGCATCGACGCTGCCTATCGCGACCTGAACGGCGTGACAGAGGTGGTTTCCGGCTATGCCGGCGGCCATGCCGCCAACCCGACCTACGAGCAGGTCTGCGGCAAGCAGACGGGCCATGCCGAGGTGGTGAAGGTGGTCTTCGACCCCGCCGTGGTCAGCTATGCCGATATCCTGCGCATCTTCTTCACCCTGCACGATCCCACCACCAAGGACCGCCAGGGCGCCGATGTCGGCCCGCAGTACCGCAGCATCATCCTGACCCTGGATGAGACGCAGGCGGAGACCGCGCGCGCAATCATCGCCGAACTGGATGCCGAGCAGCTCTGGCCGGGCAAGATCGTCACCGAGGTGGTGCCGGCCGGCACCTTCTGGCCGGCCGAGGCGGAGCACCAGGATTACTTCACCCGCAATCCCTGGTCCGGCTATTGCCGTGTCGTGGTGGCGCCCAAGGTGGCGAAGTTCCGCAAGGCCTTCGCTGACCGCCTGAAGTCCCGCGCCGCCTGACGGATTGCGGCGCGCCGCCGGCCCTTAGTGGCCGGCGGGCAGGGCGGCACCCGGCTTGTCGTGCCGTCCGAGCTGCTGCACCAGCGTGGCGCTGGCCTCGTTCAGCCCCACCACATCCACGGTGGCGCCGCGGGAGCGGAAGGCCAGCACCACGCGGTCCAGCGCACCGATGCTGCTGATGTCCCAGAAATGCGCGGCGGAGACGTCGATCTCCACCTGGCGCAGCGGCTCCCTCAGGTCGAAGGCGCCCACGAAATCCTCGGCCGAGGCGAAGAAGACCTGGCCTGCCACGACATAGCGGCGGCTCTGCTCATCCTCACCCAGGGTGGAGGTGACGGCGAAGAGGCGCCGCACCTTGCCGGCGAAGAAGATGCCGCTGAGCAGCACGCCCACCAGCACGCCTTTGGCCAGGTCATGCGTCAGCACCACCACCAGCACCGTCGCCAGCATCACGATGGAGGAGGAGCGCGGATGCGTCAGCAGCGTCCGGACCGCGGACCACTGGAAGGTGTTGATGGAGACCATGATCATGACGGCCACCAGCGCCGCCATGGGCACGCGGGCCACGATGCTGCCCAGCGGCACCACCAGCATCAGCAGCACCGTGCCGGCGATGAAGGTGGAAAGCCGGCCACGGCCACCGGAGGTGACGTTGATCACCGACTGCCCAATCATGGCGCAGCCCGGCATGCCGCCGAGAAAGCCGGTGGCGAAATTGGCCAGGCCCTGGCCGACGCATTCGCGGTTCCGCTGGCTGCGGGTATCCGTCAGCTCATCCACCACCGCCGCCGTCAGCAGCGACTCCAGCAGGCCCACTGCCGCCAGCGTGGCGGCGTAGGGCAGGATGATCCGCAGCGTGTCCCAGTTGAGCGGCACGTCCGGGATCAGGAAGGAGGGCAGGCTGTCCGGCAGGGCACCCATGTCGCCCACCGTGCGCAGGTCCAGGCCCAGCGTCAGCGAGACCGCCGTCAGCACGGCGATGCAGACCAGCGGAGAGGGCACCGCCTTGGTGACGCGCGGCAGCAGGTAGATGATGGCCAGCCCGGCCGCGACCATCACATAGGTCAGCGGCGGCACATTGATCAGCTCCGGCAGCTGCGCCGTGAAGATCAGGATGGCCAGCGCGTTCATGAAGCCCGTCAGCACGGAGCGGGACACGAAGCGCATGAGCCGCCCGAGCCGCGCGGCGCCGGCCAGGATCTGGATGATGCCGGTCAGGATCGTGGTGGCGAAGAGGTATTGCAGCCCGTGGTCCTTCACCAGGTCCACGACCACCACCGCCATGGCGGCCGTGGCCGCCGAGATCATCGCCGGCCGTCCGCCCGCGATGGCCGTGATGACGGCGATGGAGAAGGAGGCATAGAGCCCCACCTTCGGGTCAACGCCGGCGATGATGGAGAAGGCGATGGCCTCGGGAATCAACGCCAGGGCGACGACAAGGCCGGATAGCAGGTCGGCGCGCACATTGCCAAACCATTCGGCGCGCAAGCGGCCGGGAGCAAAAAAGGACATGCGGAATACTTCTGGAAGGGCACGGGGAGGATTCGCGTCGAACGACGGTCGACCGCCCGCGCCGCGGCGGCAAAGCCGCGCGTTCGGGATGGGGAGACCAGATCGGGATGCGAAGCCTACATTGGCCTTCCTGCCGTCATGCTGCGTTGCACAGCGTAACGTCGCAGGGCATCAGTCGCAACCAACAGTTGTCTTGGCTGAAAACGCGGACGGCGCCTGGGCTCTCAAGCCCGGCGCCGTCGACACGTGTCCCGTTACGGGATCTTCCTCCCCAAACTCGGCCTGCGGAGCAATCCCGAGAGACCTCTCTCTACCTAGGTCTTATATAAGACACAAGTCTGATTCGGGCGGCGGCTTGATCACGCGGTCAGGATCGGGAAAACAGCGAAGCAATGCCGCGAATCGCGCCCGACGGATTGCCGGAGTCCCTTATCCTTCATGTCCATGAGTGACCCCTTCAAGCCGTCGGAACGGCTCGACGCGCGCCCGCTGTACCAGCAGGTCGAAACGGTTCTGATCGACCGGATCGCCAGCGGTGCCTGGCCACCCGGCCATTCCCTGCCGGCCGAGCCCGAGCTGGCGGCGGAACTCGGTGTCTCCCAGGGCACGGTCAGGAAAGCGCTGGCGGAGCTGGAGCGGCGCAACCTGATCGAGCGGCGCCAGGGCCGTGGCACCACGGTGCTGCGCCATACCGGCGACACCGCCCGCTTCCACTTCTTCCGCCTGCGGGACCTGAGCGGCACCGCCGTCGTCTCCCACATCAAGGTCCTGTCCTGCGAGCCGGGAGAGGCGGACGAATCGGAGGCGGCTGCCCTGCGACTGCCGCAAGGCACGCCTATCTTCCGGCTCCGGCGCCTGCGGACGGTGGATGGCGTGCCGCGTATCTTCGAGCGCTGCACCTTGGTGGAGGCGCGGCTGCCCGGCTTCCATCTGCCCGAGGGCGAGCTGACCACCGAACTCTACGTTCATCTCCAGCGCGCCCATGGCGTGACCATTGAGCATGCGGAGGAAGATCTCTCCGCCCAGCTGGCGGGGCCTGAGGAGGCGGCGGTGCTTGGCCTAGCCGAGGGAAAGCCGCTGCTGATGGTGCAGCGCCTGGCCTATGACATCGCCCGCAGGGTCGTCGAGCACCGCGTGTCGCTGATCGATACCGAGCATTATCGCTACGCTGTCCGGCTCGACTGAGGTGCGACTCCCGTTGCAATGCTTGCACCTTTGGGGGTGCGGTGGTAATGCGCCGCCTTCCTTATTGACCGCTGCTACTTCTACAGCACGAGCAGAGAAAAGAGAGGCCCGGCGCCATGGCCGTTCCGAAGAAGAAAGTTTCGCCGTCCCGCCGTGGCATGCGCCGCAGCCATCTGGCTCTGTCCGCCCAGGCGCACCACGAGTGCCCGAACTGCGGTGAGCTGAAGCGCCCGCACCACATCTGCGCGTCCTGCGGTCACTACGATGGCCGTGAGGTCGTCGCGGCCGGCAAGGCCCTGAAGGCCGCGGTTCGCGTCTGACAGCCACGGCACGCCCTACGGAAGTAGCGATTTTGTCCCAGGTGGAATCCTCCCGGGCCGCTTCTCTTGAGGGCGAGGCCAAGCAGCCCGTCACCGGCGCTTATGACCTCGCCATCGATGCGATGGGCGGGGATCATGCGCCGGAGTCGGTGCTGGATGGGCTGGAGCTCGCCGCCGAGCGCCACCCGAAGGCGCGTTTCCTGCTCGTGGGCGATGAAAGCCGGCTGACGCCGCTGCTGGCAAAGCGCGCCCGCGCGGCAAAGGCCTGCGCCCTGCGTCATGCGCCGGACGTCGTGTCCGGCGACATGAAGCCGACGGCGGCGCTGCGGATGCGCCAGTCCTCCATGCGCGTCGCCATCGACGCCGTGGCGGCCGGCGAGGCCGCCGGCGTTGTTTCCGCAGGCAATACCGGCGCCTTGATGGCCTTGGGCAAGATCGTCGTGAAGACGCTGCCCGAGATCGACCGTCCGGCGCTGGCGGCCATTGGCCCTTCCGCGCGCGGCGATGTCGTGCTGCTGGACCTGGGCGCCAATATCGCCTGCGACGCGCGCAACCTGGTGGAATTCGCCGTGATGGGCGATGCCTTCGCCCGCGCGGTGCTGGGCCTGCCCAATCCTTCCATCGGCCTGATGAATGTCGGCAGCGAGGAGCTGAAGGGCGACGAGCGCGTCCGCCTGGCCGCCGACATGCTCAAGGTCTCGCCACTGGCCGCCAATTTCCACGGTTTCGTGGAGGGGCATGACATCACCTCCGGCACTGTCGATGTGGTGGTGACGGATGGCTTCACCGGCAATGTCGCCCTGAAGACGGGTGAGGGCGCTCTGAAGCTGGTGGCTGGGCTGCTGAAGCAGGTCTTCACGTCATCGCTCATGGCCAAGCTCGGCTATCTGCTGGCCAAGCCGGCACTGGACCGGCTGCGGGAATGGATGGACCCCCGCCGCTACAACGGTGCGGTGCTGATCGGGCTTAACGGCCTGCTGGTGAAGAGCCATGGTGGCACCGATGCGTTGGGTTTCGCCCACGCGGTGGATGTGGCCATGGACATGGTGACGCATCGGGTGAATGACCGCATCCGCGAAGGTCTGGCCGCCATGCCGAGCCGCAACCCGGCCGCGCCCGCCAGCCTGACCACCGAATAAGCCCGTCCCGCCGCAACACTTCGGACGATACCTGATCCATGACTTCCTCCGCCTCGGACATTCGCTCCGTTATCGTCGGTACTGGCGGCTATCTGCCGGCGGAAGTGCTGGACAACGACGCGGTCGCGCAGCGCTACGGCCTCGATACCTCCGATGAATGGATCGTCGAGCGCACCGGCATCCGCCAGCGCCATCTGGCCGCCGCTGGGGAAACGACCGGCGACATGGGCGCGGCGGCGGCACGGGAAGCGCTGGCGCAGGCTGGCATCGATGTTTCCGAGGTTGATGCCATCATCGTGGCCACGGCCACGCCGGATTCGGCCTTTCCCTCCACCGCAGCCAGGGTCCAGGCCAAGCTGGGCGTGACGCGCGGCTTCGCTTTCGATATCTCGGCCGCCTGCACCGGCTTCGTCTACGCGCTTTCCGTGGCCGATTCGATGCTGCGCGCCGGGCAGGCCCGCTGCGCCCTGGTTATTGGCTCCGAGGTCTTCACCCGGTTGCTGGACTGGACGGATCGCAGCACCTGCGTGCTCTTCGGGGATGGGGCTGGTGCCGTGGTGATGCGCGCCGTCCCGACCGATACCGCCGAAGGGCGCGGCGTGTTGTCCTGCCACCTCCATGCCGATGGCACGCATGGCGATATCCTGAGTGTCGATCCCGCCAGCCGCATGGTCCGCATGACGGGCCGTGAGGTGTTCCGCCATGCCGTTTCGAAGCTGGCCTCGGTGGTGGATGAGGCTCTGGCTGCCAATGGCCTGGACAAGGCCGATGTCTCCTGGCTGGTGCCGCATCAGGCCAATCAGCGCATCATCGATGCCATGGGGCGCAAGCTCGGCCTGCCGCCGGAGCGCGTGGTAACCACCGTTGGCCGGCATGCGAATACCTCGGCCGCCTCGATTCCCCTAGCACTGGCGGAAGCCACCCGCGATGGCCGGATCAAGCCCGGCGAACTGGTGCTGATGGAAGCCATTGGCGGTGGTTTGACCTGGGGCGCCGCGCTCGCTCGTTTCTAAGAAGTATTAATGCTTGCAGACTGGACAGTTTGCTTATTTTTGAGGCGGTAATAAACAAATCGGTGATAATTGGAAGGCTATAACGCCTCGAGTCCCGTTTGCGTTGCGTAAAGCTCAACGTTATGTTCCGCCCGCCCAGGGGAAGGGAGTCGAGCAGACTGCTCCCCCTGTTGGTCGGGGGATCAAGTTCAATGCTGATCACGTTGCCGCCTGATTATCGGCCCTCGGACACCGAGGAATTTATGAATCCCCTGCAGCAGGCGTATTTCCGCCAGAAGCTGCTGCGCTGGCGACAGGACCTGTTGCGAGAAGCCGGGGATACTCTGGCCAGCCTCGGGGAAGGCGGCATTGCCGAAGCCGACCTCACGGATCGGGCCAGTGTCGAGACCGACCGGGCACTGGAACTTCGCACCCGCGACCGTGCCCGTAAGCTGATTTCCAAGATCGACCAGGCGCTGGACCGCATCGCGAACGGCAGCTACGGCTATTGCGAGGAAACAGGCGAGCCGATCGGCCTGCGCCGCCTCGAGGCCCGCCCGATCGCCACGCTGTCGATCGAGGCGCAGGAGCGGCATGAGCGGATGGAGCGCATCCACCGCGACGACTGAGGCGCATGCTAGGTGGCCAGGAGGCCGCCTTTCGGCACGACCTCCCTGCTGTCGGGAAAGGCTGCTTCCAGCGCCGTCGCCGGTAGTCGCAGGTGGTCGCGCAGCAGCCCCTTGGCGATCTCGCGCAGGTCGACCGTAGGCTGCAGGTCGCGGTCCTCCAGCAGCTTGCCGGCTCCCAGGCCTGGCCAGTCGGCTGCGACCCTGCCGCCCGCGATCGCGCCGCCGAGCAGAAAGGCCACGCCGCCCGTGCCATGGTCGGTACCCTGGTTGCCGTTGGCCCGCACAGTGCGGCCGAATTCGGTCATCACCAGCACAGCCGTATGCTGCCAGGCGCTGCCAAGCTGCGCCTTGAGCGAGCCGAGCCCTTCGTCCAACTGCCGCAACGGGTAGTTCAGCCGGCTCATCTGCGAGGAATGGGTGTCCCAGCCCCCGGTTTCCAGCGCGGCCACACGCGGTCCGGCGGGGTCCGCCAGCAACCGCCCGGCGATGCCGCAGAGCGAGGGGAAGCCGCCCGCCTTGCGAAGCCCGTCATCCAGCCGGTCCGCCGCGAAGCCTCTGGCCCGCAGCCCCTCCATGACCGCCGGGCCCAGCAGCGGGTCATCATGCGCCAGGTCGGCGAAGCGGGCGTAGAGGTCCGGGTCCGGACGGCCGCCGCGCGGGCTGGCATACATGCCGACCGGCACCTTGCCGCGCAGCAGCAGCGGCATGTCCAGTCCCACCGCGAGGCCGGTGCGGGCATCGGCGCCGGGGCGGTCGGGGATCGCCTCAAGCGCGCGGTTCAGCCAGCCGGAGCTCAGACGCTCGGAAGCGCCGCTTTCCAGCATGTCCTGGGCATCGAAGTGGCTGCGGGTGCGATAGGATCCGGCAGCGGCATGGACGATCAGTGCCTGATTGGCCCGGTACATCTCATGCACCTGGGCCAGGGTCGGGTGCAGCCCGAAAAAGCCGCCGAGGTCCAGCAGGCCTTCCTCATTGCCCGGCTCGGGCAGGGCCAGGGGACCGCGCAAGGCCGCGAAATCCGCATCGCCATAGGCCTGCACCGCCGCCAGCCCGTCCAGGGCGCCGCGCAGCAACACGACCACCAGACGGGCCTCCTGCGGGGTAGCGGCAGGCTGTGCCAGCGCCAGCCGAGCCTGTCCGGCCACCGCCATGGCCGACAGGCCCAGCAGGAGGCCACGGCGGCCGAGCCGGGGCAGATGAAGTGAGGTCTTGCTCATCGGCGCTGGAACTCCGGGCTGGCGAGCAGGAGGGTGAGGCCGTCGCGGACCGAGCCGGCGCCTTTGATCGCCCGGATGGTTTCCTGCCGAGCGAGGGGGCCCAGCGCGATCGGCACCAGCTCATTGGGGTTCAGCCGGCTGAAGCGGCCGGCGAGGCTATAGGCCAGCTCCATCCGGCGGATCATGCCCTCAGGGTGCAGCCAGCCTTCCGCGGAGTCCGGCCAACCGATCGGGGCGGGGGCGAGCCAGACTGCCTGGTTGAGGGAGGCGACACCGCTCACCGCCATTGGCGCAAGCTCCGGCGCGGCACCAAGGATGCGCATGCTGGCCAGCACGAAGTCCTGCGGCGTGCGCAGCTTAGCCAGAGGGCGATCCCAGGCCTCCGGCAGGTCCACCAAGGCCTCGGCAGCGGCGGCGAGGTCACCGCCGCTGTTCCACAGCACGGCGAAGAGGCGGTCAATCACGGCCGGGGGCGGCGCATCGGCCACAAAGTGCCGGGCCAGCTTCAGGGCGAGGTGCCGGTGGGTTGCCTCATGCCGGGCCAGCCAGCGCAGCGCGGCGTCGATCTGCTCCGGCCCCTCCTCGAAGCGCTGGCCCAGGATGGTCTTGGCGCCGGGTTCATGCGCAGTGGGCCAAAATCGGCTGCCGAGCGGCTCGTTGGCGGTTTCGACCCTCAGGCCAGTCAGCAGCCGGGCGAATTCCGTGACATCAGCCTGGGTGTAGCCGGAGACCGGGGAGAGGGTGTGCAGCTCCAGGACCTCGCGCGCCAGATTCTCGTTCAGCCCGCGCCGCTGCCGCTGGCCCAGCGGGCTGTTCGGGCCGACCGAGGATGCCTGGTTCAGGTAATAGAGCATGGCCGGATGCCGGATCGCGGCAACCAGCATGTCCTCGAAGCGGCCCGTGACATGCGGGCGGATGGCGGTGCGGACGTAGTCTCCCGCCAGGGCGCGGACACTGCCTTCCCGCACGCTGACGCTGAGATGGTTGGACCAGAACAGCACCAGCCGCTCCCGGAAGGGCATGGCGGTGGTCAGGCTGCCCTGCATCAGCGCGGCGGCTTCCAGCCGGTAGAAAGCGGGCACGAGCGTCTGGTAATCCGGCTGCGCCCGGTTCATCTGGTCCTGGCGCAGCATGGCCAGGCCGTCCGCAGCCGTCGGCGTCCGCTCCCAGCCCTCGGGCAAGGGCGGCGGGAGGGCGGGGTCGCGAATCTGCGCTTTCAGCCAGGCAACGGCATCCGCCGGCACGGGTTGGTCCGGCCGCGGGCCCAGGCCGAAGCGGATGGCGGCGAGGATGCCTTGGGGAAGCATGCCGGCATCATGGCCCATCAAGGTCACCGTAGTGTTTCAGGAAATGTAACATCGGTGTCCTGCGTTCCGGGGGGTGGAGAAGGGGGGCGGGCTGGTCTTACCGCTTGCAATGAAGCCCGATCCGGTGCATCTGCCGCCCACAACGGCCGGTGCCGAAGGGACTCGCAGTGCGGGTCCGCGGCATCAACGGGCCGCAGTGATCGTTTCGGCATCGATGGCGCCAGGATGCTTCCCCCCTGGCCCGTGCGGTCCCTGCCTTCAGGCGGGGCTGGTGCTTCGGTCGCGGCGACCGGGTTCGGACGGGACGGGCGAGTGCGCGGTGCACAGGACCGCCGCTGGCCCGCATCGTGATTCCCGCGCGGCTCGCGCCGTGCTACAAATCGGCGTCGTCGGCGCCGCAGAGATGTTTCACGCGGCTGGCGCCGCGATGCGTATGGAGGCCCCCGTGGCGCGCACCCCGCTCAACAAGATCCGCAATATCGGCATTACGGCGCACATTGACGCCGGCAAGACGACGACGACTGAGCGGATTCTTTACTACACCGGCAAGTCCCACAAGATCGGTGAGGTCCACGAGGGCAACACCACGACCGACTACATGGAGCAGGAGCGTGAGCGTGGCATCACGATCACCTCCGCTGCCGTGACGGCCGAGTGGAAGGGCCACCGGATCAACGTCATCGACACCCCGGGCCACATCGACTTCAACATCGAGGTGAACCGCTCGCTGCGCGTGCTCGATGGCGCGGTCTTCGTGATCGAGGGCGTGGCCGGCGTGCAGCCGCAGTCCGAGACCAACTGGCGCCTGGCCGACCGCTACAACGTCCCGCGCATCATCTACATCAACAAGCTGGACCGCACGGGCGCCGACTTCTACCGCGCGGCCGAGACGCTGACCGAGAAGCTCGGCATCAACTGGGTCGCCCTGCAGCTGCCGATCGGCATCGAGGACAACCTGAAGGGCATCGTCGACCTGGTCGAGATGAAGGCCCTGATCTGGGAAGGCGACGAGCTCGGCGCCAAGTACCATGAGGCCCCGATCCCCGACGACCTGAAGGACAAGGCGGCCGAGTATCGCCAGATCCTGCTCGACACCGCCCTGTCGGTCGACGACGCGGCGATGGAAGAGTACTTCGACAAGGGCGACGTTTCCGTCGAGACCCTGAAGAAGTGCATCAAGAAGGGCACGATCGCCGGCACCTTCCGCCCCGTCGTCTGCGGCTCCTCCTTCAAGAACAAGGGCGTGCAGCCGCTGCTGGACGCCGTCTGCGACTACCTGCCGAGCCCGGTGGAAGTCGAAGGCATCATGGTCGCCCCCGAGGAAGGCCAGGATGAGACGACCCCGCGCCGCATCATCGAAGTGAGCGAGACCGCGCCGTTCTCCGCGCTCGCCTTCAAGATGATCAACGACAAGTACGGCAACCTGACCTTCATCCGCGTTTATGCCGGCGTCGTGCGCCAGGGCGATACCGTCCTGAACACGGCCAAGGGCAACAAGGAACGCATCGGCCGCATGTTCCAGATGCATGCCGACAAGCGTGAGGAAGTGAAGGAAGTGTTCGCGGGCGACATCGTCGCCATCGTGGGCCTGAAGGACACCCTGACGGGTGACACCCTGGCCGACCCGGCAGACCCTGTCGTGCTCGAGCGCATGGCCTTCCCGGTGCCGGTCATCGACATCTCCGTCGAGCCGAAGTCCAAGGACGGCGTCGAGAAGATGACGCTCGGCCTGCAGAAGCTGGCCGGTGAGGATCCCTCGCTGCGCCTGAAGACCGACCAGGAAACCGGCCAGACCATCCTGTCCGGCATGGGCGAGCTGCACCTCGAGATCATCATCGACCGTCTGCGCCGCGAGTATGGCGTCGACGCCAACATCGGCGCGCCGCAGGTGGCCTATCGTGAGACGATCACGAAGTCCCACACCGAGACCTACACCCACAAGAAGCAGTCGGGTGGTTCGGGTCAGTTCGCCGAGGTGAAGATCACCTTCGAGCCGAAGGAGCGGAACGAGGGCATCGAGTTCGTCAATGCCGTCGTCGGCGGTTCGGTGCCGAAGGAATACATCCCGGCTGTCGACAAGGGCATCAAGGTGCAGGCCGACACGGGCGTGCTGGCCGGCTTCCCCACGGTGGACTTCAAGTTCTCCCTGGTGGACGGCAAGTACCACGACGTGGACTCCAGCGCCCTGGCCTTCGAAATCGCCGCCAAGGCCTGCTTCCGCGAGGGCATGAAGAAGGCTGGCCCGGTGATCCTGGAGCCGATCATGGACGTGGAAGTGACCACGCCGCAGGATCACGTCGGTGACGTCGTGGGCGACCTCAACCGCCGCCGCGGCATCATCCAGAGTCAGGACATGGCCGGCACTTCGGTCATCGTCCGCGCTCACGTGCCGCTGAAGGAGATGTTCGGCTACATTTCCAACCTGCGTGGCATGACGAAGGGCCGTGCGTCCTTCTCCATGCAGTTCCACCACTACGATCCGGTGCCGCGCAACGTCGCGGACGAGATCATGAAGCAGAGCGCCTGAGGCGCCGGATGCGGCTCCGCTGGCAGCGAGGCCGCATCGAAGACCCGGCAGCCGGGGAGGGTCATCCCCCCTCGGCGCTGGAATGGATCGGTTGCAACGACGCGGGCGAGACAATCGCCCGCGTCGTTCGCGTTCAGGGGCCCGTCTGGTTCCGCTGGCGCCTGCGCCACGCCGTAGCGCTGGATGACGAGGCGAGGGTGGTGGAGCTCCGCCCGCCTGTTCCCGACAACCGCTGGCTGGTGGTGGTGAAGGACCAGGTGGTGGGGCGCGCCCGCCTGCCGCTGGCGGGCGTGCGGCGGGCGGAAGCGGCACTGCGCTAGTCGGCGCGCAGCAGCCGGCGGACCTGGGTGAAGCGCCCGGCCAAGGCGCGGCAATGGCAGGCGACATGCGGGGCGGTGGCTTCGCACCAGGCCCGGCTCTCGCTGGTCGCCTCGGCCAGGCGGACGGCGGCGGCACGCGCATCGGCGGCCAATCTGGCCTCATCAAGCCCCAGCACACGGCCCTCGCGCAGCTTCCACGCGCCGCCGATCATGACATCCCGCACCGCGCTGCCATCCTCCGTCCAGACAAGCTGGTTCGCGGCATTGTTCAGGGGCAGCCAGTTGATGTGGTCCAGGTCGAGGAAGACCAGATCCGCCAGCTTGCCAGGGGCGATGCTGCCGGCTTCGAGCCCCAGAATGGCGGCGGAGCCTTCCGTTGCCAGCCGCACCGTCTCCGCCGTGCCAAGCCAGTCATCTTCCTCGGCACCGTCCCAGAGGCGGGAGGCGAAGGCCGCAAGCCGCATGGACTCGAACATATTCTGGTTGTCCGAGGAGGAGGAACCATCGGTGCCAAGTCCCACCCGGACGCCGGCCCGGATCGCTGCCCGTGCCGGCGCGATGCCGGAGGCCAGGCGCATATTGGCGCCGGGATTATGGGACAGGCCGGCGCCGCGCGCGGCGAGCAGTTCCAAATCCTGAGGCGTCAGCCAGACGCCATGCGCGACGCTGAAGCGCGGGGTCACCAGCCCCAGCCGGTCCATATGGGCCAGCAGGGTGGAGCCATACATCACCTCGCCCCCGGCAGCCTGATAGCGCGCTTCGGAAACATGGGTCTGCATCCGCAGCCCATGCTCATCGGCCAGCCGCTGGCAGCCGCGCATGAACTCGTCCGAGCAATGCAGCGGGATGGTTGGCCCGATGCCGAGCGCGATGCCCGATGCACCGTGCCGCCAGTTCCGCGCGGCGGCATCCACCGTGGCCAGGGTGGCGGCGCCATCCGCCATCCGCATGGTGGCGGCACGCTCCCTATGGCTTTCCGGTAGGGCTTCGACCAGGCCGGGCGTCGCCTGGAAGAAGCTGCGGTCGGCGATCATGGGTGCCAGCACGGCACGTAGCCCCACCGCAATATAGGCCTCCGCCATGGCATCCAGCCCTTCCTGCGTCGGGCCTGGAAATTCGGCGGAAAGGTCGAAGGCCGCGGTGCAGCCCTTCTTCAGCATCTCGACCGCCGTCAGGGTGGTGGAAAGCCGCTTCTCCACCAGGCCGCGCCCGCCGCCGACCCAGGGCGCATGCGCCAGCAGCAGCGGCAGGTCCCACTTGTCGCCGGCACCCTTGGCGAGGCCGCCATGCCCATGGGTATGGCCATTCACCAGGCCTGGGATCACAAGGCGGCCGGAGGCATCGTGGCGCCTGGCATCTTCCACCACCGCATCCGGCGGCAGGATGGCGGCGATGCGGTCTTCCTCGATCAGGATGGCGGCGAGGGGGGCTTCGGTGGCGTCGGGTGTCAGCACCCGGGCGCCGGAGATGAGCTGGCGGTTCATGGCAGACAGCATGCACCGGGGGACGGTGTGAATGGCAAGCCCCACCATGCGCCGCTATACCGCACCCCGCGCAACGGAGACGGGAATGACAGTCGGCATCGAGATGGGCACCACCAGCAGCGGCCAGCCCGCCACGCTGGACCTGGAGGAGCTGTTGGCCACGCGCCTGCTGGTGCAGGGCAATTCGGGCTCCGGCAAGTCCCATCTGCTGCGCCGCCTGCTGGAGCAGTCCGCCCCCTGGGTGCAGCAGGCGGTGATCGACCCGGAGGGGGATTTCGTCACCCTGGCCGACCGCTTCGGCCATCTGGTCATCGATGCCGCCGAGCATACCGAGGCCGCCTTGCAGCGCGCCGCCGACAAGGCCCGCGCGCACCGGGTTTCCGTGGTGCTGAACCTGGAAGGCCTGGATGCCGACGGGCAGATGCGCCACGCCGCGGCTTTCCTCGGTGGCCTCTTCGATGCCGACCGCGACTTCTGGGCCCCCATGCTGGTGGTGGTGGACGAGGCGCAGCTCTTCGCGCCCGCCGCCGCCGGCGAGGTTTCGGATGAAGCCCGCCGGGCCTCCCTGGGCGCCATGGCCAATCTGATGTCGCGCGGCCGCAAGCGCGGGCTGGCCGGCATCATCGCCACGCAGCGGCTGGCGAAGCTGGCCAAGAATGTCGCCGCCGAGGCCTCCAACTTCCTGATGGGCCGCACCTTCCTGGACATCGACATGGCCCGCGCCGCCGACCTGCTGGGCATGGAGCGGCGGCAGGCCGAGATGTTCCGCGACCTGCCGCGCGGCAGCTTCGTGGCGCTGGGTCCGGCACTTTCCCGCCGCCCCCTGCCGATCCGCATCGGCGCGGTGGAGACGGAATCCCGCGGCACAAACCCATCCCTGGTGCCGCTGCCGCAGACGGCGCCGGAAGAGGCGCGCGAGCTGGTGATGAGCGCGGCATCCGCGCCTGACCCGATCCGCCCACTGCCGCGCCGTGCCCCGGCTGCGCCGCCGCCGGATATCCTGGCGCAACTGGCACAGGCGCGACCGGCGGCGCCGCAGGTCCGCGCCGAGCCTGCGGCCACGGCAGAGGAACTCGCCGCCCGCAAGGCGCAGCTCGAGAAGATCCTGCGGCAGATCCTGGCGGAGCCCGAGGCAGCCTTCCGCAACGTCTCCGTGCTGTACCAGGACTTCCTGGTGCGGCTGCGCATCCATGCGGTGCCCGGCAAGCCGCCCGAGATCCCCGCCTTCCGCCGCATGCTGGCGGTGGCCCGCGCCGGCATCAGCGCCGAAGCCGCCGAGGGCGAGGAGTGGCAGCAGATCCAGGCCCGCGCGGCTGCCCTGCCTGAGGATGTGCAGGGTGTCTTCCTGCTGCTGGGCCGCGCGGCGCTGGAGCGGTCTCCTTGCCCTTCGGATGGTGTCATCGCCCAGGCCTATGGCACGCGTTCCGTGGGCCGGGCGCGGCGGCTGCTCTCCTATATGGAAGAGCAGGGCGCCATCGTCTGCCGCCCCGATGCCGCCGGGCGCCGCATCGTGGCGCTGGTGGAGCTGGGCTGGGAAACCGCGCCGGGCGACCCTAACGCCACTTGAAACTGTTCTGCCAATTCACTTCCCTCTCAGGGAGGGGTCGTGCCGCGCACCACGGCCTCAAATTCCGGGCGGCGGCTGGCGAATTCTCCACTCTGCGCCGTGCAGACGATGCTGGTGCGGCCGCGCGGCGTTTCGAGAATGGCGAAGAGCGTGCGGATATTCTGTGCCTCCGGCGGCAGCTTCCGGTGCGGCTTGAAGTTGGCCAGGAAGAGCAGGGCACTGACATCGCCGAGCTGCACCGTGGCAGCCTCAGTGACATTGTAGACGGAGGCCAGGGCGGCGCGCCCGGCCTCCTGTCCGGCCGGGCTGCGGATCATCGCATTGATCTCGGGCTGGGACCGACGGGCATTGCCTGGCACCCGCGTGAAGCCGACCTGACAACCGGTGGCCGTCTCGCTAGGGCGCTTCACGGAGAAGGTGGCGGCATGCTGTTTATCCGGCGCCTCCGCCCGCGCGATGTAGCCGGCCGGCGGATCGACAGTGAGTCCGGTCGCGCCGTCGCGCAGCGGTGCGGCCTGGGCGAGGCCCGCCACTGAACACAGTACGAGGGCCGTTGCGAAGCGCTTCATGATCCATCTCCCCCATCAGATATGGGAGAAGGGGGCCGCCCTGTCCAAGGTTGCGGCCGCCCGGCGCGGGTCAGACCTGCCGTTCGGCCACGGGTGGCAGGAAGTCGCTGGTGAACATGCTGGCGACGCTTGGCGGGTTGGACACGCCGTAAGCCTCGGCATTGACGCGGATCAGCGTTTCCGCGCGGGTCATGTCCAGATAGCCGAAGCCGTTCTGCTTCACGTTCGGCGTCAGGATGGAGCGGTCCCGTGTCATGGCGAAGCGGCGGGCTTCCAGCGCCTCGTCAAACAGAGCCTCGCGCTTCTTGATGGCCGCCATGCCGCCAGGGATATCCGCCAGCAGCGCACGCAGGCCGAGAATGGAGGATTTCACGAAGGCGGAGGCAATCTGCGGGTTCTTCTCCAGCCAGTCGGCGCGGGCCACCACGGCGCTGCCATAAAGGTCGAGGCCATTCTCGGCATAGGGCCAGGCAAGGATATTGTCCTCCGGGATGCCGATGCCCACGAGGTTGAAGTGGGTGGTGAAGAGAAAGCCCGTGACCGCATCCACCTGCCCCTGCGCCAGCATGGTGTCGCGCAAATTGGCGGCCATGCTGGTCCACTTGATCTTGTCGGCCTCGACGCCGGCGGCCTTGGCAAAGGCCGGGAAGATCATGCGGCTGCCTTCGCCTTCCGGCGCGCCGACCTTCTTGCCGGCCACGTCCTTGGGGCTGTTGATGCCGCGCCCCTTCAGCGTGATCAGTGCCGCGGCCGTGCGGTCAAAGACCTGGTAGATGGAAACCAGGCGCTTGTCCGGGTTATCGGCATTGAGCTTCACCGCTGTGCTGATGTCGGTGAAGCCGAGGTCATAGGCGCCGGAGGCCACCTTCACCGCCGTGTCGCCCGAGCCGAAGCCACGGTCGATCTTCACGGAAAGGCCGTTGTCGCGAAAGATGCCCTTGTCGTCGGCCAGGACCCACATGGCGTGGTTGCCCTGCAGCGCCCAGTCCAGCGCGAAGCGGACAGGCTTGCCCTGCGCGCTGGCGGGCCGAATGGCCGGCATGGCAAGCGCCGCACCGGCGGCGATCATCAGATGGCGACGTTGCATGGCTGAATGGCCTCCGTTTGCGCCAGAGAAGGCGGGCAGGGCCGGAGCGTCAAGGAGGCGCCGGGCACAGAATCAGGCAACCGCAGGTTGGCTGCCCATAGGCTGTGCAAAGGCCGTGGGAGGCCTGCCTTTGCCTTGATCAGGGGCCGCTTGGCGGCGCCTGGATCAGCAGTGCATCGCGTACCACCGAGCGGAACTCGCGCCGGTGCAGCTCGGACAAAACCAAGAGGCTGCTCAGCATCAGCGCCACCGGATGAACAATCCAGGCCAGGGCGGCAAGGCCGAAGTAATAGGCCCTCAGCCCCGTGTTGAAGTGCCGCGCGCCCCGGTTGGCCACCTGCGCTGCCACATCGGCCTGGGCCGTCCACTCTGGGCCCGTCCCCAGCGCGCCGATGCAGGTGCTGGCGTAGTTGAACTGCCGCAGGGCCCAGGTCAGCTCGAAGAAGGCGCGGACGAAGATGAAGATCAGCAGGAAGAGCCTCACTTCCCAGGCCACGGTGCTTTCCGGCACGGCGGCGAAGGGCACCGCGCCAAAGACCCTCTGGCCGATCTCCGGCGCGCCCAGCAGCGCTACCAGCCCGCCCAGGATGAAGATGCTGGTATTGGCCAGGAAGGAGGTGCTGGTCATCAGGTTGCCGATGATGCTGATGTCGGAGATCCGGTTTTCCCGCAGCAGCGCCATGCGCATCCAGCGCCGCCGGTGCTCATCCATGGCGGCGATGACGCTGCGGGCATGGATGGAGGGCACGCGGTCCACCACGGCGGCGTAGCCGGCCCAGCACAGGGCAAACAGAGCGAGGGCAATGCAGTCGAGGAGCGTCAGCGGCAGGTCCATGCCGCTGCGCATATCACGCCGGCCGCCCAGCCGGCACTAGGTCCGTGAGACGCCGCGCGACACGGGCCGCGCGGCAGGCAACCATTACTGCAAAGGCTTGATCAGCCCGGCCTTCGAAGCCTCGGCCCAGCGGCTGTCCTCCTGCCGCAGATAGGCAGCAAAATCCTGTGGCCCCAGCATCTTGAGATCGGCGCCCAGCTCGGTGAAGCGCTGCCGGTACTGAGGCAGGGCCACCGCCTTGAGATTGGCGGCATGAATGGCTTCCGCCGTGTCCGGCTTCATGCCCACAGGGCCAAGCATGCCGTACCAGCCGGCGAAGCCATAGCCCGGCAGCCCGGCCTCGGCCGCGGTGGGGATCTCGGGCTGCAGCGGCGAGCGGCTGGCGGAGGTGACCGCCAGGATGCGCACCCGGTCATTCCTGAAATAAGGGCCTGCGGAGAGAATGCTGGTCCAGCCCAGGGGCAGGTTGCCGGCAACGATGTCGTTCATCAACGGCGCGCCGCCGCGATAGGCCACTTCCTCGATCTTGATGCCGGCCAGCCGGGCGAATTCATTGCCGCCATAGGAGGTGGAGGCCTCCGAGCTGCCGAAGCTGATCTCGCCAGGATGCGCCTTGGCGTAGGCGATGAGCCCGGCCACGTCCTTGTAGGGCGCGCTGGCCGAGGCGGCGATGACCATGGGGAAGCTCGACAGCAGGCTGATAGGCGTGAAGTCCGTTACCGGATCGAAGGGCACGGCCTGCATCGCGTATTTGTTCATGGTGTGGGTATTCGTGACCACTGCCAGGGAATACCCGTCCGCATCGGCCCGCGAGACCTGCTGCGAGCCGATGACGCCATTGCCGCCCACCCGGTTCTCGACCACCAGGCTCTGGCCCACCACGCTGCGCAGCCCTTCCGCCAGCAGGCGCGCGAAGACATCGGTGCCACCGCCAGGGGAATAGGGAACGGTGACATGCACGGTCCGGGCCGGCCAGTTGGCTTGCGCCCGAGAGGCGCGTGAGATGAAGGGCAGGGCCAGCCCGCCCAGCAGCAGGCCACGTCGATGGAATGGCATTCCGGATAATTCCCTTGCTCGGTCGTCGCAGCGGCGCGGCCGTTACAATCAGTTTAGGATCGGGAATGCCGCACGCGCAACCGCTTGCGCGGCTGTCTTGTCGCCATGAAAAAAGGCGGGACGCCGAAGCGCCCCGCCTGATCTGTTCCCGGAAGGGAGGAAAGGCGTTCAGCCCATCTTCTTCTTCAGGTTCTCGTCCAGCTTGGACAGGAAGTTCTGGGTGTTCAGCCAGGGCTGGTCCTTGCCGATCAGCACCGCCAGGTCCTTGGTCATGTAGCCGCTCTCGACCGTCTCGACGCAGACCTGCTCCAGCGCGTTGGCGAAGTCCACCACGTCCTGGGTGCCGTCGAACTTGCCGCGATAGGCCAGGCCGCGGGTCCAGGCGAAGATCGAGGCGATCGGGTTGGTCGAGGTCTCGCGGCCCTTCTGGTGCTCGCGGTAGTGGCGCGTCACCGTGCCATGCGCGGCCTCGGATTCCACGGTGTTGCCATCCGGGGAGAGCAGCACGGAGGTCATCAGGCCGAGCGAGCCGAAGCCCTGCGCCACGATGTCGGACTGCACGTCGCCATCGTAGTTCTTGCAGGCCCAGATGTAGCCGCCTTCCCACTTCAGGGCGGAGGCCACCATGTCGTCGATCAGGCGGTCCTCATAGGTCAGGCCGCGCTTCTCGAACTCCGCCTTGAACTCGGCGTCAAAGATGGCGCGGAAGATGTCCTTGAAGTTGCCGTCATAGGCCTTGAGGATGGTGTTCTTGTGCGAGAAGTACACCGAGTAGCCGCGCGCCAGGCCGTAGTTGAAGGAGGCGCGGGCGAAGCCCTCGATCGACTTGTTCAGGTTGTGCTGCATCATGGCAGCGCCCGGGCCCTTGAAGTCGAACTGACCGATTTCCTGCACTTCGCCGTTCTCGGCCGTGTAGGTCATCTTCACGGTGCCGGGGCCGGGCACCTTCATCTCGACGGCGCGGTAGATGTCGCCATAGGCGTGGCGGCCGACGACGATCGGCTTAGACCAGTGCGGCACCAGGCGCGGCACGTTGGAGCAGATGATCGGCTCACGGAAGATGGTGCCGTCGAGGATGTTGCGGATGGTCCCGTTGGGGGACTTCCACATCTTCTTCAGGCCGAATTCCTTCACCCGGGCCTCGTCCGGGGTGATGGTCGCGCACTTCACGCCCACGCCGTACTGCTTGATGGCATTGGCGGCGTCGATCGTGACCTGGTCGTCGGTCTGGTCGCGATACTCGATGCCGAGGTCGTAGTACTTCAGGTCCACATCCAGGTAGGGGACGATCAGCTTGTCCTTGATGAACCCCCAGATGATGCGGGTCATCTCATCGCCGTCGAGTTCGACGACGGGGTTCTTTACCTTGATCTTGGCCATGCTGGTCCTCGTCTGGACAGTTTTGCTCATCCGCCCCCGCCGCCGCTGCCGGCTCGCCCCGGGGCGGCGGGCTGGTGGCGCGGACCATCGCACTGGCAGGCTGGCGCGGCAAGGGCAGGGGGCGACGCCAATGGTTCCCGCGGCGGCAAAAAGCCTCTAATCAGCCGGTCTCTCTTCGTTCCGGTGCAGTGACCCCATGCTGAAACGTTTCTTTGCCTATTACCGGCCGCACCGGGGCCTCTTCCTGCTGGATTTCTCCTGCGCGGTGCTCTCCGGCCTGCTGGAGCTGGGCTTTCCCCTGGCGGTGCGTGGCTTCGTGGACTACCTGCTGCCGGGCCAGGACTGGGGGCTGATCCTGCTCGCCTCGGCCGGCCTGCTGGTCGTCTATCTGCTGAACACCGGGTTGATGTCCGTGGTCACCTACTGGGGCCACGCGCTCGGCATCAACATCGAGACGGAGATGCGCCGGAAGGCCTTCGACCACCTCCAGAAGCTGTCCTTCCGTTTCTACGACAACCAGAAGACCGGCCACCTCGTCGCCCGCGTCACCAGGGATCTGGAGGAAGTGGGGGAGGTCGCGCACCATGGGCCGGAAGACCTCTTCATCGCGGTGATGACCTTCATCGGCGCCTTTGCGCTGATGTTCATGGTGCATCCGCAGCTCGCGCTCATCACCGCCGTCATCGTGCCGCTGACCGCCTGGCTTTCCGCCCACTATGGCAGCCGCATGACCACGACCTGGCGCGCCATCTACAGCCGGGTAGGCGCCTTCAATGCCCGGATCGAGGAGAATGTGGGCGGCATGCGGGTGGTCCAGGCCTTCGCCAACGAGGACCATGAGCGCCGCCTCTTCGCCGAGGACAACGCCAGGTACCGCAGCACCAAGCTGCAGGCCTACAAGATCATGGCCGCCAGCACCTCCATCTCCTACCTGGGAATGCGGCTGACGCAGATGGTGGTGATGATCGCCGGCAGTTACTTCGTGCTGCAGGGCGACCTCAGCGCCGGCGGCTTCGTGGGCTTCCTGCTGCTGGTTGGCGTCTTCTTCCGCCCGGTGGAGAAGATCAACGCGGTGCTGGAAACCTACCCCAAGGGCATCGCCGGCTTCCGTCGCTATACCGAGTTGCTGGATACCGAGCCCGACATCGCCGATGCGCCGGATGCCGTGGCCGTCTCAGGCCTGAAGGGCGACATCCGCTACGAAGGCGTTTCCTTCGGCTATGGGTCGGAAAAGGCGGTGCTGAGCAATATCTCCCTGACGATCCGGGCGGGGGAGACGGTGGCCTTCGTCGGGCCTTCCGGTGCCGGCAAGACCACCATCTGCTCCCTGCTGCCGCGCTTCTATGAGGCCGATGCGGGGCGCATCACCATCGACGGCATCGATATCCGCAAGATGACCCTGGCTTCCCTGCGCGGGCAGATCGGCATCGTGCAGCAGGATGTCTTCCTGTTCGCCGGAACGCTGCGGGAGAACATCGCCTATGGCCGACTTGGCGCCTCCGAGGATGAGATCCTGGAAGCCGCCCGCCGCGCCCGGCTGGACACGGTCATCGCCGGCCTGCCGGCGGGGCTGGACACGGTGGTAGGGGAGCGGGGCGTCAAGCTCTCCGGCGGTCAGAAGCAGCGGCTGGCCATTGCCCGCATCTTCCTGAAGAACCCGCCGATTCTGATCCTGGACGAGGCCACCAGCGCGCTGGATACCGAAACGGAGCGCGCCATCCAGCAATCGCTGGCGGAACTCTCACGCGGCCGCACCACGCTGGTCATTGCCCACCGGCTTGCCACCATCCGCGACGCGGACCGTATCGTGGTGGTGGACCGCAACGGCATTGCCGAGCAGGGGCGCCACCAGGATCTGGTTGCCGCCGGTGGCTTGTACAGACGGCTGCATGAGGCGCAGCAGGGTGGCAGCGCCCAGCAGGGCGCCGCCTGACTTACCAGCCGCCGCGGCGGCCGTAGCCGTAGCCGCGACCATAGCCGCGGCCGTAGCCAGGCCCGTAGGCCGGCCGGCCATAGTAGCCGCCGCTGTAGCGTGGCCCGCGGTGGTAATGGCGGCCTCCGTCATCGGAAGCCGCGCCGGCGATCAGCGCCGTGGCGAGGCCGGCGCCCGCGCCAAGGGCCAGGGTGCTGCCCCAGTCGGTAGAGCCATCCGGGTTCTGGCAGCCCGCCACCAGCAGGGTGCCAGCAAGGGCGAAGGCGGGAAGAACACGACGGGTGAACATGATCCAGTCCTCCTGAGAGGATGAACATGACAACCCGGTAAGGCGTTTCATCGACGCAATAACGGCGTTTCGGTGGCGAATCGCGGCAATTGCGGCGTTGGAACTAGCCGCGCGTGGCGGTGAAGGCGTTGAAGGTCTGGATGGTGTAGGTGTCCTTCACCCCCTCCACGGTCTGCACCCGTTCCACGACAAAGAGGCCGATATCCTGGTCACTGCCCAGGTAGAACTTGCCCAGCAGGTCGTATTGGCCGGATGTGGAATGCATCTCCGAGAGTTCCTCGATGGTATCCGCCATCTCCCGCGCCACGCGGTAGGCATGACCCATCTCGCACTTGATCTGCACGAATATCGCCCGCATCGCCGCCTCCCTGTGGATGCGCCGGCCCGTCGCGGCGCCCTGGGGCTGTTGCCACATCATGGGCGGGGGCGGAAGACGGCTGCGGCCTCCTCTGCCGCAAGCCGGATCACTGCCTGCGGCACGACCCTGCCGGCGGCCTGGAAATGGGCCTGATGACCCCCGCCTTTCCCCTCGTGTGGTCCGGCTGACGAAGCCTGGCTTGGCCTCGTCTCCCAGGGTGGTCGGCCGCCCGGCGGCAGGCTAGTTCTTCCCGAAGTATTTTTGGAGGAAGGGTCGGACCATGGATTCGATCAGCACGGACACCGCCACCCGTACCGGAGGGCAGATCCTCGCCGATGCGCTGGTGGCGCAGGGTGTCACCCACGCCTTCTGCGTGCCAGGCGAGTCCTACCTGGATGTGCTGGATGGCCTTTACGCCAACAGCGACAAGATCGAGCTGGTGACCTGCCGCTTCGAGGCCGGCGCAGTGAACATGGCCGAAGCCCATGGCAAGCTGACTGGCCGCCCCGGCGTGGCACTGGTGACGCGCGGCCCGGGCGCCTGCCATGCCGCCATCGGCGTGCATGTGGCGATGCAGGACAGCACGCCGCTGGTGCTGATCGTGGGCCAGATTCCCTTTGAGGAAACCGACCGCGAGAGCTTCCAGGAAGTGGACTACCGCCGCATGTTCGGCTCGGTGGCCAAGTGGGTGACGCAGATCGACGATGCGGCCCGCATTCCCGAGCTGATGGCGCATGCCTTCGATGTCGCCACCTCCGGCCGCCCTGGCCCCGTGGTTGTGGCGATCAGCGAGGAAATGCAGAAGCGCCGGGTGGCCGTGCCCGACATCGGCCCGGCCGACGTGGCCCCGGCTTATCCATCCCCCGCCGCCATGGATAAGATGTTGGCGATGCTGGAGAAGGCGGAGCGGCCGCTGGTGGTGCTCGGCGGCTCCCGCTGGACGGAAGAGACGCGCCGGATCATCCGCGAATTCTGCGTGGCGCGGGACCTGCCGGTGGCCGTGGCCTTCCGCCGCCAGAGCCTGTTCGACTGCCGCCTGCCGAACTATGCCGGCGACCTCGGCGTCGGGGCCGATGCCGGGCTGGTGGCCAAGGCGAAGCAGGCCGACCTGATCCTGGCCTTCGGCACCCGTATTGGGGAGCCGGTGAGCCAGGGCTATACGCTCTTCGACATGGCGGGCGCCACGCCCATCGTCCATGTCTATCCGGACCAGGCCGAGATCGGCCGCGTTTATCGCCCGGCCCTGGGCGTCACTGCCGAGATCAATGCCTTCGCCCAGGCCCTGGCGAAGCTGCCGGCGCCGGCCGGTGCCCCGCGCTGGTCCGCCTGGACCAAGGAAGTCCATGCCGCCCGCGTGAAGCAGGCGGAAGCGCCGGACTATGAAGGCCCGCTGAACCTCGCGCGCGAATTGCAGGCGCTGGAAGCCGTGCTGCCGCCGGACGCCATCTTCACCTGCGATGCCGGCAACTTCGCCACCTGGCCCAACCGCTTCATGCACATGACGGAGAAGCAGGAGTTCCTGGGCCCGACCAATGGCGCCATGGGCTATGCCGTTCCTGCCGCCATCGGGACCAAGATCACCTATCCGGACCGGGTCTCCATCGCGCTGGTGGGCGATGGTGGATTCCTAATGACGGGGCAGGAGATCGCCACGGCCTTCCAGGCCGGCGTGGCGCCCATTGTGCTGGTGTTCAACAACGGCATGTACGGCACCATCCGCATGTATCAGGAGCGCGTCTATCCCGGCCGCGTCTCGGGCACCAAGCTGACCAATCCGGACTTCACCAAGTTCATCGAGAGCTTCGGTGGCCATGGGGAACTGGTGGAGCGCGATGGGGAACTGGTCCCGGCCTTCCAGCGCGCCCTGGCCAGCGGCAAGCCGGCCGTGATCGAGGTGCGGGTGAACCCTGAGCAGGTGACGCACCGCGCCACCATCGCCGATCTGCGCCAGCAGGCCGCCAGGAAGTAAGCGGGCGAGGGCGGTCAGTCCCCGACCGCCACGCCTTCCCGCCGCGGGTCTGCGCCACCCAGCAGGCCCGCCGGCGTCACCACCACCGCCTGGAGGCCGGAATCCATCGGGCGGACGGTGACAACATGGCCGCGTTGCTTCAACGCGCCCTCCAGCCCGGCGGCGCCGGTATTGGCCTCCAGTTCCACCTCGATGCCTGTGGTGCCGATATGCGGCAGCGAGACAGCCGCCTGTGGGTCCAGCTTCCAGTCCAGCAGGCCGGTCAGCGCCTGCGCGACATAGCCGATGATGCGCGCGCCGCCCGGCGAGCCCAATGTCGCGAAGAGCGTGCCATCCGGGTTGAAGACCAGCGTCGGCGCCATGGAGGATCGCGGCCGCTTGCCGCCCTGGACCCGGTTGGCCACCGGCCGCCCGTTGATCTCGGGGCGGAAGGAGAAATCGGTCAGCTCGTTATTCAGGAAGAAGCCGGCCACCATCAGGCGGGCACCGAAGGCATCCTCGACCGTAGTGGTCATGGACACCGCGTTGCCGGCGGCATCCACGATGGAGAGGTGGCTGGTGCCGTATTCCGGCTGGGCCGGCTGCGGCGCCAGGTCGGCATCGCGCCAGCGCGGGTTGCCGGCGCGCGGGCTGGCGACGGCTCGGTCCTGGTCCAGAAGCTGGGCGCGAAGGGTCAGGTAGGTGGGCTCCAGCAGCCCGCGCAGCGGCACCGGCACGAAGTCGCTGTCCGCCAGGTAGAGGTTGCGATCCGCGAAGGCCAGCCGCCCGGCCTCGCCGATCAGATGCGCCGCATCCACTCCGCGCGGGTCGAGGTGGGAGAGCGGAAAATGTTCCAGCACGCCCAGGATCTGCGCCACCGCGACGCCGCCGGAGCTGGGCGGCGGAAAGCCGCAGACAGTGAAGGCACGATAAGGGCCACACACCGGCATGCGCTGCTTCGGTGAATAGGCGGCGAGGTCAGCCGCCGTCATGCCATTGCTGGCATCGCCATGCTTCTGCACGCCCTCCACGATGGCCGCGGCGATCGGGCCGGTCTGGAGCGCGGCGGCACCGCGCTCGGCCAGGGCGCGCAGGGTCTGGGCGAGGGCCGGGTTCTTGAGGATGGCTCCCTCCGGCAGTGGCGCGCCGTCGGGCTTGAAGAAATAGGCCGCGGCGGCCGGGTTGCGCTTCAGGCGCTCGGCATCGGCGGCGATCTGCGCCGCAAGGCGGGGCGAGATGGCGAAGCCTTCCTCCGCCAGCTTGATGGCGGGGGCGAAGAGATCCGCCCAGGGCAGGCGGCCTTCCACGGCATGGGCCGCCGCCAGCATCGGCATCACCCCTGGCACGCCAACGCTGCGGCCAGACAGCACGGCTTCGTAGAAGGGCATCGGCGTGCCGTCGGGCTTCAGGAAAAGCCCCGGCGTGGCGGCGGCCGGCGCCGTTTCCCGCCCATCCCAGGCAGAGACGCGCCGGCGCGCCGCATTCCAGTGCATCAACAGCGCGCCGCCGCCGATGCCGGAGGATTGCGGCTCCACCAGCGTCAGCACCACCTGCGCGGCGATGGCGGCATCCACGGCCGTGCCGCCTTGCCGCAGCATCGCCAGGCCGGCCTCGGCAGCCAGGGGATGGGCCGCGGCCACCATCTGGCGGGTGGCGCGGGCCGCCGCGCGGGGCTGGGCATCCAGGGCGGAAGTGGCCTCGGCCAGCGCCGGGGCGGCGCCAAGCATCATCAGAAGGGCCAGGACCGGTGACCGCATGTGGAATGCCTCCTTCGTAAGTCGGCCGTAAGCTTGCATCCGGGCCGTGCGATGTCACCTACTGTGCCAGAGCGAGGGCGATGCGATGGCAGAGGACCAACCCGGCGGCATCCGGCAGAAGCTGGTGGAAACCAAGCAGGCCTGGGCCAAGGCTGGCCGGCTGCTGACCGGCCAGACCGCGACGCCGGAGCAGCGCCTGCCGCCCGGCCAGCGGCTGGTGCAGGATTTTCCGGTGCTGGACCTCGGCATCCAGCCCGAGGTGCCGGTCGAGAAATTCCGCCTGAGGGTGGACGGCCTGGTCGAGAACCCGGTGACGCTGGACTGGGCCTGGCTGAACGACCTGCCGCAGGAAGAGCGGCGCAACGACATCCACTGCGTCACCCAGTGGTCGCGCTACGACAACCACTGGCAGGGCGTGCCGGTCCCGGCGCTGCTGGACCTGGTGCGGCTGAAGCCAGGCGCCCGCTTCGTCACCTTCGAGGCCCATGACGGTTACACCACCAACCTGACCCTGGAGGATTTCGCGCGGCCCGAGAACCTGCTGGCGCATTCCTGGGAAGGCCAGCCGCTGACGCGGCAGCATGGCGGGCCGCTGCGGGTGGTGGTGCCGCATCTCTACCTGTGGAAGAGCACCAAATGGGTGCGGCGCATCAGCTTCCTCGGCCGCAACGAGCCCGGCTTCTGGGAAGTGCGCGGCTATCACGACCGGGGCGACCCCTGGCTGGAGGAACGCTATGGCTGACCTGTCCCGACGCCTGCTGCTGGTGGCCCCACTGCTGATGGCGGCCGCACCCGCGCCACATCCCTACGACTTCCGCTTCCCGGCCATCGAGGGTGGGGAGATCGACCTCGCCGCCTGGCGGGGGAAGCCGATGCTGGTTGTGAATACCGCCAGCTTCTGCGGCTTCGCACGGCAGTTCGCCGCGCTCCAGAAGCTGCACGAGACCTATGCGGCCCGAGGGCTGCTGCTGCTGGGCGTGCCATCCAACGACTTCAACCAGGAGGCCGCCGACAATGCGGCAGTGAAGGCCTTCTGCGACGCGGAGTTCGGGGTGGACTTCCCCATGGCTGCCATCAGCCATGTGAAGGGGCCGGAGGCGCATCCCTTCTTTGTCTGGGCCGGGGCGCCGCGCTGGAATTTCTTCAAGTACCTGGTGGGGCGCGACGGGCGGCTGCTCCAGACCTATCCGAGTCAGGTGGAACCGGGTTCGCCGGAACTGCTGCGTGCTGTGGAAGCGGCACTGGCCTGATGTCGGTTTCGTAATGCGATGAATCGGCGGCGGGCATGCTTATGGTGCCCGCTCCCGGGCATCCCGGCCCGTGCTTCTCCAGGCTTACGGTAATTATGCAGCAGAATTCCGGCGCCACCGCCGCCGAGGCATCTCTGGCCGACGAGGACCAAGGACGGCTCCTTCGACAACCCGACCTTCTGGCTTTCCTGGGCAGCCGCAGCTTTTCAGCCCTGGCCTACCAGATGCAGACCGTGGCTGTGGGCTGGCAGATCTATGAGCTGACCCGCAGCCCGCTGTCGCTGGGCCTGGTGGGCCTGGCGCAGTTCCTGCCCATGGTGGTGCTGGTCTTTGTGGCCGGGCAGGTGGTGGATCGCTTCGACCGCCGCCGCATCGCCGCCTGCTGCCAGGTGCTCTCCGCCCTCTGCGCCGTGGCGCTGGCATTCGCATCATTCCACCATGCCGTGACGCCGGGGATGATCTATGCGCTGATCGGCCTCTTCGGCGTCGCCAAGGCCTTCGAGCAGCCCAGCCTCCAGGCCCTGCTGCCCAGCCTGGTGCCGGCCTCGCTCTTTTCCCGCGCGGCGGCTTTGTCCTCCTCGGTTTTCCAGACCGTGACCATCATCGGGCCCTCCGCCGGCGGCTTGCTCTACGGGCTGGGGGCGGGGGTGGTCTATTCCATCGTGGCGGTGGCCTATGCCTGCGCCGCCCTTTCCATCACCCTGATCCGCTTGCGCCAGCCGGCCCGGCCGCGAGAGAAGGTGACGCTGGCAGCGGTCTTCGGCGGGCTGCACTTCATCCGCTCCCGCCCCGAGATCATGGGCGCCATTTCGCTGGACATGTTCGCCGTGCTGCTGGGCGGCGCGGTGGCCATGATGCCGGTCTATGCGCATGACATCCTGCATGCCGGCCCCTGGGGCCTTGGCCTGCTGCGCGGCGCGCCGGCGGTGGGTGCCCTGGCGGTGTCCATCTGGCTGGCGCGGCGGCCGATCCGCCGTCACGCCGGGCTGCTGATGTTCGCGGCTGTCGGCGTCTTCGGGCTGGCTACCATCGTCTTCGGCCTTTCCACCTGGCTGCCGCTCTCGGTGCTGGCGCTGGCGGTGCTGGGCGGGGCGGACGTGGTCAGTGTGGTGGTGCGCTCCACCCTCGTGCAACTGCGCACGCCGGACGAGATGCGTGGCCGGGTGGCGGCGGTGAACATGCTGTTCATCGGCACCTCGAACCAGTTGGGCGAATTCCGCAGCGGCACGATGGGCGCGGTGATCGGGCCGGTGGCCGCCGTGGTGCTGGGCGGTGTCGGCACCGTCGTGGTGGCGGGCCTCTGGATGCGCCTCTTCCCGAAGCTGCGCGACCTCCAGCGCCTGGATGAGGAGGTGGCCTGAGCCACCTCCCGCCGCCTCACTCCCCGAAGCGGTTGTTCTTGGGGAAGCCGTGGGGCGGCTGCTTGCCAGCCCCGGCGCGGTTTCCGCGCCAGGCGGTCAGGTCGGTTTCCAACCGCACCCGCTCGCCCACCTTCCAGCTCAGGCCGGCGCTGGCTTGAATGACCTTCACATCCGCCATGCCGCCATCGCGGTAGCCCTGCAGCGCCACGCCACGGCCGCGCGTCATTTCCGGCAGCTGTTCCAGCGGGAAGACCAGCAGCTTGCGGTTCTCGCCGATCACCGCGACCGTGTCGCCATCGGCCGGGATCAGGCAGGCCGCCTCCTGGCCGTTCTCCACCACCAGGACCTGCTTGCCGGTGCGCTTCTCCGCCACCAGGTCCTCGCTCTTGACGATGAAGCCACGCCCGTCGGTCGAGGCCACGAGGTGCTTCACGCCCTCCTGCCAGACAAAGAGCGTGACGACATCATCCTCATTGCCCAGGTCCACCATCAGGCGCACCGGCTGGCCGTCGCCTCGGCCACGGGGCAGGGCATCCGCCTTCAGGGTGAAGCACTTGCCGTTGGTGGCGAAGAGGCACAACCGGTCCGTGGTCTGCGCATGCAGGAAGAAGCGGAGGCGGTCGCCTTCCTTGAACTTCTGCTCGTTCTCCGGCGGCACATGGCCCTTGAGCGCGCGGATCCAGCCCTTCTCGGACAGGATGACCGTGATGGGCTCCTTCTCCACGAAGGCGCGCTCATCGATCACCACGGCCACCGGGGCGGCATCCAGAGTGGTGCGGCGGCGGCCGATCTCGGTCTCCTCGCCGAACTTCTCCCGCGTCGCCGCGATCTCATCCGCGATGCGGTTCCAGCGCTTGGTCTCGCTGGCCAGCAGGCCCTGCAGGGACTTCTGCTCCGTCGAGAGCTTCTTGTGCTCCTTGCGGATCTCCATCTCTTCCAGCTTGCGCAGGGCGCGCAGGCGCATGTTCAGGATGGCCTCCGCCTGCATCTCCGTCAGTTCGAAGGCGGCGATCAGCGCGGGCTTCGGATGATCCTCCTCCCGCACGATGCGGATCACCTCATCGAGGTTGAGGTAGACGATCAGGTAGCCGTCCAGAATCTCCAGCCGCCGGGCGATCGCGTCCAGCCGATGCTGGCTGCGGCGCACCAGCACCTCGTGCCGGTGGTCCAGCCAGGCGCGCAGCACCTGCTTCAGCCCCATCACCTGCGGCGTGCGGTTGGCGTCCAGCACGTTCATGTTGAGGGAGATGCGGTTCTCCAGCTGCGTCGCGCGGAACAGCGTCTCCATCATCACAGCAGGGTCCACCGTGCGGTTCTTCGGCTCCAACACGATGCGGACGATGTCGGTACTCTCGTCCCGCACATCGGCCAGCAGGGGGAGCTTCTTCTCCTCCATCAACTGCGCGATCTGCTCGATCAGGCGGGACTTCTGCACCTGGTAGGGAATCTCGCTGACCACCACCTGCCAGGTGCCATTCTTCAGCGATTCCTTCTCCCAGCGCGCGCGGATGCGGAAGCCGCCGCGGCCGGTGGCATAGGCTTCCCGTATCGCGTCCGCGCCTTCCACCAGGATGCCGCCCGTGGGGAAGTCCGGCCCCGGCACATGGCGCAGCAGGTCGTCGATCTCGGCCTTGGGGTTGCGGATCAGCTCGATGGCCGCCGCGCAAAGCTCGCCCGCGTTGTGGGGGGGGATGGAGGTCGCCATGCCCACCGCGATGCCCGCCGCGCCATTGGCCAGCAGGTTGGGGAAGGCGGCGGGGAGGACGATCGGCTCCTGCTCCTCGCCATCGTAGGTGGCGCGGAAATCGACCGCGTTGTCCTCGATGCCTTCCAGCAGCGCCTGGGCCACGGCGGTCAGCCGGGCCTCGGTGTAGCGCATGGCCGCGGCGTTATCGCCGTCGATATTGCCGAAGTTGCCCTGGCCTTCGACCAGCGTGTACCGGGCCGCGAATTCCTGAGCCAGCCGCACCATGGCCTCGTAGATCGAGGCATCGCCGTGCGGGTGGTACTTACCCATCACGTCGCCGACGATGCGGGCGCATTTCTTGAAGCCGCCGGTCGGGTCCAGCCGCAACTGGTGCATGGCCCAGAGCAGGCGACGGTGCACCGGCTTCAGCCCGTCCCGAACGTCCGGCAGCGAACGCGCCGTGATGGTGGACATGGCATAGGCCAGATACCGCTCGGACAAGGCGGCCGAGAAGTTGGTGGGGACTTCACCGTCCTGCGGCAGAAGAATCAGGTCATCGGGCATGGTGGGCTCCCCGGCAGAACAGGCGTTTAGGAAAATCGAGGCTTCGGTGGGCTAGCGCATCAGCGCCGCCAGCGCCAGAGTGCGAGAACATAACAGAAACACACTGCACTGTCAGCAGAGGCTCCCGGTTGGCGCCGCCAACCCTGAACCGCGCCAGGGCGTTACGACCACAACGGCACGCTCACGGCCGCATCACAAGGAGAAACAGCGCATGAGCATTTTCGGCTCAATCATGTCGAAGATCCTGGGGCAGAAGCCGGCGGCGGCGCAGGAGGCTGCGGCACCGGCTGGCACTGATACCACCAGCGCCCCGGCTCCGACCACGCCCGCGGCGGGGCAGTCGTCCTCCCCGGCCACGTCCTCCGTGCCGACGCCGGGCGCCCCGCCGATGGCTTCGACCTCCACGGCTGGCGCCGCGCCGCAGAACGTGGACGTGGATGCGGTTCTGACCGAGATGGCGTCCAAGAACGGGCAGAACCTGAACTGGCGGCAGTCCATCGTCGACCTGATGAAGCTGCTGGGCCTGGACAGCAGCCTGCAGGCCCGCAAGGAACTGGCGCAGGAACTGAACTACACCGGCGACACCAATGACTCCGCCAGCATGAATATCTGGCTGCACAAGCAGGTCATGAAGAAGCTCGCCGAGAACGGCGGCAAGGTGCCGGCCGAGCTGCGCGACTGAGGAGCCCGGAGGCGGCGCCTTGTGCGCCGCCTGACGGGATGATTAGCATCAGCTCCTGCGACGCGGCGGCGCGGGGGGTGGAAAGCCGCCTGCGCCCCCGCTGATGGCCCAGGCCCGCCAACCCCAAAGAATAGTAAGTTTTCTTCAGAAAGCTTCAGCTTGGCCTCAAAAGCCTGTCATCCCAGGCCGCCGTCAGGGTGACGCATCCGCTTCCGGTATCCATAGTCGTCGCTCAACAAGCCGCGACGACAGCGGTCACCGGGAGAACAAACAGGATGAGCGCCCAGGCCCAGGCCGACCTCCATCGAGAGGCCGCGCAACCGGACGATCCCTATACCCTCACACAAAGCGGCATTTTGGAGCCCCCGGTCGGCTGGGCACATTCACTCAAGCACCTGGGGCCGGGGCTGATCCTCAGTGCGTCCATCGTAGGTTCCGGCGAGTTGATCGTGACCACCACGCTGGGCGCGACGGTGGGCTTCGCGCTGCTCTGGATGGTGATCTTCAGCACCTTCGTGAAGGTGGCGGTGCAGATCGAGCTGGCACGCTGGTGCATTTCCACCGGCCAGCCGGCGCTGACCGGCTATAACAAGGTAGGCCCCCACATCGGCCGGCTGAGCTGGATCAACGTGCTCTGGGCGTTGATGGCGCTGTCCAAGGTGCTGCAGATGGGCGGCGTGGTGGGCGGCACCGCCCTCGCGCTCAGCATCCTGTTGCCGCTTGGTGGCGATCCGCTCGGCGGCATCTCGCTGACCATCTGGACCGCTGTGGTTTCCCTTGGCAGCATCGCGCTGCTCTACAGCAACAGCTATGGCCGTATCGAGCGTGGTGCCGGCATCCTTGTGGTGCTCTTCTCCTTCATCACCATCGGCATCGCGCTGGGCCTGCCCTTCACCCCCTATGCCTATTCCATGGAGGACATCGCCAGCGGCTTGTCGCTCGCCATTCCGGCGGGTGCGATCGGTGCCGCGGTCGCCATGTTCGGGATCACCGGCGTGGGCGCGGACGAGCTGACCTTCTATACCTACTGGTGCATCGAGAAGGGCTATGCCCGCCATGTCGGCCCGAACGACGGCAGCGAGGCCTGGCGCCGCCGCGCCAAGGGCTGGATCAGCGTCATGTACAAGGACGCCTTCCTGTCCTGGCTGATCTACACCTTCGGCACCATTGCCTTCTTCATCATGGGCGCGGCCGTCCTGAACCCGCAGGGCATCGTGCCGCAAGGCAACGAGATGATTACGGCCTTGTCCCGCATGTATACCGATACGCTGGGCGAGTGGGCCGGGCTGCTGTTCCTGGTCGGCGCAGTGGTGGTGCTGGGCTCCACCCTCTGGGCGGCGGTGCCCAGCTGGTCGCGCATGTACGTCAACCTGCTGGCAGAACTGGGCGTGCTGCGCTGGCAGGATACGGCGGCGCGGCTGCGCTGGATCCGTATCTTCACCGTGGCCCTGCCGCTGATCTGGGGCACGGCCTATCTCTTCATGCGTTCGCCGGTGCTGATGGTGCAGATCGGCGGCGTGGCCACCGGCATCTTCCTGCTGGCCGTGGTGGTGGCGGTCTGGCACCTGCGCCGTACCGAAACCGATCCACGCCTCTATGGCAGCGGCGCCTTCAACGCGCTGCTGGTGGTCAGCAGCATCGCGATCGTCCTGCTCGGCGTCTATACCGGCCTCAGTGCCTTGAAGCTGGTCTAGGGCGGAGACTAGCCGGGCGCCTCGCCCCGGAACCAGGCGCCCAGCGCCAGCCAGGGGCGGGAGTCCCAATGGCGGGCGCCGGAGCCGGAGGTGGAGGGCAGCACCCAGATGGGCGGAAAGCCCAGCGGCCCTTCCATCCGGCCATAGCCGATGGCGCTGGTACGGCGGCCGAGAAAAGCCGCCGCCGGCGCTTTGGCGGTGAAGGCCAGCATGGCCGGGCGCACCGCCAGGATGCGCTGCTCCAGTCCCACCACGTCATAGGCATCGGGCGGCAGGTCGGCATCATTGCCGGATGCATGCTTCGCCAGATCCGTCAGCCCGATGCCCAGTTCCAGCAGGCGCGGGTAGTCATGCGGTGGCCAGCGGGAAGGCGTGAAGCCAGCTTCCGCCAGGATGGACCAGAAGCGGTTGCCCGGATGGGCGTAATAGGCACCGCGCGCCGCCGAAACGGCGCCGGGCGCACTGCCGCAGAAGACCAACCGCAACCCGGGCCGCAGCAGGTCGGGCAGCACTGGCTCCCTGAGGCTGCTCATGCGGCGAGATCCGCCACACGGTGTTCCAGCCGCTCCCGCGCCGGGGGCATGGGACGGTGCCGGGCTCCGAAGGCATCACGCGCCAGGAAATGTCCGGTCAGCCGCAGCCCTTGCAGCCAGGCCCTGGGGTCACGCTCGGCCTGGGCACCATGCAGGAAGGAGGGCAGGGGCAGCAGCCGCCCGGCGTAAGGGGCCGCCGCTTCGGCGCTGACGGCACGGCCCGTGCGGGGCGAAACCCAGTCCAGCGCCTCCACCGTGCCCGTGGCGGCGCAGCGGGAAAGGTCCAGCCCGTAGCCCAGAGCCTCCAGCAGCAGCATTTCCCAGCGGATGTAGTCATCCACCAGCGTCTCTGCCCCGGCATGCAGATGCGCCAGGATCGGCAGCAGGGCGGCGAAGACACGAGGCTGCGGCTCGCGCTCCGGCAGCGCGTCGGTGGCCAGGGCGCAGGCGGAGTTCAGCAGGGCGAGGGCCAGCGGGTCGTCCATCGCCAGCGCGGCGGTGGGATGCACCATCTCCCCCGTGAAGTGGCCGAGCTGGTCGGCCAGCCGACCCACCCAACGCACCTCAACGAGGTTGCCCGGCTGCCACAGGCCGGACTGCGCGCGGGAGGAACCGCCCTTGGCCAAGCCGGCGAAGCGCCCGTGCTGTTCCGTCAGCACCGAAATCACCGCGCCGCCTTCGCCGTAGGGGCGGGCCTCCAGCACGATGGCGGGGGCTTCCCACTCCACCGGCTGGCCTTTAGCCGATGTCTTCCAGGCCGATGGCGCGGATGCGGGCGCGCTCCTCGTCCCAGCCGGAACGCTCCTTGACGTTCAGGAAGAGATGGACGCGGCGTTCCAGCAATGCCTCAAGCTCCGTGCGGGCACGGCGGCCGATCTCCTTGATCTTGGCGCCCTTGTCGCCGATCAGGATGGCCTTCTGGGACGCCCGGCCGACATAGATGGTGCAGTCGATCCGCACCGAGCCGTCGCGCCGCTCCTCCCACTGTTCCGTTTCCACCGTCGCGTGGTGCGGCACTTCCTCATGCGTCTGGCGCAGGATCTGCTCGCGCACGATCTCGGCCGCCAGCATGCGGTCCGGCAGGTCGGAAAGGTCGTCCTCGGGGAAGAGATAGGGACCCTGCGGCACATGGGATGCCAGCATGTCCAGCATCCGCTCCAGCCCGTCCCCCGTCTCGGCCGAGATCATCAGCGTCTCGGCGAAGGAGAGCTGCTCGTTCAGCGCGGCGGTCAGCGGCAGCAGGCGCTTGGTGTCGATCAGGTCGGTCTTGTTCAGCACCAGCCAGACCGGCACCTTGCTGCGCTTCAGCACGGAGACGATGGACTGCAGCGCCTCGGTCAGCCCGGCACGGGCATCGACCACCAGCAGCGCCAGGTCCGCATCCTGAGTGCTTTCCCAGGCGGCGGCCACCATCGCGCGGTCCAGCCGCCGGCGCGGGCTGAAGATGCCGGGCGTATCCGCCAGCACCAGCTGCGCGCCCTTGTGCATCACCACCGCACGGATGCGGAACCGCGTGGTCTGCGGCTTGGGGGAAACGATGGAGACCTTGCTGCCCGTGAGGCGATTCACCAGCGTGGATTTGCCAGCATTGGGGGCGCCTACGACGGCGATGATGCCGCAGCGGGTCTGCTCCTCCGGGCCGCCGGATTCGGGGATGTCGCTCATAACCTCATTCACAATGCTGCCAGCCAAGCTTCAGCCGCGGCCTGCTCGGCCGCGCGCTTGGATTCACCGCGGCCCTCGGCCTCCCGCCCACCGGCGAGCACCGAGACCACGAAGACTGGCATATGGGACGGGCCGGTGGTGGAGACCAGCCGGTATTCCGGCAGACCCTCCGCACGGCCCAAAGTATATTCCTGCAGCCGGCTCTTGGCCGACATCGGGGGTGTGGGATCGGCCTCGATATGCTTGGCCCATTCGCGGCGGACGAAGCCGCGCGCCACGTCCAGCCCGCCATCCATGTAGAGGGCGCCGATCAGCGCTTCCGTGGCATCAGCGATCACCGTCGCGCGGCCGCGCAGGCCCGTGCGTCCCTCCGCCGGCGGAATGCGCAGCGCGGCGGGCAGGCCGATCGCGTCGCCCACCTTGGCCAGCGTCTCCGCCGCCACCAGCACCGACAGCCGCTTTCCCAGGGCGCCCTCGCGCTCCTGCGGGAAGCGTTCGGACAGCCACTCGGCCATCACCAGCGCCAGCACACGGTCGCCGAGGAATTCCAGCCGTTCATTGGAATCCAGCATGTCCCGCCGCGGGTCGGCGGCGGAACGATGCGTCATGGCCTGTTCCAGCAGTGCCGGATTGGCAAAGCTGTAACCGACCCGGTCGCGGAAGGCCTTGGTCACCGGACGGCCGTCAGCAGCCGGTCCCAGCGGACGGCGAAGGGCCAGGCCCAGACCTCCCACCAGGCGGCGGAGCCATCGACGGAGAAGAAGATCATCTCGGCCCGGCCCACGAGGTTCTCCAGGGGCACGAAGCCGACCCCGATCGACATGTCGCGGCTGTCCAGGCTGTTGTCGCGGTTGTCACCCATCGCGAAGACATGGCCAGGGGGCACCAGAAACTCAGGCGTGTTATCGTAGCGCTGGTCGTCGGAAGCTTCCAGAATCTGGTGCTGCCGCGCGGGCGAGCCGGGGGAGGCCGGCAGCGACTCGCGGTACTGCCGCACCGTGATGCGAGGACCATCGCCTTCCACCGTGTACAGGCCCAGGGATTCCCGCGGAACCTCCTGCCCGTTCAGGTAGAGCCGGCCCTGGCGCACCTGCACCCGGTCACCCGGCAGGCCAATGATGCGCTTGATGTAGTCGGTGCTGTTGTCGCGCGGGAACTTGAAGACCGCCACGTCGCCACGGGCCGGCAGGCTGCCGAAGATCCGTCCCTCGAAGAGGTCGGGGCTGAACGGCAGCGAATGCTTGGAATAACCGTAGGCGTATTTCGAGACGAACAAATAGTCACCGACCAGCAGGGTCGGGATCATGCTGCCGGAAGGGATATTGAAAGGCTCGAAAGCCACGGTTCTGATGCCAATGGCGATCAGGCCCGCATAGACGACGGTCTTGAGGCTTTCCAGCCAGCCGCCAGGCTTCTTCTTGTTCGTCATGTCAGGGATAGCGCGAGGCCCCGCTTCGGTACGCCGCGCCAGCCGCCGCGACCACGATGTCCAGGGGGGTAGAGCGTGCGGCAGGCCCGGCTGTCAAGAAACCGCCTCGCCGACCAGGCCGAAGGCTTCGGCCAGAAGCTGGAATGAGCGCTGCCGCGCCTGCTTGTCATGCATCGGCGTCAGCACCGCGATCTCCTGCACGCCGAGCTCGCTGGCCAGAGCTTCCAGCCGTGCCCGCACCTGTTCCGCCGTGCCGATCATGGCGCGGGGGCGAAGCCGGTCCAGATGCGCCTGCTCGGCCGGAGAATAGGGATAGGCTTCCGCCTCCTCGACGCTGGGCAGCGGCGGGAAGATGCCGCGGTCCCGGGACAGGCGCCACAACTCCCGCGAACGATAAAGGCGGCGAGCCTCCGCCTCCGTATCCGCGCAGAGCGCGAAAACACCGAGGGCAGCATGTGGGGCCTGCAGCCGGCCGGCTGTGGGCCGGAAGTTCTGCCGGTACATTTCAATGGCTTCAGCCGCGCCTCTGCCATCGGTGATGAAGTAGGCGAAGCAGTAGGGCAGCCCCAGATGCGCCGCCAGCTGCGCGCCATAATCCGAACTGCCGAGGATCCAGACCTGTGGTGCCGTGGGCACTTCGGGCTGGGCCCGGATGCTGCGGAAGGGGTGGTCCAGGGGCAGTCCTTCACCGGTCCAGCCCAGAAGCTCCTGCACCTGTTGCGGGAAGCGGTCGGCCGCCTGGGCGGCGGCGGGGTTCAGGGCATAAGCCGTGCGCCCATCACTGCCCGGCGCGCGGCCGACGCCGAGGTCGATGCGCCCCGGCGCGATAGCCTCCAGCATCCGGAACTGCTCGGCCACCTTCAGGCTGGCGTAATGCGGCAACATGACTCCAGCCGAGCCGACGCGGATGCGGCTGGTGGTGGCAGCGATGGCGGCGATCAGCACCTCGGGCGCCGTTCCCGCATGGCTGGAGCTGTTATGGTGCTCCGCCAGCCAGTAGCGGGCATAACCGAGGCGGTCGGCCAGCCGCGCCAGTTCCAGCGTCTCCTGCACCGCCTCCCCGGCGTGTCGCCCCGAGGCGATGGTGGACTGGTCAAGGATGGAAAGGGACAGCGGCATGCCGCGAAGCCTAGTCCATCAGGGGCAGAAGAAAAGCGGCCGAAATTGCCAGGAAGAAAAGCCGTATTCGGCAACGGGTTAGATCATGATCCTGAGATCTGACTATCGCTCTGGATAGGGGTAGTCGCGATGATCCAGCGGGCCTTTCACCGTCCAGCCATCCGACTCGGCCTGGGTGAAGTCGGGACCGAGGGGCGCTTTCCCGGCGCCATTTGGCAGATCCAGCACGTAAGTAGGCCATGCCAGACCCGACAGGCGGCCCCGTAGCTGGCGCAGCAGCGCGCGGCCTTCCGTGATCGGGACTTCGAAACGCGCCGTGCCAGGGGCCCGGTCCAGCTGGTGGAGGTAATAGGGCTTTACCTGCGCGGCGAGCATGGCGCGGAAGAGGTCTTCAAGCGCCTGAGCCGAATCATTCACGCCCCGGAGCAGCACGCTTTGTCCCAGCAGGGTGACGCCCGCGTGCTGCAGGCGCCGCAGGGCCTCACGTGCCATCGGCGAGAATTCCCTGGCGTGGTTGGCATGAACACAGAGGAACATCGCCTTATCCGTTGATAAAGCTGCTGCCAGAGCGTCACTGACTCGCTCTGGCGCCGCCACAGGAACACGGGAATGGATACGGATGATGTCGAGGTGCGGAATGGCAGAAAGGCGGCGAATGATGTGCTCCAGACGCCGGGCCGAGAGCATGAGTGGGTCGCCGCCGGTCAGGATCGCCTCCCGCACCTGTGGGGTCGCGGCGAACCAATCGATGGCAGCGTCCAGTTCCGCCTCGCTCAGCAGGCCGCCGTCAGGCCCCACCACCTCCCGACGGAAGCAGAAGCGGCAATAGACCGGGCAGGCGAGCAGGGGCTTCAACAGGGCCCGGTCGGGGTAGCGATGCACCACGCCCTTGACCGGCGTGAAGGGCGCATCGCTGGTCGGGTCGCTCCGCTCATCGGGTAGCGTCACCAGCTCCGCCACATCCGGCACGTACTGGCGGGCGATGGGGTCCAGCGGGTCGGCAGGGTCGATCAATGCCTGCACCGCGGGGGTGATCGCCATGGCGAAATGCTCGGCGACCCGCTCAAGGCCGGCGGCGGCCTCGGGCGGTGCCAGGCCGGCTTCCACCAGGGCAGCGGGATCGCGCAGCGTGCGCGGCTTCAAATGAGGGACACCGTCGGGCATGGTCGGCGGCCTTAAGCCTGGAAGCCCTGTTGCCGCAATGCCTGAACCCATCTCCTCCCTGCCGGACTGGCACCCGCGCCGGTTATCCGCCCGGATGCCGGCCCTGAAGCGGCGTGCCGACCTGCTGGCCCGCACCCGCGCCTTCTTCACCACGCGCGGCTATACCGAGGTCGAGACCCCAGCCCTGGTGCCGGTGCCGGGCATGGAAGTCCATCTGGCCGCCTTCCGCACCACCTTCCGCCCCATCCTGGGCGAGGGCGAGGAACCGCTCTGGCTCCGCACCTCGCCGGAACTGGCCATCAAGCGCCTGCTGGTGGCCGGCGCCGGGCCGGTCTTCGAGATCGCGCGCGTCTGGCGCAATGGTGAGGTCTCGGCCCGCCACAGCCCGGAATTCACCATGCTGGAGTGGTACCGCCCGGCAGCCTCGCTGGATGCCCTGATGGACGAGACGGAGGCCTATCTTCGTGCCATGCTGCCGCCCCAGATGACGCACCGGGGCATCCGCACCGATCTTTCCTTGCCCTTCGAGCGTCTGACCGTGGCGGAGGCCTTCCGCCGCCACTGCGGCGGCTTGGATATCCTCGCCACGCTGGATACCGCAGGTGAGGGCGATGCCGCTGCGCTGCGGGACGCCGCCGCCCATGCCGGCGTGCCGCCACGTGAGGGAGAGGGGTGGGAGGATCTGTTCTTCCGCCTCCTGCTGGAACGCATCGAGCCGCAGCTGGGCCGGGAGCGCGCCACCTTCCTGACCCACTGGCCGGCGCCCCAGGCCGCACTGGCGCGGCGGGACCCCGCAGACCCGCGTGCCGCGCTGCGCTTCGAGCTCTTCGCGGGTGGCATCGAGCTGGCCAATGCCTTCGACGAGTTGACCGATGCCGAGGAGCAGGCCAGCCGCTTCGCCCGGGATGTCGAGGAACGCCACCGCCTCTACGGCGAGGGCTGGCCGGTGGACGAGGATTTCCTGGCGGCGCTGCGCCACGGCATGCCCGCCACCGCCGGCATCGCGCTTGGCTTCGACCGCCTCGTCATGTTGGCGGCGGGCGTGGAGAGCATTGAGGACACGCTGTGGCTGGGGCGCTGGCCTTACTCGGTCGGCTGAGCCAGGTCGGTGGCCAGCAATTCCCGCCAATGCCCGCCGGTGAGGATCTCGCTGGGCCGGAAGCGGGCCTTGTAGGCCATCTTGCGGCTCTGCGGCACCCAGTAGCCGAGGTAGACGAAAGGCAGGTCCAGCTGCATCGCCCGCTGCACCAGCCAGAGCACGGCATAGGTGCCGAGGGAGCGGCGCTCCATTTCCGGGTCGTAGAAGGAATAGACGGCGGAGAGCCCGTCGCTCAGCCGGTCCGTCAGGCAGGCCGCCACCAGGCGGCCATCGGGGTCACGGAATTCCACGACATGCGTGGTGATCGGCGTGTCCTCGATCATGGCGCGGTAGTCGTAGAAGCCCATCGAGGCCATGTCGCCGTCGTTGTGGCGGGCCTGCTGGTAGCGCTGGAACAGGTTGAACTGCTCGGCCGTGGCGCGGGCGCTGGTTTCCTGCGCCGTCAGGTCGGCATTGTCGCGGGCCACACGCCGCTGGGTGCGGTCGGGCTGGAAGCGGTCGCAGGCGATGCGGATGGGGATGCAGGCCTGGCAGCCCGGGCAGACCGGCGAATAGGCGATGTTGTGGCTGCGGCGGAAACCGGCCCGTGACAGGCGGTCGTGCAGCGCCTCGGACTCCGTGCCCGTCAGCTCGGTCACGACCTTTCGCTCCGTCCGGCCCGCCAGATAAGGGCAGGGCATCGGGGCGGTCGTGTAGAAGAATTGCGGGCGGCGCGTGGTGCGGTGGAGCATGTTTTCTACCAACATAGTCTCCCCGGCCAGCGGCGCCGAAGCAACAGCGGAGATGTGCCGGAAGCGCTCCTCAGCCCGGTTCCAGGCGCAGAACGCCGCCGCTCTGCCCCGGTACGGGCCCCAGGGGCAGCAATAAGGCCCCATCCGGCGCATGTCCGGCCCAGACCGGCGTCTGGTCCGCCCAATAACGCGAGAGCGGATTGCCGGACTGCCCGGTGCCGATCACGGCCGCCGCGCCCTCCGGCGCCGAAAGGTCGAAGACTGCCCGCAGGCCTGGCCCATGCACATGGGCGAAGCCGCCGCCTGCCATGCCGCCGCGGTTCACGGTCTCGCCATCGCCGCCTGTGCCGATCTCGATGCGCGTCCAGTCGTCTAGGAAGGGCAGGAAGCGCAGCAGCGGGTGCTCGAAGCGTGCCCGATGCGCCATGTCCCAGCGCCAGGCGGCCGGGTCGGGGCCGAAGCGCTCGGCCAGCTGCGCCGTGGCGCGTTCCAGCGCCTCGGCCACCAGGGCGGCGCAGGCATCGCCAGCAACCGGCGCGGCCGGAACCGCTTCCGTTGCCGGCCGGCACCAATGGGCGCCGCGCCTGTCAGGGTTCAGCACGAAGCGCAGGAACTCGGGCGTCGGTGGCCAAGCACCGGCCGGAACGCCGCCCATCGCCAGTGCCGCGCGGGCTGCCAGCGGCCACCAGGCATTGAAGATCAGTGGCTGCGGCGCATCGGCCCGCATCTGCCCGTCCCAGCCCAGCAGAAGGTCCCGCGCCGCGCCGGCGGGGCCGGTGGGGCGGGGGATCGCGCGCAGCACCGGCAGCAGCTCCTGCGCGAAGAGGCTGACCTCATCCCGCTGCATCGCGGCGAGGTCCTGTGGCGCCTGCGGGCCGCGCTGGGCCAGCAGGGCGTGGATGCGGCGGAAGCGCCAGTCGCCATACCAGTCGCGGCCGAGATAAGGCTCGGCACCCGCCGCCTGCACCCGGTTGTTGGCATTGACCACCACGCCATCCTCGGGGTTCACGACATGCGGCATGGCATCGAAGGGCACCCAGCCGGTCCAGTCGTGGCTGCCATCCCAACCGGGCGAGGGCAGCGTGCCATCGCCGGCACGGCGAACCGGCGTGCGGCCGGTGAGAAACATGCCGATGCCGCCATCGGCGGCGGCCACCATCAGGTTCTGCGCCGGTGCGGTGATCTGGGCGGCGGCGGCACGAGCCTCTGCCAGCGTACCGGCGTTGTTCAACGCATGCAGGCCGGCAGCCGCGCTGTCTTGCGGAGCCAGACTGGCCATCCGCACCGCCAGCACGCTTCCTCCCGCAGGGGGCTGGGTGCCGTCGAGATCGCTGATCACAGGCCCATGCCGTGTCTCCCGCACCCGCAGCACCTCGGGATCGCGGCCTCGCACCTGGATGGTTTCCTCCCGCACCGTGAAGGGGCGGGGGCCTTCCGGGGTCTCGTAGCGATCGGCGCCAGCAAGGCGCTCGATGAAGACGTCCTGCGTGTCGGAATGGGTGGTCGTGAAGCCCCAGGCCAGCGCTGCGTTGCGCCCGATCACCATGAAGGGCACCCCGGGCGAGGTGGCGCCGGCCAGGAAGCGGGGCGGCTGCCCCGGCGCCGCGATCTCGATGCGCGCCAGATACCACAGGATCGGTGCCTGAAAGCCCAGATGCGGGTCCGAGGCCAGCAGCGGCTTCCCGGTGGCCGAGCGTGCCGCCGAAACCGCCCAGGCATTGGAGGCGCTGGAGGGCAGCGGCGCGTCACGCGGAAATTCCGGCACCGCCGCCGCCAGCCGGGCCAGCCTTTCGACCGATGGCAGCGTGGCGAAGTCGGCGCGGCCAGTGCTCTCGTCGGAAGGCCAGAGTTCGGCCAGCCGCTCCGGGGGCAGGAAGCCGGCCAGGCGGGCCCGGTCCAGCTCCAGGCGCCAGTTGCCGGAGAGCCACAGGCCCATGACCTTGGCCCAGAGCAGGCTTTGCCAGGGCTCCCAGGGCTCCGGCCTGCCAAGGGCCAGGAATTCGGGCGCGGCGAAGCGGCCCCGCGCTTCCAGCCAGGTGTTCACGCCGCGGGCATAGGCATCCAGCAGGCTCCGGGTGGCTTCCGGCAGCGCCACGTAATCCGCCTGGGCACTCTGCGCCAAGCCGAGGGTGCGGCTGAAGCGGTCCATCCGCAGCGCGGCGGGGCCTGCCACTTCCGCCAGCCGGCCAGCGGCGCCACGGCGCATGGTTTCCATCTGGAACATGCGGTCCCGGGCATGAAGCCAGCCGAGCGCTTCCGCGGCATCCCGCTCACTGGTGGCGGCAATGCGGGGGATGCCGTGCTCGTCCTGCACGATCTCCACCGGGGCCGAAAGGCCGCGCAGGCTGTACCGCCCTTGGCTGGGCGGCAGCGTGAACCAGAGGGCCGCCGCCAGGCCGCCCCCTGCCAGGACCACCAGCGCCAGTACCGTGAAGAACCCGCGCAGGAAGAAGCGGCGAAGCCAGCCGGAGCGTCGTTGCATATGGACCGATTTAGGATGCACGGAACCAGAGAGCCAGCCGCTTGCGGCGCGGACGTGGCGGCGGGAACATCACCACCATGCCAGCGCCATCCTCCCGTTCCGATCTGCGCGCCGCCGCCGAGGCGCGTGGCCGCTCCGCCGAGATGCGGGTCGCCGTCCGCCTGGCGGAGGATGGCTGGCAGGTGCTGGACAGCCGTGTCCGCACCGCTGCCGGCGAGATCGACCTGGTGGCGGAGCAGGACGGACTGCTGGCCTTCATCGAGGTCAAGGCACGGGCGAACCTCGCCGAAGCGGCCCATGCCCTGGGAGCGCGACAGCGGGCACGGCTGTTGCGCGCGGCGGAAATCTGGCTGGCGGCGCACCCTGGCCATGGTACGGCGGGCATCCGCTTCGATGTGCTGCTGCTGGATGGGGAAGGGCGGATGCGCCGGATTGCCGACGCCTTCCGCCTGGGCGACTAGAGCGCCAGCTTCACCGCCGCGATGATCACCACCGCCTGCGCATAGGGGTATTCATCCGTCATGGTCAGGCTGATCTGGGCGCCATAGCCGGTCGGGGTAATGGCATCCAGCCGCGCGGCGGCACCACCCGTCAGCCGCAGCGATGGCTGGCCGGAGGACAGGTTCACCACCCCGAGGTCCTTCCAGAAGACACCCTGCCGGAAGCCGGTGCCCAGCGCCTTGGATGCCGCTTCCTTCGCGGCGAAGCGCTTGGCGTAAGTGGCGGCGCGCAGCTTTTCCGTCCGGCTGTCCGCCTTGCGGCGTTCCAGGGGGGTGAAGATGCGCTCGATGAAGCGGTCGCCGTGGCGCGCCAGCGTCTGCTCGATGCGGCGGATGTCCACGATGTCGTTGCCGAGGCCGATGATCATGACGCGGGATTAGCCTCAGCTCTTGGCGCGGTCCACCTGGTCGATGCCCGGGCAGGTGCGGAGCGCCGCCACCACCTGCGACAGGTGCCGCAGGTCCGAGACCTCTAGGTCCACCACCACTTCGGCGAAGTCGGCGGCGCGGTGGGTGAAGCGCAGGTTGTGCAGCTTGCCGTTCTGCTTGGCGATGGCCACCGTCATGGCCGCAATGGCCGAGTCCTCGTTGCTGGTGACGACCTGCAGGCGCGCCACATGGGCGCCGCCGGAGCCTGCTTCATGATCCCAGTCGATATCGATGAAGCGCTCCGGCGTCGCCGCGAAGGCCTCCAGGCTGTGGCAGTCGTTCTTGTGCACCGTCACGCCCTTGCCGGTGGTGACGATGCCTACGATACGGTCCCCGGGAACCGGGTGGCAGCAGCCGGCGAACTGCACGGCCATGCCGGGCACCAGCCCGACGATGCCGGAGGCCGTGTCCCGCCGCCGCTCATTGCCGGTGCGCATGACCGTGGCGCCCGGCTTGCCGCGCGCGCGGGCGAAGGGCATGTGGTCATGCGGCCGGGGCGGCCCGCGAAGCTCCGGCACTGCGGCATGCAGCACTTCGCGCGGCGAGACATTGCCGTTGCCGACGGCGACGCAGAGATCCTCGAAGCTGGGCTGCTTGAAGGCCTTGAGCGCCGGCTCCACCAGCTTCTCGCTGAAGTCCAGGCCTTCCTGGCGGAAGGCCCTGGCGATGGCGCTACGCCCCTGCTCCTGAAACTCGCTCCGCTGCCGCGCCAGGGCGAAGCGCTTGATGCGCGCCTTGGCCTTGCCGGTAACGACGAAGCGTTCCCAGGCCGGGTTCGGCGTGCCGCCCCGCGCGGTGATGATCTCGACCTGGTCGCCATTCTCCAGCACGTGCCGGAGCGGCACGATGCGGCCGTTGATCTTGGCGCCGACGCAGGTGTCGCCCACCTGGCTGTGCACCTGATAGGCGAAGTCGATTGGCGTGGCGCCGCGGGGCAGGGCGATCAGGTCGCCCTTGGGGGTGAAGCAGAAGACCTGGTCCTGGTGCAGGGCCAGCTTCGTGTGCTCCAGGAACTCCTGCGGCTCGGAGGCCGATTCCAGCAGTTCCAGCAGTTCCTTGACCCAGGGATAGCGGCGCTGCTTGACGGGCTGCGTGGCCGTATCGGTCGGGCTGCCCTGCTTGTACATCCAGTGGGCGGCCACGCCGTATTCGGCGACCTCGTGCATCTCCATGGTCCGGATCTGCACTTCGATCTTCGCGTTGCGCCGCTCCGGCACCGAGACGCCGGTATGCAGGCTCTGGTAGCCGTTGGACTTGGGGGTGCTGATGTAGTCCTTGAAGCGCCCGGGCACCACACGATAGGCCGAATGGATGGCGCCCAGCGCGGCATAGCAATTGGCTTTGTCGGTGGTAACGATGCGGAAGGCCATGATGTCCGAGAGCTGCTCGAACTCCACCTTCTTCTCGTGCATCTTCAGCCAGATGGAATAGGGCGACTTTTCCCGCCCCGTGACCTCCAGCAGCGGCACGCCGGCCTCGGCCAGCTTGGCCCGCAGGTCTGCCGCGATCTCGTCGATCAGGTCGGCGCCCTGGCCGCGCAGGAAGGCGAGGCGGGCGGTGATGGTCTGGTAGGCGTCTGGCTGCAACTCGCGGAAGGAGAGCGACTGAAGCTCGGTCTTGACCGCATCCATGCCGATGCGCTGCGCCAGCGGCGCATAGATTTCCATGGTCTCCCGCGCCGTCTTCGCCCGCTTCTCGGGCTTCGGCACGTAATGGAGCGTCCGCATGTTGTGAGTGCGGTCGGCCAGCTTGACCAGCAGGACACGGATGTCCTCGCTCATCGCCAGCACCAGCTTGCGGAAGTTCTCCGCCTGCTTGGTCCGTTCCGACTGCAGTTCCAGCCGCGTCAGCTTGGTGACGCCATCCACCAGCTTGGCGATGTCGCTGCCGAACTTCTTCTCGAGGTCCAGCAGCGTGACGCTGGTGTCTTCCACCACGTCATGCAGCAGCGCCGTGGCGATGGTGGCCGTGTCCAGCCGGTAGCCGGCCAGGATGCCGGCAACCGCCACGGGATGGGTGATGTAGGGGTCGCCGTTCTCGCGCGCCTGGCTGGCATGCGCGGTGGCGGCGAGGTCATAGGCCGCTTCCAGCAGCGCCACATCGGCGCGCGGGTCATAAGCGGCGACACGCCGGGCCAATTCGGTGCCCGGCGTTTCCACGCGTGGTATCAGGCTTGGCTCAGCAAGGCCCTCAGGCGCACGTGGCGCCGGAAACAGATCCGCTCCGGCGCCCGGTTTCAAGCCAGCCCCCGCCCGGTCAGCGGCGGCCGCCGAGCTCGGCGGCGATGGCTGCTTCGATATCGTCGCCCGACATGTCGTCCGCGCCGGCATCCGGCAGCGGCTCTTCGCTCACGTCCATGACGCCGAAGATGTTCTCGTCGGTGGCGATCAGGTCGATCACCTCTTCCTCGACAGGCTCCGGCTCCGGCGCGCGCAGCAGGGACTTCACCAGGTCCTGCTCCAGGGCAGGCAGCTCCACCGTCTGTTCGGCAATCTCGCGCAGAGCAACCACGGGGTTCTTGTCGTTGTCGCGATCGAGGGTCAGTTCCTCACCCCGGCTGATGTTGCGGGCGCGCTGCGCGGCCAGCAGGACCAGCTCAAACCGGTTGGGAACTTGCAGAATGCAGTCTTCAACAGTGACGCGGGCCATGGTGAGGCCTCCAAATCCATCAGATCAGCGGAACCTTCCAGATAGACACCGCAGGCGCGAAACACAAGATCAGAACGGTTCCATCGCCGCAGGCGGAAGCGTAACCAGCAGATCCTGAACGCTTTTCCCGAGCACGGGATGCACCCAGCCGGGCGCCACTTCAGCCAAAGGCTGCAGGACGAATCGCCGCAGATGGGCACGCGGATGCGGCAGAATGGGGTCTGGCGCCTCCCGGACCGTCTCGCCCATGGCGATGATATCGAGGTCCAGGGTGCGCGGCGCGTTGGGGTAGGGGCGGACCCGGCCGGCGGCGTTCTCCAGCGCCTGAAGGGCGGCCAGGAGGACTTCCGGAGCGACGTCGCCCTCACAGCGAGCCACGCCATTCACATACCAGGGGGCGCCGGGCAGCGGTGGCTCGGGCGCGGTGGACCACCAGCGGGACAGCGCCACCAGGCGCAGGCCAGGGATATTATCCAGCGCCCGCGCGGCGGCCTCGCAGGTCGCGCGAGGCGCGCTGCCGTCCTGCCCCGGCAGGTTAGCCCCAAGGGCGATCAGGATCACGAAAGCTTCCCGGCGAAGTCCGGCTGGGCCGCCAGGGCCTCGGGCGTGTCGAAGTCGCGCAGCACGGCGTCGTCGGGCATCTCCACTTCCGAGACCCGCTCGGCATGGCGGCGCAGCAACCGGCGCGCGCCCTGGTCGCCGGTCAGCGCCATCATCTCCGGCAGGAATTCCCGCGACCAGAGCACCGGGTTGCCGTGCTGCCCCTGGAAGGTGGGCATCACCACGGCGCGGCCTTCCTCCGGGTCGAAGGCACCCAGCAGGCGGTCGATGCCGGCGCCGCTGACCAGGGGCATGTCGCCCAGGCAGATGACGAAGCCCTCGGCCTCCGGCGGCAGCGCCGCCAACCCGGCTTTAAGCGAGGCTGAAAGCCCCTCCGCATAATCCGCCGCCGGCACGAAGGTGACGGGCTTGCCGGCCAGCGCCGCTTCCACCTGCTCACGGTCATGGCCAGTGACCACCACCACCGGGCGTGCCTGGGATGCCAGCACATTGTCCACCACGCGCGCCACCATGGGCCGGCCATCGCGGTCCGGCACCAGCAGCTTGTTATGTGGCGCCATGCGGCTGGAACGGCCGGCGGCCAGCACCAGGGCGGCTACCTGCCGCCGGCGGCGGGGTGTGGCGGGGCTGGCCTGGCCCTTCGGCGCATCCGCGCGCGGCAGCGGGCGGCTCTCGATTTCCTTCAGCAGGCCGCCGACGCCCATGCGCATCACGTCGCGTGACTTCACACGCAGCCCGGCGAAGAGGCGTTGCAGCACCCAGTCGAAGCCGTTCAGCTTCGGGCTGCGGGCGCAGCCGGGCAGCACCATGGCGGGAATCTCGCCGATCTCGCCCAGGCAGATCAGGTTCCCCGGGTCCACCGGCATGCCGAAATGCTCGATGCGCCCGCCGGCCCGGACAATGGCCGCCGGCCCGGCATCCCGCCGGTCCACCACAGCCGAGGCGCCGGCAATCAACAGCAACTCGGCGCCTGCCTGCAGCAGCCGGTGCAAGGCCGCGGCAATGGGCTCCTCCTCATGCGGGCAGCGCTCAGGCGGCAGGAGGGTGCCGGTCAGGCCGGCGACGCGCTGGCCCGTCGCCTCCACCGCGCCTTCCATGATGCTTTCCTTGAGGCCGGGAAGCTCCGTCAGCACCAGCCCGACCTTCAACGGCCGGAAGGGATGCACCCCCAGCAGGCGGCCGCTGCGGGCGATGCCCTCGGCCACCTCCAGCACCTCGCCCGACATGGCGAAGGGGATGATCTTGGCCGTGGCCAGCATCTCCCCGGCCGAGACCGGGGTGAAATTGGGCAGGGTCGCCAGCGTCAGGCTTTCATCCAGCGCGTTCAGCCGGTCCACCAGGGGGGCATCCACCACCAGCAGCCCAGCGGCCTCGGAGCGCAGATTGACCCGGCCGGTCGCGGCGCGGGTGCGGGCGACGTGCTGGCTGAGCAGGGCCTCGCCGATCCGGTGCGCCGCCTCGTCCTCCGCGACATCGCCGGGCTCCAGGCGGGCGGCGATCACCTCCTGCCGGCCGGATGCCGCCAGCGCCGCCACGGCGCCGGCGTTCAGCCGCGTGCCCTTCTTCAGCACACGGCCTTCCAGGCGCACGGTATGGGCGAGGATGGCGCCCTCGGCTTCCGCCAGTGGCGTGGGGCCGAAGATCATGCCCGCAGGCCCAGCGCCGCGCCGCGGCGGCGCGCCACCACCTCGGAGATGATCGACAGCGCGATCTCCGGTGCCGTCACCGCGCCGATATCCAACCCGATGGGGGCGGAGATGCGGGCAATGGCCTCCTCGCCGAAGCCGGCTTCCTGCAACCGCGCCACCCGCTTGGCATGGGTGCGGCGGCTGCCCAGGGCGCCGATGTAGAAGGCGGGGGAACGCAGCGCCACTTCCAGCGCCGGGTCGTCGAGCTTGGGGTCATGGGTCAGGGTGACGATGGCGGTGCGGGTATCCGGCGCCAGGGCTTCCATGGCCTCGTCCGGCCATTCGTCGCGCAGCGTGACGCTGCCGTTGAAGCGTTCCTCGGTCGCGAAGGCGCGGCGGGGGTCCACCACCGTCACAGCGAAACCAAGCCAGGCGGCCATCGGCACCAGCGCCTGCGCCACATGCACCGCCCCGACCACGATCAGCCGCAGCGGCGGGTTGTGGGGCTGGATGAACCATTCCGCGCCCTCCACCGTCAGGTTCGCGGCCTTGTCGGCCTCCAGGGCGGCAGCGGTGGCCTCGGCCAGCGCGGCAGGGGGCGCGTCCTCGGGGTAGAGGAACTGCTCGCCATCGGAAAGCCGCGTCAGCAGGGCGACAGGGCGGCCAGCCGCCTTGGCTTCCTGCAGGCGGGAGAGCAGGGCTGCCTTCACGCCAGCTTCTCCACGAAGACCTTCAGCTTGCCGCCGCAGGCCAGCCCGACCTCCCAGGCACGCTCATCGCTGATGCCGAAGTCCAGGAGCTGGGGTGCGCCGCTGTCCATGGTCTGCTTCGCCACATCCGCCACCGCGCCCTCGATGCAACCGCCCGAGACGCTGCCCGCCATGCGGCCGGAAGCGGTGACCGCCAGTTGCGAACCCGGCGGGCGGGGCGAGCTGCCCCAGGTTTCTACCACCGTGGCCAGCGCCACGGTCTCGCCCTCGGCCAGCCAGCCGGCGGCGGTCGCCAGAATGTCTTCCCGGTCGCTCATGACGGCATCCTTGCCCGCGACTGCGGCGCCGAAAGTGTCTCCACCAGCGACCGCAGGCTCTCGATGTTGTGGACGGGGCGATGCTCATGGACCAAGGGCAGCATCGTCCTCACCCCCTGGGATTTCGGCTGGAAGCCCGCGTAGCGCAAGAGTGGGTTCAGCCAGATCAGGCGGCGGCAGGAATGGCGCAGCCGGTCGGTGGCCGCCGCCAGCCGGGCCAGCTCTTCCGGCCCGCCGCGCTCCAGCCCGTCGGTGATCAGCAGCACCACCGCGCCCTGGCCTAGCACGCGGCGGGACCAGTCCCGGTTGAAGCGGTCCAGCGCCTCCCCGATGCGGGTGCCGCCGGACCAGTCGGGCACGATGTGGCTGACCATCTCGAAGGCCACCTCGGCATCCCGGTGCCGGAGCTGTCGGGTGATATTGGTCAGCCGCGTGCCGAAGAGGAAGGTGGAGACCCTGTCCCGGTCGTTGCTGACGGCATGCAGGAAATGCAGCAAAATCTGCGCGTAGCGCGCCATGCTGCCGGAGATGTCGCAGATGGCCACCAGCGGCGGCGGGCGCACCACGCGTTCAGACCGGCGGATATCCAGCACCTCGCCGCCCTGGCGCAGGCTTTCCTTCAGGGTCGCGCGCAGATCGGTCCGGCGCCCGGCGGCATTGGGGCGGAAGCGGCGGGTGGGGCGGGCGGCCAGCGGCAGGGCAAGGCGGCGGATCTCCCGCTTGGCCTCGGCGATCTCGCCCGCGCCCATCGCCTCGAAATCCATCTTCCGCAACTGTTCCCCGGCGCTGACCGTCAGGGCCATGTCCGGGCGGGCCTCGACCTTCGGCGGGGCAGGGGAGGCACCGCCACCCAGCGCCTCGGAGACCCGGCGGGCAGCGGCCGGGGCCTTGTCCAGCAGTTCCACTTCCCCCGCCTCGGCCTCTCCGGGGGCGGAGGGCGCCCGCCAGAACAGCGCGAAGGCCTGGTCGAAGACCTCGAAATGCTCGCGCCGGTGAACGAGGGTGGCGCGCAAGGCCGCCTGGGCCTGCTGGCGGTCGCCGAGCTCGATGCGGGAGAGCGCCTCGGCGCCAGCCAGGATTTCCGCCGGGCCGATGGGCAGGCCGGCGCGGCGCAGCATCCGGCCAAAGCCCAGCAGATTATCCGCGAGCGCCGTCAGAACGGCACCGCCACCGTGGGTGGCGCCTTGACCTCTTCCAGCAGCCGCGCGGCCTCGGCACCGCGCAGCTTGGCGATGTCGTCCTGGTACTTCAGCAGGGCGCCCAGCGTCTCGTCCACCAGCGCCGGTTCCAGCTCCGTGGCGTTCAGGGCGTCCAGGGCCGCGGCCCAGTCGATGGTCTCCGCCACGCCCGGATACTTGAAATAGTCGCCCTGGCGGATGCGCTGGACGAATTCCACCACCTGGGCGGAGAGCTTCGCCGGCAGGCCCGGCGCGCGGCTGTCCAGGATGGCACGCTCCCGCGCCGCATCGGGGTAGTCGACCCAGTGGTAGAGGCAGCGGCGGCGGATGGCGTCATGCACCTCCCGCGTCCGGTTGCTGGTCAGCACCACCACCGGCGGCGTCTCCGCCCGGATCGTGCCGATCTCGGGGATGGAGAGCTGGAAATCAGCCAGGATCTCCAGCAGGAAGGCCTCAAAGGGCTCGTCCGCGCGGTCCAGCTCATCGATCAGCAGCACGGCGGGGCTGCCGGTCAGGGCCGAGAGCAGCGGGCGTTCCTGCAGGAAGCGGCGGTCGTAGATGCCCGCTTCCAGCGCCTGCCGGTCCGTCTCGCCAGAGGCCTCCGCCAGACGGATGGCCATCAGCTGCCGCGCATGGTTCCACTCATAGGCAGCCCCGGCGAGGTCCAGTCCGTCGTAGCATTGCAGCCGCACCAGCCTGCGGCCGAGGCCGCTGGCCAGGACCTTGGCGATCTCGGTCTTGCCGGTGCCGGGCTCGCCCTCCAGAAACAGGGGGCGGCCCATGGTCAATGCCAGATGCACCGTGGTCGCCAGCGCCCGGTCGGCCACATAGCCGCCGGCCGCCAGCAGACGCTCGGTGGCTTCGACAGAAGCCGGGAACCCGGAATCAGCCATTCAGGAAGAGCACCGCGAGCAGCACCAGCCAGACCAGGCTGCCGATCCAGAAGGTGATCGGCAGGCCGAAGATCTCGGTCGGTGCCAGGGCCATCAGGTTCACCGGCACAGGTTGAGCCGGGGTGGCGGGGATATTGGGGCGGCCGGCGATATCATCCCGCGTCGTGCCCGGCGGGGTGCCGCCGGCATGTTCCACCAGCCCGGCGCCGGCCAGGGTCGCGGCGCCCAGCCGCTCTTCCGGCGTGGCATCGCCGACCAGCGTGCCGGGGGCAGGGGTGGGGCGGGTGCCCGGGGGCAGCGCCGCCACTTCGGAAGGACGCACGCCTTCGGCCGCGGCGGCGGGCGCCGGGGCAGAAACCAGGGCGACGAAACGGTTGAAGAACTGGTCGGCCATCTGCTTGGCGGTGCTGTCGATCAGCCGGGCGCCGAGCTGCGCCATCTTGCCGCCGACCTGCGCCTTCACGACGTATTTCAGTAGCGTCTCGGTGGCGGAAAGCTCTTCCAGGCTGACATCGGCGCCGCCCTTGGCGAAGCCCATGGCGCCGCCATTGCCCTCGCCGCCGATGGTATAGGAGGCGGGCGGATTGATGTTCGTCAGCTGCACCTTGCCGGTGAAGCGCGCCGCCATCGGGCCCAGCTTCACAGCCACGCGAGCCTGGAAGCTGTCGTCGCCGATACGCTCCACCGTCTCACAGCCAGGGATCGACTGGCGCAGCACATCGGGGTCGTTCAACGCGCGCCAGACGGTCTCGCGCGGCGCCTCGATGCGCCTTTCGCCGGTCATTTCCATGGCTGGTCTCCCTGAGATCCGTAACGGTCGTTGGCAAAACTAGGGCGTGATCGGCGTCACGGAAAGGGCCAGGGGCGCTGCCATGGCGGCGACTCGGGACGCGGTGTAGGAAGGATGCATCGTCCGGAGAGGAGAATAGCCATGCCCTACGTGATTGCCGACGACCTACCGGACGCCCCTGCGGGCCAAAGGTTTCGCGCGCTGCTGGAGCGGCCGGAGATTTTGCGCATTCCCGGCGCGCATCTGGGTATCGCGTCGCTGCTGGCGAAGAAGGCGGGGTTCGAGGCGCTCTACATGTCCGGCGCCGCGATGTCGGCCACCATGGGCCTGCCGGACCTCGGCATGATCACCGTCGATGACGTGGCCTGGCATATCCGCCAGGTGGCGCGCGCCAGCGGCCTGCCGGCGCTGGTGGATGGCGACACCGGCTATGGCGAGGCGCTGAACGTCATGCACATGGTCCGCGCCTTCGAGGAAGCCGGCGCTGGCGCCGTGCATCTGGAAGACCAGTTGCTGCCGAAGAAGTGCGGCCACCTGAACGACAAGAAGCTGGCCGATGCGCGCGACATGGCGGCCAAGGTGGCAGCGGCGCGCAAGGCGCGGCGGCACCTCTACCTGATCGCCCGCACCGATGCGGCGGCGAGCGAGGGCATTGACGGTGCCGTGGCGCGCGCGAAGCTGTACCTGGAAGCCGGCGCCGACGCGATCTTCCCGGAAGCGCTGACCACGGCCGAGATGTTCCGCGAATTCGCCCGCCGCATGCCGGGTGTGAAGCTGCTGGCGAACATGACCGAGTTCGGCCGCACGCCCTTCTTCACGGCGGAAGAGTTCCAGGAGATGGGCTATGCGATGGTGATCTGGCCGGTGAGCCACCTGCGCGTCGCGGCCAAGGGGATGGAAGAACTCTACGGCGCCATCGCCCGCGACGGCGGCACCCACAAGATGGTGGACCGGATGCAGACGCGCGCCGAGCTGTACCAGACCATCGACTACCATGCCTATGAGTCGCTCGACAGCACGCTGATCCAGACCGTGGTGCCGGAGGCGATGCCGCAGCGGAGCTGACGGCACCGCCAGCAGGCGTCAGGCCGGGGGCAGCTCCACCGCGTAGCTGTCCACCGGCGGCACGCTGCCGATCATCTTCCGCCCGTGCAGGAAGCGGGCGAAGCGGTCGTAGCGGTTGCGGTCCAGCGCCGCGGGGCTGAGGGAGAAGCGGTCCGCCGTGTCCGCGAAGGCGCGGCGGTTCAGCTCGTTGTCCAGTTCCTTGCGCGGGCCGGCAATGAACATCTTCCAGCTTTCCTCACGGTTGTTGATGAGGAAGGTGGTGGCGGATTCCACCGCGTCCATGAAGCGGCGCAGCGTGGCGTCCTTTACACGGTCCTTGTGCGCGACATAGATCAGCTCGTCATAGATCGGCATGCCATGCTGCTCGGGGTAGAAGGCGCGGCCGGGGCGGCCTTCCAGCGCCAGCTGGTGCAGCTCGAAGTTGCGGAAGCCGCCGAGGATGGCATCCACCTGCCGCGACATCAGCGCCGAGGACAGGCCGAAATTGACGTTCACCAGCGTCACGTCCTTGGAGGAAAGCCCGACGGAACCCAGGATGGTATCCGCCGCCACCTCCTCGAAGCCCGCCGTGCTGAAGCCGATCTTCTTGCCCTTCAGGTCAGCCAGCTTCTGGATCGGCCCGTCCTGCAACACCGTCAGCGTGGACAGCGGCGTGGCCACTAGGGTGCCGACGCGGGCCAGCGGCAGGCCCTGATCCACCGCGAGATACAGGTTCTTCTGGTAATAAACGCCCAGATCCGCCTGCTTCGCCGCGACGAGGCGCGGCGGGTCGTTCGGGTCAGCCGGGGCGACGACGCGGACCTCCAGCCCGGCACGGGCGAAATGCCCGCCTTCCTGGGCGATGATGATGGGTGCGTGGTCCGGGTTCACGAACCAGTCCAGCATCAGGGTCAGCTTCGCCGCTGCCGGGGCAGGGGCCGCGGCCTGGGCGCGCGCCACCGTCGGCAAGGCCAGTGCCGCCAGCGCGGGCAGGGCCCGGCGGGTGATCTCGGTCATTCGGTTTCTCCGTGGTCCAGAAGGGCATCGGGCTGCCAGGGCAGCATCCGGCGCAGCAGCAGGTCGGTCGCGAACCACAAGGCCATGGCCATGGTGGCCAGGATGGCGAGCGCGGCGAACATCATGTCGGTCTGGCTGCGGCCATTGGCCTGCAGCATCACGTAGCCGAGGCCGGCGGAGGCGCCGACCCATTCCCCCACCACGGCGCCGATGGGCGCCACGGCGGCGGCCACGCGCAGGCCGGAGGCGAAGCCCGGCAGCGCCGCCGGCACCCGCACCCGCCACAGGATGGCGGCGCGCGAGGCGCCCATGGTGCTGGCGAGGTCCAGCCAGCCGGGCTCCGTCCGGCGCAGGCCGTCGTAGAAGGCCGTGGCGACAGGGAAGAAAATGATGATGGTGGCCATGGCGACCTTGCTGGCCAGGCCGAAGCCCAGCCACAGCACCAGCAGCGGCGCGATGGCGAAGACCGGGATGGCCTGGCTGGCGATCAGCAGCGGCAGCAGCCAGCGGCGCCCGCCGCGCCACGCGGTCAGCAGCAGCGCCGTCGCGGCGCCCAGCACGGTGCCGAAGAACAACCCCAGCAGGATCTCCGCCAGGGTGGTGCCGGCATGGCCCAGCAGGATATCCCAGCGGCTGGTCAGCACATTCCAGACCCGCAGCGGGGAGGGCAGCAGGAAGGCGGGCACGCCCGTCCAGTGCACGAAGCCTTCCCAGGCCAGCAGCAGCCCGGCGGCGGCGATCAGCGCCCTCATGCCGCTTCAGCCAGCCGGTCCAGCAGGGCGGCCTGGGCAGCCAGCACCTCAGGGTCCGTGGCGGCCCGCAGGGGTGGCGAGGCGGGCAGGGGCAGTTCCTCCGCCACCGCGCCTGCCGGCCCCGGGCGCAGCACCAGGATGCGGTGGGCCATGCGCAGCGCTTCCAGCGGGTCATGCGTCACCAGCAGCACGGTTCTGCCGGCGAGCAATCCGGCGGCCAGGCCCTGCAGCCGGTGGCGGGTGGGGGCATCCACGGCGCTGAAGGGCTCGTCCATCAGCACGAAGGGGCGGTCTTCCATGAGGGTGCGGGCCAGGGCGGCGCGCTGCCGCATGCCGCCGGACAGTTCGGCGGGGCGCGCCTTCTCCCGCCCTGCCAGGCCAACGGCGGCGATCAGGGCATCCGCGCGCGCCGGGTCGGGGGGCTCGCCGCGTAGCCTGGCACCCAGCATCACGTTGCCGCGAAGGTCCAGCCAGGGCATCAGCAGGTCTTGCTGCCCCATCCAGGCAATGCGTCGGACCAAGGGCGCGCCATCCTCCGGCATCAGGCTTGCGCCGGGCGGCAGTGGCAGCAATCCCGCCAGCAGCCGGAGCAGGGTGGATTTGCCAACGCCCGAGGGGCCGAGCAGGGCCGTCACCTCGCCGCCACTGAACCGCAGTTCGCAGGCGCCCAGCACAGGGCGGCCACCAAGGCGGATGACGGGTAGGGACACGCTGAGAGCAGGTGCCAAGAACAACCTCCGATCCCTTCGCCGGCATGACCCGGATCAGGTTCAAGGGGTCGCAGGGCCGATTCCCTGCCTCTCAGCCCAGCAAAGGGCTCCCCCCGGATAAGGTGCTTCTAGGCATGTGGCGCATGGCCGTGCAAGGGGTGCCAAGAGCCGGCGCCACCCCATCTAGGCTGAGCCATGAAGCCGCTGCTGATCGCCTCCGAGATCTACCGCAAGTCCAGCTATGGGCCGAAGCACCCGCTGGCCATCCCCCGCGTTTCAACAGCCGTGGACCTGATCCAGGCCCTGGGCTGGATGGACCCTGGCCGGACGCTGGACAGCCCCATGGCCACGGTCCAGCAGCTCACGCGCTTCCATACGCCGGCCTATATCGCGGCGCTGCGCGCGGCTGAGGAGACGCAGGAGGTACCGGACGAGGTGCGCGCCCGGCACCACATCGGCGCCCATGGCAACCCGGTTTACAAGGAGGTCTTCCGCCGCCCCGCCACCAGCGCGGGCGGCGTGTTGCTGGCGGCGCGGCTGACGGCCGAGGGGGGCATCGTGCATGCGCCGGGCGGCGGCACGCACCATGGGCAGCCGGACCGCGCCAGCGGCTTCTGCTACGTCAACGACGCCGTGCTGGGGCTGCTGGCCTGGCTGGACCAGGGCCTGACCAATATCCTCTACCTGGATATCGACGCGCATCACGGCGATGGCGTGCAGGATGCCTTCCACGACGACCCCCGCGTCTTCACCCTCTCCATCCATGAGGCGAAGCGCTGGCCCTTCACCGGGGCGCTGGATGACCGTGCCGGAGGCCATGCCCGCAACATCCCGGTGCCGCAGGGCCTGAACGACAGCGAGATGGATTGGCTGCTGCACCAGGCCATCCTGCCCCTGATCCACCACCTGCGCCCGCAGGCCATCATGCTGCAATGCGGGGCGGATGGGCTGGAGGAGGACCCGCTCGCCAAGCTTTCGCTCTCCAACAACGCGCATTGGGCGGTGGTTCGTGCGGTGATGCGGCTGGCCCCGCGGCTGATCGTGCTGGGGGGCGGGGGCTACAACCCCTGGTCGGTCGGGCGTTGCTGGGCCGGGATCTGGGGCGTGCTGGAGGGCCGCTCGCCGCCCGAGCGCCTGCCCGCGGCAGCCGAGTCCGTGTTGCGCGCCCTGGCCTTCAACCGCGCCGCCGGCCGCAACCCGCCGGAGCATTGGTTCACGACCCTGCGGGACACGCCCCGCCCCGGCGCGGTCCGATCAGAAATCCGCCATCTTGCCGAGGCGACGCTGGAAGGGCTGCCACAACTCATCCGCGGCGTGGCATAAGCCGTGTCCATGCGCCGCCGCCTCCTGCTGGCCCTGCCAGCCCTGATCGCCCTCACCGCCACCGCCAGCGCCCAGGACGGGCCGCAGCCGCGCCTGCCCACCGAAAAGCTGGTGATCGTCACCCGCGACGGCACCCGGCATGAGTTCACGGTGGAGATGGCCCTTTCGCCGGACCAGCAGACCGTGGGCCTGATGTTCCGCCCCGAGGTGAAGCCGGACGAAGGCATGCTCTTCGACTGGGGCCAGCCACGCGAGAGCGCGATGTGGATGCGCAACACCATCACCTCGCTGGACATGGTGTTCATCAATGCCGATGGCCGTATCCGCCGCATCGCGGAGCGCACGGTGCCGCGCAGCCTCGCCACCATCGAGAGCCGTGGCCCCGTGCGTGCCACGCTGGAACTGGCCGCCGGCACGGCGGAGCGGCTGAACCTGCGCCCGGGCGATCAGGTCCTGCAGCGCATCTTCGGCAACGCCCCCTAGGGGTTGGTCAGCGGCACCACGAAGGTCTGGCCGCAGCCGGGGACGACGAAATCCTCGGCCGGTATGCCGGCGGCGGCCAGGGCCGCGCCCAAGGCCCGCGCCGGCTCGTCGATGGCTTCCTGTGTCAGCCTGAAGGTGCCGAAATGCATCGCCAGCGCCTGCCGGGCACGGATGGCGGCGAAGGCGCGCACCGATTCTTCCGGGTTCATGTGGACCTGCTGCATGAACCAGCGCGGCTCATAGGCACCGATCGGCAGCAGCGCGAGGTCGAACGGACCGGCGAAATGCCCGATCTCCTCGAAATGCGCCCCCCAGGCCGAATCGCCGGTGAAGTAGAGCCGCCCGCCGCCCGGCGGCTGGATCGCGAAGCCGCCCCAGAGGGTGCGGCCACGGTCGAACAGCGTGCGGGCCCCGACATGGTGCGCGGGCAGATAGGTGGCTTCACCGCCGCCGGGCAGGGCTGCCTTCTGCCACCAGTCGAGTTCCACCACATCCTTCAGCCCATGCCGCGCCAGCAGCCTGCCATTCCCCAGCCCCGTGAAGATGCGGGGCGCGAAGCGGTCGCGCAGGCGCTGCAGCGTCGGGATGTCGCAGTGGTCGTAATGGTTGTGGCTCAGCAGCACGGCGTCGATCGGCGGCAGGGCGTCGAAGGCCAGGCCGGGCCGGCGCACGCGCCGGGGGCCGGCGAAGCGGAAGGGGCTGCAACGCTCGCTCCAGATCGGGTCCGTCAGCAGCGTCGGGCCATCGTGGAAGCGGATCAGGAAGCTGGCATGGCCGATGAAGGTGACCGCCGCATGGCCCTCCGGCGGCGGCTGCGGCGGCGGATAGGCCGGGTCCTCGACATGGGGCGGCCAGGGGGTGCCCTGGTTCCGCTCCCGCATCAGCCGCCAGATCTGTGCCTGGGTGGGGCCCGCCCGGCTGCCATCCGGGTTCAGGAACAGGCCATTTCGCCGCTGCGCCCCCTTGGGCCAGGGGCGCGTGGGCTGGCGCGGAACCGGGGCCTCGCTCATCGTGCCGGCAAGGCCACGCCCTTCCGCCCGGCGAGGTCCATGATGAACTGCCAGGCCACGCGGCCGGAGCGGCCGCCGCGCGTGACGGACCATTCCACTGCCTGCCGGTGCAGTTCCTCCGGCGTCACGGCCAGGCCGAGGTCGGCGGCATAGGCTTCCACCATGGCGAAGAAGGTGGACTGGTCGGCATTGTGGAAGCCGATCCAGAGGCCGAAGCGGTCGCTGAGGGAAACCTTCTCCTCCACCGCCTCTCCGGGATTGATGGCGGTGCTGCGCTCGTTCTCGATCATGTCGCGCGCCATCAGGTGGCGGCGGTTGCTGGTGGCGTAGAAGAGCACATTGGCCGGGCGGCCCTCGATGCCGCCATCCAGCACCGACTTCAGCGCCTTGTAGTCCTGGTCCTCCCGTTCAAAGGACAGGTCGTCGCAGAAGACCAGGAAGCGGCGGGAGTTGTCGCGCAGGACGTTCAGCAGCTCCGGCAGCGTGCGGATATCCTCCCGCTGGATCTCGATCAGCGCCAGGGCGCCGGGCACCTCGGCATTGGCCGCCGCATGCGCGGCCTTGACCAGCGAGGACTTGCCCATGCCGCGCGCACCCCAGAGCATGGCGTTGTTGGCCGGAAGCCCGCGTGCGAAGCGCAGCGTATTCTCCAGCAGCAGGTCCTTCTGCCGGTCCACGCCCTGCAACAGGCCGATACCGACCGCTGCCACGCGCTTCACCGGCGCCAGCTGGGCCGGCATGCCGTTCGTGCCGGCGGGGTGCCAGACAAATGCGTCCGCGGCGCCCAGGTCGGGCCTGGCAGCCGGCGGCGGGGCCAGCCGCTCCAGTGCCGCGGCAATGCGTGCCAGCGTCGGGAGCAGCGGGTGGGAAGCGGTATCGTGCAAGGGCTGCAACTCCGGCGCAGAAAAAGATGACATGTAGGTAAGGTTGACTGAACAGCAGGTGAGGCTAGTTTCGCGCCCGTCACCCGGCAAGACGGAAGCCCGAAATCATGTTCATCTCCCCTGCCTATGCTCAGGACGCGCTTGCCGGTGGCACCGGCGCCGCCATCATGCAGTTCGCGCCCCTGATCCTGATCTTTGTTGTCTTCTACTTCCTGCTGATCCGCCCGCAGCAGAAGCGCGCCAAGGAGCATCGCGTGATGCTGGGCTCGCTGAAGCGCGGCGACCGCATCATCACCGGCGGCGGCCTGCTGGGCACCGTGACCAAGGTGAAGGAAGGCTCGGAAGAGATCGAGGTCGAGCTGGCGCCGAATATGCGCGTCAACGTGGTGCGCAACACCATCGGCAGCGTCATCCGCCCGACGGCGGCCAACGACGTCAAGAGCTGAGCGCCTTACCCGCGCGGAAAAAGAAAGGGCGCCGGGAGAATTCTCCCGGCGCCCTTCTTGTATCCACCCGGGGGTGAAGCTCAGGCCGACTGGCCGGACTTCAGGCCGCCCTGATTCATCAGGCCCTCGACCACTTCCCAGTTCACGAGCTTGTTCAGGAAGTTGTCCAGGTAGCCCGGGCGAACGTTGCGGAAGTCCAGGTAGTAGGAGTGCTCCCACACGTCCACGCCCAGGATCGGCGTGCCTTCGCCGGTGGCGATCGGGTTGGAGCCGTTCGGGGTCTTGGTGACCTTCAGCTTGCCGGTGGCGTCCATGATCAGCCAGGCCCAGCCGGAGCCGAACTGCGTCACGCCTGCCTGCTTGAAGGCTTCCTTGAACTGAGCCAGGCCGCCGAAGTCCTCGTTGATCTTGGCGCCGATCTTGCCCGGCAGGCTCTCACCGCCGCCATTCGGCTTCATCACCTGCCAGAACAGGATGTGGTTCCAGTGCTGGCCGGCCTGGTTCAGCACGGGCAGGCCGTCGGCACCGGCCTTGCCGGCCTCAGCGACGATCTGCTCCAGCGACTTGCCGGCCAGGCCCTTGCTCTCGACCAAGCCGTTCAGGGCGGTGACATAGGCCTGGTGGTGCTTGCCGTGGTGAAGCTCCAGCGTCTCCTGGCACATGCCGGAAGCGGCCAGGGCGGAGGTGTCATAGGGCAGCGGAGGCAGGCTGAAAGCCATGGCGGCGATACTCCCGAACGGGTTCTTGAAGGGAATGGCGGCTCAGGCCGCCATCCGTGGTGATTCGTAACCTCCCTGAGAGCTAGGCTCCGCCCTGGGGCGCGTCAAGCAAGGCTCGGGCTTGCGCACGGGCACATCCGGTTCATAACGCCGCCATGCCTGATGCCGCGCCGCTGTCCGAGCTTGCCGCCCTTGCGCGGCGCCATGACCCTGACCGCTTTCTGTGCGCGCTTTTCGCACCGCCCAAGGCGCGGGAGACGCTGTTCCTACTGACAGCCTTCAACCATGAGCTGGCGCGCGCCCGCGCCGCCACCAGCAACACCATGACCGGCCTGATCCGTCTGCAATGGTGGCGCGACGTGGTGGAAGAGGCTGCCGCCGGCAATCCGCCGCGCCGGCACGAGGTGGCCCAGCCCTTGGCCGAGGCGATTCGCGCCGGGCAATTGCTGCCGGAGGAGCTGCTCCCGCTGGTCGATGCGCGGGAAGCCGAGGTGGAGGAGGAGATGCCGAGCCGCGATGCGCTGCTGGCCTTCCTCCGTGGCTCCGCCGGTGGCTATGCCGTGGTGGCCGGGCGGGTGCTGGAAGCCCCGCCTGCCGCGATGCCGCACCTCCAGGCAGCCGGGGCGGCTTACGGCATGGCGGGTGTGCTGCGCGGCATCGGCATCCAGGCAGGGCAGGGGCACTGCCTGCTGCCCTCCGACCTCCTGGAGCAGCATGGGCTGACGCCAGCGGATGTGGCGCGGGACCCCGGGACGCCAGCGGTGGCCACCGTTGCGCGTGCCCTGGCGGAGGAGACCCTGGCATCGCTGCGGGCGGCCCGGGCGGCCCTACGCGGCGTTCTGCCGCGCGAGGCGCTGGCGGCGGCGCTGCCGGCGCGGCTGGCGGCGCGGGACCTGCGCCATGTGCTCTCCGCCAGTTGGAATCCGGCCCAGCCGCCACCACCCCGTGGCCTGGGAGACCGGCTGTCGGTGATCTGGGGCGGCTGGCGCGGCGCCTAGACCGGCGCCGGCCCGAAGCGGTTGCGGAGGGCCGAGCCAGGCAGGCATCCCAGCAGCAGCACGCCCAGCACCGGCCCGGCCAGTGGCACCGCCGCCATCAGCAGCACCCAGCCGCCGTTGCAGCCCAGGTCGTGCAACCGCTGCACGCAGGCGCTGAGCATGCCGAAGGCCACCGCCAGCGCCGCGAAGTCTGTCAGCAGGGCGGCATCGGGCTGCAGGATGCCCCGCGTGATCATCAGCCCGTCCAGCATCATGGCGCCGAGCAGCAGCGCCGCCAGCGGCAGGACGTAGGCCAGCCAGAAGCGCCGGCGGGAAATCCGTCCGGAAAAGTCGAACCAGCCCGACATCGCCCAGCCCTGCCTCGGCAAGAGAAGTGGACGATAAGAGCCAAGCCCGCGGCAGGCCAGTGCCGTCGCCGTTAGTCCTCCACCCAGGCCGGGGAAGTGCCCCGCACCACGGCGCGGATGGCGAAGGCGGACTGGATGCGGGACACGCCCGGCATGCGGGAGAGCTGCTCCTTGTGGATTCGCTCATAGTCCGCCGGGTCCCGGGCCTCGACTCGCAGCTGGTAGTCGGAGGCGCCGGTCATCAGGTAGCACTCGCAGACCTCGGGGCACTGGCGGACGGCGGCCTCGAAACGGTTGAAGGCATCCTCCGTCTGCCGTTCCAGCGTGATCTGCACAATGACCACGGTGCGGGAATGCGGCGTCGGGTCCTCGATGATGGCGGTATAGCCGCGGATGATGCCGCTGGTCTCCAGCTGCCGCAGGCGGCGGAGGCAGGCGGAGGCGGAAAGCCCGATGGCGGCGGCGAGATCGGCATTGCTCATGCGGCCATCGGCCCGCAGCAGGCGCAGAATCTTATGGTCGATGCCGTCCAGGGAAGGCGGGTGTAGAATCTTCGTCACTTTCGCAGGATCTTCTAAATTCCTCCTGCGGAATCGCATGACCTTCGATTGATAGCAACCACATGCTGCGCAATCCCGCCTAGGCTGGCGGGATCACGCGCCCGTTCAGCGCGTGGCGGAGCATGGCTACAATGAAGGTTCTCGTTCTCGGCGCCGGCGTGGTCGGCACCACCTCGGCTTGGTATCTGGCCCGTGCGGGGCATGAAGTGGAGGTGGTCGAGCGCCAGCCCGGCGCCGGCCTGGAAACCAGCTTCGCCAATGCCGGGCAGGTATCCTTCGGCTATTCCTCCCCCTGGGCGGCGCCGGGCATTCCGCTGAAGGCACTGAAATGGATGTTCATGCGGCACAGCCCGCTGGTCATCCGCCCGCGCATGGACCCGGTGCAGTGGTCCTGGCTCTGGCAGATGCTCAAGAACTGCACCGACTCCGCTTACCAGACCAACAAGTCCCGCATGGTGCGCGTGGCGGAATACAGCCGCACCGCGCTGGCCGACCTGCGCGCCGAGACCGGCATCCAATACGACCACCGGGAGCGTGGCACGCTGCAGCTCTTCCGCACGCAGCAGCAGCTGGACCATATCGGCGACGACCTGCGCGTGCTGAAGCAATACGACGTGCCCTTCCAGGTGCTGGACCCGCAGGCCTGCGTGGCGGCGGAACCGGCCCTGGCGCGGGTGCGGGAGAAGTTCGTCGGCGGTCTCTACCTGCCCGGCGACGAGACCGGCGACGCGCATGTCTTCACCCAGCGCCTGGCGGCCCTTTGCGAGGAGCAGGGGGTGCGCTTCCGCTACGGCACCTCGATCAACCGCATCCTGGTGGAAAATGGTGACATCGCCGGGGTGGAGACCAGCGCCGGGACGCTGAAGGCCGACCGCTACCTGCTGGCGCTGGGCAGCTATTCGCCCAAGCTGGCGGCGCCGCTGGGGCTGAACGTGCCGGTCTACCCGGTGAAAGGCTATTCCATCACCGTGCCGGTGGCCGATGACGCCGCGGCGCCTGTCTCCACCGTGATGGACGAGACCTACAAGATCGCCATCACCCGACTGGGCGACCGCATCCGCGTCGGCGGCACCGCCGAGATCGCCGGTTTCGACACGCGGCTGCATGAGGAGCGCAAGCAGACCCTGCTGCATTCCGTCCGCGACCTCTACCCCGAGGGCGGCCGCTATGAGGAGGCGAAGTTCTGGACCGGCCTGCGGCCCATGACGCCGGATGGGACGCCCATCATCGGCGGCACGAAGTACCCGAGCCTGTTCCTGAACACCGGCCATGGCACGCTGGGCTGGACCATGTCCTGCGGCAGCGGCAGGCTGGCCGCCGACCTGGTCGGCGGCCAGCGGCCGAACATCGAGTACGCGGACCTGGCGCTCTCGCGCTACGCCGCCTGATCAGGCACCCACGATCACCGAGCCGCCGAAGGTCTTCTCCACGAAGGCCTTCACGGCCGGGTCGGCATAGGCGCGGGCCAGCTTCTGCGCCCAGGGCTTGTTCTCGTCGCCACGGCGAGTGACGACCAGCACGGTATAGGCGCTGTCGGCGCCTTCAACCGCCAGCCCGTCCTTCAGCGGGTTCAGTCCGGCCGGCACCGCGTAATTGCCCGTGATGGCCGCCGCATCGACATCGTCGAGGCTGCGGGCGATGGAGGCGGCCTCCAACTCCACGATGCGGATGCGCTTCGGGTTCTCGGCGATATCCGCGACTGTGGCCTTGAAGTCGGCGCCGTCGCGCAGCTTGAAGACGCCCGCCTTGGCCAGCAGCAGCAGCGCGCGGCCGCCATTGGTGGGGTCGTTCGGGATGGCGACACGGGCGCCGTTCGGCAGGTCCGCCAGGTTCTTCACCTTGCGGCTGAACACGCCCATCACCGTCAGCACGGTTTTGCCCACCGGCACGAAGTCGTAGCCGCGCTGTGCCTTCTGCGCGTCCAGGAAGGGCTGGTGCTGGTAGGTGTTGATGTCGATCTCACCACCCGCCAGCGCCACGTTCGGCTGGATGAAATCGGCAAACTCCGTGATCTTCACCACGAAGTTCTCGCGCGCCAGCACGTCGCGCACCTGCTCCAGCACCTGGGCATGCACGCCGCTGGTGACGCCGACGCGCAGCGGCCGCGCGGCGGTGCCGATCTCCGCAGCGCCCTGCGCGCGCAGGGCGGCGGGAAGGAAGAGCCCGCCGGCCACAGCCAGCAGGAAGGGACGGCGTTGCATCTTCTCGTTCCTCAGAAGCCGGGGATGACGGAACCGGCGAAGGTCTTCGCGACGAAGTCCTTCACCTCATCGTTCTGGTAGGCGCTGACGAGCTTCTTGACCCAGGGCTTCTCCTCGTCGCCCTGGCGCACCACGATGCGGTTGGAATGCGGGCTGTTGGCGCCTTCAATCGCGATGGCATCGCGCGTCGGCTGCAGGCCGGCGGTGATGGCGTAGTTGGTGTTGATCGCCGCCGCGTCCACGTCATCCAGCGCGCGGGGCAGCTGCGCCGCCTCCAGTTCCATGATGCGCAGGCGCTTCGGGTTCTCAACGATGTCGGCCACCGTCACGCTCACATCGGCCTTCGGCGGCAGCTTGATGACGCCGGCCTGGGCAAAGAGCATCAGCCCGCGGCCGCCCTGGGTCGGGTCGTTGGGGATGGCGATGCGGCCACCCTGCGGCAGCGCGTCCGTGGACTTGAGCCGCTTCGAGTAGATGCCCATCGGGAAGGTCAGGGTCTTGGCCACCGAGACCAGCTTCAGGCCACGATCCCGCACCTGCTGGTCCAGGAAGGGCTGCGTCTGGAAGGAATTTGCGTCCAGGTCGCCCGAGGCCAGGGCCATGTTCGGCTGGATGTAGTCACTGAACTCGATGATGCGGATCACCAGCCCGTCACGGGCGGCAATGTCGCGCACCTTCTCCATCACCTGGCCATGCGGGCCGGCGGTGACGCCGATCTTCAGCGGGCGGGCGGCGGTGCCGATCTCGGCACCCTGGGCATGCAGGGCGGTAGGCAGCAACAGCATGGCGCCGCCGGCCAGGATCAGGGAGCGTCTGGTGATCATGGTGACTGTTCCTCTACGTCTCAGAAGGCCGGGGCGACCGAGCCCTGGAAGGTGGTCTTCACGAAGTCCTTGATCTCGTCGCTCTGGTAGGCGGCCAGAAGCTTCTTCACCCAGGGTGTGTCCTCGTTGCCGCGCTTCACGGCGATGAGGTTGGCATAGGGGCTGTCGGCGCTCTCGAGGGCGATGGCGTCGCGGACCGGGTTCAGCCCGGCGGGAATGGCGAAGTTGGTGTTGATGGCCGCGGCCTCCACCTCCTCCAGCGCACGCGGGATCTGCGCGGCTTCCAGTTCCACGATGCGCAGGCGCTTCGGGTTCTCCGTCACATCCGCCACCGTGGCGCGGAAGTCGGCGCCGTCCCGCAGCTTGAAGGCGCCATGGGCCGCCAGCAGCACCAGCGCGCGGCCGCCATTGGTCGGGTCGTTGGGAATGGCGATGCGGCCGCCATTCGGCACGTCCGCGAGCTTCTTGTGCCGGCGGGAATAAACACCCATCGGGAAGACCAGCGTCTTGCCCACGGCCACCAGCGGCAGCTTACGGTCGCGCACCGCCTGCTCCAGGAAGGGCTGGTGCTGGTAGGAATTGGCGTCCAGGTCGCCATCCGCCAGCGCCGCGTTCGGCGTGATGTAATCCGTGAAGGGGACGATGCGGATCACCAGCCCATCGCGGGCGGCGATCTCCTGTACCTTCTCCATCACCTGGCTGTGCGGACCGGCGGTCGCGCCGATGCGCAGCGGGCGCGCGGCGGTGCCGATCTCGGCACCCTGCGCGAAGGCGGTGGAAGCGAAGGGCAGGGCCAGTCCCGCGCCCAGCAGGGTGCGACGGTTGAACGGTGTCATAGCGATTCCCGTGCTCTTGTTTGTTCTTGTTCAGCGGCGCCGGACGCGGCGCACCAGCCAGTCGCCCAGGGATTGCAGGCCCTGCACGAAGAGGATGAGGATCAGCACCACGCTGGCCATGACCTCTGGCATGAAGCGCTGGTAGCCGAAGCGGATGCCGAGATCGCCGAGCCCGCCGCCACCCACCGCGCCGGCCATGGCGGAGAAGCCCACCAGGCTGACCAGCGTAACGGTGACGGAGGCGATCAGGCCCGGCATGGCTTCCGGCACCAGCACCTTCCAGAGAATCTGCATGCGCGTGGCGCCCATCGCGCGGGCCGCTTCCACCACGCCGCGGTCCACTTCGCTGAAGGCGCTCTCGAAGAGGCGGGTGATGAAGGCGGTGGCCGCCAGCGCCAGCGGCACGATGGCCGCCGTGGTGCCGATGGAGGTGCCGGCCACCAGCCGGGTGAAGGGCACGATGGCCACCATCAGGATAATGAAGGGGGTGGAGCGCACGGCATTGATCAGCAGCCCGACCGGGCGGTTGATGAAGCCGTTCTGCGCCAGCCCGCCACGCGCGGTTGCATGCAGCACCAGCGCCAGCGGCAGGCCGATGACCACGGCGATCGCCGCTGCGCCGCCCACCATCATCAGGGTTTCCCAGGCAGCCTCGATGAAGAGGTCCTGCAGGGTCGGGGTCAGCCAGGGGATCATGGTCAGATCACTTCCGCCAGCGGGGTCACAACAAGGCCGAGTTCCTCGAACCAGGCCACGGCTTCATCCAGCGCCGTGCTGGGGCCATAGGCGGCCAGGGCCATCAGGCCGAAAGGCTCGCCCGCAATCTCGTCGATGCGGCCGGAGATGATGTCGAGGTCAATGCCGTAGCGGCGCGAGGCCTCGGAAATCACCGCACGTGTGCTGTTGGGGCCGGCGAAAAGCACCTGCAGCAGCCGCTTCTCCTCGCCCGGCCGGGGCGCCGGCAGCCGTGCCACCGTGCCCGTCGGCACCGAATGGCCGATGGTGCCGGCGATGAAGCTGCGGGTGGTGGGGTGCGTCGGGCGGGTGAAGACGTCGAAGACGCGGCCCTGCTCCAGCACCTGGCCCGCTTCCATCACGGCGACGCGGTCGCAGATTTCCTTCACCACGGCCATCTCATGGGTGATGAGCAGCACCGTCAGGTCCAGCTTGTCCCGCAACTGGCGGATCAGGCCCAGGATGTCATGGGTGGTCTCGGGGTCCAGCGCGCTGGTGGCTTCGTCGCACAGCAGGATACGCGGGCGCGGCGCCAGTGCGCGGGCGATGCCAACACGCTGCTTCTGGCCGCCTGAGAGCTGGGCCGGATAATTCTCCGCCTTCTGCGCCAGCCCCACCAGCCCCAGCACCTCGGCCACCCGAGCCGTGCGCTCCGCCTTCGGCACGCCGGCCACTTCCAGCGGAAAGGCCACGTTCTCCGCCACGGTGCGGGAGGAGAGCAGGTTGAAGTGCTGGAACACCATGCCGATGCCGCGCCGGCGCTGCCGCAGCGCCGCGTCATCCAGCAGCATCAGGTCCTCGCCCAGCACCCGCACCTCGCCCTGCGTCGGGCGTTCCAGCAGATTCACGCAGCGGATGAGCGTGGATTTGCCGGCGCCCGACCGGCCGACGATGCCGAAGATCTCGCCCTGGGCGACCTCCAGCGACACGCCGTCCAGTGCTTTGGTGACGGCGCCGGCGCGGTTGTGGAAATGGCGGAGCAACCCGCGCAACTGGATGGCGGGGGAGGACTGCGCGGGCGCTGGCCCGGGCGAGGATACGGACATGGCAATTCCGGATGGCGGGCCGAGGCATGCTCGGCGAAAGGCGGAACGATCCGGGGAGCGGACGCAGTATGGCGGCCCGGCCCGGGGGCGGTCAGTCGGCGCTCAGGTCCGACGGGGGCAGCACATCGTCATCGTTCAGGCGTCCTGGCGCTTTAGCGGTTGGTGTCGCGGCGCAAGCTGCATGCGTCAAATTCCGCGGGAAATGGCGTGCATTTCCGTTATCTACAATGACGCCTGCATGACGCGGCTGCAAGCATGCTTGCAGGGACCTTACCTATGCGTTGGGGGAATGCCTCCCTCCCTATATGCATGCTGACGATGCAAATTTCTGCAATCCCATGTAGAACAAGCCAGATCGCAGGCGCTGACGTGCAGATGGCACCGCTCCTGCCGCGGCCATTGCTGCCTTTTTCATCACGCCCTGCTGCCGGATTTTCCATACCCTATGCCGTTTTCCGATTCCCTGCCCGCCGTGCTTCTGCGCGCTCTCCAAGAGCGCGGCTACGCCGAGCCAACCTCTGTGCAGGCCGCTGTTCTGGAGCCCGAGACCGAAGGGCGGGACCTCCTGGTCTCCGCCCAGACCGGCTCCGGCAAGACCGTTGCCTTTGGCCTGGCCATTGCCCCTGACCTGATGGGCGGCGAGGACCGCATGCCACAGGCCCGCACCCCGCTGGCGCTGGTGGTAGCGCCGACGCGCGAACTCGCCTTGCAGGTGAAGAACGAGTTGGCCTGGCTCTACGCCCCGGCCGGCGGCCGCGTGGTGAGCTGTGTCGGCGGCATGGACCCGATCGCCGAGCGCCGCGCCCTGTCCCAGGGTGCCCATATCGTTGTCGGCACCCCGGGCCGCCTGCGCGACCACCTGGAGCGTGGCAACCTCGTCCCTGACACTCTGAAGGCCGTGGTGCTGGACGAGGCGGACGAGATGCTCGACCTCGGCTTCCGTGAGGAGCTGGAGGCGATCCTGGACGCCGCGCCAGAAGGGCGCCGGACGCTGCTCTTCTCGGCGACGGTGCCGCGCGCCATCGCCACCCTGGCCGAGAACTACCAGAACGATGCCCTGCGCATCGCTGCCGCCCAGGAAGGCGGCCAGCATGGCGACATCGAGTACCGCGTCGCCGTGGTGGCGCCGCATGACATGGAGCGCGCGGTGGTCAACCTGCTGCGTGCCTCCGATTCGCCGCGCGCCATCGTCTTCTGCTCCACCCGCGCCGCCGTGGCCCGGCTGCATGCCAACCTGACCGAGCGCGGCTTCCTGGCCGTGGCGCTTTCGGGCGAGCTGACGCAGGCCGAGCGCAGCCGGGCGCTGCAAGGGCTTCGCGATGGCAAGGCCCGGGTCTGCGTCGCGACCGACGTGGCCGCGCGCGGCATCGACCTGCCGGACCTCAACCTGGTCATCCATGCCGAGCTGCCGAAGGAGCCGGAGACGCTGCTGCACCGCAGTGGCCGCACCGGCCGCGCTGGCCGCAAGGGTGTCAGCGTCCTGGTGGTGCCGCCCAGCCGCCGCCGCTTCGCCGAGCGCCTGCTGAGCGCCGCGCGCCTGCAGGCCAGCTGGGGTGAGGCGCCTAGCGCCGAGTCCATCCGTGCCCAGGACACCGAGCGCCTGACGGCCGAGGCCACGACCCTGGCCGCCGAGGAGCCGACGGTCGAGGAACTGGATGCCGCCCGCGCGCTGCTGGCCCAGAGCAACCCGGAAGCCCTGGCCGCCGCGCTGCTGCGTGTGCTGCGGGCACCGCTGCCGGCTGCCGAGGAACTCAGCTCGGTGTCGGTGGTCGAGGACCGCCGTCCGACGCGTACGCCGCGCACCGCTTCCGCGGGCGAGGGGGCCTGGTTCCGCCTGAACGTCGGCCGTGACGGCAAGGCGGACCCGCGCTGGATCCTGCCGTTCCTGTGCCGCCGCGGCCATGTGGCTCGCGATGAGATCGGCCGCATCCGCATCCTGGGGCGGGAAACCCGCTTCGAGGTGGCCGGCCATGCCGCCGCGCGCTTTGCTGCCGCGGCCCGCAAGCCGGACCCGGCTGAGCCGCATATCCGTGTCGAGCCGCTGCCCCCCGGCGCCGCCGAGGAGCCCGGCCGCCGTTCCGAAAGCCGCTACCGCAGGTAGAAATACTGGACGCCGGACACCCCCGTGCTAGCCTGAGCTTGTCAAAGCGATGACTCAGGCAGCCCTGCTTACCTTCAAAAGCCCGTGCTTCACGCCAAGGAGGGTCCGTACCTTCCGTTGAAGCCGCTAAACCGGTTGAAGACGGTATGGCCCAGGCTGAAATGGGTCAGGGCGGGGTCGGGTGATTGGCAGATTAGCGGAAGGGGATGCGGGAGCGGTGACCGACGGCGAGTTCCTGGCCGGTCACTCACTCTATGACCACGCCGATCTTGACCGGCTGTCCCTGGCTGCGCCCTTGCTGGGGGCTACCGGGTGGATCGACGGGCTGGCGCGGCTGGTCAATATCGACTGCTCCGGCCAGCCAAGCTCCTGCTTCGGTGACTATACCGATGTGTTGCGGGACATGTTCACCCCACTGGGCTTCAGCTTCCGCAGGCTGTCCGCGCCGGCGGGGGAACGGGGCACTTCCGCCCGCAGCGGGGCCGACATCGGCATGGTAGCCGCCCGGCGCACCGGGCGCCGGGTCTGTACCATCTATTTCCGCATGAACAGCTTGCCGGCAGGCGAGGGCTGGACGCGTCCGCCCTTTGCGCTGACGCGGCAGAGCAGCCGCCTATACGGGCGCGGCACGACCGAGATGAAGGGCGCCATCGCCGCCGTCTGGGCCGCGTTGCGGGCCGCCGATGCGGTAGGGCTCGGGCTTGGATACGATCCGGTCCTGGTCTTTTGTGCTGACCGTAGTGACGGCCATCACCCGGGGCTGCGCCGCATGGCGTCGGAAGGGCTCCTCGAAGGCCATGTCATGTGCCTGGACGGGCCGGCTACGCCGCGCATCTGGTCCGGCAGCCTGGGCAGCATCCACCTGTCGGTCTCTCTCGAAGGGCCGGAGCCGCCTGACCCCACCTCGGTGGCGAACCCGGTCGAGGCCATGGCTCCGCTGATGGCGCGGCTGATGCGCCTGAAGGAAGAGATCGAAGCCGGCGCCTCCGAAAGTGAGCAGGAGGATCTTCGGGCGGCGCTTTCCGTCTCCAGCATCCATGGCGGCACGCCGGAGACGGATTGGCCAACCCACTGCCGCCTCCTGCTGCATCGCAGCTACACAGCGCGGGAAGACTTCGACGCCGTGCTGGACGAGTTGCAGGCCGCCATTCACGAAGGATGCGCCGAAGCCAGCCATCTCAATGTCAAGACGTCGCTGTCCGGCCACTGCGCCCCGGTCCAGGACCCTGACCAGGGGCCGAACTGGCCCCGCTGGACGCAGGCGCTGAGCTGGGGCTTCGGCTACCCTGCCGCCAAATTCCGACGCATCGGCAGCCGGGAGGGTTCGCCCCTGGGCTTCGTGCAGCAGGCGGGGGTGCAGGAACTGCTGCTGGGCGGCCTGCGCCGCGCGGCCTGCACGCCGCATGGCCCGGATGAATTCACCACCGTCGAGGATGTCGAAGCCCTGGCGCGCTCGGTGCTCGCATATCTGGCCGAGGTGCCGGAGATCCCGTCCTACTGATCCTTGGCGGCCCTGGCCATGCGGGCATAGCGATCGCGGCTGGCGGTCAGGTGACGGCGCATCGCGGCACGGGCCTGAACCGGCTGGCTGGCGGCGATGGCGGCGGCGATCTGCGCATGCTCCTCCCGCACACGGGAGAGATAGGCGGTACGCGCCGCGCCATCTTCCAGGGCGGGGCGCACCGTCTGGCGCGGGATCAGCATCGGGCCCAGAAACTCCAGGAAGCGCGGAAAGAAGCTGTTGCCAGTTGCGGCAAAAACGGCGCGGTGGAATTCCAGGTCCTGCGCCACCGCCGTCTCGCCGACTTCCACCGCCTGGGTGAAGGCATCGGCGGCCGTCTCGATCCGCGCCAGCGCGGCTGGGTCTCTCCGCTCGGCGGCCAGGCCGGCGGCCTCGGTTTCGATCGCGATCCGCAGCTCGATCACCTGCAGCACATCAGCCAGGGACTGCATCTCCGCCGGGTCGATCCGCATCTGCCCCCGCGCGGCGGGGTCGGCCACAAAGGCGCCCACCCCTTGGCGTGTCGTCACCAGCCCCTCGGCCCGCAAGGCGGAGACAGCTTCCCGCACCACGGTGCGGGACACGCCGGCCTGCCGCATCAGGGCCTGCTCGGTCGGCAGCCGGTCACCGGGGTTGAGGCGCCCGGCGCGGATCTCAGCGGCCAGCCGGCGGACCAGTTCCGCCGTCAGGTTGGCAGGCGGGGAAAGCGGCGCCAGTTCGATGCCTTGCACCAGATCCGGCCCACCGCGTTGCTGGGCCGGAGTGCCGCCTCCCTTGCCTGCCATGGGCCGGGGCTCCGCCTCAGGGCGCGCGAGAGACGCTGGTGGCCAGCGTCATCTCGTCGGTACGGGCCTCATAGGACAGGCCCTTCTTCATGGCCCAGGTATTCACCGCGAAATACAGTGGGATCAGCGCCGTCTGGTCCCGGATCGCCATGCGGGTGGCCTGCTGCGTCAGCTTCTCGCGTTCCGCATTGTCCATGGTCTGGCGGGCGCGCTGGATGATGGCGTCGATCTCGGGGTTGCTGAAGCGGCCCCGATTGGCGGTGCCGAGCCCCAGCTTGGTGTCCCAGGTGTGGATCTGCGTCTCCAGCATCCCCAGCACCTCCGGGTTTGGGGAGAAGCCGGCGAAGTTCACCGAATACTTCAGCTGGGCGGCTTCCGAGAGCCAGACGCCGCGCGGGCGGGTCTCCACCGTCGTCTGCAGCCCGGCGCGGGTCCACATCTGGGCAATGGCCTGCACCACCTGCTCGTCATTGACGAAGCGGTCGTTGGGGCCGTTCAGTTGGACGCTGAAGCCGTTGGTATAGCCGGCCTCGGCCAGAAGCTTCCTGGCGCCTTCCAGGTTGAAAGGCTCCGGCACCATGTCGGGCGAGGCGCCGAAGTAGCCTTCCGGCCCCAGGTCGCCAGCCGGCTTCCCCTGGCCCTGCAGCGTGCGGGTGGTGATGGCCTCCCGGTTGATGGCCATGGAGAGCGCCTTGCGCACCCGTGCGTCACGCAGCGGATTGGGAATGACCGACCCATCGCGGCCGCGGATATGCGGGCTGTTCTCGCGGTCGCTGTGCAACGTCAGGAAGAGCAGGCGGTTGGAGGGGCTCTCCGCCACGCTGAACTGCTCGTTCTTCTGGAACTTGGCGTATTGGTCCGGCGGCACGATCTCGATCAGGTCCACGTCGCCGGCATTCAGCGCCGCGACGCGCGAGCCGGCATTGGCCAGCGGGCGGAACTCGACGCGGGCGAAGGCCGGGGCCTTGCCGTGGAAATCCGGGTTGCGTTCCATCACCACAGGGCTGCCCGGCTGCCAGGAGACGTGGCGGTACGGCCCGGTGCCGATCATCGCCTTGCCGGAATTGTAGTCGTTGGTGGTCGCGCCCTCGCCGTGCTTCTTGGACACGATCATGACGAGCGACAGGTAGTTCGGCAGCAGCGGTGTCGGCGCGCTGGTGCGGATGCGGACGGTCGCGGCATCCACCGCCTCCACCGCGGAGATCGGCCTCGTATAGACCCGGAAGGAGGAGGGGGAGTTCGGCACGTCCCCGGCGCGGGAGAGGGTGAAGGCCACGTCCTCCGCCGTCACCGGCGTGCCGTCATGGAAGCGGGCGGCGGGGTCGAGCGCGATTTCCCAGGTCAGGTCATCCACCGCGCGCCAGGCTTTCGCGATGGCGGGGCGCAGCACCTGCCGCGCATCCTGCTCCATCAACGGCTGAAAGACATGCCGGCTGAAGGCGATGTTGGTGATGATGCTGGCGTAATGCGGGTCCAGGCTCGTCGGGCCGGATTCCATGCCGATCCGCAGCGTGTCCTGCGCCTGTGCGCTGATCGTCGAGACGGTGAGAAGAGGAAAAGCGGCAAGGGCGGCCGCGAACAGGCCGGTACGCAGGCGGGACATCGGGAAACGATCTCCGGAGGAGCATGAAAAGGGGGCGGGTGGTCCGCAGGGGCGCAAACTGGCATGGTGGCCCGCCCGCCGCAACGCATGACGGATGCGCGGCGGCCTGCTTCGAGGACCAGCCATGCCGACGCCCCAGGCGCTTGCCGCCCTTGCCCCCTTGATGACCACTTGGCGGCGGGACCTGCACGCGCATCCCGAGCTCGGCTTTGAGGAAAGCCGCACCGCCGCCTTTGTCGCCACTGAGCTGCGCGCCGCCGGCATTGCCGTGGAGGAAGGACTGGCGGTGACAGGCGTGGTGGGCACGCTGCGCGGCCGCCCCGGCAACCGCGCCATCGCGCTGCGGGCCGACATGGACGCATTGGCCATGACGGAGGCGACGGGCGCCGCCTATGCCAGCACGGTGCCGGGCAAGATGCACGCCTGTGGCCATGACGGGCATACCGCCATGCTGCTGGGGGCCGCCAAATGGCTGGCCGGGCACCGGGACAATTTCGCCGGCACCGTGCATTTCGTGTTTCAGCCCGCCGAGGAATCCCGTGGGGGCGGCCAGCGCATGGTTGCAGAAGGGCTCTTCGACTGCTTCCCGGCCGACGCGGTCTATGCCCTGCACAACCTGCCGGGCCTGCCGCTCGGCACCATCGCGGTGCCGAAGGGGCCGGTGCTGGCTTCCTCCGACACCTGGCAGGCGGTGTTTCGTGGGCGCGGCACGCATGGCGCCAAGCCGCATCTGGGCACGGACGCCACGCTGGCGGCAGCGCAGTTCATCGCCGCTCTGCACAGCATCGTGGCGCGGGAGCTTGACCCCATGGGCGTCGGTGTCGTCAGCCTGGGCCATATGGCCGCAGGCCATGCCGATGCGCCCAATGTCATTCCCGCCGAGGTGCTGCTGCGCGGCACCGCCCGGGCCCTGACCGCTGCCACGCGCGACCTGCTGGAGCAGCGGATCGGCGGCATCGCGCAAGGCATGGCCGCCACCCATGGCGTGGAGGTGGACTATACCTACACCCGCCGGCTTTCGCCCACGGTGAACCACGCCGCGCAGGCCGCCATGATGCATCGCGCGGCCGCTGCCACGGTCGGTGCCGCGCAGGCGCTGGATGACTACCCGGCCATCACCGCCGGGGAGGATTTCTCCGCCATGCTGGAAGCCCGCCCCGGCGCCTATGCCTGGCTGGGCACCGGCGCCCCGGTGCATCCCGAGGGCTTTCATCATAACCCGCATTTCGATTTCAACGACGAGGCCCTGGCCACCGGCGCTGCCTTCCTGGCCAGCATCGTCGAGGCGGAGCTGCCGGCATGACCCGCCACGTCGTCATCGATTGCGACCCGGGCACGGATGATGCCATCGCCCTGTGGCTGGCCCTTGCCTCACCCGAGATCGAGGTGCCGCTGATCACCGTCGCGGGCGGCAATGCCGGGCTGGCAAGCACCCTGGCCAATGCCCGAGCCATCGTTGGTCTTACCGGTCAGGCGGTTCCTGTTGTGGCCGGGGCGGATCGGCCGCTGCTGGGTGCCTTCCGGGCAGATGTGAAGGTGCATGGCACCGATGGCCTGGCGGGTGTCCGGCTGCCGGAGGGGCCCGCCGCAACGCCGGGCTTGGCGGCCGATGCCATCCGTGCCTCGCTGCGGCAGGCGGCGCCCGGATCGGTGACGCTGCTGGGTATCGCGGCCGCCACCAACCTGGCCTTGGCGCTGGCCAGCGAGCCCGCCCTGGCTGACCGCGTGGCGGAGATCGTGCTGATGACCGGCGCGGTGGGCGAGGGGAACTGGACCGCCGGCGCTGAGTTCAACGCCGCCATGGACCCCGAGGCCCTCGCCATTCTGCTTGCCGCCGGCTGCCCCATGACACTGGTGACGCTGGAACTGACCGCTCAGGCCCTGGTGACGCCTGAGCGCATCACCGCGCTGCGGGCACAGGGCGGCGGCCGCTGCCTCGCGGCCTGCTGCGATATCATGGAGGCGGTTCCGCCGTCCCGGCGCCTGGGCCATCGTGGCCACCCGCTGCACGACCCCTGCGCGCTGGCCTGGATTGTCCGGCCCGAACTCTTCTCCGCACGTGATGTGGCGGTGCAGGTGGAATGCGGCACCGGCCCAGGGCGTGGCCGCACGCATATCGACCGCTGGGGCCGCAGCGGCACGGCACCCCATGCACGGCTGCTGGAAACGCTGGATGCCGACGGCTTCTTCGCGATGCTGGGCGAGAGGCTGGCGCGACTGCCCTAGTTGCTGGCGTCCCGTTCCGCTTCCGCCATCGGGGCGGTTTCCAGCCAGCGAAGAATCTCAGGCTGGGTTTCCTGAAGGGCGGCGCGTACCTGCGCCAGCTTCTCCTCCACCGCGTCTCCGCCCAGGCTGCGGCTCAATGCTTCCAGCGCCTGCACCAGCCGTGCTGCACCCAGGGTGCGGGAGACGCCTGTAAGCCGGTGAATGGCGGCGCGCATCTGTGCCGCCTCCGTGCCGCCGTGCATGGCATCAAGCATCTCGGCACCCCGGCGCAACTCCACGGCAAATTCTGACATCACGGCTGGCGCCGCGACACCGAGGTCTCGCGTCAAGGTCTGGAAGGCCACGGGGTCCAGCACGGGCGGCTGGGGGGCAGCGCCCGCCGCTGGCGCCACTGCCACGCGGCGCCCGAAATCGGACACCATGCGCAGCAAGCTTTCGCGGTCGATCGGCTTGGAAAGATGCGCATCCATGCCGGCGGCACGGCAAGCTTCCACCTGCTCAGGCAGCACCGAAGCGGTCACGGCGACGATGGGAACCTGATTCCGGGGCGGAGCCAGCTTGCGGATCTGCCGGGTGGCCTCCAACCCGTCCATGACCGGCATCTGCAAGTCCATCAGCACCAGGTCGAAATCTTCAGCCTGCACCGCGGCCAGTGCCGCTGAGCCGTCCTCGACCAAAGTGACATGGTGGCCGGCGCTGGTCAGCATGGCGCGCGCCACCAGCCGGTTGGCGGCCACGTCATCCACCACCAGCACGCGCAGCGGCGTGTCCCGCGCCGGCACCTGCAACAGGGCCGGGGCGGGAGCTTCCGCCAGCAGCTTTGGCTTCGTGCCGGCAGCGACGACGGGAGCGGGGGCAGGGGCGGTGCCCTGCCAGGGCAGCTCCACTTCCGGCAGCGGCAGTTCCACCCAGAAGAGGGCGCCGCCTTCGGGCGGGCTGTCGCAGCCGATGCGCCCACCCATCAGCGCCGCCAGTTGCGACGCGATGGCGAGGCCCAGGCCCGTTCCGGTGCCGACCTCGTTACCGGTTGTCGGTGCCGCGAGCTGAACGAAATCCTGGAACAGCAGGTGCTGCTGTTCGGCCGGGACGCCGGGGCCGCTGTCCTGCACCTCCAGCCGAAGGATCTTGCCTTCATCCAGAGGGATGGCCCGCAGCCAGATCTCGCCACGCTGCGGTGTGAACTTCACAGCGTTGGACAACAGGTTCAGCAAAAGCTGCCGCAACCGCGTGGGGTCGGCCATGACGGCTTCCGGCGTGCCAACGCGCACATCCATATGGAACCGCTGTTCCTTGCGGACGATCTCCGGCCCCATCAGCGTGATGCAGCGCTCCAGCAGGGGGCGCAGCTCCGTCGGTGCCGGCCGCATCTCCAACCGGCCTGCAGCGATCTTGGACAGGTCCAGCAAGCCGTTGACCAGATCCAGCAGATGGCGGGCGGCATCGTGCAGGGTCTGGAGCTGCTCCTTCTGGTCCGACGTGATGCGCGGGTCGTTCAACAGCACCTGGGCGAAACCCAGGATGCTGTTCAACGGCGTGCGCAGCTCGTGGCTCATGCGTGCCAGGAACTGGCTCTTGGCTTCACCGGCGGCTGCGGCGGCATCGCGCGCCGCGGCCAGGTCGTCGATGGTGCGCTTGATCTCGGTGATGTCGGTCCGGATGCCGACGGTGCCGCCGCCCGGCGTCGCGCGCTCCGTGATCAGCACCCAGCGGCCATCGGGGAGCAGCCGTTCCATCGGGCGGTTCTCGCCCCTGTGCCACAGGCGCATCTCTTCCAGGAAGGCATCCACGTCCTCGCCGGCCTGGGGGTACTGACCGCGCTTGAAGCCTTCACGCATGATGTCGTCGAAATGCGCGCCAGGGGTAATGAAGGGCGCACTGACGCGGTAGAAGTCCTTGTAGCGGCTGTTGCAGGCCACCAGCCTGTCATTGGCATCCCACATCACGAAGCCATCGGTCATCGAATCGATGGCATTCTCGAGGGTCGCACGCCAGCGGCTGCGTTCGGCCTCCACCTTCTCCCGCTGCCGCAGCGCCAGGATCAGGGTCGCCGCGATCACCATCACCAGCACGGCGAAACCGGCGGAGATCATGTAGGCGCGCGTGCGCTCCCGCTCCCAGCCAGCCAGGGCGGAATTCATCTGCAGGCTGACCGCCAGCGAGAGGGTAGGGTAGAGCGTCGGCCGCACGGTGGAGATGACCTGGGCGCCATCGAAACGGCTGACGGAGTTGAAGACCTCGCCACCCTCCGGCTGGGTCAGGCGTTCGGCCGAAGGCGGCAACAGCTTATGGCCGATCAGCGTCTCATCATGCGGCAGGCTGGCCATCAGCGTGCCGTCATCGCGCTCCAGCGCAATGCGCAGGCCGGCGCCTTCGCCGCTCACCGCCAGCAAGGTGCTGATGACCGGGACCGGAACCTCCGCCACCGCGATCAGCGGGCCGGCCTGCGGCAGGCTGATGCGGCGAGCCAGGAACAAAGCCCATTCACCAGTGGCGGGATTGCGGAACGGGCCGCCTATCAGCACCTGCCCGGCGCGCGAGCCGCTGTCGAAGAAGGAAGAGGTCAGCGAGCTCGGCAGCGGCCGGCGGCGTGACACGGCGAGGCCGGACGCGACAGGGGTTCCATTCGGCTGCACCAGAAGAACGTCCCGGAAGGTGAAGTTCTGGTTGTTCAGCTCGCGCAGGACGCGGTTGACCACCGTCATATCCAACGTTCCCTCCGCCGAGAGGGAGGCGAGGATCGGCGGCAGGCCGGCCAGCATGGCATCGACGGATACGAGGTTGCGGTTCAGCGAGGCTTCCACGGCGCGCGCGATGCGCTGCACCGTGTCGGAGGCCGCGCTCACGGCGGCCTCCCGCGCACGGCTGACGAGCAGCCCCGTAGTCACCCATTGCGCCAGCAGCAGCGCCGCGACGCCGAAGAGGACGGCGAGCCGCAGTCGTCTGGAATGCGTCAGGTCAATGCGCATAAGCGGGAATGCCTAGGGTCGGCCCAAGGTAGCGGTTCCAGGCGTCGGCACAGTCGGGGCCGCAGCGGTCCACCCAGCGCGGCAGAACGGTCTGCACCAGCAGGCTTCGGCGGCGCGCATCGTCAGCCGGCGTTACCGGAACAATGGTCATGTTGCCGCGCGCGCTGCCGCTGCAACTTGGCTTGCCGACGCTGCAATCAAGCCCGTCGCCTGTCTCGCGCGCCACGCTTTCCCAGATGTTGTCCTCAAGGTCCACGATGCCCTTTCGGATCGTCTCGCGAATATCCGGTGGCAGCGCGCGCCAGGCTTCCTGATTCGCGCCGAAGACCGAAACGCCCCAGGTGAGGGCCATGGAATGGATGTGGCTGGTAACCTCCTGAAGTCCGACGGCAAGCCCTGAGAGAGTGCCGGTGACCGCGCATTCCACCACGCCCGACTTCATGGCCTGCACGACGCCCGCGAAGGGGATCACCACCGGCGTGGCGCCCAGCGCCTCAAACATTTCCGTCTGTCCGACGGAGGAGGTGCGGACCCGGCGCCCCGCCAGATCCCCCAGGCCGGTAAAGGGGCGGCGGCACCAGGTGACCTGCGCCGGATAGGTATAGACGGCCAGCAGCTCGATCCCGTAGCGCTCCTGCAGGATCTGCTTCAGGTGCGGCCGGTAGAGGCGCACGGTCTGGCGGAGGCTGGCGAGGTCAGGGTTCAGCGCAGGCAGATCCACCGCGTTGAATTCCGGCTCCTCGGACGACACGACGGCCAAGAGGGCGGTGCCGAACGGCACGACGCCGAGGCGCATCAATTGAAGCATCTCTTCGGCGCGGAAGCCGGCACGGTCGAAGGGCGCGATCTCTCCCACCACGCGGCCGTTCGTCAGCTCGCTGATTCGCTTGCGCCAGAAGGGTTCCTCAAACCGCACGTATTGCGATACATCGGCCAGACCGCCGACGACCTTGAGGCGCAGCGGCTCTTCTGCCATCGAGGCCCGGCCGTTCAGCAGTGCGGCGAAGACACCGAGCAGGAGAGATGCGCGGTACCACTGACGCATGCGGGCCGAAGAGATGGCAAACATCGTTCTGATCCTCATGCCCGGCCGCCGCAGCGATGACGAAAAACAGACTACAAGATCCCGTGCGGGGAACCAACCGCCAGAGTAGACCCGCAAGCAGTCCACCAAGAACCCGTAGCAGCCAAAGAGCCATCGAACCCTTCCATGCCGAATCGTTACCAAGCCGACATCGTCAGCCATCGCGGCGGCACCTTCCTCTGGCCTGAGAACAGCCTGGAAGCCTTCGAGAACAGTTTGATGCTCGGCATCGAGCAGGCGGAGTGCGACGTGCACCTCTCCGCCGACGGCGTGCCGATGGTGATCCACGACCCGGTGCTGCAACGGACGACGGAGGCGCAGGGGCCTGTCGCCACGCGCTCTTCCGAGGAACTGGGGCAGATCCGGCTGCGCGGCGGCCGGGGCGGGACCATCCCCTCGCTGGCCGAGGTTGCCGCCCTGTTCACCGGGAAATCCATGCAGCTGCAGGTGGAGGTGAAGCCCGCCATCACCGGCGCCGCCTATCCGGGCCTGCTGGACCGCAGCCTGGCCATCCTTGACCAGGCGGGCATCCGCGCCCAGTGCCGCATCATCGCCTTCGATGCCGAAGTCGCGGCGGCGGCCCAGCAGGCTGGCGGCCTGGCCGGCGTGATCTGGCTCTTTGAACACCGCCTGCTGCACGCGATCGGCGCCGAGGGCGTGATCGCCATCGCCCGGACCTATGGCTTCGACATGGTGGAAACCGATGTGGTGGCCTTGGACGCGGAACTCTGCGGCCGCTTCCGCGCCGCCGGCCTGCGGTTGGGCGCCTGGGGCGCCAATCATGCGGAAACGCTGGAGAAGGCCTTCGGCCTTGGGCTCGAAGCGGTGGCCACGGACAACCCTGTCCTGGCTACCCGGCTGCGCGGCTGAACCTAAGGCGCCGCCACGATGCCGGCGCAAGCCGCCGGTAACCGCGGCGGCGCCACGGCAGCGCGAGGGGCAGGGTGGCTGGGCCTCGGGGTGAACCACCAGTCCAGGCTCGAATCGCAGCCGTCGCCTGGAGGCACCGGCGCCTGATCCTGGCAACTGTGCTGCCCCGGAGGGCAACGCAGCCGCACATGCATATGCGAGTCGTGGCCGCCCCAGGGGCGGACCCGACGCAGCCACGGCTCGCCGGCGTGGCTGCGGCACAGTGCCCGCTTGATGGCCGGGTTGACGAATATCCGGTCAACGCCCGGCTGTTCGGCAGCCAAGCGGATCAATGCGGCGTGGCGTGGAGAATACAAGGCAGGGTCGATGTCCTGCCCGTCCTGCCGGACCAGCGAGGGAACCTCGATGGATTCGCGCGCTGCTCTGGGGATTGCTGCCCGGGGCGTCACATCAAGCCAGATATCCGCATCGAGCCCGATCTGGTGGCTGGTATGGCCCCAGGGCATCCGGCCGCCGCGCGGCTGCCCGAGGTCCCCGATCCACAGTGGCGGCAGGCCACTGCGCCGTGCGGCGCTGCTCAGGTCTCGAAGCATCCCGATCAATGCCGGATGGCCCCAGAAGCGGTTGCGAGAGAGCCGCACGACCTCCCACCCTGGCCCTTCCGGAGGCATGGCAACGGCCCCGGCGATGCAGCCAAGCCCATGTGTTCCGATGACCTGTGGCGCGCCTGGGGTCGGGTGGCTCACTCCAGCCCATGCACTGATGGGCGGATCGGCAGCCAGGGCCGGCGCCGCGAGCAGAGACGCGGCCAACAGCAGCGGGAGAAGGTGCCGGATCTTTGGGATCAAAGTTCAGCCGCCTGAAAAAAAAGGGCGGTGGCTATGCTTGCCACCGCCCTTTCTCAAGAACCTCAGCTTCCCGAGAAGCGGAAGGCACCGGGTATCGTTTCCGCTTCACCAAGCGGCGCAGCCGCTGCCGCGTTGCCGGGCTGCTGCGCCTGCGACTGCTTCACCTTGGCGTCAATCTGCTTCAACAGGGTCAGCAGCCCATTGGTGAAGGCCGGAAGCTGTACCACCGGGATCACCAACTGCCCACAGGGAGCCGGAGAGCCGTCTGCCTTGGTTTGCGCCAGCGTCAGCCGCGCCACGCCGAAGTTTACGCTCGCATCGAGGATGCCATCGGCGAAGACAGTCGGTTGATCAGGCATTGGATCTCCTTGGGCTGGTTACTGTTCGCGGAAGGCGCGGTGGAAGCTGTCGAGCACCGGCTGGGCGATGTAGCGGAAGAAGCTACGGCTGCCGGTCTGGATCTGGGCTTCTACCGGCATGCCAGCACGAAGCTCCACATCCTTCAAGCGCGATAGCTGGTCCTCGTCCACCGTCACCTGCACGCGGTAATGGCTGGCGCGGGTGCGTTCATCGATCGTCACGTCGCTGGCCACATAGGTGACACGGCCATGCAGGAAAGGCACCAGCCGCTGCTTGAAGGCCGGCAGCCGGATCTCGGCATGCAGGCCGGGATAGACCACGTCGATATCCGTGGGCGAGAGCTGAACCTCCGCCACCAGCCGGTCGTGGCTCGGCACCAGTTCCATCACCGGCTCCCCGGCCCGGACCACGGCGCCAAGGTTGAAGAAGCGGCTGGCGATGATGGTGCCGTCGTCCGGCGCCACGATGTCGCGGCGGGTCACCACGTCCTGGGCGGCGCGCAGCTTCTCCTCGGCCTCGTTCAACCGGACGCGCACTTCACGCGCCTCGGTGGAAACCTCTGCCAGCCGCTGGTCACGCACCTGCTGCATCTGGCTGCGGGCTTCCGCGGCCGAGGCGGCGGCGCGCTCGGTCTGGCCGATCAGGTCCTGCAGATTGCCCTCCAGCGAGGCGGCGTTGCGCTGCAGCGCCAGCAGGCGCGGCATCCGCTCCAGGCCCTGGGCGACCAGGGTCCGGACATCCGTCTCCTCCCGCTTGATCAGGTCCAGCTGCCGCTTCTGGCTGCCGATCTGCGCCTGGGCGGAGACGGCCGTGGCCTCGTGCTGGGCGATCCGCGCATCCAGCACCTGGATCTGGCTGGTCAGGCTGGCCTGCCGCGCCGCGAAGAGCGTGCGCTGGCCGGTCATGGCTTCCAGTGCCCGCGCATCGCTGGCGGCGAGCAGCTCGGGCGGGAAGGTGATCTCGCTGGCGCCCTGGTGCTCGGCCTGCAGCCGGGCGAACTGCGCCAGCAGCGCCCAGCGCTGGCCCACCAGCATCTCCAGGTTGGCGGCCGACTGCGCGTCGCTCAGGCGCATCAGCACCTGGCCGGCCTTCACCTTGTCGCCGTCATGCGCCAGGATTTCGCTGATGATGCCGCCTTCCAGATGCTGGATGGTCCGGCGGTTACCCTCGCTGCGGATCTGCCCGGGGGCGATGGCGGCCTCCGCCAGCGGCGCCAGCACCGACCAGCCGATGAAGCCGCCGAAGAAGACGACGATGGCCACGATGCCCAGCCACACGGCACCCGACGTGCGTGGACGGCTGTTCTCAAGTTGGCCCGGAGAAAGCGGGGGCAGGCCGCCACGGCCGGGCAGGGCCGGGGGCTGCGCGCCGGGTGTGGTGGTGATGCTCATGCGGCGCCTCCCGGAGCCAGACGGCCTGCGGCCTGTGGGGTTGCGGCGGTGGCAGGGCGGGGCGGCGGCATCAGGCGGCGCAGCACCTCGGCACGGGGGCCGAACATCTCGACGGCACCGTCCTTCAGCAACAGGACCTTATCCACGCCCTGCACCAGGGCCGGGCGGTGCGAAACCAGCACCACGGTGGCGCCGCGTTCCTTCAGTGCCTCCACGCCGCGCTGCAATGCCGCCTCGGCATCGCCATCGAGGTTGGAGTTGGGCTCGTCCAGCACCACCAGCTTCGGGCTGCCGAACATGGCGCGCGCCAGCCCGACCAGCTGCCGCTGGCCGCCGGAGAGGTGCTGGCCGCCTTCGCCGATCTGGGTGTCATAGCCCTGCGGCAGGCGCAGGATCATCTCATGGCAGCCGGCCAGCCGGGCGGCGGCGAACACCGCCTCCGGGTCGGCATCGGCCATGCGGGCGATGTTCTGGAAAACGGTGCCGTCGAACAGCTCCACGTCCTGCGGCAGGTAGCCGATGTGGCGGCCGAAATCCTCGCGCTTCCAGGTGAAGACATCGGCGCCATCCAGCCGCACGTTGCCGGTGGTCGGCCCAAGCGTGCCTATCAGCAGGCGGATCAGGGTCGTCTTGCCGGCGGCGGAAGGGCCAATGATGGCGAGGCTCTCACCCGGCTCCAGCGTGAAGGAGACACCCTTGATGATGGCCATCGGCTGGCCCGGCGCGGCATAGGTCACGCGCTCGGCGGCCACGCGGCCGGCGGGCTCCGGCAGCGCCAGGCCCGGCGGGCGGATGCGCGGCATGGACAGGAAGACCTTCAGCCGCTTCAGGGCCTGGCGGCTTTGCACCAGCCCCTTCCAGCCGCCGATCAGTTGCTCCACCGGCGCCAGCGCGCGGCCCATGATGATGGAGCCGGCGATGGAGGCGCCCGAGGTCAGCTCCTGTTGCAGCACCAGATAGGCGCCGATGCCGAGCACGGCGAGCTGCACGGCGAGGCGGAAGAACTTGGTGGCCGAGAGCAGCACGGCGGCCCGGTCAGCCGCCTTCTGCTGCGGCGCGGTGACCTGGGCCGTGCTGTCGCGCCAGTGCTGCATCACGGCCGGGCCCATGCCCATGCTGTCGATCACCTCGGCATTGCGGGCGATGGCGTCGGACCGGCGCTGCGCCGCCATGCTGGCGGTGCTGGCCTGCCGCAGCAGGGCAGAGGTGGTGAATTCGTTCAGCAGGGTCAGCGCGAAGAGCAGCACCGCGCCGCCCAGGGCGATGCAGCCCATGATGGGGTGCAGCAGGAAGATCGCGCCGAGATAGATCGGCACCCAGGGCACGTCATAGACGGCCAGGGCGCCGGGAGAGCCGAGCCAGGAGCGGCAGACCGCGAGGTCCCGCAGCGCCTCCATCCGATAGGGGCGGCCGCGGAGCTGGGCTTCCAGCGCGCGCTCGAAGCCCTCGGGCGCCACGCGCGACTCGATCCAGGCCGCGACGCGCTGCATCACCTGCCCACGCACGGCCTCCAGAACCGCCAGGAGCAGGATGGCCCCGAAGGCGATGACGGTCAGGAAGAGCAGCGTGTCCATGCTGCGGGTGGCCAGCACCCGATCAAAGACCTGCATCATGTACAGCGAGACGGTCAGCTGCAGCAGGTTCACCACGCCGCTGAACAGGCCGACGGCCACAAACTCACGGCGACAGGCTGAAACGGCACGGGACAGGAGGTTGCCGGGGTCGATCTCGGCACCGGGCATACGAGGTGAGATATTCATGCGGTTCGGGTGCTCTCAGCCTCGGTGAAGGTCGGAATGACGGCGGGAGAGAAACATGCAGCCGGGAACTCCGTGCGCCTCACCAGAAAGAAGGTCATGAGCCTTAATAGCCAAGATATCGCTAAGGCTCTATTGTCTATCCAGTTAGGCCGCAGCTTAAAAGTTTCTGAGCGGCGCCGTTGTAGTCTCGCGGGTGCGGAGTTGCACCCTTTAAATTGATTTACTCTCACTTCCCTGTGATGCTGTCACTGCAACGCTTCTGGAAAACAAAGCGGCGGCTGAGCAGGAAATTACCGCCAAGTCCTGCTACCGCTCCTGCCGCGACTGCTAGCACCGGATACCTGGCTGCTACTGGCCAGAGGGTGATCAACAGCAAGTAAGTTCCGTAATTGATGACGAAGCCCAGCAGGTTAACCAGCAGGAACATGGTCCACTGCCGGCCCCGGTGGCTGCGGTCCGCCTGCCGGAAGGTCCAGGCGCGGTTGAGCGCCCAGTTGGCCGAGGCTGCCGTAACATAGGACAACACCCGGCCAAGATAGAGCCCGGCACCAAGCGAGAGGGCGGCATAAAGCATCGCGGTGTCGATCAGGAAGCCGAGCGTCCCGACCACGCCGAAGCGCAGCAATTCACCCACCAGGGCAAGGCGCCGAGGCCCGAGGAGGCCGGGCTGGGATGGCAGTGACATGCCGCCGCATAGGCCTGCCAACCGAGTCTGCCAAGAGGTGGGCGACCGATTACCCCTTGCGTCCGGTGCAGGGCTCGGCTTCCCTCCGTCCCGCAAGAATCGCATGGGTGGGAGAAGCTAGACGAATGCTCAGACGCCAGTTGTTTGCCGGCGCCGCGGGTGCCGCCATGGGCTCTGCCTTCCCGCGCTTCGCCGTGGCTCAGCGCTCCAATGCCCGGACGCTGAAGTTCATCGCCCAGGCAGATCTGGCCGTCGTCGACCCCATCATCACCACGGCCTATGTCAGCCGGAACCATGCCTATATGGTGTGGGACACGCTCTACGGCATGGACGAGAACTTCAAGCCGCAGCCCCAGATGGTCGAGGGCCATGTGGTGGAGGAAGGCGGCAAGCGCGTCACCATGACGCTGCGCCCCGGCATGAAGTTCCATGACGGAGAACCGGTCCGGGCCAGCGATGCCGTGGCCTCCATCCGCCGCTGGGCGGCCCGGGACGCACTGGGGCAGGTGCTGTTCTCGGTGCTGGATGACCTCTCGGCCGCCGATGACAAGACCATTGTCTTCCGCCTGAAGCGGCCGTTCCCCCTGCTGTTCGAGGCGCTGGCCAAGCCCGCCACTCCCGTCTGCTTCATCATGCCGGAGCGCCTGGCCCAGACTGATCCGGCGACTGCCGTAAAGGAGGTCGTCGGCTCCGGCCCCTTCCGCTTCCGGCAGGACCAGCGGGTGCCCGGCAGCCTGGTGGTCTACGAGAAGTTCGCCGACTATGTGCCCCGCACCGAGGGTAGCCCGAGCTGGACTGCTGGCCCGAAGCACGTGCATTTCGACCGCGTCGAATGGCATGTGATGCCGGATGCCGCCACCGCCGCCGCTTCCCTGCAGAATGGCGAGATGGACTGGTGGGAACAGCCGACTGGCGACTTGCAGCCAGTGCTGCGCCGCTCCCGCGACATCGTGCTGGAAATCCCGGACCCAACCGGCTTGGTCGGCATGGCGCGCTTCAACCACCTGCACCCGCCCTTCAACAACCCGGCGATCCGCCGCGCCCTGCTGGGGGCGGTCAGCCAGGAAGACTTCATGACGTCGGTGATCGGCACCGACCGCACGCTGTGGCGCGAGGGTGTCGGCGTCTTCCCGCCGGAGACGCCCTTGGCCAGCAACGCCGGCATGGAAGTGCTGACCAGCCCGCGCGACTTTGACAAGGTGAAGCGCGACCTCGCCGCCGCCGGCTACAAGGGCGAGAAGGTGGTGCTGATCGCCGCCTCGGACTTCCCGTCGCTGAACGCCCTGGCGCAGGTGGGCAACGACATGCTGCAGAAATGCGGCATGAACGTCGAGTTCGTGTCCACCGACTGGGGCTCGGTGGTGCAGCGGCGCGCCAGTCGGGAGCCGGTGGAGAAGGGCGGGTGGAGCATGTTCTTCACCTTCTGGGCGGGCCTGGACATGGTGAACCCGGGGGTGCAGCAGGCGCTGCGCGGGCACGGGCAGGCCGCATGGTTCGGCTGGCCGACCGCGCCGAAGCTGGAAGAGCTGCGCAATGCCTGGTTCGAGGCGCCGGACCTTGCCGCCCAGAAGGAGATCGGGCGGCAGATCCAGCTGCAGGCTTTGCAGGATGTGCCGTATCTGCCTGTTGGACAGTACTTCCAGGCAACGGCCTACCGGCGTGACTTGGTTGGCGTGCCAAAGGGGCTGCCGCTGTTCTGGAACGTGAAGAGGGCCTGACCCCGAGCTTTGCCTTTTTCCGAGGCAGAGAGAGGCGGCGCCTTCATCGAGGATGCCGCAGCTCTCCTGCGGATCGCCTGTGGCGGCATTGTGGCACGGCGCGTGCTTGGTGTTTGCCTGATCCGGCCATGCATCTCGCAGGGCCCCTGGCTTCGGTGACGAACGGGGTGAGAATGACGATGGAACGAAGGTCCTTCCTCAAGGCCGGCCTAGCCGGCAGCGTTCTGGCATCGGCTGGCAACCTGGCGGCGCCCGCGCTCGCCCAGGGCGCGGCGGCGCGGACCCTGCGCTTCGTGCCGCAGGCCAACCTCGCCAATTTCGACCCGATCTGGGGCAGCCAGTATGTGGTCCGGAACGCCTCGCTGCTGGTCTGGGACACGCTCTACGGCGTCGATGCCGATATCGTCCCGCGCCGCCAGATGGTGGAGGCGGAGGAGGTTTCGGATGACGGCCTGACCTGGACCTTCAGGCTGCGCCCCGGGCTGAAGTTCCACGACAATGCGCCGGTCCTGGCGCGGGACGTGGTTGCCAGCCTGACGCGCTGGGCCGTGCGCGACCCGATGGGCCAGATGATCCGGGCCCTGCAAAACGAGCTTGTGGCCGTCGATGACCGCACCTTCCGCTGGGTGCTGAAGAAGCCCTATCCGAAGATGCTGCTGGCGCTGGGCAAGAACAACGCGCCCTGCGCCTTCATCATGCCGGAGCGGGTCGCCAGGACCGATCCCTTCCAGCAGATCACGGAGTATATCGGCTCCGGCCCCTTCCGCTTCGTGCGTGAAGAGTGGGTGCCTGGCGCCAAGGCCGTCTTCGCCAAGTTCGACGGCTACGTTTCGCGCGACGAGGCGCCGAGCTGGCTTGCCGGCGGCAAGCGGGTGCTGGTGGACCGGGTGGAATGGGTGGTGATGCCCGACCCCGCCACCGCTTCCGCCGCCTTGCAGAATGGCGAGGTGGACTGGTGGGAGAACCCGATCGCCGACCTCGTGCCGATCCTGAGGCGGAACCGCAATATCGAGGTGGATATCGCTGATCCGCTTGGAAATGTCGGCAGCTTCCGAATGAACCACCTCCACGCGCCCTTCAACGACCCGCGGGCGCGGCGCGCCGTGATGATGGCGCTCAGCCAGGAAGACTACATGCGTGCCCTGGTCGGCGAGGACCAGAGCCTCTGGAAGGAGATGGGCGGCTTCTTCACGCCCGGCACCTCTCTTTACACCGAGGCCGGCGGCGAGATCATGAAAGGCCGGCGTGACATCGCCGGCTCCAGGAAGCTGCTCGCCGAAGCCGGCTACGATGGCCAGCCGGTCACGCTGCTGGTGGCCCAGGATCAGCCGATCACCAAGGCCTTCGGTGATGTCAGCGCCGACCTCCTGAAGCAGATCGGCATGAATGTGGATTTCGTGGCGACCGACTGGGGCACGGTGGGCTCCCGCCGCACCGTCAAGGCGCCGCCGAGGCAGGGGGGATGGCACATCTTCCACACCTGGCACGCCGGCGCCGACTGCATCAATCCCGCGCCCTATACCGCGATGCGCGCCAATGGTGATGCCGCCTGGTTCGGCTGGCCCAAAAGCGACGCCATCGAGGCTGCGCGAGAAGAATGGTTCGCCGCCAGCGATATCGCGGGCGAGAAAGCGGCCGTGGACAAGATGAATGCGGCCGCCGTGGACTTCGGCCTCTTCGCACCTACGGGATTTTTCTTGTCCTACCAGGCCTGGCGTAAGAACATCTCGGGCGTCGTGAAAGCGCCCGCGCCGTTCTTCTGGGGTGTCTCAAAAACCTGATCGGATTCTCATGTTTGCCTATATCATCCGACGCATCGCTTCGACGATTCCAGTCATGGCGATTGTCGCGCTCTTTGTATTCAGCCTGCTATACTTGGCGCCGGGCGACCCGGCGGCGGTGATCGCTGGCGACCAGGCGACGCCTGCCGATGTGGAGCGGATCCGGGCCAGCCTCGGCTTGGACCGTCCCTTTCTGATTCGCTTTGGTGAATGGGCCTTCCGCATCATCCAGGGCGACCTTGGCCTGTCGATCTTCACCAACCTGCCGGTGACGCGCATGATCGCGCAGCGGATCGAGCCGACCCTGTCCCTGATGGTGGTGACGCTGATCCTGGCGATCGGCATTGCCGTGCCGATGGGTGTCGTGGCGGCCTGGAAGTCCGGCTCCTGGATCGACCGGATGGTGATGAGCTTCGCTGTGCTGGGCTTCTCCGTCCCAGTCTTCGTGGTCGGCTATGTGCTGGCCTATATCTTTGCCCTGCAACTCGACTGGGTGCCGGTGCAGGGTTATACGCCGATTTCCAATGGCTTCTGGCCCTGGCTGCAGAACCTGATCCTGCCGGCCATCTCGCTCGGCGGCGTTTATATCGCGCTGATCGCCCGCATCACCCGCGCGACGATGCTGGAGATCCTGCAGCAGGATTACATCCGCACCGCCCGTGCCAAGGGCGCCGGCCAGCGCACCATCCTGTTCCTGCACGCGCTGAAGAACGCTGCCGTGCCGATCGTCACCGTGATCGGCATCGGCGTTGCGCTGCTGATCGGCGGCGCCGTGGTGACGGAGAGCGTCTTCGCAATTCCTGGCCTGGGCCGTCTGACAGTGGATGCCATTCTGCGCCGCGACTATCCTGTCATTCAGGGCGTGATCCTGCTGTTCTCCTTCGTTTACGTGCTGGTCAATCTGGTGATTGACCTGAGCTACACCCTCTTCGACCCGAGGATCCGGTATTGAGCACCACCGCACTCCCGCCCGGCGGGGTCCCCGCCGCCGCGCCCCAGATGCCGGACATCCTGCCGAACCGCCGCGCGCGGAAAGGCGTTCTCGGCTACCTGTACCGCTATCCCACCATTGCCATCGGTGGGTTCCTGCTGCTGGTGATGCTGGCCATCGCCGTCTTCGCGCCCTTCCTGTGGACCAAGGACCCGACCGCCCTGGCGCCGGCCATGCGTACCCGCCCGCCGGGTGAGCGCTGGTGGTTCGGCACGGACATGCTGGGCCGCGACGTCTATTCCCGCGTGCTTTATGGCACCCGCGTGTCGCTGACCGTCGGCTTCGGCGTGGCCATCGCCTCCTCGATCATCGGCCTGTTCATCGGTCTTGTCGCCGGCTTCGTTCGCTGGGCCGACAGCATCATCATGCGTGTCATGGACGGGCTGATGTCGATCCCCTCCATCCTGCTGGCCATCGCGCTGATGGCGCTGACCCGTGGCTCGGTCGGCAACGTCATCCTGGCCATCACCGTGGCCGAGATTCCGCGCGTCTCACGCCTCGTGCGTGGCGTGGTGCTGAGCTTGCGCGAGCAGCCTTATGTCGAGGCGGCGATCGCCTCGGGCACGCGCACGCCGGTCATCATCTGGCGGCACATCCTGCCGAATACCCTGGCGCCCATGACGGTGCAGGCGACCTATATCTGCGCCAGCGCCATGATCGCCGAGGCCATCCTGAGCTTTATCGGGGCCGGCACGCCGCCGATCATCCCGTCCTGGGGCAATATCATGGCCGAGGGCCGTGCCCTGTGGCAGGTGAAGCCGTATATCGTGTTCTTCCCGGCCATCTTTCTTTCCATTACCGTGCTGGCGGTGAACCTCCTGGGCGACGGCCTGCGGGATTCCCTCGACCCGCGCATGGCGAAGCGGGTGTAAGCACCATGGCACTCCTCGAAGTCGAAAACCTGCAGACGCATTTCGCCACCGCCGATGGCGTGAACCGCGCCGTCGATGGCCTGACGTTTTCCGTGGAAGCGGGTGAGACGGTTGCCATCGTCGGTGAGTCCGGCTGCGGCAAATCCGTCACCTCCATGTCGATCCTGCGGCTCATCCCGGAGCCGCCGGGCAAAATCGCCGGCGCCATCCGCTTCAATGGCAAGGACCTGCTGAAGCTCTCCGAGCGCGAGATGCGTGCCATCCGCGGCAACGAGATCAGCATGATCTTCCAGGAGCCGATGACATCGCTGAACCCGGTGCTGTCCATCGGCCAGCAGATCGGCGAGGCACTGCGGCTGCACCAGGGGCTGTCCAAGTCGCAGGCCGAGGCGCGCGCGGTGGAGATGCTGAAGCTCGTCGGCATCCCGGCACCGGAGAAGCGGGTGAAGGAATACCCGCACCAGCTTTCCGGCGGCATGCGGCAGCGCGTCATGATCGCCATCGCCCTGGCCTGCAACCCGAAGCTGCTGATCGCCGATGAGCCGACCACCGCGCTCGACGTGACCATCCAGGCGCAGATCCTGGACCTGATGCGGGACCTGAAGCACCGCGTGGGCGCGGCCATCGTGCTCATTACCCACGACCTCGGCGTGGTGGCCGAGGTGGCGGAGCGGGTGATCGTTATGTACGCCGGCCGGAAGGTCGAGGAAGCGCCGGTCAACGAGCTCTTCAAGAACCCGAAGCATCCCTATACCAAGGGGCTGCTCGGCGCGGTGCCGAAGCTCGGCTCCTCGCTGACGGGTGAAAGCACGCGGCTGGCGGAAATCCCCGGCCTGGTGCCGAGCCTCAAGAAGCGGATCCAGGGCTGCGTCTTCGCCAGCCGCTGCCCGCAGCAGACCGAACTATGCCTGGAAATCGCCCCGGCGCTGGAAGAGAAGGCGCCTCGCCACCAGGCAGCCTGCCACTACGCGACCAAGGAGGCCGTGCCCGCATGAGCGAGACCATGAGCCGAACCGTGGATCAACTCACGGCCAATGCCGGCCGGCCGCTGCTGGAGGTCAACGACCTCAAGAAGCACTTCCCCATCAAGGCGGGCTTCTTCGGCGGCACCACCGGCCATGTCTATGCCGTGGATGGCGTGTCCTTCAACGTCAACAAGGGCGAGACGCTCTCGCTCGTCGGTGAATCCGGCTGCGGCAAGTCCACCGTCGGCAAGACCATCCTGCGCCTCTACAATCCCACGGGCGGGCAGGTGGTCCTCGACGGGCAGCGCATCGACGACCTGTCCGAGGGCAAGCTGCGCCCCGTCCGCCGCCGCATCGGCGTGGTCTTCCAGGACCCGTTCAGCAGCCTGAACCCGCGCATGCGGGTGCGCGACCTGCTGGCGGAGCCGATCCGCAATTATGGCCTGGCGAAGAACTCCGCCGACCTTAATGAGCGCCTCGGCAAGCTGATGGACACCGTGCGGCTGCCGCGCGATGCGGTGGAACGCTTCCCGCACGAATTCTCTGGCGGCCAGCGCCAGCGTATCTGTATCGCGCGCGCCCTGGCAGGTGAGCCTGAGCTGATCATCTGCGACGAAGCGGTTTCGGCACTGGACGTGTCGGTGAAGGCGCAGATCGTGAACCTGCTGCAGGATCTGCAGAAGGAACTCGGGCTGGCGCTGCTCTTCATCAGTCACGACTTGGCGATCGTCGAGCATATGACGCATCGCGTGGCGGTGATGTATCTGGGCAAGATCGTCGAGATCGCGCCGAAGCGCAGCCTCTTCGCCGCGCCCAAACATCCCTATACCGAGGCACTGCTTTCCGCCGTGCCGGTGCCGGAGCCCGGGGCGGCGCGGGAACGCATCATCCTGAAGGGCGATGTGCCGAGCCCGATCCGGCCGCCGCCCGGATGCCGGTTCCATACCCGCTGCCCCTATGCCTTCGACCGCTGCAGGAGCGACGAGCCGCGGCTGCAGCAGACGGTGACGGGACATTGGGCGGCCTGCCACCTGCACGACCTACCGGCAAGCCAGAACCCGCTGGCGCGCAATGTGGCCGAATACGCCTGAGTAACGACAGAGAAGGGGCTTCGGCCCCTTTTCTTACTGCTTTACTTGCGAACGCATCGCATTCGCGGATTTCTTCTGCCAGGAACCGCTGCGATCATGCTGGGCTGACTTGACGGGCGCCCTGGGCTCGGATGACTCTTCATCCCCGATCGCCGCGCGTCGCGGCGTCTTCGCCTCCGGAGGATGCGCCAATGCCGCAGGTCACACTGACCGTGAACGGCCAGAATCACACGGTCGAGGTCGAAAGCCGCACGCTGCTCGTGGAGCTGCTGCGCGAGAAGCTGCGCCTGACCGGCACCCATGTCGGCTGCGACACCAGCCAGTGCGGGGCCTGCGTGGTCCATGTCGATGGGGAGAGCGTAAAAGCCTGCACCATCCTGGCGGTTCAGGCCGAAGGCGCGAAGGTGACCACCATCGAGGGTCTGGCTGCGGCCGATGGCACGCTGCACCCGATGCAGGAAGCCTTCCGCGAGTACCATGCGCTGCAATGCGGTTTCTGCACCCCGGGCATGGTGATGAGCGCCATCGACCTCGTGCAGAAGAATCCCCAGGGGCTAACCGAGCACGAGATCCGCGAGGGCCTGGATGGCAACATCTGCCGCTGCACCGGCTACCATAACATCGTCAAGGCGATCACCGCCGCGGCCGATGTGATGCATGGCAAGCGCGCCGAACTGGCGCCGGCTGGCTAAGGAGAGCAGGGCATGTACGATTTCGAGTACCACAAGCCCACCTCGGTGGCCGATGCGGTCAAGATCCTGGCTGCGGACCCGGATGCCAAGCCCATCTCCGGCGGCATGACGCTGCTGCCGGCGCTGAAGCACCGGCTGAACCGCCCAACCGCGCTGGTGGATCTCGGCGGCATCGCCGAGCTGCGCGGCGTGAAGCGGGAAGGCGATGCGCTGGTGATCGGTGCGATGACCAAGCATTACGAGGTCGCCACCAACCCGCTGGTGACGGAAAGCATTCCGGCGCTGGCCCGCATGGCCGCCACGATTGGCGACACGCAGGTGCGCAATCGCGGCACGCTCGGTGGCAGCCTGGCCAATAACGACCCGGCGGCGGACTACCCGGCGGCGGCGCTGGCGTTGAACGCGACCTTCATCACCAACAGCCGCCGCATCCCGGCTGACGAATTCTTCCTGGGCATGTTCACCACGGCGCTGGAGCCGGGCGAATTGTTGGTGGCCGTGTCCTTCCCGATTCCCGAGAAGGCTGGTTACGCCAAGCTGCGCAACCCGGCGAGCCGCTACTCCATGGCCGGGGTCTTCGTGGCCAAGGGGCCTGCCGGGGTGCGGGTGGGCGTGAATGGCGCCGGCCCCTGTGCCTTCCGGCAGGCCGATATGGAAGTGGCGCTGGCTTCCAACTGGTCTGCCGCTGCGCTGGAAGGCGTGAAGCAGTCGTCGGACGACCTTAACAGCGACATCCACGGCAGCGCCGAATACCGCGCGCATCTTGTTGGCGTGATGGCCAAGCGGGCCCTGGCCGACGCCGGTTAAGGCTGAGCGGGGAGGGGGCGGCCCTGCCGGCCCCTCCTCATTGTTCGCGGCACCGAAAAACAAGCCACTCCTTTGTGAATTTCACCGATTCGGCTAGCAATCGTTGCCCTGTGGTGCAAGGATGTTGGGGCCGGTCCTGCATCCCGTCGGGCCGTGTAGTTTTTACGGATACGAGACGCAGTGTTGCCGGACAACGATTCGCAGGGTGGCACCGGGCCGATTGAGGCCGAGGTGAAGTGGTACAATGGCCGTAAGGGGTTCGGCTTTGTACTGGGCCCGGATGGCCAGGATGTGTTCTTCCACGCATCGGCCCTGACCGAGGCGGGAATTGAGCCCCCCGAGACTGGCGACAAGCTGGTCTGCGAGATTGGCTCCGACCGGCAGGGGCGCCGGCTGGTTACCAAGATCCATGAGCGTAAGCTGGGCCCGGGTGGTGGAGACCGTCCGCCGCGCCGCGACTTCGGCGGTGACCGCTTCGGCGACCGTCCGCCCCGCCGCGACTTCGGTGACCGCCCGCCGCGCCGCGACTTCGGTGCTCCCGGCGGCTTTGGTGGTGGTGGTGGCTTCGGCGACCGCCCGCCGCGTCGCGACTTCGGTGGTGGCGACCGCTTCGGTGGTGGTGGTGGCTTCGGCGACCGTCCGCCGCGCCGTGACTTCGGTGGTGGCGACCGCTTCGGTGGCGGCGGCGGCGGCTTCGGCGCGCCGCGCTCCTTCGGTGACCGTCCGCCGCCGCGCCGCGACTTCGGCCGTGACGACAGCGGCCCGACCTATGCGGTGAACGGCACTGTTAAGTGGTTCGACCAGGTGCGCGGCTTCGGCTTCGTGACTCCGGACGATGGCGGCCAGGACGTGTTCCTGCACTCCTCCGTTCTGCAGCGCGCTGGCAAGCAGGACGTGCAGCAGGGTGAGAAGGTGGCGCTGGAAGTTAAGGACGGGCAGCGCGGCCGTCAGGCCGTGGTGATGAAGGACTAACCTTCGCCTCACCGCGACAGGCTTTGGAAAGCCCCCGGTACCGTAAGGTGCCGGGGGTTTTTCGTTGGTGGCGGCTTCCTTGCATCGCCACTTCCGCTTCGATAATGTTGTGACATGTCAGTGGAAGTTTAGCTGCATGTCATTGATGACGCCGGTTGATGTTCCGCCTTCCTTGACGGAGCAGGCCGTCGGCTTGCTGCGGCGAGAAATTCTCACGACCCGCATGCGGCCGGGCGCCACGCTCAGCGAAGCTGTGGTGGCGCAGCAGATTGGTCTTGGAAAGGCGCCGATCCGGGCAGCTTTGGCCCGGCTGGCTGAAGAAGGCTTGGTGCAGGCCGTGCCGCGCCGTGGGTGGACGGTGTCGCTCGTCACCATCCGCGACATCCATGAGGTCTTTGGCATGCGGCTGCTCCTGGAGCCGGAAGCCGCGCGGCTGGCAGCCGGCCGGGTGGATGCGGAGCTACTGCGCCGCCTCGATTCCATCTGCGCCTGCGGTTACCAGCCGAATGACGAGGAAAGCACCCATGCCTTCCTGGATGCCAATAAGGCCTTCCATGTCGCGCTAGCGGAACTCTCCGGCAATGGCCGCTTGGCACGGCAGATCGACCGGCTGCTGGACGAGAGCACACGCATGCTGGCCCTAGGCCTGCGGCGGCGCGACCGCACAGGTGAAATGGCCCATGAGCATCATGCGCTGATCGAAGCACTGGCGCTTGGCCATGCCGCTGAAGCCGCAGCCTTCATGAAGGAGCAGGTGGCCGCATCCCAGGCCATGGTTCTGGCAGCATTGACGGCACCCGACGCCCTGACGGCGGTGTAGAGGCCATGACCTTTGTTCTGCCTCGTACCGCGGGGCTTTCCTCCATGCTGGCCGATATTCACCGGGCCGCGCTCAGTGACATGGCCGGGCGGCCTGAACGTGTTGCTGTCGCCATCCAGGCTCATCTCCATGATCCGGATCTGCTGGCCGGGATCTCCTGCCCGAGTTGCCCCAACAGCTACATCCGGCATCTTCTTCATGCCGATCCGGACGGCTCTTATGCGGTGGTGGCTCTGATCTGGCGGCCTGGCCAGATGAGCCCGGTGCACGCCCACCGCACCTGGTGCGCTCTCGGCGTTTATCGCGGCGTGTTGTCGGAAGCATTCTACGATCTTCCGGGGGGAAATGTGACGCCTCGGCAGACCGGCGTCGTCTTGCGTGGGCATGGCTCCACATCCTGCGGCCCTGCCGATCCTGGCGCCATCCATCGGCTGGCGAATCTTAGTGGAGAGGAGGCGATATCCTTTCACGTCTATGGCGCGCGCTTCGATCGCTTCGGTCAGGACGTAAATCATGTATTTTGACACATAAAATAGTGGATAACTAACAAACCCACATCCTTCCCACTAGAATGGCGCGGCGCCATAGGCATATACCGGCCCTAATAGGGGCCACGCGCCCGACCGTGGTGGAAAGGATTCGTCATGACCAAGGCTTACGTGATTCACGAGAATCCCGCCTGGCTCCCGCCTCTTGCGGAGGCCTTTGACCGCATCCGTCTGCCATGGGCGGAACTGGACCTGTCCCGCGGCGTCTTCGACCTTTCCGCCGTGCCGCCGGAAGGCGTCTATTACAACCGGATGAGCGCGTCCTCTCACACGCGCGGCCATCGCTATTCCGCTGAGCTGACCGCCGCTGTGCTGGCCTGGCTTACCCGCCATGGCCGCCGGGTGGTGAACGGCCCCCGTGCGCTGGATCTGGAGATCAGCAAGGTCCGCCAGTACGCCGCGCTGGAAGCCGCTGGCCTTTCGGTGCCCCACACCGTGCTGGTGCAGGATGATCCGCAGGTGCTGATCGAAACCGCTCGCCGCCACTTTGGCGAGGGGCCGGTGATCCTGAAGCCGAACCGGGGCGGCAAGGGCCTCGGCGTGCGTCTCTTCACCTCGCCCCAGGCCTTGGCGGACCAGCTGGCAGCCTTGCCGGACGATGAAGCGCCGATCGACGGCATCTGGCTGCTGCAAGAATATATCCGCGCGCCGCGTCCGGTGATCACCCGTGCTGAGTTCGTCGGCGGCCGCTTTGTTTATGCGATCGAGGTCGATACCACTGCGGGGTTCGAGCTCTGCCCGGCGGACGTCTGCGCCATTGGCGATGCCGCCTGCCCGGTGGGCACCCAGCCCGCGCCCGCCGCTGCCCCGCGCTTCACCATCCTGCCGGAGGGCAGCATGGAGCCCGCGCTGCGGGAGCGGCTGGAAGGCTTCCTGTCCAGCAGTGGCATTGATGTCGCTGGCGTCGAGTTCATCCGCACGGCGGACGGCCGGGCGCTGGTCTACGACGTCAACACCAATACCAACTACAATGCCGCTGCCGAGGAGGCCGCCGGCCTTGCTGGCACCGCCCGCTCGGGCCCCGGCGCCCTGGCGGCTTTCCTGGCCAGGGAACTGGCCGCCAAGGAATTGCTGGCGGCCTGAAGCCGGCGGAGTTGCCGGGGCAGGCAGGCCCGCGCCATGCTGATGGCGCCATGAACCTGCCTGTTCCGCTCTCCCGCTCCCAGCATGGATTCCGTGACACGGCGCTCTTCCGCCCACGATCCGTGGTGCTGGTGGGCGACGAGACGCTGGGTGAAACCGCCATCCTGGCGCGCAACCTGGCTTCCGGCGGCTTCAAGGGCAGCCTCTATGCCATTGGCTGCCAACAGGCGGGCCTGACCGCCGCCGCCAGTATCGAGGATCTGCCCGAGGCGCCTGATCTGGCCGTGCTCTGCCTGCCGCCTGAGGCGCAGGCCGCAGCCATGGCCAGCCTCGCCGCGCGCGGTTGCTTCGCGGCCGTGGTTCCCGTGGCTTCACCGGACTTGGCGGCGCTGACGGCGCAGACCGGGGTCCGGGCCTTTGGTTCCCATAGCTTCGGTTTGTGCCTGCCGGCGATCGGGCTGAACGCCAGCATGTCGCATCTCACGCCCCGGCCCGGCAAGCTGGCGCTGCTTTGCCAATCCGCCGCCACCGCGCGCGCCGTGATCGACTGGGCAACCGGGGAGGAGTTGGGCTTCAGCCATATCCTCGGCATCGGCACCAATCAGGGGCTGGGCTTCGCCATGGCGCTGGACTGGCTGGCCCGCGATGCCATGGCCGGCGCCGTGCTGCTGGATATCCGCCGCATCAAGAATCGGCGCATGTTCATCTCCGCCGCCCGTGCCACGGCGCGTACCCGGCCCGTGGTGGCCCTGCGGCCCGGCGGCCGGCAGGGTGACGCTTCCGGGACGGCGGATGCCGTGATGGAGGCCGCGCTGCGGCGCGCCGGCGTGCTGCGCGTCGGCGGCTTCGAGGATCTGCTGGCCGCCGCCGAAACCCTGGCCAGGGTACGGCCCGCCCGCCGCACCGGGCCGGATGCCATGGCGGGGGACCGCATTGCCATCGTCTCCAATGGCCAGGGTCCGGCGCAGATTGCGGCCGATGCGGTGGTTGCCAGCGGTGCCAGGCTGGCGCGCTGGAGCGAGGCCGCCGGCCAGACCCTGGCCATGGTGCTGCCCGACGCCTCGGCGGCCAATCCTCTCCTGCTGCCGCGTGGCCAGGCACACAGGCTTGCCGAGGCCGCCGCGCTGCTGGCTGCCTTGCCGGAAGTGGATGCCGTGGTGGCGGTGCATTCCCCCTCCGCCGGCGAGGATGAGATGGTGGCCGCCGGCAATATGGCCGCTGCCGCCAAGGCCACGCGGGGGGCGCCGGTGCTGGCCGGCTGGCTCGGCCATGCCAGCGCCGAGCCGGCGCGGCGGCGACTGGCGCAGGCGGGCATCGCGGTCTTTGCCTCGCCGGAAGCCGCGGTGCGGGGGGCATTCCATCTGGCCACCGACCGTCGCAACCGCGCCGCCGCCGCCGAGCTGCCGCCAAGGGACGTGCTGCATCTGGCGCCCGACCGCGCCGCTGTCCGGCGTATCCTGGATACCGCGCGGGCGGAGTCCCGCCTGTCGCTGACGGAGCAGGAGGCGCTGTCGATCCTGGCCGCCTATGGCCAGCCTGTCGTTCCTGGGGAAGTCGCGGCTGACCCCGCCGCCGCCGCTGCCGCCGCCCAGCGCCTGGGCTTCCCGGTGGTGGTGAAGCTTTCCAGCCCCGACCTGCCGCGCAAGACGGAGATTGGCGGCGTCACGCTCAACCTGCCGGACGCCGAGGCCGTGATGCAGGCCGCGTCCACGATGCTGGAGCAGGCCCGCCGCGACCACCCGGACCTGCGCCTGCAGGGCGTCCTGGTGCAGCGCATGCTGGGGCTCGGCACGCCCAAGGCGCATGAGCTGCGGATCCGCCTGGGGGACGACGCGATGTTCGGCCCCTGGATCGGCTTCGGGCGCGGCGGCACCGCCTCGGATTTCGAACCGGATGTCGCTTACGACCTGCCGCCGCTGAACCGGGCGCTGGCACTGGCGCAGATCCGCCGCACGCGCGGTGCCCGCCTGCTCTCCGGCTTCCGCGACCTGGCCGCCGTGGACCTGGAGCGGGTGGTGGATGCGCTGGTCCGCGTCTCGCAGATCGCGGTCGATTTCCCCGAAGTCGAGGACCTGATCATCAACCCGCTGCTGGCCCGTGGGCAGGAAGCGGTGGTGCTGGATGCCTCGCTGCGCCTGCGGCCCCCCGGCGAAGCCGGCTTCCTGGCTGTTCCGCCTTACCCCGCGCAACTGGCGCATGAATGGACGGCACGGGATGGCCGCAAGCTCACGGTGCGCCCCATTCGCCCGGAGGATGCCGAGGCGCATGCCGAGGCCTTCCGGCAACTGACGCCCGAGGACGTGCGCTGGCGCTTCTTCACGCAGCTCCGCGCCCTGCCGCCCGAGCAGATCGTGCGCATGACGCAGATCGACTACGACCGGGAGATGGCCTTCGTGGCGGTGGAGCAGGTCCAGGACGGGCCGGACCGCACCGTCGGCAGCGCCCGGTTGATCCGTGAGCCGGGCAGCGACATCGGAGAATTCGCCGTTGTCACGCTGCCGGCCTGGAAAGGGCAGGGGCTGGCGCGCCACCTGATGGAGCAGTTGCTGGCCTGGGCGCGGGCGCAGGGCCTGCATACCGTGGCCGGACAGGTCCTGGCCGACAACCGCCCGATGATCGGCTTCGTGAAGGCGCTGGGCTTCGCCCTGCGCCGCGTGCCCGGCGACGATGAAGTAATGGAAGCGCGGATGGAGCTTTAGCGCGTCGTTTCGCGGATCAGGTCACGCACGCGGGCGGCGGCGGCGGCGCCCTTGAGCGCATCACGCCACGCGGCCTCGGCGACGCGCTGGTGCGCGCTCACCGCCTCATCCGCCGCCGTGATGCTGCCGACGCCGATGGCGGCGCCCGAGGTCATTTCTGGCGCAAAGGGGCTGAGGCAGACATGCGCGCGCTCCCGCCCCCGCAGCACCAGGAAATTGCCGGCAGGCTCCGAGGCCAACAGGCCCAGTTGCAAGCCGATCGGCACGCTTTCCATCTGCGCGGCGATGTTCTCGGCTTCCGTGCGGGCGGCAAGGCGGCAGCGGGTGCGGGTGCGTTCGGACAGGCCGGCGCCAGACGCCACCCCTTCCATCAGCATGCGCCGCAAGGCCGTCTCGGACAGCATGGCGATGATATTGGCGCGCCGGGACTGGTGCAGCTTCTTGCGGGCGGCCAGCAGCCCCATGGCCTGGTCGGCGGCGGCACGGGCGGCGATACGCTCCGGCGCCTGATCCGCCGCCTCGGCCCAGGCTTCGGCCAGGGCGCCGTCGAAGGCTTCCGTGGTGGCCTGATAGCAGACGGCGCCGCCGACCTGCAGGATCTGGTCGGCCTGTTCCTCGACCTGCCGCAGCCGTTCCTGGAAGGCGAGGGGACGGGAGAAATACTCGACGCCGATTCCCAGCAGGGACAACGGCGAGATCTTCAGCAGTTCCGCGAGGCGCCGGATCGTATCCAGCTTGATGACCTCGCCCTTCTCATACCGGTAGAGGGCCGCGCGGGACACGCCAAGGCGGGCGGCGATTTCCTCCGCCCGCATGCCGGACTCGAGACGGTAGGCCCGCAATTGCTGACCGATATCCGCGAACCGCATGGAGACCTCTCGCAGTTAAAGCCCGGGTAAAAGGAAGCGCCGCAGGAGAAGCGTCTCGCCCGGTGCTCATTGGATGGGAAAATGCGCTTCCTGACGAGATAACGCAACACTAATAGTGGTGCTCAAGCTGACGCTCTAACGGCCCAGGTAAAGTTTTTGCACCCGGCGGCCCTTCAGGCGCGGTAGGGGGCGAACCAGCCGAGGCCGGCGACCGTCTCGCCCAGCGGCCGGTATTCACATCCGATCCAACCGCGGAACCCGAGGGCGTCGATACGCTCGAAGACGAAAGGCCAGTTCACTTCTCCGGTGCCCGGCTCGTTGCGCCCGGGCACGTCGGCCACCTGCATGTGGGCGATGATGGGCAGGTGCTTCTCCACCCGCTTGACGATGTCGCCCTCTGTCACCTGGCAGTGGTAGAGGTCGAACTGCAGCCCCAGGCGCTCCGGCCCCACCGCCGCAATGATGGCGGCGCCCTGGTCCATGGTGTTGAGGAACATGCCCGGGATATCCCGGTGGTTGATCGGCTCGATCACCGGCTTCACGCCGAACTTGGCCGCTTCCTCGGCCGCCCAGGCCAGGTTGGCGGTATAGACGCCGGTCAGCGTATCCCGCGCGACGCCGGTGGGCGCGATGCCGGCCATCAGGTGCAGGCGGGGGCAGGAGAGGGCGGCGGCATAGTCCAGCGCGCGCCGCACGCCGTCACGAAACTCTTCCTGCCGTCCGGGCAGGCAGGCGGTCCCGCGCTCTCCCTTGCTCGAATCGCCCGGGGGCGCGTTGAACAACACCTGCGCCAGGTCGTTGTCGGCAAGGCGCTTGGCGATCTCGGCAGCCGGGAAGTCATAAGGGAACATGAACTCCACGGCGCTGAAGCCAGCCGCGCGCGCGGCGGCGAAACGGTCCAGGAAGGGAAGCTCCCCGAACATCATGGACAGATTGGCTGCAAAGCGCGGCATGGACTGTTTCCCTCTTATGGAGCGGCGGCAATGGCCGCGTTGCCGGCGCAGGCTAGAGACCCGGCGCGGAAGAGCAAGGGCGGTGCTGGCGGAGCGGGGGGTGCTCAGGCCATCATGCCGCCCATGAGCCTTTCTTCTCCCCCGGACGACCACTCGCTGCGGCCCGCGCGGCTGTTGGGCCTCGCTGCACTGGCGGCGCTGATGGTCGGCTGCCTGCTGGTGCTGCGGCCGTTCATCTCCGCGCTGCTCTGGGCCGCCATCCTGTCCTACTGCACCTGGCCCTTGTGCCGCATGCTGCGCGAGAAGCTCGGGCTCTCTCCCACGCTGGCCGCTTTGGCGATGGTGGTGGCGGAGATGCTGCTGATCGGCCTGCCGCTGCTGTTCGCCACGCCGCTGCGGGCGGAGGATATCGAGGGCCTGCGGCACTCCGTGGAAGGCTTCATCGCGGGCGGCCTGCCAGGGATCGGGGACAAGCTGGGCTATATTCCGCTGATCGGCGCTTTCCTGCAGGAGCGCTGGGCGACCCTGCAACTGGATTTCTCGCCCCTCACCAACATGCTGCGGCCCTATGCCGGCATCATCGCGCAGAACCTGCTGGGCTTCCTGCTTGCGGTCCTGTCCGGCCTGGCGGAACTGGTGATCGCCATCCTGCTGTCGTTCTTCTTCTACCGGGATGGCCCCCGCATGGCGCGGGTGCTGGATGCGCTGGTCAGCCGCATCGCCGGGCCGCAGGCGCGGCGGCTGGTGCAACTCACCGCCGCCGTCACGGTCGGCGTGGTCTACGGGCTGCTGGGCACCGCCGTGGCGCAGGGCGCATTGACGGCCCTGGGCCTGTGGATCGCGGGCGTGCCGCAGCCCGTGCTCTTTGGCGTGGTGGCCGGCATCGTCTCGATCCTGCCGGTTGGCGCGCCGGTGGTCTGGCTGCCCGCCGCCATCTGGCTTTTTGCCACCGGCTCCACCGGCTGGGGCATCTTCCTGCTGGTCTATGGTGCGGCCGGCATTTCCAGCGTCGATAACGTCATCCGCCCCTGGCTTATCAGCCGCGGCGCCGACCTGCCGTTGCTGCTGACCATCCTGGGCGCCCTGGGCGGCGTCTTCGCCTTCGGCTTCCTCGGGTTGTTCCTCGGGCCGGTGCTACTGGCGGTCGGCTTCACCCTCCTCCGCGACTGGGCGGAGGAGGAGCCGACCGTGCTGCGTTAGCGGCCGACCGCGTAGCCCTGCATCCCGCGCGGGTTCGCGCCCGCGAAGATCTGGCCGTCCGGCTCCTGCCGCACGGCCGAGAGGCGGCCTTCGGACCAGTCGCCGCCCAGCTCGGCCTTGTGGCCGCGCGCCAGCATGGCATCCAGCACCCCCTGGCCCAGGCGGCCTTCCAGCACCGCCTTGCCCGGCCGCGCCGTGCGGGGCCAGAAGGAGGACGGCCAGTGCTCGCTATGGAAGGCCGGTGCGTCGATCGCCTGCTGGATATTCAGCCCATGGTCGAGCATGCGGGCGATCATGATCGGCTGCCACTGGTCCTGCTGCTCCCCGCCCGGGGTGCCGAAGGCCATCCAGGGCTTGCCGTCGCGCAGCGCCATGCCGGGGGAGAGGGTGGTGCGCGGCCGCTTGCCCGGCTTCAGGCCATTGGGCAGCGACTCGTCCAGCCAGAACATCTGCCCACGGGTGCCCAGCGCGAAGCCAAGTTCGGGGATGGCCGGAGAGGACTGCAGCCAGCCGCCGGAGGGCGTGGCCGAGACCATGTTGCCCCAGCAGTCGATAACATCGACATGGCAGGTGTCGGCGCCGGAGACGCCGAGGCGGGAGACCGTCGGCTCGCCCGCGCCCGCGGCACCCAGCATCGCGAGGCGCTTCTCCGCCTCATGGTCCACCCACGGTGTGCGCCCGTTGACGCTGCCGGGGCGCAGTTCCATCGAGGCCTGCGAGCCGATCAGCTTGCGCCGCTCGATGTTGTAGGCCTCGGAGAGCAGCGTCTCCATCGGCACATCCACGAAGTCCGGGTCGCCATAGAAGGCCTCGCGATCGGCGAAGCCGAGCTTCATCGCCTCGATCACGGTGTGGACGAATTCATCGCCCGTCGTGTCCATGGCGGCGATATCGAAGCCGGCCAGGATGGCCATGGTCTGCAACATGCCCGGGCCCTGGCTCCAGGGGCCGCATTTCAGCAGCGTGGTGCCGCGATAGTTATAGGCCAGCGGCGCCTCCACCGGCGCGCGCCAGCGGGCCATGTCATCGCCCGTCAGCACGCCGCGATGGCGGCGGCCGGAGGCGTCCAGCACCTCGTTCTCCCGGCAGAAGCGGTCGATGGCCTCGGCCACGAAGCCCTCGTACCAGGCGCGCCGGGCGGCATCGATCTGCGCCACGCGGTCGGAGCCAGCGGCGGCCGCCTCCTTCAGCACGCGGATATAGGTGGCGGCCAGCGTCGGGTTGGCCCAGAGGGCGCCCGGCTTCGGCCCGCCATCCCGCAGCCAGAGGGCGGCGGAGGTCTTCCACTCATCCTCGAACAGCGGCTTCACGGTCTGGATGGTGGCGCAGATGCGCGGCACGTAATGGATGCCGCGTTCCGCATAGCCGATGGCGAAGGACAGCACGTCGGCCAGCGTCCAGGTGCCCCAGTCGCGCAGCATGGTGGCCCAGGCATCGAAGGCGCCGGGAACCATGGCGGCCAGCAGGCCGGTGCCGGGGATCAGGTCCAGCCCCAGCTCGCCCTTCACCTTGGCCACGCTCAGCCCGGCCGGCGCCACGCCCTGGCCGCAGATGACCTTCTGCGTGCCCGTCCTGGCATCGTGGATGATGATGGGGCAGTCGCCCAGCGGGCCGTTCAGATGCGGCTCAGCGACTTGCAGGGTGAAGCCGGCGGCGGCGGCGGCGTCGAAGGCATTGCCGCCGCGCTCCAGCACTGCCATGCCAACCTGGCTGGCGATCCAGTGCGTGCTGCCAACGGCACCAAAAGTGGCGGCAATCTCAGGGCGAGTTGTGAACATTCGGTTGCTCCAGGGGAGGGGCCGCCAAAAACGCACCCCGGCTGCTTGCGTCATTCCCTCTGCGCGCGGAAAAGCGACAGGTCAATCGAGGGATGGTGATGTCAGGCTGGTTGATGACTGTTGTGGGGCCTTCCGGGGCCGGGAAAGACACGCTTCTCGGGTCCGCCCGCGCCGCCTTGTCCCAGGACCCGCGCTTCGTCTTCGCCCGCCGCGCCATTACCCGCCCGCCGGAAACCTCGCAGCATGCCGGCGCCGAGGATCATCTCCCGATGAGCGAGGCGGAATTCATCGCGGCGCGGGACCGTGGCGCCTTCGCGCTGCACTGGCAGGCGCATGGACTGCTTTACGGCATCCCCCGCGACATCGAGGCCGATCTGGCGGCCGGGCGCGTGGTGATCGCCAATCTGTCGCGTGCGGTGCTGGCGGAAGCGAATACCCGCTACCGCCTCCGCGTCATCGAGGTCACGGCCCCCACGGCCATCCTGGCGGCTCGCCTGGCACAGCGTGGGCGCGAGACGGCGGAGGAGATCGCCGAGCGTCTGATGCGCCAGCCAGCTCTGCCGCAGGGGCTGGAGGTCGTGCAGGTGGTGAATGATACGAGTGCCGAGGCCGGCGCGGCCCGCTTGCTGCGGGCGCTGCGCGACGGCCTCGACGCCGGCTTCAGCCGCCCAGGGGCAGCCGCTCCGCGATAAGGAAGGGCGCGCCGGGCGCCACCTGGGTAAAGAGGCAGAGTTCCCGCACCACGCGCGGCCGCGCCGCCACTTCACCGACGGCGCGCTGCGCCGCCGGCATGACCACCGCCTTTTCTTCCGCCGACAGCCGCCGCGACAGCGTCAGGTGGAACTGCCATTCCGCGAAGACGTAAGGATAGCCCCAGCGGGAGAGCATCGCCCGCTGCGACTCGCTCAGGCGTTCGGGGCGGCGCCGCGCCAGCTCGGCCTCGGTTGGCGGGGCACGGTGCGCATCGAGTGCGGCGACGCAGGAATCCGCGAAAGCCTGCAAGGCCGGACAGGGTTCGCTTTCCCGCAAGGCCAGGAAGCCGCCGAGATCCATCACCGTCAGTGGCGGCAGTTGGAAGGGCGCCGTCCGCGCCGCCAGTGCTGCTGCCTCGGCGCGCGCCGCCTCATAGGATGTCGCGAGGCGGAACGGCGGCTTCAGGGTGGCGTGGAAGCCATAGTTGCGCGGATCGGCCGTGATCTCACCGATATCCAGGCCGGGCAGGGGCTCCTGCGGAAAGGTCGCGCCGGTTTCGGCATCGCGGCCCAGCCAGCGGGAGGCTGCCGCGTGCAGCGGGTCAGCAACCTCCGGCGCCCAGTAGAGGGCGAGGCGCGCCGTCATGCGACGCGCTCGCCCGCCCGCCAGACGCTGCGCACCACCGGCATGTCGCCCAGCGGCCGGATGCGCACGAGGTCGGCACGGCGCCCGGCCTCGATGCGGCCGCGGTCGTGCATCTTCAGCATGCGCGCGGGGGCATCGGTGATGGTGGCGATGGCCCTGGGCAGGGAAAGGCCGGTCTCGGCCGCCGCGCGCCACACCGCCTCGATCATCGCGGGCGGCACGTAGTCGCTGGCGAAGACATCCACCAGCCCGCTGCGCACCAGGTCGGAAGCCGCGACATTGCCGGAATGGCTGCCGCCGCGCACCAGGTTCGGCGCGCCGGCGATGATCTGCATGCCATGCCGCCGCGCCGCCTCCGCCGCCAGCATCGAGACCGGGAATTCCGAAATCATGATGCCGTCGGCTTCATTTTGTGCGATCTCGTCCTCACGCCAGTCGTCATGGCTGGCCAGTGGCAGGTCGCGGCCCGCGAAGCGCTCCAGCAGCGCGCGCCGCTGCGGGCCCAGCAGGCGCTCGCGCTGCGCCAGGAGGTGGTCGATGCGGCGCTCCACCTCCTCGAGAGGCAAGCTCTTGGCCCGCATGGCGCGGTAGCGCTCGACATCCACGTACTGGCCGACACCTGGGGAATGATCCATCAAGCTGACCATCCGCACGGCGGGGTGGTCCGCCACCGTGTCCAGCAAGGGCATCAGGTCCGCGGCGGGCAATTCGCAACGCAGATGAAGGAAATGTTCGCTCTTCAGCAGCCCGGTCGGTGCCAGGGCATCGAGATCCCTCACGCCGTCCAGAAAGGTCTCCGTCCGCTGCGCGTCGAAGCCGAGATCGCCCAGGCACAGCGCGTCCAGCACCGTGGTCACGCCCGCCGCCGCCGTCTGCGCGTCATGCGACATGAAGGCGGAGCGGGAAGGCCAGCGCGCTGTGGCGCGGGGCTGCACCTGGCGTTCCAGGTTGTCCGTATGCACGTCGATGACACCGGGCATCAGGTGGTCGCCATCCAGGTCGATGGCGCCGGGCGCATGGCTGCGGCCGGGCTGCACCTCCGCGATGCGTCCCTCCCGCACCACCAGGGTGCCGGGCAGCACCTCTTCAGGGAGGACCAGCAGGGCGTTGGTCAGAATGGTCTCGGCGGTCATGCGGCGTCCTGGATGGGCAAAACTTCGAAGAGACGGTCGGCCACGCGGTCCCGCACTTCCACGTCATGGAAAATGCCGATGATCGCGGTGCCGGCGGCCTTGGCCTCGGCGATCAACGCGATCACCACCTCGCGGTTGGCGGCGTCGAGGCTCGCGGTGGGCTCGTCCAGCAGCAGGATGGGGTAGCCGGGGGCGAAGCCACGGGCAAGGTTCACCCGCTGCTGCTCGCCGCCCGAGAAGGTCGCGGGCGGCAGGTGGTGCAGGCGGCGCGGCAGGTTGAGCTGCAGCAGGAGGGATTCGGCCCGCGTCCGCGCAAGCTCGGGCGCGGCGCCGCGCGCGATCAGCGGCTCCGCCACGATGTCCAGGGCACCGATGCGGGGAATGACGCGCAGGAACTGCGAGACATAGCCCAGCGTCTGCCGGCGGATCTCGCGCATCGCGCGGGCATCGGCACCGGTCAGCTCCACCGCCGCGCCGTCATGCATCAGGTGGATGCGCCCGGCCTCGGCACCGTAATTGCCATAAAGGCAGCGCATCAGCGTCGATTTGCCGGCGCCGGAGGGGCCGGAGAGCGCCACGCATTCACCCGGCGCCACGGCGAAATCGACATGCTCCAGCACAGGGATGCGGATGCCGCCTTGAAGGTGCAGCCGGAAGCTCTTGCCCAGGTCCTGGGTCCAGAGAGAGGCCTTCATGCCGCCAGCACCGAGGAAACGAGGAGTTGTGTATAGGGATGCTGCGGGTCGTCCAGCACCCGGTCGGTCAGCCCGTGCTCCACCACCTGGCCGTGCCGCATGACCATGATGCGGTGCGCCAGCAGGCGGGCGGCGGCGATGTCGTGCGTCACCAGCAGCACGGCAATGCCGAGATCCGCCACCAGTGCCCGGATCAGGTCCAGTAGCCGCGCCTGCACGGAAACATCCAGCCCGCCGGTCGGCTCATCCATGAACACCAGCCGCGGGCGCGTCACCAGCGTGCGGGCGATCTGCAACCGCTGCTGCATGCCGCCGGAGAAAGTGCGGGGAAGGTGGTCGATGCGCGCGGGGTCGATCTCGACCCGCCGCAGCCATTCCGCGGCCTCGCCCCGGATATTGCCGTAGTGGCGGGCGCCCACGGCCATCAGCCGCTCACCGACATTGCCGCCGGCGGAGACGCCCATGCGCAGCCCGTCCCGCGCATGCTGGTGCACGAAGCCCCAATCCGTGCGCATCAGGCGCCGCAAGGCGGCCTCGCCCATGTCATGCACCGGGTGCGGCGTGCCGTCCGGGGCGCGGTAGGTGACCTGCCCCGCATCGGGCCGCATCTGCCCGGCCAGAACCCGCAGCAGGGTGGATTTGCCCGAGCCGGATTCACCCACAATGGCGACCACTTCGCCCGGATGGACATCGATGGCCACCGAGTCCAGCGCCACCACGGCGCCGAAGCGGAGGCGGAGGCCCTCAGCCTCCAGCAGAGGCGCGCTCATGCCGCGGCAACCTTCTGTTGTTCAGCCTGGCGGGTTTCGCAGTAGTCGGTGTCGGAGCAGACGAACATCCGCCCGCCGCGATCGTCCGTCACCACCTCGTCGAGGTAGCTGGTGCAGGAGGCGCAAAGCGCGCAATGCGCCTTGGCGCGATGCGGCCGGAAGGGGTGGTCCTCGAAATCCAGGCTCCGCACATCGGTATAGGGCGGCACGGCGTAGATGCGCTTCTCCCGCCCGGCACCAAAGAGTTGCAGCGCCGGCATGCGGTGCATCTTCGGATTATCGAAGGCGGGGATGGGCGAGGGCGACATCAGGTAGCGCCCGTCCACCATCACCGGGTAGCTGTAGGAGGTCGCGATATGGCCGTGCTTCGCGATATCCTCGTAAAGCTTCACATGCATGAGCCCGTAATCGGCCAGTGCGTGCATGCGCTTCGTCTCCGCCAGCCGGGGCTCCAGGCGGAACAGCGGCTCCGGCATCGGTACCTGGTAGACGATGATCTGCGCTTCGGTCAGCCTGGCTTCCGGGATGCGGTGCCGGGTCTGGATGACCGTGGCCTCCGACGTGCGCGTCGTCGTCTCCACGCCCGCCACGCGGTGGAAGAAGCGGCGGATGGATACGGCATTGGTGGTGTCGTCCGCCCCCTGGTCGATGACCTTCAGCACGTCGCGCGGCCCCAGCACGGCGGCCGTCACCTGGATGCCGCCGGTGCCCCAGCCATAGGGCAGCGGCATTTCCCGCGCGCCGAAGGGCACCTGATGGCCTGGGATGGCCACTGCCTTCAGCAGTGCGCGGCGGATCATCCGCTTCGTGTTCTCGTCCAGATAGGCGAAGTTATAGGCCTCGTCGCGGCTCATGGCTCAGCCTTCTCCGGTTCGGCGGCGGTCGCGCGCATCAGGCGCACCACTTCCAGCTCGCTCTGGAAGTCCACGTAGTGCGGCAGCTTCAGGTGTTCGACGAAGCCAGTCGCCTCGACATTGTCGCTGTGCATCAGCACGAACTCCTCGTCCTGCGCGGGCGCGGTGCGGTCCTCGCCCAGTTCGCCGGCCTGCAGGGCACGGTCCACCAGGGCCATCGACATCGCCTTGCGCTCGCCTTGCCCCAGCACCAGCCCGTAGCCACGGGTGAACTGCGGGGGTTCGCTGCGGCTGCCGTGGAACTGGTTCACCATCTGGCATTCGGTGACATCGATCTCACCGATCTCGATCTCGAAGCCGAGTTCCGGCGGCGTGAAGCAGACGGTGACGCTGCCGTGCCGGATCTCACCAACAAAGGGATGGCTGTTGCCGTAGCCGCGCTGGGTGGAATAACCCAAGCCCAGCAGAAAACCCTCGTCGCCCCGCGCCAGGTTCTGCAGCCGCGTTGGCCGCGCTGCGGGAAAGGAGAGCGGCTGGCGCGTCAGGTCCGCCGGCTCGACCTCCGACGCTTCATCGCGCCGCATCAGGTTCTCGCGGGCCAGCAGTTCCGTCACGCGCGGGGCCTCCGCGTCCTCCGCCTCCACCTCGGGGGCGGGGGCAGGAGGCTCTCCGGCGGCGGCCAGGGTGAAATCCAGCAGGCGGTGGGTGTAGTCGAAGGTCGGGCCCAGGACCTGCCCCCCTGGCAGGTCCTTGTAGGTCGCGGAAACCCGGCGGCGGATGCGCATGGCGCCGGTATCCAGCGGCGCCGCATAGCCGAAGCGGGGCAGGGTGGTGCGATAGGCGCGCAGCAGGAAGGCGGCCTCGATCAGGTCGCCGCGCGCCTGCTTGATGGCCAGGGCGGCAAGATCACGGTCGTAGCAGGAGCCTTCCGCCATGACCCGGTCCACCGCCAAGCCAAGCTGCTGCGCCACCTGGGCAACGTCCAGCTCCGGCACATCCGTGTCGCCACGGCGGGTTTCGGCCAGCCAGGCATGGGCGTTGCCGATCGCGCGTTCGCCGCCTTTGACAGCCACATAGGCCATGGCGTCAGCCCTCCTCGATCCGGATGCCGCGCGGCAGGGCGGCGATGCGATGGCCGGCGCAGAGAATGACATCCACCCCACGAGGGAAGCAGGCCCGCTGCGCCCGCCACTCAGCCACGAAACCGGGGGGCAAGCCCTCCACCCAAAGCCGGTGTTCCTGGGCGATGCCGGGCCCGGTGAGGCGCCAGCCATGGCCGGTTTCCAGTGCGGAAACCTGAAGGATCAGGGTGGCGCCGCGCTCCGGCTCCTCATCGCTGCCCTGCGCCAGGGCAGAGATCGCCGGCGGCTGCCCTGCCGCCAGAACGAAGGCGGCGTCGGCAGGGCTCGCCAGCGGACAACCGCAGTGGAAGCGCAGCCAGGAGTCGGCTTCGGCGCCGGCATCATGGTGCAGCGGCGTCTCGGCATCAGCCAGGGTCAGCAGCACGGCGGCCGTGGCAGGATGCAGGGCGGCAGGTGGATTAAGGCCGTCCGGCAGCACCTGAACGCGGCCGGGGCGGCTCATGGCCTCCAGCACCGCACGGAAGCAGGACTGCGCATCCTGCACGGGGTCGGTGAATCCGGGGCGCATCAGCGCATGTTCGCCATGGTGAAGAACTGCACGCGGGTGGCGGCCGCCTTGCGGGCCTCCCGCGCCCGATGCTCCGCTTCCTGGGCAGCGAGGGGCTCGACAACGGCGCCCATCAGCGCCGGCCGCAACGCCGCGTTCTGCAAGGCGGCGTCCAGCACAGCCGCCAGCTCCGCCTGTTGCCGGTCCCGGCCGGCGACATAGGCATGCCCCACCGTTCCATCCTCCAAGGTCACCGCGCAGCGGGTCACCGTCATTTCGGAAAGGTTGAAGGCACTGCCATCGCCCCCGGCGCGGCCACGCAGCATCACGAGGCCGGTTTCAGGGCCGCGCAGGCGGCTATGGGGCGGCAGAGGGGGGGCGTCGTTCAGTCGGGCGCGGATGGCATTGTGGCTGGAGCGTGCGAGCAGGCCCATCCAGCGACGGCGGGCTTTGATATCCTCGGACAAGGTAGGCTCCGTGTCCTGTTGAGATGTCTAGACGAGTAGATATCCAACAGGCTAGCGTCAAGCCGAATGTGGCATCTGGAAGGAACCGGCGGGTTGAAGCTTTCATGACACCTCCTCCGCACAACCTGGCCCGTGGAGAGGGCGTCGCCCTGTGGCGGCAAATCGTGCAGGTGCTGGAGCAGGCCATCGCCAGCGGCCAGCACGCCCCCGGCAGCCGCCTGCCCAGCGAGGCCGAACTGGCCACCCGCCACGGCGTCAACCGCCATACCGTGCGCCGGGCGCTGGATGCCCTGAGCCTGCGCGGGCTGATCCGTATCGAGCAGGGGCGCGGCTCCTTTGTCGCGGAGGATGTGGTGGACTACCCTCTCGGTCCCCGCACCCGTTTCTCCGAGGTGATAAGGGCGCAGAACCGGGAACCCGCCGGGCGCATCCTGCGTGTGGTCGAGCAGCCGGCGGATCAACTGGTGGCCGAGGCGCTTCGCCTGCGCCCAGGCCGCGCTGTCCTGGTGGTGGAGCGGCTGGGTCTGGCGGATGGCCGACCGGTGGTGTTCGGCAAGCACCATTTCGTGTTGCCACGCTTTCAAGGCGTCACGGCGGCGCTGGAGCAGGACGCCTCCATCACCGGCGCTATGAAGGCTTGCGGCGTTGCTGATTACCACCGTGTTTCCACCCGCCTGACGGCGCGGCTGCCCACGACGGAGGAGGCCGATCTGCTGCAGCAGGGGCGCAGCCGCCCTGTGATGGTGGCTGAGGCGCTGAATGCCGACCCTGAGGGACGGCCAGTCGATTTCACGCTGTCCTGCTACGCGGCAGGGCGGGTCCAGATCGTCATCGAGGAGGGCGGCTAGGCCGCGCAACGGCCAAGCCAAAGAAAAAGCCCTTGGATGCTGAAGCATCCAGGGGCTTTTCTATGTATTGGCTCCCCGAGTTGGACTCGAACCAACGACCTAGCGATTAACAGTCGCGTGCTCTACCAGCTGAGCTATCGGGGATCAGTTTGTGAGGGGCGCTATAGCGGGGCAATTCGTGGGCCGCAAGGGGCTTTTTTAATCGTTCCGCTCTAACGCTTTACTGTAGTCTTAGTTTGGAGGCCTGAGCGGGAATCGAACCCACATTCACGGATTTGCAGTCCGTTGCATCACCATTCTGCCATCAGGCCGTGGGCGCTGTATCGGGTGCCAGAGGCTCAGGGTCAAGGGGGCAGATCGGCCTCAATGCGGTTCGTCGCTGGCCTGCCGCTTGGAACCGCGGAATACGGCGCCTATAACCGCGGCCACGCGCGGGGGTGTGATCCGCGCGAAGGACGAGGATGAGCGGCCGATGAATTTCGCCGATGCGCGCAAGTGGATGGTGGACGGACAGGTCCGGCCCAACAAAGTGACCGACACCCGCATCATCGAGGCCATGCTGGAGCTGCCGCGTCATCTCTTCGTGCCGCAGCACTGCATCGCCCGCGCGCATGCCGATGAGGACGTGCCCCTCGGCCACGGCCGGGTGCTGATGCAGCCCATGATGATGGCCCGCCTGGTGCAGCTGGCCGAGGTGCGGGAAGGGGAGACGGCGCTGGTGCTGGGCTCTGGCTCCGGCTACGGCGCCGCCCTGCTGGCCCGCCTCGGTGCCCGCGTCACGGCGGTGGAGGACGATGCGTCTCTGCTCTCCCTGGCGCGCTCCGCGCTGGCGGATAGCGCGATGCTGGCGCCAGGTTCCGTGCAGCTGGTGGAGGCCCCGCCGGCCACCGGCGCCCCGGCCGGCCCCTTCGACGTCATCATGCTGGAGGGTGAGGTGCCGGCCATCCCCACCGCCATCTCCGACCGTCTGGCGGAAGGTGGGCGGCTGGTCTGCGTCTGCCATGCGCCCGGCCGTTCCGGCGCCGCCGTGCTCGGCCGCCGCGCTGGCGGCGCCTTCAGCACCACCGAAGCCTTTGACTGCACCACGGCGCCGCTGCCAGGCTTCGCGCCGGAGCCGGGCTTCGTCTTCTGAGGGCGGTTACGTGATCGCCAGGGCGGCGAGGATGCTGGCCGGATCGGGCGGCCTCGTCTAATCTCGCGCCGCCTGGGCGGAGCCCCGGCTTGGGTTGGGGAGAGTGGCGATGTCGATGTTCCGGATGCTATCGGCGTCGGTATTGATGTGTGGGTTGATGGTTGGGGTGGCGCGGGGGCAGACGCTGGAGGCGGCGCTGTCGCAGGCTTATGCCAACAACCCGACCCTGCAGACGGCGCGGGCGCAGCTGCGGGTGGTGGATGAGAATGTGCCGCAGGCGCTGTCGGGCTGGCGGCCGAGCGTCACCGTTGCCGGCTCAGCCGGCTACAATTCCGGCACGGCGCGCTCACGCGGCATCTACGCCGATACCGACCGGCAGATCGGCTCGCTGCAGGCGACGGTGACGCAGCCGCTGTATAACGGCGGCCGCACGGTGGCCAGCACGCGGCG
>NZ_RFLX01000039.1 GCF_003696345.1 Teichococcus wenyumeiae | reverse complement strand
TGCCCCCCAACTTCTGGGGCTTGGGGGCCTTCACGGGCTTCCGGCGTGGGGCCGGTTGGCGCTTTTGCTTCTTCACAGGACCATCCCTTGGCATCTCCCGATGCAGCCGGCGGCACGCCCGCCATGCGCCAGGCCGCGGCCATCCTCGCCTTGGATTTGGCACTGGCCGAGGCGGGCCGGACACCACCGCACCCGAGCCCCAGCATATGGGCAGTAGGGCAAATGCATCACCGATAGCCGGAAACACCACGTCCGGTTATACTCCAATTCCGGGTTGGAGTATAACTGGTGGACCGGCTGCCGATTGCGCTGCAAAATACCTATCTGGACCTGCTCGGCCGCTTGGAGGATGCGCGTGTCGCTGGACGTGCGCCCCCCGATACCTTTGTGAGCAAGCTCGTGAAGGGTCGGCGCTACTGGTATATCCAGCCCGCCACCACCTCAGCCGCGCCGCGCAGGCAAACCTATATCGGGCCAGAGACGCCTGCGCTGTTGGCGCGGATGGAGGCCAATCAGCGGCTGCGCGTGGATGCCGACGAGCGTGCGATGCTGGTGCGAACATTGCAAGCGAGCAGGAGCTTCCCGCCTCTACCGGGCGCCATCGGGCGGGCGCTGAGCGCCATGGCGGATGCTGGTGTCTTTCGCCTGCGCGCCGTGCTGGTTGGCACCGTGGCGTTCCACGCCTACGCCGCGATGCTGGGGATCAAGCTCGGCCAAGCGAGCTTCACCACGGAAGATGTGGACGTGGCGCAGTTCCGTTCGATCTCCATCGCCGTGGAGGACGAGACGCCGGACATGCTGAACATCTTGCGGCAGGTGGACCCGGACTACGAAGCCCTGCCCAGCCTTTACCCAATGGCACCGCCCACACGGTATCGCACCCGTGGCGTCAAGGTGGAGTTCCTGACTCCCATGCGTGGTCCGCAGGAGATGCAGCCGGTGGCTTTGCCGTCGCTTGGAACCGGCGCAGAGCCGCTGCGCTATCTCGACTACCTGATCTACGAAGAACAGCCTGCGGCGCTGCTGTTCGGCGCCGGGATACTGGTGAACGTGCCAAGCCCTGCCCGCTTCGTCTGGCACAAGCTCATCCTGTCGCAGGTCCGCACAACTGACCGCCAGAAGGCTCGGAAGGACATCCTGCAAGCCCAGACATTGTTGCCGGTGCTGGCAGAAGACCGTCCCTACGAACTGCGGAGCGCGTGGAAGGACCTCGCAACGGATGGGCGCGTGACGTGGCAAGAGACAGCGAAGGCTGGCATCGCTGCGATGGACCCGCAGGTCGCAAACCTCGCACGCGACCTCATCCAATCAGCGTGACAGGAACACGATGACTGAGCCCCAGCACGACCACATCCTGCTCGTGCTCGACCACCTCTCCTGCGGCACGGCATTGGGCTCCGCATCCGGCATGATGCGGACCTCCTCTGGACAGTCTATCGCGCAGCCCGGCGCGGATGCCATGGCCGACACCATCATGTCACCCGGTGGAGTGGTTCCGACGCGCTAGAGGGTCAGGTGTAGGCGTATCAGTCATAGACCGAGCGGCAGTAGGCCCTGACGGGCATCCGGCTCGACGGGTGCAAGGTCCGGAAATAGCGGGTCGATCTCGCGCAGGAGCCGCTCAACCACCTGCGCGATGACGACCGGCCCGTCTTCCACAGCCAGACCAAGTGCCAGAGCACCAGCTTCGGCGGCGGCTTCCCGGATGGTAGCGCCGTGCGCCAGCCCTGCGACGATGCTCTGGCGCATCAGGGTGATCGTACTGGGGTCCATTGCCATGACTCCGTTGAGACCTCCACAGGATGTTCATGATTCGTTCCAAGAGTCCAGCATATCCTCCATCTTCCGGAAAAAATTCCATTTGATTTGAATAAAATCCTAAGCTTCCCTAAAGCTCGACATGTCGGCCTTCACAGGAGACGCGCATGTCGATTCTCATCACGCTGTCGGTTGAAGCCTCGCTTGATCCTGTGGTCCTCCAAGCTCTGTCCGCTGTCCTCAAGGGCATTGGCGCTGTTCTGGTTGGTGTCGCGCAGATTGTCTCTGCGAAGCGCAAGCCACGTGGCCCATCCACCTAGTGCATTGCGTATTCCGGCGGATACCAGCCAGGCATTCCGATGGATTCCAGCCGGTGATTCCGAGGCAAGCCAGCCACCCATTCCGAGGCATTCCAGCCGGCCCTGAGGAGGGGCTGTCAGCGCGGCTCGCGAGCAGTCGTCCACCCACGGCAGGGTTGTTCCTGAGTGACACCGGGGACCGCCATGCCAGGCCAGAGACTGCCGATGCGTCAGGTTCGAGAAGTTCTTCGTCTCCAGCACGTCTGTGGCCAGAGCGGCCACCAGATCGCGGCCATGGTCGGCATCAGCCGCTACACGGTCGCGAGTACCTGCGCCGTGCCGGCGTGGTGGGTATCACCTGGGGTTGTGTTGCGAAGTTTGCGGCAGACCGCAAATGGCCGCGACAGGCGCCAGATCAGGCGGCGGCCTGGAACAGCCCGGCGATGAAGTTGGCCTGGGCCCGCATGTCTCGTCCACCGACTTTCAGAACCTGCCCCTTCCTGATCATCGCCATCGCCTCGTAGCCCGCCAATGTACGTCGTGCAGTATGGAAGCCGCCGAAGCCCAGCCCTGGTCTGACCAGGCGTTTCATGCGCCGGCGGTCTTGTTCCACGATGTTATTGAGAAACTTGCATTGCCGCATCCGCGAGCGTCGCCACAGCTCCCCGTCCTCTTTCAGCTGCTCGAGGGCGCGAGAGTAGGCAGGGTTCTTGTCCACCGTGATCGTGCGTGGGTTCACCGTATGCGGCTGCCCGAGCGCTTTGCGGAAGAACCGTTTAGCGGCCTCGGCGTCCCGCTTTGTTGATTGCCACTGAGAGTTAAGATCTCCCGCACTTTCCGTGCTGCGCCTATGGCAAACTTATCCGCAAGTGCTTGGGGCGGCTCGGAAAACCTCCAACTCAATCCGCATCAACCGCCCAACTTCCGGGAACGGCCACCATTTGCGAAATTTCCGGCCGTAATCAGTGGTTTGCGCCTCCTCCGGATCTGTGAGCACGGAAAGTGCGGGAGATCCCAGGTCTCAGTGGCAATCAACACCGTTCCTGTCGAAAGGCATCAGGTGGGGCTTCAAGCGGCTGTTCGCCTGGCTCAGCCGAGCCCGGCGGCTCAACATCGTCTACCGCCGCACCGCAGATCTCTTTGCCGGGCACATCTGGATTGCGATGATCTCCATCATCGCACGCCGGCTAGTCGCCCAGACCCAAACCCAACAAGGGCTTTAATCGCGTACAGCTTCTCAGCATCTCCGTCAGCACCCGCACCTTGCGCGGAGAGTGAGCGCCCGGCGGGCGGACGACAAAGATACCTTGTTCTGGAACCGGGTAGCGCGTCATAACAGGAACAAGGGCTCCGGACGCAAGGTGCTCTTTAATCGCGGGAACTGGAAGCCCGGCGATCCCAAGTCCAGCCAAGGCCGCAGAGACAAGCGCAAGCGCGTTGTCGCTCTTGAACCGACCTTTCGGCCTCATCTCGATGAGCTTGTTGCCATCCATCGCTGGCCAGACCTCGGTGCCCTGCATAAGCGCCTGATGGGCCATCATTTCCTCAGGCGTCTCAGGCGACCCATGCTTTTCGATGTAGGCCGGACTGGCGACATACATGGCGCACATGTGCCCGACACGCCTTGCGCGCAAGCTCGAGTCGGCCAGACGGCCGCACCGGATCGCGCAGTCGAACCCTTCTGCGATCAGGTCCACGACCCTGTCAGTGTAGCAAGCATGGACATGTAAATCGGGGTACTTCCGGGCCAAGTTTTCGAGTACTGGAGCGAAATACTCGAGCCCGAAGGTCAGTGGGGCCGTCACGCGCAGAAGCCCGCCGAGACTGCCGTCGGACGAGATCGTTTCCTTGGCGAAGTCGATTTCCGCGCAGACCTTTGCAGCGTGATTCCGGAACGTGATCCCGGCCTCCGTGAGCGCGGCACCGCGGGTGGTTCGCGTCAGTAGTTGGACGCCGAGATCTGCCTCCATGCGGGCGAGCCGTCGGCTGACAATTGATTTGGATACGCCGAGCCGCCGTGCTGCGTGTGTCACACCTCCGGCGTCGGCAATGTGCACGAAGGTTCGTAATTCTTCGATGTCCATGTTGCGTTCCTGTCATGCGCCAGAGTGTGTTGCGGGGGCTGAGCCAGACGCCATGAATGGGAGCGGCAGGCGGACAGAAGCCGCAGAACCGCTGCCGTCTTCGCTCAGCCTCCGCGCCTGGCAGAGAATCCTTCGAGATCTCCGACGGCGCCCTGGAGACGAACTTTCCGCGAAGCGGCGCGAAGGCCGCGTGATAGCATCAGCCATCGGCAATTCAGGACGCATTGCGGGGATGCTTTCGCCGTCACGGCTGCGACCCGGCCTCCACATGGAGGACGATAGGGTCGCCGGAGAGCAACGGCTCAAGAGGCGCCATGAAGCGAGCGTGGGCTTCGCTCGGCTCGAATCCTTGCGTGTGAGCCGCCAAGTCCCGCCAGTCTACGACCAGAAGGTAAAGATCGGCATTCTCGAACGCTGGGACAAGGCGGTGCCGAATGTAGCCGTCGGCATTGGTAAGGAGCGGAGCCACATTGGCGAACGTAGTCACGAATGCCGAGCCGGAGCCAGGGAGAAGGTGAAGAAGCGCAAATTCGGTGATCATCTGATCTCTTCCGGGTTGGGGTGGACGACCGGGCGAGGGGAGCCGCTGGTCGTCCGTGCGACGCGTCAGGCAGCGACGCGCTGGCCGCGGTGTAACGCTCCCGCCTCGCCCGACACGTCGATCACAACTTTCCCGCGCAAGCCGTGCGTCCTCCCGTTCTCCAGGAGATCGTGCGCCTCGCCCATGCGCTCGAGCGGAAACGCCGCGCCGATGACAGGCTTCACCAGACCGCGCTCAATCAGGGTTGTCAGCGCGTCGAGCTTCCCGCGATTCTGGCGGGTGAACACAAAGTGGTAGGCGGCGTTCTTACCCCAGGCCTCAATGAGGTTTTGAGGTTGCGCGATATCAACGAGGCTGACGACGCGGCCGAAGGCGGCGAGCGTCAACGGGCTCCGTGTCAGCGTATCACCGCCGATCGTGTCGAAGACGACGTTGACGCCCTCTCCACCAGTCTGTCGAAGAACCGCCTTCACATAGTCCTCCGCCATGAAGTCGATCGCCTCGTCTGCTCCAAGGGAGTGAACGAAATCATGATCGCGGGCGAGTGCCGTTGTGATCACCCGTGCCCCAATCGCTTTGGCGACCTGGATCGCGATCGTTCCGACGCCGCCTGCTCCGCCGTGAATCAATACAGTTTCGCCAACCTTAAGCTGCGCGCGCTGGACGAACGCCTCCCAAACGGTGCCACCAACGAGTGTCAGGCTCGCGGCCTCGATGTGAGAAAGATTCCTGGGTTTGCGGCCCACCAGCGCCACGTCAACGACGTTCTGCTCGGCATAGGAACCGGCGCCACCGAAGATCTTTGGCGTGTAGTAGACCTCGTCACCGATTCCGAACTCGGTGACATCGGACCCGACTTCTTCAATGACGCCGGAGATGTCATGGCCGATGATGGCGGGTAGCGGCACGTAATCCGTGTAATCACCACGGCGGATCTGGCAGTCTAGCGGGTTCACGGCAGTCGCGTGAACGCGCACTCGCACTTGGTGCGGCCCAACCGGCGGCACCGGGACCTCGCGCAGTTCGAACGCATCCGGTCCCCCGAAACGGGTGAGGACGATAGCCTTCATGGTTTGGGACATGGTAGATTCCTTTCAGCAGCGAATGGTTCAGTGGCGCGTGGGGACTCGCTCAAAGCTGGCGCCAAGTCGCCGTTGGGCACGATCTCCCCGCCTCGTAGTCCATTTTTCCGGTCAATGCCGGTGTGGCTCTTGTAGCCAAAGATCGGCACTGCGATCTGGATGGCTTAGCGCGGACAGCCTTTTTGATTTGGGCTTTGCCCTGCCGCGCTTGAGCGCCCGGCGGGCACCCCGCTCTTTCTGCGCCCGCTTGGGCTCGGGCCAATCCGCAGGAATGACGCCTTCCCGGATGGTAACTTTCTCCTCGACGGTGAGCTTCTAGCGCGGTTCGGCGATCGGGGTGGCGTCGATGATCTGCCCGTCCATGGCAAGAAAGCCCTTGGCCGCCAGCACTTCGTCGAAGCAGCGGAACATCCCCTCAACGCCACCCGCCTGCTTGGGCTGCTCACGGTAGAGCCAGACCGTCTTGGCATCCGGCACCGCTGGTGCAGCCCGAGGCCTGCAAAGCACATGAAGGACAGCTGGTCCCGCGGCTGGTTGAGAGGCTGTAGACCGCCTGCAGCTCCAGGATGCGGAACATCATCACGGCATCATAGGGCGGGCGTCCGCCACGGCCGGGATCTGACCGCTTCAGCGCCGCATCCAGCACCCGGCGGAAGATCTCGAAATCGACCAAGACCGAGAGCCGCTCCAGTGGATCGCCCGCCGCCGACAAGGCTGCATACCGCTCATCCACATCGAAGAAGCCCAGCTGGTCCGCCATTCCACTATCTCCACTGACAAGAGCCAGTGAATCAGCTCAGCGCCTCAACAGCGAGGTTCTTCGAAGTATCCAATCGTGCGGAGGCACCCAGTAGCAGCGGCTCTCCATTCGCAGGGCGGAACCAGGCTGACGTCAAGTGCCCGCTATACGGTTTGCGTCAGACGACGCGTTTCAGCATGTGCGCGAACTCGCGGTGGTCCACGTTGGTCGCGCCATTGGCGTGGAAATGCTGGATATGCGGTCCGTGCTCGTGGTGCTTGTTTTGGGCCTCGACAGAAGCCCACGCCTCGACGAACACGAAGCGGCCCGGCTCATCCTGATCTTCGAACAGATCGTACCGGATACTGCCCTCCTCAGCCCGCGATGGCTCGACAAGCACTGATAGATCTCGACGCAACTCATCCTCCTTGCCGGTCTTCGCTTTCAGACCAACCACAATGAACAGTTCACTCATTTGCTGTCTCCTTGCGAAAAGAGTGGCGGCGGTTGAGCCGCCGCCACCTTCCGCGTTCGCGGTCAGGCGGCCTGTGCGGCCTTCTCGGGATTGAAGCCGTCAAAGCTCTCGAAGACCTCCATGAAGCCGGGAACGGTGGCTTCCCGCGCCCAGTCGCGCTGGAGTTCGCAATACATCTGGACCCGGCTGATCAGCTTCGCGCCGGCCTGTTCGACGCGACGAAGCGCTGCCTCGTGCGCGGCCACCGAGGTGCCACCGACCGCGTCGATGGGCACATAGACTTCATACCCCTCCTGCATCGCGTCGAGCGCCGGGAAGGTGAGGCAAGCCTCCGTCCATAGCGCGGTCATGATGAGCTTGCGCCGGCCGAGGGCCTTGACCGCGTCTTTAAAGCCGGCGTCCTCCCAGCTGTTGATCGAGGTGCGGTCGTAGGTTGGCAGGTGGCCGAGGACGTTCTGCAACTCCTGGATCGGCGGCTTGTTGCGGCCCGTCTGCACGTTCACGGTCGAGTGGATGATCGGGAGATTGTAGTTCAGGGCTGCCTTGGCGGCGCTGACGATGTTGAACACCAACTCGTCGCGCGGCATCGAGCGGATTGAGGAGACCTGGACCGGCTGATAGTCGATGATAATGAAGGCGGCATTGTCGGGGGTGAGAAGATGGTCGGTCTGCGGGTTGCGGATTGTCTCGCTAGTCATGGCTGGTCCCTTTGCTGTTGAAGTTATACGAAGGCGCGCTGACGCGCTTCATCAAGCGGACCGGCGAGTGCCCACCGATCCGCAGGAAAAAGAGGCTGGAGGCGATGTGGGTCCGGCCCCTTGATCATGTTGCAGCGGACACGAAGCGTCCGCTCTTGAAGTCTTCGGCCGCCTGGCGGATTTCCGCTTCGCTGTTCATCACGAAGGGCCCGTACCCGACGATCGGCTCGTCAATGGGTTCGCCGGTCAACACCAGCAGCTTGGCGTTGCCGTCAGCTCGAATGGCGATCTTGCCGCCATCGCGGCCGAACAGCACCATCTCCGCTTCGCCGGCCGTCTGGCTTTCCGTGATCGTGACGTGCCCTGTGAGCACGACGATCATGGCGGTATGACCTTCGGGTAGATCGAGGTTCAGGTCTGCGCCAGCACTCAGGCTCAGATCCCAGACGTTGATCGGCGTGAAGGTGCGGGCCGGGCCCGTCGTGCCTTGATAGTCGCCGGCGATGATCCGCGCGGTGCCCGCGTCCTTCGGGAGTGTTACAACCGGAATGTCGGCCTTCGAGATGCCTTGATACCCGGCAGGAGCCATCTTGTCCTTGGCGGGCAGGTTGACCCACAACTGCACCATGCGGAAAGGACCACCCGTTCGAGCGAAACCGGGCGAGTGATACTCTTCGTGGATGATCCCACCTGCCGCGGTCATCCATTGGATGTCGCCAGGTCCGATCACGCCTCCGTTGCCGGCGGAATCCCGATGCTCGACTTCACCGTCATAGACGATGGTGACGGTCTCGAAGCCACGATGGGGATGCTTGCCGACACCCCTTTGTTCCCGGGTTGGTGCGAACACATGTGGCCCGGCATAGTCGAGCAGCAGGAATGGGCTGACGTGCGCGCCCAGATCGTTGTACGAAAAAAGCGAGCGGACGGGAAAACCGTCGCCTACCCAATGCTGCCGTTCGTTACCGTACCGGCCAATCACTTGGGCCATGTTCGTTCTCCGATTTGCGATGCGCCGCAAGGCGTGTGCGTATCGAGTGCAGTTTACGGCGAGACGATAGAACGGAAAGGTTGCGGAAAGAGACACAGCGTCCTATCAAAAGGACGATGAAGGATCTCAACGACTTCTCCTATTTCGCAGCCGTGGTGGATCATGGTGGCTTCTCGGCCGCCGGCCGCGCGCTCGGTGTCCAGAAGTCGCTGCTCAGCCGCCGTGTCCTCGCTCTCGAGGAGCGACTGGGCGTTAGGCTTCTCAACCGATCGTCCCGCCGCTTCTCGGTGACCGAGGTTGGGCGTGATTTTTACGATCGGTGCGTAGCAATGCTCGTCGAGGCGGAAGCTGCCGAGCAGGTCGCCGCGCAGGTCCAGGGAGAGCCGCGCGGCGTGGTGCGGATGAGCTGCCCCACGGCATTGCTGTCGTTCCAGTTCGGCGCGCTGATCGCGCGCTTCATGATGCTCAATCCCGGTGTCCAGATCCTTCTGGAGAGCACCAATCGCCGCGTCGACGTGATCTCGGAGGGCCTCGACCTGGCGATCCGTGTGCGCGTTCCCCCGCTAGACTTGACCGATCTGGTCATGCGACGGCTCGATGAGAGCGCTCAGTGCTTGGTTGCCGCTCCGACCTTGATCCGCGAGCAGCTGCAATCGCCGGCCGACCTTCATGGCTTGCCCAGTCTTGACCAGATGCGGCCGACCCGCGAACACACGTGGAGACTCCGTCATGCCGACGGCAAGGTGGCGACGGTGCCACATGCGCCGCGTCTGGTGACCGACGATATGTCGGTGCTCCGCGATGCAGCGATGGCGGGAGCGGGTGTGGTGCAGTTGCCGCCGATATCCATCTCCGAGGACGTCGAGACTGGCCGGCTCGTCGACGTGCTACCGGGCTGGCGGCCAGAATCGGGCATTGTTCACGCCGTTTTTCCATCGCGCCGCGGGCTCCTGCCATCAGTGCGGGCGCTGGTCGATTTCCTTGCTCGTGAATGTGCCGTCCAGCGCGCGCGAGCTGAAAAGATTGTGCCGCCTGGGCCGCACCCCCGAAGCTACGGTGACAAAAAGACGACGAGTCTAGCGGGGAGTCAGTAAGCGCTGGTTAGAGACCCTATGCGGCAGTGCTTACGGTTGGTCACCGGCTTTGGCCCAGCACCACGGTATGAGTTCATCGACGCGGCTGTTGGGCCAGCTGTTGACAAGCCGGGTCAGCAGGTCGGTGAAGTAGCGCTGTGGATCGACGCCATTGAGCTTGCAGGTCTCCACCAGAGAGGCGATGACTGCCCATCTTGCACCACCATCGTCGCCGCTGGCGGACAGTGCGTTCTTGCGACTGAGGTAGATGGGGCGGATCGTCCGCGCCACGATGCTGGCGTTCGTCTCGATGCGGCCGTCATCGAGGAACCGCCAGCCCCTTCCGGTGGTTCAGCGCGTAGCGGATCGCCTCCGCTGTCGGGCTGCTCCGCGGCAGACGCCCGAGCTGGGCGTCGAGCCCGGTGAACAGTTCCGCCGGCATTGTCAAGTTTGCTGGCCCTGGCCGGAGGGCGGTGGCTAAGCCAAGCTGGCGAGATGCCGTCCGATCCCATCCACTATCCTGGGTACAGCTTCTCAGTCGAGGTCATCCAGCACGCCGTCTGGCTCTCCCACCTGTTCAGCCTGAGCCTGCGCGACATCGAGCTGATCCTGGCCGAGCGGGGCATGGTCGTCAGCCACGAGAGCGTCCGCCGCTGGTGTCTCCGCTTCGGGGCTGATTTCGCCGCCAAGCTGCGCAAGCGCCGGCCGAGGCCAGGCGACGTCTGGCACCTCAATGAGGTGTTCCTGAAGATCAACGGAGAGCTGCAGTATCTCTGGCGCGCCGTCGATCAGGACGGCATCGCGCTCGACATCCCGGTCCAGGACCGGCGCAATGCCGCGGCCGCCAAACGCTTCTTCAAGCGCCTGCTGGTGGGCCTCAGGTACAAGCCGCGGCGGGTCATCACCGGTGGCCTGCGGAGCTACGGTGCGGCGCATCGCGATCTGCTGCCCGAGGTTCGGCATCGCACCAGCCGCTACCTCAACAATCGGGCGAGAACGCCAGATGCAGCGGTTCAAGTCTCCGGAGCAGGCGCAGCGCTTCCTCTCGGCACAGAGTATGATCTATGGCCACTTCCGACCGCAGCAGCACTTGATGACTGCCGATCAGTACCGGCATGCGCGCGACAAGGCCTTCCGGATCTGGCGGCAGGAGACATGTGTCCAGGCGCCCGCGTAAGGGCGTTCAGGCTGCGTCGTGCCACCAAACTCGCTTGGTCACCAAACAACGTGACAATGCCGACCCAGAGCATCGCTGCGGTGCCGATGAGCGCCAGGATGCGCGGGAAATGCGGCATGCCCGCCACCAGCCCACGGCCGAGTGCCTGGGCCACCGGCCGCAGCGTTCGGTCGGCACTGCTGGACGTCTCGGTCGGAGCATCAACCATGGGGATGGCAGCGGGCACGGCACGGCGGATGACTGCATCGGGTGCCGGTGCGGCTGCCTACGGCACCATCCCGTCACCACTTACGCCAGCAGAGTGCCTCATAGGACGAGATGGGTAGCCATCATGTCCGCTTGTCTGCTTGCGTCAGAGTGACGCAGGAGCGCTCGCTTGCTAAAGTAAGAAGACAAATCGGAACATGATGCGAACTCAGTGGGCCTCTTCGCCCGTGGCGGGGCACTACCTGGAGCCGTAGGCAGGCTGCTAGCGTCGCCTCTCACCAAGCGAGGGAGGGTAGGACTGGGCATAGCCTCGCGAGGGCGCCGCACTAGTCGGTGCCCGAAGCCGCAGGCGACCTCCGCCACAAGATCTCATAGGGACGCCGGCATCGTGGAGAAGGCTGAGGTCATGGCGTGTCGAGGACGGGGAGGAGAGGTGGATCGCCGTCTTGCTGCGCGGTGAGCCGGGTGCCTGGGCCAGCACGATCGCCGACACCGCCATCAGCACCCGCGGCTCTGGACCGCCCCCCACCCCCTACCACCTCAACGGAGGGGGGTAGGGGTCTGTAAATGCCAGCCCGCGAAAATTCTGGATGGTCGGTTAAGCGGCTCGGCCCGACCAACCTCCGGGCCATCCGATGCCGCATCCACTTGAAGGGCCGGCCCAGTGGGCTGGTCTCGACTGCGGGCAACCTGGCTTCCAGGCGTGAAGCCGATGGCGCAGGCGCTGCGGCTCTCCTTCGTTCCGCCAGCCTCACGCCTCGCCGTTCTTGTGCAGCAGCTGCTCGCGGAGCTTGATGATGCCCTTGTGCAGAGCACGGGCTTCCTCGAACTTCTCGCAGAAGGTGTTCTCGAACCAGCCAGGCAGGCGGCGCGCCTTGTCGTGCAAGGTGCGGCCGGCCGCGGTCAGTTGCACCCGCACCTGCCGCTCATCGGCCGTGTCGCGCTGCCGCCGCACGAGGCCCGCCGCCTCCAGGCGCTTCAACAACGGCGTCAGCGTGCTGCTTTCCAGGAACAGCCGTTCGCCGATGCGGCTGACAGTCTGGTTGTCCTCGGCCCAGAGCACCACCATGACGAGGTACTGCGGGTAGGTCAGCCCCAGGGCGTCCATCAGCGGCTTGTTGGCGCGCTGCACCGCGTGGGCAGTGGAATGGATGGCGAAGCACAGGAAACTGTCGAGGTCGAGCGGTTTCTCGATCATGGGAGTTCGGGGACCTTGATGAAGGTCATGGCCTTCAGAGCCAGGATTTAAGTCGCGTGCGAATTGATCGAACACTCACTACCAGCATGCCAGCCATGCAAAGAGGTATATCGCGCGCGATATAATCGCGGGGCATAAAGAGGTCGACGAGGCGCCGCCGAGCGCCGCAACCGACCCAAAGGAACTTCACCATGACCAGCTTCCGCACCCTGCTCGCCGCTACCGCCCTCCTTGGCCTGTCCGGCGCTACCGCCTTTGCCGCCCCGCTGAACGTGGTGAACCAGGGCGAGAACGTCTCGGTGGAATACGACGCCGGCTACACCGGCAACATCGTCGGTGGCGGCGCGGTCCGCGTCGCCGGCCAGGGCGAGAGCCAGATGATCGCCTATAGCGCTCCCAGCTTCGCCCACCGCAGCGCCGGCATCCCGGTCTTCACAGGTGGCTCTGAAGGTGGCGTGGCTTACCTGCCGGCGGCCTCCTCCGCCGCGATGGCCGCTCGCTGAGCGTCAGCTCGGCTCAGGATCGATCACACCGCGCCTTGCGGTGTGATGATGCTGTGCCCCCATGGCGACCGAAGGGCCGCCATGGCTGGCCTATCCTGGCTGACAGGGGCGCAGGGTCATCGCTTGCAGCAGCACCGGCTTGATCTCCTTCAGCCGCTTCTCCAGCCGGTTCTTCTCTGGCGCGGCCTTGGCATACTCGGCGGCCAGGACGTGGATGGTCAGGCGGCTGGCATGCAGGTTGTCGCAAGTGGCGAACTCAATGCCGGCTTCCATCAGGTTGGAGACGAAGGCGACGTTGCGGGCCCCCAGCCTCTTCAGCAGGGTTTTGCGGGCCATTCTGGATCCCGAATATGGGTCGGAGGGGGTGAACACTACGAAACGTCCGTTTGACGAAATGCACTGAAAGGCGCTTGATGCTTGGGCAGCCGAAAGGGATGGCTGATGCCCCTGACCGATGACGAAAGGCAGGATGTCAAAGATCAGATCCGCGACATCATCCGGCGCTCTGCAATCACAGGACAGTACGACAGCCCAGAGACCGCCGCCGCGCTCCTGGTGCTGGTGATTTGCCGCGAACTCGGCGTTCCGCAAGAAGACGTGCCTGCTGTGCTGCGGAGAGGATTGCAACGGTGGGGTGGCGAACCGTCACAGTGACGAGTGCCGCTGGCCATCAGTCGTTGCGGCCGTTGTTACGCCGGCAGGCTTTTCATCGAGGCCGAGGATCAGCGCCGGCGGCGCCGGAGGTCGGCGAAACGACGACGCCCAGCGCCGCGCTGCTCAGAGTCGCCAGGGCGTGGCAGTTCGGGTGGTTCACGCCGCAGATCCGGCCTTGCAGGCCACGTGACGCCGGGCAGGTGCAGCCGAACATCAGGCGACCAGCTCCATCTGCCGGGTGGTGACGCTGCCCTTGGTCTGCAGCGGCCAGGTCAGCCGGGTCATGGCCTTGTGGTGCGCCCGGACGGTGGTGATCTTCCCCTAATTTGATGGGCAGGAATCAGGTGGCAGCGTTCTCCATCTGCTCGGGGGCCCTGTAGCCCAAGGCAGAGTGGATACGCTGCCGGTTCTAGTAGCCTTCGATGTCGGAGAACACGTCGTACTTGGCTTCGTCCCGCGTGGCCCACCGGCGCTGCTGGACGAGTTCGACTTTCAGCGTGTGGAAAAGCTCCCCATGCGCGCGTTCTCGAAGCAATTGCCGATCCACATATGCGCGCGCTCCGCAAGAGATCGGCGCCGCCTTGGCCGAGTGCATGCAAGGTGCGTCCATGCCATGCTTTCTTGCCTACATCGACCAGACCCTGGGGCAACTCCAGGCGCTGCTGCTTGATGAGGGCTTAGAAACGACGAGAGCATCGGAGATCTGCCGCACCGCCCGGCAAATCGCTCAGGAGGAACGACGCGGGGGCGCCTTGTGCAAGCCACTGCTGCTGTAATCCTGAAGGCGAGAAACAGATGCTGCCGTACCTCCCGCTGAGAGCCTTTGGAGCACGATAATCTCGCCATCCCACGCTGGACGCGCAGCAGGGCAGCCGTTGCCATAAGCAGCCTCTCGCCGTCTAGCCACCCATAGCCCACCTACCTATCTTCGCCGCATGTCCCGCTCCCCTGCTGCCGACCTGGCCCCCCTCATCAAGCTGCTGCAAGCGGGTGTGCCCCCCGTACGCGCTGCCGCCGAACTTTCTCGCGTCCTGGCAATCTGGACCGCCGAACTCAAGGACGACGACGAGCAGCTCCAGGAGCGGCTCTCTGGCTTGGCCGAGCAATTGACGATGGGGATCGAGGAAATGCACGAAGGAATCGCCGAGGCGAGCGACAAAGGGAAACCCACATTGCGGCGGATCCTGGCGACGCATGAGGCGGTGCTGGACGGGTTGCGGAAGGCGCAGGGTGCTGGGTAGGCCTTCTACCGCCCTGCCAGGGCGGCTCCCACAGTACACGCTCCCTTCCGGCCCTTTTCACAAACAACCGGCACCACGCGCCATAGCGGCTGAACTGTTCCGGATCACGAACATCCATCGGCTCACGATGCCGCCTGTTAGGTCATCGAGGTGCAGATCCGTTGCGCGTCTTCAACACCCTCGGCAATCCCAAGGCCAACGCTTTGGCCTGATCAAAGCACAGATGAGCGCGCTCTCAGCCCAATTCGCTAACCCTGCCGCTCGCATGTCCCGGCCAAGTCATTCCGCTTCAGGAGCGGGGTTGCCGTCCTCAGGATCGCGCCACGCGCAGGCGCCAAAGCGAGGTTATCTCGTGCAGCCGGGCGGCGTGCAGCGGGTCGTTGGTGTCGAAGGCTTTGCCATGCTGCGGCCGGGCATCGAGCCGCTCGATGACCCCCAGCCCAGCAGCCTCGATCATGCCCAACAGCTGTTCACGACTGCGCAGACCGAGATGTTCTGCAAGGTCGGAAAGGATCAGCCACCCTTCTCCGCCTGGTAAAAGATGCGCCGCCAATCCGTCCAGGAAGCCGCGCAGCATACGGCTATCTGGATCATACACCGCCTGCTCAAGGGTCGAGGACGCCTTGCCCGGCAGCCAGGGCGGATTGCATACCGCCAGGGCGGCGCGCCCCTGCGGGAACAGGTCGGCCTCTTGTACCGCGATCTGTTCGGATAAGCCCAGCCGCTCGACATTGGCGCGTGCACACGCCAGGGCCTGGGGCGACAGGTCGGAGGCGAGGATTGTCGGTACGCCCCGTTGGGCCAGCACGGCTGCGAGCACGCCGGTGCCAGTGCCAATGTCAAAGGCATTCTCGCCCACCGGCAATGGTGCACGTGCGACCAGATCAAGGTATTCGCCCCGGATCGGCGAGAACACGCCGAAGTCTGGGTGAATTGTCGCGCCCCCCAGGGCCGCGATGGGCACGCCCTTGCGATGCCATTCATAAGCACCCACCATGCCCTGCAACTCGCGTAGCGATACCACAGCGTCGCCTAGGGGCATGCCGAGCGCGTGATGCAAGGCCGCGCGCACATCCGGGGCGCGCCGCAAGGGAATCACCTGGGCAGCATCGAGCGGGATCAGCACCATGCCCAGGACGCGCGCACGAAGCGCTTGGCCTTGCCGATAGCGGTTGAAGCGCTCACGCATGAGCATGTCGTCGGGCAGGGGGCTGCGTGCCGCACGCTTGTCCAGGCGACGCGCCAGTGCCTGGAGCAGTTGCCGGGCGTTCTGGAAGTCGCCGCGCCACAGCAGCCCGACGCCCTCACAGGCCATATGGAAGGCATCGTCAGCGCGCACCGTGTCATCGACGGCTTGGACGCGGCGAGGAGGGAGGGTGCCCGATCCAGACAGCCAAGCCGCGTCACGGGCGGCGGTGCCTTCGGTCCATTCCAGACGCGGCGCACTCATGGGCACTGCGGCGTGCGCATGGCGCGTAAGGGGACAACAGGGGGCATCGGCGGCATCTCTCACAGGGCAAACCGTCTCTAACGCGATCCGCCGAATGTCACGGCAGATCGCGGCCTTGTACCGGCAGTTCCTCCAGCAACGGGAATCGAAGCCGAAGAAGGACGATATAGGTGCAAGCCGGCAGGCGAGGAAGGAGACAGCCCTACGGGGTCAGAAGGTCCGATCTTGGGCCTTTTTGATCGAGCGGTCGATGTCGAAGCGGGGCACGAAGCAGCCATCAACGGCACCATCAGGGCGATAAACCTTTGATTAGCGTGCTCCACGGTGAGGCTAACGTCGATCATGGATTTATCTGGCGGCGCGGCGAACTTCTCAGCTGCCTTAGTTCCTGCCTGGATGATCACTAAACCTCCTCTGCCGCACCTTGTAGCTCACTCACGCAACTCTGGATGGCAGCTTTCAGGGCGTTCTGGGAGAATGGCTTGTAGAGCACCGGCATCGCTGCAGTAGCCAGTTCATCCCGATCCGCGTAGCCCGTGATCAGCATCACCGGCATCTTCGGGTGCGACTGCTGAAGCTGAGAAGCCAATTGCAGCCCTGTCATGCCGGGCATCGCCTGATCTGTTACGACCAGGTCCACGCTGGCTCCCGCGCCGAGGATGTCCAGTGCCTGCCGGCCTGATGCCGCTGCCACAACGGTATGGCCGAGGTCCTCCAACATCGTTGCGGTACTGGCCAACACCAGCGGATCGTCATCCACGAGCAGCACGGCGCAAAGGGTCAGCGGCGCTGCGCGCGCTTCACTCGGACCGCCGTCTGGCTGCAGCACAATAGCCGGTCTTGCTTCGGCGCGTGGCAACCACAGTTCGGCAGTCGTGCCTTCGGCCTTGCGGCTGTGGAGGACAAGCCGGCCACCAGTCTGCGCAGCGAGCCCGTACACCATGGAAAGGCCGAGCCCGGTTCCCTTCCCGACCCCCTTGGTCGTGAAGAACGGGTCCAGGCAACGGGCGAGTGTCGCCTCATCCATGCCCTCCCCATTGTCTATGACAGACAGCACCACGTAGTCTCCCGGCGGCAGGTCGCTGACCTGCCGGACACCGACCTGCTCCTCGCGGCCGGAGATCGTCAGTTGGCCGCCTTCCGACATCGCATCCCGCGCGTTCACGACCAGGTTCAGGAGTGCCAATTCCAACTGGTTGGCATCAACGTAGGCTGGCGCCAGAGCGAGTGGAAAGCGGGTCTCAACTTGCACAACCGGGCCCGATGAACTGCGCAACAGATCTGCCATACCCCGCACCAGCTCTGGGATGTCCACCACGCCAGGCTTGAGCGCTTGACCGCGGCTGAAGGCCAGCAGACGTTGGGTGAGCGACGCCCCACGTTCTGCACCCTGCACCGCATTGTCCACCAGCCGCAGGGCACGTTCATCGCCTGCTGGAATGCGCTTACGCAGCAGCGACAGGCTGGCGAGTATGACAGTGAGGAGGTTGTTGAAGTCGTGCGCGATCCCGCCTGTCAACTGACCCACGGCCTCCATCTTCTGCGCTTGGCGCACGCGTTGCTCGGCCGCCTCACGCTGCGCTGTTTCGCGTTGGAGCTCATTCATGGTCGCAGTCAGGCGCGTCATCGCCATCGCTGTTGACTTGACGCCGCGAAGTGCCATCCAAGACATCAGCAACAACATGAGCGATGCCACGCCTGCAACAGCGCCGAACGAGATCAGATTGGCGTACCAGCGATTCAGCAGTGCCGCCATGTCCGCGCTGAAGACCACATAAAGCGGGTGCGTTCCCACTGCACGATAGGCATAGGCCCGTTCTTCTCCTCCCTCGCCCGCATCGTTGACGAAGAAGCCACCTTGCGGTGCTTGCTCGATCCGACGCTTGAAACGATCCTTCGTTGGTAAGGGCACATTGATATCATGCGGGGATGTGCGCGCGATAACGACGCCATCGGCCCGCAACAAAGTTGCTATTTGGCGAGGGTCCAGGATTGTGGTTGCGTAGTATTGTGTAAAATAGTCCGGGCTGAGGGCGATATGGATAATGCCATCGAAGTGTCCGTCGGGCGTCGAGCGACGCCGGCTGACAGCAAAGCTGGCGATCTGCGTGGCCTTGCCGCGGAACGGCGCGCTGATATAGGTGCCGGCGTCGCGCTCGCGCTGAGCCTGGAAGAAATCACGGCCTTCGATGGTTACTCTTGGATCCCAGTTCTGGCTGCCTGCGCGTACCACACCCTGAGCATCTGCGACCCAGATCGAGACGACCTGCTCCAGCGGAGCCTTGAGCTGGGCAAGAAAGGCGCTGGTTTCTGGTGCGGAGATTTCATCCCAGCTTAGGTGGTGGATACGGTCGTCCAAGCGCCCAAGCACGAGTTCCCCTGTCTCGAAGACCTTTTGGGCATGCTCGTCCATCACCGCCGTCGTGCGAATGATGGCGCCTTGCCCCTCGCGGAGGGTTTCTGCCCGATTATGGAGCGCCGCGGCACTGAAGAGGCCAGCCGGCACGATCAGAGAAGCGGCAATCAACAGCTTGTGCAGGCGGAGCGTAAGTTTGGGCATAAAGATCCAGGCAGCCGCTTCAGGAGCGGTGGCGAGCGGGCAACGAAATGCTGCGCTTCCTACCATATGCATGAGTCGCAACGGTACTTATTAGCTGGAATGGCCAGGCCTCTCGAAGCGCCTCCCCCTGCCCGCCCGCGCAGCACGATAACCTTTGATTATCGTGCTATCGCTTTAGCTTATGGGAGAAAGCCACGTTCTTTGGAGTAGGCCACCACAGGATGGCGAAGCCCCGCTACGGCAGGTGATCTTCCCCCTGCCGTAGCCCAGATTGGATGCATGACACGGATGTCGCGGGCGCCCTCGCCATCCGAGCCGGTGATCATTCGTTCCGTCCCTGCCGCTTCCGCAGGGGCGCTGCCGCCGGAAGAGTCGGAATGCCAGAGCAGCGCGCCAGAGATAAAGCCCAGTGGCCGCGGGTGGCGCGGCCGCGCGCGGCTTGGCGGAAGCGCTACAGAGAAGCCAACTCTGTCTGGAATTCGGCCGCACCCTTCAGGCCTGGTTTCAGGAGCAGATGGAGCGACTTCCGAGCATGACGGCACCGTCTCTTCCTCAGCATCCAGGCGGTGCCGCCATGCTGGTCTTCCTCTCCGCCTGTAGTCTCAAGCTTACCGTTCTGGCACACGCAGCACTGTCACACATGCCGTAGGGTCTATACGGCGCCAAGCCAGGCGGGATCCGCCTTCTGGAAAGCAACCGATGTTAAAGCGCAGCGTAGTGTCCTCACCCGACAGAAGATGCTCCGATACGCATGACTGACACCAGTAATCGCCACCCGTCCTCTGAGGATCCAGCAGGGCTTCCCCTTGGAAAGCGTCCCCGCTGAAGTTGCGACGCGCTGTCCTTATGGGCATCAGCGTGGCGCATACGGACCTCGTCGGGTTAGCGGCGCGAGATCTGCGGCATCAGTGGCTGCAGCCAGCGCGGGATCGGGTCCGCCACATGGAGAAGTTCGTTGCCCGCGATCTCCAGCACCACACGGTGGATCTCGCCCGAATTGTCGACCACCGTGGCACGCTCGGTCAGGCGCAAGGCCTCCGGCAGGTTGGCCAGACTGCTGGTGTAGCGGCGCCGGATGATCTCGGGCGGAATGAAGTGCCCGCCGGCCGCCGCACGGGCGCGGACGCGCTGGATGTTCAGCGCAACGCTTTCCAGCGCGATGTAGCGGAGCTGAATGCGGTAACCCGCCTCTCGCGCGAGGCGCAGGCGCGACAGGACCGATCGCCCCGCCAGTGTGGTTTCCAGCGACATCGACTGGCCGGTCGCTAAGCAGGCCGCGAAGGCGGCCAGTGCCTGCCTGCCCGCCTCGGCATTCGCGTGGTGCGGCGCTTCCGGGTCGAGGGTACGAGCGATGCGGTCGGGATCGATCACCTCGTCGACGGGATCCGGCACCTCCCCCAGATCCCGGAGGCTGCTTTTGCCGGACCCGTTTGGGCCGGCGTACACCAGCAGCAGGCTCATGCTGGGTAGGGGAAGTCCTCGTCCCGAAATTCAGCGAGGGGCGCTAGGCGCTCGATGCGGTGACCAGGGTATTCACGCACAACCCAGCCATCCACCACGTAGGTCATAATCTCGCCGCTGGAGACACGGCGAGCCCGGGCCGCGCGGGCCGCGGCCTCGACGGCTTGGCTGCTGGTCCATCCCTGAGGGACGCTGGCGGGTGCTGCATGAGCGGACATGATGGTCTCCTGCTGCTCATATAGAGCGATAGGGCCCAGGAGACGAGGGCGGACTACCTCCCCTGCCCTGCTCGTCATGAGGATGGCTTGCAAGCTCGCCATGGGAGGAGCCGAGGCCGGCCAGGATGTCGACTTCCACGCCGCCCAGCGCCGTCGCTCGGATCAACTGACGCTCGATGCCCATAGGCTGGCCGTCAGGCACGACAACCAGCAGGCCACGTGGCTCTCGTGCCGAACATCGCCGCGGGCGCGGCTGCCAAACAGCCAACAGGCCGCTTCGCCATCAGGGTACGCAGGAAAGCACCAAGCTGCTTCAGCATGGGGTGGCAGGTTAGCGCCCGAAGAGAGATGTCAGGAATTACGTTGCCGTTCTGCTCCAGCCTGCCTGGGACAGGGCCATCGGGATCTCCACTGGGCAGAGGTTCAGCGCGGACGACGGGCCTAAGACGCTTGATCCCTGGAGAGGGACAACTAGCGCTTTCCGATTCGCGAATCCTGGTGGGGACTTTTCCAGGGGAAACCATCCAGCCATCCACAGACGAACTGGGGACTTTTCCAGGGGCACCTGAGGACTTTTCCAGGCGGAGCGGTGCTCTTCGGGACCATGAATCAAGATCTTAACCGGAGTCGTCCCGGGGACTTTGGCAGGCCTTACTAATAGAGATTCATCAAATATCCTTAGCTACTAATCCTCCCTGGAAAAGTCCCCGGAGACGAGGCCCCCCGGTCTGGGGCAAGAAGCATGTCTATGGGAACGGTACATCAGCTCATTGAGCGTGGAGGAAAGACGGCTGCGCTTCAGGCGGACGTCGATCGCAAGGTCGTCGAAGCCGCGAGCCAGTTCATGAGCGACGAGGAGGCGGGTATCGGTTTCCTCTACTCCGGATGGTGCCAAGCCGCCCTGCCCCACCGTCGGCTTCCCGACGGCCAGAGCTGGCAGATCCACAGTGAGCGGATCTCATTGATCGTGGAACCTGGTTCCAAGCTTGGTCCAGACGGTCGTAGCTTCGTTCCGTCCGGCGTTGCTTACGGGTCACGTGCCCGGCTGATCTTCTTGTACCTCCAGTCCACGGCTATCCGCACGAAGAGCCGGGAGATTGAGCTCGGAGGGAGCCTGAGAGAATGGCTTCAACGAATGGGCATTCCTCAAGGTGGAAAATCCCAGCGTGATGTGCGGGACCAAGCCGAGCGGATCTCAAGGTGCCGGTTCACCTTCCATGTACAGCAGGGCAATGGAAAGGTCGGACTGGTCAATCAAAACGTAGTTGATACTGCCCTCTTCGTGCCGAGTAGCGACGCCAATGAAAAGCAGGGCAGCCTGTTCGTCGAAACGGCGCGGCTGAGCGAAGTGTTCTTCGATCTTCTGCAGCGGCACCCTGTTCCGGTTCAGGAAGCCGCCATTAAGGCTATCAACAACAACTCAGTAGCATTGGACATCTATGCCTGGCTGGCCTACCGCCTCCATGTCCTGAACAAGCCCACTCCCGTTTCCTGGCCAGCCCTCAAGGCCCAGTTTGGTAACGGCGTGACCCGCATGGACAATTTCCGGGTCACCTTCCTCGACAATCTCAAGCTCTCCCTGGCAGTCTACCCGGATGCAAGGGTGGACGTAGAGGAGCGTGGTCTGGTGCTCCATCCCTCCCATCCACCGGTACCAGAGCGGACGCTCCGGTAGAAGGTTCCCTGGAAAAGTCCCCGATCACCTTATCAGATGATCAGAAGTGAGGCTCAGGTCCCTACCCTCCTGGAAAAGTCCCCGGTCTGGCGGACGCCTCTCGCCTGGAAAAGTCCCCGGGTCACCGCTGTAGGTGCTGAGATAACTCAGCCACCTGAGGCGCCATTCTTCCGGATGATCCGGGCCATCCGCTGCTACAACTGGGCGCAACGCAGCAACACTGGTTACCGGCCCAGCCTTTGTTTGACAGTGGAATGATTTGCACCTTGAGGTGCCATTCGGACACTTCGGAAAGCCTCGCTGTTGAGGCGCTGAGCTGCTTCACAGAGGTTGACCAGCCGAGGCAGTGGGATGACAGGTCGGCCTGGCTTCTTCGATGTCGAAGAGCGGTATGCGGCACTCTCAGCAGCCGGTGATCCGCTGGAGCGCCTTTCGGCCGTGGTCGACTTCGAAATCTTCCCGCCCCTCCTGGCTGCGGCGCTGGCACGGTCAGATTGCAGCCGCGGTGGACGCCCACCCTAGGACGCGGTGCTGATGTTCCGCATCCTGGGGCTGCAGGCGCTCTACAGCCTCTCCGACGAGCAGGCCGAGTCCCAGCTGCGCGACCGTCTGTTTTTCATGCGCTTCGTGAGCCTTGCCCTCCACCAAGTCGTGACGGACGCCAAGACGATCTGGCTTTATCGCGAGCAGCTCAAGCAGGCGGGTGCCATGGAGGGGCTGTTCCGCCGCTGCGACACAGTGTTGGCCGAGCAGGGCTATCTGGCTATGGGCGGACAGATCATCAATGCCATCCCGATCGCTGCGCCGCGCCAGAAGCTCACCCTGGAGGAGAAGACCACCATCCGGGAAGGCGGCACACCCGAGGGCTGGTCCCGGGCCAAGCGGGCACAGAAGGATCGGGATGCCCGTTGGACACTGAAGCGCGGCAGAGCAAGCCCAGACCCGAGGACGCGCAGCGCCAGGCCATCCAGATCGCGGTGCCGGTCTTTGGCTACAAAAGCCACATCGGCATCGATCGGCGGCGTGGGCTGATCCGCCGCTGGACGGTCACCGATGCCGCCCAGCACGGCAGCCGCAGCTTTCCGGCTCTCCTGGATCCCGAGAACACCGCCAGCCACGTCTGGGCCGACACAGCCTACCGCACCAAGCGCAACCTGGAAGTGTTAGAACGCCGCGGTCTGTCTGAGAGGATCCGGTTCCACCGGCCACCGCGCCGCGGGCTCTCCGAGCTTCAGGCCAAGACTAATGCCGCCCGCGCCCGGATCCGCTCCGGCATCGAGCATACACTTTGCCGCGCAGAAGCATCGCATGGCGCTGTTCGTCCGCACCATCGGCTTGGCGCGGGCGCACGTGAAGATCGGCACGGCCAACTTGGGGTACAACTTTGCCTGTCTCGCCTGGCTCAGCGCCCGAACTGCGCCCGCTTAACCCCACAGCCCCAGTAAATAGCGGCTCCAGTTGCGCCAGCTGATTACCAACCCCATCAGAAGGAGGAAGCACCGCCCCACACCCGGCTTGCCACGAAATCAGGTGCATCGATGGGTTCTTCGAATTGTCCACCTGTCTCTGGAACTCTAGAGCGGTTTTTCGATCAGGCTGCATCGTAGCCGGCGGCGGCGAAGTAGTTGGCGCATTCGGTGGGCGTGAAGGTGTCGGTGATCCGGCCGATGGTGTTCCAGAGACCTTCGACGCTGCGCTCGGCGGCCTTGCGGAGACTGGCCTTCAGCTTGGCGAAGGCGTTCTCCACTGCGTTTCCATAGTGCCTCTCTACGTTCGGTTCTTGTGGTCGGAGGGCAGC
>NZ_RFLX01000038.1 GCF_003696345.1 Teichococcus wenyumeiae | reverse complement strand
ACCACCTCACCCCAGACCGCCTCCAATCCCTCACCAACTATCCATGGATCAGAAAGGTCACTTCATAAGCTCGGCGGTATCAGTGGTGACCGACAGCGGCAAGCTGACCCTGGAGATCCCGCGAGACCGGCAGGCGAGCTTCGACCAGCAGATGATCAATACCAGCAGCGCTTCCCCGGCTTCGATGACAAGGTGATCTCGATGTATGCCCGCGGCATGAGCGCCCGGGAGATCGTGGGCCACCTGCGCGAGCTCTATGGCATCGAGGTGTCGCCAGACCTGATCAGCGCCGTCACCGATGCCGTGCTCGACGAAATCTCAGCTTGGGAGAACCGCCCTTTAGAGGCGGTCTACCCCGTGGTGTTCTTCAATGCCTTGCGGGTGAAGATCCGGGACGAAAGTCTGGTCCGCAACAAGGCGGTGCACATCGCACTGGGCGTCCGGGCCGACGGCGGCAAGGAGATCCTGGGCCCGTAGCTGGAGCAGAAAAGGCGCGAAGTTCTGGCTCCGGGTGATGAACGAGTTGCGCGGCCGGGGTGTCGAAGACCTGCTGCTGGCTGTGGTGGACGGGCTGAAGGGCGTTCCCGAGGCGATCCCGGCGGTGTTCCCGGAGGCCGTGGTACAGACCTGCATTGTCCATCTCCTGCGGCAGAGCCTGGCCTTCGTGCCGTACAAGGACCGCAAGCCCGTGGCCGCGGCACTGAAGGCCATCTACCAGGCGGTCGATGCCGCTGCCGCTGAGACTGCCCTGACGGACTTCGAGGCCGGGTTCTGGGGCCAGAAGTACCCCACCATCGGCCAGAGCTGGCGCCGCGCCTGGGGCGAGGTGGTGCCCTTCTACGCTTTCAGCGTGGACATTCGGCGGTTCCTCTACACCACCAACGACATCGAGGCGCTGAACTCGAAGCTGCGACGGGCGGTGCGGGCCCGAGGGCACTTCCCCACCGACGAAGCCGCCCTGAAGCTGCTGTTTCCGGTCTTGCACCGGGCGGAGAAGGAGTGGACCATGCCGCCGCGGGAATGGGCCAAGGCCCAGGTCCCCGTGCTGTTCGGTGAACGCTTCACCCGCGCCATGGCCTGAGCGTGTTCAACCGCTCCGCCCTACACGAAATTCCTGACAAGCCCCCATCCGCCAGTGCCTACAGCAGCACATCTAAAAAGGCCCGAGGTGGTCCAGCGTCGATACTGCCGGTGGACGGAGTTCCAGTTGCCCAGTTCAGGCGGCAGGCCGCGCCAGGGAATGCCCATGCGCGCCACCCAGAAGATGGCATCCAACACCCGGCGGTGACTGCCAGGCGGGCGCCCGCGGAATGGGTCTTCTTCGACCACGAAGGGCCCGAAGAAGGCCATTCCTCGTCCGGCAGCAAACCTCGCAGCACCGGCGCCTCCCTTCAGGAGGCAGCCTTGAAGTACCCCAGGTTCAGGATGTGAAGCACCTTTGTCCACGCCGCCTAGGCTCCAGCGAGTGAAAACGCTTTCATGGCAGTCCATCACGATGTAACGACCACCTTCTCACCATGAGCTCTGTCATGTCTGATCACTCTGCCCTCCTGCTCCAGTACCTGCTGCCGAAGCGGCGACTGACGACGCTCGCAGGCCGTGTCGCCAGGGCACGCGGAGGTTCGATGACAATCGGGCTGATCCGCTGGTTTGTACGTAGATACGGCGTCGACATGAGCGAAGCCGAAAATTCGGACATCACAAGCTACAAGAGCTTCAACGAATTCTTCACCCGTCCGCTTAAGCCCGGCCTGCGCCCGCTCGCTGCCGCTGACTTCGTTTGCCCGGTGGACGGCGCGATCAGCCAGTTCGGCGCGATCGATGACCACCATATCTTGCAGGCCAAGGGCCACCGTTTCACGACCACGGAACTAGTTGGCGGTGACGCCGCGCTGGCGGCTGAGTTCCGCCACGGCAGCTTCGCCAACTTGTACCTGTCTCCCAAGGATTATCACCGCCTGCATATGCCGTGTGACGGCAAGCTCATGCGTATGAGCTACGTGCCCGGCGCGCTATTCTCGGTAAACCCGGCTACCGCGCGGGGCCTGCCGCGCCTATTCGCACGCAACGAGCGAGTGGTATGCGTGTTCGAATCGCCAGAGCACGGCCCATTCGTGATGGTGCTGGTCGGCGCCACCATTGTCGGCAGCATGGCCACGGCGTGGCACGGCGTGGTCAATCCGACGCGCGAGAATAAGGTCTCCGAATGGTGCTATAACGATCAGGACATCGCCCTGAAGAAAGGCGAGGAGATGGGCAGATTCCTTCTTGGCTCGACCGTTGTGATGCTGTTCCAGCAGAACAACATCGCTTTCAACCAAGATTGGAAACCGGAACGCTCGGTGCGCCTTGGTGAACGGATGGGTGATCATCCGAAGACAGCAAAAGCCGCAGCAGTGTAACGAGGGCGTGATACCAGCGCTGATGCGCAGGAGCAGGCGGTAGAACTGCTTTCGGCGAGATCAACAGGGTTGCGGTGTGATCAGGCCGGGCAGCGTCAGCTGCAAAGGTATCGGCTTAATCTGGCAGACAGTGGTGAAGTGGTGGGCATCTGACCTGCTGGCGGGGGCTGGCAGGCGTCCTTGAGGACGGAGGTCATGATGATGCGAGAGCAGAAGATCCTCCGCGGCAAGGTCGGGGTGCTGGAGCTGGCCAAGCAGTTCGGCAGCGTCAGCCAGGCCTGCAAGATCATGGGGTACAGCCGGGACAGCTCATCACCCTCGCTGCTCTACCGGCTGCGGCGTTGGCCGGGCGACGTTCCAACAGACCCTTGAGCCAACTGGCCTCGGCGGCCGATCGCGTTCTGGCGTGCGGATCACCGCGGCGGCGCCCAGCACCAGCAGTCGGCGCAAGGTGCGGTCTCCCTGCTTGGAGATGCCGCCCTGCCGTTCCTTGCCACCACTCGAGTTATGCCGCGGCACCAGCCCGATCCAAGCGACAGGGTACCGGCCGGAACGGAACTGCGTGGGATCGGTGATGCTGGCCACGATCGCCGAGGCGGTGATCGGCCCCACACCCGGGATGGTGGCAAGCCGGCGGCTGGCCTCGTTTCCCTTATGCCAAGCGAGGATGGACGTCTCAATCGACTCGATCCGCTCGCCCAGAGTTTTCAGCTCGCCCACCAGACCCCGCAGCGCCTGTCGGGCGAGTGCTGGCATGGTGGTCTCGTCCTCGCCCAGCAGCACGGCAACGAGGTCCGACACCCGGCTGATCCCCTGCGGTGCGATGACTCCTGCTCGGCCGTGTATCCGCGCAGCGCATTCACCAGCATGGTCCGCTGGCACCAGCAGGTCGCGCGCCCGGTGCAGCATCGGCCGCATCCGTTTTGCTGCGTTTTACGTAGGGCTTCACGTAGGAAGCCGGCAACAGCCGAACCTCTTGCCCCAGGGCGCGGATCTCGCGCGCCCAGTGATGCACCGTGCCGCACGCCTCGATGCCCATTAGGCAGGGCGACAGTCCCCGGCACCTCGGCTCGCTGCAGCTTGCGCCGCAGCACCGCCTTGCCGGCCTTATCGACGCCGTGTGCCTGGAAGACGCGCTTGGCGATGTCCAAGCCGATGGTGGTAACCTGCATGTGGGCGGCCCCTCTGTCCGTGGCGTTCAACCAACGACCGCGATCCTGGCACATCGATGCCGTGAAGCAGGGGCCGTCCACTGCATCAGTTTGAGAATGCTCATAGATGGGCAATGCGCCTGATCAGGAGTGCGCGCATGCTGACGTGGATCATGGCTTCGGATACGTCGCAGCGACGTGGCAGCACCTGGAAGCCTTGCTGGTCTCCCAGCTTTCGCACGACCTCGATGATGGAATCATGGTAGGCCGCAGCACTCATCAGCTTGCCGCGATCATAGGCACCGTCAGCGAACAGGTGCTTCAGCCAAGGCCAGCGCTTACGGATCGCCTTGACGATCTGCTCCGCCCCGGAAGCGTCCTGCACGTCGGCGGCTGTGAGGTTAACCATCAGCAGGCGGCCATTGACCGCGACGTGGCGCTTGCGGCGTTCTAAGCGCTTGGCCGCGTCTATATCTACCGTCGTCCGGTGTGTGCGGGGACTTCACCGTCTGGCTGTCCAGAACCCCGGCGGTAGGGCTGGCATCGCGCCCCGCGCACTCGCGATCCAGCATCAGCGCGATGTTGTGCAAAGTGGCAAACAGGAACCGCCGTGCGAGCCGTCTGAACCACCAGTTAATTGTCTGCCAGCGCCCGAAATGGGCCGGCAGCAAGGGCCAGCCACATCCTGCCCGGGCCAGGTAGCGGATCGCGTTCAGCACCTCGCGCAGGTCAATACTAGGTCAGGCCTCATTGATCCGGAAGAGGGCGGTGGCTGCGAGGCAGGTGGCGGACCTGAAGGTGTGGGCGCAGCGGCCATAGCGCATGGCGATGCGGCGGTCCGAGGCAGTGCCGCGAACCCTGGAGCCTGCCGAACATGTTCTCGATGCGGTGCCGCTAGCGGTAGAACTTCCTGTTATGCGGGATAGGCCGCTTGCGGCCACGACGTGACGGCATGCAGGCTTCGATGCCGCGGGCGGTCAGGGCCTGACGGAAGCGGTCGCTGTTATGGCCTTTGTTGCCGATCAGGATACGGGCGGACGGCAGGGCGTCGCGCATCAGCGCTGCGCCCTTGTGGTCGCTCATCTGACCTTCGGAGAGCAGCATGACAAGGGGGACGACCCTGCCCGTCCGGGACCACGTGCGGCTTGGAACTCGGGCCGCCCTTGGTGCGCCCGCTACGGCGGGGATCAGCCCCTTCTCGAGCAGGCTGGCCGCCGTGCGGTGGGCCTTGCGCTGCGTGACGTCGATCATCAGCCGCTCCGGCTGCCCTTTGCGCCGGGCCAGCCCCGCGAAGATGCGGTTGAAGATGCCCATGCGGCTCCAGCGGATGAGGCGGTTGCAGAGGGTCTTGTGCGGCCCGTATCCGGCAGGCGCGTCGCGCCAGCGAAGGCCATTGCGGATGACATGGATGATGCCGCTGACGACCCGCTGGTCGTGCACCCGCGGCCCGCCATGCGAGAGCGGGAAGGAGCGCGGGAACCGCTCGATCTGCGCCTTCGTCAGCCAGAACAGGTCGGCCATGGCAGCACCTCCGGCCACCATGGCATCACAGCAGGATCAAAGCGCAAGAGGCTTGTTGATAAGTCCAGATCCTAACTCTTCTGAGCTCAGCCGCCGAGCTTCACTCCGGCAGCTCTTGCAACTTCACCCCATTTCTGGATTTCGCTGGCCACAAAAGCATTGGCTGCCTCAATCGTCTGCGGTGCGGCAGTTCCGCCCAGCTCCAGCATGCGGGCCGCAACTCGTGGATCGCGGAGCAATGCGGTGACATCGGCATTCACCCGTTCCACCACCTCCCGCGGTGTCGCTGCGGGGACGCAGAGGCCTCCCCAGCCGATAGCTTCATAGCCGGGCAAGGATTCGGCGATCGCCGGCACCTCTGGCAATTGCGGTGCCCGCGTGGCCGAGGTGACGGCGAGAGCCTTGATCCGCCCACCTTGGATGTGCGGCAGCGCGCTCGCGACACTGTCGAACATCATCGGGATATTGCCGGCGATCAGATCGGCCATCGCGGGCCCGGACCCTTTATACGGCACATGCGTCAGCTTCACGCCGCCGCGGCTGGCAAACATCTCGGCCGAGAGGTGCTGTGAGGTGCCGGGACCGCCACTGCCGTAGTTGATCCCGCCAGGGTCGGCCTTTGCCGCCTGCAGCAGTTCGGGCACGGTGTTTGGCGCGAAGCTGGGATGGGCGACGATCAGCAGGGGTATCGTGAAAACGGTCGTGACATAGGTGAAGTCGCGAATCGCGTCATACGGCAGGTTTGGAATGACGCTCGGGTTGATCCCGTTGGTGCCGCTGGTCGAAGCGATCAGGGTATAACCATCGGCCGCGGACCGTGCACCGGCTTCCATCCCGACCACACCCGCGCCGCCAGCCCGGTTGTCCACCACCATGCGCTGCGGCCACCGCTTCGACAACTCGTCCGCGAGATAGCGCAGGATGGTGTCGGTCGCCTGGCCGGGCGGGAATGGGATCAGCAGCCGCACGGGGCGGTTGGGCCAGGTCTCGGCAGCCAGGGGAGCATTGGCCAGAACGGCCGCTCCGGCGAGGCTGAGGCCGGCGCCGAGCAACTGGCGGCGGGCCGGGTAACGGAACATGTGCAGTCTCCGGAAGTAGGTCGGCGGCGGTATGCTGCCTCCTGCACGCGGTGATCAAGTTAGTGCCGCTGTCCTATCCCGCTGATACGGCTAGGGCTGGGCCAATGCAGGCGTTCACCTTGTGTCGCCCTCCGGCGGATTTCCACACCTTTGGGCCCAGGATGCACGGCAGCTCGCGCAGTGCCATCGGTGCCTTGCCGGACTGTGTGCGAGCACGCCCTGCCCGCAGCACTGCCGAACCAGGGGCGTGACATGCTGCCGGCAGGACATTTTTCAGCGGGTGCGGTTGCGTCCTTCCCGCACTGGTGCAACCTTCCGGCAGCACACGATAAAGTAGAAAACCGGAGGGAATTTCATGCATCGACGCTCGCTTCTGCAGGGAGCCGGAACGGCCGCGCTGTCTCTGGCCCTGCCGCGTGTCTCACGCGGCGCAGAGGCTCGCACGTTGCGCCACGTTCCCCATGTTGATCTCGCCTTTCTCGACCCGCATTGGACCACGGCCAACGTCACCCGCAACCACGGCTTCATGGTCTTCGACACGCTCTACGGCCAGGATGAGAACTACGCGGCGGCCCCGCAGATGGTCGAAGGGCATGTGGTCGAGCAGGATGGCAAGCTCTGGACGCTGCGCCTGCGGGAAGGGTTGCTCTGGCACGACGGTGAGAGGGTGCTCGCCCGTGACTGCGTCGCCAGCATCCGCCGCTGGGCGCAACGGGACGCCTTCGGCAGCGCGCTGATGCGGGCGACGGACGAACTCTCCGCGCCCGATGACCGGACCATCCGCTTCCGCCTGAAGAGGCCCTTCCCCCTGCTGCCGGACGCCCTGGGCAAGTCGCCGGTCTATATGCCGGCGATGATGCCGGAGCGCCTGGCCAAGACCGATGCCATGCAGCAGGTCGCGGAGATCGTCGGCAGCGGTCCCTTCCGCTACAAGGCGGATGAGCGGCTGCAGGGGTCGCGCAACGTCTATGAGCGCTTCACCGGCTACAAGCCGCGCGAGAATGGCACGCCCAGCGGTACGGCCGGCCCCAAGGTCGCGTATTTCGACCGTGTCGAGTGGACCACCATCCCCGATGCCTCCACTGCCGCCGCCGCGCTGCAGTCGGGCGAGCAGGACTGGTGGGAGCACGCCAACCATGACCTCCTGCCGGTGCTGCGACGCAACCGCTCGATCAAGGTCGAGGTGGTGGACCCGGCCGGCATCCTGTCGATGATGCGGCCCAACCACCTCCAGCCGCCCTTCAACAACCCGGAGATTCGCCGCATCGTGATGCGGGCGATCGACCAGGAATCCTACATGCAGGCGATCGTTGGCGACGATCCCTCGATGTACCACACGCCCATCGGCGTCTTCTGCCCGGGCACCCCGATGGCGAGCGATGCCGGGCTGGAGCCGCTGCGCGGGCCACGCGACTACGACAAGGTCAAGGCCGACCTCAAGGCCGCCGGCTACAAGGGCGAGAAGGTCGTGTTGCTCGTGCCGAGCGACTATGCCGTCATCAAGCCGCTCGGCGATGTCGCGGCCGATATGTTCACCAAGATCGGCATGAACGTTGAATATATCTCGACCGACTGGGGCACGCTGCTGCAGCGCCGCACCAACAAGGGGCCGGTGGAGCAGGGCGGCTGGAGCTGCTTCGTGACCAACTGGAACGGCACGGACTGGATGACGCCGGCCACGCATATCGCGATGCGCGGCACCGGCGAGGCCGGCTATGCCGGCTGGTCCACCAGCCCGCGGACGGAAGAGCTTTACGAAGCCTGGTACGAGGCGGCCGACGATGCCGGGCGGGCGAGGATCTGCCAGGACATCCAGCGCCAGTGCATGGCGGATGTGCCCTTCTATCCGCTGGGGCAGATGCGGCAGCCCAGCGCCTGGCGCACCAACATCACCGGGGTCCTCGGCGGCTTCGCCAAGTTCTGGAATGTCCGTCCGGCCTGAAGGGGCCATTCCGGATCGGGCCGCGCCGGATATGCGGGGCGGTGGGGAGCACGCGGTGGGAAAGGTGCCTGGCATGACGCAACTGGATGAGATCTGCTACCTGTCGGCGGCGGCTCTGGGCCGGCGGTACGCCAAGGGCGAGTTGTCGCCCGTCGATGTGGCGGAGCAGCATCTGGCACGGCTCGAGGCGCTGGAGCCGGCGCTGAATGCCTTCCAGCTGGTCGACCGGGAAGGCGCCCTCGCCGCCGCCCGGGAAGCCGCCGGGCGCTGGGAGCGGGGCGAGGCCCGCGGCCCGCTGGACGGGGTCCCCGTCACGATCAAGGACAACGTGGACATGAAGGGATGGCCGACCCGCAACGGGTCGACCACCTCCAAAGCCACGCCGGTGGCGGAGGATGCCCCCGTGGTCGCGCGCCTGCGCGAGGAGGGCGCGGTCTTCCTCGGCAAGACGACGACGCCGGAATTCGCCTGGAAGGGCATCACGGACAGCCAGCTCAAGGGCTTCACCCGCAACCCATGGGCTCTCGATCGCTCCCCCGGCGGCTCCTCGGGGGGTGCCGCAGCGGCCCTGGCGGCCGGCATCGGCACCCTCGCCTACGGCAACGATGGTGGCGGTTCCATCCGCATCCCCTCCGCCTTCTGCGGCCTCTTCGGCATCAAGCCCACCTTCGGGCGGGTGCCGCACCATCCGGTCGAGGGCGTCTTCGCGACGGTGAGCGCGGGTGGGCCGCTCGCGCGCCATGTGGCCGATGCGGCGCTGGCCTTGCAGGTCATGGCGCGGCCCGACCGCCGCGACTGGTATGCCCTGCCGCAACCGCCTGAGGACTGGTTGGCCGAGCTGCGTCCACGGCTGCGGGGCCTGCGCTTCGCCTATGCGCCCAATCTTGGCGAGGTGGAGCCTGACCAGGACATCCGCGCCTGCCTGGAGCAGACCATTGCACGCCTGCGGGAGGCCGGTGCCACGGTCGAGGAGGTCGGGCCGGTCATCCGGCCCCTGCCGCCCGTCTTCCAGGATTTCTGGATGGCGAGCTTCGCGCATCTGTTGCGGGGCGTGCCGCGCGAGCGTTGGGACGAGCTTGATCCCAACTTCCGTGATGTGGCGGAGCGCGGCCTTGCCGTGAGTGCCGAGCAAGTGGTCGCCGGCGAAGTGGCACGCGCGCGGCTCCACCGGCATTTCGCGGAACTGCACGCGCGCCATGACCTGCTGCTCACGCCGACCACGCCCCATGCCGCGCCACCGGTGGAGACGCTGTACCACTCGCCAGCCTATGACCGCTGGCGTGACGGTGTGGCCTACACGCTGCCCTTCAACCTGACGGGGCAGCCTGCCGCTTCCATCTTCTGTGGCGTGACGGGGAGCGGCCTGCCTGTCGGCCTGCAGATTGCCGGGCCCAAATACGGCGAGCGACTGATCCTGGAGGCCAGCCTGGGCATCGAGGCCCTGCAGCAGGAAGACACGCCCCATCCGCGCCTGATGGCGAAGCTTGAGGAACTGGTTGGCTGAACCCCGCGCCGTTGCCCTTGGGCGCGGCGCCGAACCCTCTCGGACCTCGCCGGCCTATCCACTTGACCCAGCCGGGACAGGAGCCTTCCCTGGTTGCCGATCACTTCGATGAACCTGCCATCCGGCGTGAGCTGAGCCCGGGCAGGTGCATCAGGCGCAGGGAGGCGGCGTCATGAGCAAGGGCACCGAGGAGACCGCGACAGGCCCGGGCCAAGGGCTGCCTGAGAATGCAGAATACAGTTCGCCGGCCTGCATGCTGCATGAGTTGGACTCATCCTTCCTGGCCCCGGCCGAGGCAGCGACTGCCCCCGCCCCTCAGCCCCAGGCCAGCACCGTGGAGGACTGGGCGGAGATCCGGCTCTGGCGCAAGGCCAAGCGGGCTGCACTGATCGAGAAGCGCCTGACCATGCCGGCCGCCACACGGGCGGCGCATAGCGAGGCGATCACGGCGGCGCTCCATCAGGTCCTGGCATCCTGCTCCGGCCAGCGGATCGGCTTCTACTGGCCATTCAAAGGCGAATACGATCCACGCTCCCTGGCCCGGGCCCTGCATGCTGGGGGCCGGCGGCTGGCGCTGCCGGTGGTCGTTGAGAAAGCTAGGCCCATGGTCTTCCGCGAATGGTGGCCGGGCGCGCCCATGACACACGGTATCTGGAACATCCCCGTCCCGGCCGCCGGGGAGCCCATGGCGCCCGACCTTCTGCTGGTGCCGCTGGTTGGGTTCGATGCGCGCCAGTTCCGCCTTGGTTATCGTGGCGGCTATTATGATCGCACCTTGGCCTCGCTGCCGGCCCGGCCAAGGGCCATCGGCCTTGGCTTCGAGCTGGCGCGGATCGCCACCATCCATCCACAGACGCATGATATCGCGATGGACCTGATCGTGACGGAAGCGCGGACAAGGTAGCGAATGCCGCGAGGGCCTCCGAGCCTCAGGACGCGATGGCGTAGGCCGGGCGGCGCGGGTCGGCGCCCGCCGCCATCAGTCCTGTTGTCGGATCGGTGCGGATGGCCTCGACGCTGCCGGCAGCATAGGCCCAGTCCGGCCAGTTCTTGACCTCGTGTCCCATGGCCTGCAGCGCGGCGCGGGTTTCCGCCGGGATGCGTGCCTCCACCGCCAGCCGGCGCGGGAAGTGCTCGAAAGGCGCGAAGGAGGACGGGAAGGCATAAGTGGCGATGCGCGGCGCCTCGATCGCCGCCTGCACCTCCATGCCAAAGTGCAGCACGTTCAGCAGCACCTGCAACATGGACTGCACCTGCACATCGCCGCCCGGGGTGCCGAAGGGCATCACGCCGCCATCGGCCAGCACCGCCAGGGCGGGATTAGGCGTCAGCCGGGGGCGCTTGCCTGGTGCCACGCCGCAGGGATGCGCCGGGTCGGTCCGGCTCTGCGACCCGCGCGGGGAAACCACGATGCCCAGGCCCGGCACCACCGGCGCGTTCCAGGAACCGTCGGAGGGTGTGGCGCTGAAGGCATTGCCCCAGCGGTCCACCACGCAGCAGTAGCTGGTATCCTGTTCCACCGCCGGCACCTTCTCCACGGTGGCGGGCGGAATCTCGGTGCCGTTGCCGATGAGCGGCGGCGGCATCTCCGGGTGGGCCTGATCGGCGCGGAAGCCGGCGGCGCGGGCGTCGAGATGCGGCGCGGACAGCAGTTGCTCCAGCGGCACCTCCACCATGGCAGGATCGCCAAAGTGGTATTCACGGTCGGCCAGGGCGATCTTCAGGCTCTCGGCCAGCAGGTGCAGGTACTCGGCGCTGTTATGCGCCAGCCCATCCAGGCCGATCCGCTCGGCCACCAGCAGGGCCTGCAGCAGTGCCGGGCCCTGGCACCAGGGGCCGCAGGTGAAAATCTGGTGCCCGCGCCACTCCCGCATCACGGCGGGCTCGATGCGGGAGCGGTATTCCGCCAGGTCCGCGCGCGACAGGTAGCCGCCCTGCTCCTGATGGAAGGCGACGATCCGGGCCGCGATGTCACCGCGGTAGAAGGCATCCCGCGCCGCCGCCAGCCCGGCCAGGCGGTCGCCGCCGGCCGCCTTCTCCTGCTCCGCCATGAAGGTCAGCATGGCGGCGAGGTCGGACTGGATGAACTTGTGGCCAACCACCGGCGGCTGCCCGCCGGGCAGATAGACCGCCGCCGTGCTGGGCCAGCGCGCATAGGCATCGGCGCGGGAGCCGATGCTCTCCGCCATAGCGGGATACATCGCGAAGCCATCGGCGGCATGGCGGATGGCGGCGGCGGCGACCTCCCCGAAGGTCATGGTGCCATGGCGCTCCAGCGCCATGATCCAGGCATCCGGCGCGGCGGGGACCACCGTGCGCAGCACGCCCGGCGGCATCCTGCCGCCATAGTCGCGCACGAAGAGGTCGGCCGGCATGGCGCGCGGCCAGTGGCCAAGCCCGGCAATGGTTTCCACCGTGCCATCCGCCATGCGCAGGATGATCGGCGCCACGCCGGCGACATTCACGATGTCGGATTGCACGACCCCAAGCACGATGCCCGCCGCGACACCGGCATCGACGGCATTGCCGCCGGCTTCCAGCACCGCGTGCCCGGCGGCGGTGGCCAGGTAGTGCCCGGCCGAGACAGCGTGGCGCGTGCCGTAGAGGGTGGGCCTGCCGGTCTGCATGGTCTGCGCTTCCGTCACTGCGCCGGCCGGGCGTGGGTGGCGACCACCTGCTCGTCCATGCGCGGGGTATAGGTGATGTTCTTGCGGGTGCCGATGGCGGACATCTGCACGTAAAGCGGGATCTGCGGCACCAGTGCCTCCACCTCGTGCATCAGCTGCTGCAGCGCGGCGCCGCGCCCGTCGTCCATGCGGATCATCACGGTGCGGATCTTCTCGTCGATCTCCGGCACGCTGAAGCCGCTGCGGTTGGCGCCGCCCAGGTTGTTCTTCAGGTCCCGCGTATGGAAGGACGTGGACAGCACATAGGAAGCATCGCCGGAGGAGAAGGAGCGACCCACGAAGTGGATGGGCAGCGTCACGCGCTCCGGCCGGATGCGGGGAAAGAACACGGTGCCCGGCGTGACATCCACCGTCATCTTCAGCCCGATGCGGGAGAGCATCTGCCCGACGGCCTGGCAGATCCGCGCATCGTTGACATAGCGGTCGTTGGAGCAGGAGATGGTCAGCCCGAAGCCATCCGGGTAGCCAGCCTCCGACAGCAGGCGCTTGGCACCGGCCGGGTCGGCGGCCGGGACCGTCACGGCGGGGTCGTAGCCCAGGAAGCCCTGCGGCGTCAGCTGGCCGGATGCCACGGCCTGGCCTTCCATCACGCGCTCCACCAGCGCGTTGCGGTCGATGGCCATCGACAAGGCCCTGCGCACCCGGACATCGGACAGCGGGTTGACCGGCAACGGCTTGCCATCAGCGCCGGTCACGAGCGGCAGAGAGTCCACCGCGACGTTCAGCGACAGGTACATGATGCGGTCGGTGGGCCGGCTGAAGACATTCACGGCCCCTTCCCGCCGCAGCCGCGACAGGTCGCCCAGCGGCAGGTCTTCCACCAGGTCGTAGTCGCCGGCCAGGAGCCCGGCCATGCGGGAGGCATCGTTCGGCACGACCTTCAGCTCGACCTCCTGCCAGGCCGGCTTGTCACCGTAATAGTTCTTGTTACGGGCGAGCTTCACGCCGCTGGGCCCGACGCCGCTGGCGACGCGGAAGGGCCCGGTGCCGATCGCCGCCTTGCCGGCGTTGAAGTCGGCAGTGGAAGCGTCCTCGGCGGCCTTTTTCGAGACAATGAAGACATTGGTGAGCTGGCCCGGGATGACCGGGTTCGGCTCGGAGGTATGCAGCCGCACCGTCAGCGGGTCCACGACCTCGACACGGGATATGGTGCGCAGGTTGATCGTGTAGGGCCCGATATTGTTGGGCACATTGGGAATACGGGCGATGGAGAAGGCGATGTCCTCGGCCGTGAAGGGCGAACCGTCGTGGAAGGTCACCCCCGGCCGCAGCTTCAGCTCCCAGACCATCGGCTCGATGGCCTGCCAGGATTGCACGGCCCCCGGCACCTGCTTGCTGTCGGGGTCGCGGCTGATGACCGTGTCGTAGATATGCCGCGCTGCCGCCATGTTGGGGCCGTTGAAGAAGAAATGCGGGTCGATGCCGAAGGTGGACTGCACCGCCATGGTCAGGCGCTGTGCCTGCGCCGCAGGCGCCGCCGCCAGCACGAGGGTGGCCGCCAGCGCCAAGCCGTGGCAGCGCGATGTGGTCCGCTTCATTCCTGGCCCCCCTTCCTGACGCGCCAGCCATCCAGCCGGTCGCGCAGCTGATATCCCATGCCCACCAGGGGCAAGAACCAAGGCTTGCCGCCGTAGAACGGCATCGTCGGAAACGGCAGCCGGGCAAAGCCGGATTCGCGGTTGGCGCTGCCCATGATCCGCTGCGCCGCCACGCGGCCCAGATGCGTCATGGTGACAACGCCGCTGCCGTTGCACGCCAGGGCGTAATGCACGCCCTCCTGCGTGCCGACATGCGGCATCAGGTCGAAGGCGAAAGCGACATTGCCTTTCCAGGCATGGCTGACGCGGCTGCCGCGCAGCGACGGCATCAGGTCCAAAAGGAAGCGGTGCAGGGTCGCGCCGGCCCGCAGGACATCCGCGTCCACGAAGCTGGCCCGGCCCCCGAACAGGATGCGGGAATGGTCCGGCGATGGCCGGAAGTAATACAGCACCTTCTTGGTATCGCCGTAGACCCGCAGGTTCGGCAGCAGCGAGCGCACCCGTGCCTCGCCCAGTTCCTCCGTCGCGATCATGTAGCTGGCGACCGGGATCAGCCGGCGTTGCTGCCACGGCGTCGCGGCGCCGGTATAACCGTTGGTGGCGACCATCAACTGGCGCGCACGCACCTCGCCCCGCCGGGTGCGGACCCGGAAGCCGCCATCGGCGTCACGGCGGTAGTCCAGCATCTCCACGCCACTGGCCAGCAGCGCACCATGCTTCTCGGCGGCCCGGGCCAGGGAGCGGGTGTACTTGCCCGGATGCACAGAACCCGCACGGTGCAGCACCATGCCGCCGGCGTATCGCTCCGTCGCGATCTCGGCCGCGACGCCGGCGCGGCTCACCACCTCGGCCTGGCCGGCGCCGGTTTCGTTGATCATCTCGGCACGGCGCTTCAGCGCCTCCAGCGCCTTCGGCGCATGCGCGCCCACGAAGCGGCCACAGCGCATGTAGTCGCAGTCCAGCGCGTCCCGCGCCACCTGCGCCTCGAACTGCTCGAAGGCGCCCTCGCCTTCCTCCATCAGTTCAGCCAGGAAGGCGGCGCCAAGGTGCTCCTTCAGGTCGCCGCGCAGCTTGCCCAACCCGCCGGCCCCGGCCAGCGCGCCACCATTGCGGGACGATGCGCCCCATCCGATCGGCTCCCGGTCGATCACCAGCGGCCGGACACCGTTGCGGGCGAGTTCCAGCGCCGTGGAAAGGCCGGCGATTCCACCACCGACCACCAGCACCTCCGCCTCCTCCGGCAGTGGGGCCTCGGCCGGTGCCGGCGGCGCGGCATCCCACCAGTATGGTCGTGCCTGGAAATCGGGTGTGAAGATGTCTGATGTCTCGGGCATGCATCGGCAAGCCTGCCACACGATGCCGGATGGGCCGCATACCAATTGGTTATGGAGCCGCCGCCCCGCTTATGGCCCGGGCGCCACGCGCCGGACCAAGTCCCGCACCGCGTCGCGGATGTGCTGCGCCAGCGCGGCACGCCCGAAGGTATCCGGCGCGCCCGCTGGCCAGATCAGGCGGTAGTCGAAAGCGATGGCCGGCTCGAACCGCCGCAGCACCAGCCCTTGGTGCAGGAACAGCGAGACTGAAAAGGCATCCGCGATGGTCACACCCACCCCGGCTGCCGCCATGGCGACAGCACCGGCGGCCAAGCGGCATTCCACCGTCTCTACCGGACGGGCGCCGCTGTCCCGCAGGGCCGCATCCACCAGCGCCTGCCGGCCTTCCTCGCGAGAGAGGGCGATGAAGGTCTCGCCATGCAGGTCGGCCGCCCGCACCAGCGGCTGCGCCGCCAGGCGATGCTGCGGTGCCATGACGCACCAGGCCTGGCTGCGCAACAGCAGGGAGGACCGCACCCCCGGCACGGCCGGCACATTGATGCCGATACCAAGGTCCGCCTGCCGCATGGACACCAGGCCCATGACCCCATCTGCGGCGCGCGAGTGGACCGAAAGGCTTTCCTGCCGGCCGGAAGCTCGCCATGCGGCCACCGCCCGCGGCAGCACGGTCACCGTCAGCGTGGGCAGGCAGGCGATGACGACACGGCGTGGCGCACCGGTGCGCAGCCGTTCCGCAAGGGCGGCCACCTCTTCCAGGCCCGTGAAGATGCGGTCCACTTCCTCATACAGCGTCTGCGCCATGGCGGTTGGCACCAGACGTCCCCTCACCCGCTCGAACAAGGGGAAGCCGGCCAGGTCTTCCGTTTGCGCCAGGAGGCGGCTGACCGCCGGCTGCGAGGCGCCCAGCAACACGCCCGCACCGGTCACCGAGCCGGCCTGCATGATGGCGCGGAAGACCTCCAGATGGCGGTAGCCAAGCGCTCGCTTCATTGCTTCAGGGTCGTCGCCGGCACTGTCGTGTCAAGGGTGAGGCCTCGGCCAAGCGCCATGCTTCAGGCCCGGCGAAGAGAGCGGAGGCCGAGATGGAGGCACGGCGAGAGCCAGCCGTAGGTCACCCGTTCATCCGGCACTGTTCCGGGTGGGCCTTGCCGCCCGGAACGCAACCCTGCTCAGAGTGCGCCGGCAGGCGCCAGATAGGTACCATCCACCAGCCGCGTGTAGCGATAGGGGTGCGGATCGACCACCGGCGTGTCGCCCGCCACGATATCCGCCGCCAACCGCCCCGCCGCCGGGCCGATGCCGAAGCCGTGGCCGCTGAAACCGGTGGCCAGATGGAAACCCTTCAGCTTGTCCACGGCCGAGATGACCGGCACGGCATCCGGCGTGGAATCGATGGTGCCGCCCCAGGCTTCGGCGCAGCCGACGCCGGACATGCCGGGATAGGCCTTGGCCAGCATCGCCAGCGCTTCCTCCACCAGTTCCATGTCGGGCGTGGGGTCCAGCACGCGGGTGCGCTCGAAAGGCGTCTCGCCATCGAGGGACCAGTCGGCGCCGGTCGTCAGCCCTTTCAGGAAAGGCTTGCCAAGGCGGATCTTCAGCTTGGCGGCGCGCTGCCGGAAAGTGGGCCAGAACTGGCGGGCATAGCGCAGCCCGTCCGGCGTCAGGTGCAGCGTGCCGCGGCCACGCAGCGCCACGGTGTAGCCGCCATCCTCACGCCTTCGCATGCAGAAGCCCGGCGTGCCCAGCGCGCCTTCGGTGATGGAGGTGGTGGTGGCGGTGGTGCGGAAGGCGGTGCCGTTCACCATTGCCTGCGGCAGGTCGATGCCATGCCGGCGGCAGAACAACGTGGACCAGGCGCCGCCGGCCAGCAGCACCGCCTGGGTGCGGATGCGGCCGCGCTCGGTCACCACCGCGTCGACGGCGCCGCCCTTGGTCTCGAGGCCGCGTGCGGCGCAGTTCTGGAACAGCAGAACGCCCAGCCGGCGTGCCGCCGCCGCCAGGGCCGGCGCGGCCATGGAGGGCTCGGCACGGCCGTCGCTCGGCGTCTCCATGCCGCCGACCCAGGGCTCGGTGCTGCCCGGCATGCGGGTCGCGATCTCGGCGGCGCTGAGCATGTGGCTGTGCACCTGCATCTCGCGCGCGTCATCCGCCCAGCGCTCCCAGCCCGCCAGTTCCTCCGGGTCCTTGGTCACCCAGAGCACGCCCTGGCGGCGGAAGCCGAGGTCGGCGCCGATCTCCTCGTGCAGCTTGCCCCACATCTCCAGGCTGGCACGGGCGAGCGGGATCTCATGCCGGTCGCGGCCCTGCTGGCGGCACCAGCCCCAGTTGCGGCTCGACTGCTCCGCGCCGACATGACCCTTCTCGATCAGCGCAACCGAATGGCCCTTCTTGGCCAGGTGGTATGCGGCAGCGACGCCGATGATGCCGGCGCCGATGACGACCACATCGACCGCCTCCGGCAGCTTCTCATCGCTGGCGATACGATCGACGGGAGGCGACATGGAGCAGGTCCTTGCTGGAAGCCACGGGCATCATGGCGTGGAGACGGAGGCCTGCAAGGCGATGTCATCGCGGATGCAGGCGGTGAAATGGCCGGGCGTGACCTCGCGCAGCGGCGGCACGGCCTCCGCGCAGGCCGGCAGGGCATAGCGGCAGCGCGTGCGGAAGGCGCAGCCAGAGGGCGGGTTGAGCGGGCTCGGGATATCGCCCTGCAGGATGATGCGGCTGCGCCGCAGCCGCGGGTCCGGGATCGGGGCCGCCGAGAAGAGTGCCTCGGTATAAGGGTGGCGGGGACTGCGAAACAGTGCGCCGGCTTCCGCCACCTCCACCATGCGGCCAAGATACATCACCGCGATGCGGTCCGAGATATGCCCCACCACCGCGAGGTCATGCGCGATGAACAGAATGGTGAGGCCGAGCTTCTCCTTCAGCTCCAGCAGCAGGTTCACCACCTGCGCCTGGATCGAGACATCGAGCGCCGAGACCGGCTCGTCCGCCACCAGGAAGCTCGGGTTCATCGCCAGCGCGCGTGCGATGCCGACGCGCTGCCGCTGCCCGCCGGACAGCTCGTGCGGGTACCGCTCCGCGTGATGCGGTTGCAGGCCGACCAGTTCCAGCATCTCCGCCACGCGCTCACGGCGCTCCGCGCGGCCGACGCCGCCCTGGACCATCAGCGGTGTCGCCACGATGCGCGCGACACTCATGCGCGGATTGAGCGAGGCGAAGGGGTCCTGGAAGACCAGTTGCATCCGCCGCCGCAGCGGCCGCAGGGCACGGCGAGAGAGCCCGGTGATGTCCTGGCCTTCGAAGCGGATGGCGCCGCCCGTCGGCTCGGTCAGCCGCAGCACCACGCGGCCCAACGTCGTCTTGCCCGAGCCGGATTCACCGACAACCGACAGGATCTCGCCCTTGTTGACGCTGAAGGAGACGCCATCCAGCGCCTTCACCTGCTTCTGCCCCCGGCCGAACAGCCCCCCGCCGACGGGGAACCACTTGCGCAGGCTCTCAACCTCAAGGATTGCGTTCATGGCCTTCCGTCTTGTGCCGGAGGTTGGACACAGGTGTCCTGCGGAGCGGGTGCGGTACTTCCCGACCTGAGCCATTCCTTCACAGCCGGGCGGGAGGCACGTCGGGCCACCGCCTTCATGCCGCAATCTCCCGCCAGCGCAGGCAGCGGACCTGCCTGTCGTCGGGCGTGATGTCGAGAGCCGGAGCTTGGCTGTCGCAGCGCCCGCCAATGAAGAAGTCGCAGCGCGGATGGAAGGCGCATCCGGCCGGCGGGTAGCGCGGGTCGGGCACATTGCCACGGATCGCCGGCAAGGCACCGGTACGCCGCCCGGCGAGATCAAGGCGCGGCACAGAGCGCAGGAGACCCTGGGTATAGGGCATCAGGGGCTGCTCGAAGAGCGGCAGGACGGCGGCCTGCTCGACGACGCGGCCGGCATACATCACCATCACGCGGTCGGCGATCTCGGCCACGACGCCCAGATTATGGGTGATGAAGATCACCGCCATGCCGGTCTGTTCCTGCAGCCGCCGCAGCAGGTCCAGGATCTGCGCCTGGATGGTGACGTCGAGTGCCGTGGTGGGCTCGTCGGCGATCAGGACGGAAGGCTCGCAGGAGAGCGCCATGGCGATCATCGCGCGCTGGCGCATGCCGCCTGAAAGATGGTGCGGATAGGCCGAGAGCCGCTGCCGCGCCGAGGGAATGCCCACCAGGTCCAGCAGCCGCGCGGCCTCGTCCTCGGCGGCGCGGCGGGTCATGGGGCGGTGCAGGCGGATGGTCTCGGTGATCTGCGCGCCGATGGTCTGCACCGGGTTCAGGGAGGTCATCGGCTCCTGGAACACCATGGCCAGGTTGTTGCCGCGCACGGCGCGCATCCGCTCCTCCGGCAGCGACAGCACGTCGAACATGCCGCCATCCTTGCCGCGCAGCCGGATGCTGCCGGAGACGGTGCATTGCGGCGCCTTGGGCAGCAACCGCATCAGCGCCAGGGAGGTGACGCTCTTGCCCGAGCCGCTCTCACCCACCATGGCCAGCGTCTCGCCACGCCCCAGGCGGAAGGAGACGTCGCTGACCGCCGCCGCTTCCCCGCCATGGGTACGGAAGCGGATGGCGAGGTTCTCGACCTCCAGCAGCGTCTCGGTCATGCGGCCTCCATGCGCGGGTCGAGCGCATCCCGCAGCCCGTCGCCCAGGAAGTTGAAGCTGGTAACGGCGAGGGTGATCAGCAGGCCGGGCAGGATAGCCAGCCAAGGGGCACTGGTCAGGTAGATCTGCGCGTTGTTCAGCATGTTGCCCCAGCTCGGCACCGGCGGCTGGATGCCGTAGCCGAGGAAGCTGACATAGCTTTCCAGCAGGATCGCCTTGGCGACATTCAGCGTGGCGGCCACGACAATGGGAGCGATCGCGTTCGGCACCAGCTCGCGGAACACGATGTAGCGGTCGGAAGCGCCGAGAGCCTCGGCCGCCACGGCGAAATCCCGTTCGCGCAGGGAGCGGATCTGCCCCTCGACGATGCGCGCCACATCCATCCAGGCGGTCGCGGCGATCAGCAGGGTAATGGAACCAACGCCGGGATCGACCAGTGCAGCCAGTGCCAGCAGCAGGAAGATGCTAGGAAAGCACAGCACCGCGTCCACGAAGCGCATCAGCGCCGCGCCCACCAAGCCGCCGTAATAGCCGGCGATAGCGCCCACCGAGATGCCGATGACCATGCTGATGACCATGGCGGCGAAACCCACGGCCAGCGAGATGCGGCCGCCCATCATCAGCCGCGCCAGCATGTCACGGCCCAGTTCGTCCGTGCCCAGGACATGGGCGCCGGCGAAGGGCGGCGCGAAGCGCTGCATGATGTCGATATAGGTGTCGTCGTAGGGGAGCAGGTAAGGGCCGAGATAACTGCCCAGCACCAGGACCAGGATGATGCTGGCGCCCAGCATGGCCAGCCGGTGCCGCCGGAAACGCCGCCAAGCGGTGTTGCGCGGCGGCAGCGTCTCCGCGGCCGGGGCGATGGGCAGGGTATGGGCTGTGCTGCTCATGGCGTGGTCCTCAGCCCAGGCGGATGCGGGGATCGGCCACCGCATAGAGCATGTCGGCAACAAGGTTGCCGATCAGCACGAGGCTGGCCGAGAACATCAGGATGCCCATCACCACCGGGTAGTCGCGGTATTCGATGGAATCCAGGAACAGCCGGCCCATGCCCGGCCAGGTGAAGACCGTCTCCGTCACCAGCGCGCCGCCCAGCAGGGTCGGCAGCTGCAGGCCGGCCACGGTGATCATCGGCAGCAGCGCGTTACGGAAGGCATGGCCGGACAGCACGCGCCATTCCGGCAGGCCCTTGGCGCGGGCGGTGCGGATATAGTCCTGGTTCACCACGTCGAGCATGGAGGAGCGCATGAAGCGGCTCCAGATCGCCGTTTCCACCAGTGCCAGCACCAGGGCTGGCATGATCAGGTGGTGCAGCATGTCCATGACCGATCCGTCGCCCACAGTCTGCCGGTTTCCGGCCGGCATCCATTCCAGCTCGACAGAAAAGACGAAGATGGCGACGAGGCCGAACCAGAAGGTCGGAATCGACAGCGCGATCATGGCGCCGATCGTCGCGATATAGTCGAAAACCGAGTAGCGGCGGATCGCGCCCAGGATGCCGATCCAGCAGCCGACCACGATCGCGATCAGCGTCGCCGTCACCATCAGTTCCAGCGTCGCGCCGAGATGGGACCCGATGACATGCAGGACCGGCTGCCCGTCGCGGTACGAGGTGCCCCAGTTGCCGCCGATCATCCGCCAGAACCATTCGGCGTATTGCACCGGCAGCGGCCGGTCGAGGCCGAGCTGGGAGGCGATCCGGTCCAGGTCCTCCTGCGACATGTTGGAGCCCATGGCATATTGCGCCATGGGCCCGCCGGGCGCGAGATGCAGGATGGCGAAGCCGATCATGGACACCACCACCAGCAGCAGCGCCGCCTGACCCAGGCGGCGGCCGAAATAGGCCATCATCGGATCAGGCCCAGTACCACTCGCGAATGTTCCAGCAGTTGGAGGAGGTGTTGATATTGGGCTGGAAGCCCATCAGGTTGTCCTTCGTGCCCTCGACCAGCGTCTGCTGGAAGATGGGCAGGATGGCCAGCTCCTCCCGGATGACCTGCTGGATGCGGCCGTAGACCTCCTTCCGCTTCTCCTGGTCGAAAGTCGTGGCGCCTTTCAGCAGCAGGTCGTCCACCTCGGCATTCTGGAACTGGAAGGTATTCTGGCCGCGGCCGCCCTTGGCGGGAATGGCCTTGCTGCTGAAGCGCGGCGTCACGTCAGGGTCGCTGCCCAGCATGTAGTTCACGCTAACCATGACGGAATTGTACTTGGACTGCTGCCAGAACTCGCCCCAGATCACCGCCGCGGGCATGTTCTGGATGCGCATGCCGGCGCCGATTGCCTTCCAGTCCTGCATCAGCAACTGCTGTGCCTGCTCGCGGATCGGGTTGCCGACGGTGGTGGAGTTGCTGAACTCCAGCCGCACACCGCCCTTCTCGCGGATGCCGCCGGCGCCGCGTTTCCAGCCCGCGGCGTCCAGCATCTCGTTCGCCTTGGCGGGGTTGTACTCGTGCTTGGGCAGGTCCGGGTTGATCGCCCAGGACTGCTGCGGCAGGAAGGATTCCGTGGGCGTCGGCAGGCCGTAGTAAAGCGCCTCGATTAGCGCCTTCTTGTTCATGGCCATGTAGAGCGCCTGGCGCACCGTCTTGTCGGCCAGCGCGCCGGCTTCGAGGTTGGGCGCGATGCTCTCGACCGAGGCGGTCGGATTCACCTGCACCTTGCGCCCGCGCAGCGCCTTGGCCTCCCGCGCGAAATTCGGGCTGATGCCGGCGATGCCGGTATAGTCGATCTGCCCGGTGCGGAACTGCGTGTACATCACGGTCACATCCGGGATGTACTTGAAGACCACGCGCTCGAGATACGGGCCCCTGCCGTGATAGGCGGTATTGGCGGTGAGCTGGATGTTATCGCCCGGCGTGCGGCTGCCCCAGCGGAACGGCCCCGTGCCCACGGGCGCATTCTGGAAAGGCGTGCCATTCGGGTCGGCGGCGCCGGCCAGAAGATGCTTCGGCACCATGAAGGTCAGCGACAGGATGGAGAGATAGGGCGCGTAGGCCGTCTCCATCCGCCACTCGATTTGGTCCGGCGCGGTGACCTTGATTTCCTTGACCAGGCTGTGGCCGACGCGGTTCCGCACGCGGAAGTCCGGATTGTTGATCAGATCCAGGCTGAACTTCACGTCCTCGGCGGTGAAGGGCGTGCCATCATGCCACTTGGCATCGCGCCGCAGCTTCACCTTCCAGAGCAGGCCATCCTCGGAGATGCCGCCATTCGTCTGGGTTGGCACCTCCGCCGCCAGATCGGGCACGAACTGCCCGGCCGGGTCGATGTACCAGAGCGTGCTGAACAGGTTCCACCAGACACCCTGATCGACCTCGATCCCCGGCATCAATGGGTGGAAGACGGTAGGCTCCTGGGAAAGCCCGACGATCACCTGGCCTTTCGGCTTCTCGGGGGGGCGGGAGGCGCCCTGGGCGCGGGCCGGGCCGGCTGCTAGCGCCGCCGCTCCGCCAATGGCGAAAAGGCCGCGCCGTGTAGGCGCCAGGATGCGATGCCAGCGCAGTGCAGAGTCGTCACGTGTCATGATCCTCGTCTCCCGCTCGGCCGCTCAGCGCCTGCCAGGGGGCAGGCCCGGACTGAATGCGAAGCTTCCCTATCAGGCCATTTTCGACCTGTTCGAAATTCTTGCCTTGATGTTCACTCTCATGGAATGTTCTTGTCAATCGTCTTGCTTCGTCCCGTATGACCGGCACGGCGGTGGTCCTTTCGGTGTTCAGGCATCGGCAGCCTTGCAGGAGAGAATGCGGATGAAGGCGCGGGCTGGCAGCACCATCCTGGCCACACCTACGACGCCTGGTGCAGCGCGGGCGGATGACAGTGCCAGTGATCAGCGGCTCGGAGAATGCGTGCGGCTGCTGCGGCAGCGCATGGAGTTCTCGATTCAGGAGTTGGGGCGACGCACCGGCCTGTCGACCGGCATGATCAGCCAATTAGAGCGCGGCTTGGCCACACCGTCGATCCGTACATTGAGACTACTGAGCCTGGCCCTACAGGTCCCGATCTCCTTCTTTTTCGAGGAGCGGCCAGCTGAACGGGGACCAGCGCCGCATTATGTCGTCCGGCGGGCGCAGCGCCGCTTGCTCAGACTGACGCCGAGCGGTGTGCTGAAGGAGTCCCTTGCTCCCGATGCGCCAGGCAGAATGGAAATGTATGAGCTGACTCTCAGCCCGGGCGGCTCGTCCGGCGCGGACTTCGTGAAGCACCAGGGGGAAAAGGCAGGCTATGTGTTAGCCGGAACCCTGCGTCTGTGGCTGGATCATGAGGCGCATCTCCTTGAGGAGGGCGACACCTTCCGTTTCCCCAGCACAGTCCCGCACATGTTCGACAACCCGACTGCGTCACCGACCCGCATCGTCTGGATCACTGTTCCCACCGCGCCATGATCTTGTCGGCGGGACCTAACACGTTTCTCTGACTGGGCCGACCTGCCAAGTTGTTTCAACTGCCTCAATACAGAAGCCGATACTTGCAGGCCTGCGCCGCAGGTTGGCGCAGGCCTCCTGGAACACTAGGCTCAGGACTCCTTGATCCAGAAGAGGACGGTGGCGGCGAGGCAGATGGCGGACATGAAGGTGTGGGCGCAGCGGTCAT
>NZ_RFLX01000037.1 GCF_003696345.1 Teichococcus wenyumeiae | reverse complement strand
CTCCTACGAGGTGCAGCTGCGCCAGGCCGAACGCCGCCGCGCCGAGTTCCAGGCACGCTATATCGACCTGCTGCCCTCCGAGGGCGGCGTGTCCCGCCTGGAGGCGGCGCGCAGCCGCCTGAAGGAAGTGCAGGGCGAGCTGCAGGACGCCCGCATGCGGCGGCAGCTGACGCAGAAGCAGTTGGAATCCGCGCCGCCGACCCTGACGGTGGCGCAGTCGGGTGGTGGCGGCGGCAATCCCGCGCTGGCCGCTGCCCAACGCAACCTGGCTGAACTCCGCACCCGCTTCACCGAACAGCACCCGGATGTGGTCGCGGCCCGCGCGGCCGTGTCCGTGGCGGCGCGCACCGGTGGTGGCGGTGGCTCGGCGCCTTCCGGTGACGGCTCCGGCCCGCGCGCCAATCCGCTCTACGAGCAGCTGAAGGTGCGGCTGGTGGATGTGGACGCGCAGATCGCCTCGCTGGAGCGGCAGGAGCGCGACGGCAAGGTCGAGGTGGACCGGCTGGATGCCATGGCGCGCAGCGAGCCGGAAGTGCAGGCGCAGTTCATGAACCTGGACCGCGACTACACCGTGCTGCGCCGCAACTACGAGGAGCTGCTGGCGCGGCGTGAATCCATCCAGATCGCCGGCGCCGCCCGCAGCAGTTCCGACCGCGTGCGGCTGGAGGTGGTGGACCCGCCCTCGCTGCCGATCCGCCCCGTCTCCCCCAACCGGCCGCTGCTGCTGACCGGCGTGCTGGTGGCCGGCCTCGGCGCCGGCGCCCTGGTGGCGCTGCTGCTGGTGCAGCTCGACCAGGGCTTCCACACCGTCAATGACCTCCGCCGGCTGGGCCTGCCGGTGCTGGGCGGCGTTTCTTCCGCCGTCAGCCCGCGTCGTGCCGGAGCTGTGCTTGGCTTCGGCTTCGGCGTGGTGGCATTGTTCGGTCTGTTTGGCGCAGTCCTTGCCGGGCTTCCCGGCATTATTGTGAGGTTGCTGGCATGAACATGCCATCCCGAGGCCGGGCCCACCTCGTTGAGCGCGCTGCTGAGGCGTTCTCCGATCCCAACGCCTTTACAGCCCGACAGCCCGGCCCCGCGCCAGAGGCCCCGCCCGCGAAGGTACTGGAAGGGCAGGCGCTCCGCCTGCCCGAGGCGCCAGTGGCACGGCTGCCCAGCCCCGATGCTGAAGGTCCGGCCCCAGGCCGGCTGGAAGCCCCGGTGCCGCCACCCGTCAAGCCGCCGGCGCCCCCCAGGCCGCCGGTTGCACTGAGCGCCCTGGTTGCCGCCGGCCTGACCGCCGTGCCGGCTGGCTCTCAGCGCAGCCGCGTGGTGGAGGAACTGGCCCTGGCGCAGCAGCAGGTGCTGCGCGGCATGGAGGATGCGGGCGGGCGCAACCGCGTCGTGCTGGTCACCAGCGCGCGCCCGGGGGAGGGCAAGACCTTCATCGCCCTCAACCTGGCGGGCTCCATGGCCAGTAGCGGCACGCGCAAGGTCGTGCTGGTGGATGTGGACGGCAAGCGCGGCTCCATCAGCGATGCGCTGGGCGTGTCCGAGGCCACGGGCCTGCGGCACCTCGCCTCCTCGCCGCAGGAGCGTGGGCAGCCTTTGCTGTTGCAGACCGAGATCCGCAACCTGCTGGTGCTGCCCTATGGCCGCGCCGTGACCGGCGCGGCGCAGGTGCCCTCCGGCACGCAGCTGGCCGAGGCCATCACCCGCCTGGCCCGCAGCCTGCCCGACCATGTGCTGGTGCTCGATACGCCGCCCAGCCTCTCCACCTCCGATGCCAATGCGCTTTCGGCCATGGCGGGGCAGGTGGTGATGGTGGTGGATGCCGGCCGCACCCAGCGCAACGAGGTCGAGGCGGCGCTGGACATGATGGAAGCCTGCCCCCTCCTGCAACTGCTTCTGAACCGGGTCTCCATGACGGCCAATGACAGCTTCGGTGCCTATGGCAACTACGGCGCGCGCCATGCGGAGTGAGGCTGGCAGGCTGGGCGGCGGCATCGGCGCGCTTGCGGTTCTGTCGCTGGCGGCGCTGAGTGCCGTGCCGGCCGCGGCGCAGGTGCCGCCTCTGCCTGGAACATCGGTGCCCGCCAGCTCCCCGTCCGATGGCATCCCGCTGGGCGATGACATCGGCAGCGGCGAGGCCGCCGGTGTTTCGGAAGGGGGCTCCGCCGCTCCCTGGGCCGAGGCTGGCCCGGTGCGCCTGGGCACGCTGGGCTTTCCCTACACGGCCCTGGCCACGCCGGATGCGTCCACGCGCGGCTGGAGCTTCACGCCCAGCCTGGGCCTGGAGCTCGAGGCGACCGACAACCTCTACGCGACCCGGCGGAACCGCAAGGCGGACTTCATCACCCGGCTGCAGCCTGGCCTGCTGTTCACGGTGGATACAGCGCGCCTTCAGGGCGTGTTCAACTACCAGCCCGAGCTGGAGCTGCATGCCGCCCAGGGCAGCCAGAACGGCATCGACCACTTCCTCAATGGCCAGTTGCTGCTGACCGTGGTGCCGAATGCCGTCTACGTGGATCTGCGCGGCAGCGCCGGCGTGCAGGCCGCAGGCGGCGGCTACGCCCCCACCGTTGGAGAAACGGGCAGCCGCCGAGAGAACGATGTTCAGACCAGCAGCTTCCAGATCTCGCCCTATGTAGTGCACCGCTTCGGCGGCACCGCCACGGTGCAGGCTGGCTACGCGCTGCAGCATGTCTCGCAGAGCTTGCAGGACGGCGCCGATGTCGCGGTGACGCCCACCGGCCAGCGTTACTTCAGCAACCAGGATTTCACGGCGCACGAATTCTACGGCACCGTGCGCAGCGGCGAGGATTTTGGCCGTCTGGCCTTGGAAGGCCAAGCCGTTGCCACCGAGTATGACGGCACCGGCGTGCTGGACAATGCCTACCGCCGCAATGTCAGCGTCGAATCCCGCTTCGCCATCAACCGCTTTTTCTCGGTGCTGGGCGAGGTTGGCTATGAATGGCTGCGCTATTCCGGCTTCCCGCCCTTCCAGGTCTCGGACACCATCTGGTCCGGCGGCGCCAGGCTGACCTTCTCGGACGAAAGCTTCATCACCGCGCGCTACGGCCACCGTGATGGCTTCGATTCCGCCCGGGTGGATGCCGCGCTCACGCTGGGTGGCCGCACCCGCTTCTATGCCAACTATGCGGAGCGGCTGACCACGGGCGCCCAGCGCGCCGCCGACCTGCTCACCACCACCACGCTGGATGAGCTTGGCAATCCGGTGGACACGGCGACAGGCGCGCCGCTGGCGCAGCCTTTCTCCAATTCCTTTCTGGGCGTGCAAAGCAGCCTGACCCGGCTGCGCACCGCCTCCGCCTCCATCTCCCAGGACTGGGGCCGCGATACCTTCATTCTTACCGTGAGCTATGAGCGGCAGCGCCCGATCGCGACCGAGTTCGGCACCGTTCCCACGCGGCAGAGTGGCACTTCCGGCAGCCTGACCTGGGCGCATGATCTGACGCCCTTTACCTCGGCCGTCAGCTACGTCCAGTACGGCACCTTGAAGACACCGGCGCGCGGCAGCGGCGATGTTTTCACTGCCAGCCTCGCGCTGGTGACGCAGTTGCGCCCCGGCCTGGCCGCCACGCTGCAATACATGCTGACCAACCGCAGCGATGACTTCTCGGGTGGCCGCGCCACGCAGAACGTCATCCTCGCTGGCCTTCGGCAGACCTTCTGAGGGTATGCAGATGCAGATCGACCATTATGGCTTTCGCGAGCCGCCCTTCCAGATGACGCCGGATGCGCGCCTGTTCTTTCCCAGCAGCGTGCATCGCCGCGCCTATGCGCATCTCACCTATGGCCTCGCCCAGCGGGAAGGCTTCGTCGTCGTCACCGGCGAAGTCGGCGCGGGCAAGACCACGCTGGTGGAGCGGCTGTGCAGCGAGCTGGACCCAGGCGGCTTCGTGATCGCCCGCATCGCCACGACGCAGGTGTCTGGCGATGACGTGCTGCGGCTGATCGCCGATGCCTTCGGCGTTTCGCCCGAGGGCACCAAGGCCTCGCTGCTGCTGGGCATCGCCAGCGCGCTGCGCAATGCCGACCGCCGCCACCTGCTGATCGTGGACGAAGCCCAGGGCCTGCCGCTGCCGGCGCTGGAAGAACTGCGCATGATCTCCAACGTCACGGAATCCGGCAAGGCGCCGCTGCAGACCATCCTGCTCGGCCAGCCGGAGCTGCGGCGCATCATGGCCAGCCCGGACCTGACGCAGCTGCGCCAGCGCGTGCTGGCCTCCTACCACCTCGGCGGCCTCTCGCGTGAGGAAACCCACGCCTATGTCGAGCACCGCATGCGCGCGGTGGGCTGGCAGGGCAACCCGGCCTGGGAGCCGGATGCGCTGGACATGGTGCATGCCCATAGCGGCGGCATCCCCCGCCGCATCAACCGCCTCTGCTCCCGCGTGCTGCTGGGCGGCGCGCTGGAGGGCAGCGAGCTCCTGACCGCGCCGATGGTGGAAGCCACGGCGCTGGAGCTGGAGGAAGACCTGGGCGTCCTGCAGGATGACCAGCAGCATACGCGGCCGAATTCGGCCGTGCTGGAAGACCTCACCCAGCGTGTCGAGGCGCTGGAGCGCCTGACCGCGCGGCGGGAGCGGGTCTTCAACCGCATGTCCGACCTCTTCGCCGATGGTTCGAGGTTCCGGCAATGAAGCCCCGCATCCGCAATGCCATGAGCGTGGATGTGGAGGACTGGTTCCAGGTCCAGGCCTTCGTCGGCATCATCCAGCGCAGCAGCTGGGATAGCCTGGAATCGCGCGTCGTCGCCAATACCGAGCGTGTGCTGGAGCAGTTCGCCGCCGCCGGCGTCCATGCCACCTTCTTCACCCTGGGCTGGGTGGCGGAGCGGCACCCCGCGCTGGTGCGCCGCATCGTCGAGGCCGGCCATGAACTGGCGAGCCACGGCCACGGGCACGAGCAGGTGAATGTGATCGGCGAGACCGCCTTCCGCGCCGATATCCGCCGCGCCAAGCAGGTGCTGGAGGATGCCGGCGGCGTGCCCGTCGCCGGCTACCGCGCGCCGACCTTCTCGATCGGCGCCCGCATCACCCCCTGGGCGCATGCGGTGCTGGCGGAAGAGGGTTACCGCTACAGTTCCTCCGTCTTTCCCATTCGCCACGATCTTTATGGCGCGCCCGACGCACCGCGCGGGCCGCATCGCCCACGCCCCGATGGCGTGGTGGAGCTGCCGATGACGACGCTGCGGGCCATGGGCCGCAATTTTCCCTGTTCCGGCGGCGGCTGGTTCCGGCTGATCCCTTACCCGGTCTTCCGCACCGCGCTGCGCCGCGTGAACAATCATGACCAGCAGCCGGGCATCTTCTACTTCCACCCTTGGGAAGTCGATCCGGGCCAGCCGCGCATGAACCATGCCGGGCGCCTGTCGCGGTTCCGGCACTATACCGGGCTGGACAGCATGTCTGGCCGCCTGGACCAGTTGCTGCAGGACTTTGCCTGGGGCCGGATGGACGAGGTTTTCGCCGCCGCCATCGACGGGGCGAAGCCGGCCGAAAGGATCGCGGCATGAGCCTGCGTCTGCGTCCGCTCGAAACCGGCCAGGAAGCCGCCTGGGATGCCTTCGTGCGCGAGAGGCCGGATTCCACCTTCTTCCATCTCTCGGCCTGGCGCCACGTCATCGCCGATTCCTTTGGCCACAGCACCCACTACACCCTGGCGGAGCAGGACGGTGCCATTGTTGGCGTGCTGCCGCTGGCGCGCATGCGCACCCGCCTGTTCGGCGATGCGCTGATTTCCACGCCTTTCTGCGTCTATGGCGGCCCCCTCGCGGCCACGCCGGAGGCTGAGACGGCGCTGGAAAACCATGCCATGGACCTGCTGCGCCAGACCGGGGCCGCGCATCTGGAATTCCGCCAGTTGCATGCGCCTTACCGGGACTGGGATGTGCGGCCGCCGCTGCATTACACCTTCCGCAAGTCCATTACCGGCGATGCGGAGAAGGACATGAAGGCCATCCCGCGCAAGCAGCGGGCCATGGTGCGCAAGGGCATCCAGAACGGGCTGCAATCGGTCAGCAACAGCGACACCGGCATGCTGCACCGGGTTTATGCCGAAAGCGTCCATAACCTCGGTACGCCCGTTTTCCCGCGCAAGTATTTCGACCGGCTGGCCGCCGCCTTCCCGCAGGAGCACGACGTTGTCACGGTGATGCAGGGGGATACGCCCGTCGCCTCCGTGCTGAACTTCTACTACAAGGAAGAGGTGCTGCCTTATTACGGCGGCGGCACCAGCCTGGCGCGTAAAGTCGCTGGCAATGACTTCATGTATTGGGAAGTGATGCGGCGCGCGGGGGCGGAGCGTGGCTCCCGCCTCTACGACTTCGGCCGCAGCAAGTCCGGCACTGGCGCCTTCGACTTCAAGAAGAACTGGGGGTTCGAGGCGGCGCCGCTGCACTACAGCTACCGCCTGCGCCCCGGCGCCACGCTGTCCGAGCACAACCCGTCCAACCCGAAGTACAAGATGATGATTGCCGCCTGGAAGCGCCTGCCGCTGCCGGTGGCCAATATCCTCGGCCCGCCCATCGTTCGCGGCCTAGGCTGAGGGAGAAGGGACGCCATGCGCCGCCTGCTGTTCCTGAGCCACCGCATTCCCTATCCGCCGGAGAAGGGCGACAAGATCCGTGCCTGGCATATGCTCGACCATCTGGCCGAGAGCTGGGACGTGGACCTGGGCTGCCTGGTGGATGACCCGGCCGACCTGCGCCACCTGCCGGTGCTGGAGGCCCGCTGCGCCGAGGTGCGCTGCCTGCCCACCGGCAACCGCTGGCAGGCCGCCGCCCGCGCGCTGCTGCGCTGCCGCCCCGGCGCGCCGCTGAGCGTCGGCTGGTTCCACCATGCCGGGCTGCACGATTGGGTGAACCAGGGCCTCGCCGCCGGGCGGTATGAGGGCATCCTGGTCTATTCCGGCGCCATGGCTCCTTACGTCATGGGCCCGGCGGCGCGCCGCCCCGGCATCCGGCGGGTGCTGGACCTGGTGGATGTCGATTCCGAAAAGTGGCGCGCCTATGCCGCCGATGCCAAGCCGCCGATGCAGCAGGTCTGGGCGCGCGAGGCCCGCACGTTGCTGCGCTTCGAGCGTGAGGCGGCGCTGGCCTTCGACCGCACGCTGCTGGTCTCCCGCCAGGAATGCGAGCGTTTCATCGAACTGGCGCCCGAGGTCGCGCCGCGCATGGACTGGGTCGAGAATGGCGTGGACATGTCCCGCTTCGACGCCGCCGGCGGCTACACGACGCCTTACCAGGGCGATGCACCCGTCATCGCCTTCACCGGCACCATGGATTACCGCCCGAATATCGAGGCGGTCTCCTGGTTCGCGCGGGAAGTGATGCCGCTGCTGCGCCAGGGTGCTGGCCCGGCGCCGGAATTCTTCATCGTGGGCGCCAATCCGGCGCCGCAGGTGCGGGCCCTGGCGGCGCTGCCGGGCGTGCATGTCACCGGGCCGGTACCGGATGTGCGCCCTTACCTGGCCCATGCCAGGCTGGCCGTGGCGCCGCTGCGCATCGCGCGCGGCATCCAGAACAAGGTGCTGGAAGCCATGGCGCTGGGCCGCCCGGTGGTGGCTTCCGCCGCCGCTTTCGAAGGCATCCATGCCACGCCGGGCCGCGATATCCTGGTGGGCGATGGCGTCGCTGAGACGGTGCGGCTGGTGCGGGAGGTGCTGGCGGGCCAGCATCCCGACCTGGGCGAGAATGCCCGCCGCGCCGTACGCGATGGCCACGATTGGGCCGCCACGCTGCGCAAGCTGGACGCCGCCTTCGATGGCCCCCGCCCGGCCTCCAGCACCACCCAGGCCCCGGCCGTACAGGTCCCCGCATGAGCATGGCCCATCCCGCCGCCTTACCGGCCGGGCGCGACACCGCATGGCCGGTGGCCCTGGCCGTGCTGGCCCTCGGCCTGCTGGCACTGGGCTGGACCTTCGCGGAAGAAGCCGTGGCGGCCGTGCATGTCTGGGAAAGCTCCACCGCCTTCAATCACTGCTGGCTGGTGCTGCCGGTCGCGGGTTGGCTGGCCTGGCAGCGCCGCGACCGGCTGGCCGGGCTGCAGCCGCAGCCCATGCCGCTGGCCGCGCTGGCCGCGCTGGTGGCCGGCATCGGCTGGCTGCTGGCGGAGCGCCTCGGCATCATGGAAGGCCGGCAGCTCACCGCCATGGCTATCGTGGAATGCTTCATCATCGCGGTGCTGGGCTGGCGGGTCGGCAAGGCCATGGCGGCGCCGCTGCTCTACCTGTTCTTTCTGGTGCCCTTCGGCGCCTTCCTGGTGCCGCTGCTGCAGCATGTCACGGCCTGGTTCATCGTCTCCGGCCTGCAGGTGCTGGGCATCCCGTACTACCACGATGCCTTCATCATCGAGATCCCGGCCGGCACCTTCCTGGTGGCCGAGGCCTGCGCCGGCCTGCGCTTCATCATCGCGGCGCTGGCCTTCGGCGCGCTCTATGCCTTCGTGATGTTCCGCAGCCCCTGGCGGCGCCTTGTGGTGATGCTGCTGGCGGTGCTTGTGCCGGTGGTGGCCAATGGCATGCGGGCCCTGGGCATCGTGCTGCTGGGCCATTACCTGGGCAGCGCCGAAGCCGCCGCCACGGATCATCTGGTCTATGGCTGGATCTTCTTCTCCGCCGTCATCCTGCTGCTGGTGGTGGCGGGGCTGCCCTTCCGCGAGGATGTCGCCAGCCTGCCCGGCACCCCGGCGGCCGCGCCGCACCCCGTGCGCCGCACCGCCGTGCTGGCTTCCGCCGTGCTGTGCGCCGCCGCCGCCCTGGCGGGCCCGGCGGTGGCCGTGACCATCGATCAGGCCGGCGCCGCGCCGCCGCGCATCATCCACGCGGTCCTGGCCGCCGACGGCTGCCAGCCGGAAGGCACCGCCCTGCGTTGTGGTGAGGATCTTATCGAGGCCCGGCTGCTGGTCTTCTCGCCCCGCACCACCTGGGCCGGCGTCACGGCGGAGCGCTACCGCCTCACCGGCAATCACGACGAGGACGCCATCTTCTCCGTCAAGGCCGGCGATGCCGACTGGCAGGTCCGGCGTGACAATGAGGCCACGCGCACCGTTGCCGCCGCCGCCTGGCTGGATGGCGCGGCCGCTGGCGACGGGTTGCGGACGCGGCTGCGGCAGGCGCTGAACAGCCTGCGCGGCGCCCATGGCAGCCCGGTGCTGGCGGTCGTGACCTGGCAACATGCCTCGGCCGGTCAGAGGCCAAGCTTGCAGGGCCGCTTCCAGGCCCAGCTAGCGGAACTGGCTCAGCGCGCCTCGGACCTCTCGCAGCAGGAATAAGGCGCGGAAGCCCACGGCCCGCCTGTGCAGGGCGGGCCGGAGGGCTCAGGCGGCCGCTTCGCGCGGCCGGACATTCCGCATCTCGGCGTCAAGGAAGACGCGGCCTTCCACGCGATTCCGGCCGGCAGCCTTGGCCTGGTAAAGCTGGCTGTCGGCGGCCCTGATCCAGCTTATCGGGTCGATACCGGGGCTGCAGATGGCCGTGGCGACGCCGATGCTGACGGTGACATAGGGCGCGGCTTCCGAACGTTCATGCGGGACACACAGCGCCAGCACACGGTCACGGATATTGTTCGCGATGGCCATCGCCTCGTCGTGGCTGGTGTCCGGCAGCACGCAGGCGAATTCCTCGCCGCCATAGCGCGAGACGAAATCCGCGGCCCGGCGCACCGCGCGGTTCAGCGTGGCGGCCACCATCATGATGCAGCGGTCGCCGGCGATGTGGCCGTAGGTGTCATTGAACTGCTTGAAGAAATCGATATCGAGCATGATGACCGACAGGTTCGACATGCTGCGCGCGAGGCGCCCGGCTTCCTGCTTCAGCGCCTGTTCCAGCCGCCGGCGGTTGCCCAGGCCGGTCAGGGCATCGGTGACCGCCATCTCCGCCAGCTGGTCGCGCATCCGCTTCATCTCGATATGATTGCGCACGCGGGCACGGACGATTACCGGCGTGATGGGCTTTGCCACGTAATCCACCGCGCCCAGCTCCAGGCCCTTCACCTCCGCCTCCTGGTCCCCCAGCGCGGTGGTGAAGATCACCGGCACATCGGCCAGCAAGGGGTCCGCCTTGACCTCTCGGCACACGGCATAGCCGTCCATGCCCGGCATGAGCACGTCCAGCAGGATGAGGTCCGGCAGCACCGAGCGCGCCACTTGCAGGGCTTCCGTGCCGGAGGTCGCGAAGCAGATCTCGTAGTCGTCTTCCAGCACCGCGCTGAGAAGCTCGATGTTCGAAACCTCGTCATCCACCACCAGGATCACGGAACGGTTGCTCATTCTGTCACCCCTTCCAGGGCATTGGTCTGGCCTGTCAGTTCATCGAGCAGGGCTGCCGCTCCGGTGAAGTCGAGCGCCGCCATGGCCGCCGCGACCGGACGCAGGCCCGCCGCTTCCGGCGTATCCCCCAGCGTGGCTTCCATGGTTTCCAGCGTCCTACGGGCGCGCAGGCTGCGGCGCTGCAACTGCTCCCGCAGGTCGGCCAGGGCGGGGAGCACGGCGGAATAATCGAGGTGCGCGGGTGCGGCAGGCGCCGCCGCCGGGGGCGCTTCCACCACCAGGGAGCGGGAGGCGGCGAGGGCCGGATGCAGCGCCGCTTCCAGCCCCGACAGCAGCGCAACCAGCCCGCTGCTGTCGTGCCGGGCCAGGGCATCCTCCAGCGCGCTCGCGGCCGCCGCGACCTCGCCGGCTTCCAGGGAGGCGGCAACGCCCTTCAGGGTATGCGCGGTGCGGCGAGCGTCATCCAGCGCACCATCCTCGGCCTGCTGGCGCAGGGTCGCGGCGGCATCGGCGAAATTCCGCCCGAAGTCGATGATGAGCTTGCGGAGCAGGGCGCGCTTGCCGTTCACCCGTACCAGGGCGCGGTCGAGATCGAAGGGTGGCAAGGCCGCCGGAAGATCCGTGGCGGGGGAGGGGGCGGCAGCCTGCGGCACCGGCGCGGCGGCCGCCGGGCTGCTCACCGGCTTCAGCCAGCGGTTCAGCGTCGCCACCAGCCAGGCAGGGTCCACCGGCTTGGTGACGTGGTCGTTCATGCCGGCGGCGAAGCAGCGCTGCCGCTCCTGCTCATAGGCATGGGCCGTCATGGCGATGATGGGCAGGCGGTCGGCCGGAATATGCTGGCGGATGCGGGTGGTGGCCTCGATGCCGTCCATCTCCGGCATCTGCACGTCCATCAGCACGGCATCGAACCGCGCGCCTTCCGACAGCAGGATGTCGCAGGCGGCGCGGCCGTTGCGGGCGATCTCCACCACCAGCCCCGCATCGGTCAGGATCTCGACCGCCACCTCGCAGTTGATCTCGTTATCCTCGGCCAGCAGCACCCGCGCGCCGCGGAACTCGGGCGCGACCCGGGGCAGGGCCTCCTGCGCCGAGGCGGGCTGCGCCCGGGCGGCCGGCAGCCGGCCATCGATGAAGATGCTGCTGATGGTGTCCAGCAGCATATCGGCTTCGACTGGCTTCACCAGGAAGGCGGAGGTGCCGGCGGCCTCGGCCTCCAGCATCGCTTCCTCGCGGCCATAGGCGCTGACCATCATCACCGTGGGCACCGGCCCCTGGCCCGCCCGGCGCTGGATCTGCCGCGCGGCCTCCATGCCGTCCGTGCCCGGCATCTTCCAGTCCATCAGCACGAGGTCGTAGATGCTGCCCCGGGCCGCCGCCTGCTCCAGCATCCGGAAGGCCTGCTCGGCCGAGGAAGCGCAATCGGCGCGGATGGCCCAGGTGGCGAAGATCTCCCGCAGGATCTCCTGCGAACCCGCGTCGTCATCCACGATCAGAACGCGCAGGCGCTTCAGATCCTCCGGCGGCAGGAAGGCGGGCAGGGCATTCTCCTCCCCGGCCGCCATGCGGATGGTGAAGCGGAAGGTGCTGCCCTGGCCCGGCTGGCTGGCCACCTCGATGTGGCCGCCCATCAGCTCCACCAACTGGCGGCTGATCGCGAGGCCAAGGCCGGTGCCGCCGAACCGGCGCGTGGTGGAACTGTCGGCCTGCGAGAAGGACTGGAACAGCTTGGCCTGCTGCTCCGCGCTCATGCCGATGCCGGTATCGCGCACCAGGACCTCGATGGTCATATCGGCGCCGCGGCGGTCGATCACCCGCAGCGCCACCACCACCTCGCCCTGCTCGGTAAACTTGATGCCGTTGCTGACCAGGTTCAGCAGCACCTGGTTGAAGCGCAGCGAATCCCCGATCAGCGTGGCGGGCAGGTCGGGGGCGATGTCAAAACGCAGCGCCACGCCCTTCTCCAGTGTCCGCACCGCCGCGATGCTGGAAACGCTCTCCAGCGAGGCGCGCAGGCTGAAGGGGGCATGCTCCAGCGAGAGCTTGCCGGCCTCGATCTTGGAGAAGTCGAGGATGTCGTTGATCAGCCCGAGCAGCGCGCTGCTGGCCGACTTGATCTTCAGCAGATAGTCCCGCTGCTTCGGTGTCAGGTCCGTCCGCAACGCCAGATGGCTGAAGCCGAGGATGGCGTTCATCGGCGTGCGGATCTCGTGGCTCATATTGGCCAGGAAGAGGCTCTTGGCCACGCTGGCGGCGCGGGCTTCCTGCGTCCGTTCCTCCACCCGGCGTTCCAGCATCTCATTGCTGAGCAGGATTTCGTCCCGCATCGCGCCGATATGGCTGAAGCTGGAGGACAGCTTATTGCTCAGCCAGACCAGCACGGCCGTCTGCAGCACGACGATGCCGGCATGCAGGTAGACCCGTTCCAGCCCCGCATCGCCGGGGAAGATGGCGGCGGGCAGCAGCAGGTTGAAGGTGAGGTGGTGCAGGGCCACCGCGCCGGCCGCCACCACCACCACGCGCCAATCGCACCAGCCGATCAGCAGCGCGAGCCCGGCGAAGAAGTACATGTGCATGTCCATCTGCCAGGGGTGGCCGGACAGCAGGTAGAGCAGCAGCGCGGGCTGCGCCATCAGCGCCGCGGCCGAGATATAGCGCGTGGGAGGCGCGGCGCCGTGGCGGAGCCAGGTGAGATGCAGCGCCCCGGCGAGCGCAGCGGCGAAGAGCGCCGGCGCCACCGGCGGGCGGCCGACGCCCTGCGCCACCAGCACCACCAGCGGCACATGCGCCCAGAGGAAGAGCACAAGGAAGCGGGCGAAGCCCACGCGGAGCTTTTCCAGCTCAACCATCAGACAGCACCTTTCGGGCCGCCCAGGCAGCCACGCAGCAGAACCGGATCGAGCACCAGCCAGGCGCCTTTTTCGTAGAGCGCCGCCACGAAGCCCGGATCATCCGAATGGGCGATGACGACATTCGGCAGGCCGCCGACATCCAGGATGTCGCCCTCGGCCGCGCCGACCAGCGCCGCCGTTCGGGAGAGGTTCCACCAGGGCGCGGTGATCACGGCGAACTGCGTCTGCCCGGCGGCGGGGGCGAGGCCGATCAACAGCGCCGCGAAGGCGCTGCACAGCAGAAGAGCCGCAGAAGGGAGCAGACCGGACCATGGGTTCCGACTGATGGTGCGGCCGTCTGGCATGGCGATGTCCGAGTGAGGTTCTGGCGGAGCCTGGCTGCCGCGCCTGGTGAGGCAAGTGTCGCTCACGAATACGTGTATAGAGAAAAGCCGCGCCTGAAGCGAGCATTTCCCACGCCCAAAGCTTCAACCAATCCGCTGTAGCCTGTCTATACCCTCAGATGATTGTTACGTCTGCTGCACAACTTTTGCGTGCGGTGCAAGGGAAAACGCTACCCTTCGCCGCTTCGCTCAGGCCAAATAAGAGCAGTGCCACCAGCCTGCGTTCGGATCGCATGCGGCATCAACAGGGGAACGCCATGCCGAATGAAATCGAGGACTATCCCACCCGGTTGGACGACTACCTCCCGCATGTCATTGCCCGATGCGTGGAGAAGGCGAACAGGCACCAGCGACCCTACCGCTTCAGCCTGAATGGCGCGACGACCATTGTGCATCCTGGCCAATCCGCGGCTTCCGTGAATGAAGATGTGCAACGACAATGGCAGGCAGCAGTGGTGCCACGCCGCGCTCACGCTTCGGATGCGGGGCTTTCCGCCAATTAGACCCGGTACCCGTCGTTGAGACCAGGTCCTGATGCGGCGGCGTGGCGGATGGCCGCGCCGCCAGTGACCACATGGGGATTGATCGTTAAATTCGTGGCTTATTGCAACGGCTTTTGAAACATGCCCTGGATGAATGGCAGTCTCGCCCGGCGCTGAATGGAAGGTGGAGTGCCGCCCTGATAGACCGGCACTTCCATATCGCTTCGCTGGTAACAGGCTCCTTTGGCAGAGGCGCGGCATAAACTTCGCATACGGCCTTCCGGTGCCACCGGGGCGGAATCGTTCCAAGGCGTGTTCGTGAGGCTTATTTCCGCCTGCTGCTCCTTGTGGTCCTTGGCGTGCTGCCTCCAACCCTGCTCGTAGCTTGGCGCGGTGGAGGACCGGCATGAACAGCCTGCCGCGATTTCCGGGGCAGGTCATGCAGCTGGCCCAGCTCGCTGCCGCCGAGCAGAGGCGGATCACGGCTGGCGCCAATCAGATGCTTACGGCACCCTCCATGGTGCTAACCGTTCAGAATCATGACGAGATCCGCTGCAGCCTGTGCCGGCCGGGTCGGCCAGCTGGGCTAGGCCTTCGATACGATGGCCGAGGCGGTGGCGGAGCGTGAGCGGCGCCTCGGTGACATGCTGGAGAGCACCACCGACAGCGTCCTGGCTATCGCCCGCAACTAGCGCATCACCTTTCTCAATGTCCGTGCCTGGTTACGCCTGAAGGATCACGACCTCATCGGCCGCGTCGTCTGGGACGTGTTTCCCGAGCTGGTGGGTGGCCCGGTCTGGGCCGCACACAGAGGTGGATGACGGAACGCGTGCCGGTGCAGGTCACTTTCGATTAAGGTCCGCCGAGCGGGCATTTCGAGGCCCACGTCTTTCCCACCCAGGACGACGGCATCACGCTCTTCGCGCGGGAAGTGACAGAGCAGGTCCGCGTCCGGGAGGAGCTGCGGCACCGGGCCTATCACGACCCGCTGACCGACCTGCCGAACCGTGCGGGCTTCCATGAGGCGGTGGCGCGGGGGCTGGTGCTGCTCGACCTGGACGACTTTAAGCATGTCAATGAGGTCTGCGGCCATTCCGTGGGCGATGAGGTGCTGCGGCTCGGCGGCGACGAGTTCGCCCTGCTCTTGCCGGGAAAGCGCGGGCTGGCGGAAGCCGGGCCATTGCGGCGGAGATGCTGACGGCGCTGGCGGCGGCGCCCTTCACGATCGGCGGGCGGATGTTCCGCATGACGGCCAGCGGCGGGCTGGTGCTGCTGCCGGCCGGAGAAAAGGCGGCGGTCGAGACGCTGCTGGCCGATGCGATCCGGCCCTCTACCGCGCCGGCCAAGGTGGACAGGGGGCCTTTTCGCACCTTCAGCGCCACGGACCGGGAGGTCTACGAGGCACGGCCGCATCTGGACGGGGAGATCGGGCAGGCGGTCGCGCGGCATGAGTTCGAACTGCACTACCAGCCGCAGGTGCGCCTTGCCGATGGCGCGCTGATGGGGGTGGAGGCGCTGCTGCGCTGGCGGCACCCGATGCGCGACCTGCTGGGCCCCCCTTTTTCCGGAGGCGCTGGAAAGCAGCCGCCATGCCCGCAGTGTCGGCAACTGGGTCATCGACGAGGCCTGCCGCCGGTGGCGGAATGGCGGCGCGCGGGGCTGTGCCTGCATAGGCGTCAACCTGTTCGGTGAGCAACTGCGCGCCGGGGATCTGCCCGACATTGTCACGGCGGCGCTTGCCCGCCGGCACTTGCCAACGAAGGTGCTTGAGCTGGAACTGAAGGAGAATATCGCCGTGCGGCAGGATGAAGGGGTGTTGGCTGCCCTGCATGCGCTGCGGGACCGGGGCATCGCCATCGATGATTTCGGAACCGGCTTCGCGTCTCTGGTGACGTTGCAGAACGTGCCGGTCACACGCCTCAAGATCGACCGCAGCTTCATCACCCATGTGGCCGAAGAGGCGCATGATGCAGCCATCGTGGAAGCGGCCCTGACACTGGCGCGGAAGCTGGGGCTTAGGGTGATCGCGGAGGGGGTGGAGACCGAGGCGCAGGAAAGCCTGCTGCGGGCTCGCGGCTGCGCGGAAGGGCTGGGGTTCCGCTATGGCAGGGCCCTGCCGCCGGCGGAACTGCTCGCCGCCAGCTGGCAGCGCCGCGAGGACGGCGCGCCGATCTACCCCCTTGCCCCTGCCGCCAGACAAGGCCATAGCCCCGCTCAGGGGCATCGACGTGATGGTGGCGCGCCGCTCGCCAGGGCTTGAATTGCGCAGCTAAGCCCGAGACGGCAATGCATTGCGGTGACATGCAGGTCGCTTAACCCTTTTCAGAACCGTGGCCATCCCCTGTGAACGGATCGGGGCCGTACTGTTGGCGCATGTGCGGGGCACCTCGAGGAGTTCAGATGCAAGGCGACGATGCCAGCCGGCGCAGCGCCGCGCCCCAGCGGCGGCTGCGGCCCTTCCGGAGCCTCGATGCCCTTCTGGTGGCCGCCGTGCTGCTTCCGGCACTGCTGTTCGGCGCCCTGGCCACCTTCGACCGCAGTCAAGCCCTGGCGACGGCTGAGCGCGACCTCCTTGCCACGCTCGACACGCTGTACGGCCATGCCGAGAAGGTCATCGAATTCCAGGTCCTGGCGCTGGGCGCCACGGATGAGCGCCTTCGTGGCTTGTCCAACGAAGCGGTGGCCGCCAACGTCGCCGACCATCATGCTTATCTGCGCGCGCTGAGCCTGTATGTGGCCCGCATCGGCATCGTCGTGCTCGGGCCCGACGGCCAGGTGCTGGTGGATTCCGTGAACGAGCAGCCCCCCGCCCGCGTCAGTGCCAGCGATCGCGAATACTTCCGCTGGCACCAGGAGCATCCCGGCCCGGAATTCTATGTCGCCGGTCTGCTGCACAGTCGCAATCATGGTGGCCTGGTGTTCTTTGTCACGCGGCGGCGCTCCGCCGCCGATGGCGGCTTCCTGGGCGTGACGGCCGTCGGGGTGCGGCAGACCAGCTTCCTGGAATACTGGAGAAGCGCGGCCGTGGTGCCGGGCACGCTGGTCACGCTCAGCCGCAGCGATGGCGTGCTGATGGCCCGCTGGCCGGCTATCGAGCCGGGCGATGCCGTCCGCCTGCCGGAGGGCGGGGCACTGGCGCAGGCATTCGATGCCAGTCTGGAACGCGTGGTGGTGAGCGGCACATCGCCGCTCGATGGCATCGACCGCCTGGTGGCTTATCGGCACCTGGGCCACTTTCCCGTCAGTATCGCCGTGGGTATCCCGAAGGAGGCGGCGCTCGCCGGATGGTACCGCCGTGTGACGATCTATGGCGGCTTCGCGGTCATGACCTCGCTGGCCCTGTGCTGGCTCTGCCTGTTGGCGCGGAGGCGCACGCAGGAGCTGCGCCAGTTGAACGCGCATCTGGAAGAGCGGGTCAGGGAGCGGACGGCCGCCATCCAGGCCAGCGAATCTCAGGTGCGCCTTCTGGCGCGCGAGGTGGACCACCGGGCCAAGAATGCGCTGGCCGTGGTGCAGGCCACGCTTCAGCTTACCCCCAAGAAGGACCTGGAGACTTATGTGGAGGCGGTGGCCGGGCGCGTCTCGGCCCTGGCGCGGGCGCAGGCCCTGCTGTCGCAGAACCAGTGGCGCGGAGCCAGCCTGCAGGCGCTGCTGAAGGCGGAGCTCACGCCCTTCGTCTCGGAAGCGGGTGGCGAGTTCAATACGCGCGCCGAACTGGATGGGCTGGCCGTGCTGCTGCCGCCTGCCGCCGCGCAGCCCCTGGCCATGGCGATGCATGAACTGGCGACCAATGCGCTGAAGCACGGCGCGCTTTCCGTGCCCGGTGGGCAGGCCACTGTCTCCTGGCGCTTGAGCGACACCGCGGAAGCGCCGGGCGACCTGCTGATCCTCCGCTGGGAGGAATCCAAGGGCCCGCTGGTGAAGCCGCCCACCCGGCGCGGCTTCGGCTTCCGAATGCTGGAGGCCATTGTGCGTGGGCAGCTGGGAGGACGGCTTTCGCTCTCCTGGCTTACCTCCGGCTTTGTTTGCGAAATTGAGATGTCACTGACGCGGCCGGGCAGGGCGAGCGAGGAAGGAGCGCTGAAGAAGGCGGGCTGAGGATGATCTCCACGGCCTGGGATAGCTGCGGTCCTGCCCTGGAGAACTCACAGGCTGGCAAGCCGGGGCGCTGGTCGAGAGCCGGGCAGGGGGATCGCACCCCCCTGGACCCACTCAGGTTCAAGGCGCAGCGGGCCGTTGCTGGCGAAGCTGCGGGCCGGCGCCTTAATGCGGGAGCGATGCTCCCGCGCCAGAAGCGACAGGCATCGCGGAGCCAAGGGCGGTACCAGCCTGCGGCGCCTTCTCGCACCGCATGCGTAGCAGTACCTGATTGTCCCTGACCACCTCGATGACAGAACCCTGTTCAACGGTCTGCATCGCATTGCCAGCCGCGGCAACGGCATCAGGATAATGTTCGAAGAACTGGGGGTCGCGGCTAAGGAAGTAGGAACGATCCAGGCACATCAGCTTGAAGAACATCGCGGGCCTCCGGTGGGGGTGCGGGAAGCAGTGTTGTCGGCGCCGGTTTAAGGCGTGGTGAAGGCGCCGTGGGGGAGCCCGGCGCCTGAGGTAAGCTTAGCTAGTGGTTGATAACGATTCCACAACATTTAGCTGTCCGGATGCAGGCTGGAGATTTCTTGAAGAACTTACAGAGCCCTGAACCGAGTGTTGGGTCCGCCAAGCGAGGCCAGGGACATCAGATGCTTTCGAACCTCTGAGGCTGCAGGTGCGGTCCGGATCTCTCAGGGAGCTGAGGGTGAAGCGTGATGCGCGCACCGGTGAGTTTCTCTGCCTTCCGCAGAGGACTGTTTCATGGCTCTGCAGGAATAGGGGCTAGGGCACCCTCGCCCGCAGAACGAATACCGAAGCGCCTGCAATGGCGATGCAAGGTGATGTCCGGACGCGGCCTGCTTTGGAACCATCCATCAATACACTTGCTGGTTGGCAACGGCCCCCGCAGAGGCCGTTGCAGAGCGACGCGCGGCGCGGAAAGCAAGGCGAACTGGTTTGCCAGCTTTCCCGTGTCCGCAGGTCAGAAGCGATGAGCTATGGAGAGTTAGATCACCGGGTAAAACTTGTAATCACCTACCCTGCACGCCACGGCGTGGCGCTTGCCTTCCATATAGGCTCGGACGATCGCTGGAACGTTGGCATCGGCCCACAGGTTCACGTCCGGATTGCCAGGTAGGTCGCGCCGGCCATCGGCAAGCGGCCGCCCAAGAAGGCATCAGGTGTAAACCAAGCCCAGATAAGGCTGAATCTTGTTGTGGGACACATCACCATACAAGGTGCCGAGGGCGGAACCCTGGACTGTGATGCTCCTGTGACGGCAATCCCTCTCCGTGCGGCCGGTCAGATCAATCGGGTCCGCGCTGTAGCGAAAGCCAGCGCTCACTCGGAAGCCGGTCTTGAACGGATATAAGTCCGACGCCGCACTGAGGGAGGAGAAGGCCAGTTTGTCGTTGTAGTTGACCCCACCACCACTGAAGTCGTGCTCGAATTCGAATGCGGTGTAGTTCAGGCGAATGCCCGGGGGCCAGGACCGCGGCTTGATGTTCAACTCGGGGCCGATGCCGAGCGTGTCCTTGGAGGCTGGCTTGTGTCTTCTGGTAAAGGCCGCGGAGCCGGAAGGGACTGTAGGGCTTCTACGTGGCTTTTCTGAACACGTGATCTGATGGCGCGCAGAAGGGGCCGAAAGATACGCAAACAGCGGCCTGGCCTGCTTGGTGCCGTCAGGTCGGGCTGTGATGCCTCTCGTCCCTCGGCTTTGGAAACCACGGAGCATGCCGGCAGGTAACGTTGCGCTGCCTGCTCAGCGGAGCCGTTTTGCTAAGCATACCGTCAAAGAGCCCAGGTTGCGAGCGAGGGAAGGCATGGCGGCTGCCTGACGACTCAGTAGCCACGGAGGCTACTGATATGGAGCGATGCTTATTCAGCGCTTCCACCAGCCAGACCTAGACAATGGTGTGCGGAAGTTCGCCGCAAACCCTTCTTGGACAGGCCCCATCTGTGGCGAACAAATTTCCTTCGCCAGTGATGTGGAAAAATTCTGTGGGAAGAAGGCAGTAAATAAGGCCTCTGACCTAAGGTCGGGCCAATTCTGCTAAAACCATACATCTTCAGGAGATGATGGCTGGGGAACCTGGATTCGAACCAAGACTGCCCGAGTCAGAGTCGGGAGTTCTACCGTTAAACTATTCCCCAACGGGCGCCGGCGGACTGTTCATCAGCGGCGCGGCGGGCAAATAGCATCGCCATGGGGTGGATGCAAGCGGTCCGAAGCACCATTTATGCATGGCACGCGAAATCGCTTGCCCAGCCGTCCCGCAGGCCGGATCATTGAACCCGCCGGCGTGTCCTCGGCCACCCAGGATGATGTCCATCCTGGCCTGACCTGAAGGGCGCGCTGGACCAGAACGCCATGTCAGACCCTGTTTTCCTTCGCGCCAGCCCGGCGCTACGCCCCAGCCCCTCCGCCGCCGGCCAGTCCGGCGGCGCCTTCGCGGCCATCGACCTCGGCACCAACAATTGCCGCCTGCTGGTCGGCGCGCCCACGGCGGCGGGCGGGTTGAAGGTGGTGGACAGCTACAGCCGCGTTGTCCGGCTGGGGGAAGGGCTGGCGGCCACCGGGCAACTGTCCGAGGACGCGATGGACCGCGCGATCGTGGCCCTGCAGGCCTGCGCGCAGAAGCTGCTGCGCCGCCCGCTGCGCCGCGTCCTGGCCGTGGCGACCGAAGCCTGCCGCCAGGCGGCCAATGGCGCCGCCTTCGTGGCCCGGGCGCGGGAGGCTACCGGCCTGCCGCTCCGCATCATCCCGGCGCGGGAGGAGGCGGAGCTGGCCATGGAATCCTGCACGCCGCTGTTGCGGCCGGGGGACAGGCGGGCCCTGCTCTTCGATATCGGCGGCGGCAGCACCGAAATTGCCTGGATACGGCGCGAAGGCGGCACGGCCTCGCTGATCGGCTATATTTCACTGCCGCTGGGCGTGGTGACGCTGGCGGAACGCGCCGGCCTCTGCTGCTTCACCCGCCAGGGCTTCGAGAGCGTGGTGGACGAGGTGGCCGAGGCCCTGCGCCGCTTCGATTCAGTGCATTGCATCGGGCAGGAAATGCGCTCCGGCGGCGTGCGCCTGATGGGCACCAGCGGCACCGTCACCACCCTGGCCGGCGTGGCCCTGGCGCTGCCGCGCTATTCCCGCCCGCTGATCGACGGCCGTGTCCTGGATTGCGAGGACGCCGACCAGGCGCTGCGCGACCTCTTCGCCCTGGGGCGGGAAGGGCTGCGGACGCACCCTTGCGTGGGGCCGGAACGCGCCGATTTCGTGCTGCCCGGCTGCGCCATCTATGCCGCCATCCGCCGTGTCTGGCCCTCCTCCTGCGTCACCGTGGCGGACCGCGGGCTGCGCGAAGGCATGCTGCAGCGTATGATGCGGGAGGAGGGCTCCCGCAGCCGCCGCCCGCATTTCACCGCACGCCACGCCGACCAGCCTTTTTCCTGAAGGATATTTTCGAGTGAAGCCGCCGATCGAGGCCGGGCGTGGGCTTTCCACCCGCCTGCGCACCGCCAAGGGCCGCACCACCGCCAGCCAGAAGTGGCTGGAGCGGCAGTTGAACGACCCCTATGTCCGCGCCGCCAAGGCTGCCGGCTGGCGCTCCCGCGCCGCCTTCAAGATCCTGGAGCTGGACGAGAAATACCACATCTTCAAGCCCGGCCAGCGGGTGGTGGACCTCGGCGCCGCCCCGGGCGGCTGGACGCAGGTGGCGGTGCAGCGGGTAGGAGCCTCCGGCAAGGTGGTGGCCCTGGACCTGCTGCCGATGGACGAGATCGCCGGCGCCACCCTGCTGCAAGGCGACTTCCAGGACGAGGCGGTGGAGCAGGCGGTGCTGGAGGCGCTGGACGGTCCGGCCGAGCTGGTGCTTTCCGACATGGCGCCCAATACCACCGGGCATAACGCCACCGACCACCTACGCATCCTGGGCCTGATCGAGCTGGCGCTGGACTTCGCCGGCAAGGTGCTGGTGCCGGGCGGGGCCTTCGTGGCCAAGGCTTTCCAGGGCGGCACGGAGCGCGAGATCCTGAACCGCATGAAGCGCGACTTTGCCACCGTGAAGCACGCCAAGCCCCCGGCCAGCCGCAAGGGCAGCGCCGAGATGTATGTGGTGGCCCAGGGCTTCCGGGGCCAGGACGGGCAGCGCTGAGGCGCCCATGAACTGCGCGGGGCGCGCCTGAGGCAGACGAGCCCCGCGTCGGTGTCACGGTTGTGACGCTTGCCCCGGCGGGACCATCCAGGGTAGGACGCACCGCCAAGGCAGCGGAACGCGCGCCGGTTCTGCGAAAGGTCTCCGCCATGGCACCCGACTCTCTCCCCATTGAAACCGCGCCGCAGCGCCACCTGATCGCCGAGGCCTATGCCTTTGACGACGTGTTGCTCGTTCCGGCCTATTCCACCGTGCTGCCGGCCCAGGCCGATGTCCGCACGCGGCTGACGCGGGAAATCTCGCTCAACATCCCGCTCGTCGCGGCCGCGATGGACACCGTGTCCGAAGGCAACATGGCCATCGCCATGGCCCAGGCCGGCGGTATCGCGGTCATTCACAAGAACCTGACGCCCGAGCAGCAGGCCGCCCAGGTGCGGCAGGTGAAGAAGTTCGAGAGCGGCATGGTGGTGAACCCCGTCACCATTCACCCCGACCAGACCCTGGCCGAGGCGCAGGCGGTGATGGCCGCCCACCACATCAGCGGCATCCCGGTGGTCGAGGCCGGCAGCAACCGTCTGGTCGGCATCCTGACCTACCGCGACGTGCGCTTCGCCACCGACCCCAATACCCGCGTCTATGAGCTGATGACGCGGGAGAACCTGATCACCGTCACCGCCGATGTGCGGCCGGAGCAGGCGCGCGGGCTGCTGCACAAGCACCGCATCGAGAAGCTGCTGGTGGTGGACGACCAGTACCGCTGCATCGGCCTGATCACCGTCAAGGACATGGACAAGGCCCAGGCCAACCCCAACGCCGCTAAGGACAGCATGGGGCGGCTGCGCGCCGCCGCCGCCACCGGCACGGGCGAGGACGGCATCCGCCGCGCCGAGCTGCTGGTGGAGGCCGAGGTGGACGTGATCGTGGTCGATACCGCCCATGGCCACTCCGCTGGCGTGATGAAGGTGGTGGAGCGCGTGAAGCGCATGTCCAACACCGTGCAGGTCATCGCCGGCAACGTGGCGACGCCGGAAGCCGTGCGCGCGCTGGCCGATGCCGGGGCGGATGCGGTGAAGATCGGCATCGGCCCCGGCTCCATCTGCACCACCCGCATCGTGGCGGGCGTGGGCGTGCCGCAGCTCACCGCCGTGATGGAATGCTCCGTCGCCGCGCATGAGAAGGGCATCCCGGCCATCGCCGATGGCGGCATCCGCTCCTCCGGCGACCTGGCCAAGGCCATCGCGGGCGGCGCCGACTGCGCCATGATGGGCAGCATGTTCGCCGGCACGGACGAGGCACCCGGCGAGGTGTTCCTCTACCAGGGCCGCTCCTACAAGGCCTATCGCGGCATGGGCTCGATCGGCGCCATGGCGCGCGGCTCGGCCGACCGCTACTTCCAGGCCGAGGTGCAGGACCAGCTCAAGCTGGTGCCCGAGGGCATCGAGGGCCGCGTCGGCTACAAGGGCCCGGTCGGCAATGTCATCCACCAGATGGTGGGCGGCCTGAAGTCGGCCATGGGCTATACCGGCAATGCCACCATCGCGGACATGCAGAAGAACTGCACCTTCCGCCGCATCACCGGTGCCGGCCTGCGCGAGTCCCACGTGCATGACGTGGCCATCACGCGCGAAGCGCCGAACTACCGCCAGGAAGGCTGAGCAGACCTTGACCCCATCCGCCCGCATCGCCGCCGCCATCGCATTGGTGGCGGATGTCGATGCCATGCCGCGCCGCCCGGCCGATGCAACGGCCAACGACTTCTTCCGCACCCGCCGCTACATCGGCAGCGGCGACCGGCGCGCGGTGGCGGAGCGGGCCTGGGGCGTGCTGCGCCAGCGGCTGCGCCTGACCTGGCACCTGCAGCAGGTCGGCCTGCCGGTGGATGCGCGCCATCTGGTCATGGCCCATCTGGTGCTGGCCGAGGGCTGGACGCTGGAAGGCGTCGAGCAGGGCTATCCCGGCGGCCGCTTCAACCCGCCGCCATTGGACCCTGGCGAGCGCAAGGCCGTGGCCGCGCTGGTCGGGCGCCAGCTGGCTTCCTCCGATATGCCGGAGGCCATCCGGCTGAACCTGCCGGACTGGGCGCTGGAATCCTTCCGTGCCCGCTTCGGCGAGAACCTGCCGGCCGAGGCCGAGGCCATGAATGCCTCCGCGCCGCTGGACCTGCGCGCCAACCTGCTGCGCACCACGCGTGAGCAGGCCGCCGCCGCCCTGGCCGCCGAGGGCATCCCAACCGAGCCGACACCCTATTCCCCCTGGGGCCTGCGGATTCCGGACCGCCGTCCCATCCTGGCCAGCAAGGCTTTTGCCGGGGGGCTGATCGAGATCCAGGACGAAGGCAGCCAGTTGATCGCGCTGCTGACCGGCGCCAAGCCCGGCATGCGCGTGGCCGACTACTGCGCCGGCGCCGCCGGGAAGACGCTGGCGGTGGCGGCGACCATGGCCAACAAGGGCCGCATCGTCGCCTGCGACGTCTCCGCCACCCGGCTGGAAGGGGCGGTGAAGCGCCTGCGCCGCGCCGGCGTCGACAATGCCGAACGCCACCTGCTGGAACCTGGCGACCGCTGGGTGAAGCGCCGCGCCGGGCAGTTCGACCGCGTGCTGGTGGATGCGCCCTGCACCGGCACCGGCACCTGGCGCCGCAACCCGGATGCCCGGCTGCGCACCACGCCACGCGACGTGACGGAGCTGGCGGCGAAGCAGCACGATATCCTGGACACCACGGCCTCCCTGGTCGCGAAGGGCGGGAGGCTGGTCTACGCCACCTGCTCCGTGCTGCCGGAGGAGAATGCGGCCCAGGTGGAGGGCTTCCTGTCCCGCCACCCGGAATTCGAGCTCGTGCCTTTCGCCACCGCATGGGCCGAGGCCAGCGACGCCCCGGCGCCGGAAGTGGATGGCCCCTGGATGCAACTCTCGCCGCATCGCCACGGCACCGATGGTTTCTTCACAGCCGTGTTGCAACGCCGCGCCTGAGTCGGGTTTTCCTAGAGCGTGACGGCCGCGCCACGGTGTGGCGAATGTGTCACGCTTGCCGACTCTCTGCGCCAGGAAGCCAGGCGGAGGCTTGGCGTGGTTGACGCCAGCGGGCCTTGCCGGTTTTCTTTTGCACTAGAGTGGGTTGCGAGGGATTTCTGGCATGGGCCGCGACCGGTCATGAATACCATCACGCGCGCGCAGCTTGCCGAGGCGATCTACGCCCAGGTCGGCCTCTCCCGCAATGAAAGCGCGGAACTGCTGGAAGACGTGCTGGAGCGCGTCTCCGCGGCTCTGGAGAGCGGCCGTGCCGTGAAGATCTCGGCCTTCGGCACGTTCACGGTGCGCCAGAAGGGCCTCCGTGTCGGCCGGAATCCGAAAACCGGCGTCGAGGTGCCCATCATGCCTCGGCGCGTGCTGTCCTTCCGCCCCAGCCAGGTGCTCAAAGCCCGGCTGAACGGCGAGACGGTGCCGACCACCGATGAGTGACGACCTACCCCTGCCAGGTGAGGAGGGCGAACCGGCGGCCGAGTCCGCCGGCCGCCTGCGCAAGGCACCGACAGCCTTCCGCACCATCAGCGAGGTGGCGGAGGACCTGAATATCCCGCAGCACGTGCTGCGCTTCTGGGAAACCAAGTTTCCGCAGCTCAAGCCGCTGAAGCGTGGTGGCGGCCGCCGTTACTACCGCCCAGAGGATATCGCGCTGCTGCGGCGCATCGGCGACCTGCTCTACACCCAGGGCTATACCATCAAAGGCGTGCAGCGCCTGCTGCGCGAGGGCGGCCTGGACGCGCCCGAGCCGGCCGAGCGTGAGGCCGAAACCGAGTCTGTGCCCGAGGCGTCGCTGCCGCTGGAACCCGCCCATCTGGCGCTGCGGGAAGCCGTGGCGGAGCTGGAAGCGCTGTCCGCCGAGCTGCACGCGCTGGTGCAGGCTCATTCTCGCGGCTGAGACGCCACTATTCCTTTACAAGGGGGGCTTGAGGCGGCGAGAGGCCGGTGCTATGCCCCGGCCATCGGAATGTGGCGCAGCCTGGTAGCGCACTTGTCTGGGGGACAAGGGGTCGTGGGTTCGAATCCCGCCATTCCGACCATCTTTCCATGGTGGCCAAGCCACCTGGCATTCTTCCCCCAAATCACAGCATCATCGCAGTTCCGCTGAGCCGCCCGGCACCGCAGGCGGCCATTCGCGCGTCATGGCGATTCGCCCCAGCGCGCGGCGCTCATGCGCCACGACGCTCAGGCCGGTATGGCCCCGATCGGGTGCTGGCGCTCAGGGCGCCCCGAGCCGCTCCATCACCTCGGCTGTCGCTGCCGCGAAGCGCTCCCGCACCTCGGCGGCATAGGGGTTGTCGCGGGCAATGGTGCGGAACAGCGCCTCCGAATCATGGCGCACGGTATCCACCATGCGGGTCAGGTGCTCGAAGGTGGTGGTCCGCAGTTCCAGCGGCGGCACATCCATGGCCAGCACGATGCGGGAGACGATATGCGTCAGCCCCTGCACATAGGCCATCTGGCGGTCGTGTTCCTCCGCCGTGCTCTGCACCACTTCCAGCCCGAAGCCGCGGCGGAGAAGCTGCGCCGCCAGCCGCGCCCGCCGGCCCCGCAGCGGGCAAAGGGCGATGCGCAGCCCCGCGATGCCCGCCTTGCCGCTCTGCGGGCCAAAGAGCGGGTGGGTGCCGAGGATCTCGACATGCTCCGGCAGGGCTTCCGCCAGAATGGCCAGCGGCGCCACCTTCAGGGAGCAGACATCCACCACCAGCGCCCCGGGCCGCAGATGCGGCGCGATGGCCACCGCGACCCCGCGCATCTGCGCCAGCGGCACGGCCAGCACCACGATCTGCCGCGCCGCCACGGAAGCGAGGCTGGCGGAAGCGGAATCGGCCGGGTCATGGACCACGACATCGAAGAAGCGCGCCAGATGCGGATGGATGAAGGCCCCGAAGGCCCCATGCCCGATCAGCCCCAGGCTGGGCCTGGAGCTCGCGGGGCGGAGGCGGGGCAGGGCGGCGGCATCGGGCAGGTCAAACATCAGGTCCCTCGAGAGGTAGTCCTGCTGCCGCGAGCGGAGGTCCTGAAACGAACATGCCGCCTCGCGGCGGCATGTTTCGGAATAACGATCCTGCCGCGCGCTATGGGAGCGGGCGGTAATACCAGCGCAGGGCGGGCAGGGTCGTGTTCATGCCTTTAAAGGAGGGCGTGCCGCCGCCCCCGTCAAGCCATTTCTCATAGTCCGTGGAAGAGGTCGGTGGAGAGGTAGCGTTCGGCGAAGGAGGCGGCGATGCCGGTGATGAGCTTGCCGTGGTGCTCAGGCTGCTGGGCGAGGTCGAGCATGGCGTGCAGCACGGCGCCGGAGGAGATGCCGATGGGGATGCCCTCGGTGCGGGCGCAGAGGCGGGCGGCGGCGAAGGCCTCGCGTTCGGTGACGCGGCGCAGCAGGTCGACCTTCTCCAGCTCCAGCACACCCGGCTTGAAGCCGGCGCCGATGCCCTGGATCTCGTGCGGGCCCGGGTCGTCGCCGGAGAGAAAGGCGGATTCCGCCGGCTCGACGCCCACCAGCGTCAGCCCAGGGCGGCGCGGCTTCAGCGCGGTGGCGATGCCGGTCAGCGTGCCGCCGGTGCCGAGGCCGGCCACCACCACATCCACCTCGCCTGCGGTGTCGGCCCAGATCTCCTCGGCCGTGGTGGCGGCGTGGACGGCGGGGTTGGCCGGGTTGTCGAACTGGCGCGGCATCCAGGCGCCGGGGGTGGCGGCGGCGATGCGCTCGGCCTCGGCGATGGCACCGGCCATCCCCAGCGGCGCCGGGGTCAGCACCACCTCGGCGCCGAGCAGGCGCAGCATCTTGCGCCGCTCGGCCGAGGCGCCGTCGGGCATGGTGACCACCAGGCGGTAGCCTTTGGCCGCGGCGACAAAGGCCAGCGCGATGCCGGTATTGCCGGAGGTGGGCTCGACGATGGTCTGCGGCGGCTCGGCATCGGGGGTGAGCAGGCCGGCCGCCTCGGCCTCGGCCACCATGGCCTGGCCGATGCGGTCCTTCAGGGATGCCAGCGGGTTGAAGAATTCCAGCTTCAGCGCCAGGCGGGCCTGCAGGCCGCGCGCCGCCTCCAGCCGCGGCAGGCGGACCAGCGGCGTGGCGCCGATGGTGTCAAGGATGCTGTGGAAGAGGCGGCCCTGGGCG
>NZ_RFLX01000036.1 GCF_003696345.1 Teichococcus wenyumeiae | reverse complement strand
AATCCGCCATCTCATCAGCGGCCTCCGACGCGCCGCTGGCATCGTGCTGGACCGCCTCTTCGAATGGTCCCTCTGGCGACGCCCACATCAGGCGATCGCCAGAACATGCCACTGGCGCCGCAGCCAGCGTCTCGCTCGCGTGAAAACTCAACTGTAGAACTAAAGCGCCAGATGAGCAGTCAGAGGGCAGGTTTGGCAGCTCTTGCTGCCGCCCATAAAGATCCTGGGTTCACCCGATCCGGATATCGCGCAAGCATCTCGTTATAGAGATCGAGATGAGTCGAGGCCCTTGGCAACGCGGCGTTGAAGTCCTGAATGTAGCGTCGTGTGGCGTCGATATGGCGCGGGGAGCTGTCCGGACCCGTGACAGCGTGTCCCGCGACAACCGCCTTGGGTTCCAAGGCTTCGATGACGTCGAGCGCATGCAGCCACTCTGACCGCGCGGCTGCATCGCATTCAGCAAGATAAAGGTGTGTTTCATTGTAGACGGCATCACCGGATACAACCAATCCAAGAGACGGTATGTGCAATGCGGTGGTCTCTGACGTATCGGTGTGGCCAAGGGGAACAATCAGCAGTTCCTCGCCTTCGAGCTCAAATTTTCTTCCTTCAACGGTCTGTGGTGCTGCGAAGCTTTCTGGAAGCTGGTCTGAAAAACGAGGCTCCCAGAAGGATTTGATAAACGCGGGCTTGATTTGCTGCTTGATGGCCTCTGCCACCGGCCTCACCGCGATGGCCCTTGCAGCCGGGAACCGCTCCAGCAAAAGGGCTAGCCCGAAATAGTGGTCGCCGTGAGCATGGGTGACATAGATCGTCGTGAGGTTCTTGCCGCTTTCCGCGACCCATTCGACCAGTTCCTTCGACTGCTGCACCGGCAGGAAGGTGTCGATCAGGACCGCGTCATTGTCTCCGGTGATCAGGGTGACGGTGTTGTTGACCCATGCGAGATCCTCCTTGCCGGGCGGAATACCCTGGGTCGAGCTACCGCGCTTCTTGGTCAGGATCTTCCAGTCTAGCTTGGTCATTTGGCTGCCTTTCGAACGATTGAGGCAAGGTTCCGCTTATGAGGGGTGGACACAGCATCGGCTGACAGCATCGCCCACGGAAATGTCGATCTGGCTCAGGCCAGGGCCGACATGCCTATCCCTGGTTCGAGGATCGCTTCGGCTTCAAGTCCGCTTGCGACCGTGCGTCACCACGTCATGAAGCTCAGACGTAGCGGCCGGCCGGCTTGCCGTTGGCGAAGTTCGGCCGCATCGCCAGGCGGGCGGCCTCGAACGCTTCCCATTGCCGGACATCGGGCAGCGGAGGGATGGTCACCGCCTCTCGCCGGTCGAAGCCGGCCAGAGCGGCGTCCACCAGGTCATCGACCTCCATCAGGCCATCGATCTCATCGATGTTGCGGCCAGAATGCCGCCAGATGTCGGTGCGGGTGGCGCCCGGCAGCACCGCCTGCACATAAACGCCGGCAGGCCCGAATTCATGAGCGAGGGATTGCGAGAAGGTGAGCATATAGGCCTTGGTAGCCCCGTAGATGCCCGAGGTGAGTTCGGTGGCAAGGCCAATCACGGAGCCGATATTGACGATCGCGCCCGTGCCGCGCGACGCCATGCCGGCAATGGCGGCGCGGGTCAGAAGGGTCGGGGCTGTCACGTTCAGCCGGATCAGCGCTTCCAACTCTGCATCGGCGACCTTCGCGAAGCTGGACGCGACATTCGCACCGGCATTGTTGATCAGAATGTCGATCGGCGTACCCGACCGGATGCGATCCACGACCCGGACGACCTGCGCCGGGTCCGTGAGATCGGCGGTGATCATCTCGGCCTGGATGCCGTATCGGGCGCGCAGGTCGCGGGCAAGCGCCTCAAGCTTATCCGTGCTGCGTGCAACGAGCACGAGATCGTGGCCACGGGCGGCGAGGCGATCGGCATAAAAGGCGCCGATGCCGCCGGAAGCGCCGGTTACGAGAGCGTTGGGCATCATAATAGTCTCCCTGGTTGATCCTGACGGTCTGCGTCAGTAATAGATGATGATCATCATCTTGATTAGATGCTGAGCATCATCTATGCGTCAAGGCACAAGGAGTTAAACATGCGCAACAGCCAAGCCATGAAAGACAGGAACCGCCGCCGCATCCTCGACGCCGCCGCCCCTCTCTTCCGCGGGCGCGGCGTGCAGGGCGTGTCCGTCGCTGACGTGATGCAGGCGGCGGGAATGACCCATGGAGGATTCTACCGGCACTTCGCCGACAAGGACGATCTCGTTGTCGAAGCGCTCGCCAACAGCGCGGCACAGCGCGCGGAGGAGCGGCAGAAAGTCGGGCTGAACGATCTTGCCGCCTATGCCACGGCCTATCTCTCGCCCGCGCACCGCGAACGGCGCGCCGAAGGCTGCATGTTCGCCGCGCTCGGTTCGGAGGTCGTGCGGGGGCCGGATGGTGGACGGCACGCCATGACTGAGGCGATGCGCAACCTGGTCGAGACGCTTGCCGAAACCGCTGCTGGGCGGAATGCACAGGAACGCCGTCAGGCAGCGCTGGCCAGCTGGTCCGCGATGGTCGGCGCGCTGACCCTGTCGCGGCTCAGTGACGATGCTGCGCTCGCCGACGAGATTCTCGATGCCACCCTCAAGCTGATCGTCACTCGCCTGAGCCGCAAGGTGCCGCCGACTGGTCTGACAGCGGCAACGACCTCGTCATCGACACCAGCCGAACCGCAGGATTCACCCTGCTAACGTTCGTAGCGCTTCGGTAGCGGGTCCCGTTTCAAGATCACCAGAGATGGATGCTTCCGCCCTGTTTGGCCCATTCTCCTTCGGCTCGATCGAGTGGCCGAACCGGGTCGTCATGGGGTCGATCGCCCGCTGTTCCAGCCCGTCCGGGATTCCAAACGAGGCTTCGGCGGCTATCGGGCGAAGGGCGGTGTCGGTCTCATAGGCTGTGTGGCACGGTTCAGCCTGGCGATCTGGCTGGATTAGGCTCTTGAGGAGGCGGCAGTCCGTTATCCACCAGGAGAGCCAAGTGCGACCCGCCTCAGCGCTGCAGCCGAGACGGTGCCAACGCAGCGCGACCAGCACCTCCGGACCATCGCGGAGCGCGGATGCATGGGTGGACAGAAGGCCTCTGCTTACAACACGGTTCTACTCCACCCTAGCCGCCCGGCTGTCTGCAACAGAACCGGCGGGGACGGCCGTGTTCGAATACATCGAAGTCTTCTACAATCGCCAACGCCTGCACTCGGGCGTCGGCTACCGCACCCCGGCCGAGGCGCGGGTCAGCATGGAAGGGATCACCATGCGCTCAGCCGCATGACGCTCTGATCTCACCCCCTCCACTCCACGGGAGGAAGTCCACATTTCCCCTCCTGCCGACGCCATCTCTGGCGAAGCACTTGATATATCGACGAGCCGGACAGCCACGCCTATGGTCGTTCAACGACAAGAATGAACGAGGTCCGCAACAATGGTGGCGTTGGACGCATACAGGCTAGAGAAGGCCCTGCCGCCGCAAGAAGGCGAACTGTGTGCGCCTAGCCCCGTCACTCTGATGGAGTTGCTGCGCGACGCCTGCGGCCTGTCGCATGCTCAAGCCGGCGGTATGGGAAACGCATGCTCCGCGCATCCCTGGGCCCGAATCATTCGGGTGGAGTTGGCCTGCCGACATATGGTCGGGCGCGCGGCCGCGCGGTCGGCCCAGGTCCTGCGCCCGTGAGCGGCGGTGCGGATCCCGGATTAGCGGCCTCTATCGCCATCCCGGCGCTGTGCCAGATCGATGCCGTCCCACTCGCGGCCATGATTCGTCGGCGCGAGGTGTCGGCATGCGAGGTGATGGCGGCCTACCTTGACCACATCGAGGCAGCCAACCCGCGCGTGAACGCCATTGTGTCGCTGCGCCCGCGGGCGGAACTTCTGACTGAGGCGGAGGAGGCCGACCGCGCCGTGGCACGAGGGGATTCGCTCGGCCCGCTGCACGGCTTGCCCCAGGCCATCAAGGATCTTGCCGCGACGAAAGGGCTACGCACCACCCTCGGCTCGCCCCTCTTCGCAGACCAAGTGCCGGAGACGGACGCCATCTTTGTCGCCCGCATGCGCGCGGCTGGTGCCATCATCATCGGCAAGACCAACGTGCCGGAATTCGGCTACGGCTCCAACAGCTACAATCCGGTCTTCGGCCTCACCCGGAATGCCTGGGATCCGTCCCGCGTCGGGGGCGGGTCCAGCGGCGGTGCGGCGGTGGCCCTGGCCACGCGGATGCTGCCCGTTGCCGACGGCGGCGACATGGGTGGCTCCCTCCGCAACCCGGCAGCCTTCAACAACGTCTTCGGCTTCCGTCCCTCGCAGGGCCGTGTGCCGGCCGACACGCCCGATCCTTTCTACGGCCAGATGGCGGTGGAAGGCCCGATGGGCCGCTCTGTGCGTGACGTCGCAATGCTGCTCTCGGTCCAAGCGGGCTACGCCCCCCGAGCACCCCTCTCGCTCGACGATCCCGGCTTCCGCTTCGAGGACCGCTTGGCGGAGGGAACGGGCGCGCTTCGCTGCGGCTGGCTGGGCGACCTGGGCGGGCACCTGCCTTTCGAGCCGGGGGTGCTGGAGCTCTGCACTGGGGCGCTCGACCTGTTCCGCCAGATGGGAGGCACCGTCGAGGAGGCGCGGGTGGACTTCGATCCCGAGCGGCTTTGGCGGGCCTTCGTCACCCTGCGCCAGCAGAGCATCGGCGGCCGCCACGACGCGGCTTGGCGCGACTTGGCGCAGCGCCCCCTTCTGAAGCCTGAGGCGCTCTGGGAGATCGAGGGCAGCCATCGCCTCACCGCGCTCGACGTCTACAAGGCTGGGCTGGACCGCGGCGCCTGGTACAAGACCTTCACCGCCCTCTTCGAACGGTTCGACGTCCTCCTGATCCCCTCGGCCCAGGTCTTCCCCTTCGAGGCCGGCATCAACTGGCCGGCAGAGATCAACGGCCGCCGCATGGACAGCTACCACCGCTGGATGGAGGTGGTGGTGGGCGCCACCATGGCCGGCTGCCCGGCCATCAGCGTGCCCGCCGGCTTCGATTCACGTGGCTTGCCCATGGGCCTGCAGATCATCGGCCCACCGCGCGGCGACCTGCGCGTGCTGCAGGCCGCCGCCCGCTACGAGGCCGTCTACCCCTGGATCGACCGCCTGCCGACCTGGCTGGACGCGGTGCCCGGAAGACCGGGCGGGTGACAGGCCGCCAGTTCCCATAACAAAAAAACGGGAGGAAGAATGATGAAACGTCGTGAGGTTCTGGCTTTCGCCGCTGCGGCCGTGGCGGCGCCATCCGTCATCCGGGCCCAGGGAACGGCGGGCGCCCGGAGCGTGCTGCGCTTCGTGCCCCAGTCCGATCTGGCGCTGTTGGACCCGGTCTTCAACACGGCGCTGGTCACGCGCAACCACGGCATGATGGTCTATGACCAGCTCTACGGGCTCGACGAGAACTACATGCCGCGCCCCCAGCTGGTGGAAGGCCATGTCGTCGAGGACGGCGGCCGCACTTGGCGCATCACGCTGCGCGAGGGCCCCACCTTCCATGACGGGACGCCCATCCGCGCCGCCGATGCCGTGGCCAGCATCGACCGGTGGACCCAGGCGGACGTGCTGGGGCAGAACATCCGCGCGATCACCAACGAGATGGCGGTGGTCTCCGACCGCGTCTTCGTCATCCGCCTAAAGAAGCCCTTCCCCTTCCTCGCCGGTGCGCTGGCCAAGCCCTCCTCCTTCTGCCCGGTGATGCAGGAGCGCTTCGCCCGGCTGCCGGTCTCCACGCAGGTGACGGAGATCGTCGGCAGCGGCCCCTTCCGCTGGGTGCCTGGCGAGCGGGTCCCCGGGGTGCGGGCGGTCTACACCCGCTTCGAGGGATACGTGCCACGCAATGAGCCCGCGAGCTTCCTCGCTGGCGGCAAGCGCGCCCATCTGGACCGCGTGGAGTGGCACACCCTGCCCGATGCCGCGACGGCGGCGGCGGCCCTGCAGCAGGGCGAGGTGGACTGGTGGGATCAGCCAACGCCGGATCTGCTGCCCCTGCTGCGCCGGAACCGCAACATCCGGGTGGAGATGAAGGACCGGTCCGGCTCCATGGCCATGATCCGCCTCAACCATCTCCAGCCGCCCTTCGACAACCCGGCGATCCGCCGCGCCTTCCTGCCGGGCATCCGGCAGGCCGACTACATGGCGTCGGTGGTCGGCGAGGACCGTACCCTCTGGAACGACCGCTGCGGCTTCTTCCTTCCGGGCAGTCTGCTCGCGACGGAGGCGGGCCTGGAGGCGATGGACGGCGCGCCGGACTACGACCAGGTGAAGCGCAACCTGGATGCGGCGGGTTATCGCGGCGAGCGCATCGTCTTTGTCGTGCCGGCCGACAACGCCAAGCTGAACACGATGAGCGAGATCGCGGGGGACATGTTCCGCCGCAGCGGGGTCAACCTCGACTACCAGACCGGCGACTGGGGCACGATTGCGGCACGGGTCAACAACCGCGGCTCCGTGGACCAGGGCGGGTGGAGCGTGTGGTGCAATACCATCCCCGGCATCATCGCCATCAGCCCCGCCACGCAGTCCTATCTCCGTGGGCCGGGCGCGAAGGGCACCTATGGCTGGCCGGACCTTCCGAAGATCGAGGCACTGCGCGACCAGTTCATGGATGCGGAGGACCTCGCGGAGCAGAAGCGCCTGGCCGAGTTGATGCAGCGCCAAGCATTCGAGGATATTCCCTATCTGCCGACTGGCGCCTTCACCCTTCCGACCGCCTTCCGGTCGGATGTGACGGGGATGCTCAACGGCTTCCCAATTTTCCACAGTGTGAAGAAAGGCTGACCCGTAGGGCGGTCACATGGGCCGGTGCGGATCGGCTTCTTTACGTCCCCGCTGTCACCCGCGCATAGCGGGCGGCAGCCTCCGGGGGAGGACCAGGTCTTGCCCAGTCCTCCACCACAGGACGCCCATCACATAGCCCACGACACCCGCATTGTACGCCGACAGCGGCCCGCAGGGACCGCAAGGGTTCATCCCCGCGCCTGCGGGGAACACGGAGGCAGGACCTCAGACCGCAACCGCGTTCAAGGCGCCGTTAGCCAGGCCATAAACTCCAACTCATGCCCGGCGGCGGCGTGTCGAGCGACACGATCCAGCATCCGCGGCCATGGGGGGCGCACGACTATGCGGCGACCATGCCCAAGGCTCGCCAGTGAGCAGACGTCATCTCAGCCAAGCTGGATGCGAGCTTCTTCAACGCAATCGGCACTGAACCGCCATGAGTGGCGCAGCACAGCCGGTGGAAGCAGATTTGCCTTTGGCCCCAACGGTCGGGCTAGGGCAGACGGCGATAGGGCGCAGCAACAGGGACCATGGCGAAGCTGCCGCAGTTGCCATCGGGCTCGTTCGCGGAGATGAGGATGCTTATGTTCTCCCACGATCGACCACTGCAGCTTGCCACCCACAGCGGCACGTTCCATGCCGACGACTGCCTTGCCTACGTCGTTCTGCTCGGAGCCTTGGGGCTCGGTCTGGACAACGGCACGCATGTGCTGCTCCGCACCCGCGACCGCGTGGCCCTGGATGCCGCCGACATCGTCTGGGACGTCGGTGGCGTCGCTGACGAAGCCCGCTGGCGCTTCGACCACCATCAGCCTGGCGCGCCCAAGGCGCCGAATGGTGACCCGCTGAGCTCGGTCGGCCTGGTGTGGCGCACCACCAGTCCGGGCAATAGCCTGACCCTCGGACAGCGCTATGTGCGCAACACCCTGGCTGGGTCGGGTTTCCCTGAGGTCGCCGACGACGTGGTGGCCCGCATCGCCGAGAATGTCCGGTACAAGTTCGTGCGCCACGTCGACCTTGTGGACAATGGCGTTGAACGCACCGCGCCGACCGACCTCACCGCCCTGGTCGACGCCTTCAACAGCAGCTGGGACGAGCCGAGCCAGTCCGACCCCGCTGCCTTCGAGGCGCGGCAACTCGCCGGGTTCCTGCGCGCCAGCCGGATGGTCGCCGTGGCTTTGGAGCAGCAGGTCGAGAAGGAGCGCGGCACCGTCTTCGCATCCCAGGCTGTGGCGCGGGCCTGGGAGAACTGCCGGTCCGGCATCACCGGCCTCCACCCCGATCTGCTGGAACTGCCGCGCGGCATGCCATGGCAGCGAACGGCTTTCGAACTGGCCCTGCCCATCCTTTACGTGATGAGCCCCGAGCCGGACGGTCGCTGGAAGCTGCAGGCAATGCCGGCCGAGAAGGGCAGCCTCAGGAACCGCCTCGACATGCCCGAGGCTTGGCGCGGCCTGCAGGATGCTGCCCTGGAACAGGCCTGCGGCATTCCCGGAGCAGCGTTCGTCCACCGCAGCGGCCACCTGGCCATCGCCGCAACCCGGGACGCAGCACTGGCCATGGCCCAGGCCTGCCTGGCCACCAGACCTTCCCCTGCCGAGGCACTGCGCAAGGCCTGGGGGCGGTAAGAGCCGCGCCGCCACACGCGCACGGATCCGGTCAGGCATCGAGTATGTTTTCGCCACGCAGAAGTACCGTATGGCGCTCTTCGTGCGCACCATCGGCATCGCCAGGGTGCAGGTGAAGATCGGCCTCCGCCGAAGCCGCGCGGTTTCTGGAGGTGTCCACTTTGTCGCAGCGACCGTTCCGCACAAAGTGCGGGAGAGCCAATCCGGGGATCATCTCTGGTAGCGGGATCTGGCCTCATCCCACCAGCTTCGCCCGGCCGGCTCGCCCCCGCTATGCCGCTCAACTCGCCGCAAGCCCATGACAACCTCAGAGCATCTTTCCATTACGGACGCGGTCGTGCTTACTGATCAGAGCCATACTAGTTCTGCCAAACGTCCAAGGAATCCAAGAATGAATAATGATTTTTTCTTTTATTTGAAGATAATGCGCTGTATTGAATACATTAATTCTTTATTGCAAATAAATCTGCCGGCGACGCGGCATAAAAGAAATAATACGCATTTCGTAACGTGATGTAGCATACGATGCTCAATTTCATATTTCGCCGCTTCGTGCTGATCATTCCCACGTTAGTAGGCGTTACCCTCGCAAGCTTCATTCTAATTCGGGCCGTTCCCGGTGACCCGATCGAAGTGCGGATGGGTGAGCGCGGCATTACCGCTGAACAACTCACACTGATGCGCCAGCAACTCGGCCTCGATCAGCCGCTTTGGAAGCAGTTCCTCGATTACGAGGCACAACTGGTCAGCGGCCATCTCGGCAACTCGTCAATTACCCACGCCCCGGTCTGGGACGAATTCCTGACGCTGTTTCCCGCCACGCTTGAACTCGCACTCGCTGCCCTGATCTTCGCCGCAGTGCTCGGTACGCCCCTTGGAGTGGTCGCGGCAGTCCGAAGGGGAACCGTGCTCGATTATGGATTGATGGCCGGATCGGTCACCGGCGCCTCCATGCCCATCTTCTGGTGGGGGCTGATCATGATCCTCATCTTTTCGGTTACACTGGGCTGGACGCCTGTTTCCGGACGAATCAGCGACATGTTCTATGTCGAACCCTGGTCCGGCTTCATGCTTATCGATGCTTGGTTCTCCGAGGATAAAGGAGCGGTATGGAGTGCTCTGTCGCACCTGATCCTGCCCATGATTGTACTCGGCACCATCCCGCTTGCCACCATCGCGCGCATGACACGTTCGGCCATGCTGGAAGTGCTGGGCGAGGACTACATCCGGACTGCCCGCGCCAAAGGATTGAAGCCGAGCCAGATCGTCTTTGTTCATGCCCTGCGCAACGCACTGATTCCGGTCGTCACGGTGATTGGCCTACAGGTCGGATCGCTGCTTAGCGGCGCGATCCTGACCGAGACGATCTTTGCCTGGCCTGGAGTGGGGCGCTGGCTGATTGAAGCCATCCAACGGCGCGACTACCCGGTCTTGCAAAGCGGAACTCTGCTCATCGCCATCCTTGTCATGGCAGTCAATCTGGGCGTCGACATGACCTATGGCTTCCTCAATCCCAGGATCCGCCATTAATGCGCGCGTTTTGGAGAAATTTCAGCGGTAACCGGGGAGCGATGCTTGGCATTTGCCTGCTGGTGGTCCTGGTCGCTGTGGCGTTGCTGGCGGATGTACTCGCACCGCATTCACCCATCGAACAGTTCAGGAGTTCCTTTCTGGTGCCGCCTGCTTGGCAACAGGGCGGATCCTGGGACTTCGTCCTAGGATCCGATGATATCGGACGCGATATCTTGTCCCGTCTGATTTACGGGGCGCGCCTCTCTATTGTCATCGGTCTGATGGTCGTTGCTCTCTCCCTGACCACGGGTACCGCGCTGGGGCTAACCGCTGCATTCGCTGGGGGTATTGTCGACATCGCCATCATGCGTGTGATGGATGTGCTGCTGGTCTTTCCCAGCCTACTGCTCGCCATCGTTATCGTCGCTATTCTGGGCCCAGGACTTTTCAACGCCATGCTGGCCGTGGCAGTGGTGCTGGTGCCCGGATACACACGACTCGCACGGGCTTCCGCCTTATCCGAACTGGTCAAGGACTATGTCACGGCCTCGCGTTGCGCCGGCTCCAGCACGGTGCGGCTGATGTTCGTTGTAGTACTGCCGAACTGTGCCGCACCTCTTATCGTGCAGGCGTCCCTTGGCTTCTCAACTGCCATTCTGGACGCGGCGGCCTTAGGATTCCTGGGCCTTGGTGCCCAACCTCCGGCACCGGAATGGGGGACGATGCTGGCGGGCGCCTTGCAGTATTATCAGAGCGCCTGGTGGGTTCTGGCCTTTCCAGGAATCTCGATCTTGCTCACGGTGTTGGCTTTCAATCTCTTCGGTGACGGACTGCGTGATGCGCTTGATCCGAAGTTGAAGCGCTAAGGCTCCGCGGCTGATCCGATTTGTTGTCCAATGTAGATTGCAAACGTTCAGATTTGCAATCTGCCACCCGACGGCAAGAGACGAACCTTGATGAAGCCCAGACCATTGACCGATCAGGCAACGTACTGAACAGTCAACGATCCAATAAACCATCAGATGAGGACAGGAACGCCATGCAGTTCGCAAAGAGCTTGACCCGCAGTTTGATGCTGGGAAGCACTGTTGCTCTAGCAGCGGCAGCGCCGGCACGCGCGGCATCGACCCTGGTGGTATGCACCGAGGCAAGCCCAGATTCGTTGAACGCGGCACTGAGCACCGCCAATACGAGCTTCGATGTCACCGAACAGATCGCCGATCGGCTGGTCGAGATGGAAGTTGGTGGCTCGACGCTCAAGCCGGCTCTGGCCGAATCCTGGACCATTTCTGAGGATGGGCTCCGTTACACCTTTAAGCTGCGCCGTGGGGTGAAGTTCCACTCCAGCGCTAGTTTCAAGCCGGCGCGTGAATTCAATGCAGACGATGTCGTCTTCACTTACAACCGGATGCTCGATCACTCGAGCCCCTGGTACAAGGTGGGCGGCAGCTATGATATGTTCTCATCCTTCATTGAACCCGCACTGCAGTCGGTCACAAAGCTGGATGATCATACAGTCGTCCTGACCCTGAAGAAGCCTTCCGCGTCCTTTCTGAACGCGCTGTCGATACAGTCTCTTTCGATCCAGTCGGCTGAGTACGCCGCGGCAATGGAGAAGGCCGGGACGCAGTCTCGGCTGGATCAGCAGCCCATCGGCACTGGTCCTTTCCAGTTGCTGCAATACCAGAAGGACAGCCTGATCCGTTTCCGCGCCTTCCGTGAGTTCTGGGGTGCAGGTGGCGGCATGCCAGAGCGCGCGGCGAAGGTGGACAATCTTGTCTTCTCTATCACCCCGGATCCCGCCGTGCGGCTGGCCAAGCTGCAAGCCAATGAATGTCAGATTGCGCGCTATCCCAATGCCGCTGACCTGAAGCGTATCCGGACGACGCCAAACCTGACGCTGCAGGAAGCGACAATCGCCTCGACCAGCTATCTGGCCATGCGTACGGACCATAAGCCCTTTGACGATGTGCGCGTGCGCCGCGCCCTCGCCATGGCCATTGATATGAAGAGCTTGGTCGAGGCTGTGTATCAGGGGACCGGAACCCCTGCCGCGTCGTTGGTCCCGCCGAGCATGTGGGGCACCAACGCGGATCTCAAGCCATTTGACTACGATCCTCAGGCCGCCAAGGCATTATTGGCTGAAGCAGGCTTGGCCAGTGGCTTTAGTACGGACCTGTGGGCAATTCCCGTGGCGCGTGCCTATATGCCGAACGGACGCCGCGCCGCCGAGATGATTCAGGCGGATTGGGCCAAGATCGGCGTCACGGCGAAGATCGTTTCCTTTGAATGGGGCGAGTATCTGCGGCGCCGGCGCATGGGTGAAGGTGATGTCGGCATGAGTGGCGGCACCTGGGACTTTCCTGATCCCAGCCAGATGGTAGTCAGCCTGACCTGCGAGAACATGAAAACCGGCCGCAACGTCGCTAATTGGTGCAACCAGGTTTATAGCGATCTCGTAGACAAGGCTGGGGTTCTATCTGACCAGAGCCAGCGCGCTGCGCTTTATCAGCAGGCCCAGCAGGTCCTCCATGATGACGTTCCAGTGGTCTTCTTCGCGGATGCGAAGGCCTTCGTGGCGCTGCGTAGCAATGTGCAGGGATTCAAGCTGCATTTCCTGGGCGGGCAACCCTTCGGCGGCGTGAGCGTCGGCGACTAAGCTACGTATCACTCCCGGTACCCTGACGGGGCGCATCCGCAGGCCTTGCGGCAGTGTGGCTCCCTATTCAATCAAGACATCGAGGAGATGTAAGGTGCAGCTTGCCCTATCCACTTGGCACGAAGTCGAAAACTATCTGAAGTCATCCGATGGTATCATCATCCCCATCGGATCGACCGAGCAGCATGGGCCGAATGGACTGATCGGCACAGACCATCTTTGCTCGGAGGTTGTAGCCAGGGGCGTGGGTGACCGCATCGGCTGCGCCGTCGCGCCAACCCTGGCCTATGGCATGTCTCAACATCATCTCTCCTTCGCGGGTTCTGCCACCCTGCGGCCGAGTACCCTGATGTTGGTAGTACGCGATGTGGTGCAGTCCCTTGCCGTGCATGGCTTCCGCCATTTCTTCTTCATCAATGGCCATGGTGGCAACGTCGCCACGGTGGCCGCGGGTTTTGACGAGATGTATGCCGGCGTGTCGTTGAGCGATGGCACCAAGCCTGTTCGCTGCAAGATGATGCTCTGGTCCAATGGACCGCGTGCGAAAGCACTGGCGGCGGAGCTCTATGGCAACGCGAACGGCAGCCACGCCACGGCAGCTGAAGTGTCCTTGGTACAGTACTACTGCCCCGAGCACGTCAAGTATGCACAGATGTCGCCGAAGGTCGCTCCGTCGGGCCATCCTTTCTTCGAGGCGGAGCATTACCGTGCTACTTATGCAGATGGCCGGATCGGCTCAGACCCATCGCTGTCCACGCCTGAGCATGGCGCGCTGCTCTTCGCAGCGGCAGTCGACGATATGGTTGAACAGTATCAAGCCTTTCTGAAATGTGGTGGCTGATATCTGCCCCGCCCTCGATCAGCGGCCTAACCATCCAATTCTAAAAAAACCAAAACAGGGAAAGTTCACGATGACGTCCATGCGCCGGTCTGAATTCCTGGTCCTCGCCTCGGCAACGGCCTGTGCGGCCTTTACCGGAGGCGCCGCGGCCCAGAGCTTCCCGTCCCGTCCGATCGAGATCGTGGTTCCGGTGGCGCCGGGCGGCGGCACGGACATCGTGGCGCGCGCCTTTGCCGAGGTTGCCCGGAAGTACCTGCCGCAGCCGATGGTTGTGCTGAACCGTCCAGGCGCGAGCGGCGCGATCGGGATGCAGGAGGTGCTGAACGCCCGCCCTGATGGCTACAAGGTTGGGCTGGTCTATTCCGATCTTGCGATCCTGCCGGGGCTGAAGCGGGTCCGCTTCTCCTCCGACGACTTCAACATGATTGCATTGCTGAATGCCGATCCGGGCTCCGTGGTGGTGCCGGTGGACTCGCCGTGGCGCAGCATTGAGGACATGGTCGCCGAGGCGAAGCGCCGGCCGGGTACGGTGAAGCTCGGCAATAGCGGGCCCGGCTCGATCTGGCACATGGCTGCGGCGGCCATGGAGGACAAGGTCGGCGCCGAGTTCCTCCATGTCCCGTTCACCGGCTCGGCGCCGGGCCTGGCGGCACTGATGGGCAACCACCTGGAGGCCGTGGCGACCAGCCCTGGCGAAGCCTCGGCCTACGTGCAGGGCGGAAAGATGCGCATCTTGGCGGTGATGGCCGAGGAACGAGCCTCGGACTTCCCGGAGGTCCCGACGCTGAAGGAGCGCGGCTTCGACGTGTCGGTCAGCGTATGGCGCGGACTGGCTGTACACCACAGCACGCCTGCCCCGGTAGTCGCCACGCTGACGGAGGTGGCGCGCAGGACTGCCGAGGACCCGGCCTTCCGCGACGCCCTAGCCCGGGCCAGCCTCACCTTCACCTATGCTGATGGTGACGCCTTCAGGGCCCTCGCCAATCACGACCGCGAGGTGTTTCGTCAACTGATCGAGCGTCTACATATTGAGTGATACTGCCGGGCGGAGAATCCGACCGTCCGCATCAAATGGCCGCCCAAACTGCGTACGAAGTGGGCGTCAGGATGACAGCGAGCAACGAAGGAGAAGCCACGCTGCGGCGGATTCTAGCGATGCATGTAATGCTGGACGAGGCACGGAAGACAAGTTAGGCAGCCAACCGTCCCGCCGGAAGATTAACCGCAGCATGCGATCCTGAAGAGCCTGCTTCTGCGGCATACGAAAGAAGGTGTAGTCCAGTATCAAGTGGCGGAATGAGCGTGGGGCGCCACAATTCTGGCCGTAGCTGCTGTTGTTCAGGAACGGTTTGACTGATCCTGAGTGCTGCCCGCGATAGAACGAGCGCTGGATCTGCGCGATAGCTTTAAGCTTAACGCTTTAGATGCTTGTAGCCCGATCTGAAATTAGTGCCACGCACTTGGCCGGATTATGCGCTCAGGCGCCTTGCCCTCCACTCCTTTGTTTCCGCTAGTTCAACGAGGATGTTTGCAGCCAGGCGGACGACAGCCGTTGTGGCCCCTGACGACGGCCGGTTCAGCGGCGTTGCCACGGACACTGTCCGCTGAAACCCCGGTTCAACAATGCGGAAGGTGTGGAGCTTTGGTAAACCGGTGCCATCTAGCGGCGCGCCGAAATGCCGGGCAGCGAGCGAGCAGATCGTCGAGCCATGCCCCCTTCGCACGAGCTCGAAAATCTGCGGAGAGGCATCGATCTCGATCGCGATGTCGAGCGGCACGTCATGACGGCGCGCTGTGGCTTCCACCACGCTTCGGAGCCCATGTTCTGGGCCTGGCATCACCAGCCTCAAGTGGCTGAGTGCCCGCATCGGTATCTCAGCGTGCTCGTTCAGGAACGGGTGCAGCAGCGAAGGATCGCAGGTCCCGAGATAAAGATCCTCCTCAAGAATCGGTTTGACGGAGGCGCCGCTGTCTTCCGGCGTGTAGGTTCCGAACAGAAGGGTGGCGTCGAGCATTCCTTCACGCAGCCAACGCGTAAGATAGCCTGACATGCTCTCCACGACGCGCAGTCGGATCTGGGGAAACTCCTGAAGGCATCTCTCGATCAGCGGAACGCTAAGGATGCCGATCAGCGATCCGGGGATGCCAAGCCGCACCACGCCCAAGGGTACTTTGTCCCGCCCGAGGATGCTGGCCTTGGCATCCTCGGCCTGCTTGAGGATCGCGTAAGAGTGTACCAGAAACTCGCGAGCTTGGTCGGTCAGGGACAGGCCGCGGGCCCAGCGCACGAACAGGGTGGTCCCGAGTTCATCCTCAAGGTTCTTCAACCGCGCACTGAGCGCGGGCGGACTGCTGTTAAGGGTCTTCGCCGCCGCCATCAGGGAGCCGGCTTCGGCTATGGCCACAAAGGCGCGGAGGTCTCGAAGGTCCATGGTCCTGCCGAGGTGAAGAGACATCGCTGTCTCCTCATCTCGTCGTTAGCTCAAGCCTTCTCGTCCGCGTGCCCCAATGCGGGCACCCGTTACCTGCCTTCGCCGTACGACCCAGGGCTGCCCAGCCCCAGTTCGCGGCGCAACTCCTCCGTGTGCTCGCCCACCGCCGGCGCCGGGCGACGCAGCGGGGAAGGAGTGGCGGAGAAGCGCGGGATGACGTTGTGCATGGGGATCGCGCCCATGTCCCGGTCGGCCACCTCGATGATGGCTTCCCGCCCCTGGACGAAGGGATGGTCCAGCAGTTCGGCGACCGAATGGACCGGCCCCACCGTCACCCCCGCCGCGTCGAACAGCGCCAGGTTCTCGGCCTGGCTGCGGGTCGCGATGAAGGCGCCGATGATGGCATCCAGTTCGTTGCGGTTCGCGACGCGCGCGGCGTTGTCCACGAAGCGCGGGTCCGTCTTCAGCTCCGGCCGCCCGATCGTGTCGAAGATGCGCTCTGCCATGGACTGCATGGAACCGGACAGCGCCACATAGGCACCGTCCGCGCAGGCATAGACGTTGCGCGGCGCCGTGTGGGAGGACTGGTTGCCCGACCGCATGGTGGGCTTGCCGGTCAGGCGCACATGCGCCGCCTCGGCCCCCACCATGGCGTGGATCGGCTCGAACAGGGACAGGTCGATCACCTGCCCCGGCGCCCCGCCCCGCTCCACCGCGCGCAGCGCCGCCAAGGTGGCGGAAGCGCCGTAGAGGCCGGCCACCATGTCCGCCATGGCCAGGGGCGGCAGGGTGGGCGGCTTGTCGGCGTGGCCGTTCATGAAGGCCCAGCCGGACATCGCCTCCACCAGCGTGCCGAAGCCCGGGCGCAGGCGCCACGGACCGGTCTGCCCCCAGCCGGAGATGCGGAGAATGACGAGGCCGGGGTTGCGCGCGTGCAGCACCTCCGGCCCCATGCCCCAGCGCTCCAGCGTGCCGGGCAGGAAGTTCTCGACGAGCACTTGGCTGCTGTCGATCAGGCGCAGCAGCAGGTCGCGGCCCTCGGTCTCGTGGATGTCCAGTGCCACGCTGCGCTTGTTGCGGGAATAGACCTTCCAGAAGACCTCGATCCCCTCGACCCGCCAGTTCCTGAGGTCGTCGCCCTTGCCGGGGCGCTCGATCTTGATGACGTCCCCGCCGTAGTCGGCGAGCACATGCGTCGTCATGTTCCCCGCCACCAGGCGCGACATGTCGACGATCCTCACCCCGTCCAGCGGTCCCCGGCCGTCCAGCGTAAACTGCACCACTCCTGCCATCTGCGTCGCCTCAGCTCATCACGATCAGCGGCTTGATTTCTTCCAGCCGGTGCATGCGCTCCAGCGCGGTGTTCACCTCGTCCAGCGTGTAGCGGCCGGTGATCATCCGCTCGAACGGGATACGGTCGAGATGCGCCGAGGCGAACTGCAGCGCCTTCCAGTAGGACTTCGCGTCGCCCGAGAAGGAGCCGATGACGCGGATGTTCTTCTTGACGATGGTGGAGGGGCTGAAGGTGGTAGTGCCGCCGCCGAGCTGACCGACGGTGACGTAGCGCCCGCCCTTCCTGACCAGGTCGATCCCCTCGCCGAAGGCATCGGGATGGCCGGTGAACTCCATCACCACATCGGGGCCACGCCCCTCCGTCAGGGCGCGGATCTCAGCCGCGCGGTCCACGTGGGTGGTGCCCTGGATGCTGAAGGTGTGGGTGGCGCCGAACTCCCGCGCCAGGGCCAGGCGGTCGTCCGGCGCGCCGATGACGCTGACGCTGCGCGCCCCCGCCACGCGGGCCACGGCGGCGGCCAGGATGCCCAGCGGCCCGGCGCCCTGGATGGCGACGTGCTCGGACGGGTCCAGCCCGCCCAGGTTCTCGAAGGCGTTCATCACCGAGCGGAAGGCGCAGCTGCACAGGCTGGCCACCGCGTCGCTCAGGTTGTCGGGCACGCGGATGCGGCCGGATTCCGGCAGCACGTAGCCGTATTCCGAGAAGCCGCCGAGAAGGTAGGGCGGCTTCTCGATGTTCTCGTACATGTAGGCGCGGCGGTTCTCGCAGAGCGTCGGCTGGCGCGCGACGGTGCACCAGTAACAGCTGCCGCAAGCCGTGTGCGTCCACAGGATGCGATCGCCGATGGCGAGGGGCTGGCCGACGCTGTCGCGTTCGGCGCCTTCGCCGATGGCGACGATGCGGCCAACCATCTCATGGCCGAGGATCACCGGAAGATCGACGGCCAGGGACAGATTGCCGCGGGACAGGTGCACGTCCGTGCCGCAGATGGAGCAGGCGGTGGTGCGTACCATCAGCGCGCCGGGCTCCGGCCCGCGAGGGACCGGCACGCACTCGATGGTCACTGGCCTCCCCATCTGCCGGACCACGGCCGCGCGGGAGAATTCGGGAAGGGTGGTGTCGCCGTTCATGGTGATGGTGTCCAGGCGGTCAGAGGTAACGGAACCAGAGGGTGGCGAAGGGCACGAAGGTGATGACGGCCTGCCCGATCAGCGCCGCCGCGAAGAACCAGCCGAGATAGGGAAGCATGTCGCCCAGCCGCACCTTGGCGGCGCGGGCGGCGACATAAAGGTTGGCCGCCATGGGCGGGGTCAGCAGCCCGATCTCGAGGTTGGTCGCGATGATGATGCCGAAATGCACGGGGTCGATACCGAAGCGCTCCGCCGCCGGTGCCAGCAGCGGCCCCATCAGCAGAATGGAGGCGTTGGTTTCCATGAATGTGCCAACCAGCAGCAGCACCACGTTCACCGTCAGCAGGAAGGCGATGGGGCTGTCGATGTACGTCGCCAGCCATACCGCGATGTCCTGTGGCACCTGGTTCAGCACCATGGCGCGGTTGAAAATGCCGGTCATGGCGATGATGACCAGGATGCTGGAGCCCGTGATGGCGGCGGCGCGGAAGGACCGCGCGAAGCCCCTGCGGTCGATCAGCCGCCGGGCCAGGGATACGGCGACGGCGTAGAGGCAGCCGACCGCCGCCGCCTCGGTCGGCGTCATGATGCCGCCGTAGATGCCGCCGAGGATCACCACCGGCAGCAGAACCGCCGAGAGCGAATTCAGCAGGATGCGGGAGGGCGGCCGACGCTCCAGCGGGCCCGCGCCGCCCTCGATCCTGGTTTCCTGGCCGTTCTTCAGCAGCCGGCGCGACAGCACCGCGTGCACCACCAGGAACAGCACGGCCATCAGCAGGGCCGGCAGCATGGTGGCGGTGAAGAGCTGCGAGATCGAGACGCCGACGGTCGCGCCGTAGAGGATGAGGGGGATGGAGGGCGGCACCAGCACGCCGAGCAGACCGGCGGAGGAGGTCAGCGAGGCCGTGTAGGCCGGCGGATAGCCGCGCTTCGCCATCTCCGGGCTAACAATGCCGCCGACCGCGGCGACCGTAGCCACCGAGGAGCCGGTGATCGCCCCCATCATGGCGGAGGCCGCCACGGTGATGTAGCCGAAGGCCGCCCGGATGCGGCGGAGCATCAGGTCCGCCAGCGCGATGAGCTGGGCGGCCATGCCGCTGCAGTTCATCAGCTCCCCGGTCAGCATGAACAGCGGGATGGCCACTAGCGGGTAGCTGGAGATCTCCTCGTAGGGGATGTTGCTGAGGCCGGAGATGGAAACGCCGAAGCTGCCCATCTGCAGGAAGACGACAAGGCCGAAGGTGGCGGCCAGCGGCGCGCCCAGGACCAGGAAGAGGGCCATCAGCCCAAAGGTCAACGCCACAGCTCAAGCCCTCCCAGGGGCCGTCCGGCCAGGGCCCGCCAGATGTCCATGCCGGCATGGAAGGCCATCAGGACCGCGCCCGCCAGCACGAAGCCGACAGGAACGACGATGGGCGTGCCGAAGTCGATCAGCTTCTCGCCGGAGGAGCGGGCATAGTCGAAAAGGTCCCAGGCCAGGGCGATGAAGGTGAGGGCGAAGACCAGCGTCAGCAGCGCGGCGATGGCCTCCAGGCCGCGGCGCAGCGGCCCGGGCCGCAGCATCTCGACGATGTCGGCCGTGAGATGGCGGCGGAGGTAGCTGCACAGCGCGCCGCCCACGAAGGTCAGCGGCGACATGGCGACCATGGCCCATTCGCCGGTGTCGCTGATGGGCAGGTTGAAGGTGCGGATCACCACCGACATGCCGACGGCGCCGATGGCGACCGCGAGCGCCGCGATGACCACCGCTTCCTCGACGCGGGCGAGCACCCGCTCGCCGCGCATCACGCGGTCCAGCAGGGAAAGCTGGCCCGGCGCCACCTCGGCGCCGGACGTGCGACTGGCGCCGCTCACGGGCAGTGCCTCGTCCGGTGCCATGCGCTCATTCCGTCCGGGCCGCCGCGGCCATCTCCCGCCGCAGCTCGGCCAGGCGCTCCGCGCCGTAGACAGATTCCAGCTTCTGCCAGCCGATCTGGCCGATGCGCGCGAATTCCGCCATCGCCTCCTGGCTCGGCACGGTGACGGTGACCCCGCCCGCGCGGAGCTTCTGCAGGAATTCTTCGTTGGCCGCGCGGTTCAGCGCATTGCCCTGCCGCGCCGCGTCCAGCGCCGCCTGGCGGACAATGGCGCGCTTGTCCTCCGCGAGGCCGTTCCAGAAGCGGGCACTGACGGTGACGGCGCCCATGGCGTAGACGTGGTTGGTCAGCGTCATGTAGCGCTGCGCCTCGAACAGGCGCGAGTTGTAGGTGATGCTGGCGCCGTTGTCCTGGCCGTCCACCGTGCCCTGCTGCAGCGCCACGAAGAGGTTGGGCATCGGCATGGTCACCGCCTGGGCGCCGGCGGCCTCGAAGAAGCTGCGGATGGCGGCGGAGCCGGGTACGCGGATCTTCAGGCCGCGCAGGTCGGCCGCGGCGTTGACGGGCTGGCGGGAATTGGTGACGGCGCGGAAATCCAGCTCGAAATAGGCCAGGGCGACCATGTTGTGCTTGGCCAGCGTGCCGGTCAGCGTACGCTGCAGAATCCCCTCGGGGTTGTAGAAGATCCGGTCGACCTGCCGCGTGTCGGTCGCGATGTAGGGCAGGTAGTGGATGTCCAGCAGTGGGTCGAGGCCCGAGAGCGAGCCGACGTTCAGGAAGGCGAAGTCGAGCCCGCCGCGGCTGAGGTCGCGGCCCAGCGCCTCGTCACCGCCAAGCTGGCTGTTCGGGAACACCGTGATGTCGATTTCCCCGTTGGTGCGCTCCTTCACCAGCCGTGCGAAGATCTGGCTGGCTTCGTCCGCCGCGTTGCCCTGCGCGAAGACATGGCCGAGGCGCGCGCGGGCCGCCGAAGCGTCCTGCAAGGGAGCAGCGCAGGCGAGAACTGCCAGAACGGCGAGAACCAACTTCCTCATGACGCCCTCCGTGCTTGTTTTTCTTGTGCGTTCCGGCCTTCGGGCCGTTTACGGGCGAGCTTCGACGCCTCGGCGGGATTGGTGAAGGCCGGAATTCGTGAAGCGGCCTTCCAGAAACCCGAAGGCTGCCCGACCTGCTTTCGCGCCGCCGGACAGCTTCGCGGACGGTGCCGGGCCTCCTTCGTTCCTCAGTCCGGCCTGATATTCGCCACCTGGACCAACTCGCTCATGCGGAGCCGGTGCTGGGTGAGCCAGGCGGTGAAATCCGCCCGGCTGCTGCCCACGGTCTGCGCGCCGAGCTGGTCCAGCCGCTGCCGCACCTCCGGCACAGCGAGCGCGGCCCGGGCCGCTGCCCCGATTTGCTCCAGCACGGCGTCCGGGGTTCCCACCGGGGCGTAGAGGCCGGCCCATTCGTTGATGTCGAAGCCCGGATAGGTCTCGGCAATGGCGGGGACCTGCGGCAGCGGTGCGATGCGGGATAGGCTGGACACCGCCAGCGGCCGCAGCTTGCCGTCCTGCACCAGCGCCAGCACAGCCGAGACGGAGGCGAAAGTGAAGCTGATCTGGTTCGCCAGGAGGTCCTGCACCGCCGGGCCGCCGCCGCGATAGGCGACCTGGGTGACGTCCATTCCCGCGTGCCAAGCGAGGGAAGCGCAGGCGAGGTGCCCCGCCGAGCCGTTGCCCGGCGTGCCATAGGAAAGGGCGCCGGGCTGTTGCTTCGCGAGGGCGACCAGTTCCGCGACGCTGTTCACCGGCAGGGAGGGATGAACGGCCAGGATCTGCGGCGACACGGTCAACTGCGTGATCGGCGCGAAATCCCGCGCATAGTCGAAGGGCAGGTTGCGGTAGAGCGCGTGGTTCGAACCGTGGGCCGCGGCATCGACCAGCAGGTTGTAGCCGTCCTTCGGGGCGCGCGCGATCTCGGCGGCGCCGAGCGTGCCCGTGGCGCCGGGGCGGTTCTCCACCACCATGGGCTGGCCGAGGGATTGCGTCATCGGCGCGGCGACCAGCCGCGCCGAGGCATCCGTGCTGCCGCCAGGTGCGTAGGGCAGGACGATTCGGATGGCGCGTTGCGGCCAGCCCTCCTGCGCCCGCGCGAGGGATGTCGGCACGGCAAGCGCAGCCAAGCCCGGGAGCAGGCCGCGGCGCCGGAGTTCAAGCTTCATCATTTCCTCCTTTGTTCTTGCGCGGTGGCGGTCTTCGCCGCCCGTTCCGCCATTCCGTCTATCCTGCCAGGGCCAGGATTTCCTCCGCGCGGCGAACAACCGGCGCGTCCACCATTTTTCCATCAATGGGGAAGGCGCCGCGTCCCTCCGCCCGGGCCGCGGCATCCGCCGTCACCACGCGGTGAGCCCAGTCCAACTCCTCCGGCGTCGGAGTGAAAGCCTGGTTCAGCGGCTCGACCTGGGAGGGATGCACGATCATGGCGCCGCGGAAACCCAGTCGCCGCGCGCGCCGGGCCATCTCGGCGAAGGCCGGGATATCGGAGTAAGCGCCGATGCTCCCCACGAAGCCGAGTGGTAGGATTCCCGCCGCGCGCGCCGCACACAGTACGGCGTAATTCGGCGTCAGCAGCGCATCGGGCTCCGGCACACCGCCCATTGCCGCCGAGTAGTCCTCCGGCCCCAGCGTCATCGCTGCCACGCGCGGATGCGCCCCGGCGATGGCCGGCAGCGCAAACAGGGCCCTTGGCGTTTCCACCTGCAGGATGAATTTGATCTCACCCAAAGGCAGGCCCTGCTCCCGCTCAAGCTCTGCGACCGTGTCCGCCACATCACGAACGAAGCCTGCATCCTCTACCTTTGGAAGCACCAGCGCCGTGAGCCCCGGCATCACCGCCGCTTCCAGATCCTGCCCGATATATCTGAGATTGTGATTCACCCGCACCATTGCTGCTGTGCCGTTGCAGGTGATGCTGGTGATGGAGTCCCGCAACATCGCGCGTCCTTCCGGCTTCTTCTGCGCCGGCACAGCATCCTCCAGGTCTAGAATCACGCCATCTGCGCCACGCTCGTTCGCACGAGCGATGAAACGTTCGACGTTGGCGGGAACGAAGAGAAGCGAGCGCCATCGCGGCGCAGCGGATCCGCTCATGCAACATAAACCTCTGTAGTGGTTCCGGAAGGAAGATCCTCCCTCGACAGACAGGGCGCCCGATTCCAGTGCCCCGTGTCATTGCAACCACGCCTCGGGTTCCATCGTCCAGAGTATTGGCTTCTGAGCGGGGCGTAACGTCTGCCTGCGGATGATGGTCTCCGCCGCTTCCAGGCAAATGCGCTTTGATGTTGAGGCAGCCATCAAGAACAGGCTGAACGTATGGAGACGATGCCCTGGTGCGCAGTGCGCGTGGTTCGCTTACAGTGACTTATCAGTACAAGATAACTCGTGCCTCACGTGCTGGATGGTGGAGCGAACGGGCGTTGCCGTAATCGGCAGCTTGTCAGCGGCAGAGTTGCTCGCAGGGCACGCCATCGCGGTCACCATCCAGCCGGCTCAGCCCGCACTGACGGAAGTAGAACTGCGCCTCGGCGCAGCTGCTCATCTGGGTGCAGTAGCGCTTGCTGCCGCAGCTCAGGTCAGCAGTGCTGCTGGAGGACGCCGCAGTCCCTGCCCTCCCCGCTGCTGATGGCTGCACGGTTGCGGTGGCCCGGCCGCCATTCCGCCGCCAGACCCAGGGTGGCACTTGTTCACTGGCCGGCAGAGCCCAGAGGCCACGCTTCGCCTGGCGGGCTTCCGCCTCCAACGGCGGCAACATCGGATCTCGGTTGTACTGGCGGTAGACCCAGGCGGCGCCGCGGCGCACCAGCTCGGCGTTGATATCCAGAGACCCGGCCCAGACCCGGCCGACGGTGCGGCCGTAATGGTCGGTGTCTTCCACCGTCACGCGGACCTGCTTGCGAAAGGCGAGCGCCGAGAGTTCCTGCTGAGCCCGGGTGCCGTAGGGCTGCCGGCTTTCCGGTGCGTCGATGCCGTAGAGGCGCACCCACACCTGCCGGCGCTCCGGCGTCAGCAGGGTCAGGGTATCGCCATCCTGGATGCCGACCACCTGCCCCAGGAGGTCGGCAGCGAGAGCGGGCGATGTGGTGAGCAGCAGGGCGACCAGCAGCAGGCGATGGAAGAGCATCAGCATGGCCAGAGCATAGCGGCCGTCCTGCCGGTCACCGAGACGGCCGCGTGCCGTTACCAGATCGCAGAAAAGTGGTGCCGCCTTTACCGGGCGTTAAGCAGGCCCTGCTACACCATCCGTACTGCGGCGGCGTGGTGAACGCCCTAATCGGTGACAGGCCCTGATCGGACCGGCGCCGGCCATATGGCCGGCGTGGAAGGGAGCAAGCAGATCAGAACCTGCCTGGTGGGAGCGATCCTGCCAAGCGGCTTCTGAGCATGCGCGCAGATCATCAATTTCGTTGATGAAAAACATCACAGCAATTCGTTTTCGTGATAGAGCTGCGTCAACTACTCTCTGTTCATCCGAGGTACTCGGACGCAGGAGGTCATGATGGCGACGCACATTGTCTCATCTCCGTGTCTCGTTCCTAGCTACAACAATCTCGGCCTGCGTCGGATTTGGCGCATGGTCGGCGCCATGCTGCAGGCTCACCGAACTCGCCGACTGCTAGGTGAAATGGATGCTCGTCTCCTGGCTGATATTGGCACGAGCCGTGCTGAGGCCACTACAGAGGCGAACCGCCCATTCTGGGACATCCGCTGAATAAAGTTGCATATCCAGCACGATAACCCGTCAACCCGGTGTCACATGAGTAGCTGAGCGCAGGATGCCGCAATGCGGCCCACAACCGGGTCTGGCCGAAAGCGGTCGGGCGGCTTTGGCATGGAAGCCGAGTTGAAGCGGACGTAGGGATGCAGCCTCGTCAATGCTTATCGACTGAGGCCGCGTAGATCTCTTCCACCGCTGCCTCAAGCGCAACGTTGAACTCGTCATCCGACATCGAACGCCTCAGGTCCTCAAGCAGTGCGCGCGAGAAGCTTCCGATCAGCCCGTGGTTGCGCGCAAGCCTCTCACATGCTTCGTGGCGGGTGTAGCCACCCGACAGCGCGACCACACGGGCGACGCGCGCATGCTCGACCAGTGGCAAGTAGAAGTCAGGCTGTTCCGGAATCGTGAGCTTGAGCATGACCTGGCGACCTTCGGGAAGGGCGTCGAGCCCCTTCTTGATCTCATCCCGAAGAATGGCCTCGGCGTCCGCCTTGTCAGGGCTCTTGATCAGAACCTCGGGCTCAAGGATCGGTATCAGGCCGTGGGCCGCGATTTTCTCGCCGATCTCGAATTGTTGCCGCGCGATCGCGGCGATGCCCTGCTGATCGGCGAGCCGGATGGTCGACCGCATCTTGGTGCCAGCCACCCCCAACTTGACCGCGCGCTCCAACAGGGCATCGAGCTCGGGCATGGGCTTCATCAGGCTCACGCCATTGCTCTCGGCTTCCAGGCCCTTGTCGACCTTCACGAATGGGACCACGCCGCGCTCTTCCCACAGGAAAGACGGAACGGACCGCCCCTCCACCTGGCCATCCATCGTTTGTTCGAACAGGATCGTCCCAATCACCTTGCTGCCGGTGAAGGCGGGAGCAGTGATGATCCTGGTGCGCATTTCGTGCATCAGCCGAAACATCTCGGCCTGGCTGCCATAGTCGCTTTCGGGCACCCCGTAGAGCTTGAGGGCGCCTGGAGTCGAGCCGCCGCTCTGGTCGAGCGCCGCAATGAAGCCAGGGTTGTTAGTGACTTGGGCGACCATCCTTGCATCGGCCATGGGCATCTCCTCTCGAACAAGGGGGCTTCAGCAATCGATATGGCCTATCCAGTCGGCCTTTGAACAGGGAGGCGCATGTCCATGAGTGTCGGCACAATCGCTCGGCCGGTCAGGGTAAGACCATTGGTGAAGGATGCCCGTTCTCGCTCGGGGATGCGGAGTCCTGCCGTATGACGGAGAAGCTCCCGTCGGTCTCCAGAACGACCGCGCCGACGGCCTGAAGCGAGGCGATACCCTGCGCACGGGCAGCAGCCTGGACCTCGTCCTTGGTCACACGTTCCCGCCGCATGGCCTCGGGCAGGAAGCGGCCGTCGCGCAGCAGGAGGCAGGGCTCCGCCTTGACGAGGGTTCGCACACGGTCGGAGCGGACCGAGAGCCAGGTGATGGTGTATTGCAGCAAGACGAGGAGCGCGAAGGCCACCACGCCCTCGGCGAGGGCGACGTCCTTGCTCAGCAGCACGGTCGCCAGGGTGGAGCCGAGCGCGACCGTCACGACCAAGTCGAAGGCGTTCATCTTGGAGAGCGTGCGCTTGCCCGTTGTCCGGAGCAGCAGCACCAGGGCGACATAGGCGAGGGTTCCGACCGCCACGACCCGCAGCAGCCCCATCCAGCTGTCAAAGAACATGCCGCTACTCCTTCTGCCTGGACCTCAACCTTCGGACCACCTTGCCGTTGCGAAGGGAGAGCGGCGTCCTGCCGGGCCAGTGAGGAGGATGGACCATGAGCGGTCCCGGCGGACCCCACTCGGAGGTGTTTATGAGCACCGCCTTGCGCGAGCGGCTGGAGGCACTCGGCGACGCCTTCTGGCTGCGTCCGGCGATCCTTGTCCTGCTCGGCCTCATCCTGGGTCAGGGGGCGGTCTGGACAGAAGAGGGGGGCTGGGCGCGATCCATCCTTCCTGCGGGCTGGCTCTACGCGGGCGGCGAAGCGGGCGCCCGCGCCCTTCTGGGCGCCATCGCCACCTCCACCATTGGCGTCGCAGGCACCACCTTCTCCATCACGGTGGCCGCGCTCTCCCTCGCCTCCGGTCAGATGGGGCCGCGGCTGCTGCGGAACTTCGTCCGCGACGCGGGGAATCAGGTTGCCCTGGGAGTGTTCCTCGGCACCTTCGTCTACGCCCTGGTCGTGCTGCGGACCGTGCGCTCCGTGGAGGAAGGGACCTTCGTGCCCCATCTCGGGGTCACCGGCGCCCTCGTCCTCGCCCTGCTCTGCGTCGGCACGCTCACCTGGTTCGTTCATCACATCGCCTCCGGCATCAACGTCGAGACCGTGATTGGCACGGTCCACGCGGAACTGCGGGATGCGGTTGTCCGGCTGACCCTCGACCATCCGGATCCGGGGCCGATCGGCCCTGCCCCGGAGGGGCGAGCCATCACCGCAGAGGAAGGCGGGTACCTCCGGGCGCTCGGCGAGGAAGGGCTCGCCAACTGGGCGGCTGAGCATGATGCGACCCTGCACCTGCTCGTGCGCCCGGGTGATTACGTCTTCACCGGCGCAGCCGTGGCCACGGTATCGCCACCGGCACTGGCCAAGGAGGCGATGGAGCGGGTGCGCGACGCCATGAGCCTCGGCGACCGGCGGGCTGCGGCGCAGGATCTGGAGTTTGCCGTGCGCCAGCTTGCCGAGGTCGCGGTCCGCGCCCTCTCGCCCGGCATCAACGACCCGTTCACCGCCATGGCGGTGCTCGACCGCTTTGGTGACGTGCTCTGCGGCATGACGGACCGTCACCTGCCGGGCTCGGCCGTGCTTCGGGACGGGCGCGTTGTCTTATTCCGGCGCGCGGTGGACTACGACGGGTTGCTCGACGCCATGTTCCACATGATTCGGCAGAACGGCGCGGGCTCGGCCGCCGTCCTCCTCCGCCTCATGAAGATCCTGGGCGCCGTGCTGGCGGTGGAGCAGGCGCCGGAACGCGGCGCCGCGCTGCGCCGTCACGCCGACCTCGCCCTCGCGGCAGGGCGGCAGAGCCTGGGCGAGCGGGCCGCGGTGGAAGATCTCGAGGTGCGCTTCGCCGCTCTGCCGCGGAGACCCTGACCGCCGCTGGGCCGGAAAGGCGACGGCCACCTGTTGACCTAGGCATGCTTTGCCTTGTCGGTGAGCAGGGTATGTCGCACGACCAGCCCGAGAGTCGAGCCTTGGATGATGATGGAGAAGAGCACCACTGCATAGGTCGCGGTGAGGAGCGTTGACTTCTCCGGGACGTCCGGCAGTGACAGCGCGAGGGCCACAGAGACCCCCCCGTGGACCCCGGCCCAGGTGAGGAAGGGAATGTTGCGCGCCGACAGGCGACCGGACCAGGGGAACAGCAGCAGCGGAGCGGAGACGGCGACGAGGCGGGCAACGAGTACGATCGGCACCGCTGCCGCCGCAACCGCCCGCGCGGTGGCTTCGAAGCGCAGCACGAGCACCTTGAGGCGACTTTGTTGCACGGACTAGCGGCTTGGGCGCGGTGAGCCTTACGGGTAGCTCGGGTCAGGCAAGTCGGGCCCACTCCGGACG
>NZ_RFLX01000035.1 GCF_003696345.1 Teichococcus wenyumeiae | reverse complement strand
CCATCGGCATAGGTGGTCTTGACGTCCAGCTGGACCGCCATCTCCACGCCACCCACCAGAGCCTTGAGACCAGACCCGGCGGGTAGCTCACCTTGCTTGAAAACCTGGCCGAAAGTTGTGACGCCCCCCTGAAGAGTATTGGCGCCAGCATTTTCGAGATTCAGCTTGATTTGCATGAATAATACCGCCGATGAAACTGGTTTTGCTTGCCCACGACTTCGATCCACCGCGCTGACGCCCGTGCCCCCAAGGCGCCCGGCGCCAGTAAGGCTCGTCTTCGATTGTGTTCACAAAAGCGCGATCTCTCGAGAACGTGATCGCACATTTACGCTCGGCGTAAAAGCCTCGGCACAAAACCTGACATGACGACCTTGCCGCAGAATTGACGGCGCCACGAAATCGGATAAGTGGTTGATATCGAAAGGCTGATGAAAAACGTTGCCACGCCGCAGATATCTCGGAAGGCGCGATGCACCGGGCAGATAATGAATTTATTCAGATAAGATTCATTAATGATACATATTGCGGCGCAAGCTTCAGCTTGGCAGCGACCGCCGCAGGGCTGGAAAAGCGGCTTGAGCTGGGTTTTTGCGCAAATTTACGTGATTTCGACCCAGCGCTGTTGGCGCATCCAGGGGAAGCGCCGCGCCGTTTCCCATCAGGGGCAAGGCGGGCTAGTATCCGCGCCTTTCCTTTTTCGCGACGACCCTGACAGGCCCAGCTGGATGACCGAACTTGCCTTCCACAACAGCGCTACTCGCCGGCGGGAGCCTTTTGCTCCCATCGATGCGCAGCATGTGCGCCTTTATGTGTGTGGGCCGACGGTCTACGACCTGGCGCATCTGGGCAATGCCCGGCCGGTCGTCGTCTTCGACGTGCTGGCGCGCCTGCTGCGCCGCCGTTTCCCGCGAGTCACCTATGTCCGGAACATTACGGACGTAGAGGACAAGATCAACGACCGCGCCCGGGCCAGCGGCGAGCCGATCAGCGCCATCACCGCCCGCACCACCGCGGATTTCCACCGGGACATGGCCGCCCTCGGCGCCCTGCCCCCGGATGAGGAGCCGCGCGCCACTGACAATATTGGCCAGATGATCACCATCATCGAGAAGCTGATCGCGGGCGGCCATGCCTATGAGGCCGAGGGGCATGTGCTCTTCTCGGTGCCGAGCTATCCCGCCTATGGCCAGCTCTCCGGCCGCTCACCCGAGGAAATGCTGGCCGGCGCACGGGTCGAGGTCGCACCTTATAAGCGCGACCCCGGCGATTTCGTGCTCTGGAAGCCCTCGGATGCCGAAACCCCGGGCTGGGACAGCCCCTGGGGCCGTGGCCGCCCAGGCTGGCATATCGAATGCTCCGCCATGTCCTGGCGCTACCTGGGGCCGGAATTCGATATCCATGGCGGCGGGCACGACCTGCTCTTCCCGCACCACGAGAACGAGCTGGCGCAATCCGTCTGCGCCTTCCCCGGCAGCCGCTTCGCCCGCACCTGGATGCACAATGGCATGCTGCTGGTGAACGGGGAGAAGATGTCGAAGTCGCTCGGCAACTTCCTCACGGTGCGGGACATCCTGCAGAACGGCCCCTGGGCCGGAGAGGCCTTCCGCCTGCTGCTGCTGAAGACGCATTACCGCGCCGCGCTGGACTATTCACAGGAGCGGCTGGAGGAAGCGCGCGGCGAACTGGACGATTTCTACGCCCTGCTGGCCCGCGACCTGCCGCAACCCGAGGCCGATGATGCCCTGGTGGCCGAGATGGCCGAATGGGCGCTGGAGCCGCTGGCCGATGACCTGAACACACCGCTGACCATCGCCCGCCTGCGCGACCTGCGCACGCTGGAGAATGTGGCCACCGTGGGTGGTTCCGCCACCGCCGTGATCAGCCGCATCGGGCGGCACTGGGAACCTGCATCCGGCCAGGCGGCAGCGGCGCTGCGGCAGGCGGCGGAGGTGCTGGGGCTGCTCGGCGCCGACCCGAAGGCCTGGCGCCAGGGCGGATCGGATGACAGCGCGGCGATCGAGGCGGCCATCGCCGCCCGCCTCGCGGCCCGCGCCGCCAAGAACTGGGCGGAGGCGGACCGCATCCGGGCGGAACTGACGGCACAGGGCATCGTGCTGGAGGATTCCGTCGCCGGCACCACCTGGCGCCGAGCCTGAGGCGCTTCCGCGCGGCAGAAGTGAACATGGGCCGCCATCGGCGGCGGCCCATGATGGGCACCGGGGTTTACCGCTGCGCCTTCGGTTCGGTGGCGAAGGGACTTCCACCAGCCCTGGTATCTCTGGCGCTTGTCAATCAGCCAGCGGACAGCAATTCGGTATTACCACCTTCGCACCAGAACCATCTCACGTAACGCACCTTTATCGTCGCCAGCGAAGCAGACCTTCACAGAGAATGCGAGGCGCCGATGCCGACTGTTCGCACTCTTCTATGGGACAACACAGTTCCAACGTCGCTGGCATCCAGGATGCGGACCGCCCGCAGCAGATATCTGCGTGACATGATCGATAAAGTGCATCGCCGTAAGGGCGGATGCTCGATTGTCGACATTGGCGGTGACCGCGAATACTGGGAAATTTTCTGCGAGGGCTATCTGCGGTCGAGGAACGTCAAGGTAGTACTGGCGAACATCAAGTTCAGCGGCGATAGCAGCGCGGAAGACGGGATATTCCGCTACATCGGCGCCGATGCCCGGGTGCTTGACGGGTTCCGGGACAAGCAGTTCGACATATCCCATTCGAACTCGCTCATCGAGCACGTCGGCTCCTGGAAAGACAAGAAGAGCACCGCCGACGAGACAAGGCGGATCGCCCATTCGTATTATGTGCAGACGCCGAACTACTGGTTCCCGATCGAGCCGCACTTCCTCGTCCCCGGCTTTCAGTTCCTCCCCAAGCAGGCGCGGATCGCGCTGATCAGGAAGAAGAACCGCGGCTGGATCCAGAAAGCGGAGAGCTATTCGGATGCCGCGGAAGTGGTGGAAGGCTGCGACCTGCTCAGCACGACGGAGATGAAGGTGCTGTTCCCGGATGCGACGATCATCCCCGAACGCTTCCTGGCCCTCACGAAGTCCCTCATCGCGATCGGCGGGCGGCTGGACGCGTAGCCTTCTCGCCCCGGCCGCCGCCCCTTTTCAGTGCGCCATGCGCCGCAGCGCGCCCTGACGGTTCATCAGGACAGGCTCCAGCGGCACCGGGGGCGCCGGGGCCTGCGGGCTTCAGGGGCCGACGGCATGGGCTTCCTTTGCCGGCGCCGCGCCACGCCGCCGGGGCGGCTTCCGGGCCTGCAAGCGGCGGCCCAGAATGCCCACCACCAGCATCCCGGCCGAGACGATCCCCACCCAGAGCGCCGGGCGCAGGCCGAATTCCACATCCAGGTTCGCCATCAGCACCGGCCAGAAGGGCGCGCCGGTGCCGATGCCGTACCAACCGGCCTCCAGCAAGGCCGTGCCCAGCGCCGCCAGCGGCACCAGCAGGGCCAGCCGCCACAGCGGCGGCGCCGCGCCTTTGGGCGACAGCAGGCGGTAGCCCATCAGCCACAGGAACAGGCCGGCGGTCAGCATGGCCTCGGTGACGTCGAGCTTGGTCTGCAGCACGAAATGCACCAGTCCGAGGATGGCGATGCCGTAGACGATGCGGTGCAGCAGTTGCCACCGCTTCCCGCCCATGCGCTTCACCCATCCATCGGTGGAGGTGACGCCCAGCGCTACCAGCCCGGCTAGGGCGATGAAGCCGATGGTCAGGTAGAAGCGCAGCACGATCTCTGACACCACCTTGCCGAGGTCGAAGCCCGTATCGCTGACATAGAGAAGCAGATGTGCCAGGGCATAGACCATGGCCGCCACGCCGACCATGCGGCGCACCAGCATCACCCGCGGCTGCCGCAGCATCTGGCGCAGCGGCGTCACCAGCAGCGACAGGAGCAGGATGCGGATGGCCCAGAGTCCTGTCAGGTGAATCGCCTCGGTATAGGGGCGCGGCCCGAGCGAGTACGTGGCCGCCAGCCAGGCCAGCCAGAGCGCCGGCAGGCAGAGGCCCACCAGCACGGCCAGCTTGAAGGGCGAGAACTCCCCCTGGCGGTCGCGCCATGGCGCGCTGAGGAAAGGCGCCGGGGCGGAAAGGGCACGGGCTGTCATGCGCGCGGGCATCCTGCTGTCGTCCCGCAGATGTGGGCAGCCTCGGGCAGAACTGAAGGCAGGCGGGGCTTGCCTTCCCATAGGGGCAAGGATGCATCTGATGCGGCATGCACAGGAGAACCGCGCCCATGAAGTCCATCGCCCTTGCCTTGGCCCTGCTTCTTTCGCCGGCGGGCGCCGTGCTGGCACAGCATGCCGGCCACGGCGCCGCGCCGGCCGCCGAGACGCCCGCCACCCGTGCCTACCGGGATTCGATGGCCCGGATGCACCAGGACATCCCGCTGACCGGCGACGCCGACCGGGACTTCGCCGCCAGCATGATCCCGCACCACCAGGGCGCCATCGACATGGCGCGGATCGAGCTGGAGCACGGCCGGGACCCCGAGATGCGCCGCATGGCGCAGGAGATCATCGCGGCGCAGGAGCGGGAGATCGCGCAGTTGCGCGCCTTTCTGGCCCGGGGGCGCTAAACCCTTTTCCCGGCGGCGCGGCGGGGCTATCGGGGCGCCATGCGCACCAAGCCCCCTGCCCCCAGCTCCGCACCATGACCGGCCGTGACGGCGGCGCCGACCTGGCGCCCTTGCCGGGCGAAAGCCCCATCGTCGTGCTGGTGCGCCCGCAGCTGGCCGACAATATCGGCATGGTGGCGCGGGCCATGGCCAATGGCGGGCTGTTCCACCTGCGGCTCGTCGCCCCGCGCGACGGCTGGCCGCAGGAACGCGCCTGGTATGCTTCCTCCGGCGCCGACCGCATCCTGGATGCCGCCACGGTCCACCCGACGGTGGCCGATGCGGTCGCCGACTGCCACCGCGTCTTCGCCACCTGCCCGCGCCCGCGCCATGTGATCGTGCCGGTGCATACGGCGCGCGGCGCGGCGGAGGAGCTGGTGAAGATCTGCCGGGGCGATGAGCACCGCGTCGCCATCCTCTTCGGCCCCGAGCGGGCCGGGCTGGAGGCCGAGGACATGGCCCGCGCCGATACGCTGGTGCGCTACCCGCTGAACCCCAAGCACATGTCGCTGAACCTGGCGCAGGCCGTGATGATCATGGCCTATGAGTGGTGGAACGCGGCGGAGGACCAGACACCCCCCCGCCAGTTCATGACCAACGAGACCAGCGTCGCCACCAAGGGCGAGCTGGACAACTTCCTGGAACGGCTGGTGCGGGAGCTGGACGCCTCCGGCTTCCTGGACAACCACCCGAAGCGCGCCGGCATGGTGCGCAACCTGCGCCACTGGTTCAACCGGGGCGAGGTGACGACGCAGGAGCTTCGCACCCTGCACGGCGTGGTCAGCGAACTTTCCAAGGGCCGCATGCTGCGCGGCCGCCCGGCGGAGGAAGACCCGCCGCCGCCCTGGCAGGAAGAAGCACTGTCGCGTTGACCCCTTCGCGAAGGGCTGCCTAGTCTCCTCCCAAGTCCCCGTCAAAGGGATAAGGGAGGATAACATCATGCATAGGCGCACCCTGTTGCAGGGCGCAGCGCTGGGCGGCTTCGCCCTGTCGCGCCCCGCCCTGGCCCAGCCGGCGAAGGCATCGACCCTGCGCTTCGTGCCGCAGGCCAATCTGACGGCGCTGGACCCGATCTGGACCTCGGCCATCGTCACGCAGATCCACGGCTACCACGTCTATGACACGCTCTATGGCGTGAATGCGGAACAGCAGCCGCTGCCGCAGATGGCTGAAGGCCACACCGTCTCCGACGACAAGCTGACCTGGCGCATCCGGCTGCGCGACGGGCTGCGCTTCCATGACGGCGAGCCGGTGCTGGCCCGCGACGCCGCCGCCAGCCTGGAGCGCTGGTCGAAGCGCGACCCCTTCGGGCAGTTGCTCGCCAAGGTGGTGGAGCGCTGGGGCACGGCCGATGACCGCACCGTCGAGATCAGGCTCACCCGCCCCTTCCCGATGCTGCTGGATGCCATCGCCAAGCCCGATGCCAATGTCGCCTTCATCATGCCGGAGCGGCTGGCGCGCACCGATGCCAATACGCAGATCTCCGAGGTGATCGGCTCCGGCCCCTATCGCTTCGTAAAGGAGGAGTTCAGCACCGGCAGCCGCTCGGTCTACGCCAAGTTCGACCGCTACGTGCCGCGCGAAGGCACGCCGGAATGGAGCAGCGGCGGCAAGGCCGCGCATTACAACCGTGTCGAATGGCATGTGCTGCCGGACCCCGCCACCGCCGTCGCCGCGCTGAGCAATGGCGAGGTGGACTGGGTGGACCAGCCGCTGAGCGACCTGATCCCGACCCTGCAGCGCAACCGCAACGTCAAGATCGACACCCTGGCCACCGCCGGCAATCTCAGCCTGATGCGGCTGAACCACCTGCACCCGCCCTTCAACAACCCGAAGGTGCGGCGCGCGGTGGCGCTGGCCGTCAACCAGGCGGACTACATGCGCGTGACGATGGGTGAGGACCAGTCCATCTGGCGGGAATGCCACAGCCTCTTCCCCTGCGGCACGCCCTGGGCGACGGAGGACCTGTCGGAACTCAACAGCCCCCCGCGCAGCCTGGACCGCGCCAAGGCCGCCCTGGCGGAATCCGGCTATCGCGGGGAGAAGGTGGTGATCATCAACCCCACCGATTTCCCGCTGATCGGCCCGCATGGGCAGCTCACGGCGGATGTGCTGACCAAGATCGGCATGAATGTCGACCTGATGGAAAGTGACTGGGGCACCGTGGTGCAGCGCCGCGCCTCGCGTGAGCCAGTGGAGAAAGGCGGCTGGACCATCTTCCACACCTATGGCTCCTCCATGGCCTATCTGAACCCGGCGGTCTCTTCCCTGGTGAAGGGCACCGGCGAGGTCGGCTGGTTCGGCTGGTACAAGAGCCCGGAGATGGAGGAGCTGATCCAGACCTGGCTGGATGCGCCGGACCAGGCCACCCAGCGCCGCATCGCGGACGAGGTGAACAAGAAGGCGCAGGATGACGTCGCCACCATCCCGCTCGGCCAGTTCTTTGTCCGCACCGCCTATCGCAGCAACCTGACCGGCTTCGTGAAGGGCAGCATGCCCTATCCCTGGGGCGTGCGGCCGGCCTGAGAGCAGATCCCGGTCAGGTGCTTCCACCTGACCGGTGAAGATGCTCCCCGGTAGAATGCTCTAGCGCATCCGCATCACAGGCGCCCGGTCCACCTTCCAGGATTCGGGCCAGGCGCCCATCTTCTCCACCACCACCAGCCCGATGGCCAGCGCCAGCGCCACCAGCATGACGGTGGCCTTGCGGCGGCCGGGCGGATTGCGCACCAGCCGCGACATCATGATCGTCAGCCGCAGCAGCGGTCCCATGGCGGGCTGCCTCAGCCCACCTGCCGCGCCATGCTGCGCAGGGTGACGAATTCCTCGGCCGCCGTGGGGTGGATGCCGATGGTGGCGTCGAAATCCTGCTTGGTGGCGCCGGAGACAATGGCGATGGCGATGCCCTGCATCATCTCCGCCGCGTCGTCGCCCAGCATATGGGCGCCCACCACCTTCTGCGTGGCGCGGTCCACCACCAGCTTCATCAGCGTCTTGCGCGGGCGCTTGCTGATGGTGTGGCGCATCGGCGTGAAGCGCGTCAGGTAGATATCGACCGGGCCCTGCGCCGCCGCCTCATCCTCCGTCAGGCCGACCGTGGCGGCGGGGGGGATGGTGAATACGGCGGTGGGCACGTTCTTCAGGCTGGCGGTGCGCGGGCGGTTGCCGAACAGCGTATCGGCCAGCGCATGGCCCTGGGCCGTCGCCACCGGGGTCAGGTTCATCTGGTCCGTCACGTCGCCCAGCGCGAAGATATGCGGCTGCCGCGTGGTCTGGTTGCTGTCCACCGGAATGGCGCCGAAGCGGCCGGTCACGATATCCACCGCTTCCAGATTCAGGCCGCGGGTATTGGGCTGGCGGCCGGTGGCGAACATCACCGCATCCACCGTGACATGATGGCCGGCGGTGGTGGTGACGCAGATGCCGCCTTCCTGCTTCTCCAGCTTCGAGACCTCATGGCCGATATGCTGGGTGATGCCGCGGTCATCCAGCGCGTCCCGCATCGCCTCCCGCATATCCTGGTCGAAGCCGCGCAGCGGCAGCGGCTGGCGGTAGAGCAGGTCCACCTCCGCCCCCAGCCCGCGCAGCAGCGAGGCGAATTCCAGCGCGATATAGCCGCCGCCCACCACCGCCACGCGCTTCGGCATCTCTTCCAGCGTGAAGAGATCGTCGGAGATCATGCCCAGTTCGGCGCCGGGGATCTCCGGCTTCAGCGCATGGCCGCCGACGGCGATGACGATGCGCTCCGCCGTCACATGCCGGCCGCCGACATCCAGCGTATGGGCATCGATGAAGCTGGCGCGGCATTCGAAGGGCGTGACGCCGGCATTGGCCAGCAGGCGGCCATAGATGGCGGAAAGGCGGTGCACCTCGGCGTCCCGCGCCTGCTTCAGGGTCTGCCAGTCATGCGCCCCGGCCTGCATGTCCAGCCAGCCGAAGGCCTTCCCTTCCTCCGCCCATTGCCCGTATTCGGCGGCGTTCACCATGATCTTCTTGGGCACGCAGCCGACATTGACGCAGGTGCCGCCCCAGAAGCGCTCCTCCGCCACCGCCACGCGGGCGCCATGCGTCGCCGCGATGCGGGCACAACGCACGCCGGCCGAGCCGCCACCGATGACGAAAAGGTCGAAGTCATAGGCGGACATGCGGCGGCTCCCGGAAAATGGTCACGGCGGCAGAGATGCCCTCCGCCGCCGTGCCGTCAAGTCAGCGCGGGTCTGACCCGCGTTCAGGCGCCGATGCCGCCGAGCGCCAGGTACTTGGTTTCCAGGTATTCCTCGATGCCGTGGCTGCTGCCCTCGCGGCCCAGGCCGGACTGCTTGAAGCCGCCGAACGGCGCCTCGGCGGTGGAGATGATGCCCTCGTTGATGCCGATGATGCCGTATTCCAGCGCCTCGGCGACGCGGAAGATGCGGCCGACATCGCGCGAATAGAAATAAGCGGCCAAACCGAACTCGGTGTCATTGGCCAGCTTGATCGCCTCGGCCTCATCCTTGAAGCGGAACAGGGGGGCGACGGGGCCGAAGGTCTCCTCGCGGAAGATCAGCGCGTCATGCGGCACCTCGGCCAGCACGGTGGGCTGGAAGAAGTTGCCGCCCTTCTCGTGCGGCTTGCCGCCGGTCACGACCTTGGCGCCCCTGGAGAGCGCGTCGTTGATATGCTCCTGCACCTTCTTCACCGCATCGGCATTGATCAGCGGGCCCTGGGTGACGCCCTCCTCCATGCCGTTGCCGACCTTCAGCGCTTCGACCGCCGCCTTCAGCTTGGCGGAAAAGGCGTCATAGACCCCTTCCTGCACCAGCAGGCGGTTGGCGCAGACGCAGGTCTGTCCGGTGTTGCGGTACTTGGACGCGATGGCGCCCTTCACCGCTTCGTCGAGGTCGGCGTCATCGAAGACAATGAAGGGCGCGTTGCCGCCCAGTTCCATCGAGGTCTTCTTGATGGTCTCGGCACACTGCGCCAGCAGCACCCGGCCCACCTCGGTGGAGCCGGTAAAGGAGAGCTTCCGCACCAGCGGGTTGGCCGTCAGTTCCTTGCCGGTGGCGGAGGACGGGCCGGTGATGACGTTGCAGACGCCCTTGGGCATCCCCGCCCGCTCCGCCAGCACGGCGATGGCCAGGGCCGAGAAGGGCGTCTGGCTGGCCGGGCGGATGACGCCGGTGCAGCCCGCCGCCCAGCCGGGGCCGGCCTTGCGGGTGATCATGGCGGCCGGGAAGTTCCAGGGGGTGATGGCGGCGAAGACGCCCACCGGCTCCTTGGTCACCAGGATGCGGCGGCCCTTGGCATTCTGCGGAATGGTCTCGCCATTCACGCGGCGGGCTTCCTCGGCGAACCATTCGATGAAGCTGGCGGCATAGGCCACCTCGCCCTTCGATTCCGCGAGTGGCTTGCCCTGCTCCGCCGTCATGATGGCGGCGAGGTCGTCGGCATTGGCCAGCATGGCCGCCGCGATCTTCTTCAGGATGGCCGCGCGCTCGCTGGCCAGCATGGCCCGCCAGGCGGGCCAGGCGGCATTGGCGGCCTCGATGGCGCGGCGCGTCTCGGCCTGGCCCATGGCGGGCACGGTGCCGACCAGCTCCCCGGTGGCGGGGTTGCGCACTTCCAGCACCTTGCCGGAATCGGCCTTTACCCAGGCGCCATCGATGAAGTTGGCCTGGCGCAGCAGGTCCGGGTCCTTCAGCGGCAGCTTGGAGAGAGCATCGAGCATGGCATTTCCCTTTCCCAACGGCGCGGCCAGCGGCGTTCGGCCAGGTCGCGTCTGAACGGGAGGTTAGGCTGAGGGAGACGCGCTGTCAGCCTCGGTGGACCGGATTCCGGCCGAGGAGCCTGAAACATTCCGCGCTCATCCGGCGTTCAGCCCGCACATCCGGCACAGCCGGGGTCAAGCCACCACCCGGTGGCTTACAAGCACAAGAGGGACGTCATGGGTCTCATTCTTCTGATCATCGTGATCCTGCTGTTGATCGGCGCTCTGCCGCGCTGGGGCTACAGCTCCGGCTGGGGCTACGGTCCTTCCGGCGGCCTGGGGCTGATTCTGATCATCCTGCTGATCCTGGTCCTGATGGGCCGGCTCTAGCAGGCGGCGCCGCGCGGTCTTCTCCGGCCGCGCGGCATCTTCCGCTCAGGCTTCGGCTGCAGGCGCCGAGCTGACAGCCCCCACATCCTCCGTGCCGTCAATCATGGGCGCAGGCCGGCAGGAAAAGCTAAAGATCGCAGCTCTTTAGCGGCTCGCGACTGCCGGCGGCGGCAGGGCCTTGAGTGCCAGTTCCAGAGCCTCGGGCAGAGCACCCGCATGCAGGGCGCGGGTAATACGCTGTGCCGCCACCAGGCGCGGCCCTGACTTCTCCAGCACCACGGCCGCCCAGATCGCCACCGCCACCCCGGCGGCCAGGGCGATGTGCAACTGCACCAGCACCAGCAACATGCCGCCATGCAGCGGCGCCAGAAACACCGCCAGTGCCACCACCATGCCCGATAAGGTCAGGCCCAGCGCCAGCATCAGGTCGATCCGTGCCAGCCGCACCGTGACGGCGGCCTCCTGCCGCAGGCGAGGCAAAGCGGCATCCAGCGGGTTACGGACCATGGGTGCACTGCCACGGCTGGCCAGATAACGGCGGGCCAGAAATTCGGTCCGGGCAGGACGGGTCCAGCTCATGATGCGGCTCCGACAAACGCTTATGCTGCAATGCAGCAATAGGCCGGCGAGCCGCTCTTCGCCAAGGCCGGGGCGCTTGAGCCTCGGCCATGGGTGGCATGCACGGAACGGGATCGGGCCGGCTCTAGAACAAAGAGCCGGCCCGGCCGGTTGCCGCTTATTCGACGGTGACAGCCTTGGCGAGATTGCGGGGCTGGTCCACGTCCGTGCCCTTCATGACCGCGACATGATAGGCCAGCAGCTGCACCGGAATGGCATGCAGGATGGGCGCCACGAAGGGGTCCACCGTCGGCAGCACCACCACGCGCTCGGCGAAGCGGCGCAGGGCCGGCGCGCCCTCGGCATCGGTGAAGGCCATGATGCGGCCGCCGCGCGCCGCCGCTTCCTGCAGGTTGGAAGCTGTCTTCTCAAACAGCGGGCCGGAGGGGCAGAGGGCGATCACCGGCACCGCTGGGTCGATCAGCGCGATGGGGCCGTGCTTCATCTCGCCGGCGGCATAGCCCTCGGCATGGATGTAGCTCAGTTCCTTCAGCTTCAGCGCGCCTTCCAGCGCGATCGGGTACAGGCTGCCACGGCCCAGGAAGAGCACGTCCCGCGCGGCGACCACTTCCTTCGCCAGGTCCATGATCTCGTCATTGCTCTCCAGCAGCGTCGCGGCATGGCCGGGCACTTCCAGCAGGGCGGCGGTCAGGCGCGCCTCGTCCTCGGCCGAGAGCACGCCACGGGCGCGGCCGAAGCCCAGCGCCAGGCAGGCCAGCACCGCCAACTGCGCCGTGAAGGCCTTGGTGGAGGCCACGCCGATCTCCGGCCCCGCCACCGTCAGCACGGCGCCGTCGCTTTCGCGCGCCATGCTGCTCTCGTCCACATTGACGATGGAGAGCACGGATTGCTTGAGCTGCCGCAGCAGGCGCAGCGCCGCCAGCGTATCCGCCGTCTCGCCGGACTGGCTGACCAGGATCGCGGCGCCACCTTCCGGCAGCACCGGGTCGCGGTAGCGCAGCTCGCTGGCGATGTCGGAATCCACCGGGATACGCGCCACCTGCTCCAGCCAGTAGCGCCCGACCTGCGCCGCCAGATAGGCGGAGCCGCAGGCGGAGAGCGTCAGGCGCGGCACGGTGGCCGGGTCGAAAGGCAGCGCCGGCAAGGCGGCGGCGCGGCTGGCGGGGTCGATATACTGACGCAGCGTGTCGCCCAGCACGACCGGGTGCTCATGGAGTTCCTTTTCCATGAAGTGCCGGTAGTTGCCCTTGCCCACGGCGGCGCCGGAAAAGGCGGTCAGCTTGATCTGCCGCTGCACCGGCCGGTCCTCGGCATCGAAGAAATCGGCGCCGCCGGCGGTGACGACGGCCCAGTCGCCTTCTTCCATATAGGCGATGCGCCGCGTCAGCGGGGAGAGCGCCAGGGCGTCGGAGCCGACGAACATCTCCTCCTCGCCATAACCCACGGCGAGCGGGCTGCCGCGGCGGGCGGCGATCATCTTGCTGCCATGGCCGGCGAAGATCATCGCGAGGCCGAAGGCGCCGTTCAGCCGCTTCAGCGTGGCCGAGGTCGCATCCTCCGGCGAGGCGCCGGTGGCCAGATGGTGGTCCATCAGCTTGGCGACGGTCTCGGTATCCGTCTCGGTCTCGAAGACCACGCCCTCGGCCTCAAGCTCGGCGCGCAGCTCGGCATGGTTCTCGATGATGCCGTTATGCACGACGGAGACACGGGTGGTGCCGTGCGGGTGCGCGTTGCGCTCGGTCGGCGCGCCATGGGTGGCCCAGCGGGTATGGCCGATGCCGGTGGTGCCGGGCAGCGGGCTGCGCTCCAGCACGCCGGCGAGGTTCACCAGCTTGCCCTCTGCGCGGCGGCGCTCGATATGGCCATTCACCAGCGTGGCGATGCCGGCGCTGTCATAGCCCCGGTATTCCAGCCGCCGCAGGCCTTCCAGCAGACGCGGGGCGGCATCCTCACGCCCCACAACACCGACGATGCCGCACATCAGTTTTTCTTCCCTGCCTGCCGTTGCGCGCGGAAAGCCGCCGCCGCGCCGGGTTTTTCCGACTGCCTTGCCCGGCCAAAGGCCATGGCATCCGGCGTCACATCCGCCGTGATGACGGAACCAGCGGCGGTGAAGGCGCCATCGCCCACCGTGACCGGCGCCACCAGCACGCTGTCCGAGCCGATGAAAACCCCCTCCCCGATCCGGGTGCGGGACTTCACGAAGCCATCGTAGTTGCAGGTGATGGTGCCGGCGCCGATGTTGGATTTCGCGCCGATATCCGCATCACCCAGGTAGCTGAGGTGGTTGGCCTTGGCCCCTGCCCCCAGCACCGTGTTCTTGAGCTCGACGAAATTGCCGACATGCGCGGCGGGGCCGATGTCGCTGCCCGGCCGCAGCCGCGCATAGGGGCCGACGATCGCGCCCGCGCGCACCACGCAGCCCTCCAGGTGGCTGAAGGCGCGGATGGTGGCGCCATCCTCCACCCGCACGCCGGGGCCGAAGACCACATGCGGCTCCACCGTCACGTCCTGGCCCAGCACGGTGTCGTGGCTGAAGACGACGCTCTCCGGCAGGGTCAGGGTCGCGCCGCCCATCATGGCGGCCAGGCGCAGGCGAGCCTGCACCTCGGCCTCGGCCTCGGCCAGCTCGGCGCGGCTGTTGATGCCGCGCAGCTCGGCCTCCGGCGCCTCCACCGCGCGGACGCGGATGCCGTCATTCACCGCCAGGGGCACGATGTCGGGCAGGTAGTATTCGCCGGCGCGATTGTCATTGCGCACGCCGCGCAGCCAGCGGAACAGGTCGCCCGCCGGGGCGCAGAGCACGCCGGCATTGCACAGGGTGATGCCGCGCTCGGCCTCCGTGGCATCGGCATATTCGACGACGCGCGTCACATCGCCGGCGGCATCCTGCACCACGCGGCCATAGCGGTTCTCCCCGGCGGGGCGCAGGGCCAGCAAGGCCAGCCCGGCTTCCTCCCGCACGGCACGCAGGCGCTTCAGCGTGTCCTGCGTGATCAGCGGGTTGTCAGCATAGAGCACCGCCACGTCGCCCTCGAAGCCTTCCAGCAGCGGCGCCGCCTGAAGCGCGGCATGGCCGGTGCCGAGGCGCTCGGCCTGCACCACGGTGGGATGCGGCGCGGCGGCACGCTCCAGCGTCGGCATGTCGGGCCCGACCACCACGACGATCCGGTCGAACACGCCCTCGCAGGCCGCGATCAGGTGGTTGAGCATGGGGCGGCCCGCCAGCGCATGCGTGGCCTTGGGCTGCTTGGATCGCATGCGGGTGCCGAGACCTGCAGCGAGGAGAATGGCGGCGGCTTGCATGCCGTCCATCTGCCCATAGCTTGGGCTTACGGCAAGGCCCTCGTCTGGCACATCGGCGTCACTTCGCGTTGCCGGGCGAAACATGGCATGTCCATGTCATGCAACCGACCGCCGTATTCGACCTCGACGGCACGCTGGTGGACAGCGTGCCCGATATCCATGCCGCCCTGAACCGCCTGATGGCGGCCCATGGCGAGCCCCCCTTCACCCTGCAAGAAGTCGTGGGTTTCATCGGCGACGGGGTGCCGACGCTGCTGGCCCGCGCCTTCGGCGCCCGTGGCCGCGAGCCCGACCCCGCCGCCCTGCCGGGCTTCCTTCTGGATTACGAAGCCACAGCCGCCCAGCATACCCGTCCCTTCGAAGGCATCCCGGCGGTGCTGGAGGCCTTGAAGGCCGCCGGCTGGCGCATGGCCGTCTGCACCAACAAGCCGGTGGCGGCGGCGCATGTGGTGCTGGAGGCGCTGGACCTGTCCCGCTTCTTTGCGGCAGTGGGCGGCGGCGACAGCTTCCCGGTGCGCAAACCCGACCCCGCCCATCTGCTGGCGACGCTCCAGGCCGCCGGTGGCGACCCTACCTGCGCCGTGATGATCGGCGACCATCATAATGACATCGCCGCCGCGCGCGGCGCCGGCGTGGCGCCGGTTTTTGTCGCCTGGGGCTATGGGCCTCTGGCCGCCGCCGATGGCGCCCCGGTCGCGGCCCGCCCGTCCGAACTGCCGGCGCTGCTGGCCGCCGCCGCTGGCCCCACTTCCATCAGGTAAATCGAGAGAGCCCCGAGCCAGCGGCTGGGGATCTCCAGCCGCACCGGGATTGGGACATCCCCCGGGCGGGGCGGCGCCAGCCAGGCGGTGCCCTCCTGCGGCTCCCGCGCCCGCTCCCCATTGTCGCTGCGCCGGAAGCCGGCGATCTGCCGGCCTGTGAAGGCGCAGCGCGTCGCCTCCCCATGCCAGGCCGTGCTCCATGGAAAGAGGCGGTCGCGGCCGGCGGTGCGCGTCTGCATCTCCACCCGCCGCGCGCCGTCATAGACCGAGGCGCGGCCATCGCAGCGCCCGGTCTCGGCCACCAGGCGGATCAGCTGCGCCGTGGCGGAAAGCTGGTCGATGGTGTCGCGCGTCATCTCCAACGGCACCGCCTCGCGCTCCGGGTCCTCCGCCGGCAGGCGCTGGCGCGCCACCGGCTGGCCGCCAGGGTAATCCAGCACCACCCGGCGCGGCTCGCCCCGCCAGGCGCCATCCAGCACATAGCGACCGGGGCGGGCCTCACCGCTCGCCAGGCGCCCTTCCGACAATGCGCTGAAGCGGGCGCTGCCGAAGATCCGCGCCACGCCCGTGCTGCGCCAGTCGGCGCGGATGGCGTAGCGGCCGGGCGTGTCGAAATCGAAGACCGCCTCCACCTGCATGATCTGCACGCCTCCGCCCCGCACGCTGTAGACGGCCCGCAAGGGCTCGGCCACGGCAGGGGTTGCGAGGGCGGCCAGCGGGATGGCGAGCAAGGCGATGGCGCGGTGCATACGGGGCATATAGGGGTGGCCTCGGATTACAAAAGAACACGCAATCGAAACAAGCGTGAGGGCCGCTTGACAGGTCTCTGCCTACGCCGTATTTCCCGCGCCGTCCCCGATGGGCGCGTAGCTCAGCGGTAGAGCATTCGCTTCACACGCGAAGGGTCACAGGTTCAATCCCTGTCGCGCCCACCATCGGGGACTTTCCAAACATCCTTATATAGTATCCCGGCATATAGTATCCCGGCCCGCACCGGCGCCTTGCCGCGTGTTCGGTTCGCCCGGGAGGCCGCACTTCCGGGACAATCCGTTCAGAGCGGGCGGGTCTCCCCCCGCGCCGGCCCTCGCTGCTGGCTGCGCGGGCCGCGCTGGCCAGGCAGTTCATTCTTCTCCAGCACATTATCGCCGTTGGCATCGGCGCCGCGGAACAGCGCGGCGGCCATGGGGCGCAGCTCATCCATCGTGATGCGGCCATCACGGTTGGCATCCGCCATGCGGAAGAAGCGCGCCTGCCGCTCCATCATCCGGCGCTGCGCTTCCGGCGGCGGCTGCCGCCGCTGCTGCCCCTCCGGGCCAGGGCGATAGGTGGCGATCTGGGAGCGCACGAAGCTGCTGAGCTCCTCGGGCGTCATCCCGCCATCACGGTTCGTATCGGCTTCCGTGAAGCGGGCGGCAAGGAAATCCATCGCCTCTGGCTCGGTCACCCGGCCGTCGCGATTGGCATCGGCCTGATCAAAGATGCGTGCCGGGAGAGAGCCGGGGCCGCGCTGCGCCAGCGCCGGCAGGGCGGTGGCGGCCAGCGCCACACCCAGGAAGCCGAAAGCGAGACTGCGTTTCATGAGGTCTTTCCCGTCCTATGCGGCAGCCGGAAGCTGCCTGCGGGAAAGATGGTGACCCGATGTAACGGGCGCATGACCCCCGGCGCGGCCAGGGTGAGAAAGTGTTGAGAAAGTGTGACGCCTTCCTCAGCGGCGGAGCGGGGGCTTGAGCCCCTGCCCCGCCGGTAGTCCGGTAGTCAGCGCTGACCCGGCTTTCTGGGCGGGGCGGCACGGGGGGCCGTCCGCAGCACGCGGGGCGCGGCGGCGCGGACCGGACCGCCATCGCCCTGCTCCACCACCGGGCGGGCCCGGCGGGCCGGCGCGGCGGCAATGGTGGTGCGTCCACGGGCCGGCTGCGGCCGTGCGGCGGCGGGGCGCACGGCCCCCACCCGCGCCGGAGGCACGGCGGCACGCGCCGGCGCGGCCACGGTGGCGGAAACCAGCCGCGCGCGGCCGCCGCGCAGGGTCACCGGCGCCGCCTCGGCCCGCGCCATCAGCGAGACCCCGCGGTTGCGGCGGCTCGCGACAGCGGCGGTGGTGCCGGCCGCCACGGCGGCGGCGGCCACGGCCGCGCGGCCATTGTTGCTGGCCATCAGCACCCGACCGGTGCCATCGACACCCATCTGGCTGAAGCCCCGGTCCAGCAGCGAGGCGGCCTGGCGGTCCCGCTCAGTCCAGGAACTGCCGCCGAAGACGGAGACGATCAGCCGCACGTTCTCGCGCCGGGCGCTGGTGACGATGTTGAAGCCGGAGGCATCGACATAGCCCGTCTTCAGGCCATCGGCGCCTTCATAGCTGTCCAGCATGCGGTTGTGGCTGCGCAGGCTGATGGAGCCGACGCGTACTTCCCGGGTGCCGAAATAATGGTAGCGCTCGGGGAAATCCTGCTGCAGCCGGCGGCCCAGCGTGGCCATGTCGCGTGCCGTGCTCACCTGCTCCACATCCGGCAGGCCGGAAGCGTTGCGGAAGGTGGTGCGGCTCATGCCGATGGCGCGGGCCCGCAGCGTCATCATCTGGGCGAAGCGGAATTCGTCCCCGCCGCCCAGCGTCTCGCCCAGCAGGGAGGCGACGTCATTGGCCGATTTGGTGACCAGCGCGTAGATCGCCTGCTCCACCGTGATGGCGCGGCCCACCGGGATGCCCAGCTTGGAAGGCGGCTTGCTGGCGGCCGTGGGGCTCATGACCAGCGGCGTGTCGAGGCTGATATGCCCGGCGCGGATCGCGTCGAAGAGCATGTACAGCGTCATCATCTTGGTGAGCGAGGCCGGGTGGCGAAGCTCGTCCGGATTGTCGGCGATCAGCAGGTTGCCGGTGCGCGGCTCCATCACCACCGCCGAATATCTTGCGCTGCCGATCTGCGCAGAGGCCGCGCTGGGCAGCACCCCCAGCAGCAGCGCCGCACCGGCAATGCCGGCCAGCCGGCCGCGCGCCAAGCCGCGCGCGACCTTCCCCATGGCCCCAACGAGATTCATAGAACCCGGTTCCCCCAACGAATCCAACGTCCCACCCCCCAGTGGAACAGGGCGCAACCATAACGATGGGTGGATGATCCTGTCACCCTGAACTGAACGGGAACAGGTTGGACGAGCAATAGGTTAGGCAGCAGCCTTGAACCTCATTGCGATGCGATTTTCACGGAAGTTTCAGAACCTCGCGAAGAGGTTATGTTGCACTGCAAAATTTAGCTAGACTTGCGTAACGTCCGTCTTCATAAGCCACTTCGCTGCGACGCAACATAGCGCTCGCGGTGGCGTGATTGAGAGCCTGTCGGCGGGATTTCTTCGGCATCCTCCGGCAGCGGCCATTCTTCAGATGAGGACAAGACCCACATGGCAGGCACGACGAATGTGACCAAGCTGACGGGCGGCGCCAAGGCAGGTGCCACGAAACTCATCGGGCAGGTGGCACGCAAGGTAGCCGAGGAGAATGCGGCGCAGGTTGAGAAAGTGCTCGAAACCAGCCCGGCACAGACCCACACGGCTTTGGAGACGACCCCCCCTATGGACCAGATGACCCAGGCTTCCGAGAACTTCACCAAGGGCACGGAAGACGCGATCGAGTTCGGCCGCGGCAATGTTGAAGCCTTTACCAAGGCGACCCAGACCTATATGGCCGGCCTGCAGGACCTCAGCCGCCAGGCCTTTGCCCTGTACCAGGGCATGGGTGAGCAGGCTGTCGAGAACGCCCGCGCCCTGACCTCCGTCAAGTCGCTCCGCGAGGCGGCCGAGCTGAACACCACCTTCCTGCGCACCGCCGTGGAGAAGTCCGTCAGCGAGACCGCCCGCCTGAACGAGGCCGCCTTCAAGCTGGCCGAGCAGTCCGCCGCCCCGCTGGCCGCCCGCTGGACGATGGCGCTGGAGAAGATGACCAAGGCTGCCCCGCGCATCTGAGGCGGCGGCCGGAGTTCTCCGGTCCCCTTGGCTATCCAGAAAGCCCGGCCCCGCCATGCGCGAGGCCGGGCTTTTTTCTTTCCAGCCCCCTTCCCATCTTCACTAAGTCGTCGGTGCCGATGAGAAATCTGTTTTTCTTGGCCTTTGAGAGCGCTCTGCCCTTCACCTGGCCCGGTTGCCTTCGTTATCGTGTTGTGGAGGGCCGCCCCCCGGCGCCACCCTCGGGATGGAAAGACGGCTGATTTTGGCGAAGCGCGTAACCGGCAGGCTGGCGGAAGCAGGATGACCGATCAGGACAAGCGCCAGGTCCGGTATCGGAGCGGACCGGAGCGAAACCCATATCATAAGGGACCGGCCCTGGCCGGCCCGGACCCGGACTCGCCCGGCGGGGGCAATGGCGTCGATGCCCCGCCCGGCGGTGGCAATGGCGAAGGCACCAATACCGGCGTGGTGGTCAAGGCGCGTCCCAAGACGCGCAAGCCCGCCATGTACAAGGTGCTGATGCTGAACGACGACTACACGCCGATGGAATTCGTCGTGCATGTGCTGGAGCGCTTCTTCCAGAAGAACCGGGAAGAAGCCACGCGCATCATGCTGCATGTCCACCGGCGCGGCGTCGGTGTCTGCGGCGTCTTCACCTATGAGGTCGCCGAAACCAAGGTTACGCAGGTGATGGATCTGGCGCGCCAGAACCAGCACCCGCTCCAATGCACTATCGAGAAGGAATAAGCCGGGTAAGAGTTCCCGGTTTGTAACCGATCGAAACTTATCCCCTGGAAATCTGACTTTGGGGTCGTGAAAGTAAGATTGCGGAACCACATCAGAGTTATCTTCCGGGTATCTTAGTTCCTGACACATGCGGTCCCGGCGGCGAGGTCGCCGGCGCCGTATCCTAGAAGGGGAGCGTCAACATGCTGTCCCGCAACCTTGAGCAGACGCTCCATCGTGCGCTGGCCCTCGCCAACGACCGCCGGCACGAATACGCCACGCTCGAACACCTTCTCCTCGCCCTTGTGGACGACACCGACGCCGCCACCGTGCTGCGCGCCTGCGGCGTCGACCAGGACAAGCTGAAGCGCGATCTGGCCGAGTTCCTGGACAAGGACCTGGCCGGCCTCGTCACCGAACGCACGGGCGACCCGAAGCCGACAGCCGGCTTCCAGCGCGTGGTTCAACGGGCCGCCATCCATGTGCAGTCCTCGGGCCGTGACGAGGTGTCGGGGGCCAATGTCCTCGTCGCCCTGTTCAGCGAGCGCGAGAGCCATGCTGTCTATTTCCTGCAGCTGCAGGACATGACGCGGCTGGATGCCGTCAACTTCATCAGCCATGGCATCGCGAAGGCGCCGGGGCGTTCCACCAACCGCCCCGTCACCGGCTCGGCGCCGAACACCCCTCCGGAGGAGCCGGGCGTGGAGAAGGAGGAAAAGCCTCAGGGGCGCCGTGGTCAGGACGCATTGTCCAACTACTGCGTCAACCTGAACAAGAAGGCGCAGCAGGGAAAGATCGACCCGCTCATCGGCCGCGACAGCGAGATCGAGCGCACGATCCAGATCCTGTGCCGCCGCACCAAGAACAACCCGCTCTATGTGGGTGATCCTGGCGTGGGCAAGACCGCCATCGCCGAAGGGCTGGCCAAGCGGATCATCGAGGGCGACGTGCCCGAGGTGCTGCTGAAGTCCACCATCTTCGCGCTGGACATGGGCGCCCTGCTGGCCGGCACCCGCTATCGCGGCGACTTCGAGGAGCGGCTGAAGGCCGTGGTCAACGAGCTGGAGCAGCAGCCCGGCTCCATCCTGTTCATCGACGAGATCCACACCGTGATCGGTGCGGGTGCGACGTCCGGTGGCGCGATGGATGCCTCGAACCTGCTGAAGCCGGCCCTGGCCCAGGGCACGCTGCGCTGCGTCGGTTCCACCACCTATAAGGAATACCGCCAGCACTTCGAGAAGGACCGCGCCCTGGTCCGCCGCTTCCAGAAGATCGACGTCAACGAGCCGTCGGTCGAGGATGCGGTGAAGATCCTGACCGGCCTCAAGACCAATTACGAGAAGCACCACAAGGTCAAGTACACGCCCGAGGCCATCCGGGCGGCGGTGGAGCTGTCCTCCAAGTACATCCATGACCGGAAGCTGCCGGACAAGGCGATCGACGTGATCGACGAGGTCGGTGCTTCCCGGATGCTGCTGCCGGAGAACAAGCGCCGCAAGACCGTGACGCTGAAGGACGTGGAAGAGATCGTGGCGAAGATCGCCCGCATCCCACCCAAGTCCGTCTCGTCCGACGACAAGGAGACGCTCCGCACCCTGGAGCGCGACCTGAAGTCCATGGTCTTCGGGCAGGACAAGGCGATCGAGGCGCTGTCGGCGGCCATCAAGCTGGCGCGTGCCGGCCTGCGGGACCCGGAGAAGCCGATCGGCAACTACCTGTTCAGCGGCCCCACCGGCGTCGGCAAGACGGAGGTGGCCCGCCAGCTCGCCAAGACGCTGGGGATCGAGCTGATCCGCTTCGACATGTCCGAGTACATGGAGCGGCACAGCATCTCCCGCCTGATCGGCGCGCCGCCGGGCTATGTGGGCTTCGACCAGGGTGGGTTGCTGACCGACAGCATCGACCAGCATCCGCATGCGGTGCTGCTGCTCGATGAGATCGAGAAGGCGCATCAGGAACTCTACAACATCCTGCTGCAGGTGATGGACCACGGGAAGCTGACGGACCACAACGGCAAGACCGTCGACTTCCGCAACGTGATCCTGATCATGACCACCAATGCGGGGGCCTCCGACATGGCCAAGCCTGGCATCGGCTTCGGCAACCAGGTCCGCAAGGGCGAGGATGAGGAAGCGGTGAAGCGGCTGTTCACGCCGGAATTCCGCAACCGCCTCGACGCCGTGGTGCCCTTCGCGGCGCTGTCGGCGGAGATCGTGGGCAATGTGGTGGAGAAGTTCGTGATGCAGCTGGAAGCCCAGCTCGCGGATCGCAACGTCACCATCGAGCTGTCCTCGGCGGCCAAGGAATGGCTGGCCGAGAAGGGCTACGACCCGCTCTACGGCGCGCGGCCGCTGGCGCGGGTCATCCAGGAATACGTCAAGAAGCCGCTGGCCGAGGAACTGCTCTTCGGCAGGCTGTCGAAGGGCGGTTCGGTCAAGGTCGGCATCAAGGATGGCGAGCTGACCTTCGAGTTCCAGGAAGCCGCCCTTGCCGCCCTGCCCAAGCCCGATGGCGATGGGGAGAGCGAGAAGGAGCCCGAAGTGGTCGACTGACCACTTTCCTTCTACGGGAAAGGATCGACGGGGGCGGGAAACCGCCCCCGTTTTTTTGTGCCGGAGCCTTTTGGCTCAGGCGGCGGCGGTGGCCTTGCCTCCGCTCAGGCTGACGCCATGCGGCAGGAAGCAGACCTCGTAGTTCAGCCCCTGGCCATCGAAGCGCAGGACGGCGGAGGAACTGGGGCCCAGGTCATGCGGCAGGCCACGCTCCAGGAACCGCAGGCCGAAGCCGCGGCGCGGCGGACGAGCCGGCAAGCCGGGGCCGCCGCGTTCCTGCCAGACCAGACGCACCCGCCCATCCGGCAGCGTGTCCCAGCCCACCGACACCCGGCCGTTGTTGCCGGACAGGGCACCATAGCGCACCGCGTTCCCGGCCAGTTCGGCCAGGGCGATCACCATGGCCTGCGCCTGCGCGGCCCGCAGCGGCAGCCCCGCCGGCCCCACCACCGCCACCCGGCCGGAAGCCAGCCAGGGGGAGAGCGCGGCATGCACGGTCTGCTCCACCGTGATGCCGCTCCAGCCGCTGGCGGCGATCACTTCATGGGAGCGGGACAGCGCGCCCAGCCGGGCGCTGAAGTCGGCGGCGAAGCGGCTGGGGTCGTGCTCGGCGCCGCGCAAGGTCTGCGCCGCCAGGGATTGCACGGTGGCCAGGGTGTTCTTCACCCGGTGGTTCAGCTCGGCCATCACCTCGCCGCGCCAGGCCTCGGCGGCGGCACGGGCGGTCACGTCCATGATGACGAGGGACAGCAGGGTCGGTCCCTCCGGCGGGCACACCAATTCGGCGGCGACGGCATATTGCAGGGGCAGCCCGCCCCGGCGGGTATCGACCACAAGGTCACGGCCCTGCAGTGGCTCGCCACTGCGCTGCGACTGTTGCAGCAGCGGCAGCAGTACCGGCGCGAGGTCCGGCATCGCCTCCATGAAAGGCAGGCCGGAGGGGTCGGGGCTCACCTGCCCCACCAGCCCGATGAAGCTGTCATTGGCCTCGATGATGTGGAACTGCTCGTCCAGCAGCGCCATGCCCACCGGGGCGGCCTTGTAGAAGGCTGACACCTGCGCGGAGGCCAGGGCGGCGCGGCGGGCGTGGCGGTCGTCCTGCCGCCGCACGCGCCGCAGCCGCCAGAGCAGCATCCCGGCCCCCGCCACGACGCAGAGCAGCGCGGCCAGGGTATTCCTCCGCCAGTTCTCGCGCAGCCGCAGGCGCTCGGAACTGATCTCCCGCCGCAGGCTCAGGCTCATGTCCTGCAGGCTGAGCAGGGCGGCCTCGGCCGCGCGGGGCGGCGGCAGCGTCAGCAACGCCGCATCCATGCTGGGCGTGTTCTGGGGCAGGCCCAGGGCAGCGGCCAGGATACGGTGCTGCGGGCGGATGGCCGGCTCCGCCTCCGCCAGCAGGCGGAGGGTGGAGAGGTTGGCGCCGGCGGCGGTACCATTCTCCCCGCGCTCAGGCGCCGGAGGCTGGCGCAGCAGGCTCAACAGATCCTGCTGCGCCTGCAACCCGTTTTCCAGGCGCAGCACCCTGGCCTCGCCGGCCTCGGTCTGCACCATCTGCCGCGTCAGCAGCAGCAGGGCCAGCAGCAACAGCACCAGTGGCGCGGAGCGCCGCAGGTGGTGCCAGGACAGGGAGAAGATCGAACCGCCCCTCATGCGGCACAGCCTGGGCGGAGGCGATGCAGGAACACCCAGATCAACAGGTACGCTATCCTATGTTCCGCCATACCACGATACAAAGTCAGGGGTGCCATCCGCAGTGAGCACCGGAAGAAGGAAGGAGCACTCAGAGGATACCTGTCTCCCCTGCCCCATGGCCGGGGCAGCCAGGGCTGCAGGCATTCTCGCGGAGTTTTTCTCCATAGGTAAAGCTTAGCCGCGTTCATGCATTCCACGCGAGAGAAAGTTACTCTCATGCAAACGAGCGGGGCATCGAGTCACATGCCGGATTTACGAAAAATGACCATCGCCGACCAGGATGACGATGAGGACGAAGCACCCCGTGGCATGCCGCCAGGGACGCCCTTCTATATGACCCCCGCAGGGCACGCAGCCCTGGAGGAGGAATTGCGTCAGCTCTGGCATGGAGAGCGGCCGAAGGTCGTGGAGATCGTCTCCTGGGCCGCGAGCCTGGGCGACCGCAGCGAGAACGCGGACTACCAGTACGGCAAGCGCCGGCTGCGGGAGATCGACCGCCGGGTGCGCTTCCTGCGCAAGCGGCTGGACAATTGCCAGGTGGTGGACCCGTCAGCGCAGCCCCGGAAGGACCAGGTCTTCTTCGGCGCCACCGTCACCTATGTGCGGGAAGACGATTCGGAGGTCACCGTCACCATCGTCGGCGTCGATGAGGCCGATACGGAGCGCGGCCTCATCTCCTGGGTCTCGCCGGTGGCGCGGGCCCTGCTGCGCGCCAAGGTGGGCGATGCGGTGAAGCTGCGCCTGCCGGGCGGGGTGGAGGAGATCGAGATCCTCTCGATCTCCTACCCCGCGCCAGCCTCAGTCGGCTGAGGCGTCGGTCCCGGCCAGGGCCAGCAGCGTGCCCAGCGCGGTGGCAATGCCATGCGCGCTGGCCTTGGGCTCCACGTCGATCCACTCCTCCAGCGAATGGGCGCGGCCGCCGGCGCAGCCGGAGCCGACCGTGATCGCCGGCAGGCCCAGGCTCATGGCGATGTTGCTGTCGGTGGAGGAGGCCTCGGCGTGGAACTCATGGCCCTGGCCGGTCATCACGGCCTGGGCCAGCTTTACCACGCGGCTGTTGCTGTCGGTGACGCCGGCCGGGCGGTCGCCGATCACCTTCACCTCGACGCGCACCTTGCCGGCGCTGGTGTCGCGGGCGGCGTTCTCGTCCTCGGCCGCCTGGGGCAGGATGGCCAGGAAGCGGTTTTCCAGCGCCGCCAGCGCCTCGGGGCTGGCGGAGCGCAGGTCCACCTCCATCCACATCTCCTCCGGAATGGCGTTGATGGAGGAACCGCCGCCGATCCGCCCGATGGAGAAGGTGGTCTTGGGCTTGGCCGGCACCCGGATGCGGGAAAGCGCATCGGCCGCCCGCGCCAGGGCGAAGGCCGGGTTCACCAGCCCGAAGGCGCCGAAGGAATGCCCGCCGGGGCCACGGAAGGTGATGCGGTAGCGCTTGCTGCCCACCGCCGCCGTCACCAGCCGCGAGGGGTCCAGCCCGTCCAGCGCCATGAAGCCGGCGACCTGATCGCGGCGCGGGTCGTTCTTGAAGAAGGCCTTCACGCCGCGCAGGTCCCCTGCCCCTTCCTCGCCCACCGAGCCCATGGCCAGGATGGAGGCGCGGGTCTGGATGCCGGCGGCATCCATGGCGCGCAGCAGGCCGAGCATCACCGCCAGGCCGCGCGTGTCGTCGCCGACGCCGGGGGCGCGCAGGATGGTGCCTTCCCGCTTCACCTTCACATCGGTGCCGGCGGGAAAGACGGTGTCGAGGTGGGAGCAGAGCACGATCAGCCCGGCATCCGGGTCACTGCCCGGGCGCAGGCCGGTGACATTGCCCTCGGCGTCGATCGCCACGTCCTTCAGGCCATGCTCGCGCAGCGCCTCGGCGAAGGCCGCCGCGCGGGGTGCCTCGCCGAAGGGCGGCGAGGCGATCTCGGTCAAGCGGATGATGTCGGCGACGATGCGGTCGTGGTCGGCCACGATGGCCTCACGGGCGGCAGCGAAGCCGGGGCTGGCCAGCAGCGCCGCCGCTTCCTGCGCGGCGCCGCCGTTATCGAGGGCGGAAAGCGCGGCGCGCAGGCTGGGAGCGGCGGCGGTATCGGGCATCGGGGCAACCTTTCCAGGAAACGATGCCCCAGGGTTTCCGCCCGCCGGCGCCGCCGGTCAAGTCAGGTGCCGACCCGCAACGGCGCGCCCATCTTGCGCAGGCAGGCGATGACGGAGAGCGCGGTGATGCGCCCGGTCTTCGGGTTCTCGCTCGGAATATTCTCGATGGTCATGGAGAAGCTGGCGGAATCGGCATCCACCTCGATGCGGTGGGTATTCCGCTCCAGCGCCGGGTCGGCCCAGATCTCCAGCTGCGTACGGTCCGGCCCGATGCCGGCCAGGGACAGCGCCACCGCCACGTTCAGATTGGCCGGGAAGCCCGCCGCCGCCTGCCGCGCCGTGCCCTGGAAGATCCGCAGCGGCTCACGGATATCCTCGATGGCGATGTTGTTCTCGGCCAGGTAGGGCGCGCCCACCAGCCCGCGCACCGGCTTGCGCGTCACCATGCGCACGCTGCGGATCTCGCCCTCGGCGGCGGCCAGCACGGCATCCAGGCCCAGCAGCGCGCCGGTCGGCACGATGATGCGGCCGCCATGGGCGCGCGCCAGTTCCACCAGATGCTCCCGCCCCAGCAGGGCGCCGGCGCTGAGCACCACGGCGGCCTTGCCGGCGCGCAGGAAGGGCTCGACGATCTGCGGCAGCAGCGCGGCGGGGGCGCATTCCATCACCACATCGGCGAGCGGCTCCAGCGCATCGATGCCCACCACCGGCACGGGGCGGCGCAGGCCGGCCAGCCGCTGGGCGGCGGCGGCGGTATCGCGGGCGGAGACAGCGGCCAGGGTGCAGCCAGGGATGCCGGCATCCAGCGCCTGGGCCAGTTTCAGGCCCACGGCGCCCAGGCCGGCGATGGCGATTCTCAGTGACGTTTCCATGCCCGCAGCAGAAGGCAGGCGCCTCCGTCATGCAAGTGGCCGCGAAAGCCCCTCAGCCCCCGAACTTCGCGAAGACCTGCCGGTCCCGGTTCTCCTGCATCAGCATGGAGATGGAAGGCACCTGCGCGAAGCCGAGGCCATGCGGCGGCCCGTCCTGCTCATCCGGCGTGATCTTGGGATAGGCCTCGCCGCCCACCTTCTCCCACTTCCCGGCCGGCTTCTTCACTTCCAGATTGGCCACCGTCGCCTTCAGCACCAGGCGCACGATGGCTTCCTTGGGCGCGGAAGGCTTGGTCAGGCTGGGATGCCCGCCGATCATCTGCCAGCCATTGGCCAGCGCCCAGGCGGTCAGTTCTTCCTTGGTCATGCTCAGCCCTCCGCTTCTTCGCGCAGCATTTCCAGTTCCAGCCAGCGTTCCTCGGCCTCGGCGAGCTGCGCCTCGCTGCGGGCGAGCAGTTCGGTGGCCTTGTCGAAGCGGGCGCGGTCCCGGGCATAAAGGCCGGGATCGGCCAGGATCTCCTTCAGCTTCGCCGCCTCGGCCTCCAGCTTGCGCATCTTCGCCGGCAGCGTGTCCAGCTCGTGCTGGTCCTTGAAGCTCAGTTTCTTGCGCGCGGGCGCGGCGGCTGCGGCAGGCTTCGCGGCGGCGGGGGCCGGGGTGCTCTTGCGCGCCGCATCCTCCCGCGCCCGCACGCCATGGCCGCGCTGCGCCACCATGTCGGAATAGCCGCCGGGGTAATCCTGCCACTGCCCCTCGCCTTCCCAGGCGATCACGTCGGTAGCGACGCGGTCCAGGAAGTCACGGTCATGGCTGACCACGATCACCGTGCCGGAATATTCGGCGATCTGTTCCTGCAACAGGTCCAGCGTCTCGAGGTCCAGGTCGTTGGTCGGCTCATCCAGCACCAGCAGGTTGGAGGGCGTGGCGAAGGCGCGTGCCAGCAGCAGCCGCCCCCGCTCCCCACCCGACAGCGCCGAGACCGGCGTGCGCGCCTGCTCCGGCCCGAACAGGAAGTCCTTCATGTAGCCGATGACATGGCGCGGCTGGCCATTCACCCAGACCTGGTCGCCGCGCCCATCGGTCAGGCTCTGGGCCACGGTGGTATTGGGGTCGAGCGCGGCGCGGCGCTGGTCCAGCGTCACCATCTCCAGGTTGGTGCCGAGCTTCACCTCGCCGGAATCCGGCGCCAGGGTGCCGGTCAGCATGGACAGCAGCGTGGTCTTGCCGGCGCCATTCGGCCCGACGATGCCAACGCGGTCGCCACGGATGATGCGGGTGGAGAAATCATCCACCACCACCCGGTCGCCATAGGCCTTGCGGATATTCTCGGCGGAAATGACCAGGGTGCCGGAAGCCTCGCTCTCGGCGGCGGCCATGCGCACGCCGCCCTGGGCCGCCTTGCGCTCCCGCCGCTGCTGCCGCAGCCCGGCCAGTTCCGCCACGCGGCGGACATTGCGCTTGCGCCGGGCGGTGACGCCGTAGCGCATCCAGTGCTCTTCCCGCACGATCTGGCGGTCGAGCTTGTGCGCCTCCTGCTCCTCCTGCTCCAGCACCTCGTCGCGCCAGGCCTCGAAATGCGCGAAGCCGCGCGCCAACCGGCGGGTCACGCCACGGTCCAGCCAGACCATCTCGCGCGTCAGCTTCTCCAGGAAGCGGCGGTCATGGCTGATCAGCACCAGGGCGGAGCGCATGGAGGCGATCTCCTGCTCCAGCCATTCGATGGCGGGCAGGTCGAGGTGGTTGGTCGGCTCGTCCAGCAGCAGGATGTCGGGGCTGGGTGCCAGGGCGCGGGCTAAGGCCGCGCGGCGGGCCTCGCCGCCCGAGAGGTTCGCGGGCTTCTCCTCGCCGGTCAGGCCGAGCTGTTCCAGCAGATACTGCGCGCGGTAGGGGTCGTCCCCCGCCGTCAGGCCGGTTTCCACATAGGCCATGACATTGGCATAGGAGGAAAGGTCCGGCTCCTGCGGCAGGTAGCGCACGGTGGCGCCGGGCTGCAGGAAGCGCGTGCCGCTATCGGCCTGGGCCTCCCCCGCCGCGATCTTCAGCAGGGTGGACTTGCCGGAGCCGTTGCGGCCGATCAACGCCAGCCTTTCCCCGGGCGAGACGGAAAGCGTCGCACCACCCAGCAAAGGGGTGGTGCCGAACATCAGCCGGATATCTTGCAGCAGAAGCAGAGGGGGCGGTGCCATGCGGCGTTGCGTGGAGCGGCGGAGCGCAACCGTCAAGGGCTGATAGCGCCCGGGGTTGATGCCACGCTTCCGCCGCCGCAGACTCCCGGCCGAGGAGCTGCTGACAATGGAACAAATCGACTGCGTGGTGGTAGGCGCCGGGGTGGTGGGGCTGGCGGTGGCGCGCGCCCTGGCCCTGGCCGGGCGCGAGGTGCTGGTGCTGGAGGCCGCCGAGGGGATCGGCACCGAGACCTCCTCCCGCAACAGCGAGGTGATCCACGCCGGCATCTATTACCCCAAGGATAGCCTGATGGCCCGCTTCTGCGTGGCCGGGAAGCAGATGCTCTATGCCTATTGCGCCGAGCGCGGCGTGCCGCACCGCAATTGCGGCAAGCTGATCGTCGCCACCACCGAGGCCGAGGCCGGGCAGCTCGCCTCCATCCAGGCGCGCGCCGCCGCCAATGGCGTGCCGGACCTGCGGATGATCAGCGCCGGGGAAGCGCGGGAGATGGAGCCAGCGGTGTCCTGCACGGCGGCGCTGGTCTCGCCCTCCACCGGCATCGTCGACAGCCATTCCTATATGCTGGCGCTCCAGGGCGATGCCGAGAATGCCGGCGCCGCCCTCGCCTTCCATGCGCCCGTACTCTCCGGCCGCCTGCTGCCGGAAGGCGGCGCCGAGCTTTCGGTGGGCGGCGAGGAACCGATGGAGCTGCGCTGCTCCCTTCTCGTGAACGCTGCCGGGCTGCATGCCCCGGCCCTGGCCGCCAAGCTGGAAGGCATGCCCGCCGCGATGGTGCCGCCCACCTTCTATGCCAAGGGCAATTACTTCACCCTGGCCGGCCGCTCCCCCTTCACCCGGCTGATCTATCCGGTGCCGGTGCCGGGTGGGCTGGGGACGCATCTGACGCTGGACCTCGGCGGCCAGGCCAAATTCGGCCCGGATGTCGAATGGGTGGACCGCATCGAATACGAGGTGAACCCGGCGCGGGGCGAGAGCTTCTATGCCGCCATCCGCCGCTATTGGCCCGGCCTGCCGGATGGTGCGCTGATCCCGGGCTATTCCGGCATCCGGCCCAAGATCGTGGGCCCTGGGCAGGCGGCGCAGGACTTCGTGGTGCAGGGCCCAGCCGAGCATGGCCAGCAGGGAATGATCAACCTCTTCGGGATCGAGAGCCCGGGGCTGACCGCCTCCATGGCCCTGGCGGATTACGTGGTGGAGAAATCCGCCGCCTGACCTTCAGCGGTTGGCGGCCTTGTGGGTGCCGACATTCTCGTTCCACTCGACCGGCAGGCCGTCCCAAGTAGGGAACTGCTTGCCGGTGAACTTGCGGCGCAGATAGACGACGAAGCCATCGGCGGTGGCTTCCACATAGCCGGACTTGCCGTCTGTCAGCTTCAGGTGCTGCGCCAGGGCCTCGGCCTGTTCACGCATGTAACTGTCGCTCATGGCAGTGCTCCTTTTCCGTTTCATATGGGTCAGGGACACCTGCCCCGCAGCCCAGAACAACCGCCGCGCCCATGGCGTTTCCCCCTGGCACTGCAGCAGACGGAAGCGCCATGTCGCTTCGTTTCATACCCTGTTCCGACCGCGTCGAATCCATTCCTTCCAATGAGGAACAGACGATCGGCCGGAACTCGTGCCGGATGCCCGGACCATCGGCGAAGCTCGTGCCGCTGCCGGCATCAGGGTGCCGGCGCGCTGGCCTCGCTGAGATCCCCCGTCCCGAACCACTTGGAGCGGACGGTGCGGTAGTAGGCTTCCATGTTGTAGAGGGGCACGGGCAGCGCCAGGTCGCGGGCGGT
>NZ_RFLX01000034.1 GCF_003696345.1 Teichococcus wenyumeiae | reverse complement strand
ACCATCTCGGCCGCCGACCTCGAGCTCTCGCCGCCGGCCGAACCCTCGGAGGTCGATCTCGACCTCCGCGCCGCCCGCCTGCGTGCTGAGCGCGCCACCATCGAGCGGGCGCTGGCCCGCTCCAACGGCTCGCTCGCCGCCGCCGCCCGCCTGCTCGGCATCTCGCGCCCCACCATCTACGGACTGCTCGAAACGCACCGCCTCTCGCCGAATCAGGCAGTCCCGGAACCTGAAGCCCCCGCCGCTACGCCTAGCGAAAACTCGTAGCAGGAGCATCCCCCATGCGCCGCATCCCCCCCGCCGCCGCGCCGCGCCTCCTGCGCGCCCTCCCCCTGGCGCTGGCGCTGTCCGCCGCCAGCCTGCCCTTCGCCCTGCCCAGCATGGCGGGGCCGCTGGAGCGGGCGCAGGAGGCCCGCGCCCGCGGCAACCTGCGTGAGGCGCAGATCGAGTTGCGCAACCTGGTGCGCGACCAGCCGGAGGATGCCGGTGCCCATGCCGCGCTGGCTTCCATCAGCCTCGACCTGAACGACACCGAGCTGGCGGAGCGCGAGGCCCGTGCGGCGCTGGAGCGGGGCTATGACGCCGCCGCCGGCACCGCGCTGCTGATGCGCTCCTACCTCGCGTCCAATCGTGCCGAGGTCCTGCTGCGCGACTTCCCGCAGGTGGAGACGCCAAAGCCTGTGGCGGCGCAGATCGCCGCCGCGCGCGCCCAGGCCCTGCTGATCCTGGGGCGGAAGGACGAGGCCGCGCAATCCGCGGCACTGGCGCGGCAGATCGCGCCGGATGTGCCGGAAGTGGGCATCGTCGCCTCCAACGTGGCGCTGGTGCAGGGCGACCGCGTGGCGGCAGAGGCGGTGCTGGATGCCGTGCTGGCCAGCCACCCTGACAATGCCGATGCGCTGCTGCGCAAGGGTGGGCTGCAATATGAGCGGCGCGACCTGCAGGCGGCGCTGGCGAGCTTCGACCGGGTGCTGCAGAGCGCGCCCAACTCGGTCGCTGGCCGGCTGCGCCGTGCCGAGACGCTGATCCAGCTCCAGGACGATGCCCGCGCCCGCGCGGATGTCGATGCCGCGCTGAAGGTCGTGCCGACGAATGCGCCCGCGATCTATATGCGCGCGCTGCTGGAGCTGCGGGCCAAGGACTGGACCGGCGCCGACGCCGATTTGCAGAAGCTTGGCCCGGCGCTGGGCAATTTCCCCAACGGATACCTGATGCAGGCCACGGCCAAGCAGGCCCTGGGGCAGAAGGCGCAGGCCGAGGATGCCGCCAGCCGCCACTTGGCCCGCAATCCGGATGACCCGCGCGGTGCCCGGCTGCTGGCCGCGCTGGCGCTGGAGGACAAGCGCCCGCGCGACGCCGCCGCCGTGCTGGCCACCCTGGCGGACCGCGGCAAGGCGGATGTGGAATCGCTGGAACTGCTCGGCACCGTGCAGTCCTTGCTGAACCGCCCGCGCGAGGCCGCCACGGCCTTCGAGAAGGCTGCCGAACTGGCGCCTCAGAATGCCAGCATCTTCAACCGCTTGGCCGCCGCACGGCTGGCCACCGGCGATGCCGCCGGCACGCAGGAAGCCGCCAACCGCGCCGTGGCGCTGGGTGGCGACACGCTGGCGACACGGCAGATGCTGGCTTTCGCCGCGCTGGCGCAGGGCGATGTCACCGCCGCCGAGGCCGAGATGGACCGCCTTGGCCCTGAAGGGCGCAAGGGCGATACCGGCGCCGTGCTGGACGGCACGCTGCTGACCCTGCGGATGGACCTGCCAGGCGCGCGCGCCGCCTTCGAGGGCGCGCTGCGCGACCACCCCAACTCCAATCCGGCGCGGATGGGTCTGGCGCGCGTTGCCTTCCTTCAGGACAAGCCGGAGGAAGCCGAGCGCCTGCTGGGCGAGGTGCTGAAGCAGGAGCCCGGCCATGCCGAGGCCGTGACGCAGCTGACCACCGCTGCCGCGGGCAATGGCCCCCGTGCCGCCGCCGCCCGCGCGGTGCTGGAGGGGGCGCAGGCCGCGCATCCGGGCGAGCCGCTGCTGGCCATGTCGCTGTCCGCCGTGCTGATGCGCGCCAATGAGCCCGCCAAGGCCGTGGCGGTGCTGGATGCCGAGCCGCTGCGCGCCAAGGGCGGCGTGGCGCTGACCCTAGCGCGATCCCGCGCCTATGCCGCCGCGGCGGACTGGAAGCGGGCGGAGGAAGCCGCCCGCCTCGCCCTGGCCGAGGCGCCCTCCTCCATCCTGGCCCGCCGCCAACTGGCCGGCCTGCTGGTGCGCAATGGCGACCCTAAGGGCGCCGAGGTCCTGATCCGCCAGGGCCTGCGCGAGGCCCCCGCCGATGCGACTTTGCAGCAGGCGCTGATCACGCTGGTGCGGGAGGCGCAGGGGCCGGCGGCGGCCATGGATGCCGCGCGGCAGCTCGCCTCCCGCCCGGAGGGGCGCCCCGCGTCCCTGGTGCTGCTCGGCGACCTGATGCTGGCGGAAAAGCAGCCGAAGCAGGCCGCCGAGGCTTATGCCGCCATGGCCAAGGAAGTGCCCTCCCCCATCCTGGCCCTGCGGCAGGCGAATGCCTGGCGCGCCGCCGGGCAGGCGGACAAGGCCGCGGCGGTGCTGCAGGCCTGGCTGGCCAATGCGCCCGACGATACCGATGCGCTGATGCTGCTCTCGCAGCTGGACATGCAGGCGGGCCGCATGGATGCCGCCGAGCAACGCCTGAGCCGGCTGGTGACGCTGAAGCCGCGCGACGCGGTGGCGCTGAACAACTTGGCGTGGCTCACCAGCCGGCACGAGGACAGGACGGCGGCGGCCAAGGCGGAAGCCCTGGCCCAGCGTGCCTATTACCTTTCGCCCAACCAGGAAACGGCGGATACACTGGGCTGGATCCTGGCCCGCAACGGGCAGGCGCCGCGCGCCGTGCCGCTGCTGCGCCGTGCCGCCGCCATGCGCGGCAGCACGCAGAACCCGGCCGCCGCCTACCGGCTGGCCTATGCGCTGAACGCCACTGGCGCGAAGGAGGAGGCCCTGGCCGTGCTCACCCCCGCCCTCGCCACCGAGCAGACCTTCCCCGAGCGCGCGGAGGCCAGCCGCCTGCTGGCCTCCCTGCGCGGCCGCTGAGGCAACCGTCCTATGCGTGACCTCGCCTTCATGGCGGCCATGGCGAGCCTGCTGCCTCTGGCGATCATGCGCCCGTTCGCCGGCGTGCTGCTGTGGAGCTGGATCTCCTTCATGAACCCGCACCGGCTGGTGTGGGGCTTCGCGATGGAGCTGCCCTGGGCCATGGCCGTCTTCGCGGCCACGCTGGTCGGCTGCGTGCTGGCGGCCGAGCCGAAGCGCCTGCCGATGAATGGCGTGACGCTGCTGCTGGTGGCGTTGCTGGGCTGCTTCACCGCCACCTCCTTCGCCGCCATGGGCGAACCCACCGCCGTCTGGGCGAAGTGGGAGGCCACGACAAAGATCATCATCGGCCTGCTGCTGACGGCCGCGCTGCTGACGGAGCGGCGGCGCGTGCAGGCACTGGTCTGGGTGATGATCATCTCGATCGGATACTACAGCGTGCGCGGCGGTATCTTCTCGATCCTGACCGGCGGCCAGTACCGCATCTGGGGCCCCGAGCAGACCATCATCACCGACAACAACCACCTCGCCGCCGCCATGCTGGTGACACTGCCGCTGATGCACTACCTGCGGCTGCATTCGAAGCACCCGATCGTGCGGAACCTGCTGCTGGCGGCCATGCTGCTGACGCTGCTGTCCATCGTGACCAGCTATTCCCGCGGCGCGCTGCTCGGCCTTCTGGGCATGGGCGGGATGATGTGGCTCCGCAGCAAGCGCAAGGTGGTCTCGGCCATCGTGATGACGGCCTGCCTCGCCGGTGCCATCGCCTTCATGCCGGGCCAGTGGGGCGAGCGTATGGAAAGCATTGGCAGCTACAAGCAGGACGAATCCGCCAGCGAGCGCCTGACGCTCTGGGGTATCTCGCTGGACCTCGCCTTGCAGCGGCCGCTGGTGGGCTCAGGCTTCACCGGCCCTTACACGCGGTCGGTGGTGGATACCGTGGCACCCGATGGCCCCGCCCGCGCCGTGCACAGCATCTGGTTCGAACTGCTGGGCGAGCACGGCTTCCCCACCTTCATGATCTGGACGGGGCTGAGTCTCACAGGGCTGTTCTACGCCATCCGCTTAGCACGCATGACGCGGCAAAGGCCCGACCTTGCCTGGGCGCATGACCTGGGGCGCATGGCCCAGGTCTCGATCATGGCCTACATGGTCAGCGGCAGCTTCCTGTCGCTCTCCTACTGGGATTTCTACTGGACGCTGCTGGTGGTTATCGCCGCCGCCTATGCCCTCGCCAAGCGTGCGCTGGCCGGCGAAACCCTGCCCGGCACCACCAGCGAAGCCATGGCCGCCGCCGGCTGGCGCAACCGCGCCGCCATTCCGGCCGTGGCCCGCGACGCCCTGCCCCGGAGCGCGCGCGCGTGACCGCCCCATTCCCCCGGACCGAGGAGGTCCCGCATGGACTCGATCTACTTCGTCTGCATGATCGCCGGCATCACCTGGCTGGCGTGGTGGAGCGTGCTGAAGCCGGGCACCATACCCTGGTCGCCCTTCGACATGCCGGAGGGCAGCACTGATGCAGCTCCAGACCAGGACGCTCCCGGCGCCGGCTGGCGTCAGCGCGCCCAGCCGCGCCAGCCGGCCACTCCGGCTGCTGACCTTCACGACGCTCTACCCAAACGCCGCGCAGCCCAATCATGGCGTCTTCGTGGAAAACCGCCTGCGGCATCTCGTCGCCGGGGGTGAGGCCACCAGCACCGTGCTGGCGCCGGTGCCCTGGTTTCCCTCCGCCTCCCCCCGCTTCGGGGATTGGGCGCGCTACGCCACCATCCCGCTGCGCGAGGAGCGGCACGGGCTGGTGCTGCACCACCCGCGCTTCCTGGCGCCGCCGCGCCTGGGCATGTTCACCGGCCCCGCCGCGCTCTATGTCGCCGCCCGCGCGGCGCTGCGGCGGCTGCTGGCGGAAGGCCACCGCTTCGACCTGATCGACGCGCACTACCTCTACCCGGATGGTGTGGCGGCGGTGCGGCTGGGGCGGGAATTCGGCCTGCCGGTAGTCATCACCGCCCGCGGTTCCGATACCAGCCAGTTGCCACATTTCCGCCTGCCCGGCCGCGCCATCCGCCACGCCATCGCGGAAGCCGATGCGCTGATCGCCGTCAGTGCCGGCTTGAAGGCCGGACTGGTGGAACTGGGCGCGCCGGAGGAGAAGGTGACGGTGCTGCGCAATGGCGTGGACCTGGACACCTTCCGCCTCGCGCCCTCTCCCGAAGTCGCACGGGCGGCGCTGGGCCTGGGGCCCAAGCACGAAACCGGGCCCCTGCTGCTCTCGGTCGGCCATCTGATCGAGCGCAAGGGCCACCACCACATCATCGCCGCGCTGCCGCAGTTGCCGCGCCATACCCTGCTGGTGCTGGGGGATGGGCCGGAACGCGCGGCCTTGCGGGATCTCGCCGAGCGCCTCGGCGTCGCGGACCGCGTGCGGCTGCTGGGCTCGCAGCCCCATGACCGGCTGTCGCTCTATTACGGCGCCGCCGACGCCATGGTGCTGGCTTCCTCCCGCGAAGGCTGGGCCAATGTGCTGCTGGAATCCATGGCCTGCGGCACCCCCGTCGTGGCCAGCCCCGCCTGGGGCAGCCGCGAAGCGGTGCGGGCCCCCGAGGCCGGTCTGGTGATGGACGAGATCACCCCCGAAGCCATCGCTGCCTGCGTCCGCCAACTCCTGGCCGCCCCGCCCTCCCGCGCCGCCACCCGTGCTTATGCCGAAGGCTTCGGCTGGGACGAAACCACGGCCGGGCAGGCCTCCCTGTTCCGCAAGGTGCTTGCATGACGCCTCCGTTCACGCTCGGCCGGCGCGCCGCACTGCTGGGTGCGGCGGCCCTGTTGGCCGCTCCCTCCCTGGCCCGGGCCGCGGCGGGCACGGGGCTGCCCTGCCCCGCCCGCCCCGGCGAGATCACCGGCCTGCTGCTGCAAGGCGGCGGTGGCCCCTCGGGCGCGGTGGCGGTCTTTGGCCAGGCCTTCCGGCCCGGAGACCTGCCGGCGGGCCATGTGCTGGAGGCGCGCCTGACGAATGGCGGCGCCCTGCCGGTGCAGCTCGATATCCGCAACCGCCACCCGGATGGCTCGGCGCGGCTGGCGCTTGTGGCATTGGCCACGCCCGCCCTGGGCCAGGGGCAGGTGGCCGGCGTGATGCTCTCCGCCCGCCCCGGCCAGCAGCCGGCGGCCGCGCCGCCGCAGGCCGGCGGGCGGCAGGCCATGGTGGAAGTCACCGGCCCCGGCGGCGAGACCTGGCGCCTGGACCTGCTCCCCCGCGCCCTGGCGGGCCGCCTCTGGCAATCCGGCCCGCTGGCGGCGCAGGGGCGCGTGGAGACCCTGGTGCCTCCCGGCGCGGCCGGCGGCGTCACCTCGCTGCGGCTGGTGGCCGATGTGTCGGTGCATGCCGATGGCGCACTGCGCCTGGATGCCTGGTTCCGCAACGACGTCGCCATGCGCCCCGGCGGCGGCTCGGCCCGCTACACGGCCCAGTTGCTGCTGGATGGCAAGCCGGTCGGGCGCTTCGATATTCCGCGCCAGTCGCAATATACCGCCTGGGGCCGGCTTTTCGTCTCCCGCCCCGGCGGCCCGCCGCCGCTGGTGCGGCAGGACCCCGGCTACCTGGCCGATGCCGGCGCGGTAGCGCGCTACAATACCGAACACGGGGTGGATGAAGCCCTGCTGGCGAGCCTGGGTGCCGCCATGGCCGCGCCGGACTGGGCCACGCCCCTGGGCGCGCGGCAGGTGGCGCAGGACATGTACCAGCCGGGCGGCCGCGCCGATATCGGCCCCGCCACCCAGTCCCAGGCCATTTGGCTGATGACGGGCGACCGCCGCGCCGCTGCCTTCGCCATCGGGCAGGCGGAGGCCGCCGGCTCGGTACCCTGGCACCACTGGGACCCCACGGGCGGCGACGGCAAGGGCGGCTGGCTGGATGTCCGCCGCTGGCCGCGGCTCTGGACCGATGGGCGGGGCGGCCCACCGCCGGGCGGCCTGATGCAGCCCATCGCCAGCGACACCGGCTGGGCGCCGGATTGCGCCCACCAGCCGGACCTCGGCTTCGTGCCCTATCTGTTGACCGGCCGCCGCGCCTTCCTGGACCAGGTCCAGGCACAGGCGGCCTGGAGCGTGGTCTCGCAATGGCCTGCGGCGCGCGGCAATCCCTCCAATTCCGGGCCGGGCGAAGGCTTCAATGTGGTGCGCACCAACCAGGTGCGCGGCGCCGCCTGGGCCCTGCGGCAATTGGACAATGCCGCCTGGGCCAGTGACGAGGGTGACCCCAACCTGCCCTATCTGCGCGCCTGCTCGGAAGGTAACTGGGCCTGGCTGCGCTCCCGCATCCCCGTCTGGACCAGGGAGCAGGGCGAGGTGCACGGCTGCATCCCCGGCACCTATGGCGCGCGCGGCATGCTGCCGCCCTGGCAGCAGGATTACTTCGCCTCCACCGCGGCATCCGCGGCACGGCGGGGCAACCCGGATGCGCGCTATGTGCTGGACTGGATGAGCAACTTCCTTGTCGGACGCTTCCTGTCCAAGGACAAGGGCTTCGACCCCTATGACGGAGCGGCCTATATGCTCGCCGCCGACCCCGGAGCGGGCGATGGCGAGACGCGGCCGCTGCGGAGCTGGGCGGAAACCGCGCGGGCCATGCGCGCCGCCGGCCTGTCCAACAACGGCGGCTGGAGCAAGTCCCAGGGCGACTACGCGCAACTGGCGCTGCAGTCCCTGGCGGCACTGGTCGATGTCACCGGCTCGGCCGATGCGCGCCGCGCCTATGCCTGGCTGTCCAGCGCCGGGGCGCCTTTTACCCGGCCGCAGGACTTCCGCCGCGACCCGATCTTCAGCATCGTGCCGCGCGGGGCCGGGCGCTGCGGCTGAGCAGGCTTCCGCCGCTCAGCCCCGCCGCAGCCGGCGCCGGACCGAAGCCAGCGACCCCAGCGAGAGCAGCACCGCGCCGCTGGCTTCCCGCACCAGCGGCGGCAGGCGCGCCACCTGCGCCTTCAGCCGCAGCCGCGGCGACTGGAGCGCCGGCAACATGGCCGCGATCTCCCGCACCGCCTGGTAGTCCCGGCGCGCGAAGGCGATCTCCAGCGCCTGCATCCGCCGCGCTGCGACACTGGCCCGCACCGCCGCCGCATGCGGTTGCCAGGATGGGCGCTCGGCCAGCAAGTGTTCCAGAATCCAGGCGTCGCCCAGATTCATCGCCTGCACATCGGCCGAGTGATTCGCAGCATGTTTGCGAATGCCCACCAGGGGCTGCTGCAGGATGCCGAAGGGCGCGTGCTCGGCCACTCGCAGGATGGTCGCGAAATCGCAGCCAACCCGCCGCCCCACCGAGACGTCCCAGCCGCCGACCTCCAGCAGGAAGCGCCGGTCTGCCACCATGCAGGACGGGAAGAAGGGCTGGAAATCCAGCAGCCGCTCGACAATCGGCTGGTCGAAGACCGACATCGAGGCGCCGAGCGGCCGCAGGCCATCCCAGAATCCCGGGGGAGCGTCCGCGAATTTCCGATCTTCCTGCCAGACGTCATCGCGGATGATGACGAAGTCGCTGAAGGCCACGCGCAGCGCCGGCTCCACCTGCCACATCCGCAACATTGCTGCCAGGAAGCCTGGCTTCCAGAGGTCATCGCTGTCGCAGAAGGCCACGAGGTCGCCCGTGGCCTCGGCCAGCCCGGCATTGCGCGCCTTCAGGTCGCCACCATTGGGGACGCGCAGCACCCGCAGCCGGCGGCCATAGCGCGCCAGCACGGCCGCGGTGTCGTCCGTGGAGCCATCATCGACGATGATGACCTCCAGCGGGCGCAGCGTCTGCGACAGGATGGCATCCAGCGTCGCAGGCAGCAGGGCAGCCCGGTTGTAGGTTGGCACCACCACGCTGATGGAGGCCACGGGGCGGCTGTCCATCGGCATCAGCCCTGCACGCGGCGGAAGAGCAGATCCGCCATCTCGAAATCATGCCGTTGCAGCGGCACAGGCGCGACATTCCGCCCGTGGTCGATGTAGAAGCCGCCATCGTAAGCGTTGGCGACCTCGAAGGGCCTGAAGCCAGCTTCAGCGAAGATGTCGAGGAACTCCTGCAAGGAACTGTCCAGCGCCGCCAGCGCCGCCGTTTTCACCTCCACCAGAATCTCCACATCCTGGCGCAGCGCCGGCAGCAGGTCGCGCATGCCCTTCACCACCATGATCTCGGCGCCCTCGACATCGATCTTGATCAGCCGGGCGGCAAGCAGCACCTCGACCGGCACGATTTCGCCCAAGGGGCGGCCTTCCACCAGTTCCTGCCGCTGCGTGCGGGTGGCCTCGGCCGCCACGATGGTGGTGCCGCCCAGGTTGGTTTCGTCATGTATGAAGACCGGCACGATGCCCGGCACCTCCGTCACCGCAATGTTGTAGGTGATGACATTGTAGATGTCGTTGGTGCGCAGGTTCTGGCGCAGGCGCGCATGAATCCATGGCGAGGCCTCGATCGCATGCACCTGCCCATCCGGGCTGACCAGGCGGGCTGCCAGCAGGGCGTGCATGCCCACATTGGCGCCGATATCCACCACCACATCGCCTGGCCGCAGCGCCTGGCGATAGATGGCTGTGACGCCTGGCTCCCAGACGCCGAAGAAATAGGCGTAGCTATGGACGGCATCCGGGAAGCTGCCGGCGAAGCGGCCGCCGAAGTGCGTGCGGGCTTCGATATCCATTTGCCGCCAGATGATGTGGCGCTGCACCACCCGGTCCCAGAGCCGCCGCTTGCCGAAGCTGAAAGGTGCGTGCTGAAAATACATCCGCAGCCCGGCACAGGCGGCGCGCAAGGCGGTTTCGCGCGCCCTAGCGGCCATCATGCGCCGGCCTGCACATGGAAGCGCTCGGCGCTGCTGTAGCGCCCACCCTCCGCCGCCGCCACGCCGGTGCCCTGCAGCCAGAGTCGCAGGAACATGCTGAGTTCCCGCAGCTCCCTTGGGTCCAGGGAGAAGGCGCTGAGCGCGAAGCCCAACGCATGGGCACGGCGGCCTGCGAGCAGGTTGTTCAGCGCCAGGCCCTTGCGTGCCTGGTAGCTGGCCCAGCGCAGTTCCTTCCGGAAGCCCCGCATCAGCGGGTCCGCCGCCGCCACGCGGTGCATGCGCAGGGTGCGTCCGCTCAGCCGGGCGCGGGAGGTGGTGAGGCCGGCATTGCCGCGCCGCCAGCCATAGACAGGCTCCGGCAGGTAATGCAGGGGCGCCAGCACGGAAAGCTTCGCCATCATCAGGAAGTCCTCGTAATAGCTGAGGCCTTCGGCGAAGCCGCCGGCGCGCAGGAGCAGGTCGCGCCGCGTCAGCATGGCGCCCAGGTGCATGCAGAAATCCGAGATCAGCAACCGGGTCAGCGCCGCGCCCTTCAGCCGCACCGGCCACTTCGCGCCGGCATGCCCCATCCGCCCCGCCAGCGAGGTTGCCGGCTCACGGGGGCTGTCATCGGCCTCGCCGGCGATGAAGCTGTGCGGGCCGCCGATCCAGCTGGCATCGGGGTGCAGTTCCAGCACGGCTTCCGCGTGTGCGATGCGGCCGGGCAGCCAGAGGTCGTCAGCATCCAGGAAGCCGACCCAGGTCGCCTGGGCCAGCCGAAGCCCTGCATTGCGTGCCGAGGCCGGGCCGGCATTGCGCGGCAGCCGGTGCAGCACCACGCGGGCATCGGCATCCCGCAGCGCCTGACAGGCGGCCAGGGTGGCGGGATTGCTTGAGGCGTCATCCACCAGAATGAGCTCACGCACCGCGGAGCGCTCGCGCAGCACCGATTCTGCGGCGCGCCGCAGCAGGTCCGGCGGCGTGTTGAAGACAGGACAGATGACGCTCACATCCATTGGAACAGCCTTCCCGTGACAGGGTCCGAAACGCCGCGGCCCGGTAAAAGCACTGGCGGGATGGGGTGCATCCTATCCGGGCTCTCCCCGACGTGAAGTAAAAATCTCCGACAGTTCTGATATTTTCACTTCAATACATGAAAATTACATCTGAAGTGATTTATTTACTGAAGATGTAATTAACATGGTCGTGTCTTTTTACACTTCATGATCTTCCTATATTTGGATAGCATTGTCAGCAGACAACGATGTCGGAAGGTCTTACGAACATGGCGACCATCCTTGTCACCGGCGGTTGTGGGTTCATCGGTTCGCATCTCTGTGCCGCCCTGCGCGCGCGCGGTGACCGCGTCCGGGTGCTGGACGATCTGTCCACGGGCAGCGAGGCCAACCTCGCGCCCGGCGCATCCCTACTGATCGGTGACGTTTCTCGCCCCGCCACCGTGCGGCAGGCGCTGGCCGGCGTGGATGCCTGCTACCATCTGGCTGCCATCGCCTCGGTCGAGCGTGGGGTGCAGGATTGGTATGGCACGCATTGCACCAATCTCTCCGGCACCGTGGCGCTGCTGGACGCGGCGCGGCTGCATGGGGTACCGGTGGTCTATGCCTCCTCGGCCGCCGTTTATGGTGCCGCCGATGCTCTGCCGCTGCATGAGGGCGTGGCGACGCGCCCCCTCTCCGCCTATGGCGCCGACAAGCTGGGCTGTGAGCAGCATGCCCTGGTGGCCGGCCATACTCATGGGCTGCGGACGGCGGGGCTGCGCTTCTTCAACGTCTATGGGCCCCGGCAGGACCCGCGCTCACCCTATTCGGGCGTGATCTCCATCTTCTGCGACCGCATCACGCGCGGGCAGCCGGTGCAGGTCTTCGGCGATGGGGAGCAGACGCGCGACTTCGTTTATGTCGCGGATGTGGTGCGGATGCTGCTGGCGGCGATGCCGGCGGCCTCGACAGCCGCGCCGGTCTACAACGTCTGCAGCGGCCAGCCGACCTCGGTGCTGGAGCTGGCGGCGCTGATCGCGGACCTTTCCGGCCAGTCGCTGGATCTGAGCCATGCCGCGCCCCGCGCCGCCGAGATCCGGCATTCGCTGGGCCAGCCGGCGCTGGCGCGCCGGGAGCTGGGATTGCAGCCGCAGACCTCGCTGCGGGAAGGCCTGGCGGAGACGCTGGCCTGGCTGGCCGCAGGCCGTCCTGGGCTGGCGGAGCGGGTCGAGCCGCTCCGGGCCGTCAGCTGAAGACGCTGCGGATGAGGAAGGCGATCACGGCCCAGCCCAAAGCGGAGCAGGCGCCGATGAACAGCACGGCGAAGGGCCAGCCCCAGCGCCGTGCCGCTGCGCGCGGAGCTGCCTGGTACTGCTGCGAACCCGCGACAAAGTCGTGAGCCTTCATTCACTTGTCTCCCGGCCGGCGGTGCGCCTTGCCGGCCCGCCTCGCGGTAATGTGTAGCAGGATCATCAACAAATGTGCGGCCTGGCAGGAATTTATTATTTAGACGGCGGCACCCGGCCGGAGGCCGCCGCGCTGCGCGCCATGACGGATGCCCTGCGCCACCGTGGCCCGGATGGCGAGGGCTTCCATATCGAGCCAGGCCTTGGCCTTGGGCACCGACGGCTGGCGATCGTGGACCTCGCCGGCGGCGCCCAGCCGATGTCCAGCGCCGATGGCCGCTTCGTCATCTCCTTCAATGGCGAGATCTATAACCACGCGGCGCTGCGGCAGGAGCTGGAGGCTATGGGCCACCACTTCCGCACCCGCTCGGACACCGAGGCCATCCTGCATGGCTGGGCGGCCTGGGGCACTAGTTGCCTGGACCGGCTGAACGGCATGTTCGCCTTCGCCATCTGGGACCGGGAAACCCGGCAGCTGGTGCTGGCGCGGGACCGGCTGGGCGAGAAGCCGCTGCACTACGCCCGGCTGCCGGATGGCGGCGTTGCCTTCGCCTCCGAGCTCTGCGGCCTGCTGGCGCTGCCGGAACTGCCTCGCCGCGTCGACCCCCAGGCGCTCGATGACTTCCTGGCCCTGGGCTATGTGCCGGACCCGGACACCATCTATGCCGGCATCCGCAGCCTGCCGGCCGGCCACATGCTGGTGCTGCGCCAGGGCCCGGCGGTGCTGCCGCCGCCCCGCCGCTACTGGCGCCCGCCCACCGCCCTGCGTGCCCGCCCCGCCGATGCGGCGGCGGAACTGGCGGCGCGGCTGGAGGAATCGGTGCGGCTGCGGCTGATGTCGGATGTGCCGCTGGGCAGCTTCCTCTCCGGCGGCGTCGATTCGTCTGCCGTGACCGCCCTGGCCGCGAAGGCGGCGGCGGGGCCGCTGCGCTCCTTCACCATCGGTTTCCCCGGCGGCGCGGATGAGCGCCCGGCCGCCGCCGGCATGGCGGCGCGGCTGGGCACCACGCATCTGGCCGAGGCCTCCTCCCCCAACTATCTCGATGCGGCGCGCACCCAGGCGGCGGTCTTCGGCGCCCCCTTCGGCGACCATTCCTCCGTGCCGACGCTGGCGGTCTGCACCCTGGCGCGGCGGCATGTGACGGTGGCGCTCTCCGGCGATGGCGGCGACGAGGTCTTCGCCGGCTACCGCCGCTACCGCTTCCACCAGATGGCTGAGGCGGTGCGCCGCACCCTGCCCGCCGGTGCCCGGCGGCGGGTGCTGGGCGGGCTGGCGCGCATCTATCCCAAGCTGGATACCGCGCCGCGCTGGCTGCGGGCCAAGCACACGCTGACGGAAATCAGCCTGGACAGCGCGCTGGGCTATTACCGCACCGTCTGCCGCGTGCATCAGGAACAGCGCCGCGCGCTCTTCTCTCCCTCCATGCGGGCGATGCTGCAGGGGCATGACCCTGGCGAGCGCTTCGCCACGCTGATGGCGGATTGCGACCCCGATGCCTCGCTGCTGCAGGCCCAGTATGCCGACCTGCATACCTATCTGCCCGGCGATATCCTGACCAAGGTGGACCGTACCAGCATGGCCGTCTCGCTGGAGGTGCGGCCGCCGCTGCTGGACCACACCCTGGTCGAGTGGGGCATGGCGCTGCCGGATGCGCTGAAGCTACAGCGCGGCCAGGGCAAGCAGGTGCTGCGGCAGGCCGTGGCACCGCTGCTGCCGGACAGCATTCTCAACGGACCCAAGCAGGGCTTCGCCGCCGCCATCGGCGGGCAGTTCCGCGAGGGTGCCGACACGGTCCGCGCCCGGCTGCTGGGCGCGCCCATGCTGGATTCGGGTCTTTTCGACCCCGCCGCCATCGCGGAGATGGTGGACCGCCACGCTTCCGGCCGGCACGACCACAGCCAGGCGCTGTGGCAGTTGCTGGTGCTGGAAGGCTTCCTGGCCGGCATGGCCGGCACCCGGGCGCAGCCCGCCATCGCCGAGGCCTGAAACGTGTCCGTACCTGACGAAACCCCGGGCAACATGCTCGGGCGCACGATGCGTGGCGCCAGCTGGGTCGTGGCCTGGCGGATGGTGACCCGCACGCTGGGGCTGGGCAGTACCCTGGTGCTGGTGCGCCTGCTGGCACCGGAGGATTTCGGCCTGGTGGCGCTGGCCACATCCTTCGCCATCGCGCTGGATGTCTGCCTTTCCATCGGCGTCGAGGACCAGATCGTCCGCACGCCCAATCCCCGCCCGGCGCTCTACCACACCGCCTTCACGCTGAACCTCATACGGTCCATCGTTTCCGCCGCCGCCGTGATGGTGGCGGCGGCGCCGGCGGCGCGCTTCTTCGGCGACCCGCGGCTGGAGGAAGTGCTGCTGGCCATCGCCTTCTCGGCCGGCGCGGCGGGGCTGACCAATGTGGGCACGGTGGATTTCCGCCGCCACATGACCTTCGACAAGGAATTCAAGCTGCAGCTGCTGCCGCGGCTGCTGGGCATCACCGTCACCATCGGCAGCGCCTTCCTGCTGCGCAGCCACTGGGCCCTGGTGATCGGCATCGTGGTCAACCGGCTGGCGCTGGTGCTGATGAGCTATGCCATGCACCCCTACCGCCCGCGCCTGGAACTCTCCGCCTGGCGGGAACTGGCGGGCGTCTCGGTCTGGAGCTGGCTGCTCAGCGTCGTCTGCGTCATCCGTGACAAGATCGACAGCCTGGTGATCGGCCGCACGCTGTCGCCGACGCAGGTGGGCGTCTTCGCCGTGGCCATGGAGGTTTCGACCCTGCCCGCCACCGAACTGGTGGACCCGATCTGCCGGGCCTGCATGCCCGGCTTCGCCGGTGCCCTGCGCGCCGGCAGCACCGAGGAGGTGGGCGAGGCCTATCTCCGCATCGTGGGGCTGATCGCGCTGCTGGTGCTGCCGGCGGGCTTCGGCATCTCCCTGGTGGCCGGCCCGGTGGTGGCGCTGGGCTTCGGCCAGGAATGGCTGGAGGCGGTGCCGGTGGTGGCGGTGCTGGGCGCCGCCTGGACCATGACGCTCTTCGGCAATGTCAGCAGCGCGCTGCTGAATGCCCGCGCCATGCTGCGCACGCTGATGTGCATCGCCGCCATCTCCGCCGTGGCGCGGCTGCCCCTGCTGCCCTTCATGATCTCCAGCTACGGTCTGACCGGCGCGGCCATCGCCACCGCCATCATCGTGGCGGCGGAGCATTCGCTGCTGGTGTCCTATGCGCTGCGGCTGCTGCACCTGCCGGCCTCGCGCCTGCTGGCCTGCACCCTGCGGCCGGTGGTGGCCACGGCGGTGATGGCGCTGGTGATGTGGTCGGCCGGCATAGGCTGGACGGCGCCCCCTGCCACGGCTGGCGCGGCGGCCCTGGAGCTGCTGGAGGGCGTCAGCCTCGGCATCGTCAGCTATGTGGCGGCGCTCGGCGCGCTCTGGACCCTGGCGGGCTGCCCGACGGGGGCCGAGGCCGATATGCTTGGCCTGCTGCGGCGCGTGGTGGGCCGGTTGCAGATGGGCCGCCGGCTGGCGGCCCTGCGGGGAAGCTGACCATGCGGACCCTGGAGTGGGTGGCGACAGAGGCGGCGCAGGCGCAGGCGGTGGAATGGGCCGTCGCGGTCTTCGCCCATAACGAAGCGGCCTCCCTGTCCCGCTGCCTGGAAGCCGTGGCGCGTGCGGGCCAGGGCCAGGCGATCGATGTGACGGCGGTGCTGAACGGCAGCACCGACGCCTCGCCCGACGTGGCCATGGCGGCGATGCGGCGGCTGGGTTTGCGCGGCCGCATCGCGCTGATCCCGCAGGCCGACAAGTCCAACGCGCTCAATCAGTATATCCACCGCCTGCGGGTGCCGGCGCCGCTGCATGCCTTCGTGGACGGCTATGCCGCCATCACGCCGGATTCGCTGCGCCTGCTGGCCCAGGCGCTGCGCGATGCGCCGGAAGCCCTGGCCGCCGCGGCGGTGCCCAGCACCGGGCGCAGCGCCGCGCTGCTGCGGCAGCAGATGCAGGAGTGCCCGGGCCTGCATGGCTCCCTCTTCATGCTGCGCGGCAGCTTCGTGGAGCGCATGGCGGCGCAGGACCTGCGGCTGCCGCTGAACTTCTACCGGGGTGACGGGCTGCTGTCCTCCCTGGTGCTGCATGATTTGGATGCCCATAGCGGCGACTGGCAGCCGCAGCGCATCGTGGTGGAGCCTCGCGCGACCTGGGAAGGGCCGGCGCTGCGCCCCTGGCGCTGGAGCGACCTGCGCCGCTACTGGCGCCGGCGGCTGCAGCAGGCGCGCGGGCAACTGCAATGGCCGGCGCTGCGGCAGGTGATCTACGACCCCGCCCGCGCCGGCTTCGCCGCCATGCCGCCGGAGGCCGATGCCATGACGCTCTCCTGGCTGGCCGAGGCGCCGAGCGAGCGCAGCCCCGGCTGGCGCCGCAATCCTTTCGGCGCCATGGCCCTGCGGAGGATGCGGCAGACGCCACCGCTGCCGCCGGAGGAGCAGCTGCTGCCCCGCGTGCTGATGGAATTCACGCCGTGAACCGGCGGCTAGCTTCGCCGCAACAGGGCCCGCAGCCGGGCCGTGATGCCCAACGCCGACCAGCGCGGCACCATCTCGGCCCAGACAAGGGGCAATTCGGCATCGGCCAGGCTGCGCTTGTAGCGGTCGGCACCGGCCAGGAAGTCATAGACACTGTCGCCGCGCGCCAGGGCATGCTCAATGGCCAGCGCATGGCAGGTCAGGCCGGGTTTCTGGTGTGGCCCCGCGCCGGCATGGTCCAACCCGCTCTGATAGGCATGCACATGCCCGCGCATGCGGAAGTTATAGAGATAGCCGACCTCCTCCCCGCCGGCCTCGATGCGCAGCATGTCCAGCTCGCCACGCGGCGCGGCGCGGCGGATCAGCGCCTCATGGAAGCGGCGCAGGAAGGGCGTGGCGAAGGCGCCGGGCTTGCCGCGGGCCTGCCACGTGGCCTCGTGCAGCCGGATCAGCGAATCCAGGAAGGCCAGGGCCTGGTCCGTGTTCTCGGCCCGGTGCAGCCTCAGCGGGCCGTAGCTGCGGTTGGAGCGGCGGATCTGGTAGCGGCTGTTGCCGCTGCGCCCGGCCAGCCAGTCGCCGCCCGCCGCGCGGATGGGCTCCAGCTCCAGCCGCGGCGCCAGCCGTTCCTGCCAGCGCAGCGCCACGCCACCGGCGGCGGGCGGCAGCGCGGGCGGCACGCCGTTCAGCACCAGCCGGCGGGCGCTGGCGCCCCAGGCGGCGCGCAGCAGCGGCGCCAGGGCCTGAGGATGCGCCAGCGGCGCATTGTGCTCGATGAAGGGCGCATCCATGCCGGCATCGCCGCTTTCGGCCAGATGCAGCCGGCGGCGGCGGCGGTTGAACAGCGCCAGCCCCAGCAGCCGGCCATTGGCCTCGGCGCGCAGCAGCACGGGGTCGGGGTAGCGTTCCTCCGCCAGGCATCCTACCCAGCTCCAGGACTGGAAGAAGGACGGGGCAGGCAGCTCTGCTTCCAGAGCGCGCCATTCTCCTTCAAGCTCAGCAAAACTCTGGACCGGCGCGAGACGAACCTGCACAGCCATGATCTTGTCCCGGAGGCACGTTGATGGGAACCGGGAAACCCGCAGGTGGAGGCCGGCCGATGAGCAAGCGCCGCGTTCTGCACGTGCTCAAGCGTTATGGCCCCCCCTTTAACGGGGAAGGCGCCTTTCTGGAACGCTCCTCCGCCGTGATGCAGGAACTGGCACCGGAGGTCGAGCACGACCTGCTGGTGACCGAGAAGCCGCGCCCGGCCGAGCCGCCCGCCCCCTGCTCCACCCTGCCACGGGTGGCCTATCTTTCCGGCAGGCCGATGGGCAGGGTGGCGCACCAGCTCGCCCTCACCTGGTGGTTCCTGCGCAACCTGCGCCACTACGACACCGTGCATGTCCGCCAACATGCGGACTGGTATTTCCTGACCTACCTCCTGTCCGCCCTGGCGGGGCGGCGGCTGGTGATCTCCGCCACGCCCGATGAGGGCGCGCCGGCGCTGGCGGGGCTGTACCGCGCCAGCCTGCGGCCGCTGGCCCGGCGGGGCTTCCGGCTCTTCGATGCCTTGGTCAGCAGCAGCCCCGGGCTGCTCCGTGAAGCCGGCGAGGCGGGCATAGACCCGGCGCGCTGCCATCTGGTGCCCCCCGGCATTACCCCGCCGCAGCCCGTGCCGGGCGCGCGGGCGCGCATCCGTGCCGAGCTGGGGATCGGCGCCGAGGACCCGGTGCTGCTTTTCACTGGCGGGCTTTGCCCGCTGCAGGACCCGCGCTTCCTGATCGCTGCCATGCCCGCCATCCTGGCCCGCCACCCGCGCGCGCGCCTGCTGCTGGTGGGGCCGGAGCTGGAGGCAGACTATGCCTCCGGCCTGCGGCAGGCCATGGCCCAGGCCGGCCTGGAGAAGGCCGTCTTCTTTCTGGGAGAACAGCCGGACCTTCAGCCTTATTTCGAGGCCGCCGATATGCTGGCCTCGGCTTCCCGGCTGGAGGGCTCTGGCGCCACTGTAGCGGAAGGCATGGCGCATGGCCTGCCGGTGGTGGCGCGCCACCTGCCTGCTGTCAACGACGACGCCAGGCTGGATGGCCAGACAGGCTTCCTCTTCCAGGACCAGGCCGGCTTCGTCCAGGCCATCGACCGGCTGGCGGGCGACCCGGCGCTGCGGCGGCGGATCGGCGCGGCGGCGCGGCAGATGGCCACCAAGCATTTCAGCATGCGGCAGGTGGCGGCACGTTATCTCGGCATCTACGGCTTCGCTGGCCGCATCGCCGAGGAGCCGGAGGCACCGCCGACCGGGCTGCGCTGCACCGCCTCCATCTCCGACCGTCGCTTCCATATGCCGGTGGCCATGGCGCCGGACCCCGCGCCCCTGCTGCTGACAACCGTCGATGCCGAGGAAGCCTTCGACTGGTCCGACGCCTTCTCCCGCGCCGCTGCGGACGTGACCTCGATGCGTAGCCAGTATCTGGCGCATCGTGTCTTCGCCCGGCATGGCGTGGTGCCGCTCTACATGGCGGATTACCCTGTGGTGGCCCAGGATGCCGGCTGCGGCCCCTTGCGGGAGCTGCTGCAGGACGGGCTCTGCGACATCGGCTCCCAGATGCATCCCTGGGTCACGCCGCCCTTCACCGAGGATGTCTGCGAGCGCAACAGCTATGCCGGCAACCTGCCGGTGGCGCTGGAACTGACCAAGGCGCGCCAGCTGACCGAGGCGATCGCCGAGAACCTGGGCGTCGTGCCCCGCATCTACCGCACCGGCCGCTATGGCTTCGGGCCGCGCACGGCCGATATCCTGAAGTCGCTCGGCTATCTGGCCGACAGCAGCCTCGCCCCCTGCTGGCCCACGCCCGCCCGCTACGACGAACCCGGCGCCTGGGCCAGCTCCCCCGGCCCCTATTGGGTGGACAAGGAGCGGACGCTGATGGAGATCCCGGTCTCCGCCGCGCTGGTCGGACGCCTCGCCGGCTGGCGGGAGGAGCGGCTGGCCTCCCTGGTCTTCCACCCGCGCAGGCGCCGCCGGCGCGTGGCGGGGGCGCTGTCCCGCCTCGGGCTGCTGGAGCGCATCCGGCTGACGCCGGAGGGCATGACGGTGCCGGAAGCGAAGCGTCTGGTTCGGCACATGCTGGCGCATGGCCACCGGGTCTTCACCCTGACCTATCATTCGCCGTCGCTGGAGCCGGGCAACACGCCCTATGTCCGTGACCTGGCGCAGCGCGACCGCTTCCTGGACTGGCTGGACGAGTTCTACACCTTCTTCCGCGAGGAAGTCGGTGGCCGCAGCGCCACCTGGCAGGAAGTGCGCTTCGGCGCCGCCGCCACGGCGGGCGGACCGCCGGGCGGGCCGCTGGAGAAGCTGCCGCATATCCTGCCCGCCGGCCCGTCGGTGGTGCCCGCGAGCCGGATATCGTGACCGGCGACATGACCCTGATGCTGCAGCAGGTGCTGACGGCGCTATTGCTGCCGCCGCTGCTGCTGGTGCTGGCCGGCCTGCTCTTCGGCATGCTGGCCTGGCGCGGCTGGCGGCCGGGCGGGTTCTGGGCGGCGGTGGCCGTGGTTGGCGTGACGCTGCTGGCCACGCCCTCCGCCTCCGGGCGGCTGATGGCCTCGCTGGAGCGGGAAGTGCCCCTCTCCGCGCCGGCGCAGGCTGTGGGCGGCACGCCGCCCGGCGCCATCGTGATCCTGGGCGCCGAGATGGCCGGCGCGCCCGACCATCCGGATATCGGGCCGATGACGCTGGAGCGCCTGCGCGCCGGCGCCGCGTTGCATCGGCGCACCGGCCTGCCGGTGCTGGTGACGGGCGGCCCCCTGTCCACCGGCGCGCCGCCCATCGCCAGCATGATGGCCCGCAGCCTGCAGGAGGATTTCGGCACCCCCGTGCAGTGGGTGGAAGCGCAGGCGCCGGATACCCGGGGCAATGCCGTCCTCAGCGCCGCCATGCTGCACCAGGCCGGCATCGGCACGGCTTATGTGGTGACCCATGCCTGGCACCTGCCCCGCGCCCTGGCCGCTTTCCAGCGTGCCGGGCTGGAGGCGGTGCCAGCCCCGGTGCGGCCGGCGCGCAGCATCGATCCGCAATGGTCGGACCTGCTGCCCCGGCCTGATCATCTGGCTGAAAGCTGGTTCGCCATGCGGGAATGGCTGGGGAGGCTGGTCTATGCCATCCGCGACTGACACCCTGGCCGAGGGCCTGCTGCCACTGCCGCATCCCGAAGCCGGCCTGCCCGGCTGGTGCGACCGGTTCCTGTGCCCGCCGGGTGGCAACGATGTCTTCTCCAGCCGCCTCTGGTACGACACCGTGCTGGGCCATGCGCTGCCCGCCGGCACCCGGCCGGTGCTGGCGCTGGCCGGTGGTGAAAAGGGCGTGCTGCTGCCGCTACTGCGGCAGGCCGATGGCCGGCTGTGCAGCCTTGTCACGCCCTATACCCTGACATGGCGCCCCCTGCCCGCGCCTGGTGCCGCGATGCGCGAAGCCGGCCTCGCCCTGGGCCGCCTGCTGCGCGGCGGGCGCCCGGCGCGGCTGGATACGCTGGATGCCGAGGCGCCGGGGCTGGAGGAACTGCTGGCCGGGCTGCGGCAGTCCGGGCTGGTGCCGCTGCGCTTCGACCATTTCGGCAACTGGTGGCAGCCGCTGGAGCCGGGCGCGGGCTGGGAGGCTTATCTCGCCGCGCGCCCCTCCGCCCTGCGCGCCACCATCCGCCGCAAGCTGGCCCGCGCCGGGCGCGAAAGCCGCTTCGAGCTGCTGCGCGAACCCGGGCTCGCGCTGGAAAACGGCATCCGTGCCTATGAGGCGGTGCGGGCGCGCAGCTGGAAGCCCTGGGAGCCTTTCCCCGACTTCGACGCGGCGCTGATGCGCGCGGCTGCCAGCGCCGGCGCGCTGCGGCTGGGCGTGCTGCGCGACCTGGATGGCCAGCCGCTGGCGGCGCAGTACTGGATGGTTTCGGGCGGCTATGCCTCGCTGCTGAAGCTGGCGCATGTCGAGGATGCCCGCGCGGCCTCCCCCGGCACGGTGCTGACGGCACTGATGGCGCGCGGCGTGATCGACGAGGACAAGGCCGCGGCGCTGGATTTCGGCCGGGGCGACGATGCCTATAAGCCGCTCTGGGTCAGCCAGCGGCGGCAAAGAACTGGCCTGCTGCTGGCCGACCTGCGCAGCCCCTCCGGGCTGCTGGCGTTGGCGCGGCAGACCGCTGGACATGGACGCAGGCAGGCCCTGCAATGGATTGAGAAGGCTCGGAGACGCCAGGGATGAAGATTCTGTACAGCCACCGGATCGCGTCCCGCGACGGCCAGGGCGTGCATCTGGACGCCATGGTGGCGGCGATGCGCGCGGCCGGCCACGAGGTGCGCGTGGTGGGCCCCGCCAGCTACGACAACACCGACCTCGGCGGCGACAGCCGCATGGTCGGCCTGCTGCGCGAGAAGCTGCCGGCCTGGGTCGGGGAAGCGGCGGAGATGGCCTATATCGGCCCCGCCACCCTGCGCCTGGCCCGCGCCGCCGCCGAGTTCCAGCCCGACGTGATCTATGAGCGCGCCAATCTCTTCCACCTCGCCGGCACGGTGGTGGCGGCGCAGCGGCGCATCCCGCTGCTGCTGGAGGTGAACGCGCCGCTGGCGGAGGAGCGTGGCCGCTTCGGCAACCTCGCGCTGCGCCGCACCGCCGCGGCGCTGGAGCGCCTGGCCTGGCGCCGCGCCAGCCGCGTGCTGCCGGTGACGGAAGTGCTGGCCGATAAGATCCGCGCCGCCGGCGTGCCGGATGAGCGCATCACCGTCGTGCCCAACGGCATCCATCCCGAGGAATTTCCCGCCATGGCCGCGCGTCCGGCGGATGCCGAGGGGCCGCTGGTGCTGGGCTTTGTCGGCTTCGTGCGGGACTGGCACGGGCTGGACCATGTGGTGCGCGCCATGGCCGCCTATCGCGGCCAGCACCCGCTGGCGCTGAAAGTGGTGGGCGATGGCCCTGCCCGCCCTGGCCTGGAAAAGCTGGCGGCGGAACTGGGCATCGCCGAGCGTGTGACCTTCACCGGGCTGGCGGCGCGCGATGCCGTGCCGGGGCTGATCAGCGGCTTCGATATCGCCCTGCAGCCCGCCTCGGTGGCCTATGCCTCGCCGCTGAAGGTGTTCGAATACATGGCCGCCGGCCGCGCCATCGTGGCGCCGGACCAGCCCAACCTGCGGGAAGTGCTGCGGCACGAGGAGACCGCCCTGCTCTTCGACCCTGGAAGCCCCGAGGCGATGTGGCAGGCGGTGCTGCGGCTGGACGAGGATGCCACCCTGCGCCAGCGCCTGGGCGAGGCCGCGCGGGCCGAGATCACCCGCCGCGACCTGACCTGGGCCGGCAATGCGCGCAAGGTGCTGGCCCTGGCGGCCGGCGAGATGTCCCGCCTGCGCGGCGGCCTGCCGGTGGCCGCCGAATGAACGCGCCGTTGCTGCTGCACGTCTATCCCACCTTCAATGTCGGTGGGGCGCAGGTGCGCTTCGCCGCGATCGCCAATCGCTTCGGCGCACGCTGGCGGCATGCGGTGGTGTCCCTGGATGGCGGGGATACCTGCCTGGAGCGCATCGCGCCGGAGGTGCCGCTGGAGATGCTGCCCTCCCCCACCCGCAAGGGTGAATCGCTGCCGCGCGCCATGGTTAATATCGGCAGGCTGCTGCACCGGCTGAAGCCGGACCTGCTGGTGACCAGCAACTGGGGCAGCATCGAATGGGCACTGGCGCGGCTGGCCATGCCGGGCCTGCCGCATATCCATACCGAGGATGGCTTCGGCCCCGAGGAGGCCGGCGGCCAGTTCCCCCGCCGCATGATGATGCGGCGCATCGCGCTCCGCCGCAGCACGGTGGTGCTGCCCTCCACCATTCTGCTGCGGGCGGCGCGGGAAACCTGGCACCTGCCGCCATCGCGGCTGCACCATATCCCGAACGGCCTCGATCTTGCCCGCTTCAACCCGGAAGGCCAGGCGGCTGACCTCGGCCTGCCGGGCGATGGCCCGGTGATCGGCACCGTCGCCGCCTTGCGGGTCGAGAAGAACCTGGGCCGCCTGCTGCGCGCCGCCGCCCTGCTGCGGCGGGAAGGTCTGGCCTTCCGGCTGGTGATCTTCGGCGATGGCTCCGAGCGCCCGAAGCTGGAAGCGCTGGCGCGGGAACTGGACCTCGGGGCCTCCGTGCGCTTCGCGGGCCATCTGACGGACCCTGCCGCCGCTTATCGGGCCATGGACCTCTTCGTGTTGTCCTCGGATACCGAGCAGATGCCCTTCTCGGTGCTGGAGGCCATGGCCTCGGGGCTGCCGATAGCCTCCACCGATGCGGGCGATATCCGCGCAATGCTTTCAGCGGAGAACCAGCCCCACATCGCCGCCAAGGACGACACAGCACTGGCCGCGGCCATGCGCCCGCTGCTGCAGGATGCCACGCTCCGCGCGCGGCTGGGCCTGGCCAATCATGCCAAGGCGCACCGGGACTACGATCAGGAGGCGATGTTCCAGGCCCATGCGGCATTGATCGAGCGTGCCTGTCGCCACCGGACACCCCGCACCGGCACCGTGTCCAGTATGGTCTGGCGGTGACGCCCTGCGTTGCCTATGCCTCGCGATGCTTCGTGTCAGGGGGAAGCGCGGCAGCACTTCCCCCATGCCGGATGATCCTGTGGACAGGGCGGCCGGCAGTGCTTTGAAGAAGCCGTGCACGCAGCACGCACGATGATGCGAGCTGCATGAATCCAGGCTGAAGGTGAATGCGTTCCTGCGGATCGCATGCTTTGGGTCGACCGCCCAGCAACTGGTCTTGGCGCCGCCGGCCAGCACAGGCTCCCGACGCGGCACTGGGGAGAGGCTCCCCATGGAAGTCACCTTGCGCCGCCTGAGGATGTTGATGGCGCCCGGATGCGGCGCAGCGCGAGATCAGCACTGCTGGGCAGTTAGCACCCCTGATGGCGTGACACGCCTTGAGGATCGACCCGCGCCCGCAAAGCCTTTATGCGCCCCGCAGGGCCGGAGGTGATCCTCGCCGCGATGAGGCCGCACCTCCCGGTGTGCCTCATCGCGCTCTGTCGCGCGGCTTCGCGGTGGTTAGACGCTCTCCTCCGGCACCGGGCGGAGTGCCTGTGGGGATGTCATCATGCGGGCCACTGCCACCAGCGCGCTGCGGTGGCGCGGATCGACAATGCTGCCGAACATCTGCACCAGTTCGACGATTTCCTGGCTGGAGCTGGCAGGAGCGGCAGGCTGCTCCATGTCCGCGGAGGAAGCAGCGGCCAGCAGCGTATCGGCCCGCACGCCCAAAGCATTCGCGATCGCGATCAGCCGGCTGGCGGTGATCCGCGTCGCGCCTGTCTCGTAGCGATGAAACTGAGCACCGGTCACGCCGATTATATCGGCGACCTGCTTCTGTGTCAGACCAGCGGCGCGACGATACTGGCGGATCTCACGGCCGACGGCAGTGTCAGGGGTCGATGGATTGCGCATCTTCACGGCAGAGTTCCCAAAGCAAGGTCAGTAAAGGGGGGGGGATCAGCAGAGGCGTTTGTTAGCAAGCCGGAACATGCAGATGTTCTGGCACGACGTAAGGATCCTTGGCCAAAGGCATAGGGCCACAGCGCGACATCCTTGTACGCGTCACCATTCATCTCTCGTTCCAGCAGGATTGCTGCACCGCTGCAGATTAAACATCGGCCCAGCAGGGACGTTGCGGTTTATGGGGCAGGTCGGTGCCTCAGCGGTACTCGAATGCACCTGAAGCGGGCGCGATTTGTCGCCGAAAGCGTGACGAATTCGGACAAACCGGAGACAAACTCCTGCCGCTTGGCAATCGATTACTAAAGCTTACAATGTTTGAACACGGCGTCCCTCAAACGAACACGCTTCCAGGCACTGCGTGAAGAATGCGTCCGCTCCGCTCACGGTTGAAGGCGGTAGCGATGACATGATGCCTATTCATGGTCTTCTAAAGACGTTGCGTCAGGATATCTTCTTACAGACGGACTATACTTCTTTTCGCGGATTTTTCCTTGCCGCTTACCTCACAAACAATCGTGAACAGCATTTGCAAGAAACTGCGCAGAGCGTAGGGGCTGTCTCAACTCATATTTTGAATAATCTCACGAATCGCTCAACCAGAGGACGAATAATGCGCTTAAGCGATTCTCTCTGAGCACAAACAGGACGTGAAAGCTGCCCGAGCACCATCCAGCGGTTGCGAGAAGGCCCAATGGGCAACAACCGTAAACTTTTCCGACACCAATACCAGCTCTCATTTCGCGAGCGGGATGGGACTGAAGGGCTGGTGCGCTGAAAGCTTTCGACCGTGCGGAAAAATTCCGCTCCAGGAATTGTCATTAGACTTTACACCAAAGAAGGCATTTCTCCTGCCAAGGTGGAGCCGGACGATAGAACCTGTCAGTCCGGTTCACGTAAAATGTTTACGTATCATGCAGGATGTTGGGCGGAACATGCGCTACGTCGGAGCTCCTGTGCACATGCTCGTTTTTTTACGTTCTATTTGAATTCTCAGCTTTGCTTCCAGCGTCACAGGCTCGGTTAACCCAAAATCTTTGCAGCAAAATCATAGAACTGGAGGAGCGTGACCAATATGGGAGGGTACCCTCATGCAACCGGCAACGCCGGTGACTACAATCATCGCGTGTATCAGCCCGGCATCAGGCTGAATAATAAGGCGCGATGCTGCCGTCGCTGGACCCGTGCCGGGCATGGTTAGCCCCCTTTCCCAATCCTGTCGGGGCGACGCCGCTGCCGCGATGTTGCCCAATGCTTCTCCCACGCAAGGAAGGGGCCCGACGCCGGCTGCGCCCGGTGTGCTCCCTGCTCTCGTCAGCTTGCGGATCACCACGCTGACCCCTGCCACCGCGCGGGACCTGCTGCGCCGCGCCCATCCCAGCCGCCGGCGACAGGAAGAAACGGTGCAGAGCTATGCACTGGCCATGCGCGATGGCTTCTGGGTGACGAACGGGTTGCCCGTCATCATCTCCCGCACCGGCGTGCTGCTGGACGGCATGCAGCGCCTCGCCGCCTGCGCCGAAAGCGGCATCCCGCTCCGGACCTATCTGGCTGAGAACGTGGCGGATGATGCCTACCACACCATCGACCAGCATCGCCGCCGCAGCCTCGCCGCCCTGCTGAAGCAGGACGGGCATACGCGTCATCACCTGCTTGCCAGCCTGTTGCAGCGGTTGGCGGAGTATGATGCCGATGCGCTCGGCAGGCCCCACGCCGGCCCTTCCGCCTGGGTGCGGCTGACGCGCATGCTGTCCACTTGCCCGGAGATCGAGGCGGCGCTGACCGCCAGCCTGGCGCGCGCTTCCTCACCGCTGCCGGAAGCAGCCCGCAGCACCCTGATCTTCATGGGGCGGCAGTCCGACCCGGAACTGACGGAACGGCTGCTCGATGTGCTGGAAACCCCCGGGCAGTTCCCGGCCCATGAGCCCGGCCTTCTGTTGTTGCAGGAGTTGCAGCGTGACCGCGCGGCGGCCTCCTGGGAGCGCCCGCTGGCCTTGGCGATCAAGACCCTCAACGCCATGCTGGCTGGCAAGCGGCTGCGGGGGTTGAGCTGGAACAACCGCGCCACGCGTGGCAAGCCGCCCGAGGCCTTCCCATGCCTGCTGGGCTACCAGGGGCTCACTGCCCTCGCGCCCTCGCCCGAGGAAGGAGCGGCAGTGCCGGACGGGCAGCATTGGCAGATGGAGATCATCGATAGCGCCGTCGCCAAGCGCTACCTGGCCAAGGGCGGGCAGACGCGGCAGCCCATCCCGGCGCATGTGCAGGCCCTGGCTTCCGATATCCAGCGCGGGCGGTGGATGCTGAATGCCCAGCCCATCTGCTTCTCCGCCAGCGGGCGGTTGCTCAATGGCATGCACCGGCTGCTGGCCGTGATTGCCGCCGATGGCCGCATCAGGACGCCGGTGGTGCGGGGCCTGCCGGAGGAGGCCGGGCCCAGCTACGATACCCAGCCCAAGCGCATCGCGGCGGCGGAAAGCCTAGCGGGTGATTTCGGCGATCAGGGCTTGGCCACCGCTATGGCCAATCTCTTTTGGCGATATGAACGGCGGACGGACCACACCCAGTACAAGCGTGCCGGCGCCGCGGAGATTCGCGAGATCCTGACGCAGCACCCCCGCCTGATCGAGCTGCGCAGCTTCGCACGGCGCATGGTGGAATACGGCCGCTCCTCCGTCATGGGCTATGGGGCCTATGTGATGGAACGCGAAGACCCTGGAACCGCCGAGATCTTTCTGAAGGCGCTCTCCACGGGCGCCGATCTCGGCCAGGGCCACCCGATCCTGGCGCTGCGCAACACCTTGCAGCGCCTGCGGCGGGAAGGCGCATCGCAGCCGGACCAGCTTGCCACCCTGCTGGCCGGCTGGCGGCGCTACCGCAGCCACCCCGCCGCACAGCAGGACCGGAAGAGGCAGGCCAGCCCGCAAGGCAGCGGCACCCGCAGGGGCGGCTGAAATAAGCAGGGCGGAGCAACGAAACCGTTGCCCCGCCCTGGATGCTGGAAGAAGACGCGCCCGGGTGCCGGTCTGGCATCCGGGCGTCTGTTGTGTGCGGCTCAGCCCAGCACGATGCCGTGGTCCGTCAGCGGCTGGCTCAGCTGCAGGAATTCCACGCTGTCGGCAAAGCCGGCAACCACCTCGCCGCGCGTCATGCCATGGGCCAGATGGTCCACCCAGAAGGCCTCACCCGCCGCCTCGCCGACGCGGCCGAGGGTATTGGCATAGACCATCTGCACGAAGTCGACATCCGAGGCGCCGGGGAAGCGTGCCTGGAACTCGTCGCTCTGGGCAAAGAGATTGGCCATATGCGCGGTGCTCATGCCGCCATCGGCCTTGGCATCCCAGAACTGCAGCCCACCCGCATCCGGCGCACGATCGAGCACCGCCTTATAGAGGCGCGCGATATCCGCCATCTGGTCGTCCACGTCCCAGAGGCCATGTGCCAGCAGGCCCTGGGTGTGCTCACGGTTCTCCGCGCTTTCGCTGAAACCGACCAGCATTTCGGCGCGGCTCATGCCATGCGCCAGATGATTCTGCCAGCCGCTCAGGCCCGCCGCGTCCGGCTCCCGGCCCAGCACCTGGTCATAGGTGCGGGCGATGAAGCTGGCATCGTCCAACTGGCCGAAGCGGGAGTGGAATTCCTGGCTGCCCATGAAGCCGTTAGCCAGGTTGGAGAGCGAGGCGCCGTTGTGCAGCTCAGCGGTCCAGTGTTCCTGGCCGATGGAGTCCGGCTCGCGGCCCAGCACGGCCTGGTAGAGGCGCATCACCTGCGCCGCCGGGTCCGCCGCATCGAAGACCAGCCGGCCGTCGGCGAAGTGGATCACGTCCACATTCGTGAAGGACAGGCTGCCTCCGGCCCCGGTCAGCGTGCCGCTGCCGCCGGTCTGCGCATCATGGTGCGCCGCCAAGCCCGAAATGCTGGACTGGGACCAGAACATGTCGGTGTGCAGCGTGCCGGAGAAGGTAACCTCGGCAGGCGCGGCATCGCCGTGCTGCGCCACCGGCGCCACAACCAGGCCGTCAGAGGCGGCGACGCTTCTGGCGGGCGCGCCCACCTTCCCCGTGGTCGCCGCGACGGAGAAGACTGCATCACTGTTGCTGTCGAGCAGGGCGGCGGTGCTGCCGGTGCTGACGCCGTTGATGCGGATGTCCTCGACATAGAGGTTGCGGTCGGTGTCCTCGGAACCGCCCCAGGCGTCGTTGAGGAACTGCACCACCACCTCATGGTCGGTACCCGCCGCCACATGGCCCAGCGCGATCTCCGCGCCGCCACGGGCGTGGCTTGCCGTCACCTCGCCGCGGAAGACCTCGACGCCATCCACCAGCACCACCGCCAGCGGGTTGCCTTCCCAGGCCTCGCCACCCAGCACGATCGACAGCGGCACCTCGCCCGGCTGCTGCACAGGGGCCGGCGCGGCCGGCGGCTGCACGGCCGGCACGGTGATGGAGAAGGACGCATCACTGTTGCTGTCGAGCAGGGCGGCGGTGCTGCCGGTGCTGACGCCGTTGATGCGGATATCCTCGACATAAAGGTTGCGGTCGGTGTCCTCGGAACCGCCCCAGGCGTCGTTGAGGAACTGCACCACCACCTCATGATCGGCGCCCGCCGCCACATGGCCCAACGCGATCTCCGCGCCGCCACGGGCGTGGCTTGCCGTCACCTCGCCGCGGAAGACCTCGACGCCATCCACCAGCACCACCGCCAGCGGGTTGCCTTCCCAGGCCTCGCCACCCAGCACGATCGACAGCGGCACCCCGCCCGCCGGGTGACCGGCGGCCGGCGCTTCCGGCGCGGTTTCCACCGGCGCGGAGCCATGGTTGCTGTCAGGCGCCGCATCGGGTGCCGTATGTACCGGCGGGGCGGTGTCGCTGGGCACCGAGGGTGCCGGGATCTGGAAGACGGGCGTGTTGTCCTCACCTGGCGCCACGATGGCGAAGGTGGGGTCGCGGGAGAAGTCATTGCCGCTGGTGAAAGGCGGGTTATCTGCCAGCAGCGCGTGATAGGCATCCACCGCCGCCTGCGAGCCGGTCAGCTCGGCAATGCCCGAGAGCGTCGCCAGCGCCAGCTGCACGTAGTCGCCTTCCGAGTGGCTCCAGCCATTCCCGTTGGACCAGCCGTAGGAGGCGGTGGTGGCGCCGATCTCGGACCAGGTGTTGAACACCCGCCCCGTCGCCGGGTCGCTGATCGCCAGCAGATAGGCGGCGCCGTCATGCTCCGCGAAGCCATTGGCCTCGTGCTGGAAGCGGCCGACCAGGAAGTTGGAGGCCCATTCCAGGTAGGTCAGCGCATCCTCGTTGCCATGCCGCGCCGCCGCGATGGCGGTGGAGGCGAAGTAGTCCTGCTGCCACGGCGGCAGCGCCCCGACGGTGCCGTATTCGCCCGGCAGCCAGCCATGCGCCTCGCCCTGCATCTCCGTCCAGCTCGGGATCTGCTGCACAATCCAGGACCAGTTGGCTTCCGAGACCTTGCTGAAATAAGCCTGCTCGGCGCTGCCGTTCGGGCTGGCCCAGGCGGCCTCGTCGATCTGCCGCAGCGCCCAGGCCGAGCCGCGCACCTGGTTGTTCGGCACCACCAGGTTGCCGTCCTCGCCGCGCATGTCGGCCCATTGCGACACCACGTTCCAGGCCGCCTGCGCCTGCAGGTTGTCCAACATCCAGCGCTCGCCGGTGAGGATATAGGGCACAAAGGACAGGTCCGGCTGATGCGCCGATTCTGGCGTCCAGCCGCTGATGTCGTCGCCCTGCTGCGTCAGCCCGCCGGAGCTGGCATCGCCCGGCGTGCCGGTGCCGCCGCGGCCGTCGGTCCAGAGCTTCGGGTAGTCCTCGGTGTTCAGCCAGCGGCCGTTGGCGCCGTCCCACATGTTCCAGGGCACCGCGCTGGCGGTCTCCGCCTGGCCCAGCGCATGGGTGGCGGCGCGGATGTCCTGCGTCATCAGCCAGACGGTGTTGGACTGCGTGGTGATGCCGATATCGGCCCGCCCGCCCACGCCCGGCATGTATTGGGTCACGCCATTGGTCGACAGCGGCTCACCCCAGCCGGCGGCCGCAGTGGCCTCGGCATAGGATTGCAGCAGACCATTGTCCACGGCCACGCCGAGGTCGTAGTTGGCGATGGCGCCGGTCTCGTGCAGATGCGCGATGTCCTGGCGGATGTTGAGCCAGCCGCTGCGGGCATCGCC
>NZ_RFLX01000033.1 GCF_003696345.1 Teichococcus wenyumeiae | reverse complement strand
CGCAGCTGGCAGCAGGAGACCTGCGCCCAAGCAGCATCCTGATCCTGCTGCACCCTGAGTCACGCGGCCGAACTCGCCCTCCCATCAAACAACTTGCCAATGCCGCCGGTAGGCCACGCGGGACGAAGCCAGACGCGACGTGTTCACCTCCATCGAAAGCTACTACAACCGGCAGCGCATCCACTCCGCCTTGGGCTACCAGACGCCAGAGCAGATGGAGCACAATGCCGCCTGATCCCTGTCCATCAAATCAGGGGAAGATCACTGCGCGACGAGCTGCTGAACGGAGAGATCTTCTACTCCCTGTCCGAGGCCCGAGTGGTCGTCGAAAGCTGGCGTCGGCACTACAACACGGCATGGCCTCACTCATCGCTCGGATACAAGCCGCCTGCTCCGAACGCTCTGGTTTGGCCGCCGACAGAAGCCAAAACCTCCACCGCGATCAAGCTCAATGTAGCAGACGAGCCGACCATGCATGAGATTCACCCCGGACCACCCTATGGGGACAGACCACTATCATTCTGGATTATCAGACTAACACTGGCGGCAAGCTCACCCCAAGGTGACGACCGACGCCGTCGCTTATCAACAAAAAAAATTCCTTCTGTCGTTTATCGGCAATATCCGATAGCGTCGTAATCGACAGCGCCATCGGCTCGATGCCGGATCTCGGCGGCAGCAATACGTTGATTCCGCCAATCCCCTTCTCCAATTTATCCAACGACAATGCGTAGCCCTGCTGCCGAATGATCCTTATTTCATTCATGACTGTATTGATGTTCAAATAATAATCGCGATTGATCTCGTCCGCATTGATGCGGCGAACGAGACCGCCGATCTGGCGATCCGAGAACGTCGCGAGAAACAGAATTCCCAATCCTGAGCGCTCCAGCGGCCGTACCGTGCCCGCTCGGCGTGTCGGCCTGCCAGGCTTCTCCGCCTTCAGCGCGTATATCAGCCGGACCTGAAGTCCGCTGAGTGAGCCGAGCAGCACGAGTTCGCCCGTCTTCGCATGGATCTCATGCATGAGGCGAAGCAGCGCACCATCCTCGAACAGCGGGGCGTCGATCCACGACCCGAGAATGGTGACCCGCGCTGTCGGAAGATAGCGACGCGCTGCGACGTCCACCCGACAGTAGCCCCGTGCCACCAAGCTGCGCAGCAGTGCGGCCGCGCTCGATTGCGGCATCGCGAGCGCGCGTGCGACCTCCACGATGCTGACGGGGCGTCGCACCTCATCAAAGAACTCGAGGAGGTCGAAGGTTCGGCCGACAGATTTGATGCATCTGCCCTCCGTCGCCGTGTCATCTCTTTTCATAACGATTTCGCATCATTTTGCCACATATATGCGTGTTTGCCCGGTACCTCGCTACACGCTTGATCGGCCGCATGACCAGCGCAAAACTCTCGTAAGAGTGAGCAGCAGACGCGCACCACCCTACTGGAAACGATTTTTTCTTTCTTCGAATGCAGCGCGCAGGCGCCGCAGGGCCTGCCATGGCGTGTCCGGCCCTACAGCGTCTTCGTTGAGGATGAGTACCTCGCGCGTCAATCGCAGAAGGGACATTCGCGGCGATGCGCCGCGTGCGGCTTCATGAGCGGAGAGACCGAGTAATGACGCTGTGGACCAACGAACAACGGGCCGTCTTCAAGGAAGCGCCCAGCTTCCCGGCGCCGGCGTTGGCAAAGGTGCTCATCCCAACGTGGCCAGGCAGCGCGATGGGCGATTCCGTCTGTTTCCAAGGTCGTGGCCACAATCCTGATAGCCACATGCACAGAAAGGTTTGACGCCGATGCGCGTAGCCCGTCGCTCCCTCTTGGCCACCCTGTCTGTCTCACTCGCCGCTTCTCACGGCGTGCACGCCCAGACGGCGTATCCGAACCGGTCGATCCGCGTGGTCGTTCCCTTCGGCGCCGGCGGGGGCACCGACAACCTGATCCGCATCCTCGATCCGCATGTTGCGCGCAGCCTTGGCCAGACGCTGGTCATCGACAACCGCGCCGGTGCCGGAGGCATCGTCGGTACCGAGACGGTCGCGCAGAGCGAACCGGACGGCTACACGGTGCTCGCCGTGGATTCCACCTTCTGCATCAATCCCGGCCTCTTCCCCTCGCTTCCCTATGATCCTGCCCGCGATTTCACGCCCGTGGCGCTGCTGGCCAATGCGCCGATCGTCCTGCTGGCTCACCCCTCGGTGCCGGCGCGGACGCTGCAGGAGCTGATCGCGCTCGCCAAGGCGCGGCCGGGTAGCCTTGCCTATGCCTCCGGCGGCAACGGTGCGCCGACGCATATCGGCGGTGAGATGTTCAAGGCCGCCGCCGGCGTGGACATCACGCATCTGCCGTATCGTGGGACCGGTCCGGCAATGAACGACATCATCGCCGGCCACGTGCCGCTCGCGGTGAACGGGCTGAGCGCCGCCCGCCCCCATATCCTGGACGGGCGCGTGCGGGCCCTTGCGGTGACTGGCGACGCCCGCAGCGCCGCCTTCCCGGATGTGCCGACCTTCGCCGAAGCCGGCGTGACCGGCGTGGACATGTACACAAATTGGGGTGTGCTGGTGCGCGCCGGCACGCCGGATTCCATCGTCCAGAAGCTCGCCACAGCTTTCAACGAGGCGGTGACGCGCCCGGATCTGCGGCAGCGCCTCAATGATCTCGGCTTCGTGCCGGCGGGCGGCGGGCCCGCGGTGTATGCGGAAACGATCCGCCGCCAGACCGCGCGCTTCACCGAGGTCATGCGCGCGTCCACTATCCGGCCCGACTGACACCGCATGGCGCAGCCTCGCTGGATCGCCGCTCTCTGGGTCACGCTGCTCGCGCAGACGGTCGCGTCCTTCCTGACGCAAAGTCTGCCGGCGATCGCGCCGGTGATGACGGCCGAGGCGGGGCTGAGCCCGGAGACGATCGGCAATCTCGCCTCGGCCGTGGCGCTCGGCACGGTGCTTTTCCTGCTAGCAGGTGGCGGGCTTCTGGCGCGGTTCGGCCCGGTCCGCGCCTTGCAGATCGGCAGCGCAGTGCTGGCGGTCGGCATGGTGATCGCAGCCAGCGGGGGCGTCCCAGCGCTCCTGCTCGCGTCCCTGCTGCTCGGCATCGGCTACGCGCCTGCTGCACCGGCCGGCAGCCAGATCCTGCAGGACACGGCGCCGGCACAGCACAGGACGCTCATTTTCTCGGTGAAGCAGGCTGGCGCGCCGCTCGGCGGTACCTTTGCAGGCCTGATCTGCGCACCGGTCGCCGCTTGGCTGGGCTGGCAGCCGGCAGTGCTGCTCGGCGCCGCGGTCGCCATCGTGACGGGGCTGGCGATCCAGCCGCAGCGCACCGCTCTCGATCGCCCGGAACAGCCGCGAACCGTGCCGCAGTCCAAGGGAATCGCGCAGACGTTGACGGCACCGCTGGCGGTGCTACGCCTCGACGCCCGGCTGCCGCCGCTGATCATCCTCGCTATCTCCTTCTCGACCGTGCAGGGCTGCCTATTTGCCTTCACCGTCACCTGGCTGGTGACAGACCGCCAGATGTCACTCATCGAGGCGGGTGCGGTCTTCGCTGCCATGCAAGCGGCCGGCGTGGCGGCTCGGATCGTGCTGGGCTGGCTTGCCGACCGCACCGGTCAGCCGGGCCGCAACCTCGTCCTGCAGGCGATCGCCGCGGCGATCTGCACCGCACTGCTGGTCACGCTGCCCGCGGGCTTCGCCACCATGATCCTTCTGGCCGCCGCGACCGGTTCCCTGGCCGCAAGCTGGAACGGTATTGTGATGGCCGAGGTCGCGCGCTTGGTCCCGCGGGACCGCGTGGGCGATGCGACGGCGGGCTGCGTGCTGTTCATCTTCCTCGGTTATCTGGCCGGCCCTTCGGTGTTCGCCGCCATCATCGCCGTCACGGCGAGTTGGACCGGTGCCTTCCTCGCCATTGCCGCCCAGCTCGCCGTCGTGACCGCGATGGTGGCGGGCACGCTGTTCCGCCCCATCGCGCCAGCCGCACCCCCACAGCGGCCGGCAGCCGACTGACCGACCAATACACGACGGAGACCTTGCACATGCTCGCGCCCAACATGGCCTTCCTGACCAGCAGCGACGGCGTCCGCCTCGCCTATCGGGTGGACGACTTCAGCGATCCCTGGGCCGAGAACCAGGTCCCTGTGCTCATGCTGCACGCAGCGATGGGCGCCTATCGCCGCTGGTATGGCTGGCTGCCCATCCTGGCGCGCCGCTTTCCGGTCATCAGTCTCGAGCTGCGGGGTCATGGCGCATCGGAGATTCCACCGGCATCGCTGCCGTTCAGCCTGGAGCGGCTCGTGCAGGATGCGCGGGAACTTCTTGATCATCTGGGTGTCGCGCGTGCGCATGTCGTGGGTCTCTCCGCTGGTGGCTATGTCGGCCAGCGCCTCGCGATCGAAGATCCGCAAAGGGTCGCAACACTGTCGCTCTTTGCCTCCACGCCAGGGTTGCGCGGCACGCAGGCAGCCACATGGCCCGAGAAGATCGGTGGCATGGGGCTCGAACCCTTCATGCGGGCGACCGCCGCCGACCGCTTCGGTCCGGATGCAGACCCCGCGCTGGTGGATTGGTTCTGCCGCCAGACGGGCAGCAACAATCCTGCCTATCTCGGGCGCTTCGTGACGCACATGGCCAGCCGCGACTGGTTCGAGGATCTGCCCCGGATCACCTGCCCGACCCTGATCGTCGCGCCGGGGCATGAACCGATCGGTAGCAGCAGCCACTACGAGCAGATGGAAGCCGCAATCCCGAACGCTGAGCTCGTGGTCTTCGAGGGCATGCCGCACAACATCGGCGATGCCGCGCCCGAGCGCTCCGCCACGGAGGCCCTGCGCTTCATCCAGCGCCATCCCGGTTGAGGAACGCGACACGATCCTTCAGCCGATGTGGCCGAACGGTCAGCCGGCCTCGGAATCGCATCATCGGGGACCCTCGCCACGGCGTTCGCGTGGCACCGGGAGCACATTCAGGAGCACTAGATGCCGCGACACATCGCATGCCTGTCCTTCGACTTCGATACCTGGTCCGGCTTTGCCGCACGGGGGATGACCACACCGACGCCGGTATCGCGCGGCGAGTTCGGCCTGGTCGGTGCGCGGCGCATCCTCGCTCTGCTCGCCAGCCGCGGCATTCAGTCGAGCTGGTACGTGCCGGGCGTCGTCATCAAGACCTATCCAGATGCCTGCAACGATGTCGTGAAGGCGGGCCATGAGATCGGTCATCACGGCTGGAGCCACGTGCCCCCCGCCTGGCTCACACCGCAACGCGAGGCCGAGGAATTCGCCCGAGCCGTCGAGACGATCGTCGAACTGACCGGCGGCAAGCCACGCGGCTACCGCTCGCCCTCTTGGGATCTCAGCGATCGGACGATCGACCTGATCGCCCAGCACGGCCTGCGCTACGACAGCAGCATGATGGGCCACGACTGCTCGCCCTATTTCGTGCGGCGCGGGGACAAGGTCGTTGCCGATGCGCCGATGGTCTTCGGCGAGACGACGGACATCATCGAGATCCCCATCAGCTGGTCGCTCGATGACCATCCGCACTTCGAGTTCATCCGCAGCAAGGACGAGGTGCTGCCCGGCCTGTCCAACGCGAATGCCGTGCTGGAGAACTGGATCGCCGATTTCGAATACATGCGGCGCACGACCGAGTGGGGAATGCTCGTCTATACCTTCCATCCCTACGTCATCGGCCGCGGGCATCGGATGCTGATCCTGGAGAAACTGATCGATGAACTCACCCGCATGGGGACGGAGTTCATGACGCTCGATCAGGTGCAGGCGGAGTTCCGCACGCGGGATTCGGCGCGGTGAGTTCTTCAGCACGGCGGGAGGCCTGACATGACTGTTTCGACCAAGGTCGTCTTCATCTCCGGCGGTGGAGGCGGCATCGGCAGTGCGGCCGCGCGGGCCTTTTCTGCCGCCGGCTATGCGGTGGCGGTCGCCGACCATGTCCGGGAGCGCGCCGATGCCGCGGCGCAGTCGGTCATCGCGGCCGGTGGGCAGGCATTGGCGCTGTACATGGACATCACCGATGACGCGCAGGTCGCTCGCGCCATCGGCGAGACGGTGGCCAGCTACGGCCGGCTCGACGCGCTGTACAACTGCGCCGGCGGAACCGACCCGGCAGACGGGCCCGTGACCGACGTGGCGCTCGATGTTTTCGACCGGACGATGAATCTCGATCTGCGCGGCACCTTCCTGTGCTGTCGCCACGGCATTCCCGCGATCATCGCCTCGGGCGGCGGTGCTGTCGTCAACATGTCCTCCGGTGCCGCGCTCCGTGGCGCCAGCCCGTTTCACGTCTACAGCGCGGCGAAGGGCGCGATCCTGTCGCTGACGCGCGCGCTGGCCGGCCACTATGCGAAGCAGGGTGTGCGGGTGAACTGCATCGCCTCGGGTCGAGTGATGACGGAACGTATCATCCGCACCTATGGCACGCTCGAGGAATCCGTGGAACGCGATCCGCAGAACCCGCTCGATCGGATGCGTGAGTATCCCTTCTGGATCGGTGAGCCAGAGCATATCGCCGCGACCGCCGTTTTCCTCGCATCCGACGGCGCCCGGATGATCACCGGCACGACCATACCGGCTGATGGCGGCCGTTCTTCCTACTGATCCAACCCGGCACAAGGCCATGCCGGCGGCGTGTCACAAGCTTCCACACGAACGGAGATGAGCACGATGGCTGATGCCCCATTCCAGCCGACGCGGCGGACTTGGCTTGCCGGCGCGGCCGCCACCGCATTCTCGGCACCTGCCTTGGCGCAATCCGGCTGGCCGGACCGCAGCATCCGCGTCCTGGTCGGCTATCCGGCGGGCGGCGCGAATGACCTAGTGGCGCGCTCCGTCGCAGTGGGGCTCAGCAGCCGCTTGAGTCAGTCGGTTGTGGTTGAGAACCGCGCTGGCGCCGGCGGGACCCTGGCGGCCGACGTGGCGGCGCGTGCGGCCCCCGATGGCTACAACCTCTTCTTCATCTCCAGTGCGCAGGTGCTTGCGCCCAGCATCCGCAGGAACCTGTCGTTCGATCCGGTGCGCGACTTCACCTACATTGCGCTCGGCGCGCGCTCGCCGTACTATCTGATTGCGCACCCCTCGCTGGGTGTGAACAGCGTGGCCGAGCTGGTGGCGCTGGCCAAATCGCGGCCGGGCCGCATCCAGTTCGCCTCGTCCGGTGTCGGCGCCGGTCCGCATCTGACCATGAGCTACTTCATGAACGTCGCGGGCATCGAGCTGGACCACGTTCCCTACCGTGGCGACGCGGATGCAATCATCGACCTCGCGGCGGGCCGCGTGCCGCTGGCCTTCATCTCCATCCCGGCGAGCGGACCTCATGTGGAGGCGGGCACGCTGCGTGCGCTGGCGGTGTCCGGCGCTGAGCGTGTCTCCGTCGCGCCCAACGTGCCGACGGTCGCGGAATCCGGATATCCGGGCTTCGAGATGGACGCTTGGTGGGGCCTCGCCGGCCCGGCCGGTCTGCCAGCGTCGATAGTGCAGCGGTTGGCCACTGAAATCCGGCCGATTCTCGACGCGCCGGAGTACGCCGCGCGCTTCGCGCAGCAGGGCATTGTGCCCAGCAAGGTCGGGCCGGAGGATTTCACGCGCCTCGTGCGTGCGGATCGCGTTCGCTTCGACAACATCGTTCGGGATGCCCGCATTCCGGTTCAGGACTAATCAAGCACCAACGGGAGCAGTAACGGACATGACCGAGGTCCACACCTTTACGGCCAGCGACGGCGAGACGATCGCCTATTACGTCGATGATTTCACCGACCCTTGGCGTGAAGCCCCGGTCATGTTCCTCCTGCATTCGGCGATGGGGAACTCCGACCGCTTCTACTCCTGGGTTCCGGCCCTCGCGCGGCACTTCCGCCTGATTCGCATGGATCTGCGCGGGCATGGCCGATCGAGCGTGCAGGCACCCTCAAAGCCGCTGACGATGGACCGCCTGGTGGATGACGTGGAGGAGCTAATGCAGCTCCTTCACATTGAGACAATGCATCTGACGGCGAATTCCGCCGGCGGATACGTTGCCCAGAACATGGCACTCCGGTCGGCCGGGAAAGTTCTGAGCCTCGCGGTGGTCGGCTCCACCCCGGGACTCAGCCCCGATGCGCTGACTTGGCTGCCCCGGATGGAGCAGGAGGGAATGACCAAGTTCCTTACCGACACCATCGACATGCGGTTCGACCTCGCCACGACCGATGCCGGGATGGTGGATTGGTTCCTGCGCCAGACGGCGGAGAACGACCCGGCCTTCGTGCGCCGCTTCATCGGCTATTGCGCCACGCTGAACTGGGAAGACCAGCTACATCGCATCGCCTGCCCCACGCTCGTCATCCTGCCGGGCGCAGAAACGGTCGGCACGGCGAAGAGCTATGAGGCGATGCGCGAGCACATTCCAAACGTGCGCATGATCGCCTACGCACACATGCCCCACAACATTGCCGACATGGTGCCGGACCGCTGCGTGGCCGACATTCTAGCGTTCCACACCGACAAGTTCGGCTACCCGAAGGTTTGATCTGATGCCATTTCTTCCCAATGCGATGGAATTCGGCCCGCCGGAAACGCGCGAAGCCTTCACCCAGGTTAAGGCGAGCCGCGGCTTCGTCTCCAATCTCATGCGTTCGCTCGGCCATGCGCCGGAAGGGTTGAAGGCTTATATGGGCCTTGGCCACTATCTCCGCTACAACACGGAACTGACGGAGATCCAGCGTGAGCTGGTGATCTGCGGCATGGGCAGACAGATCGACTATGCCTGGGCGCATCACGCACCGATGGCGCTGCAGGCCGGTCTGACCGAAGCGCAGATGGACCTGATCCGCGCCGGCCAAACGCCGCAGGACCTGCCCGCGCCGGATCGTGCGATCTGCGACTACGTCTTCGCATTCTCCGCGTTGCAGGGTGTGCCGGCGGTGGTGTCGGATGAGCTCAATCGCCACTTCACGCCGCGCCAGGCGACCGACATTTCACTGCTCGCGGCCTACTATCTCGCGGCTGCCTCGCTGATCAAAGGCATGGGCGTGGAGATCGAATCGGCTGAAATCCTGGCCAAGGAACTTGCCTGGCAGGGTGCGCCGCGCGACGCCTCCGGCCAGGTGAAGGGCTGAGCAGAACGTCGTTCCCTGCGTGCCGCCAGCACGTGATGGGGCTAGGTCATCGACCTGGCCCTGTCGTCACTGCGCGGTTCCGGCCGTCAGCGCGTCCAACGATTCGACCAACCAGGCGTTGGTCGGCGCCGCGACACCTTTCAGCAGACCCTTGTTTACAACAACGCCGTTGATGAGCGAGACTTCCGTGCGCCGCCCGCGTTCGACATCCTGTGCCATGCCGCCAAGCGACGTCGCGTTCATTGCCTCGCCATACCGGATCAAACCGGCTTCAAGCGTCGATTGTGCGGCGACATCCCCTGCCGCGGCAGCGTGCCATATCGCTCCGGACACGCCGCAGACCGGATCGATCGTGATTCCGTATGCCGCTGCCACGGCGGTCACCTCGATGCCCGCCTTCATCAGCGTAGGGCGCTGGGCGGGATCGACGAAGAAGTCGCGGATCGGTCGCTGGTGCAGCGCTGACAGCGGTGAGGTCATGCAGTTGAAGACCATCTTTCCCCAGCGCGCCGCGGCCATGTCCGGCACCGCTTCAGCGCCGTCGATGAGGCCGAATGCCTGCACCAGCGCGTGGATGCGTGGCGTAGCCGCACCTGCCGTCTCGCCGATACGGAAGGTCGGTGCGCCGCCACGCAGCCTTTCGCGGTGGCGACGGATGGATCCCGGACGCACGAGGTTGCCGAACAGGCCTGTCACGATGCAGCCCATGACGCGATCGGCGCCAAGTGCCTCGGCCATGTCGAGGTCGGCCAGTGCGTTGAGGGTCACGATCCAGGTACCCCGGTACGCTGCCTCGACATCGGCGACGATGGCTGGTGCATCAGCCATCTTGGTGCAGAGGACCATCACGCTCGGTGCAACGGACGGGATATCGGCGGCCGACGCAATGGTGCGCAGCGGCACGGTGAAGGTCTCATCCGGGTCGGCGATCGTCAGCCCGTCGCGGGTGATTGCCTCGCGGTTCGTCGCCCATGGCTCCCACATCACGACATCGGCGCCGGAACGCGCGAGATGGGCCGCCATGAAACCCCCTACGGCACCAGCGCCGATGAAGAGCATCGGGCCTGCTGCGATTCCAGCGGATTCAGTCATAAGGAGAAGTCCTATGTTTGCTTCGGACGCAATGTCGCGCAAAAGAGATGACGCGTGAAGTACGCAGCCGGCGAGGCGCGCGAATGGACGCGCCTGAATCTGCGTGGCTATCTGACCGTGCTCTACACGCCTTTCGACGAATCCGGCACGCTGGATGAACAGGGCCTTCGGCACAATGTGCGCGAGACGTTGGCGCTGCCCGGTGTCGGCGGCCTGACGGTCAATTCGTTGCATCAGGAATTCTGGACGCTGATGGACGCGGAGCGCCGGCATCTCGTCGAGGTGGTGCTGGATGAGGTGCGTGGGCGAAAGCCCGTGGTGATCGGCTGCAGTGATCCGTCGGCGATCAAGGCGGCGGAGTATGCGCGCCACGCTGCGGCGGCAGGTGCTGATCTGGTGATGATCTGGCCACCCTTCTACGGCCCGCGCTCGGCCGCTGGCGTGAAGGCGTATTACGACTTCATCGCCGATCGGATCGACATTGGCTTGATCCTCTACAGCACCACGCTGTCCGAACTCGGCTACTATCTCGCGCCGCCGCAGGTGGCGGCGCTGCTCGGCTGGCGGAACATCTGCGCGGTGCAGAACACCACTCTCAATCTCGCGCAGTATTTCGCCATGATGGAACAGGTTGGCGAGCACATCTGCGTCGCGACCTCGCTGGAGGAATATCACCTCCAGGGGCAGCTGGCCTTTCCCGAGCGCGCCCCCGGCTTCCTGATTGGGTCTTCGCGCCCCGTCTTCTGCCAATCGACGGCAAAGCCACATTGCGGCGACTTCATCGCCGCAGTTGAAGCACGCGATTTTTTGGCAGCGGCCGGCCACGCACGGCGCATCATGGCGATCGCTGACAATCTCCAGAGCCAGTATTTCGCGCGCGGCTTCCACCATGTCGGGCTGTTCAAGGAGTTGGCCGGCATGATGGGCATGCGCACGGGCAAGGTGCGCCCCGGCATCGCGCCGTGCGAACCAACGGAGCTCGCTGCCAGTATCGCCGTTCTGCGCGAGGCAGGCGTGATCGGCTGAAACATTCAATGGTTGCAGCCCGAACGGAATAGCTCTCCACCGGCGTCAAACAGAGCCGCGAATTGTGATGCGTGACGCGCGTGGACGCCTTCCACGGGGCGCTGGCACTCGGGTGAGCAGAACGTCAAGATTGCCTGTCGCCGGCTTGATGGTCACTGAGTTTAGCCTAATCCGGCTAAGAATGGGTGCAGTGATCAAGGGGGCGAACCGCAACGACCACAAGCTGATGCGCCAGACCCTGCAGGCGATCCCTGTTAAGCGGCCCAAGCCGACGCGCCGCCAACCCCAGCACCTCTGCCTCGATAAAGGCTTCGACTATGACGAGCCGCGCGCACTGGCAGCCGAGTTCGGCTTCACCTTGCACCTGCACACACGTGGCGAGGAGGTCAGGGCCAGGCGGCACGCCAGAGCCAAGGCAAGGCGCTGGGTCGTTGAACGCACGCACTCCTGGCTGAACCGCTTCCGCTCCATCCTGATCCGATGGACCAGGAAGCCTGCCAACTACCTCGCCCTGCTCCATCTCGCCTGCGGCATCATCACATGGCGTCATGCCCTACCGGGATAGGTTCTTACTAAAGCGAGGCACCTTCTTCGGCCGGGCTCAACCCTTTGATTTCAATCTTATGCCGGCTTGGGTCATAGACCCAAGCACCGCCGGCGCCGCCACCGGATATGCACTGGATCCGTGGATCACCCGCAGTAGCCAGCAGCCTCGTCAAGCTGCCCGCACCACCATAGCTCGTTGATAAAACCTGCTGGCCCAAGCGTGCCCTCAGTCGGTTCCCTAGTGGCCCCAGGTGAAGCGGCGAAGGCGATTGCTCAAGCTCTTCCAGCACTGCGGACAGGATAGCCTCTCGCACCTCAGACGGGTCCACTGCTCCATCCTGCGCGGAGCTGCCAGCGGTCATTTTCCGGGTACCAGAAGAAGCAGATCGCTGCTCTTGTGCGGCACTGGAATAGGCCTGGAGCCCTCCTAGCGCACCTTTCAGAAAGTCCTCACTTCCGATCACCTCATCGGCAGCAGCCTGATAGGCCTCGGCGGCATTGCCGATTGCCACCACAGATGTTCGACGATCGTGTGCGCGCAGGCGCTGCAGAACCGGCGTGAAGTCGGCATCGCTGGACATAAGGACGAACTCGTCAAAGCGGGTGGCATGCCCTAACGCGTCCAGCACATCCATCACCAGCACCATATCGGCGCTGGTCTTTCCGCCCCGGGTGAGTGGAGGGCAGTCGGTGACCTGAAAGCCGGCGAGCACCAGGTTACTACGAAAGCTGCCGAAGAACACTCGCTCGCCACTCGGTAGAACCAGGGAGCCGTTAGGGTTGAGGTAGCAGCGGCGGAGCAGGATGCGGCGCGGCGGCGCTTCACCACTTGATGGTACCTCGTTGGAACGTACGCCTACCCGGCGGGCCATCCACTCAAGCCACACACCCGGCTCTGCGATGAATGCTTCAGCCGCCTCAGGAGACAGATTGCACAGCGCGCCGAAGATGTTGTCGAAATCCACAAAGAGTGCAGTACGCCGTTCCAATGCCTCACCCCAATGCTTGTGGTTTACCGGCAGACAGAGGGGACACCACCCCTCCCGCCCGGCCCCGAATAGCCGGCGCCACCGGGACCGGCAAAGGCAGGTCCCCCAGCGCCAGCGTAGCACGGCCCCCCAGGACCCGAGTAAGCAGGACCACCAGGGCCGTCATAGGCTGCTCCACCAGCTCCACGGTACGCAGGACCACCAGCCCCTGCGTAAGCCGGACCACCAGCCCCGGCATATGCTGGCCCGCCTGGCCCCGCATAGGCAGGACCACCAGGACCAGCGTAAGCGGCTCCGCCAGGTCCTGCGAAGCACGGACCTCCCGGCCCGGCGTAACCGCTGCACGCCGCTTCAGCGTCATGAGGCGCAGCCAAAAGCGTCGCGATAGTCAGCGCGCCAAAGAGGAACATTACCCGCATAGAAGCCACCCTGAGTTGATGTCACAATATACACATTTAGATTATTTTCCGAAACGTTATGTGCGCGGTCAGTCCCGACTAACGGAGCTTCCACCAATCAGTGATCTTCCTTCGAATTGATGGACACCCCTGAGTAATACCAAGTCCCAGTGAACAGAACCTATGGCTATGGCGCCTCCTGCAGCGGCACGAAGCTGCCTCAGCGTTCTATAGGTTCTGATCAGAGAGACTTGGTATAAGCTCCACGGGAGCGAGGAAGGTGTCCGATGAACAAGACACGGCGAGAGTTCACGCCGGAGTTCAAGCAGGAGGCGGTTGCGCGGCATTGTCACGTTTGCTGGCCCTGGCCGGAGAGCGGTGGCTAAGAGCCTATCCCGGTAGGGCATGACGCCATGTGATGATGCCGCAGGCGAGGTGGAGCAGGGCGAGATAGTTGGCGGGCGTCTTGGTCCATCGGATCAGGATGGAGCGGAAGCGGTTGAGCCAGGAGTGTGTGCGCTCTACCACCCAGCGCCTGGCCTTGGCTTTGGCCTGTCGCCTGGCCCTGATCTCCTCGCCACGTGTGCGCAGGTGCAGGGTGAAGCCGAACTCCTCGGCCAAGGCGCGGGGCTCATCATAGTCGAAGCCCTTGTCGAGGCAGAGGTGCTGGGGATGGCGGCGCGTCGGCTTAGGTCGCCTGATCGGGATCGCCTCAAGCGTGGACCGCATCAGCTTGTGGTCGTTGCGGTTGGCGCCCTCGATCGCCGTGCCGAGCGGCACGCCCCGTCCGTCGGTCAGCACCGATCGCTTGACCCCGCGCTTGCCGCGATCTGTTGGATTGGGCCCGGTTTTTTCCCCCACCCAACGGCGCCTTGCCCATGGCGCCGTCGAGTGCGAGCCAACTCCAGTCGATGCCGCGAAGCCCGTCATAGGCCAGCAGCCCCTTGCGCCAGAACGCCTCGAACACTCCGGCCTTTGTCCATTCCTGAAAGCGCCGGTGCGCCGAGGAAGACGAGCAGAGCTTCGTCTCGCGGAGCGCATTCCACTGACAGCCGGTGCGCAGCACAAAGAAAATGGCGTCCATCGCCGCCCGGTCCGGCACACGTGGGTTGTGGCAGCCCAGCGGGTGTTTAGGCCGGGGTGGCAGGAGCGGCTCCATCTCAGCCCAGAGCGCGTCCGGCAGCCGCCAGCCATCATCCTGAACGCGCCGTTTCGGCACCCTCCGAACAGATCTCCTGGTCATGAACCATGAGTTAGGAAGCCCAGGATCCAGCGTCTAGTGGGATAGGTTCTTAGTTCTGACCCAGGGCGGTCCAGCCTCAGGGGTTCACTCCACTCCCGGGTCAGCTCTCAACGCAAATCAACATCGCGCTCATGGACGGGATTGGGTGAGGCACGTCGACGGCGCCGGGGGCAGTAGCGGCTCATCAGCGGCAGTGCTTCTCCGCACAACGGTGCTCTCACCTCCAGCGAGTCGCCTTACTGTTCTGTTTTGGACCGCCACGAGGGTTCGCGCTTCTCGAGAAATGCCGCCAAGCCCTCCTGCGCTTCCGGAGTGACCGCGAGGTTGCAGAAGTCCTCGACCGCGTTGGCCACGCTGCGACGGTAGTCGAGGTCGTTGGCCCGCATGAACGCCGCACGGCCGAGACGCATCGCCATCGGCGGCTTGGCCGCGAACTCCGCGGCCAGGGAGCGGGCCACGGCGTCCAATGCGTCGTCCGGCACCACCCGGCTCACCAAGCCGAAAGCCGCAGCCTCCGCCGCATCGAAGCGCCGTCCCGTAAACAGCAACTCGAAGGCCCTGTGACGACCGACGATCCGCGGGAGGTGAGCGAAGTGGATCGCCGGTATCAGCCCCAGTTCGATTTCCGGGTAGCCGAAGCTGGCTTTCTCCGATGCGATGATGACGTCGCAGGAGATGGCGAGGGTCATGCCGCCGCCGCGCGCCGCTCCGTTCACCGCCGCGATGGTCGGCTTGCCCATGCCATACTGGACATCGGCCAGTCCGACATACAGGCGCTCCAGGAAGCTACGCACCTCCAGGCCGCTCTTTCCCAGCAGGATGTCCAGGTCGAGACCTGCGGAGAACCTCCCCGGCAGGGCGCTGCGGAGGATGACGGCGCGCACAGCATCATCGGCGGCCGCCCTGCGGAACCCGTCCAGGATGGCTTCAAGGAAGGCCACGCTCAGCGCGTTGACCGGACTGCGGCCAAGCGTGATCTCCGCGACGCCGTCAACGACCTCGTACCCGACCTGGTCGCTCACGCGGTCACATCCACGGCGGCCGGGACGCCGACGGCTCCTTGCGCCGCGAGTGCCGCGATGGCCTCGTCGCCGTAGCCGAGCCCGCGGAGGATCTCCGCGGTGTGCTGGCCGTGCAGGGGCGGCGGGAGCTGGCCCTCGCGCGGCGCGCCGTTGAACGTCACCGGGAAGCCGATCTGCGGCACCGCACCGAGCACGGGATGGTTGGTCTCCATCACCAGGTTGCGGCTGGCAAGCTGGGGATGGGCGAGGGCCTGATCGAGGGTCTGGATGGCGGCGCAAGGCACGCCCGCCGCGCCGAGTGCCTCAAGCCAGTGGGAGACAGACTGCGGAGCAATCCGCTCCTGCACGACCCGCACCGTCTCCTCGAAATTGGCGACGCGGGCGTTGTTGGTCGCGAACCGCGGATCACCGGCAAGCGTCTCGAGGCCCAGGAGGGCACAGAGGCGCCGCCATTGCGCGTCGTTCCCGGCGCCGATCATCAGGCTGCCGTCGGCAGCGTCGAATGCTTGGTAGGGAGCCAAGGAAGGATGGGCCGTTCCCAGGCGCTGGGGTGGCTTTCCGGTCAGCCAGTAGTTCTGGGCAAGGTAGCTCATCAGGCCCATGGATGTGTCGAGGAGGGACAACTCGACATATGAACCTTCCCCCGTCCGCTCCCGCTCCAGCAACGCAGCGAGGATGCCGCTGACGGCGAGCATCCCCGTGCCCAGGTCCACTGGCGAGAAACTGGCGCGCGCGAAGGCGCCGCCGGGCTGGCCCATGGTGCTGATCATGCCGCTGAATGCCTGCAGCATCACGTCGTAGCCAGGCTGCCCACCAAGCGGTCCACTGCGCCCGAATCCGGAGATCTCGCAGTAGACGAGGCGTGAATTGAGGCCACGGAGCGTCTCGCTGTCCACGCCCAGTTTGCGCGCGGTGCCGCCGCCGAAGCTCTGGATGACCACGTCGGCTTCGGTCGCAAGCGCGTGGACGATCTCCCGTCCCGCATCGGACTTCAGGTCGAGCGCCAAGCTGCGCTTGTTTCGGTTGAAACTCATGAACGTGGCGGACTGGCCATCCTTCTGCGGCGCCCAGGCGCGGGTGTCATCGCCCCCTTGAACTGGCTCGACCTTGACGACGTCAGCCCCGAGATCGCCCAGGTACTGGCCGCACAACGGACCCGCGAAAACCTTGCTCAGGTCCAGGATCTTGATGTTGCGAAGTGGCTTCATGGCAGAACTCCGGTTGACGCGGGCACGGCGGCGGCGTCGCCGATGAACGCGTCGGTGCTGTAGCTGTGGTTTGAGGCGGACGGACCTTCATGCGGTCCCCGGACGGAGTCGACACGGTGTTTCTTAATCGCGGCGGATTCCCGCTTCCTGCGCGAGGTTGGCCCAGCGATCCTTCTCGCGGGCTAGGAAGGTTTCCAGTTCGGCATCCGGGGTGACGAAGGGTTCGGCTCCACGATCCCGTAGCTTTGCCCCGTATTCTGAGGAGCTTGCCGCTGCGACCATCGCCGCCCGCAACTTTGCCAAGGGCTCCGCCGGGGTCTTCTTGGACGCGAACACAGCGAACCAGCCCGAGAACTCGAAGCCGGTCAGGCCCGCCTCCTGCAGCGTAGGCACGTCGGGCAGTCCGCTGGTGCGAAAGGAGGAGGTGACCCCGAGGGCGCGGACCGCACCGGCCTGGATCTGCGGGGTGGAGGTGGTCACGTTGTCGAAGAGGAAGTCGACGTCCCCGGCCAACACGGCGTTCAGCGCAGGGGCACTGCCTCCATAAGGCACGTTGATCGCCTCGAACTTGCCCAGCTGCTGCAGCAGCGTCGCCGTCACGTGCGGTGAGCTGCCGACGCCGAAGCTCGCATAGGTCAGCTCCCCGGGCGCCTTCCGGCCACGCTCGATGAGCTGCTGGACCGAGGTTACGTCCAACTTCTTCGGATTGACCACCAGGACGTTCGGCAGCGCCGCGACCGTGGCCAAGCCGACGCAGTCGCGCGACAGGTCAACCTGCGACGTGCCGTAGAGAGTCGGGTTCAGGGTGTACATCGTGCCAGTGGAGAAGAGCACCGTGTGGCCGTCCGCCTCGTTGGCAGCCGCCGCGGAGCCGATGTTGCCATTCGCGCCGGGCCGATTCTCGACGATGGCGGTGCCGCCGATCTCCTGTCCGAGCCGCTCCGCCATCAGGCGCGCGATCAGGTCCGTAGGACCCCCGGGCGCGAACGGAACGATGACCCGCACAGGCTTGGAGGGCCATGCGGGCTGGGCGTGAAGGGCAGGGCTGGCAAGGAGCGCAGGGCCGAGCCCAAGCGCGAGGCGGCGGGTGATCATTGTCGTTTCCTCTATCGACGCCGAGCGACTTCTTGGCCGTCGGTGCATGCTCCAACTGGGAGAACAGGCCAGCAGCCTCGGCCAGAATTTCCCAGAACGCAAAGACATGGTTTATCTATGCGCTATATCGAATCGTTATGGATTCTCGATGAACCTGCGCTCCCTCAAAGCCTTCGTCGCTGTCGTCGAAGAAGGGTCTTTCTCCGCTGCGGCAGGTCGCCTCCGGATCGCCCAGCCCGCGTTGAGTCTCCAGGCGCGCAAGCTGGAGGAGGAACTCGGATGCCAGCTGCTCCAACGGCTGCCGCGGGGCGTCGTGGCAACACCGTCCGGTCTGAAGCTGCTCGGCCATGCCCGCGACCTGCTCGCCCGCGCGGACGCCGCCCGCGACGACCTGCGCGGCGACGCGGCGGAACCCACGGGGGGAGTCACAATCGGCCTGCCGCAATCCATGGCCGCCATGCTGACCCAACCCCTGCTCAGCCACGTCCTCGGAGAATTGCCTCAGGTGAAGCTCAGGGTGGTCGAGAGCATGACCGGCTACATCCCGGACTGGGTCCGCGAGGGCAGGCTGGACCTGGGGATGGTGTTCCGCGGCGAGGGCGGCCGGGGCCTCGTGCTTGACCGGCTCCTCGATGAGCAACTCTTTCTGGTCGGTCCGCCTGAGCCGACGTCGGGTCCACCTGCGAGTGGAAGTGGAAGGATCGGTCGCGTGGCGTTCGCGGACTTGGCACGACTGCCCATGATCCTGCCCGGCGCACCGCACGGGCTCAGGGAACTGATCGACGAGCGCGCGCGACGGAGCGGGATCAAGCTGAAGGTGGTGGCCGAGGTCGATGCGCTGGCTCAACTCACGGCTGCCGCGGGCGCCGGATTGGGCTGGTCGATCCTGTCCTTCACAACTATCCAGGAGGCGCTGGAGGCCGGACGCGTGGCCGCCTGGCGGATCGAGGAACCGACGATCAACCGCTCTGTCTACCTCTGCAGTCCTTCCGATCGGCTTGGCACCCGTGCCGTGCTGGCCGTAGGTGCCCGCCTGCGCGAAATCATCGCACAGTTGGTGCGGGCTGGCGCTTGGCCAGCGACCCTGGCCTCCGATACCGGGCGAGACGACACCTGGACTTAACGGGAAAGGACAAGTCCGTAGGTTGGGGCCTGATCCAGCGTCTGGATGGGGGCGCTGACCACTTCGGCCGCCGTCAGCGTCTCTGCCAGTGCGCACTGGGTTTCCCCAGGTCCAGGACATGGATGCGCTCCGGCGCCTTTATAGAGGTTCTCCCGGGTTCCCTGCCGGGCGGCGCCGCAAGAGGTACCGATGACGTCCCTCAAGAACCAGCGTCCCGTCCTGGTTGTGCACGGTGCTGCGCAGCCCGATGACACCGGTCGTGCGGTTCGGCGTCAGCTCGTCCACCTCGAGCGCAGGGTAGAGCGTGTCGCCGACATACACGGGCGCCAGGAAGCGGCTCGACTGCTCGAGGAATGCCTTCAGGGAGTCCTCCACGAGGTGCGGGAAGGTGCCCGCGCCCGCCACGGTCTGGATGGCCACCTGGTACCCGTGGGCGAGCATGTCCTGCAGCCCGTGGGCCTGGCAGTACACCCGGTCGTAGTGCACGGGGTGGTTGTCCCCGCTCGCGGCCTGGAAGGCCAGGAAGATGGCTTCCGTCATGGTGCGGCTCGGTAGGGGGAAGCGTTCCCCCATGCGGAAGTCGTCGAACCACCGCTGCTCGGCGATCATGCGGTGGGACTTCGGATCGAAGGCGGCGATCCTGTCGTTCATTGCACGTTCATCCCGGTTTCCTTGACGACGTCGCGCCACTTGGCGGTTTCCGCCTGGACGAAGGCGCCCAGCGCCTCCGGGGGCGCTGGCTCGGCCAGTTCCGCGCCAATCTCTGCGAAGCGGCTCCGGACTGCGGGAACCGCGACGGCCTCCCGGACCGCGGCGTTGAGCTTGAGCACCATCTCCCTGGGGGTCGCCGCGGGCATGAACAGGCCGGACCAAGTGTAGGCCTCGTAGCCCTTCACGCCTTGCTCGTCGAAGGTCGGCAGATCGGGCGCCGCCGGGCTGCGGCTGAGCATGGACCAGCCAAGCGCCCGGCCCGTTCCGGCCTGGGCCTGCGCCAGGGCGCTGGTGGCGGCATCGATGTAGAAGTCCAGGCGGCCTGCCGCCAAATCCGTCATGGCCGGGCCGGACCCGCGATACGGGATGTGGGACGCCTCGACACCCTGCATCTTCAGGAGCAGCGCGGCGCCGAGGTGAGGGGCGCTGCCGACGCCCGCGGACCCATAGGTCGCCTGGCCCTTCTGCGCACTCAGCCAGGCGAGGAACTCGGCCATATTGCGCGCGGGCAGATCCTTGCGGACCAGGAGGACGAGGGGCACGCGGGCAACTAGGACGACTGGCGCGAAGTCCTTCTCCGTGTCGAAGGGAAGGTTGGGGAACAGCGTGGGGTTGATCGCGTGCGCCACGGTGGTGAACAGGACCGTCTGCCCGTCGGGCGGCGCCTTGGCCACGGATTCGGTGCCCACGACCACACCGGCGCCGGTGCGGTTCTCGACTACCACCCGCTGGCCGAGGGCCTTGGCGAGGGGCTCCGACAGGATGCGGGCCTGCACGTCGGTTGGCCCGCCCGCGGCGTAGGGAACGACGATGCGCAGGGTTCCGGCGCCCTGAGCGGAAGCGCTCCGGGAAACAAGGCCGGATCCAAAGAATGGCATGGCCAGAATGAGCCGCCGGGAAGGCATGGTCTGCTGTTCCTCCTTGATGTTTTCTGGGTTCTTGGTGTCTGGATCTGACGTCGCTTCCATCGATCGCGCAAACCAGTAATACTCGGCTTGCCATGAGGAAAAGTCATACCCCTAAGGCCGCCCGGACCCCGCCGCTCAACGCAGTCCGCGTCTTTGAGGCCGCCGAGCGGCACCGCAGCTTCACCCGCGCGGCGCAGGAACTGGGCGTCACCCAGGGGGCGGTGAGCCGCGCGGTCTCCACGCTCGAGGAGCACTTCGGCTTCCCGGTTTTCGAGAGGACCGGCAGCGGCCTCGTCCCCAGCGAGGGTGCGGAGGCTTTCGCCCGAAGCGTCCGCAAGGCGCTGCACGACGTGCGCGATGCCGCGACGATTCTGGCGGCCCGGCGGACGCGGAGCCGCGTCCTGACGCTCCAGGCCTATTCTGGTTTCGCCTCCCGGTGGCTCGTGCCACGGCTTCCGGAGTTCCACGCGGCCTACCCGGAGATCGACCTTCGCCTGGCCTCCACCCACGACGGACCGAGCCTTTCGAGCGACGGCGCCGACGCTCGAATCCGGTACGGCCATGGGCGATGGCGAGGGGTCGCGTCCGACCTCCTGTTCCTTGACGAGCTCTGCCCGGTTTGTTCACCAGCCCTCCTGGCACCCCGGGACGGCCCCTATGCGCCGGAGGCGCTGAACACGCTTCCTCTCATCCACCTCCGAGGCTTCCCACACGACTGGGACGAGTGGCTCGCCGCGGCCGGTGCGCCGGGCATCACCGGGAGCCGGACCATCCTGTTCGAGGAGCTGAGCGTCGCGTACCAGGCCGCCGAAAGCGGCGCGGGCGTGGTGCTCGGCCAGCGGAAGCACCTGATCCGGGAGCGGGCGTCCGGGGCGCTCCACGAACCCTGTGCCACGGTGCTGCGGCGCGAGCTCGGATACTACCTGACCTACCGGCCCGGGCTGGCGGCCGACGCGGCCTTCGGCGCCTTCCGCCGTTGGCTGCTGGAATGCATGGACCGGGCCGAGGGCTGAGGTGGCCACGGCATCCCTCCGCCCGGCAGCGAACCGTGACCGGCGCCTAGTCTCCGGCGTTCCGGACGAAGGGCCCTGAAAGGAGCACGATCTCGGCGGGAGGTCGACGGGCCTCAGCCATCGACCGCGTCGTAGGCGGCCATAGCTGGTGCGTCCTCCGGCATATGCGCCAGCCACTTCTCGGCATCGAGGGCCGCCATGCAGCCGCTGCCAGCCGCCGTCACCGCCTGCCGGTAGATCCGGTCCTGCACGTCGCCAGCGGCAAATATGACTGCCACTTCCTTCCCGCGGAAGAAGAAGCCGTCGCAGGTGGCGCAGGCGGAGACCCCAAGGCCCGAGAGCGCCTTCTCGCCCGGGATGCCGAGCCAGCGCGCCTGGGCGCCGGTGGCGATCACCACCGCGGCGGCCTCGTAGGTGTCGCCGGAGTCGCCGGTGACCCGGAAGGGGCGGGCGCCGAACTCCACCTCGGTCACCACGTCGCTGACAATGCGGGCACCTGTTGATTGCCACTGAGGCCTGGGATCTCCCGCACTTCCCGTGCTGCTGGATCGTTGTCATGCCGCCTGGAGGACGCGGGCACTGAGGAGTGCAAAGCCCGCGCGGGCGTACATGGTGCGCTTGATCATCTTGAGCCGGTTGATCTAGCCCTCGACAGGGCTGGTACTCCAGGGCAGCTCGAGTGCGGCTTGCACAGCTGCGATGTCCTTGCGCAACTCGGCGACAAAGCTCGCGAGAGGGGTGGCGACGGCCTCGTCCAATACCGCATCGAGCCTGTCGTCGCTCTGCCGCCGCAGCAGGCGGGCGATGCGCTTTGCGACAGCCACTGTGGCTTGCAGCACGGGTACCTCGCCCAGCAGGCGCATGACGAAGGCGCGGTCCAGTTCAGTGGGTATCTCGCCGTTCGCCATCAGCAAGCGCGTGGCGCGGCGAGGCGTGGGTGGCCGCCAACCAGGATCTTCGCTTGCTCCAGGGCGTGGGCATGCGACGGGCTCGTTCCTGCGTCTCTCGGTGGCCAGGCCCTGACAACCGAGGGACGACCTGCAAAGCCAATGCGCAGCAGTTCCCGCCACAGCCGGGCAGCGTTATGGCAGCCCTCGGCCCAGCGCCGCTCCAGAACGGCGCGATGGCGATCCAGGATGCTGCCGCGCCGCGGCATGGGCCAGCTTGGGGCAGCGCCAGCCCGCAGCCAGCGATGCAGCGTCTTGCGATCGGCACCGAGCTGGCGGGCCACCTGACTGATGGAAGTGCCTGCCGCCAAGGATGTCCCGCCTCCTGGCATGGCTGGGTCGCTGGGGGCACCGCCGGGACGGCAACAGCGGCCGCCGCGCTGATGGCGCCGGCGGTCCTCACGTCCTTGCCGATCCGCCGGATCACAGCATGATGGCGCTCCACCACCGCCTCGACGGCCTCGCCGAGGTTGCGCAGCAGGTGCCAGCGGTCGGCGACCTGCACCGCATCGGGCGCGCCCTGACGAGCGCCGTCGGCATAGGCGCAGGCCCGGTCACGGGCGACGATCGTGATGCCAGGATGCCGCCGCAGCCAGTCCCTCAGCGTCTCCGCCTGCCGGTCTGGCAGGAGATCGAGCACCCGGTTCCGCTCCAGATCAACGAGAATGCTGCCGTACCGACGGCCGCGGCGCCAGGCCCAGTCATCGACCCCGAGCACCCGCGGCGGTGGACTGGGCTCCGAGGACGGGTTCTGCCGGCGAAGCATGCGGAGCAACGTGTCGGCGCTGATGGGAATGGCCAGTCGCGTCGCGAGGCGCGCGCCGGCTTCGCCGCCCAGGGCCAGACCAAGGTGCCGCTGGAGATCGTCCAGCCGGCGGGTGCGGCGCGCCGCAACGGCCGCACCTTCGACCAGGCGCTCGGCGAAGGTTTGACGCTGACAAGCTGGATTCTGGCATCGCAGCCTGCGCGCCTGGATCTGCGGGGTCACCGGGCGGCCCTGCCAGGGTAGATCCTGCAGGTGGCGGTCATACCGGCTGTGCACCACCGCTGACGGGGCGCTGCAGCCTGGGCAGGCCGCCGTGCCGCCGCGAGAGGCGGCCACGATGACGAGGCCGCCCGGCGCCGGCAGGATTTGCCGGACCAGCAGCCCCGCCGGGATCAGGGGCAGCAGATGCTTGAGCATGACAGGGCTCAACGGTGAAGGACGATCGGCACCTTATCTGCGTCCCGCGCTGTGCCTGCCACCCCAGCAGCACGGAAAGTGCGGGAGACCCGGCTCTCAGTGGCAATCAACAGTGTCTTCGCGACCAGCACCATCCATCTGCGGTTAGCCCAGACTTTCCAACATTTCCATTGTACTTCCGAACGGCAGCAACCCTAGCGACACCCTGCGGATATGTCGACAAAAGTGTATTCACTTCTGTATGGCAGTGATATACAAGGAGGTATGGATGAAACGCCGCCCGTTCGGTCCGCCGACCGCATCTATGAGCGTGTCAAGGCAATGGCCTGTACCTACCGCCTTTCACCTGGAGGGCGGGTCAACGAGGTTGAACTGGCGCGGCAACTTGGCGTCAGCCGCACTCCCTTGCGCGAAGCTTTGAACCGGCTTTCGTCCGAGGGCTTCCTCATCCCGACGCTGAACAAGGGCTACCATGTGCGGGCGCTCGACCCGGCGGAGGTCCTCGCGCTCTACGAATTCCGGGCAACGATCGAGGTCGGCAGCCTGCAGTTAGCCTGCGAGCGTGCCACCGATGCCGCGCTCGGCGAGTTGCAGATCTTTGCGCTGCAGAGCCGCGACGAGCCGGACGAGGATGCGCGTGCGCTGCGCCTGCTGGACCTCGACGAGCAGTTCCACGAGCGCCTCGCCGCCCTGTCGGGGAACGACGAGTTCATCCGCGCCATCCGCGCCACCAACGAGCGTATCCGCTTCGTCCGCTGGATCGACATGCAGAACCGGCGTGCCGGTACGCAGGACGAGCACCTGACCATCCTGCGCCATTTGCGGGCGCGCGACGCCGGGGCGGCGGGCGCGCTGATGCGGCAGCACATTAGCCGTCGCCTTGATCAGATCACCGAGGTCATCCGCATCGGCTTTGGGGAAATCTACACCGGCAATGCGCTGGCCGCACATGTGCTCGGAGACGCTGCCTGAGCCTGCGCCCACCCCCCCGTTTCCTGGAGATAGAGATCCGTGTTCCCAGCTTCCAGCGACCTGACCGTCCTGTTCGCACACCCGGCCTACCAGATGCAGAAGCGCTTCGAAGCGCGCGGCACCGGTCTGCGGAGCTTCCAGGTTGCCTCACGCGACGAACTGGCGGCGCGGGTTGGCGAGGCCGATGTTGTGGTGGTGTCTGGCCTGTGGAACAACGCGCTGCTGGAGCAGGCGTCGAAGCTCCGCTTCGTGCAGTCCATCAGCGCGGGCGTGGACCAGTACGGCCAGGACGCCTTCCGTGCCAAGGGTGTGCGGCTGGCCAGCGCGCAGGGCGTCAACGCCAATGCGGTGTCCGAGCACGCCATGGCGCTGATCCTGGCCGCTGCCCGTCTGCTGCCCCAGGCGCGTGACAACCAGGCGAAGCACCACTGGCGCCCGATGATCGGTGAGATCGCGCAGCGCGAGGACGAACTGGGCGGCAAGACGCTGCTGGTGGTGGGCCTCGGCCGCATCGGTGGGCGGCTGGCGCGGCTGGCCAAGGCCTTCGGCATGCGCGTGGTCGGCCTGCGCCGGGACCCGGCCGCCGGGGCGGAAGGCGCCGACGAGGTGCACGCCATCGCCAGCCTGCGGGACTGGCTGCCGCAGGCCGACGTCGTGGCGCTGACCTGCCCGCTGACGCCCGAGACCACGGGGCTGATCGGCTCTGACGCTCTGGCGGCGATGAAGCCCACCGCACGGCTGGTGAACGTGGCGCGCGGCAAGGTGGTGGATGAGCCAGCGCTGATCGCCGCGCTGCGCGAGGGCCGCATCGCCGGTGCTGCCCTGGACGTGACGGTGGAGGAGCCGCTGCCGGAGGCCTCCCCGCTTTGGGACCTGCCCAACGTCTTCATCACGCCGCACAGCGCGGGCGAAACGCAGCGCTACGAGGACAATGTCATCGACATCCTGCTGGAGAACCTCGAACGCCTGCAGCGCGGCGAGACGCAGCTCCGCAACCAGATCGTCTGACGTATCGCGCAAGGATCACGAGATATGACCGCCATCACCCGCCTGGACCAGAACGCCCGCCGCTCCCGCGCGGTGGTGCACGGCGATACCGTGTACCTCGCCGGACACACCGCCGATGATTGCACGGCCGACGCCGCCGGGCAGACGCGCCAGGTGCTGGCCAAGATCGACGAGATGCTGGCCGCCGCAGGGACCGACAAGTCGAAGCTGCTGAACGTCACCATCTGGCTGGCCGACATGGCTGATTTCGCCGCCATGAACGCGATCTATGACGCCTGGGTGGTACCTGGCGAGACACCGGCCCGCTGCTGCGGCACAGTGACGCTGGCCCGGCCGGACATCCGTGTCGAGATCATGGTCGTCGCGGCCCGCTGAGCACACTGGCATGAACACCGCCGTTCCTCCCGCTTTCCGTCCCGCACGCCGCATCGCGGGTATCGGGGTATCCGAGATCCTCGCCATCGGCGCGCGGGCGGTGCAGCTTCGCCGGGAAGGGCGGCCGGTGATCGTGCTCGGCGCCGGTGAGCCGGACTTCGACACGCCGGACAACGTCAAGGATGCCGCGGTCGCCGCCATCCGCGCGGGCGCGACCAAGTACACCGTGCTGGACGGCACGGCGGAGTTGAAGGCGGCGGTCGCGGCCAAGTTGCGGCGGGAGAACCGGCTGGATTACGCGCCCACGGAGATCTCGATTGGCGCCGGGGCCAAGCAGGTCATCCACAACGCCCTGATGGCGACGTTGGACGATGGAGACGAAGTCGTTATCGCCGCGCCTTATTGGACTTCCTATGCCGACATGGTGGCCATCGCGGGCGGCGTGCCCGTGCCGGTGGCGGGGCGGGAAGAGAACGGCTTCCGCATTGAAGCCACCGCGCTGGAGCAGGCGATCACGCCCCGCACGCGCTGGCTGATGTTGAACTCCCCCTCCAACCCGACCGGTGCGGCATATTCCCCGGCCGACTACCGCCCCATCCTCGACGTGCTGCTGCGGCACCCGCAGGTCTGGCTGATGTCGGACGAGATCTACGAGCATCTCTGCTACGGCAACTTCTCCGCCGTCTCGCCCGTGGCGCTGGAGCCAGCGTTGCGTGAGCGCGCGCTGGTGGTGAACGGCGTCTCCAAAAGCTACGCCATGACAGGCTGGCGGATCGGCTACGGCGCCGGGCCGGAGGCGCTGATCCGCGCCATGGCGGTGGTGCAGAGCCAGAGCACCTCGAATCCCTGCTCGGTGTCGCAGGCCGCCGCCGTTGAGGCGCTGAATGGCCCGCAGGATTTCTTGGCCGAACGCCGAGCCTCCTTCCTGCACCGGCGCGACCTGGTGGTGGAGGCGCTGAACGCCATTCCCGGCATCACCTGCCGCAGACCGGAGGGTGCCTTCTACGCCTTCGCTGGTTGCGCAGGCGTCATCGGCCGCACCACGCCCACTGGCGCCGTATTGTCCACAGACATGGATTTCTGCCGCTACCTACTTGAGGAGCACGACGTGGCCGTCGTTCCTGGCTCCATCTTCGGCCTGGCGCCGTACTTCCGCGTCTCCTATGCCACGGCGGAGGGCGAACTTCGCACCGCCATGGCGCGCATCGCCCGCGCGGTGGAGGTGCTGCGGTGAGCGCGCCGCGCACGGGCGGCCAGATCCTGGTGGACCAGTTGGTGGCGCAGGGCGTGGAGCGGGTCTCCTGCGTGCCGGGCGAAAGCTACCTGGCGGTGCTGGACGCGCTGTTCGATGCCAGGATCGACGTCATCACCTGCCGCGCCGAGGGCGGTGCCGCCATCATGGCCGAGGCCTATGGCAAGCTGACCGGCCGCCCCGGCATCTGCATGGTCACACGCGGCCCCGGCGCCACCAATGCCTCCTGCGGCGTCCATGTCGCCATGCAGGATTCGACGCCGATGATCCTGTTCGTCGGCCAGGTGGCGCGCGAGATGCGCGAGCGCGAGGCCTTCCAGGAACTCGACTACCGCGCCGTCTTCGGCACCATGGCCAAGTGGGCCACCGAGATCGACAGCGCCGAGCGCATCCCGGAAATCGTCTCCCGTGCCTTTCATGTCGCCATGCAGGGCCGCCCCGGCCCGGTGGTGATCGCGCTGCCCGAAGACATGCTGACGGAGCTCGCCAGCGTCGCTGATGCGCCACGGGTCACGCCCGCCCTGCCCGCTCCCGCCGCCGAGGACATGCAGGCCATGGCGGCGCTGCTGGAAGGCGCGCGGCGGCCGCTGGCCATCCTGGGCGGCACGGGCTGGGATGAGGCGGCGGTGGAAGGCATGGCCGCCTTCGCCGAGCGCTGGTCGCTGCCCGTCTGCACCTCCTTCCGCCGTGCCGACCGCTTCCGCTGGGACCACCAGTGCTATGTGGGCGACCTCGGCATCGGCCCCTCTCCCAAGCTCGCCGCCATGGTGCAGGAGGCCGACCTGCTGCTGCTGATCGGCGGCCGCATGTCGGAGATGCCGTCGGGTTCCTACAGCCTGCTCGACATCCCCGTGCCCCGGCAGAAGCTGGTGCATGTGCATCCGGGCGCCGAGGAACTGGGCCGCGTCTATGCGCCGACGCTGGCCATCCAGGCCGCGCCGAGCCGCTTCGCCCCGGCCCTGGCCGGCCTCGCCCCCAAGGCCACGCCGGCATGGGCGGCGGAGACCGCGCCGGCGCATGAGGCCTTCCTGTCCTGGTCCGGCACGCCCCGCACCCTGCCGGGCGACTTCCAGTATGGCGAGGTGGTGCGCTGGCTGAACGAGCGCCTGCCGGCCGATACGGTGCTCTGCAACGGCGCCGGCAATTTCGCCGGCTGGATGCACCGGCACTGGCGCTTCTCGCGCCTCGGTACCCAGCTCGCGCCCACCTCGGGCTCCATGGGTTATGGCGTGCCGGCGGCGATCATGGCCAAGCGGCAGAAGCCGGAGGCGGTGTCCGTGGTCATCGCCGGTGACGGCGACTTCCTGATGACCGGCCAGGAATTCGCGACCGCCGTGCAGCACGACATCCCTGTCCTGGTGATCGTCATCGACAACGGCATGTACGGCACCATCCGCATGCACCAGGAGCGTGACTATCCCGGCCGCATTTCCGCCACCCGGCTGGTGAACCCCGACTTCGCCGCCTATGCCACCGCCTTCGGCGGCCATGGCGAGGCGGTGCGCAGCACCCGCGACTTCGCCCCCGCCTTCGAGCGCGCCCTGGCCTCCGGCAAGCCCGCCATCCTGCACTGCTTCCTCGACCCCCGCGCCCGCTCCGTCGGCCGCGACATGCCGGAAGGGCAGCCTCTGTGAGGCGTCACGTCGCGGTGATCGGCGCAGGCATCGAGGGCGCCGCCAGCGCCGTCGAACTGCTGCGCGCCGGGCACCGTGCCACGATTTTAGAACCGGACTCCCCGGGCGGCGAGCAGGCCGCCAGCTACGGCAATGCGGGCTGGCTGTCCTCTCATTCCGTGCTGCCACCGAGCGGACCGGGATTGTGGAAGCAGGTGCCGGGCTTCATCGCCGACCCGCTGGGGCCGCTGGCCATCCGCTGGCGGCACCTGCCGCGGTCCACGCCCTGGCTGCTGCGCTACCTGGCGGCTGGCTGGACGGAGGAGCGTGTGCGGCAGATCGCCGAGACGCTGCGGCCCCTGCTCAAGGACTCGCCTGCGCTGCATGGCACCCTCGCCCGCGAGGCCGGGGTGCCGGAGTTGATCGAGCACAAGGGCCTGATGAACGCCTGGCATTCCCGCGCGGGCTTCGCGGCGGAGGCCATGGGGTGGCGCATCCGCCGCCAGGTCGGCATCTCCTGGACTGAGATTGAGGGCGCGGCGCTGCGCGAGATGGAGCCCGACCTCGACCCTGCCTACACCTTCGCGGTGCTGACGGAGGAAGCGGGACGTTGTCTGGCTCCCGGCCGCTATGTCGCGGCACTGGTGGCGCATGCGCAGCGGCAGGGAGCGGAACTGCGGCCCGTGGCCGCCACCGGACTGCGGCTGGAGGGAGAACGGCTGCGAGGGGTCGCCCTGGCTGACGGCAGCATGCTGGACTGCGACGCGGCGGTGATCTGCTGCGGCGTCCGATCGGCTCCGCTGGCCGCCCAGGCTGGTGACCGGGTGCCGCTGCAGACCGAACGCGGCTACCACGTCATGCTGCAGGGCGTCTCGATTGGCCCGCGCCACTCCGTCAGCCTGGGCGGCGCCAAGATGGTGGTCAATGCCATGCATGACGGGCTGCGCGCCGCCGGGCAGGTGGAGATCGCCGCGACCGACGCATCGCCGGATTGGCGGCGCGCCGAGATCCTGCGCGGTCACCTGTTGCGCTCCTTTCCCGGCCTGCCACAGTCCTTCCCCGCCGAGCGCACAAAGCTCTGGATGGGCCATCGGCCGAGCACGCCGGACGGCTTGCCCTGCCTGGGCCCGTCCCGCCGCAGCGCGGATGTCGTGCACGCCTTCGGCCACGGCCATGTCGGGCTTGTGGCGGGTGCGCGGACCGGGCGCCTGGTGGCGCAGCTTCTCTCCGGCCAGCCGCCGGAGATCCCCATTACGCCTTTTTCTGCGGCTCGCTTTCGGTGAGCCGAGGTAGAACCGGTTTCGCCCGAAAGACTGCGTCACAGCGGCGGGGTGGCACGTGCACGGCCCTCAACCCTTCAGGTGAAGGCGATCATGATGAAGACACTTCTTTCCCTTCTGGCCGGATGTGCCGGGCTGGCGATCTCGGCCTTCTCATCGGGGGCGCAGGCACAGGGCTCCGGCTCCGCCACCATTGACGCCATCAAGACCCGCGGCGCGCTGGTCTGCGGCACCTCGGCGGACCTGCCGGGCTTCGCGGTGCTGAACCAGCGCGGCGAATACCATGGCCTGTACACGGATTTCTGCCGGGGCATCGCGGCGGCGCTGCTGGGCGACGCCAGCAAGGTGCGCTTCGTCACCACCACCTATGCCAACCGGCTGACGGCGCTGCAGACCGGCGAGATCGACCTTCTGTCCTCCAATACCACCTGGACGCAGCCGCGGGAGGCCGCGCTGGGCTTGCTGTTCACCGGCGTACTGTTCTACGACGGCCAGGGCTTCCTGGTATCCAACACGCTGGGCGTGAAGTCGATCAAGGAGCTGGACGGCGCCAGCGTCTGCGTGCAGCCCGGCACCACCACCGAGAAGAACCTCGCGGACTTCTTCCGCTCCAGCAACATGAAGCTGAACCCGGTGGTGATCGAGAGCGTGGAGGAAATCCGCAACGCCATGACCGGCGGGCGGTGCGACGCTTTCACGGTGGGCACCAGCACGCTGGCCGCCTTCCGCGCCGGGCTCGGCCCGCGCGCCGAGGACTTCGTGGTGCTGCCCGAGCTGATCAGCAAGGAGCCGCTTGGTCCCGTCGTGCGCAAGGGCGACGACAAGTTCTTCGACCTGGTCAGGTGGACGCAGAACGCCATGCACCTGGCTGAGGAGTTCGGCATCACCAGCAAGAATATCGACGAGCACATGGGCGACCCGCGCCCCGACGTGCAGCGCCTGCTGGGCGTGAGCGGCAACTTCGGCGCCGACATGGGCGCGCCGGTGGGCTGGGCCGCCAACATCATCCGCCAGGTCGGCAACTATGCCGAGCTCTGGGACCGCAACGTGGCGCCCATGGGCCTGCCGCGCGGCCGCAACGCACTCTACACCCAAGGTGGCCTGCAATACGCGCCGCCGGTCCGCTGAGGCCCGACATGACCCCATCGCTACCCGCCATCTCTCCGCGCCGCGGCACCGCCAAGGGTGGCAAGGCTGTGTACGGCGTGCCGCTTGGCATCCTGATGCTGGAGGCGCGCTTCCCGCGCATCCCCGGCGACATGGGCAACGGCACCACCTGGCCCTTCCCCGTGATGTATCGCGTGGTGCGCGGCGCCAGTCCGGAGAAGGTGGTGCTGAACGGCGCTGACGGCCTGCTGCAGGACTTCCTGGTCGCTGCCGCGGATCTGGTCCGCCTGGGGGCCGAAGCCATCACCACAAACTGCGGCTTCCTCTCGCTGTTCCAGAAGGAACTGGCGGCACATGTCGGCGTGCCGGTGGCCACCAGCAGCCTGATGCAGGTGCCCTGGGTGCAGGCGATGCTGCCGCCGGGCAAGCGCGTCGGCATTGTCACCGTGTCCGGCTCTACCCTGACGCCACGGCACCTGGAAGCCGCGGGTGTGCCGCTCGACATTCCGGTGGCTGGGACGGAGAACGGCCGGGAGTTCTTCCGCGTGCTGATCAAGGCAGAGAAGGACGATATGGATGTCGACCTAGCCGAGCAGGACATCCTGGACGCCGGGCGCGACCTGGTGGCGCGGCATCCGGAAGTCGGCGCCATCGTGCTGGAGTGCACCAACATGCCGCCCTACGCCGCCGCGCTACGGCGGGAGGTTGGCCTGCCGGTCTACGACATCTACTCGATGGTCAACTACTTCCATGCCGGGCTGCGCCCGCGCGTGTTCGACGCTCCCTAACACTGAGGTGCGGGAGGGGAGGCCCCCCTCCGCACCAACGCCGCTGACAAAAAAACAAGAACGCCAGAGAACATATCGGCTTCCGCTTTGCCGAGAAAGGATCGGTCCGGATGCTTCGTTCCACTTTCATGCTTTTGGCTCTCACGCTGCCCTTTGCCCATGGGCAGGCGCAGGAGGCGGCTTGGCCATCACGGCCGATCACCATCATGAACGGCTTCCCCAGCGGCGCGGGGACCGACATCTATGCCCGCAAGCTGGCCGAGCCGCTGAGCCAGGCGCTGGGTGTGCCGGTGGTCGTGGACAGCCGCACGGGCGCAGGCGGCAACATCGCGTCGGATGCGGTGGCAAAGGCGCGACCGGACGGCTACACTTTCCTACTGGCAACGGCGGGCACCCACGCCATCAACGCTGCGCTCTACAAGAGCCTCAGCTTCGATGCATTTCGTGACGTCACGCATATCGCTTTGCTTGGCGACGTGCCGAACGTGCTGTTGGTCAATCCAAAGCACTCGCCCGGCATCGATACCTGCCAGGACCTGCTGGCGGCGGCGCGTGCACGGCCAGGACAGCTGAATTACAGTTCCACAGGCAACGGCGCCTCCACCCACCTGACCGCCGTTCAGTTCACTAGTGCTGCAAAGATCAATACGGTCCATGTGCCCTACCGCGGTCAAGGACCAGCCATGACGGCTCTGTTGACCGGCGATGCGACCTTCTTCTTCAACCAGAGCGGCCCCAGTATCGCAGCGGTGCAGCAGGGCCAGGCCAGGGCTCTGGCCGTCAGCACTACCGCACGCCTCCCGGCGCTGCCGGATGTGCCGACGGCAGCCGAAGCCTGCGGGCTGCCGGGCTTCTCCAGCAGCACCTGGTACGGGTTGCTCGCACCGCCGGGCCTGCCCAGTTCCATCCAGGCGCGGATGAGCCAGGAGGTCACCCGCATCATCAGCGAGCCCTCCTTCAAGGAATGGCTGGTGACCACCCAGGGGATTGCGCCGCCGGTGGATCCCAGCCCTGAGGCTTTCCTCCAAGTACACCAGCAGGACATTGCCCGCTGGGCCGAGGTGGTGAAGCAGTCCGGTGCGACTGTCGACTGACGAGGCCGTCTTGAACCAGGAAGGAGGCAACGCCTCCTTCCGCCCGTCCATCGCTGACGCAGGACGTTTCACCAACACACGCAGAGGTTGGACCAGTTCACTAACAGCGCCGTTCAAAAGTTACCCTGAAGTGCATTGAGGCAGATGAGGGAGCAGGCGAGCACGGTGAGGGCATGGTGGATATCGAGCCTCCGCTCGTAGCGGATGGCGAGGCGGCGGAAGCGGTTGATCCAGGCAAATGTGCGCTCGATGACTCACCTGTGCTTGCCCAGTCTCCGGCTGCTCTTCTCGATGCCGCGCCGGACGCAGGTACGGGTCCAGTCGATGCGGTCGGCCTGGCGCAGGCGCCGCAGCAACTCCTGGTGCAGCCGGTCCCACATACCAGTTTGCTGCCAGTCCCGCAGCCGCCGCCAGCAGGTGACGCCGGGTGAAACGCATACTTTTCACCAGCCCATCTCCCATGGCAGCATCTCCCACGGTATGCCGGAGCGCAGCACAAAGAGGATGCCGCTTAAGGCGGCACGGGCGGTATAACCGGCCGTCCACCCTTCGGCTTGGACCGTTCAGGCGGCAACAGCGGCTCGATCACCGACCAGAGTTCGTTCGAGATCAGGAGCTTCGCTATGATCCTCAGATCGCTGCGACCTTGCCGTCCGTCCAGGTTTTGGAAGGCGCTGTAAGCAGGGGCATGTTTGAGTCCTACCTGACTCGTTGGGATCTGGCTCCTGACGGTGCGCCGATCACCACGCCCGCTGCCCACCTCCTTCCGGTGCTGAAGGACGGCAAGCGAGCGATGCTCAAGCTGTCCCACGAGGCTGATGAACGGCTTGGCGGCGTGCTCATGGAGTGGTGGAGCGGGGATGGGGCCGCACGGGTGTTCGCCCGGGACGGCGATGCCCTGCTGATGGAGCGCGCCACGGGCCCGGCATCACTGAGCGACATGGCCCGTTCCGGAAGCGACGATGAGGCATGCCGCATCCTCTGCGCGGCGGCCGCCCGCTTGCATGCGCCCCGCTCGACGCCGTTGCCGGAACTGACGCCGCTCAGGGAGTGGTTCAGGGACCTGTGGCCCGCAGCCGCCCAGTATAGTGGCATCCTCACCCGCTGTGCGGAAACGGCCCGCATGCTCCTGGCGGAACCACGCGAGGTCGCCGTGCTGCACGGCGACCTGCACCACGACAACGTGCTCGACTTTGGCGAACGAGGTTGGTTGGCCATCGACCCGAAGCACCTGATCGGTGAGCGGGGCTTCGACTTCGCCAACATCTTCACCAATCCCGACCTAGCAGACCCCGCGCGGCCGGTGGCGACGCAGCCTGGGCGCTTTACGCGGCGACTGGACATCATCGCCGCGGCAGGCGGGCTGGATCGGCGGCGCCTCTTGTCCTGGGTGCTGGCGTGGACCGGCCTCTCGGCCTCGTGGTTCCTGGGCGATGACGCTCCCCTTGCCGAAATCGCCCTGCGGATCGCCGCACTAGCCGCCACCGAGCTGGATCGGTAGCAGAAGCCCCACCCGCCCCAAAGGTCTGCTCATCACCCATCGGCGACACCTTCAGGCAGCCTCTACGAACGATAACCTTTGAACCCGGTGTCACATGGATAGCTGCGCGCAGGATGCCGCAATGCAGCCCACGACCGGGTCTGGCCGAAAGCCGCCTGTCCGCTTCTGTGGCGACAGTGCGCGGAAGCGGACGTCAGACGACTGACTCACGGTCACTGAACTGCAGCAAGGCATCTGCCTCACCGGTGACGCCATACCATGGCCTCTGGAGCCCGCTGCCTTTTGTCACGCCGCATCAACTTGACTGTCAGCGATTATATCGGCAATACTGGATATATGGAATATGACGAAGCCCTGGCCTGCCTCGGTGCCCTGTCGCAATCCACTCGCCTCGAAACCTTCCGGCTGCTGGTCCGGCATGAGCCTGACGGTCTGCCCGCCGGTGCAGTCGCCCGGCAACTCGACGTTCCCCAAAACACGATGTCCACGCATTTGGCGGTGCTGGCGCGCGCTGGCCTGCTCCGCTCCGAGCGCCTTAGCCGGTCCATCGTCTACCGGGCCGACCTGGAGCGCCTGCGCGAGATGATGCTGTTCCTGGTCAAGGACTGCTGTGGCGGCCGCGCCGACCTGTGCCAGCCCCTGATCGCCGACCTGCTGCCCTGCTGCTCGCAAGAGAAGGCCGTCTCATGAGCGACGTCACCATCTACCACAACCCGGCCTGCGGGACGTCCCGCAACACCCTGGCCCTCATTCGCAACAGCGGCGAGGAGCCGGAAGTCATCGAGTACCTGAAGACGCCGCCGACGCGGGAGGTGCTGGCTGACCTCATCCGCCACATGGGCATCCCGGTGCGCGACATCCTGCGCCAAAAGGGCACGCCCTACGAAGAGCTTGGCCTTGGCGACCCGTCCCTTACGGACGACCAGCTGCTCGACGCCATGATGGCGCACCCCATCCTCATCAACCGGCCCATCGTGGTGACGCCGCTCGGCGTCAAGCTGTGCAGGCCGTCAGAGGCGGTGCTGGACATCCTGCCGCACCCGCAGCGGGGCGCCTACGCCAAGGAAGACGGCGAGCAGGTCGTCGATGAGCAGGGTCGCCGCCTGATTTGAGCCGGGCGCTCGCGCTCTTTCATCCCCAAGACGACGAGCCGCGCCGCTACCCTGCCCGGGTAACGGAGGGCCCGGTGCGTCCTGACGCCCAAGAGAATCCGCCGCATGCTGG
>NZ_RFLX01000032.1 GCF_003696345.1 Teichococcus wenyumeiae | reverse complement strand
CCGGCCGCGGCTGCTGCGGTTGCGCGGCGGCCGCGACCCGGCGCAGCCGCTGCGGCCGGCGGGGCAGCACCTGTGGCTCTCGCAATGTGGCATGCCGTTCAGCATGAGCGCGCAGTGGAAGGCCCTCATCCGCCATACCCAGCCGCGCTTCGGGCATAGGGTGAATGCTCACCTGTTCCGCGACTGCGTTGCCACCACGATGGCACTGGAGGACCCGGATCATGTGCGCGCCACCGCACAGCTGCTGGGACATGCTGGCTTCGAGACCACGGAACGCTACTACATCGTGGCGCAGGCGCATCAGGCGCAGCGCCAGCATCACGACGTCATCGCAGCAAGGCGGAAGGCGTTGCGGCGGCAGGAGCGGAAGCTTCGGGTCGGATCAACATGAGGGTTGGCAGGACAGCCAGCACTGCGAGGAGCTCGGATGAGGTGAGGCCCCGGCCCAGGGTTGGGACAGGGCCTCGCGGCCTTTCCGATTGCTGCGCCAACTGGTCGCGGTGCAGCGGGACTCCACCCGGGTGCAAGCCTGGCATCTCTGCCCTGGCAGCCGATCCTTGCAGCTTGCTGATAGAGGACGCTGGCACAGGCTCAAGTTCGCGGTTCCGCCTGGTCCAGGGGCCCCAGGCCTCTGGTTCGTTGGAACAGTCTGGCGGCGGCAGGAGCCGGCCGCGGGTTCGGTTTACTCCCGGCCTGGCGCGTCCGCAGCGTCGTCCAGCAGGATCTCGACCTCTTCCTCGTCGCGGCCATCGGGGCCCACGAGAGGGGGCCATTCTTCCGGGATGACCAAGGTGCGCAGCATCTGCCGCTCGGCCGCCATATAGGCCTGCTGGCGCGGGGTCAGGCGAATGCGGCGGGCGATGTAGGCGCCGACGAACAGGGCTTCGGCTTCATCATCCTCATCGTCGGGCGTGCCGGCGGCGACCAAGCGTTGCCACGCGGCATCGGCCTGCTCGTGCACCACGGTATCTGGTAGCTCTCCGTGCAGCACGCCCCTGTGGGCGAGATGCTCAGTGTCGGCAATTGCCTCCAGCATCTGGCGCCATTGGGCCAGGAATGCGGCGCGCTCCACCACGGCATGGATCTCGCTGCACTGCCAGTCCAGGACGAGGAGGCGCAAGGCCGTGGGGGCCTCGGGCACCGGACGCGTGACAATGCGGATGCGGTCTTCCGACACAATCCAGGGAAAGCCGCCATCGCGCAGGATCTGTGCAACACGCACCAGCGGTGTCAGCGTGTCGAACCAGGGGTCCAGATCACAACGGATGGTGCGCGAGGCGGTCTTGACCTGAAAGAACACCGAGCCCGCCCGGATGGCACTGAGGCGCACCTGCGCCCCTTCGTTGGGCGGCGTCTTCAGGTTGCGCGGCAAAGTGTCCCCGAAGGGGTCCGGCGCAGTGCCAACCTTGGCCCAGGAGATCGCGGGCATCCAGCCGATGAAGGGCGGCGGCAGTTGGTCCGGACGCACGCCGAGGATGGCCGCCGACACCACCGCGACCGCCGCGTCGCGCTCCTCCGGTGTGCAGGGCCGCGACGCCATCAGCATGCCGTCGTCCACCCGCACCATCAGGACATGGTTGGCAGGTTGCGGCGGGGGCAAAGGGTCAGGTGTGTCGGACACGGGTGGCATGGGGTCCTGCAAGGATGACAAGGGAGCTGACCACGACCTCATACCACTCTGCCAGTCTGACATGAGAGGCACCATCCAGGCGGGTGACGTGCCTCAACCTCCCTCTTCCGGCTCTTGCAAGACAGCCGACATGGCAGTGGGTCACGCAGGGCTACCGCGTCACGTTTGTTACGATTAATCATCGAAAATCGCGTCCGGTTTTTACCCTTCTATTCCAATGTATTTTTCAACCTGAGACAGGCTCCAGAGCCCTTGACTAGACATGACCGAGCGCTGGACGACACGTCGTCCAGCGCATAAGAACAGAGAGAGGCATAACCGGAACCAAAAGTTGGAACATCGGCGGCAGGGTGGGGCGGCGCGGCACAAGATTCCACCCTCGGGTTCTGCCATCCCAACGCCGCACAGGGCAGCCCATCGTAAGCCTGCGTCAGCGCCAAGCGACACGGTAGTGGCGCCCATCGGTTCCCCGGCCTTCCTGAACCGCGCGGTGTTCTGGGCGCTCGACCTGACGCCGCGAACCCCAGCGGCGAGAGCCCTGGTGGCGACACTGGTCGAGCAGGTCCTCACCGCTGAGCTGGCGCCGCAGACCCGCAGGAACCAGCGACACACGGCCGGGCTACTCAAGCTGCGGCAGGCGGTCGGTGCCATGGTGGGCGGATTACTGCGGGCCTGGTGGCACCCGGACGGGCCGCGGCCGGCGTGGCGCAGCAACCAGGCCGAGAGCTTCACGCCAAAGGCCGCACCGGCCGATGCCAGCGCCGCGGCCATCACGGACCCCGTTCAGACTGTCGGACGACGGGTGTTCAAGACGGTCATCGAGGTGCTGAAGGCCGAGGCGCTGATCGTGCACCATGGCGGCGTTCGCCTGCCCCCGACGCACCGCTTTCGCATGGGCCAGGGTGGCAAGGGGAAGTCGGCTCGGTACTGGCCAACGGACGCCCTGCTGCAGCTGGCCCAAGCGCATGGCCTGACACCCACCACGATCCGGGCGGCCTTTCGGGCGCCGACGCCGCGGCGCGCACCGCAGCCGCGGGCGCTGCTGGAACTACGGCCGTTTCGGAAACAGCCATGGGACGCTTGGCGCGACGCGGCGCCGCCGGGGTCGGGCGGCGCGATGGCCGAGCCGTCCGGCGCAGAACCAGCCGCGGGCTGGCGTGACCTAGAGGACGATGTGGCAGCGCAGAACGCCCTCGCCGCAGCTATCCCCGTGCGCTTTCCGGATGAGACGCCGTGCTACCCACCGCAATGGTATCGGGTGTTCAGCGGCTCCCGGCTCTTGCAGGGGCGCTGGTACGCCGTGGGCAACGGCGGCGATGCCGGAGCCGGGCATGTTAGCAGCTATGCCAGCCTCGGCGCGGCGCAGCGGGCGCGGTTGCAGATCGGCGGCGAAGCGGTGGTGGAGTTGGATGTCAGCGCTTCGCACTTGGCGCTGCTGCTGGGCCTGCTGGGTTCGCCACCTCCTGATGGGAATCCTTATGAAGGGCACGGATTTGCACGGCCGGTCGTCAAGCAGTGGGTGATGGAAGCCTGCGGCAAAGGACGGCCACCGACCTTCTGGTCGCGTTCGCTCGCGCCCGATGTGGTGGCACAGCTCCCTCCAATCAAAGACGTCGGAGCCGCGGTGATGCGGCGCTTTCCGGCCCTGGCGCAGCCCGCCCTGGTAGTGCCCGAGGAGTTGGTGGCGCAAGTGGGGCAGCCGGCACATCATCTGGTGACCCATTACCTCGCGGCGCGGGAAGCCGAGGCGATGACCCTGGCGATGCGGTTGCTGCGCCAGCAGGGCATCCTCGCCCTCCCCGTGCATGACTCCCTGATCGTGCCGGTGAGCACCGAAGCGCAAACCCATCACGCCATCACAAAGGGGTATCTGACCGTCTGTGGGTTATCACCACGGATTAAGCGCAAGTAGCGGTGCGCGAGTGACATATCATTGGCAGCGTTTCCTGGCGACCTGCGGTGAGAACAAGCGAAAGGTCCTGGCACCGATCTTGGCTGCTCGACGCGCCAGTGTGCCTGCCGCCCAACCGGGTGAGCTGTTTCTGTCAGTACCCAGAGGGCGTGACGACCTACTTCAGCGCATTGGTGTCGTGAGTGAGAGCATGTTCCAGGCAAACTCGATGCGCCAGCCACCCGCTTTGAGGTAGCCTTGCAGCACAGAAGGCGGGAGGCGGTGTCGGCTGCCTCCTCCGTCTGTGTCCATCAGGATCGAGAGCAGCGCGCTCTGTCCACTCCCTGTGGCGCGGTGCAACACGCTGTGCTGTTGTGCTTGATACCGGCCGTCTGCCGGATCATCGCGGCGCTCGTAGTACACCGTGACCTCCCGAACAGCGCAGTGTCGCAGCCCATCAGCGATACTCGGGTGGAGGGACATGGATGCGCGACCCTCTGCCGGAACACTGGCCAGCATCAAGGTCAATTCAGCAACAGGCCGCTGCTTCGCCATCCAGTGCACGAGACACTCCGGCAGTGCGTAATGCGCTGGAAACTCGAGACGCAGGTCCTCATGGATCTGACGAACCTGGCACGGCGCCATCACGGCGTCAGCCTGGTGGCCCAGGGCTGTTTGCACCGACGTCCATGTCAACGATGGGAAGGTTAACCACACCTTGCCATCGACACCGCGCCGGTTGACGCCGCCTCCGCTCCGACGCTGCGGTTCCACCTTGATCAGGTCTGGAGCCTGAGGCTGTGGCGGAGTTGCTTGCGTTTTGGCCTGGTGTGCGAGGCGCATCTTGGCGCGATAGGGCTGCAGCCGCATCAGCATGAGTTGAAGCAAGCGCTCATTCCACAACCCACCTCGCGCGTTGCGAAAGCCAAGCTCATTCAGCTTCTCCGCCTGATCAGCACATCGGCGCACGCCCGCCGATGTCAGAGCTCGCAGCTGTGCGTTAACCCCTTGCAGAAACCGGTCACGGTCGGGGTGAACATCACCGATGGCTTCCCCTTCGAGCAGAGTCGGCGGTTCGAGGAGGTAGCGTGACGATCGTGCCGATCCACCGCTTGCGCTCGGCAGCTTCACACCGAAGCCGGTGCCAGCCATCGTGGTTGCGCGCATGGAGTTCAAGAACCGGCTGGCACTTTTATACATGCATCACCCCACTCGTCCGCCCCGCGCGTATGGCGGCGCCGCTCACCCAAACACATCATGGATGAATCACCGCCTGTAGATCAATCTATGCGCGAAACATTTCAGGCGGTAGAGAGACAGGGAGAAGGCCCTCTGGCAGAGAGATGGGCCCATCTGATCAACGCAATGTATCTCAGCGAGCCTGGCGCAATGTCCTTCTGGTGGGTCAATCACAAGCAAACCTATCGCCATGAGGTGGATGGCCGATACATTTGGTCGCCCAAGACCAAGCGCGATGGCAGCCGCAACGTCTCCTACGACAACCTGCGACGGGTCCTCCCTGGCGACGTTGTATTCTCCTACGCCGACGGTGAAATTCGTCAGGCGGGCTTTGTCACTCGCCCCGCGGCCTCCTGCCCCCGACCCAGTGAGTTTGGTTCGGCCGGAATGCGTTGGGAGCAGGATGGCTGGATGGTCCCGGTCGACTGGCATCCGGTGCCGCAACCGCTGCGGCCAAAAGCCTTCATAGAGGAGCTGCGGCCCTATCTTCCGGAGAAGTACTCGCCCTTGATCGCGAGCACGGGCGATGGTGTTCAGCACCTCTACCTGGCGGCGCTCCCAGACACGATGGCGCAGGTGCTGCTGAACCGTCTCGGAACCTGGGGCAGTGAGTTTCTTCTGCAGGGTCACGGCACTGGCGACGACGATGGCGCCGTCCGTGAGGTGGATGATGCGCTTGAAGAGGCGCTGCGACGGGATGCCAATCTCGACGAGACAACCCGTCGTGCCGTGGTGGAGGCCCGTCGTGGCCAGGGGCGCTTCCGGCTGAATGTGGAAGCCGTTGAGCAGGCGTGCCGTGTGACCCGAGTTTCGGATCGCCGTCTGCTGCGGGCCAGCCACATCAAGCCTTGGCGGGCCTGCGTCAGCAACGCCGAGCGACTCGATGGTCATAATGGTCTGCTGCTCTCGCCCAACATCGACCACCTCTTTGACCGGGGCTACATCTCGTTCCGCGCGGATGGTCAGATCTTGATCTCACCGCAGATCGATGCACAGGAGATTGCCCGTCTCGGCGTTGCCGTAGAACCGCCGCCTAACGTCGGCGCCTTTAGTCCGGGTCAGATGACATATCTCACGTTTCACCGCACCAATGTCTTCTTACATGGTAACTGAAGGTTAAACTGAACGGCGGCAGGAGAGGGAGAGCATGCCAATCACAGCAACCGATGTGGATGTGCTACACCGTTACGCCGACGGGGTCATGGGGCGAGCAGATCATCATGCCGGACAAGTTAAGGGAATAGCATTGGCATTGCTCGGCGGGATCATCTGGCGAGGTGAACCGGGCTCGATCGAGATCAAGCAGTATGCTGGTGGGCTCGCCAATGTTCTCTGGGTTACTATCAGTGGCACCCGGTACGCGTTCGCCTACAATCATGCGACAGAAAAGATTGAAATTAGGGATCGTACCCAGTCGGGCACTATGCTCCACAGCTTCGACAATCAGACGTCTGTGGCGGATGTAGAGGGCGTATTTCGCAAGCTATGACGGCTCCCTTCATTTTCCATGTTTTGCCTATCCTCTTTGCTCAAGTCACGGCTGCCGGTGATGGAGTTGATATTCAGTTTCTGTCATGGCTAGTGAGCAAATAGCTCGTGGCAGAACTGGAGGCGCACTCCCTCTACTCGACGCTCCGAGAACGGATTGTTGAGCATGTGTTTGTAGGTGAGGCTCTGCGCACGCTGTGGCAGCGCGGCATCGTGGACGTGGAAGTCCTGAGATCCGAGTTCGACGCTCACGGCTATGATCTGGTCATGGGGCGCGGCGCGATCGTGCGGCATATCCAGTTCAAGACGGGTGTGCGAGACCGGCCAGGGTCTGTCTCTATCAGCCGGTCTCTCGCGGCCAAGCCAAGCGGCTGTGTGATCTGGATCTCCGTCGACCTTGATCTGAACATGAAGGGCTATTGGTGGTTCGGCGGCGCACCCGGACAACCACTGCACGACTTATCCGGGTTCGGCAGCCCCAAACGCATTGGTCGCCGCGAAACGGGTGAGCGGCCCCTCCGCATGAACCACGGCAAGGTTCCCGCCGCGCGGTTCCGACGCATCGACACTATGAATGAGGTGCTCGAAACGCTCTTCGGACCGTTACCCACCGAGCCGTTGCCTGTTGTGGCTGATCAGGTGGAGCATGGGTAAAGGCCTATTCTCATCGTCCACCATCCCGGTATCACCGTTGCTGGTCGTTGCTGCCGGTGAACGAGCCAATATTCAGGTTCCTAGTTATCGGACGATGGCTACTGCCGCTGAAGCCGAGCAGTGGAAGGATCATAGACGTATTGAGTGATCGTGCCGTCTTTGATCCGTTCGACCGCTTCGTCGATCGCGAAGAGAGGAGCCAGGAACCATTCGCGAGGGACGACGGGGTTCCCAAACCTATCTTTGACTTCAATGTCGAGCCGCGCTGGGTCGAAGACCCGGTGGATCAGGTTTTCAAGTCGTGTCCGATTGATGTTGAAGAGCTCGTAAATCGCGACGACCTCGACATCTGCCATGAGGAAGGTTGGCTGAAGCCGCGCACCGGCGATGCGCTGCTGCACGCCGATGTTGGTGACGCCGATCTTGTGCACCAGGTTGCGGTTAGCCGAGACGGTAGGATGGTCCGACTTGCTCCGTAGCACGTAGATCGTGCCGCTCGCCTGGTCGTCCTGCTCCCGCTCTCCCGAGAACAAGGGTCCAGCCACCGGATCGGTGATCCGCCGTCCAGCGTCGTCCTTGTTCAGCGCCCTCTGGAGCGAGCGCATCAGCATGTTGCTCTCGGTGCCATTGTCGAAGATGACGCGAAGGCGGGCGTCGGTCCGGCCCTGCGCATTGGTGAACAGCTCGTCGACCTCGGCGACGTAAGCTTTCTGGCCGCCGACGATAAACCAGCTCCCAGGCCTAATCTCCGCCTTGAGCTCGAAGGGTCGCGTCTGCCGAATCCCGCCATCAAGTTCCTTCTGTACCTGCTGGAACAGCAGCTTGAAGTGGTCGAAGTCTTCGCAGCGGTCGCGGTTGGCGATCTCTTCCGCCGCGCGCTTTTCCGCCGCCGTCCGCACGTGGCGCAAATTCGTCATGTCGGCGATCGCCGGCAGGTCTACGCCGAGCTGGCTCAGCAGCTCGTCATCGTCCATGTCGTCAGGGCTGGCCTCGCCGGCTGACGGCCCGGCCGAGAGCAGCCCCTGATGATCGAGGGAGGCAAGCAGGGTCCGAGCTTCTTCAAGCTCCCGCAGCCGATCAAGCCGCACGGCATAGAGCCGCTCGAAGATGTCCCGCTCCTCTCCATGCTGGGGTGAGCGGCCGTGCTCTTCAACGAAGCGCTGGATCTCCTCGAAGCCCGCGATGATGCGCTCCTCACGGGGCGTGCGGCTACCCTCGCGCTTGGCATCAACCTCGACCCCAAGCTCCTCGAGAAGGGCATCGTCCTCATCGGTAAACTTAGCCACGTGCAGCCTCCGCCTTCATGCGTGCAAGAAAGGCCACGCCCTCAGCCATGCGCTTTTCCCAAGCGTCCGGCGAAGTGATGGAGGGAAGCCGGCCGCGCTCCTGCTTGAACCTCAAGGCCCGCTTCGCCAGGTCGCGCGCCTCTTCCAACGTAAGGTTCACCCGCTTGGCGCTGATGATGGCCTGAACCTGTTTCAGGCTCTCCTCGCTCATAGTCTTGGCTAGGATCGAATAAGCTTCGCCGAATGGGTTGATGCTATCAATCAAATCGATGTCAAGATCTCGTACGTTCATAGCGAATTGGCGCACGCCCTCGACGAAGGCGGTGTTCGGCCCCCTCTCGTCATCGCCACTACCGAGCGCGGCCTCCTTGGCCTTCTGCGTCAGGGTTAGCGCGGCGATCGCGTGCTGGCGCACGGCCTCCTGGTCCGCTTCGTCCAGCTCTGGGTAACGGTCCTTGATGATCTTCCCCATTCGCACCTGGGTGAGTTCCTCCGGCACAAGATCAGGATCGAACAAGCCCCGTTCAATCGCGCTTTTGTCCTGGACAAAAGCGGCGATGACTTCGTTCAGATCCTGCTGGCAAATGCGGCTGGCCTCAGGACTTTTTGGCTCCGCCAGGCCTTTGATCTCAATCTGGAACTTACCCTTCTCCTCATTGAAACCGACGTTGCACTTCGCCGGGTCATAGCCGCCTTCGCCGTAGTCGAATCCAGGGGTGGGCCCGCTCTCGACATTTTTCGGCTTGAACTCGAAGCGGGGGGCAAGAACCTGCTCCATCAGCAGGCTGGCGGCGATGGCCTTCAGCGTGTCGTTGACGGCTTCGGCGACGGCTTTCTCAGCGGCATCCGGTTCCGCGATCAGGTTGGTGAAGCGGGCGCAGGCTTTTCCAGGAGCATCGCGTGTGGCGCGGCCGATGATCTGGACGATCTCGGTAAGGCTCGATCGATAGCCAACAGTGAGCGCATGTTCGCACCAGACCCAGTCGAAGCCTTCCTTCGCCATGCCGAGGGCGATGATGATGTCCACATGGTCTCGGTTGTGCTTCTGGGTCGGGTCCTTCAGGGAGGCGGAGACGCGGTCGCGCTTGGCGGCGTCATCATCCACCAGGTCGGCGATGCGCAGTAGCCGGCCATCCGGGGTCTTCACAAGCTGGAAGCCCGTGACGGGGTCCGTGCCCTGCCAGTCGCCGAGCTCCTCGATGATGTGCTCGACCTCCCGGATCTTGTCCTTCGTGCTCTCCCGCGAGTTGACGCTGGGAATGTGGATGATCGTCTTCTCGGTAGGGTCAAGCACCTTCAGGATGTCGTCGCTGTAGGAGCCTGAATAGAAGAAGTAGCCAATATCGAGCTGCTTCAGATGCTCATAGCCATTGAGCTGCTCGTAGTACGTATATGTGACGGTCTCGAATTTTGCCTCGTCCGTAGGGCTGAGCACGGCCTCTGCATCGCCGCGGAAATAGGATCCAGTCATCGCCACCAGGTGCACACGGTCGCGTGCAATGAACTCGGTGAGATGCAGGCCGAGACGGTTTTCTGGGTTGGCGGAAACGTGGTGGAATTCATCCACGGCAATCAGCCGGTCGTCGAACGCAGCCACGCCGAACTTCTCTACGGCGAAGCGGAAGGTGGCGTGGGTGCAGACCAGCACCTTGTCGGCGCTGGCGAGGAAGGTGCCGACGGCATTAACCTTGCCGCCATCCGTGCCTGGGGCATTGCAGAGGTTCCATTGCGGGACAACGGTCCAATCCGCCCAGAAGCCGTGCTGCGTCAGCTTCTCATCGGCGAAGCTGGAGCCGATCGACCGCTCCGGCACCACGATAATGGCCTGGCGCAACCCCTGGTTATGGAGCTTGTCGAGGGCGATGAACATGAGCGCGCGGCTCTTGCCCGAGGCGGGCGGGGATTTGATCAGCAGGTACTGCTCCCCCCGCTTCTCATAGGCGCGCTCCTGCATCGGGCGCATGCCGAGCGCGTTGGCCTTGGTCGAGCCGCCATTGCGGCTATAGGCGACAGAGACTGACGGGACGGATTGGGTGGGCGTGGTCACGCGACGGCCTCCGGCTTTTTCTTTTTCCTGGCCGTGCCCTGGCCGGCCATCATCTTCGTGTAAAGCTCGAAGAGCTTTTCCAGGCGTTCGGTGTCGTTCTTGAAGCGACGGCCGATGTAGATACGCTCCAGCACCTCGTCGTTGCGATCATGGGCAACGCGCAGATCGGCCGTCATGGAATCGGGGTTGTAGAGGTCGGCAACGGTTGCCGGGAAATGTGCCTCGCGAGCCAGCAGGATGTCCTCAGCACAGCGGGTTAGGTCGGCCTTGTTCTTATCGGTAAGCGTCGGAATCGGAAAGGTGTTCCAGCCGAGAGTGTTGGAGTAGCGAAAGTCGGTCTTCATCTTGCCGCATACCGCTCCAACCCAAACGATGTGAAGGCGCGAGGCGATCAGCGCCATGTTCCAAAGAGGCGCGTCGTACATGGCGCAGACCGCATCAGAAGCGATTGATCCACCTGGCTCATAACCACATGGCAAATACTCTCGTGTTTCAGATGAGACTCTAGGAACAATTAGCGTTGACTGTTTGCCAGTAATCGTTCTCTGGAATTGGTGCGGTCTATCCGCGAGATCCTTGGCGGTCGCGCCACCATTGCGACGCATCCTGCGCACATCTTCAATGCGCTGAGCGATCGGCGGAATTCCTAGCGCTTCTGCCAAATCCTCGTCTTTAATCCAAAGGCAGTAACGCACCAGGCCGCGAATAAACTCCGCGGAGCCGTAGATGCGACGGACAAAACGACGCTCTTGAGCTGGGGTAAGTTGTAACCCATCAAGCTGTTCCCGCGAGAGAAGCAAGTGACCGCCATCCAACGGCATGTTCCCGAAAGTCATGTCGCCGCGAGAGTCAGCCGGGCGGCTAGCCTTTTCCACAATGACACTTTCGCCGACTGCTAGGTAGGCATTGATATGTGCGCATTGGCGCTCAATGGTTTGTCCATTGTCGTCCAGCGAAAACAGGCGTCGCGTGCTCCGTGGGTCCGAGGTAATGCCAATGATTGCAACAGTCACGCCTGCATTATGACTAGCTAGGTTGGCCCATCGGAAGGACGTGTAGGCAAACTCGATCTGACAACCAGCAGCGAAGATCTCCGGCCAAAGAACCGGAACTTGCAAGCCTTGGCAGATGGAGTTGGTAGAAACGAAGGCTGCAATCGACCTTGTCTTTGTGGAATAGTCTGCCGCTTTCACGAACCATCCGGCGACATAGTCAAGTGACTTCCAGTTTGAGAGTCGTTTGTCAAAGAGAAGCCGCAGGTCTGCCTTTTGTTCCTCCTTCTGGTCGCGTGATCCCAGATAAGGTGGGTTGCCGCAGATGTAGGTCTCGCCCCCTTCGTTCTCGAAATCAATCTCTGCCTGATCGAGTGGCGTCTCGAACAAGTCGTCTGCCTGAACCTTCACGCCGGTTCCAGTCGGCGGACAAACGCTCAACCAGTCGAGCCGCAGCGCGTTGCCGCAGGTAATCCAATTCTCGTTGCGCAGAGGTAGAAACTCCGCCAAGGCTAGCTTCTGACCGCGATAGAGCACGTCGCACTGGTACTCGGCGATGACCAGTGCAAGACGTGCTATCTCCGCCGAGAAATCGCGCAGCTCGATCCCGCGAAAGTTAGTGAGCGGAATTTCTGATGCACGATCTGGCTCGCCGCGCCGCTGGTTGACCTCAGCCTCAATGGCGCGCATTTCCTTGTAGGCGATGACCAGGAAATTGCCCGAACCGCAGGCCGGGTCGAAAACCCTGATTTTGGCGATGCGCTTGCGCAGGTTGAGCAGCATGCGGGCGTTATCGCCCGCTTCCTCCAGCTTTGCCCGCAGCTCGTCTAGGAGTAGCGGATTCAGCACCTTCAGGATGTTGGGGACACTGGTGTAGTGCATCCCCAGCTCGCCGCGCTCCTCGTCCTCGGCAACGGCCTGGATCATCGAACCGAAAATGTCAGGGTTGATCTTGGTCCAATCGAGGCTACCGACGTGCAACAGGTAGGACCGAGCGATCTTGCTGAATCGCGGTACTTCGTCGCCACCAGAAAACAACTGCCCGTTGACATAGGGGAAGTTGTCGGTGTTGGCCCACCGGGGAAGCCCGTCAGCTGCCCGGTTCTCCCGCTTGGTATTCATGACGCGGAATAGCGTGGCGATGACCTCGTGCGTATTGGTCGAATCCCCTGCGCTCATCCGCGCGACAGTTTCGGTGAACTTTCCCCTGCCGCCAAAGATATCTGTGTCCTCGGCAAAGAAGCAGAAGATCAGCCGCGCCATGAAGTGGTTCATGTCCGGTCGGCGCGCTGCGCTGCCCCAGTCCGGATTGTCCTTCAGCAGCTCGACATAGAGGCGGTTGAGGCGACTGGTCGCCCGGATGTCGAAGGAGCTTTCGCGAATTTCCTTCACGGTCGAAATTCCGGCCAGCGCCAGGAAGAAACCAAAATGGTCGGCGAAATCGCGATAGGCGCAGGCGACCGTGTCGCCACTCACCAAATCCTCAGCTTCCAGACTGTTGCCATCGGTTGCGAGGATGAATTTTGCTTTGGCGCGGCCCGTTGCCGGGCTGGCCTTTAGGGCATGCAGAGTGTTGGTGACGGCGCCTGGCTCACAGGTGGCGATATGAATGTTGTTGGTTTGTAGCACACCACCAAGGTCGGACTTGTTCGATGCGCCGCTGCGCAGTCGCTTAAGCGTGGTGTCCTTGTTGCCGAAGGCTGCTAGAAAAGCATAGGGAAACGCGGATCGATCAAAAGACTGTTCTGCAAGGGCCGATACGGCTTGCTCGATCTCAACGGCGTTCATTTTACCCGTCCAGCAACTGAAACTTGAATTATGCTAAACTACGGCGTTGTCCCGAGCGCGTCGAGCCTAGCGGCGATGCTCTCAGCTTAGTCTTAGCACGATAATTTCTTTTATCGTGCATGGGGAGCAGCGATGCTGCGGGCTGCCACAGTCCGGCTGGACTTCGGGGCCTGGCCCGGCGGAGCATGTCCGCCTCCGACCTGAAGCGGACCTTGTCGCCTCGACCGGTTCCGATGACATTGCGGCCATGAGAATCTCGGTCGAATTGATCCCACGGGGCGAAGCGGAACTACTGACTGATGCGGCGATGGTTCGGTCAGTTATGCCGCAGGTCAATGCCTTCAACATCCCCGACCTGATGCGGTTCCCTACGCGCAGCTGGGATGCCTGCAAGCTCACCAGCGGCATCCTACCCGCCTCCATCCCGCACATTCGGGCGATTGATATTCCCCCTGGCGAAGAACTGCCGATAGCAGACGCCATTGAAGCGGCCGGCCTCCGAGAGGTTCTTGTCGTCCGTGGCGATCCGCCGCACGACATGGGCCATAGAACCTACCCGAACAGCAGCGAGGACATCATCCGGCGCTTCAAGCGCCACTCGCCCAATCTGCGAGTCTATGCCGCCTTCGACCCATATCGGGCAGGCTTCCGAGACGAGATGACAGCCGTGCATCGCAAGCTCGAGGCCGGAGCCGACGGCTTCTTCACCCAACCACTGTTCGACCTGCGGCTGCTGGAAATCTGTGCTGAGATGCTTCATGGCCAGGACGTCTTCTGGGGCGTTGCCCCTGTCCTGGGGCAGAAATCACAGGCCTATTGGGAGACGACGAACCGAGTGATCTTCCCGGCTGGCTTCGTCCCGACCTTGGATTGGAACCGTGACTTCGCGACTAAGGCCGTCCGAGCCATCCAGGGCTTCGGCGGCAACGTCTACTTCATGCCGATCCGAGTGAATCTCGCTGCATACCTGACCGATCTGCTGCCCAGCTAGGCCCGCATTCCACCCACCTGCGGCATCCAATTCGCGGTCGGCGGCACGCGATACCGTTCTATTATCGTGTTAGCGCTTCCGGCCGGCGCCGCCTGCCACAGTCCGCAGGATTCAGAACAGGGCGTCTCCCCGCAGCAGATGGCCCAGCAGCGGCCCCATCTCCTGCGGAGCACAGAGGAGATCAGGGTGATCCTCGAGTGTCCCCCACAAGGGCATGCCGGGATTGGTCGCGGTGGAGGGAGACTGGATCAACCTCAAGCCGCCCGCCGCGTGGATGTCGCGAAAGCCGGCCACGCCGTCCTCTTTGCCACCACTCAGAATGACGCCGATCACCTGGTTGCCGAAGTGCTGCGCGGCTGACGAGAACAGAACGTCGGCTGCGGGACGCTTGCCGTGGATCAAATCACCGCGCTGGAGCATGACCCGAAAGTCGGGTCCGATAGCGAGATGCTGGTCCTGCGGCGCTAAGCAGACGCACTCAGGTGGCACCACATCCCCGTCCTGGGCCATCGAGACCGTGAGACGGGTGTGCCCCTGGAGCGCCGCCCTCATGCTCTCCACGGTCTGCAGTGGGTCTTCGATCGCTACCAGGATTCGGGCAGACATGGGGACAGGCAGATCATCCAGAAGCAAGCATAAAGCCTCGACGGCGCCTCGCCCTCCGCCACCGACCACAACCAAATTGCGCGGGCGTGCCATCTTCATTACATAGGAAGAATATTCCTCTGCCGCAATGGACAGCCGCGCAAGCAGTGATCCTGTAACCGTTGATTATCGTGCCCTGCTAAAGCCCCCGGCCGGGCTTGCCGCAATCCGGCCGCGCGTGACCCCTGCCCTGCCCCGCGCTAGATCTGCCGCATGAGTGAGCAGCATCCAGAACTGATCCCGCATCACGAGCCGCGCCAGCAAGGCACTAAGGGCGTCTGGACGATCTGGCGCTATCGGGGCGCCGAGATCCGCACGGCCGGCGTCAGCACCCGCCTCCAGTTGGCCGGCCACCCCTATGACGGCAAGACCGGCTTCTCCTATGAGCAGGCGCTGAAGCTGGTAGACGGCTGGCTGGATCACCAGCGGCTGCCCGCCCCTTTTGTCTGGCCGGTGCCGCCGAAGCGGAAACCCATCTAGGCCATCGCCAGCCCCCATTTCTCAGCCAGCCCCTGGCGCTCGGCCGCCGGCAAGGGGCTGCCCTCCCCTCCCCATCCCCCTTCCTGAGCTTTCTTTTTCACTAGAGAGACTTCGGCTGACCGGGTTCCGGTATCGCTTTGCGCCCACTGCGCCGGGGCGGCGAAGAGATAGGCCGAGGTCCACTGGCACCAGCGGCCGGCGACCACCAGGCCACGCCGCACGTGGCCCATGATGCCGGCGGCCTCGATGCGGCGAATGGCTTCCTGCACCGTCGAGCGGGCGCAGTCGGACCATTCCGCGAGCTGGCCGATGCTGGGATCACAGACCCCATGCCGCGAGGGGCCGCGGTAGAGCAGCGTCCACAGCACCAGGATCCCGGTGCGGCGCAGAGCGCCCCCATGCATGCCGGGCTGGTGGCTGCGCCGCTCCAGGCGGCGGGCGGCCTCCATGATGCGGCGCCGGTCGGCGTCGCCGAGGCGCTGGCGCTGCCAAGCGGCAACGCGCACAGATCCGGCACGCGCCGGGCGTGGTGAGGCAGGCATGCCCATGCTCCTGGGCCGCCAACAGGGCGCAGTTTCCCCACCCGCAATCTTGCGGCTTTCAGCGCGGGGGCCTATCCTGAAGGTCTGTGTTGCTTCGTTCCGCCCGGCAAGGCGGGATAGGCCGTTTTACGGTGAGGGGTCGTTCTGGCGGATCTGCTGGGGCGGCCCCTTTCTCGTTTCCCCACGCGAGATTGCGCGGCGGGGACAATCATTCCCGGCCGCGCTTCCGATGACAAGTCCAATAATTTCAGATGCTTGCAAGCAAGCTTTCTTGCTTACTTACATGAAAGCATGCATCCGCTAAGCGCCCATTTTGTCTAGGTATTCCCGCAGGGCGATCTCGATGATGTCCTGCTTCGAGACCCTGGATTTGTGGGCATACTCGCGCAGACGGTCCACCGTGCTGGTCTTTACCCGCGAGGTGAGCTGCACCAGCCGCTCATCTTCAACTCGGCGCGGCGGTTCGGCGTGGACATCCCCTTTCCGAACCAGCAGGTCTGGCGTCAGGCGCGCGGCCGGCTTGGGCGACTGGCTCATTGGGCGACCCTCTGAAGACGGGTGGCGATGTAGGTCCATAGCTGGGTGATCTCCTCGGCGGCGGGCGACTTGGCATCCACCTCGCAGGCGGTGCGGCCGTCCGTCATGGACGCGGCGAAGTCCACCCGGTTGTGGACATCCACCGGCGCCAATGGCCCGTGCTGGGAGAGGGCGCGCACCGCATCGACCTTCAGCTTAGACCGGCTGACGGCTTGGTTGACGACGAAGATCATCGGCTTCTTGGCCTTCTCCACGATGTCCACCGTGGCGCCGACCGCGCGCAGGTCGTGGGGGCTAGGCTTGGCTGGGATCAGGACTAGGTCGGCCTCGCCCACGGTGGCTGAGATGCTGTCCGTGATGGCCGGCGGGGTGTCGATCAGGCAGAGAGCGATGCCCGCTTCCGCCAGCGCGTCCAGGGTCGCCCGCAGGCCGCCCGGCAGTAACCGGACCAGCACCGGGGTCTCGGCTTCCCGCACCCCGAACCAGCCGGACAGATTGGCCTGGGGATCGGTGTCGATCATGGCGACCGGCCCGACCCCTTGGCGCTCTGCCTCCACGGCTAAATGACCAGTGAGCGTGGTCTTGCCGACCCCGCCCTTTTGGCTCGCAACAACGATGGTCCTCACGCCGCCCCCTCCCCCGCCAGCATGCATGTAAGAATGAAAGCATGTAAGCTTTCACGCAGCGCGATGAAAGCACAGCAGGGTAGGCGCGGCAATTCCTTCCATCTGGAAGCAAGCATACATGCTTACCTGCCAGCATACATGCTTACTTACTTTCATGCTTACACCACTGATCGCACTCGGAAATTCCTAGTAGAAGCTCCCCCGCTCCTCCAACTCCCGCCTCAACCTCACCACCTCCATCGCCAGCACCTCCTCAATCAGATCCAGCGGCACCTCTCCCCGCCGGGCATAGACCTGCTCTCGCAGCTTCCGGGAGGCGAGGACGCGGGCGAGGTGGTCATCCACGGTGCGGACGGGCCAGGCGTAGTTGTAGCGGGCGGGTTGGTTGCCGGGGCGGGCCAGGGAGGCGCTGCGGTCGGCGGCGGGGTCAGACTGCATGGTGCCGCGCCTTTTCTGCCTGCGGATGTGCTTCCGCCAGCCTTGCGACGCCCGGGGCCGGACGGGAGGCATGCCGAGCATCTTCCGTCCGTAGCTGGTGATGTGCATGTCCTTGAGAGTGCCCTCAGCGATCCAGCTGAATGGAAGCATCTCCACCCGATCCTGGGCCACATCCCAGGACACTGAGAGGACACGGGCGACCACCAAACCGCAGCTTCGGGCTAGATCGGCCCCCACCACGATCGCGCCCGTGGCCAGCCCGGCCCTTTGATGGAGTGCATCAACGATACCCTCGGGAGGCCTGAACGGCCCGATCGCAGTTCTCACAGATCAGCCGGGTGTTATCGACGGTGTAGCCTCCGACTGCCGTTAGTCTGTCGAGAACAGTGTATCTCGCGGGTAAAGCTTGGTGGCATCTGGCACATAGGCCATCCTGCTCCAATCTCTTGGCAATCTTGAGCTTCCGACGCTCATTCGGACCGCGACGCTCATCATAGGTAAGCATCTTTGCGATACGGCGCCGGTAGGCGAATAGTAGATCGGCATCGGCCCCTGAAAGGTCCTTTAAATCATTACGAATACGGTCAAGTAAGGTGTTCGCCGCAGCAAGTTGCTCTTTGTTGAGAACCGGATTTGGCATCATCCTGCCTCAGGCAGCCGCACTGGAATTCTTGTTGCTCAACCCTCTTCAACCAATCAAAGGAAGGAGAGTTGTTTCACAGGATCCAGCCGCAGCACGCCGACTAGCAGCCACTGCTCGGCGCGTCGGGAGTGCGTCCCCATAGCGAACGCCATGCCGCGGTTGGGATAGTCCTCACCGAATGTCTGTTCCATGCTTGCCAGGGCGTCCTTTTCGCCCATCGTCATCTTGCGGCGATAGAAGGTCGCCGCCGTTTCCCAATCGTCGCAGGTCGCCTTGTGCTTCTTGCCGTCGACATCGGTCCAGTCAAAGTGGAATGCATATGGACATGGCGTGAGCGCAACAAGATCAGGGTCGAGGAAGGATTTCTGGCGGGCAGCCTCCTCGTATGCCTGCCGCTCCTCGGCAATCTGCTCATCTGTCTTCGCCTTCCAGCGAAACCGGATTTTGCTCGGCCGCACCAAGGTAAGACTCATGCCCTTAGCGGCTGCCTCGCCGGTTGAGCCGGTGATGATAGGGTCCAAGAAGGCCGCGCGCTCGCGCTCAGGCATAATCTCTCTGACCTTGATACTCTCTTCCTGGACACGGCGGCTCTCACGGCGCCGATCATCTGTGCCAGGGGCAATCCAGTCATACTCAATCCACTGCCAACGCTTGAATTGATCCTGGAGGCGCCGGAAGTGGATAGGATACTGGCGTCGCCACTGTCCGTCCAAGGTGACCCCGGCACAGCAGACGGTCTCACCATGACGCTGACCGACATGGGGCAACGCTTTGACGAGAATGAGTACTCTCTCACGTCCGCTTTTTTCAGGCGCACTCGAGGGCAGGGGCTTTCCGGACGCTGGGCTTGCTGGACGCACTGGCGACTTTCAGGTGCCGAATCTTGACCGGAACGATATCAGAGATGGCGTCGGCTACAATACTTCGATGGCAGTCCGTGTGTTCCCGCTCGTAGCACATCAAGCAGGTGCTCCCTTCAGTGACCAAATGAGCAGCCAGGGCCAGGTCGGCCTTCGCCTTTGGAGTGCGCATGTGGTTACCGAAAATCTTTCGGAAGAGGGCCATCTCACCGCTCCTGGCCGCTTCTCTACCCGGCTTCGGATCGCCTAGGCCGCGTAGATGGACGTATTCGATTCCGGCATTGGACAGGGCGACAGCGATGGCGGTTTTCGAAAAGCCTTTGCGCCGCGATAGGGGAAGCTCGCGGACATCCAGTAGGCGTTGGATGCCTGCTTCCCGAAGAGTGGCAATGAACTCTTCGAGGGCGGCGCCCTCATAGCCGATCGTCGCCAAAGATCCTGGCTGCCGTTTGCTCATAATAGGGGTCATGGAGGTCGGACTCTGGAGTGTCAACGAGATTGCCAGGCTGAACGACCCGGCGATCCCTCTATGTCAGCAGACGCATGGGCCGTTTGTTGGTCAGCCACGGCTTACCTCCTCCGTACTGGACTTCTTGGCTGAGCGTGAAGGTAGGTAGCGCGCCAGGGCATTAGCGCTGATGGCACCGCCGGGAGCGCCCAGCAGTATCGCCACCATCAGCGCCCCACCTGCCACTGCTACACCACACCCCACCGCCTCGTCCGGCAGGCATGCCGGCTCACCGCCAACGCCATCCAGCACCAAGAAGGTGCCGATGAAGGTGAGCAGAGCGCCTATAAGTGCGCCCAGCAGGATCCAGAGAGCCCGCATCACGACACGGGCCAGAGACTGCGCGCTGGACACCGCGCCACCTCCGGCCGTTCGAGGGTCAGGCATGGCAGCGATCTCCAGCGATGTCGGGCCGATGCAACCGGATCCAGGTGAACAGATGCGGGAGAGCAGTCGGTACTGTCCCGTCCGCTTCGAGCTGGTTGTCGCACGCACGTAGGACTACTTGGAGGGCCTCCGCAGGAAGGTCTACCTCCAGCTCATCATGTGGATCTCGATCGGCATGCTTGAGCCAGTTCCGCATCTTGTTGAGATGATTATTCCTGACCTCGGTTACGGTTTGGCCCGATATGGCGGAGAGCTTTGCCTGTAGTTGGAAGCTGGACGCACCTCTCTGTTCCACGACAATTAGGGACCCCGGTTCCGCGACAATTAGCGATGCATCCACTGGTTGCGTCGCCTTTCGGCTCAAGGCTCGGTCAAGCCCGAAGCCGCCGTAGGCGGTGGCCTGAAAGGCCAGGCTTTACGGAGGCTTGGGCAGAGAGGACAATCAGAGGCAGATGCAACCGCAAGCAGCACCGCAACGCCTGGCTTCGGCATCCTAATTGTCGCGCGGCGCCGGGTTCTGATTGTCGCGCTACACCTCTCATCGGCGACACCTGCCTCAACAGTTCTTCTGCCGCCCCTGCAAGCGTCAGAGCTGGTAGATACGCGTTATGCTCCAGGATGAGGCGAATGGCCCAGTTGAGCTGGATTTTTGCTGCGTCCAACTTGCGAAGGCGGCGGGCCGTTTGCTGGTCAGGCATTGCCGAAGCTACAATCACTCCTCATCCTCCAAGATCTGGCTTGCCCGATAGAGCTTTGTGATGCGCCCTTGCCACACTAGCGCGGTGACCTTTGTGCCAGGCCTGAGGCTTTCAAAGCGAGCCGGCCGTACCTGAGAGCACAGGGCTGCTGGTCATCGATCTGCAGGCATACTTCGTAGCGCTCTGGGTCACGGTCCGACACCATGACCGTAGTGATCTGACCGCTGGTGGTGATGACGGGCTGAACGGACAAGGTATCGGTAGTCGGTCGCCAAACCCGTCGTACAACGACCGCTTCCCGCCTTTCCGTGGGCTGCCCAGTGAGGTCCACAACAACCCCGACGAGCAAGCCTGCCGTTGCGATCAGGGCGATAGACATAAGCCAAGCCATGCTGCTCATCAGAGCGAAGAGAAATCTTTCTCCAAACGGCTCTCTACGGGAGAGAAGAGCCAGCCAGGGGTTTATGTATATCTCGGCTAGTATGGAGTGGCCCTTCATCGCCATGGTCAGTCTTTCCTGCCAAAGCGAGGTGTGCCCTTCGGCCCGAACAGTCGGTAGAGGGCTCGCGCCCCCACGTTGAATTCCAACGCCACATCGCGGGCGGTCTTGGTGAGATCAGCCCAGGCGACCGCAGCGGCGGCCTTCGTCTTGCCCTGCAGTCGCTCAGGCCGACCGCCGGTCGCCCCCAATGCCACCTTCCGCGCCCGCATCCTGGCGGCTACCTCCCGCTTCGAGCCGCTCTCGGCGCGGTCGAGAAAAGCCATGGCCCGGATGGCTTCGGGTTGGAGCTGCACGCCCTCGCCGGTATCGGCGTCGTAGATGCTGGCGCTGCGCTTAGTAATTGCGGCTAGGGTTTGCAGCCTATCTGCCCGAGTAGTGCCAAGCCGGCTGGCCTTGGCAATCACCACAACGTCGCCAGGGCGCAGGTAGCGCACCATCTTGTCGCGCTCCGGCATGGTCGCGACTGGGCCACGTCGGAGCTTGTCGATGTAGACCGGGGCGTCCCGGCCAAAGTTCTTGATCCCGGCTTGGCGCAGCAGGGCCTCCTGCTCTGCCAGGGTCGGACCCGCCACGCTCTCCCGCATGTATCCGATCTTCACCGCCGAGGCCCCCATTGACACTCTGAGTTAATGCAAGATGTCAGAGCTTTTGGCGCATGGACAGCCAGGACAAAGAGCTATGCTAACGGCGTGTGCTGGGCAGGGGCACAGCGGCTGAATCCGGCCTAGTCTTGCGGCCCGCAGAACGCAGAGATCATTCAGGCAGCCTATTCGACACCAATCGAACCATTTTCCTATAGGTTGAACATCTTCTCCTATCACTTACGCAGCAGGGAAGTTCGCGGTATGATGTCCTACCGTAATAATAGGGGGTACATCCTTGCAGGTCAGTCGCCTTTTCCGCGATCCAGTGCGCAGGCTTTCTCATCTTGCTATCATTGCAGGACTGGCACTTCTTCCAGCATGTGCCACTATCGTCGAAGGCACGAGTGACTTGGTGACGGTGTCTACTACACCGGCCGGTGCTGCCTGTACCGTGGAGCGGAATGGCCAGCGCGTTGCTGCCGTTCCTATGACTCCCAGTTCTTTCCGGATCGACAAAAGCGTACATCCTCTCGCAGTTACCTGCTTCAAGGATGGCTATCAGCCGGCAACGACTTCCGCTGCCCCGACCTTCGTGGCCAGCACGGTCGGCAATCTCATTGCTGGCGGAATTGTTGGCATCATGGTGGATGCGGCGTCCGGAGCAAGCAACCGTTACCCATCGGACATCCGGCTCTTCCTGACCTCTTCACCGGCGCCAGCAGCCCCCGGCACATCAGATCCAGGAGCCACGGCTGCAGCCACGACACCCTTTGCTATTGTGCGCCCTGCGGATGCCGTTGCCCCTGTCCGTCAAGCAGCAGCGCTTGCACCACAGTTGTCATTGCAGACGTCCAGCACCCTCTGCCCGAATGGTGTTTCTGCATGGCGCAGCAACGGGGTGATCGTGACCTATCTGGGCTCCGATCCGTCTTCACCTGAACTTTGTGTCCAGTCAGTTAATGGCAGAAGCTCTAAATTCTACCTGGGCGTGGTGGCAGCCTATGCACCCAATGTAGCCGCAGCTCGCACTGCCATGATGAAATCCTTCGAAGGCCCACTCGGGACGACCAATGAGTATACTGACATTCAGCAAGGCGGATTCTGGAAAGAGGTGTTCAAGAACGACGGTGAAGAGCAGATCACTCTTGCAGGTATGTCCTTCACCACAGTTCGTATTGTGAAACGCCGCGAGGGCCTCATGGGCAACTCCTATAAGGCTGAAACGACCTATTGGCTGGATCGCCGCACCGGCATGCTGGTAAAGCTGGATCACCAACACATCAATGGCAGGCAGGCGGGGGTTCAGCCCTTCCAGCTCGTACGGTTACTCGAACCCGGAGCCTGATAGGCAGCCTTCGCCTCCCGCTGATCAAGCTCTGCGTTAGCTCCTTGGTATGCTGAAGACGAGAAGGGGAGGTGCCAGAAACACCGTCCCCTCAACCCGACGTCGAAGCCGTGACCTCCGGCTATTCGGGTGCACCACGTGCGGGATGCAAGCTGTTACCCCGAGACATGTCTTTGCAACACCGGCGGCAGCGCCTCATCCAGATGTCGCCAGAGCGCCTTAAAAGCGGGGGTTAGCAGATCACCGGTGCAGTAGGTGAGGGTGGCAGGCGCGCCTTCGACATCGTGCCCGGAAAACCTCCCTGTCTGTCGGCGGCAAGAGCCCACGCCTGTTCTCGTCACCAGCCATCAAGACTACTCTCGCCAGAGAGGGCGATCCAAACCGACCCAACAAGGCATGGCAGTGCATCTGGCGTATATCGACTGCAGCAACCTGTTCATCGAGGCCCAGAAGGTCAGCGCCGTCGCCCGCGGCTGGGCCTACGGCCTCGCCGAGGCGAACCAGAACGGGCAGATCGACTTCAGCTACCGGATCGACTTTCACCGCCTGATGGCGCTGCTGTGCGAGCTGGAGGATCCCGTACGCGCCGTGGTGTTCGGCTCGGTCACTGATGGCAATGAGGGGCTGTGGCCGCATGCCGAGGCAGCGGGCTTTGATGTGCGGGTGGTGGAGCGCACTGCCTCCGGCAAGGAGAAGCGGGTCGACACCGGCGTGGTTACCCGCATCTGCCGCGACGCCTATCTGCTGGGGCAGCCGAGGAGGGACCGCATCACCCTGGTGGCTGGTGACGGTGACTACGAGCCGATGGTGCGGCAGTTGGTGCAGGACGGCTTCGAGGTGACGCTGCTCTACTGGTCGCATGCCAGCCGCGCGCTGCAGGCGGTGGCCAGCCGCTTCTACCCGCTCGACGCCTATCTGGATGATCTGGCTCTACGCTGAGGGCCGCTGCCTGTCGACCTGACAGAGACTTGTCCTCAGTTTAAGGGGACAGAGTTGTGGATCACCGGGTGGACAGGATGTGCAGGGCAGGGATGGCGGCAAGCGCGCCAGACCGAGGCAATCCGAGCCTGCTCGCACTGGGAGCACGCGAATCAACGGTTATTGTGCGAGTCCTTGTCTACTGGCTCGCTCAATGAGAGGCGCGACGCCGCTGATCCTGGTCCCGAAGCTGCTGCAGCGTCGCGCTGCGTTAGCCTCAGTGAGCATTCTAATGTGTCCAGAAGCTCTAGTGCCGCCACTACCGCACTCTGGAGGCCGCCTGGGCCAATTACGGAAACTGCCGGTGTGCAACTCGGTGATGTAACCTGCGTTAGGTAGCGGCTCAGCAACTCTTAGAGGTTGTTATGGACCTCTAGTCAGACCAGGGCTCGGCTTCGGCAGCTTGAGAACGGCCAGAGCGACGCTGGCGGGCTACGAGGCGATAATCCTGCTCGCGAAGGCCACTCAGCAGCGGGTACTTCGAGGTGTCCAGCTGTTTCCCTCAATCCTTCCACGGATCGAACTCGCCCCGGCCAGCCATCGCCACCATCGCCATGGCGAAGGGGCTGAGAGTGTGCACCGCGCGCACCATGCCGGCATGGACGGCCAACACGCCCGGCAGGCGGCAGTAGGCCTACATCCAGGTCACTACCGGCAGCGGCACGCCACGGCGCTGCTACCACGAATCCATACGCGCTCCAGCAGCATGCGCCAGGGGTAGCCTAGTGACGCACAACTCGATTTGGCTATGCTGCGCTCGGCTGCTCAGGGTCCACATCAGGCACTCCAACTTGGTTCCGATAACTTGTTGGACTCACGCCTGCCCCGCCAGCCAACCCTCATTCCGCTCGCGCTTTCTACCAGCCTCTTAGGTGCTCCACTTGACGTAATTACGTCTCATTCACATTCTGAACTCCAAACGGAATCACAGACCCGCTTGGTAAACAGCAGGCTGAGCGAAGGAGACTGGAGTGACGATCAAAGGGAAGGACCTCGCTGAGTTCGCGAGTGATATTCAGACAGGGCTTGGAGGCATTGACGTAGGTGATTTCGATGATCTTCGGACTATCGGCATGGCAGCATCACTTGCCATTCAAATCCGCGGCTTGCCAGAGATTGATTACCAGGTACTATTAAGAGTTTCGGACGCTTTATTTAATATACCTTCTGTCGCCCTGAAGCAAGTGTTGAGGACGCTAAGCGACATTGGGATGGTGCGTCTTTATGAAGTCGGCCGGACGATTCACAAAATTGATCCTCAGGTTCCTTATTTCGAAAATGTATACGATACCATTGGTCAGTACTCGTCGGAATTTAAGCTGACCGAAATTGAGCAAGCCATGGTTGCTATCATGGCTGAGCTTCAGAAGAGGCCCGAAAATCAAGATCGGCTAGCTGCACGAATGGGCTTAGATAAACCTATTCTAGAGCGCTGCCTTGCTATCGGTAGCAGCAGCAGCCTGATATCCCATCACCGTGTTCGCGGCCAAACCGTTCTGACGAGCCCGGTCTACTTCGCGGATAATAATGAGACACTTGCCGATCTTATCGCCAAGACCGGAAGCGACGACTTCACTAAGGTTCTTAACGTTATAAGAAATCATCAAGGCTGGCCATTGAGCATGATTATTGCTCAACAGCGTGTTGCTGGATATCCCCTTACTCCCGTCCAGATTGACCTGATCCAGCTCTTGGCTTCAGAAAACATGCTGAAGCCGCCAACCATTGAAATAGGGCATAAGAGTGAGGTGTTTCTGTTTACGCCACGCCCAGGTCCTGGACGCCTTTCACCCGGAAAGAGAGATATCTACGAACGAGCAATGGCACTCCTCGCGGCAGTCCGTAAAGGGCAACTCCTTCCTTTTGCATATCCTATCAAAAAGCCTGCTGTTCTGCTCAGAGCGTTCCTGCGCGACGGCTACCTTGGCGCGAATTCCGAAGCAATGCGTCAGTATGGCAAAGTCGCAGGCACCTTCAACATAGGCTACTTCAAGGAGACGAAGCCTGGATGGCACCAGTTCTGGCTCCGTCAAACAGAAGAGAATCGAGAGGCTGTCCTTGCAGCGATCGATCTGGCAGAAGGCGAAGAAACTCGCGTTGACATGCGGGTAGATCAGGAAGCACGAGCCCTTCTTCAAATGGACGATAAATTTGTGAGTTCAGTTCTAGGGAGCAAGATCATCAAGGAGCGAAAGACTGTTCCGCCGAGTGCGGCAGCTAAAGAACAGTGGCAACAACTCGCACTGCAGCTGATCTGATGGCACGCACTGATAAAGATGTAGGCGCAAAGAGCCAGGCGCTGAGATTTTGTGTCTCGTCAGGCCTTATTCCTTTCCTTGAGGTAGACGTTTCAAGCGGGGTCGAGCTCTCACCGTCTCCCAAGCGTCTTACCGACATTGATGTGTTGGGATTAGCCCTTAGATCTGATGGAACTATCAGCCGGGTGCTCTTCGATTGTAAAAGCACCGGCGGGCCGCCGTTTGCAAGAGCCCTTTGGTTATCTGGGTTGATGGCGTTCACCGGAGGCCAAGAAGGTTTTATGCTCATGGGGCGGCCGGCTGAACGAGCGCACCGTTTGGCAGCTCGTAAATTGAACGTCCGCATATTTGGCACAGACACTTTCGACTCTTATGCCACCGCATCCAGTGCTGAGTACAAGATACTCCGCTCCTATGCTGGTGATATCGAAAACTGGCATCGCGTATATGAGGGCGCACTCAAAAACCCGGCCATTCTCAGCATTTATAAATCCGTCAACGCAGAAATCCCACTTTGCTCGGACGCTCCGAAGGCTTTCCGCAGATTAGTAGCACAGTGCCGAGAATTCAAAGGCGAGCTTAATCCTGTAAAACCTTTGCATATGGCTGCTTTTACAGAGATTGTATTATCTATATCTCTGCTGATGAACATGATGTCTGCAGATCTCCGCAATATAGTTGATCTAGAAGAGGCTGAACGGGATTTTGCAGCCACACTTCGTTACTACTTGTGGGGCGGGCACGAAAACATTACGACGCTCAAGAAAATTCACGATCTCATATCCGCTACCGGAGATGAGGTAGAACAAGAGTCAGCTCTCGTCGCTTGGCCAAACTTCGTGCAACTTACAAGGGTTCTACTCGACTCCCCTACTCAAATCCGCCATGCGTGCTTCACACTCAGGGAACTGAGCCTGCGTTACCTGGCTGATGCAGACAAGGCCGCAGATATCCGGTTGGGAAGGCAATTGCTTGCACCGCGTGCACGACAGTTTGCGAAGCGCATTGGTGCCTATACGGCCGCCGCTCTTAAGCTGCCTCACGATTTCACCCAGGAACTAGATAAGCAAATTGACAGCCTTGTTACGATGGCAGAGCAGGCATCATAAATTGAATTATGCAACGAACTTCTCTGTCATGCGTGCGCCGCCATGAAGAACTTGGCCTATAGAAAGTCTTTTGCAGTGTGGTGGTAAAGCGTACCACCACACCGCGAGACTGTAGGCCTTGTTGCCGCTTGAACTACCACATCGGAATCGTGGCGAACGCTATGACTTGAATGGAGAGCACGCTGATTGAGCGTTATCGTATGCATAGAGGACGAAGACCAGCCTAGCGAAGGGTTGGCTTCTGCGCTCACGCGCGGAACTGAACCGCCTGCGTTCCCTCAAAGGCGTCCGATGGCTCCGCTCCCTTCATCAGGAGGGCGATGATCGGTTCCACGATCTCCTTCTGGAAAGCATCCGGTCCATTGATCCTCATCAGAGGAACGCTGAAGAGCCAGGCCCGCTCGTGCCAGATCTTCGGCCCATTGACCCATTCGAGAAGCCGTCCGTCTGCAAAGGAAACGCAGTTTTCTAGAGCGTCAGGATCGGTCAGGCGGCCGTCCTTCCCAACCACCATGTGACTGAGCTCCCACGGCTGAGAGGCTCTCGGCTCGTAGGCAACCGTCAGCAACGCGTCCTGCGCGTGGGGCCACGATTCGGCACCGGCGGGGCGCCAGAGGTCGAACGCGAAGATCAACTGACGCGGGTTGCGCTGCCTGCTGATCGGTCCGGTTACCTTGAATGAGTAGGCCTCCTGCGTGACATATGTTTGGGCAGTTGCCTTCTCGTAGCTCCTGTCGAAAAGCTTCAGATCATACTGGGCGAATGCCTGCGGTATCTCGGCGACCAGACGCTTGATCTCATCCGCGACCGCCTCCGCTCCGGAGTAGATGTGGAAAATCGGGCAGTTAGCCATTGGCCTTGGTCCAGAAGACGGGTGTGGAAGTATGCAGCGTTTCGAGCTCGCTGCTGTGGAAGCCCTGGAACGACGCCTGTTTCGCTTTTCGGAGGAAGGTGGACACCAACGCGCCCCAGCGGGCGGCGACCAGGTCAGCAGAATTGCGCTCCAGCTGGCGTGCGTTCCGCTCCACCTGAATCCAGTTGCGCAGCTCGGTACCCTCGGGCGGCCTGGTGGCGCGCAACTTGGTGATGGCGAAGACAAGCTGCTCCGCATCGGGCTCGGCCATTCTGACGGCGCTTCGCTGGCGTTGGATCTCATCGCTCAGGTGCTCGGCGGAGATGAGCCAGTCCCATTTCATCTCCCCGATGAGCGTCAACGGCCGTCCCTCGGTGAAGGTCAGGCGGATCAGCACGTCCGGCTCGCATCGGCTGTCCCGGCCACCCTGCCAGTTCGTCGTCCGCAGGCCGCCAGGCCAGAACTGGATGTCGTGGTTGACGACTTCCCTTCCTCGGAGCGCCGCGCGCAGCCGATTTCCGATGACGGCCAGCAGCACCTCTAACGCCGAGGCCGTTGGCATGAAGACCAGAGGCGAGAACACCATGGAAGTGACCCCGTCCTCATTCTTCTCGTTCACGTGCTCCTCAGCCTGCTGACCATGAATGCCAGCAGCGAGGATCCTGCGAACGTTCTTCTGATTGAAGGCGTGCAGCATGTCACTGCTTATCTGCTAAGCAGGTCATTTTCGCAATGATCTAACCTGCGCGTGGAAATAGGCGCCATACACAAACTCTTTCCGGTGCCACCGATGCATTAAGTGGCGGCTGCTTGAGTGGCTAATAGGAGATGCGGGTGCAGTTCCCCGGTGAAACCGAGTGGAAGTAGCTCTGGAACCTTCGTAAGGTGGCTGGGGGTCTGCTTCTCGTCGTCGCGGGTGAGGGCTTACTTCAGGAAGACTGAGGCGAGTCGACAATGGTGCTTGCCGCCACTCTGGCAACTATCCCTCAGCTACTCTGTGGCACGCGATGCCAGGGATTATCACCGATATCGTGCAGACGTGGCGCTCTCTGACCATGGCGACGGTGCTCCCCTGGCCAGACTGTGTTCCCACATCCTCCAGCGAAGGTCACAGCATCTGTGTCATCAGAACCGCCTTTCTATGGATGGCTGAGAGGGATCGACACTGCTAGGTCCGACCGGTAGATGTTTCTTAAACGAAAAGAGGGATGGCCATGAAGGCGACGGAAGCGAAGCTCCTGGACTTTCTCAAGCGGTCGCCGCAGTTCCTGATCCCCATCTATCAGCGCACATATAGCTGGACCGAGCGCGAGTGCCGTCAGCTATGGCTCGACATCCTGAATGCAGGCCGCAACGACGTGATCGGAGCCCACTTCGTCGGCTCGGTCGTCTATGTTGAAAAGGGGCTATATCAGGTCATGAGGCAGCCCCCTCTCCTGGTCATTGATGGTCAGCAGCGCCTGACGACGGTCTCTCTCATCCTCGAGGCCCTGGCCAGGGCGCTGGGCGACACTGAGCCGATGGACGGTTTTTCCGCCAAGAAGATCCGCAATTACTTCCTGCTCAATCCGCTGGAGGATGATGACCGGCGCTACAAGCTTGTCCTGTCGCAGACCGACAAGGCCTCCCTGACCGCGCTGATTGACGGGCAGCCCCAGCCCAAGGACCACTCTCTGCGGATCGAGGCCAACTTCGCCATGTTCCAAGAGTGGCTCAAGGTGGAGAAGGATAATCTAGTCACGGTCTGCAAGGGCCTCGCTAAGCTCATCATCGTGGACATCTCGCTCAGCCGCGACCAAGACAACCCGCAACTCATCTTCGAGAGCCTGAACTCCACGGGTCGCGAGCTCAGTCAGGCAGACCTCATCCGCAATTTCATCCTGATGGGCCTGGAGCCCAGCCTCCAGACCCGGCTGTACGAGCAGTACTGGCGCCCGATGGAGGTTAATTTCGGTCAGGAGGCTTACGCCAACTACTTCGACGCCTTCATGCGCAACTACCTGACGCTGAAGACTGGTGAGATCCCGAACGTCCGAGAGGTCTATGACGCGTTCAAGCAGTATGCACGGAGCCGCGATGGGGACGTGGAGGACCTGGTCCGAGACATCCGCGCCTACGCGGGCTACTACTGCAAGATGGCGCTGGGCGCGGAGACGGATCGCGGCCTCAAGGATGTCTTCCACGACATCCGTGAACTCAGGGTCGAGGTTGCCCTCCCCTTCCTCCTTGAGCTCTACCACGACTACATCACTGGCACCCTGGCCAAGGGCGAGCTCTTGCGGGCAGCCCGGCTGGTCGAGAGCTACGTGTTCCGGCGCGCCGTCTGCGCCATCCCGACCAACTCCCTGAACAAGACCTTCGCCACCTTCGGTAAGGCACTCAAGAAGGACCGCTACCTCGAGAGCATCCAGGCGCACTTCCTGAGCATGCCCTCCTACCGGCGCTTCCCCCTGGACGACGAGTTCAAGCGGGAACTCCAGACCAAGGACCTCTACAACGCCCGGGGCCGGAACTACTGGCTGAGGCGGCTGGAGAATGACGGGCGCAAAGAACGCGTCGCTGTCGAGGACTACACCATCGAGCATATCATGCCGCAGAACCCGAACCTCTCGGCCGCTTGGCAGGCGGCTCTCGGCCCGGAGTGGGAGCGCATCCACGCGACGTACCTGCATACGATCGGAAACCTCACGCTAACCGGCTACAACTCCAGCTACAGCGACAAGCCCTTTCCAGAGAAACGGGACATGAAGGATGTGGGGTTTGCCCTCAGCCCATTGCGGCTGAACCAGGGGCTCGGTGTCCTTGCGACCTGGGACGAAACGGCCATCAAGGACAGGGCCGAGAAGCTGGCTGCACGCGCCGCAAAGGTGTGGGCGGCGCCGGAACTGGATCCGGCCATTCTCCAGGCCTACCGGCCATCCTCGGCACAAGGCGGCTACACCTTGACCGACCACCCGCAACTGGCATCAGGTCCTATCCGTGACCTGTTTGATGCTTTCCGCGAGCAAGTGCTCGCCTTAGACCCTTGCGTGACCCAGGAGGTCCTCAAGGTCTACATCGCCTTCAAGGCGGAGACGAACTTCGTCGACGTGATCCCGCAGGCCAAGCGCCTCCGCCTGACCCTGAACACCAAGTTCCATGAGATCGACGACCCGCGCGGGATCTGCAAGGACATCTCCGGCCTGGGCCGCTGGGGCAACGGCGAGGTAGATGTGGGGCTCTCGTCGATGGACGAGTTGCCCTACATCATGGGGCTCGTGCGTCAGTCCCTGGAGCGTCAGATGGGAAGCGAGCCCGGCGTCTGAAGATCCGCTATCGAAGTGACAGAAGGCCCAGCATAGAGGCCCCCTGCAGGCTTCGGTGGTTCAGGTCGCTAGCCGGGTGAACTCGCTCCTGGCGCTCTCCATCGCCTTCTCCGGAGCCTCGCCGCCTAGCGCCCTGCCCTCGGCCTAGACGAAGGTAACATCCGTAATTGCGGAGGAATGCATACGGATCCACGCGCAGCGTTCTCGTCGCGGAGAAGGAGCACGTATTGGTGGGGGCAGGGGAAGGGCCGGATCACCCTGATGGCCGGCGATACGGACTACGAACCCAGGATCAGCGTAAGCGCTGCCTGGAGACCCTATGCGGCAGCGCTTGACGGTTGATTGTTGGCTTTGGCCCAGCACCAGGGCATGACTTCGCCGATGCGGCTGTTGGGCCAGCCGCTGACAAGCCGGGTCAGCAGGTGTTGGGCATCCTCAATCACCCGTTCGGGGAGCCGCCCATTCTGCCGGGGGCCAAAGACGAGGGTGAGTGAGAGACGCAGGCCGATGGCATGACCAGCCCTGCCAGTCGTTCAACAGCCGCCCACTCCCTGGGACACAAGTCGAAAGCCATCCCATGCCCCTGACCTTCCGACACAAGAAACGCCATGCCATGGCGGCCAATCCGCAGGGCAAGAGGGTCGCCGAGATCTTTCCGGGCAACTTCTGCGCCGGCTGCCCATACTGGAGCATCATCCCCACCAAGCCTGACGGAAAGAATGGCTATTGCGGCCTGCTGAACGTCGGTGACTGGATGAAAGGCGAATTCCCGATGCTGTGGGATGGCGTGAAGATCTGCCACATCAAGTGCATCGATCCCGCGGCATCGCGGGAGGAGCGCCGCTTTCACGCCCAGTTCTACGCCTTCAACCAGCGCTGGTCGGGTTGGCGGGTTGTTGCTGGCCAGGATGCCAGGTGGCGACCACGCTGGGGGCGCCGTGCCGGTTGGCAGAAGCGGTCCTTCTGGGACCGTTAAGCCTGTGCAGCAGCGCCACAGGCTTGAGGAGCCCTGGCCCCGCAATAATATGCCGGCACCATCCTGGTGACTGGCTAGATTGAAGCAACGGCTACAGCGCCATAGGTATAAGGGGGGTCCTCACGTCCGGCCCCGGGGAAGAAGACCACGTCCATGGACACGCACTACGATCCTGAGGTGGACGCCCTGTATGTCCGCTTCGCGCCGCCCGGCGCTTACGTCGAAAGCCAGGAGGTGGCGCCCGGCATTGTGCTGGATTTTGATGCCACCGGTCAGGTGATCGCCATCGAGGTGCTGAACGTGCGCGCGCGGGAAGCCGCACACACCACTGTGCCGGCACCAGCATCTCCGCATGAGCGCGTCAGCGCTCCAGAGCCCCCCGTAACCGCGCCAGAGAGAAGCCTGTCGGACACACAGCAGCAGCCAGGCGAGACAGAGGCAGCCTTCCACGCGCGAATGCGGGCTCAGGGCCTGCGATTGCTGCAGATCTGGGTGCCCGACACCACTCGACCGGGCTTCGCCGAGGAAGCGCGGCGCTCTGCTCTGGCGGTGAACCGCAGCCTGCACGCCGCAGAGGACCAAGCTTTCATTGACTCCATTTCGGAAGGATTGTCCGAGAAGGAGTAGCGTGAGGCGCCTCTTGGCGAGGCTGTGGCTCCTGCCGCAGTCATCGACTGCCGAGCGGCCAACGAGCCTGGCCCGCTCCGAATCCAGGTCCGGCGAGGCGGCAGGAGCCGCTAGTGGCCTCGCATTGCCGCACCCTCGCCTCCAAGCCGTTCTCGCCTGACAGGGCATCACCGCCGATGAGGGCTGCCTGCTCCTCATTCTGGTGGCTGGCGCGGCTGCAAAAACCCGTATCCGCCACCATGTCAGCATCGGTCAATCATCAACCGGTGACGCTTTGATGCCCAAACCTTCGACCCTCTCAAAGACCAGCAACGCCGTGATGCGGCAGCGACGGTATCGGGCGGCCAAATCGATCGCATCCTTAGACATTGATCGGGTCGTGCTGGTGCGGCTGCAGGAGCTCCGTGGGCGCACTGGGCAGAGCAACGCGCAGCTGCTGACGCGGGCGCTCGATCTGCTCGAGGCTGAACTGGCTGCCCCACCAGCCAAGCCCGGGCGCCGTCGCGCGCCGCCCTCGGCTTCGGCAGAACCAGCCGCGGCCGTGACCCGCGTTCCGCCATCCAAGGCCCAGCATGCGTCACCGGTTGACGATGCTAAACCCTCACGCCAGGGTCAGTTGGACTTGCTGGCCGACTTGGCAGACCCGCCCGCCACACCACGGCGCAAGCGCTGATTCCTGGTGTCCAGCATTTTTCTGCAGAGTCGTTGAGGCCTCCGAAAGACTTGAATCATCAGCGGCTTAGGTTAACCAAACACCGGCACTGACGGCCTTGCCGGCGGGCTTCGAGAGGGCGTGGCGCTACCACCTGGCAGCGTCGTGACGCGACGGTCTGGGCATGACCGCACGCCCTTTTTCACCTCTGCCAGACGCTGCTGCGCCCGCCCTGCTAGGCCGACGCGACCACGGCGTGGGCTGCCCCTGGCAGCCCGCTTGGCAGGGGCTGAGCATGGCGCTGCGGTTCCCTCCGCAACCCGTTCGGGGCCACCGTCATGACTGCATCACCCAGCCGCTCGGCGCCGCTGCTCACCCTGGCCGCGGCCGCCGCGCGCCTTGCCGTCTCCACCAAAACCCTGCGCCGCTGGATCGCAGCGGAGCAGCTCCGCGTCCATCGTCTCGGTCGGCAAATCCGCATCGCCGAAGAGGACCTGCAGGCCTTTCTGGCCCGGCAGCGGGGCTGACGCCGTGCCGCTTTTGGCCGCTCCCACCCTGCCCCTGCGTCCGTGCCCTGGCCTCAGAACGGCAGAAAGTATTGTCCATCCATGCCCATGTTGTTCCTCAGTATTTTAGCGCTTCGTGACTGCACGTTTCGAGTCATGAGGAACGTTATAAGGGGTGCGTTCTCACGTTTTTCCCTCTCTGACCAATTCTGTATTTTGGAGTCCAACTATGTCCACTCGGACCGCTGACCAAGCCGTGCTGCTGAGCCGGCCCTATCCCACCCTGGCGCAGCTGCGCGCCGAGATCCTGACCGATGAAGCCCTGCCGCTGCGCCGGCGGCAGGACATCGCCTCCGCCTGCCGTTCGCTGGCGCAGGCGCTGGGCCAGCCGCTGGACGCCATCCTGGCCGAGCCGCGCCAGTTGCGCGCGGCGTTGCAGGGCCTGACGCCAGCGATGGCTGGCCTCGCCCCGGGCCGCTGGCGCAACATCCTCAGCCTGCTGCGGCACGCCCTGGGGCATCTTGGGCTGATTACCGTGCCCGGGCGGTACCAGGTGCAGCCCTCGCCCGCCTGGGCGGCGCTGCTGCCGCAGCTGCCGGCTTACGGCGACCGTTACGTGCTGGCGCGCTTTGCCCGCTACTGCACCCAGAGCGGTCTGGAGCCGGCGCAGGTCGATGACGCGGTGCTGACCACTTACCTGCAGGACCTCGAGGCCCAGAGCCTCGACCAAGACCCCAAGCGGATGCAGCGCGATACCGCGGTGAAGTGGAACAAGGCGGCCGAGCGCCTGCCAGACTGGCCGCAGCAGCGTCTGGCGGTGGCCGACAACCGCAACACCTATGCGCTGCCCTGGGAGCGCTTTCCCGCCTCGCTGCGGGACGATGTGCAGGCCTGGCTGGACTGGCTGGGCGGCGCCGACCCGTTGGCCGAGCGCGACTTCCGGCCGCTGCGCCCGACCTCGGTCGCCAGCCGGAAGCGCCAGCTGCACGAGTACCTGTCTGCTCTGGTGCTGCAGGGGGAAGACCCTGCTGAGATGCCAGACTTGGCGCGCGTCGTGACGCCGACGCAGGCGGGCAAAGCGCTGCGCTTCTTTTGGGATCGGGCCGGGGGCAAGCCGTCCGTGCATGCCGGGCAGGTCACCGGCGTCGTACTGACCATTGCCCGGCACTGGGCCAAGCTGCCGGCCGACGACATTGCTGAGATCAAGCGCATGGGCAAGCGCATCGCGCTCCACCATGACGGCATGACGCCGCGCAATCGCGCCCGGCTGCGCGCGGTGGAGGATCCAACGCGGCGCGACGCGCTGCTGCTGCTCCCCGAGCAACTGCGCGCCGAGGTGGTGCGCGAGAAGGCGCCGACGGTGCACCTGGCGCAGCGGCTACAGACCGCGGTGGCCGTCGAGCTGCTCACCATGGCGCCGATCCGGCTGAAGAACCTGGCGGAGCTGCGGCTGGGCACGACCCTGCTGCGCGACCACCAGGGCCGCATGACCATTGTGCTGCCGGAGAGCGCGACCAAGAACCACCTGGCGCTGGAGATCGCCTTGCCGCCGTCCACGGCGCGCCTGGTGGACCTGTACTGCAAGAGCTACCGCCCGCTGCTCGGCGGCGGCGACTGGCTGTTTCCCGGCCGCACCCCGGCCGGGCACAAGAGCCATGACGGGCTGCGCAGCCAGATCGCCAAGGCCATCGCCGAGCGCTGCGGGCTGGTGTTCAACCCGCACTTGTTCCGGCACTTCTCGGCCACCCTCATCCTGCAGGACAACCCGGGGGCGCACGGCCAGGTGCAGCGCATCCTGGGGCACAAGACCCTCAAGACAGCGATGACCTACTATACCGGCCTCGAGACCAAGGCGGCCTTCCAGCACTACGACCAGCAGGTGCTGCAGCTGCGCGGCGGCGCCAGCGGCCTGTTGCCGCGGCGGCGGCGCGCCGCGCGCCGAGGGGACCGCTGATGCCGGCGGTGCTGCCCGACCCGGTGGGCATGGCGCGGCCATCCCGCCGGGTGGCGTGGCCGGTGGCGCAGTGGCCGGCGGCCGACCGGGAGGCCTGGGCTCGGGCCCAGCGCCCGGGCGACTTTCTCGAGGAGGCTGGCGCGGCGGCCACCTGGCGCCCGGCGACGCTGCGCGCGGTGGTCGGGGCCTACGGCCGTTGGCTGGCCTTTCTGGATACGGAAGGCACCTTCGACGCTGCACCAGCCGCAGCGTCACACATCACGCCCGACACCGTCCGGCGCTACGTGGCGGTGCTGCGGGCGCAATGCGCGCCGGTGACACGGGCTGGCTACATCGCCTGGCTCTGCATGATGGCGCAGGCCTTGGCGCCGGAGCGGGACTGGCGCTGGCTCAATGCGGTGCAGGCGCGGCTGCAGCGGCAGGCGGAGCCGGTGCGCCAGAAGCGCACCCGCGTTGTGCCGGCCGGGGAACTGCGGCAGCTGGGGCTCGACGTCATGGCCCGGGCAGAGGCCCTAGAGGCGGTGCGGCCCAATCAGCCGCTCGCCGCGCGGGATTTCCGCGACGGGCTGATGATCGCGCTACTGGCGATGCGGCCGCTGCGGCAGCGCAACTTCTTGGGCATCGAAATCGGCCGACATTTGCAGCCCCTCGGCGACGGCTACGTGCTGGTGTTCGCGGGCAGCGAGACCAAAAACCACCGGCCGCTGGAGGCTAGCGTGCCAGCGTCGCTGGTGCCGGCGCTGCGACGCTATCTCGATCACT
>NZ_RFLX01000031.1 GCF_003696345.1 Teichococcus wenyumeiae | reverse complement strand
ACCGGCAATGGCGCCGGCAGCGGCAATGTCGCGCTGATGCACGACTTCAACCAGGCGGCCACCGGCGTTTTCGAGGTCTGGGGCGCGCAGCTCAATGCCGGCACCACCGCCCAGGACTATCTGCCCACCACCACCGCCCCCGTCACCATCGACAACCCCGAGCCCACCGAAGTCATCGTCTCCTCTACCCTCACCATCTCCATCGAGGGTGCGAACGATCCCCGGATGCTGAACTTCGATGCATCCGACCGCGGGGTGGTCGCCGATCTGACAACCCGGCAATGGAGCCATCCCATCGCCATCGTGCCCTTCGGCGATTCCGTCACCTATGGCTGGGGGCCGCAGGATGATCTCGGCATCCGTGGCGATTCCGACGGCTACCGCAGCCCCTTGTGGTGGGATTTCGCCAACCGGCACATGCTGATCGACTTCATCGGCCCCGACGATTCAAGCTCTGTCAGGCTTCCCGACCCCTACCACGCCGGATATCCCGGCGAGCGGATGGATGAGCTTGTGGTGCACGTCGGTGATCTGATGGAAATGCTGAGCGATGCCGCCGGCAACGGTGCTCCCGCCGCCATCCTGCTCATGGCCGGCCTCAATGACATCACGCAGGAGGCCTTCCCGGACCTGACCATTGGCCAGGAGATGCGCAGCATCCTGGACGCCATCGCCCAGGCGGACCCGCTCGTCCATGTCTATGTCGCGACATTGACGCCGATCACGGCGCAGCATGCCAATCCGAACATGGTGGGCGATGTCAATACCGCCATCATCTCCACCGTGACGCAGGCCCGGGCGGCGGGTCTCAATGTCAGCCTGGTGCCGATGGACAATATCACGCTGGCCGATCTCTACGATGGCAAGCACCCCGATGAAGACGGCTACGCCAAGATGGCAAAGAACTGGTACGACGCCATCCTCGCGACGCAGCCTTCCGCCGGCGGCACGCCGGGCGGCGACGCGCAGGCCATCGATACAACGGTCCGCAATGTGGTTGGCAGCGCCTTCAACGACCTTCTCATCGGCGATGCGGGCGCCAACCTGCTCAGCGGCGGCGACGGCAACGACCGGCTGCTGGGCGGCGGCGGCGTGGATACGCTTGTGGGCGGCGCGGGATACGACCAATTCGCCTTCGAACCCGCCGCCGGCACCATCACCGTGGCGGATTTCAGCACCGACGATGCCGATGCGCTGGTCTTCCTGAAGTTTCCCGGGCTCACCAGCTTCGCCAAGATCGCCGGTCAGGTGAGTCACGCAGGCAGCAGTACCATCATCGATCTTCATCCGCTGGGCTTCGACGTGAAGATCACCCTCGCGGATTTCACCGGCACCATCGACGACAGCAACGTCTGGTTCGCCTGAGCCGGGGCTGCCGGGGGCAGCTTCATACGCCTCCGGTGTGCCCTCAGGAGGCCGGGCCGGCATCACCAAAGGCCGCCCAACCGCCATCGACGCTCAGCACCGAGCCGGTGACATAGCTCGCCGCCGGTGAGCAGAGAAAGAAGATGGCCTCGGCAATCTCCTCCGGCCGCGCCAGCCGGCCCAGGGGAATACGGCTTTCGATCCTCGGGATATTGATCGAGCCATCACTCTCCAGCTTGCGGACAAGCTCCGTGGCGACAAAGCCCGGCGCCACGGCATTGACCCGGATGCCGTGGCCCGCCCATTCGCAGGCCATCGAGCGGGTCATGGCGATGAGCCCGGCTTTCGCGGCACCATAGGCATTGCGCCGTGGCAGGCCGGTGACACCTGCGATGGAACTGAGGTTGACGATCGCCCCCTGCCCCGCCGGCAGCATCACCCGCGCGGCCTCGCGCGAGATCATGAAGGCGCCGGAGAGATGGATATGCAGGATGCGCTCGAAGCTCTCGAGGCTCTGCTCCACGGTGGGCACATGCGGGTTGCCGATGCCGGCGTTGTTCACCACGGCATCCAGGCGGCCGAAGCGCTCCAGCACGGCAGCCACCGCGCCTTTGACCTCCTCTTCCGAGGACACGTCGCATCGCAAGGCCAGGCTGTCCGCGCCAAGCTGCGCGGCACGTTCCTGCGCCACCTCATGCTGCAGGTCCAGGATCGCGACGGCATAGCCGGCGGCCGCGAAGCGCTGCGCCGTGGCCCAGCCGATGCCGGCCGCCGCGCCGGTGATCAGGGCCACCTGCTGTCCGTCCATCTTCAACCCCCCTTCCGCTGCGGGTCAGCGCAGCCTGTGAATGGCGTCCCGTAGCCGGGCCGCCGGCATCATCATGCCGTCGCCTGCTGGAACCCTGGCCGTGGCACCGTCTGCATCACCGTCTGGGTGAAGCCGCCGTCGACGACGATCTCGGCGCCTGTCACGTAATCCGCGCGGGGGCTGGCCAGGAACACGACGGCATCGGCGATGTCACCCGGCCGGCCGATCCGCTGGCGTGGCACCAGGGCCCGGCGTGCCTCCCGCACCCCGGGCGAGTCATAGATCGCGCGGGTCATCGGCGTCTCGATCAGGCCGGGGCTGACCACATTGCTGCGGACGCCACGCGGCCCCCATTCCACGGCGAGCTGCCGCGACAGCATCGCCACCCCGGCCTTGCCGACGCTGTAGGCACCGCTGAAACCCTGCGGCGAACCGGCGGCGATGGAGGCGATATGCACCACGCTGCCCCGCCCCTTCTCCAGCATCCCCGCCCCGAAAGCCTGGGCACAGAGGAAATAGCCGGTGAGGTTGATGCTCAGCATGTGCTCCCAGGCCGGAAGCGGCAGCTGGTCCAACGGGCCTGGCTCCAGCAGCGCGGCGCAATTCACCAGGATATCCGCCGGCCCGACCGCCTCACCGACGCGCCGCGCCAGGTCGGTGATCTGCGCCGCCGCCGCGAGGTCGCAGCCCATGCCCAGCGCGGCGCCGCCGATCCGCCCGGCGGCGGCCCGGCTGGCTTCCTCATCCCGGTCCACCAGGACCACGGCGGCGCCGACCGCCGCCAGGCCCTGCGCGATGCCGAAGCCGATGCCGCCGGCGGCGCCGGTGACCACGGCGGTCTGCCCGGACAGGTCGATCCAGCCCATGGTCAGCCGCCCAGCGACGGCATCGGCGCGCGACGCACCAGGCGGGTTTCCTGGGCCGTGATCAGCAGCGCCGAGGCCTGGAGATAGGCGGGCCAGTCCGGGTCGTTGTCGCGCTCCGCATGCGCCCGCTCGAACTGCCCCATGTCGTCGAAGCCCCAGAGATGCGTCACCTGGTTCAAGGGACCGACGGCGCTGGTGAAGACACCCAGCGGCGGGCCGATGTGGCGGAGCTGCACGGGCATGGCCAGACGGTCGAAAACCTCCAGGAACTCGCCCATCTTGCGCAGGGCGATCGTGTAGGTGCGGATATCGACGATGTTGCGTTGGATGATCATGGTCTTCTCCCCTTTCACGTCAGCGCGCAGCCGCCTTCCGCCATCGGGCGGAAGGATTCCTCGGCAGGCAGGGTCGAGAGAAGCTTGTAGATATCGCCGGCATATTTGCTTTCCTCCGGCCCCTTGGCCTGGAAGAGATAGGCGGGATGGATCTTGCGCCCGTCGGCACGGATGCTGCCGGGGCCGAAGCAGTCGTCATCGGTCGGCATCCGCTTCATGGTGGCGATCACCTCGGCGCCATCGGCCTTGGCGCGCTCTACCCCGAGCGCCTTCACCGCCTTCAGGTAATGCAGCACGGAGGAATAGTCGCCGGCTTGGCTCATGTTCGGGAAGGTATTGGCCGGCAGGCCCGGCTTCACGCGCGCCATGAAGGCACGGGTGCGGTCATTCAGGTCCCAGTAGAAGGTCTCGGTCAGCGACAGGCCCTTGGCCACCGGCAGGCCCATGCCCAGCACATCGGTGATATAGCCGACCATTGCCGCCATGCGCATGCGGTTGCCTGCCGTCAGGCCGAATTCCTGCGCCTGCTTCAGGCAGGCGATCAGTTCCGTGCCGGAATTGGCGAAGCCGATGACATTGGCGCCCGAGCGGCGCGCCTGCAGCAGGAAGGAGGAGAAATCCGTGGTCTGGCCCAGCGGGTAGCGCACGGCGCCCAGCACGCTGCCGCCAGCGGCCTTGACGAAATTCGACGCATCCGTCTCCGCGGCATGGCCGAAGGCATAATCGGCGGTGATGAAGAACCACTTGTCTCCGCCGCTGCGGACCATGCTGGTCGCCGTGGAATGCGCCAGGCACCAGGAATCCCAGGCCCAGTGCACCAGGTTGGGGCTGCAGCTCTTACCGGTGAGGTCGGAGCTGCCGGCGGTGGTGATCAGGGCCGCCTTCTTCTTCTCCGCCAGCAGGGGCCGCGCCCCAAGGGCGATGGCGCTGTTGCCGACACTGGCGATGACATCGACGCCGCTGCGGTCGAACCAGCCGCGAATGATGCTGAGCCCGACATCAGGCTTGTTCTGGTGGTCGGCCGTCAGGATCTCGACCTTGATGTCAGGATTCTCGGCCATGAATTCATTGGCGGCCTGGGTGGCGCAGGCCACGGTGGTGGGACCCGAGACATCCCGGTACACGCCCGACATGTCTGTGATGATGCCGACGCGAATGGTATTCGCCGCCTGCGCGCGGGCCAGTGGCGGCGGCATCATCACGGCCGCCGAAAGCCCCGCACCCAGAATGTGTCTGCGCTTGATGTTCATTGTTGTTCCTCCCGGTATTCGTCGCGGTGCTCAGCCCAACGGCAGGCCCGCGTAGTTTTCCGCGATGGTGCGGCGGCCGGCTTCCGAGCTGGTCACCATGTCCAGCTCGGCCAGTTGCCGTCTCTGGTCGAATTCACTGGCACCTTCCAGCCGGTGCAGCATGGAGGTCATCCACCAGGAAAAATGCTGCGCGCGCCAGACCCGGCGCAGCGCCGTGGCAGTATAGGCCTCCAGCCCCTCGGTATTGCCGTCGCGATAGTAGCGTTCCAGCGCCCGCGACAGCACGAAGACATCCGCGACGGCCAGGTTCAGCCCCTTCGCGCCCGTGGGCGGCACGGTATGCGCGGCATCGCCAGCGATGAAGAGGCGCCCGAACTGCATCGGCTCGCGCACATAGCTGCGCATCGGCACCACGTTCTTCTGGAAGATCGGACCTTCCTTCAGCCGGAAGCCGTTGCCGCCGACGCGGGTCTGCAATTCCGCCCAGATCTGGTCCTCCGACCAGTCCTCGGGCTTCTCGGCCGGGTCGCACTGGAAATACATCCGCTGCACGCTGGGCGAGCGGGTGGAGATCAGCGCGAAGCCGCGGTCGTGCCGCGCGTAGATCAACTCTTCCGAGGAGGGCGGCGCCTCGGCCAGGATGCCGAACCACCCGAAGGGATAGACCCGCACGTAATCCTGCCGCCCGCCTTCCGGCATGGCGTCGCGCGAGGGGCCGTAGGAACCGTCGCAGCCCACGACCACATCGCAATGCAGGGTCTCGGTGGCTCCATCCGGACGGACGAAGTGAATGGCGGGGTCACTGTTGATGCCGGTGATGCGGACATCGCTGGCCTCGAAGACGATCTCGCCGCCATCCGCCAGCCGCGCGGCGATGAGGTCCTTCAGCACCTCGTGCTGCGGATACACCGTGACGGAACGGCCGCCGGTCAGTTCGTGCAGGTCGATCCTGCGGCCTTCGCCCCCGAAGCGGAATTCGAAGCCGTGGTGGTTGAAGCCCTCGCGCTTCAGCCGCGCCCCCACGCCGGTCTCGACCATCAGGTCGACCGTGTTCTGTTCCAGCACACCGGCGCGGATGGTCGCCTCGATCACCGCGCGGGAGCGGGATTCCAGAATAACTGAGGAAATTCCTGCCAGGTGCAGCAGATGCGACAGCATCAGACCCGCCGGCCCGGCGCCGACGATGCCCACCTGGGTCCTCATGCGCGGGCATCCTCGGCATCGGCCAGATGTCGGCCGGTGATATAGCCAAAGGTCATGATGGGGCCGAGCGTGATGCCGGCGCCGGGGTAATTGCCGCCCATGATGCTGGCGCGGTCATTGCCCACGGCATAGAGGCCGGGGATGGGTGCCGCATCCTCGCCCAGCACGCGGCCGACCGTATCCGTCACCAGGCCGTTGAAGGTGCCGAGGTCACCCATCAGCAGCTTGAGCGCGTAATAGGGGCCTTTGCCGACGGGTGCGACATTGGGGTTGGGCTTGTGGTCCGGGTCGCCCAGGAAGCGGTTGAAGGCAGTGCTGCCACGGCCGAATTCGGGGTCCTCCCCGCGCGCCGCGCCTTCGTTGTAGCGGCGCACGGTCTCCTCCAGCGCATGCGGGTCCAGGCCGATCGTGCTGGCGAGTTCCGCGATGGTGGCACCGGATTGCAGATAGCCATTGCGGAGATAGGTGGAGACCGGAACCGGCGCGGGCTTGGCGTAGCCCAGCCCGTATTTGCGGATGGTGGCGTGGTCGCAGATCAACCAGGCCATGGCCGGGCTGCCATCCTCGCTTTCGCGGATCATGGCGGCGCCGACATCGTGATAGGAATTGGCCTCGTTGGTGAAGCGCCGTCCCTTGCCGTTCACGGCAATGACGCCGGGCTTGTAGCGGTCGACCAGATGCGGAAACACGCCGGTGCGGCCCTTCCCCAGCGGCACCTGCGACACCGGCATCCAGGCCGCCGCATTGGGATAGCCGGCCTCGAAGCGCGCGCCGGCGGCTTCCGCCATTCGGATGCCGTCGCCGGTGTTGGAATCCGGCGTCGGCGACATGTGCTGGCCGCCCCGCGCCACATGCGGGTAGCTGGCGGCCAACTTCCCCGTGTCATGCGGATAGCCGCCGCTGGCTAGCACCACGGCCTTGCGCGCGACGATCAACCTTTCGCCCGTAGCATCGCGCACCGTCATGCCGCGCACGGCGCCGTTCTCGATGTCCAGCCCCCGGGCTTCGGTCCCGGTCAGGATCGGGATGCCGAGGTCGAAGGCGGATTTGGCCAGGCGCGCCACCAGCGCATTGCCGCTGGTGATCTGCACGCCGCGGCGGTGGATGGCCAGGTCCTTCAGATGGTTTGCCAGCCGCTTGGCCACATAGGTCGCGGAGGTCAGCGAGGATGTGGCCCTGAAGAAATGCTTCAGGTCCTCGTTGGAGGAATTGAACATCATGCCGATGAAGGTGATGGTCTCCAGCGGCATCCGCAGCCGCTTGAGCTCGGGCCCAAGCCGCGTCGCGTCATAGGCCTTGGCCGTGACGGAACGGCCGATCCGCGCTCCCCCCGGCGCGTCGGGATGGTAGTCGGGATAGCCGGACAGGACGAATTGCACTTCCGTCTCGCGCTCGAAGAATTCCAGCATGCGCGGGCCATTGTCGAGGAAGGCTTCCACCGCCGCCTCGTTGTAGAAATTGCCGGCCTCGTGGCGCAGGTAGGTGACGGCGGCCTCGCGCGTGTCCTCGATGCCGGCCTTGGCGGCATGCGGGTTGCCGGGCACCCAGAGCACGCCGCCCGAGAAGGCCGTGGTGCCGCCGAAACAGGCCTCCTTCTCGATGACCAGCACATCAAGCCCATGTTTTTTCGCGACGATGGCCGTGGACAAGCCGCCCGCGCCCGTGCCCACGATAAGGACGTCACACTGCTGCCGGGGGGCGGTGGTCATGGCTCGGTTCCTCACGCGTTACTTGTCTTTGCGGGAAGGGTAGAAGTCTCCCAGGGCCGGGGGCAATGGACAGGCGGAGGTTTGTGTTGCACTTTTCGTCGAAACCGCCCGAGGGAGCAGCGCTTGCCCCAGCCATCCTCCGTGCCGCATTTTGTGCTGTATGAGGAGGCGACGCAGGACGTCGAGCTGTTGTCGCTGCATGTGGAGACCATCCCCAGCCGCAGCAGCATGCATGACTGGAGCATCCGCCCCCACGCGCATCCGGACCACCACCAGATCCTGCTGCTGGCCGCCGGCGGAGGAACCTGCTGGAGCGAGGGCGAGGTGCGGGACCTGACGCCGGGCACCATCCTGACCATGCCGGCGATGACCGTGCATGCCTTCCGCTTCCAGCCCGGCTCGGACGGGCATGTGGCGACGGTGTCCCTGTCCTGCCTCCAGGCCATGCTGGCGGAGGACCCGCGTCTGGGCGCGAGCTTCGAAGGGCGCGGCGGCTGCTACGACCTGGGCGCTCATGGCCCGGCGGCGGCCGAACTGTTCCGCTCATTGCAGCAGGAATTCATCTGGTCGGCGCCCGGCCGCAGGTCCGCCCTCGCGGCCTATCTGCAACTGCTGCTAGTCACCATCGCCCGGCAGCACGACCATGCCCAGCCGACCAGCGATGTCAGGCGCCGCGATGCCGAGATCGTCGCGCGTTTCCGGCATCAGGTGGAGCGGAGCTTCCAGCGGCAGCCACCCCTGCCGGATTACGCGCGGGAGGCCGGGGTCACCACGGGGCGGCTGAACGCCGCCTGCCGTGCCGTGACGGGGCGCTCCGCGCTGATGCTGGTCCATGACCGGTTGATCATCGAGGCGAAGCGCGCCCTGCTCTATACCGACCGGACGGTGGGCGAGATCGCCCGCATGCTCGGCTTCGCCGACCCGGCCTATTTCAACCGCTTCTTCCGGCGCCATACCGGCACCACGCCGGGGGCCTTCCGCTGCGAGATGGGCACCATCGACCCTCCCCCCGGCTGAAGCCGCGCGGAAGCGGCGGGCCTAGAGGCCCAGCCCGCGCGCGATGAGGTTGCGCTGGATCTCCGACGTGCCCTCGCCGATGACATAGACCAAGGCATCGCGATGAATCCGCCCGACCGGGTATTCCCGCATGATGCCGGCGCCGCCATGGATCCGGATAGCGGCCTCGGAGACGCGCAGGGCGCATTCGGAGGCGACCAGCTTCACCTTCGCCGCCGTCGCCATGTCCAGGTTGCCCTGATCGACACGCCAGGCGCCGTAATAGACCAGCCAACGCGCGGCTTCGACATCCGCGGCCATGTCGGCCAGCTTATGCGCGATGGCCTGGTACTGGCTGATCGGCTTGCCTCGCACCTGCCGGGTGGAGGCATAGTCGATCGCCGCCTCCAGGGCCGCCCGCGCCATGCCCAGCGCATTGGCCGCCACGCCGACACGGTTTTCCGAGAGGCTTTCCAGGATCACGGGATAGGTGCCGGTCTGGCCGCCAAGCAGCGCGTCATCCGGCACGAAGGCGTCGTCGATCATGAGCAGGCCGGTTTCCGAGGCCCGGATGCCTTCCTTCTTCAGGCTGCTGATGGCGATGCCGGGATTGGGCAGTTCCACCAGAAACAGGCTGACCGCATCCCCCGTCAGTTCCGGCGCCGTGCGCGCGGCGAGGGTGACGAAATCGGCGATGGGGGCATTGGTGATATAGAGCTTCGAGCCCTTGAGCCGCCAGCCACCCGGCACCTTCACGGCACGCGTCCTCAGGGAGCGGATATCCGACCCGCCATCCGGCTCCGACAGCGCGAAGCCCGCGATCTTCTCCCCCCGCAGGGCTGGCTGGAAGAAGCGCTCCTTCTGCTCCGCCGTCCCGGCCTTCCAGATCGGCCAGATGGCGAGATGGCTGTGGCCGGACCAGGAGGAAGCGAAGGACTGGCAGACCCGCGACATCTCCTCGCGCAGGATGCAGTCGGATATCTTGTCGAAGCCCGAGCCGCCATCCTCGGCCGGGTAGCGCACGCCGATCAGCCCCAGTTCCCCGAAGCGCCGGAACAGTTCCTTCGGAAAGCGCTCCTCCTCCTCCGCGGCCTGGACCAGGGGGGCCATCTCGGTTTCGGCGAAACGGCGCACCGTTTCCCGCAATGCTTCCTGTTCCGGAGTGAAGGCGAAATCCATGTGGGCCTCATGGGTTGGCTGAAGGGATGGATGGGGCGGGCCTGGCCGGAAGGCCGATCCCTCCTCGGGCGATGCCGCGCGGCTGGATCTTCTGTCTTCACGTGCCGAGCGCGGCGGGAAGAACCGCAGCACCGGGGGCGATGAAGGAGGTTACGGCAGGCGGCAATTGGCTGAAGCCCGGGCCACCGGCCGCGATGGGCAGGCTCCGCCCGTCATGGTCGCCGGATGGCCCAGCCGCTTCCGCGCCTCTGCACCCACTGGCTGCTTCCTCTCCTGTGCATCCGGCAAGCGCTATTCTAGATGTAGAATTTAATTCTCTTATGAGCAGACTAGAAGAGGGCATGGGCTCTGTCAAATGCGCCCGCAAATTATGTGCATCTGCCCCGCGAAAGCGGCGCTATGGGCAGATGACCGATAGTCGGATTGAGCTGAGGCTGAGGCCACCGGCTATGCCGTGCGGCGATGCGGAGCAGTGTTGTGCTTCGCGACCTCTCCAGCGATGGCCACGCTCAAAGCTTCCGCGCATTCCTTCACGGCACTGGCCAGCCCGGTGAGGCTGACCGGCGTGAACTGGGCGCTGAACCCGACGGCGCTGACCGCCATGACAGGCCTGGCTCCCGTCTCAAGCACAGGAGAGGCAACGGTAGTCACCCCGCGCACGTAGCGGTCGGCGTCGATGGCATAGCCTGTGCGCTGGGCCGCGCGGACCTCCTGCAGCCAGGTCTCGAAGGAAGGCGGGTCCTGCCAGCGCAGGGTGGAGAAGGCTTCGCGCAACTCCGCTTCGGATCGTGCATCATAGACAGCCATGCAGCGACCAAAGGCGCCAATCAGCAGGGGCAGCCGCTGGCCGAGATTCATGTGCACGCGGGTGGCGGCGTCATTGTCAGCCCGCTCCACCAGCACCATCCGGTCGTCGCCGGTCCGTTGCCAGACCGTCACCGTCACGTTGAAGGATGTGGCGATGGCTTCCAGATGTGGCCGGGCAAGGCGCGCGAAGCTGGCCTTCTCCAGCGCCCCCTTGGCGATCTCCACGAAGCCGAGGCCGATCGCATAGGTTTTGCGGGCCGGGTCGAAGGTCACGATGCGTTCATGGACCAGCGTCTTCAGGATGTTGAAGCAGGTGCTGGGGTTGATGTCGGTCTCCCGCGCGACCTGATTCACGCCCATGCCCCCCCTGGCACGCGCGAGGTGGCGCACAATCTTGAACCCACTGACCACCGCTCCGACCAGCTTGCCGGGGCTTCCCTCGTCCATTCCCAAAACGCCCTAATGCATTCTCATAAGAGAATATCATTTTGGGTTAGGGAGTCAAATCTGGCGGGAAAGGAGCCAGGGGGGCTTATTCCTTCGCGCGCCGCCATGCTTCTCCCATGCCGCGATGCTTTTTCCGGATGCCGCTTGAGAGGCCCTGGACCGGAACTTACCCCGGTGCCGGCACGCGCGCCGCCAGGGCTTCGCGCAATTGCCGCTTCAACACCTTGCCCGAGGGAGTACGTGGCAGCGCTTCCATCAGCACGAGTTCCCTGGGCACCTTGAACCCCGCCAGCCGGTCGCGGCAATGCCGCTGCAGGGTCGGCAGGTCCAGCGCCGCTTCCTCGCGCAGCACCACCACGGCTACCGGCTGCTCACCCCATTGCGGGTCCGGCACGCCGACCACTGCGACCTCTTTGACCTGCGGCAGCGCATAGACCACGCGCTCCACCTCGGAACTGGCGATGTTCTCCCCGCCCGAAATGATGAGATCCTTCCTGCGGTCCGTTAGGAAGAGAAAGCCATCGGCATCGAGATATCCCACATCCCCGCTGCGAAACCAGCTATCGGGGTGGAAGCTCGCCGCCGTAGCCACCGGGTCCCGCCAATAGCCCTTGAAGACCTTGGGGCCGCGCAGGCAGATCTCGCCTTCCCGCCCAGCAGGCAGGGCCTGGCCGGCATCGTCGCGGATCGTGATCTCCACATGCGGCGTGGCCCGGCCGGTGGAGCCGATCTTCGCGATCTCGTAGCCCGCCTCCATCATCGTGTCGCCGGAGCCAGTTTCCGTCAGGCCATAGGCATCGACATAACGGCCGGCCGGGAAAAGGCCACGGAAGGCGTGGATGCGGCCTTCCGGCGTCCGCTCGCCCCCGCCCACCACCCAGCGCAGGGAGGAAAGGTCGAGCCCTTCCGGGTTGCCGTGTTCCAGCACGCGCAGCAGCATGACGGGCGCGAGCCATGCACCGGTCAATCGCTCCCCGGCGATGGCGCGAATCGCCGCCGATGGCTCGAAATCCCGCAGAATGCAGAGCGACCCGCCGACCCAGAGCACCGCCAGCCCCGGCAGGTCGGAGGCGCCGACATGGTAGAGCGGCCCGGCCACCAGCAGCCGGTCCCGCGCCGTCAGGCCCAGCGCGATCACATGCTCCATGCATTTCCAATAGAAATTGCCGTAGCTGTGCATCACCCCCTTGGGCCGGTCGGTGGTGCCGGAGGTATACATCAAGCGGAAAAGGTCATCCTCCGCCCGCCGTGCCATGGGCGCGCGCGCTCCGGGTGGCGCGAGGCGCGCGGGGTCGGATTGCGCGGCCTCGTCCAGCAGCAGAACCTCGGGAAGACCTGCGACCACAGCAGCGAATTCATCATCCGCCACCAGCAGCCGGATGCCTGCATCGCCGGCGATATAGGCTACCTCATCGGCGGCGAGGCGGAAGTTGATCGGCAGGAACACGGCGCCGAGGCGGCTGACCGCGATGGCCAGTTCCACCATGGCGGTGGAGTTCTTCATGAAAGCCGCCACCACATCGCCGGCGCCGATGCCGCGCGCCGCCAGCAACGCGGCGAAGCGGCCGGTACGCTCATCGAGCGCGGCATAGCTGATGCGCTGGCCACGGTAGAGGATCGCCGTGCGCTCCGGCGTGCGGCGGGCGTGGAAGCCTACGAAGGCCGAGAGGTTCTGCATGGCGGCGCCCCTTCGCCCTCAGTAGCTGCGCGGCATGCCCAGGTCGTGCTGGGCGATGAAGTTCAGCACCATCTCCTCCGAAACCGGGGCGAAGCGGAAGAGGCGCGCATCCCGCCACAGCCGCTCGGCATGGAATTCCTTGGCATAGCCCATGCCGCCCATGGTCTGCATGGCGCGCTCCGTCGCCAGGGCGGCGGCCTGAGCAGCCAGCAGCTTCGCCCGGTTGGCCTCGGCGCCATAGGGCTGGCCGAGGTCGCACAGGGTGGCGGCCTTGTAGTTCATCAGCCGCGCGCATTCGGAAATGGCATGCGCCTGGGCCAGCGGGAACTGGATGCCCTGGTAGCTGCCGATGGGCCTGCCGCCGAAGACCTTGCGGTCCGCCCCGTAGTCCACCGCCAGCCGCAGGGCGAGATCCACCGTGCCGATCAGCCCCGCCGTGGTCACGATCCGCTCGGTGTTCAGCACCTCCAGCAGGCCGGGCCAGCCCTGGTGCTCCTCGCCCAGCAGCTCATCCGGCCGGATATGAACGTCATCGAAGAAGATAGAGGAGGAAGGCAGGGTATTGGTACCCAGCTTGTCGATGGGCGTATGCGACAGCCCCTCCCGCTCCACATCGATCAGGAAGAGCGAGATGCCTTCGGTCTTGCGCGTCACCTCCTCGATCCTGCGGGTGCGCGCCACCACCAGCATCTTCCGGGCCTGCGGCACGGCGGTGATCCAGACCTTGCGGCCGGAAAGGCGCCAGCCTTCGCCATCCCGCCGCGCGAAGCTGCGGATCTCCAGGCTGTTGGTGCCGGCATCGGGCTCGGTCAGCGCCATGCAGAAGGTGACCTCGCCGCCGACCAGCCCGGGCAGCAGCGCCCGCTGCTGCGCCTCCGTACCGCAGCGCGCGATGCTGACGCCGCCGAAGATGGGGTTGAGCATGAACATCTGCGCCAGGGTCGCCCCGGCGCCGGCGGCGGTCAGCGCCTCGATGGCCAGGGCCATTTCCAGCATGCCGAGGCCGGAGCCGCCATGTTCCTCCGGCAGGGCGATGCCGCAAAGCCCGGCCTCGCAGATGGCCTGCCACGCCTTGGCGGGGTAGGCCTTGCGGGCATCCAGCTCACGCCAATAGTCCGGTCCGAAGCGCTCTCCGACCTTCCGCGCGGTTTCCACGAGCATGCGCTGCTCGTCCGAGAGCCGGAAATCCATGGTCAGTTCTGTCCCTCGACAGGGGTTCTCAGGAGCCGGAGGGGCTGCTCGAGACTGGCCACGATCCGGACCAGCAACCCGGCGGCAGCGCCATCCAGCACACGGTGATCGGGACCGGCGCCACGGTCAGTTCCCGCCGCAGAGCGGGGACCCTTCCGCATCCGGCCGGAACAGGAAAAGCCCTGCGTGCAGCAAGGATCTACACCTGCAGGTAGCGGCTCTGCACCGTGGGGTCGGCGCGGAACTGCGCCACGTCGCCGCGCCAGACGATGCTGCCCTTGTCGATCACCGCCACGCGGGTGGCGACTGCGAGGCAGAAGCGGCTGTTCTGCTCGGCCAGGATGATGGTGGTGCCCGCCGCGCGCAGCTCGCGGATCAGGCGGCCGATCTCCGCGACGATCAACGGCGCCAGCCCCTCGGAAGGCTCATCCAGCAGCAGCACGGCGGGGTTGCCCATCAGCGCGCGGGCGATGGTGAGCATCTGCTGCTCCCCCCCCGAAAGCCGGCCCGCCATGCGCCGGCGCAGCGGCACCAGCATCGGGAAGCTCTCGAAGGCGCGGGCGACGGTCCAGCCGGCCTTGCCGTCCGGACCGCTTTTCTGCGCAATCTCCAGGTTCTCCTCCACCGTATGCTCGGGGAAGACCTGGCGGTCCTCCGGCACATAGGCGATGCCGGCGCGGGCGACGCGATAGGGCTTACGGCCCGCGACATCCTCGCCGCGCAGGCTGACGCGGCCGGCGCGCGGCGGCAGCACGCCCGCGATGGCCTTGAAGGTCGTGCTCTTGCCGGCGCCGTTGCGGCCCATCAGCGCCAGCGTTTCGCCGCGCCCGACCTCGAAGGAAACGCCAAAGAGCACCTGGCTGGCGCCATAGGCGGCATCCAGCCCATCCACCACGAGCTCGACATGCGCCCTCATGGCACTGCCTCCAACGCATGCTCGCTGCCGAGATAGGCCTCGATGACGGCGGGGTCGCGGCGGATCTCTTCCGGCGTGCCCTGCGCCAGCACGGTGCCGTAGCGCAGCACGCGCACGGTCTCGGCGATGCGGAAGACGATGTCCATGTCGTGCTCGATGAAGATCAGCGTCATGCGCCGCGCCTGCCAGAGGCGGTGGATGCGGTCGATCATGCGCCAGCGTTCCTCCGGCCCCATGCCGGCGGTGGGTTCGTCCAGCAGCAGCACCTTGGGGTCGAGCGCGAGGGCGAGCGCGATATCCAGCAGCTTCTGGTCGCCATGCGAAAGCTGGCGCGAGACCGTATCCGCCAGCGGGCGCAACCCGCAAAGTTCCATCACCTCCTCCGCCCGCGCCGCGGCGTCGCGGGGCGGGAAGGCGCGGAAGAGATTCGCCGTGCGACCCTCATGCGTCAGGATAGCGGCGGCGAGGCTCTCCGCCACGGTGAAGCTGGGGAAGAGGCTGGCGACCTGGAAGGCCCGGCCGATGCCGCGCCGGACAATGGCCTGGCGGTCCAGCCCCGTGATGTCCTGGCCATCCAGAAACACGCGGCCGGCGCTGGGCGGAATCATGCCCGTGATGAGGTGAAACAGCGTGGTCTTGCCCGCACCATTCGGGCCGATGATGGCGGAAAGGGAACCGGCGGCGAAATCCAGCGACACGTCGTTGGTGGCCACGATGCCGCCGAACGTGCGGCGCAGCCCCTGCAAGGAGAGTGCGCCGCCCCTCACGTCCCGCCCCTTTCGGCATTGCCGCGCGCGGCGGGCAACCCGCCGTAACTGGTCCAGGACCCGGCGACGAGCCAGCCGGCATCCACCGGCAGGTTGATGCCGGTGATGGCCCCGGCGGCATCGGAGGCCAGGAAGCAGACGGCCTCGGCGATATCCTCCGGCAGCACCATGCGGCCGAGGGCGCTGGTCTCCTCCAGCCGCGAGACGTCGCGCTCGCCCCGGTCGATCTCGGCCTGCAGGCCCTGGGTGCGCGTATAGCCGGGCGAGACGGCGTTGACCCGCACGCCGGAGCGGCCCCATTCGGCCGCGAGGCAGCGCGTCATCTCGATGACAGCGGCCTTGGCCGGGGAATAGGCATGCAGCGGCATGGACCGGATGCCGGCGATGGAGGCGACGGTGACAATGGAACCCCGCCCGCGCAGCGCCATGCGGCGCCCGAAAGCCACTGAGGAATTCCAGGTGCCGATCTGGTCCACGCGGATGACGCGCTCCACCTCCGCCTCGTCCAGCGCCTCGGGGCGCAGGGGGCGTTGCAGCACGCCGGCGCAGGTGACCAGGATCCCGGCCGGGCCAAGCGCCGCCTCCACTTCCGCCGCGGCGGATTCATTGGCCTCCAGCCGCCCGACATCCAGCGCGAAGGCCTGCCCGCCCAGTTCCCGCGCCAGCGCGGTGGCGCGGGCCATGTCCACATCCAGCACCGCCACACGGGCGCCACGCTCCGCCAGCAGGCGGCAGCAGGCCGCGCCGATGCCGCTGGCGCCGCCGGTGACCGCCGCGACGCGGCCGGTGAAGAGATTCGTGCTCATGCCTTTTGCCTTTCACGCCGGCTGCGCCAGGCCTCCACCGCCCAGTCCAGCATGCCCTTGCGCAGGCCGAGGACGAGCAGCAGCAGCACGGCGCCGAAAAAGAGCCCGTGGTGCTCGGTGAAGGAGGTGATGCGGTCGCTGATGAAGAGGAAGGCGGCCGCGCCCACCAGCGGCCCCAGGAAGGTGCCGATGCCGCCGAGCATGATCATGAACAGCGCCTCGCCCGAGGTGGTCCAGTAGAGGAAGGTCGGGAAGGCGCCGGAGACGTAGAGGGACATCAGCACGCCCGAGAGCCCCGCGAAGGTGCCGGCGATGACGAAGGCGCCGAGCCGGTAGCGGAAAACGGAAAGGCCCAGGAAGGCGGCGCGCTGGGGGTTGTCCCGCAGCATCCGCAGGGCGGCGCCGAAGGGCGAGCGGATCACCTGCCGCAGCAGCACCGCCGAGACGGCGAGGCAGGCGGCGGCGAAGAGCGCCAGGTGCTGCGGACGGGCCAGCTCGATGCCCAGGAAAGGCGGCTTCGGCACGCCGCCCATCAGCCCCTGGTCGCCGCCGGTGAGCGAGACCCAGGAGATGATCATGGAATGGATCAGCATCTGGAAGGCCAGGGTGAGGAAGGCGAAGTAGATCTCGGAGAGCCGCACGCAGAGCGCGCCGATCACCAGGGCCAGCAGCGCGCTGCTGGCGAGCGATGCGAGGATGGCGGCGGGCACCGACCAGCCGCCCGATTGCATCAACAGCCCAAAGGCATAGGCGCCGCTGCCGAAGAAGGCCGCATGGCCGAAGGAGACGAGGCCCGAGGTGCCGATCAGCAGGTTCAGCGACAGCACCAGCAGCCCGAAGATGCCGAAGCGGATGGTGAAATCCACCAGCCCGTTGGAGCCGAGGCCCAGCACCAGCAGCGCCGTCAGGACCAGGGCGCCCAGCGCGATCAGCACGTCGCCGCGCCAGCCGGAAAAGAGCTTCATGACATGCGCTTCCCGGCCAGGCCGCTGGGCTTCACCAGCAGGATGACGGCCATCATCACGAACATCAGCCCCTCGGTGAAGAGCGGGAAACCAATGGAGCCGAAGGAGCGGGTGAGGCCGATCAGCAGCGCCGCCACCAGCGCGCCGCCGATGGAGCCCATGCCGCCGATGACGGTGACGATGAAGCTCTCGATCAGGATCGAGACGCCAGCGCCCGGCACCACGGAGCGGATGGGCGCCGAGAGCGCCCCCGCCAGCCCCGCCAGCCCTGCGCCGACGGCGAAGACCACGGCGAAGACCATGCTGGTATTCACCCCGAGCGAGGCCACCATGGTCGGGTTGACCGCCGCAGCGCGGATAGTGCGGCCGAAGCGCGTCCGGCTCATGCCCAGCGCCAGCAGCGCCGCCACCACCAGGGTGACAATGAAGAGCACGAGGTAGAAGAGCGGCACGATGCCGCCGCCGATCAGCATGGGCGGCCGCCGGAAGGCTTCTGGCATGTCCATCTTCAGGAAGTCGCCGCCCCAGACGATCTTGACCACGTCATCCATGATCAGGATGACGGCGTAGCAGACCAGCAGCTGCATCAGCACATCGGCGCCATAGATGCGGCGGAAGAGCGTGCGCTCCATGGCGAAGCCCAGCACCGCGACGCCGAGCGCGCCGGCCACCGTCGCCACCACGAAGCTTTCCGTCACGGCATAGGCGGAGAGCGCGAAATAGGCACCCATCATGTAGAGCGTGCCATGGGCGAAATTCACTAGCCCCAGCACGCCGAAGATCAGCGTGAGGCCGGAGGCCACGAGAAACAGAAGCAGGCCGATGGTCAGCCCCGCCGAGACCTGCGTCACGACGCAGGAGAGGGAGCCGACGCAGGCCGCGAGTTCACCAAGATCCATGAAGCACGCTCCAGGCAGGAAGGGCGGGGCCGCGGCGCGCGGCCCCGGAGAAAGGTCAGGCCCAGCCCTTGCCCTTCTTCCATTCCTGCTCGAGCTGCGTGATCTGGTTCCAGTCGGCGGTCTTGATGCCGTTCACATAGGGCTCGGCCGGGATGGTGGTGCCCCAGCCGATGGCATAGCCCACCAGCGTCTGGTCCTCGGCGCGCATCGTCACCTTGCCATCGGCGCCGAAGGGGCTGTCGATGGTCAGGCCGCGCAGTGCCTCGGCCAGCTTGCGAGGGTCGGTGCCGCCCACCTTCTTCAGCGCGGCGATGGTGAGGTGCACGGCCGTCGCGGATTGCCAGGACCAGTTGGTGGGATAGGTATTGTTGTAGCGCTTGCTGTAATCCCGCCCGAAGGCCGCATTGGTCGGCTGCGGCGGATAGCTGGAGAGATAGCGGTTGCCCGAGTGCACGCCGCGCGGCAGCTGCTTGATCTGCTTCAGCGTGGTGTAGTCGGCCATGTTGACGGCGAAATACTCAGCCTGGCTGAAGAGGCCGTAGAGCGCCGCCTGCTCCACGAAGGCCACGAGGTCGCCGGCCCAGAGGCAGGAATAGACCGCCTGCGGCCGCCCCTGCGCGAGGCGCGTCACGTTCTCGGTGTAATCCGGCTGGAAGAGCTTGGGCCAGGTCTCGCCCACCACCTGCACATCGGGCGTAAAATACTTCAGGTATTCGATGAACTCGGCCGTGGTGTCGCGCCCATAGGCATAATCGGGCGAGACGGTCATCCAGCGCCGCAGGTTCTTGGCCTTCACGATCTCCGCCGCATAGACGCCGCCCGCGATGGAGTCATGGATGCCCTGGCGCGCGACGCGGAAGGCGTTCCAGAAGCGCTGCTTCGGGTCCGCGCTCATCGAGGAGGTTTCGGTGTTGATGTGCAGCGTCAGCGTGCCGGTCTCGCGCACCACCTCATGCACCGCGAAGCCGCCGGAGGAGGGCTCGCCGTCGAAGAGGATATCGACGCCCTCGCTGATCATCTCGCGCGCCAGGCGCGCCGCTTCCGCCGGCACGCCGCGGCTGTCGCGCACGATCACCTCGATCGGCCGCCCGTCCAGCCCACCCGCCGCGTTGAACTTCTCCACCTCCATCATCACCGCGTCGCGGGAGGAGATGCCGAGCTGCGCCACGCGGCCGGAAAGGATGGTCGGCATGCCGATGCGGATGGGGCGCTGGCCCTGCCCCCTGGCGATCATGGGAAAGCCTGCGATGGCGACAGCGCCCAGGCCAGCGGACAAGGCAAGGAGGCCGCGGCGGCCCGGCCCGCCCCGATCGGTCTTCGACATGCTTCTCTCCCTTTCGCGCCGGCTGTGTGCCGCCGCGGTCAGCGCTTCGAGGCGCCATTGCGGAGAAGGCTAGGTTCCGCGCCGCGTCAGCGTCAATCGGAAAGATGAGCGGCCGTTCATCTTTCTTGCCGCTTCTTCGGACCTGGGGCAGCGCCACTCAGGCCATGGCGCAGCAGCTTGGCGTAAGCGCGCCAGAGCGCATCGGGCGGCCGCCGTGCCTGGCCGCCATCGGTATAGGCGTAGCGCATGCTCGTGTAGCTGCGCATGGCCATGAGCAGGAACACCAGCGGCTCCAGTTCCTCCTCCGCAAAGCCCGGCAGCCCGCCGCGCGCATGCGCGTGCCGCAGTGCGGCAAGATAGCTTTCGGCGATATTCTCGAAATGCTGCCGGAAGCCCTGTGGCGCGAACAGCTCCGCCTCGTTCAGGATGCGGAAGAAGGCAGGCCGCTGCTCCAGGAAGCCGAAGAAGGCGGCGAAGCGGCGTTCCTCCCGCTCGACCTCGCCGGAGATGCCCTGCACCTCGGCGGCGATATACGCCAGCATCTCCTCTCCCAGCTTCGGGAGGAGCTGGTTCAAAAGATCCTGGCGAGAGGCGAAGTAATTGTAGAAAGTGCCCTGTGCCACGCCCGCGGCCTCGGTGATGCGGGCGATGGAAGCCTCCGCATAGCCGAATTCACCCACCACCCGCGCCGCGGCGTCGAACAGCGCGTGGCGGATACGCGCGTTATTCTGCTGCCGTTTGCCCTGTGCCGGCGCCGCCTTGTCCCTGGGCGCCCCATGAGCGGCCGCCGGGCGGCGCCGCTCAGACGCGGCCACGCCGGCAGCCGTGGTCGTGAGGGGCGTTCTGCGCAGGGCAGCGCCTGAACATGGAGGTGCTCTCCGGAGAAGGTGCCTGGCGATCCCAGGCCTCCATGGATGTCGGGTCCGGCAGGCCGGGTCAAGCCTCGGCGCCTTGATCGGCGGCCGGAGGGCCCGGCGCTAGGTGGCGTCGATCTGCACCCCCTCGCGCCGCACCACCGCGCCCCATTTCTCGATCTCGTTGTTCACGAAGGCGGTGAATTCCTCCGGCGTGCCATAGGCTGCCGCGCCGGCCATCTCGTTGAGCCGGGCTTTCGCCTCCGGCGTTTCCAGCATAGCCTTGATCTCCAGGTTGACGGCCTGCAGGGCGGGGCGCGGCACGCCGGCGGGGGCGAAGATGCCGAACCAGGAGTTCATCTCGTATTCCGCCAGCTCCGGCATCGTCTCCCGCAATGCCGGAAGCTCCGGCAGGCGCGGGTTGCGCTCCGCGCTTGTGACGGCCAGCGCCTTCACGGCGCCATTGTGGATCTGCTGGATGGCCGTGGAGAGATTGTCGAACATGAACTGGATATTGCCGGACATGAGATCCAGCATGGCCGGCGCCGATCCCCGGTAATGCACGGGCGCGGCATCCGTGCGTGTCAGCTGGTTGAACCAGGCACCGCAGACATGCGGCGACTGCCCCACCCCCGCCGTGCCATAGGTCAGCTTGCCGGGGTTGCGCCGCAGATGGGCGACGAATTCCGGAACGGTGGACACCGGCACCGAAGGATGCACCACCAGCACATTGGCGGTGCGGATCATGTTCGAGACGGGCTGGAAATTCGCCGGCTTGTAGGAAAGGTTGCGGAACAGCGAATAGGCGATGCTCTGCGGGCCGATGTTACTGCACAGCAGCGTCAGCATGTCCGGTGCCGCGTGCGCGACCTCGGCGCCGGCGATGGTGCCGCGGCCGCCGCCCTTGTTGTCCACCACCACGGTGCTGCCCCAGCGCGCCTGCAGATGGGCGGCGAAGAGACGCGCCATGATATCCGTGGTGCCGCCCGGTGCAGCGGCAACGAGCAGCTTCATCGGCTGGTTCGGGCGCCAGTCATTCGCCCGCGCGGCGGCGGGCAGCAGGGTCAGGAAGGGCGCCATGAGCGCGGCGCGGCGCGGCAGCGTGATCATCGGACTGTTTCCATCCTCTTTTATTGTTGGCCGTATTCAGCTTGGGAGAGTGCCGGCGGGGTGCCTCACCTTCCTGGCGGCTCTCCGGCGGCCAGCTCGATCACCGCATCGAGCGCATAGGCCCCCTGCCCCGCCGCCATAACCTTGACGGGGTTGATGTCGGCCGAGGCGATCCGCCCCTCCGCCCGCGACATGACCTCGCCCAGCCGCGCCGCCATGCGGCAGAAGGCCGCCACATCGGCCGGCGGCTCCCCGCGCAGGCCGCCGAGCAGCGGGGCGATGCGCAGACGCGCCAGGGCCTCGGCCACGTCCGCCTCGGTGAAGGGCGGCACCAGCAGGCGGAAGTCCCGCAGCGCCTCCAGATAGATGCCGCCATCCCCGACCAGCACGACGGGCCCGAAGACCGGGTCCAGGCGGGCGCCCAGCGCAAGCTCACGCCCGCCCTTCAGCATGCGCGCTACCAGCGCGCCCGAATAACGCGCCCCGAGCGTGCGGATGGTTTCCGCGTGCCGACTGGCGGCCTCGCGGATCTGCTCCGGCGTCTCGAGGCCGAGGGCGACAAGGCCATGCTCGCTCTTGTGCAGGATATCCGGCGAGCAGCCCTTGAGCACCACCGGGCCGCCCAGCCGCGCGGCGGCCTCCACCGCTGCCCCGGCATCCCGGCACAGGGCGAAGGGAATGGTCTCCAGCCCGGCATCCCGCAGGTATTGCAGGCTCTGCGCCTCATCCAGCGTCCCGGCTATGGCGGGCGGGCCCGGAACCGGCTGTGGCGCCGCCACGGGCCGCGCGGCCAGGCGCCGCCGGCGCTCCGCATGGGCCGCATAGGTCTGGAGCGCCTGCAGGGCCTCGCGTTCCCGGCCGAAGACCACCAGGCCACGCCGGCTGAAGGCCTCCCGCACCGGCTCCTGATAGGCGGAGACGGCCAGCGCGATCCGCCGCCCGGCGGCGAAGCGGGCCAGCGCATCCGCATAGCCCTCGACGTCATAGCCACTCCCCGCCACGGGGAAGGAGACCATCAGGAGGTGGATGTCCTCCACGCCGCTCAGCACGTCCAGGACGCCGGGAAAGAGCGCCCGGTCCGTCAGCAACGCGCCCGTCAGGTCGATCGGGTTGCTGGCGCTGCTGAAGGCGGGCATGACCTGCGCCAGTTGCCGCGCGGTGTCGGGCCCGAATGGCAGCAGGGGCATTCCCAGCTCATCCGCCGTATCGGCGCCCATTACGCAACTGGCGCCGGAATTGCTCATGACAACCAGGTTGTTCCCCTGCGGCAGCGGCGTGCCGATGCACAGCGCGGCCACGGAAACCGCCTCATAGGGGTCCACGGCGCGGATGATGTTGTGGCGCTCGAAGAAGGCATCGATCACCCGGTCCTCCGTCGCCATGGCGCCGGTGTGGGAAGAGGCCGCCCTTTGCCCATTGGCGGTGCGGCCGCTCTTCACCCCGATCACCGCGATGCCGCGCTCGGCCGCGCGGGCTGCGGCGCAGGCCAGTGTCTCCGGGTCGCTCAGCGCCTCGACATAGAGCAGGACGGCGCGGACCTCGGTGTCCTCCACCGTTTCCAGCAGCAGTTCGGCGGCGGTCACATCGGCCTCGTTGCCGGTGGCATGCACATAGCGCGCGTGGATGCCGCGTGCCTGCGCCAGGGCATAGACGGCCTGCGTGGTGGCACCGCTTTGCCCGATAATGGCGAGCGGCCCGTCGCGCCCCGGTTGCTCATGGAAAATGGTGGAGAAATTGGCGATGGAGCCGTTGCTGAAATTGGCCAGGCCCTGGCAGTTCGGCCCCACCAGCCGCGTGCCGCCGGCCCGGCAGGCAGCCACCATCCGTGCCTGCAGGGCCTCCCCCTCCGCGCCGGCCTCGGCATAGCCGGAGGCCACGACCACGACGGTGCCCACGCCGGCCGCCGCGCATTGCTCCACCAGCCTCAGGCCCTCGGCGCCGCCCACGGCGACGATGACGAGTTCCGGCACCTCCGGCAGCTCGGCCAGGGAGGCATAGCTGCGCAGCCCCTGCACCTCCGCCCGCGCCGGGTTGACCGGATAGACACGGCCCTGGAAGCCATACTGGCGCATGAAGGCGATCGGGCGCCCGCCCGCCTTGTGCGGATTGTCGGAAGCGCCCAGCACGGCAATGGAGGCTGGCGCGAGGGCCCCGGCGAGCCTGCTCCCAGGGGCATTCCGGGGCAAAGGGGGCGGAGCATCCTCGGGCGCGTGGCAGGCAGCGGCGGCAGGCAGGGGCGCCATCAGCGCGGCACCGCGTGCGAACTCGGCCATCGGTCCATGTCCTCCAGTGATTCTGTTGTTGCGGCGGGCCTGCTGGCGCTGCCCGCCGGTTTGCATTCAGGATTCCGGCGCGTGTTGTTCCGCGTAAGGCAGGGCGATGCCATGCGGGCCGGCGGGCGGGTCGAAGCGGATGCGCAAGGCATCGCCCAGCCGCGGCGCTTCCGCCGCCGCGCCGCGCAGCGTGACCATGATGCGCGGCCCTTCCTCCAGCGCGACCAGGGCCACTACATAGGGCAGGTCCGGCTTGAAGGCGGCCGAGGGCGGGCGGTGCACACGGGTATGGCTCACCAGCCGGCCGCGGCCGCTGGCCGTGACCCAACCGGGCGCCGGGTGGTGGCACTTCGCGCAGATGGTCCGTGGCGGAAACTGGGTTCTGCCACAGGCGTCGCAGCGCTGCAGGCGCAACTCACCACGCGCGGCCGCCTCCCAGAACGGCAGGGTATCGGCATTGGGGGTGGGAAGCGGCTTCACCGGTGCTTCCGCCATCTCACGCCCTCCCCAGCACAAGGGAGCAATGGGCGGAGAGGATGCCGCCATCGCCATGCACGAAGGCCAGTTCCGCGTCGCGCACCTGCCGCGCCGCTGCCTCTCCCCGCAATTGGCGCACTGCCTCCACCACATGGAAGAGGCCGCCGGCCGCGCCGGAATGCGCATAGGACATCAGGCCGCCATGGGTATTGCAGGGCAGCCTGCCGCCGAGGTCCAGCGCGCCGGCCAGCGCCGCAGGCCCGGCCTCGCCTTTCTCGAAGAAACCGATGGATTCCAGTTCCACCAGCAGGGTCACGGTGAAACTGTCGTAGATCTCGGCCACGTCGATATCGGCGGGCGTCACGCCCGCGCGGCCGAAGGCCTGGGCGGCGCTGTCGCGGCAGCCGAATTCCGTCAGGCTGGGGGCGGCGAGCAGATGTTCATGCGTGTTCTTCTGGCCCGTTCCCAGTACCGTGACCGGGTGCCGCGCCGTGTCCCGCGCCGCATCGGGCGCGCTGATCACCAGCGCCGCGCCGCCATCGGAGATCAGGCAGCAATCCAGCAGCCGCAGCGGTTCCGCGATGGGGCGGCTGGCCAGCACATCGGCCACCGTGATGGGCGCGCGCATCTGGGCCTTGGGGTTGCGGCCCGCATGGGTGCGGCTGGCGACCGCCATGGCGGCCAGATGTTCCGGCGTGGCGCCGTATTCATCCATATAGGCCCGCGCCACCAGCGCATAGAGCGCGGGGACAGTGACGCCAAAGGGCCGCTCGAACTGCGGATGCCCGACCTCCGACAGCGCCGCGACGGCACGGTCGCGGGACAGGCCGGTCAGGCGGTTGTCGCCCGCCACAACCAGCACATGGTTGCAGATTCCCGCTTCGATCAAGGCCGCCGCCTGCATCACCATGATGCAGCCGGTCGCGCCCCCCGCCTGGATCGCCGCCGAATAGGCCGGCTGGATACCGAAATATTCGCAGAAGACCGAGGCCAGCATCAGATGCGGCTCGGTAAAGGAATAGGCGCAGAGCACGCCATCGATGTCACCGGGCCGCAGCCCCGCATCGGCCAGGGCGAGCCCGGCCGCCTCGGCATGCAGGCCCATGCAACTGGAGCCGGGCAACTCGCCTACCGCTGTATCGGCAGCGCCGGTGATCACGGCGGGGCCGCGGCTCATGCGCCATGCTCCGCCGGATGCGTCATGCTTTCCCTTTCGCCAGAGGGTTTCGGAGATGGCTGCAGAGCCGGCGCATCCTGTGCAGCAACCCGCATCATGGCCGGCTTTCCTGCATGGGGATGGCGGTGCCGACCATCACCGGCTCCCCACCCTCGTCGCGCACCCAGACGTCGTAGCCCGGCCCGTCCTCACGCGCTGTACCGCCGGCCGTGACACGCGTGCCGGAGAGCACCGGCCGCACAAAGCGGATATCCAGCGAGACAGGCACCGCGGTGCCCAGGCCGCGCCGCAGCGACTGCCACAGGAGGTTCAACGAGAGCATCCCATGCGCGATGGGTTTGCCAAAAGGCGTGGCGGCCGCAAAGGCTTCGTCCACATGCACCGGGTTGAAGTCACCGGTGATCTCGGCATAGGCCAGGATCTCGTCCCGGCCGATGACACGGCTCACCAGGGGCAAGGGCGCCAGGGCGGTGCTCATGCCGCCCACAGCACGGTCATCCGGCCCTGGAATGCCGGCCCTGTGCTGCCCCTGGTTTCTGTTGCCAGCGTGACGCGGCGCCGGTCCCGCCGGATCTCCTTGGAGACGCAGCTCACCGTCGTGACCAGTTTCTCTCCGATGCGAGGCAGTCTGAGCAGGTCGAAGTGCTGCGCCGCGTGGATATTGCCTGGTGGGCGCCGGGGAATCACCTCTCCATAAGCGCGCATGGAAACGACCGCGATCATGCCATGGGGCATCAGATCGCTCAGGTCGTCGTCCGGGAAAAGGCGGCACCACTGCGCAACCGCCTCCGCATCGACCGCACAGGTCGCACTACCCAGGCTCTGGCCCGGTACGAAGTCATCGTAAAGCATGCGGGGTTCGCTGCGAGGCTGTGGGATGCCTTCATGCGTGGTGATGGGCGTAGCAGCCGTTTCCTTCAAGGCGCTTTTCCATTCTCTGTTAAGAATGCACGTTCTTGATCATAGGCTATGACCTGCGTGCCGAGGACGTCAAATCTTCTCTCGGATCAACGCCTATGTTCTTGGATAGAGATGACGCTGGCTTTGCAGCACCGGATGCCACAGCGGGATCAGTGGAGGCGCTTCAGGGCGAAGGGTTGATGCGCAGCCTTCTCTGCCTCGCGCTGGACAGGACTCGCGCCATCCCAGGAACAGCGTTCCAGGGCGGACGCTGACAGGGACAAGTGGCGTCCTGCATCCCGGTGCTCTTAAGGCCTCGCCGGGAGCATCCAGGATCGAACGGCAACAAGACTGTCCAGCGGCCCCATGATAGGAATAAATTGACATACCCCGTAAACCAGCTTAGGCTTTTGCATCATCGCGGTACTTCCGCAGCCAGCGAGGCCAGTTGAATATCGGAGGTGAAACCCCGAACGGGGCCGGTAAGCGTGGCCTTTGGCTTTATTCCAGGCGGGCTTCCATGCTCCACGGCCCCGGAAGCACGATCAGCACCCCTGATAAGTGCGGCGCTACTGCCGCTTCTGCTGTCAAATCGCATCTAACAGCCACCACATGCTGCTCTTGGAGTGTTCCGATTCGTCCAGCAGACGGATTCGCGGGAGTTTTGGAGCCATTAGCCCGAGTCGAAGCAGCTGGAGGTATCAAGCGCAGATGCGCTTCCAGTCGCCACCAGGGGTAGAATTCGCAGCTAGAGGGGGTTTTTGGAGGCGAAAGCCCGAATCTTCCTTCCCTTTTCGGAGGTGAAAACCCGAACCTTGGCTCTCGCGATCCGTCTACGGTTATGCATGCTGGCGGCTGGAACAGAGCAGCACACCCATTTTCCGAGTCATGGCACGCCAGTCACCACCGCGGCAGGAGGCCCCGAAAGCCCCCGATCAGGCCCCTTCCCTGCCAGCGCAGGGCAAGGCCTCCGCGGCCGCGCGTGCGCGCCGCAGCCGTGACCACACGCCAGACCTCTTCGACAGCCCCCTGCACGGCAAGGTGCGCGGCCAGCGCAGCGTCATGGCCTATCCCTTCTTCCACCTGGGCAAGACCGCCGCGACACGCGAGGTGCTGCGCTACGATGATGGGCAGGTGCGGATCGAGGTGGCGCCAGGCCCGGCCGGCATTGCCACCATCTATGACAAGGATCTGATCCTCTACATCGCCTCCCTGATGGCGGAGAAGCTGCGGCGGGGCGAGCTGCGGCCGGACGACCCCAAGCCCGACCGGGAATTCACCTTCACCGCGCATGACTTCTTCCGCGTCGCCGGGCGTGACACGGCAGGCAAGGCCTACGACCGGCTGCTGCAGATGCTGCAGCGACTGCAGGGCACCCAGGTGCGGACCAATATCGAGATGGCGGGAGAGGGCACCGATGGCGTCTTTTCCTGGATCGATGCGGTGAACACCCGCTACCGCCGCAATGCGCGTAAGGAGAAGGAGCTGGTCAGCGTCTCCGTCACGCTTTGCGCCTGGCTCTATCGCGGCATCCTCAACGACACGCGCCTGCTGACCTTCGCGGACGAGTATTTCGACCTCGCGCCGCTGGAGCGCCGCCTCTACGAGATCGCCAAGTCCGAGGACGTGGACGAGGCCGGCTGGTCGATCGGCATCGAGGATCTGCATGCGCGCGTCGGTACCCGTGGCCTGCTGCGGCATTTCGGCCAGTTCCTGACCGAGCTGGAGCAGAACCACCGGCTGATCGAGTTCGATATCGCCCTGCATCGCCCGCCTGCGGAACCGCAGCGGCGCGGCCGCCCTGGCTATGACGGCACCATCGTGACCTTCACTGCCCGGGCGAAGACCCCCCTCCCCCGCCGCTTCATCGCGGCGGCGGTCGAGGAACACCAGCCAGAGACGGAGGACGGAGCCGCGACAAGCGAATCCTGAAAACGCAAAACCCCGCTCTGCAAAGCGGGGCTTGCTGAACATACCGAGACGGCCGTGAAGGCCTAGACGGATGCCCTGGACAGTCATTCATCTAGGTTCTCACCACGGCTTTGGTCAAGTGCGAAAGAGCTTTTCGCGCTAACGAGGGCGTGTGCCCGCCTCGGTTCATCTCTACCGAAGGAATGGGCAACGTGGAAATTCACTCATTTCCGCGGCAGGAGAACTGTGGGCTGCGCAAGCTGACCACGAATCACCTCGTCGCGGCGCGGCTGGCGGAACAGGCGGCCGGACTCCCGCCCGGTGTGAAGCACCCCAACCAGTTGCTGGCGGCGATGCGCCGCGCGGCACCTTATCTGGGCTATACCCGGCTGCTGCCGCTGATGGAGACGCTGTTCCGCTGGACCCAGCCGCAGGACTGGGCACCGGGCGCCGAGCCCATCGTCTGGCCGAGCAACGAAGAACTGGCGCTGGCGCTGGATTGCAGCGAGCGGCATGTCAGCCGGCTGATCGCTACCGCGATCGAGGCGCGGCTGATCGTTGCCAAGGATGGCACGGACCGCAAGCGGCGCGGCTGCCGACAGGACGGGCGCATCCTCTGGGCCTGGGGGTTCAATCTGCGGCCGATGGCGGCGCGCCATGCCGATTTCGTGCAGGCCGCCGAGGCAGGCGAGCGCGCGCGCCGGCTTTGCCGCGATCTCCGCCGGCAGGCGGGGCAAGCCCGGCAGTTCCTGGCGCAGTTGCTGGGGCTGGCGCAGGAACGTGGCCTGCCTACCGTCGCGCTCGAAGAGCAGGTCGCGGCGGCACAACAGATAGCCTCGGCCCTGCGGCGGTCGGAGGAGCCAGCGAAGCTCGAAGCGTTGGTCGCAGCCTTGCAGGCCCTCGCGGCCAAGGCCCGCGAGGCGCTCGAGGAGGCGGTGGAAAGCGCGAATATGTCAGGCTCGGCTGACCATGATGTCAGGCCCAAATTACTTACGAAAACACCCACTGAACCCGAAGGGTCTACTGTAGCGGCTCAGGAAGAGGTGGCACCGACCCCTGCCCTGCCCATCCAGCCCGAAATCAGGCTGGCGGAAGACGGGTTCAGGATCTCGCCCGCCGAGCTGGTGCGGTTGGCCCCGAGGCTGGAGAATTGTCTGGGAACACGACAACCCGGCTGGAGCGACATCGCCGACGCGGCCTCGTTGCTGGCGCAGCAGCTTGGCATCTCGCATGGGCTTTACGGTGAGGCCTGCCAGATGCTCGGCCGGCATCCGGCCGCCGTGGCCATCGCCATCATCTCCACCAAGCAGGCCGGGCATTTCCACAGCACAGGCCCTGGAGGCTATCTGCGGGGCATGTTGCGGCGGGCCGGCAAGGGCGAATTGTTCCTGGACCGCAGCATCCACGGGTTGCGGGAAGCGGCGGGCTATCAGCGCCTGGGACAGTTGACGGCCGTCAACTCGGCGCCCCGTTCTGCTCTGGCTTCCATGGCGCCGCGTAAGGTGCGATATTGAGCGGCGAATGCTTCAGCCGTCGCATCTGCGAGTAGAAATCATGGATAGCTTGACCGGCAACCGTAAAGCGGTCGCGGATATCGACACCATCATCAGCGCTCAGGCGCAGGAGCTATCCGAGAAGCTGCAGGCGCACCGGCTGGACCTCTTTCCACCGGCCGCCGAGAAGCCCTTGCGGGCCTTCCAGGCGGCGGAAGTGGCCAAGCTGCTGGGCGTGAAGAGCGGCTATCTGCGGAACCTGTCGCTGGAAGGGAAGGGGCCTGCGCCCAGTGTTACCAGCACCGGCCGCCGTTCCTATACCGCCAGCCAGATCCAGGAACTGCGCGCTTATCTGGAGGAAAACGGCCGCGCCAGCCGGCGCTATGTGCCGCACCGCCGCGGCAAGGAGCACATCCAGGTCGTCGCCGTCGTTAACTTCAAGGGCGGCAGCGGCAAGACCACCACCACGGCGCATCTGGCGCAGCATCTGGCGCTGACCGGCCATCGGGTTCTGGCGGTGGATCTGGACCCGCAGGCCAGTCTTTCCGCTCTGCATGGCTTCCAGCCGGAATTCGATCTCGGCCCTAACGAGACACTTTATGCTGCATTGCGGTATGACGATGAGGCGCGGCCGCTGCGGGAACTGATCCGGCAGACCAATTTCCCGGGCCTCGATATCGTGCCGGCCAATATCGAGCTGATGGAGTTCGAATACGACACGCCCCGCGTGCTGGCCACGCACGAGGGCGGCGCCACAGGGCGGGATTTCTTCGCGCGCCTCGATGGCGCCTTGTCCACCGTGGCGGATGACTACGACATCGTGGTGATCGATTGCCCGCCGCAGCTAGGCTATCTCACCATGGCCGCGCTCTGCACGGCAACCGCCGTGCTGATCCCGGTTCATCCGCAGATGCTGGACGTGATGTCCATGTGCCAGTTCCTGCTGATGCTGGGCGATGTGCTCGGGCACCTGAAGGCGGCGGGTAGCAGCCTGCGCTATGACTGGCTGCGGTATCTGGTCACCCGCTACGAGCCCAGCGACGGGCCGCAGACGCAGATGGTGGCCTTCATGCGCTCGCTCTTCGGCCAGCATGTGCTGACGCATCCGATGCTGAAAAGCGTCGCGATCTCGGATGCCGGCATCACCAAGCAGACGCTTTATGAGGTGGAGCGGCGCCTCTTTACGCCCGCCACCTACGACCGCGCCATGGAATGCCTGGATGCCGTGAACGGTGAGATCGAGGAACTGATCCACGCAGCCTGGGGGAGAAGCTGATGGCCCGGAAGAACCTGCTGGCCGGGCTGACGCAGCCAAAGTTGACGGCCGTCAACTCCGAACCTCCGGCGCCTCGCGCGGCGCCTCTGCCCTTCACCAGCCGCGGCGCGGTCGGTGCCGTCACCCGCAGCATCGATGACCTCGCAAACCGGGCAAATGCGGCCAGGGAACTGGAAGCCCGCCTGACCTCCGGGCAGGTGATTGTTGAACTTGATCCTGCCTGCATCGACGCCTCCTTTGTCATGGACCGCATGGCGCAGGACGACGAGGAATATCAGGCGCTGCGGGACAGCATCGCGAAAAGCGGGCAGGATTCCCCGATCCTGGTGCGGCCGCACCCGACCGAGCCGGGGCGCTTCCAGGTTGCCTTCGGGCACCGGAGGCTGCGCGCCGCACGGGACCTAGCCAAGCCGGTACGTGCCGTGGTGCGGCCGCTCTCCGACCGTGAACTGGTTCTCGCCCAGGGGCAGGAGAACAGCGCGCGGGCCAACCTGTCCTTCATCGAAAGGGCGCGCTTCGCGCATCGTCTGGAAGAGGGCGGCTACGACCGCGAGACGATCATGCTGGCGCTAAGTGCTGATAAAACAACGGTTTCCCGCCTGATTACCGTTGTGCAGCGCATTCCGGCGGAGGTGATCGAGGCCATTGGCCCGGCGCCTGCCACGGGGCGCGACCGCTGGGTGGAACTGGCCGCCGCCTTCCATCAGGGGCCGCCGCCGGGCGATCTGACGGCGCGGCTGGCGGGCAAGGACTTCCATTCGGCGGAAACGGATGCACGCTTCCAGCAGGTGCTGGGTTGGCTTACGGAACCGGCGCCCGCCAGGAGCATCGGGGAAGGGGAGGGCGCGCGCCGCGATAAGGAGCCCGCCCGCGCCTGGGTTCATTCCAGCGGCGCCAAGGTGATGAAAATCCAGTCCACGGACCGGGCCACCACCTTGGCGATCGACCGCACCGCCGCACCAGGCTTCGACCAGTTCCTGCTGGAACAGATGGAGGAGCTTTACTCCCGCTTCCTGGCCGAAACCCAGCAGCGCGGGCGCAAGAGGCGAACCGGCGCATAGGGACAGGAGGGCTGAGGCAGGCGAGCCGTCGAAATCCTGGCGTTGCCCGCCTTTCAGCCGACAAGGGGTGCTGCCTTCCTGTAAGGCAGTATCGGTACCTTTACAGGTTTCCCCCGCCTTCAAGCCTGACGGAAGCGAGATGCGAGGGGCGTGCTGAAGCGCCGAGGCATTGAGCGCATCACACGTGCAACCAGTGCCCTGACCCCGCATTGCTCAGCTTCCTGGGGAAGGGCAAGGCATGATGCATGCGCGGCGGTACCGGTGCGCGGCGGCGCGGGAGGCAGGGGCATGATCCACAACCTCGCCAAGCGGGCGCATGACCGCAACTGGAGCCTCGACCCCATCGTCCGGTCCCTGTTGGACACGGACTGGTACAAGCTCGCCATGCTGCAGTTCATCTGGAAGCATTTCGCCGGCACTCGGGTGCGCTTCACGCTGATCAACCGCACCAAGGCGGTGCGTCTGGCGGAAGTGGTGGACGAGGTGGAACTGCGGCGGCAGCTCGACCATGCACGGGGGCTGCGCTTCACCAAGTCGGAGCTGATCTGGCTGGCCGGCAATACCTTCTACGGGCAACGCAACATCTTCTCCCCAGCCTTCATCGAGTGGCTGGCCACGCTCGCCCTGCCGCCCTACCGGCTGGTGCGGGAGGATGGTCAGTTGCGGCTGGACTTCGAGGGCGCCTGGGAAGAGGTGACGCTCTGGGAGATCCATGCCCTGGCCATCGTCTCGGAACTGCGGACCCGCCACGGCTATGCGCAGCTCGATGAGATGGACCTCGATATCCTCTTCTCGCGCGCCAAGGCAAAGCTCTGGTCGAAGGTCGAGCGGCTGGCCGGCGTCCCGGGCCTGAGCTTCGCGGACTTCGGTACGCGGCGGCGGCATTCCTTCCTCTGGCACGAATATGTCGTCAGCCTGCTGGCGGCCAAGCTGCCGGGGGCCTTCTCGGGAACCTCGAACACCTATCTGGCCTACAAGCATAACCTGGAAGCCATCGGCACCAATGCGCATGAGCTGCCGATGGTGCTGACCGCCCTGGCGCGGCTGGGGCGGTTGGGAGAGGTCGGGGTCCAGGAGGCGCAATACGAGGTGCTGCGCCTCTGGCAGCAGATGTATGGCGGCGCCATGCAGGTGATGCTGCCGGATACCTATGGTTCGACCCAGTTCTTCCAAAATGCGCCGGACTGGCTGGCGGACTGGAACGGCGTGCGCCTCGACAGCAAGGACCCTTACGTGGGGGGGAAGGAGGCACTGGCCTTCTTCGCCGCCCGGGGCCGTGACCCGGGCAAGAAGCTGCTGGTGCCCTCGGATGGCCTGGACGTGGACCGCATCCTGGGCCTGCACGCCACCTTCGGCGGCAGCATCCAGCCCGGCCATACTGCTGCCGACTTCGCGGATGCGCGGGATTTCCAGGACTCTGCCAAGTGGCGGCATGAGCCGCGCTGCCGCATCAGCTCCGGCATTGGCACCAACCTGACCAACGACTTCTCCGGCTGCTCCCCCGGCAATGCGGCGGATTTTGCGCCGATCAGCCTGGTCTGCAAAGTCACCGAGGTGGAGGAGCACCCGGCCGTGAAGTTGAGCGACAACTACACCAAGGCGACCGGCACCGCCGAGGAGATCGCCTATTACCGCTCGGTCTTCGGCAGCGCGGGTTTGGCGGAACTGCCGGTCACGACCTGATCCAGGCCTTCAGGACATCCCGGCGAGGAATTCCGCCAGCAGGGCGTTGAAGATCGCCGGGCGCTCGAAATAGGGCGAATGGCCGGAGCACTCGACCTCGACATGCCGCGCCCGCGGCATGGCCGCCGCGAAATGCGGCGCCACGGGCGAGGGGAAGACCACATCTTCCGCCCCAGTGACCCAGAGCGTCGGGATGGCGATGGCGGCGAGGTCGGAGGCAGGGCGCGTGCGCGCGGCCATGAGGCGCCCGCGCAGGCTTTCCTTGTCCAACTCGGTGCTCAACTCGTCGATGGCGCGGTAGAGGAAATGCAGCGCCGGCTGTTCCTCGGCAGCGCGCAGCCCGACGGCGGGGTGGATGCCGCGCGCGGCGCCATGCCGCAGCGCTTCCTGCGCCCGAGCGGACCAGGCTTCGAAGGCTGCTGCGCCCTCGCTCTGGCGCGGGTCGATGGGGCCGGAGGTGGCGGAGAGCACCAGCGCCTTGAGCAGCCCGGGCCGCGACAGCGCCAGGTCGATGCCCGTCCAACCGCCCATCGACTGCCCCACCAGCACCGGGTCGCGCAATTCCAGATGCGCGATCAGCGCCTCGAGATCCCCGGCGTAATCCTCCGGGCGCGGCCCGCCGGGCGGCGTGTCGGAAGGCGCGAAGCCACGATGGCTGAAGGTGACGCAGCGATGCGTGGCGGCGAAATGCGCCACCTGCTGCCACCAGGACATGTAGTTGCCGCCCAGCCCATGAGCGAAGATCAGCGCTGGCCCCTCGCCCGTGACCTCGTAGTAGATGCGGCAGTCGGGCCTTTGCAGATAGCCGCGCTGGCGCGGGGCGGTGCCGTCTTGCAGGGCAAAGGGCTGGGTCGGGAAGGTGGTCATGATGCCTCTCGGAGGACCGGAGGCATCAGCTTGCTGGCAAGGCTCACGCCTGTCGAGACGGCTGGCATGGCGTGGCGTCACGCCGCCTGGTTGTTCTCCTCTTCCCGTTCCATCAGGCTGCCGCGATAAAGGGCGGCGATGAGGTCCGACTGGGCGATGATGCCGCGCAGCCGCCGCTGCGCATCGACCACAGGAACATGCCGCAGCCCTTGGTCCGCCATCAGCGGCACGAGTTGCGCGACATGGGTGTCCTCCGCCACCACGCGCACCGCCGGCGGCATGACCTGCGCGACAAGCTTGGGCTGCCGCGCGGCGCGTACCCGCGGCAGGCCGTGGATGAGGTGGCGCAGTCGCGTCCGCAGCCCGTCATAAGGGTTGAGTTCCGGGCTCTTCATCATGTCGGCATCCGAGACCATGCCGGCTACCCGGCCATCGGCATCCACCACCGGCAGGGCGCGGATGTCATGCCGGCGCAGCAGCCGCCAGGCCTGGGCCAGCGGCGTGCCGGGCCGTACCGCCACCACATCGCGCGACATGATGTCGGCGCAAGTGATCTCGCCGAAGCGGCGGCGATAGGCATGCATCTCCGCCTGCTGCACGAGGTTCTCGAGGTCCTCGCGGCTGACATCGAGGATCTCGTCATGCTGCCGCAGGGCGGCATCGAGGTCCCGGGCTTGCAGGCCCAGGCGCTCCGTCGGCTGCAGGTCGGCGGTCTGGTGCGGGTGGCGCGGCGCTGCCTGCTGCCGGTGCGGATAGGCGCGGCGTGTGGCGTTGTTGTAGGCGAGGGCTGCGAACATCAGCACCAGTGAGTTCAGCGCGACCGGCGAGAAGGCGAAATGGTAGCCCGCCGCCGTCACCGCCGGCCCTCCCAGCACGGTGGTCAGCGCGATGGCGCCGCCGGGCGGGTGCAGGCAGCGCAGCGTGAACATGGCGCCGATGGCCAGCGCCGCCGCAAGCGGCGCGGCCAGCAGCGGCTCGGCAATCCAATGCGCGCAGGTCACGCCCACCAGCGCCGAGACGGTATTGCCGCCGATGATCGACCAGGGCTGCGCCAACGGGCTGGCCGGCACCGCGAAGAGCAGCACGGCGGAGGCACCCAGCGGCGCGATCAGCACCGGCGGCAGCCCGGCCGAGCCCGCCAGCCAGGTGCAGGCCAGGCCGGTGACCACCAGCCCCGCCAGGGCGCCGCAGCAGCCGCGCAGCCGCTCGGCCAGGCTGGCATTCATCGGGGCCGGCAGAAAAGCCCGCAACCAGTCACGCATCATTCGGCAGGGGTCTCGACGGGGGAGGGGGGGGCTGCCCAGGGCCGGCGGGGGCGAGGCCGAGCCGCGCCGCCATGGCCTGCCGGTGCGGCGGCCCCAGCAGGTCCGCCAGCGTGCGGCTGTCCAGCACCGCCATGAAGCCAGCCAGGGCCTCGCCCAGCAGGGATTGCAGCCGGCAGGCGTTGATCAGGGCGCAGCCGCCGCCCGTGGCCGTGGGCTGGAAGCAGGCCACCAGCGCCATGTCCTCCTCGGTGAAGCGGACCACATCACCGATGCGGATCTCCTCCGGCGCGCGTGCCAGCCGCAGGCCGCCACCCTTACCGCGCGTGGTCTCCACGAAGCCGCCACGCCCGAGTTGATGCACCACCTTCACCAGATGGTTCTCCGAGATGCGGTGTGCCGTCGCGATCTCCCGGATGGAGACGCGGCGGTCCTGCCGGAGGCCGAGATAGATCAAGGCCCGCAAGGCATAGTCCGTGTAGAGGGTCAGGCGCATCCTGAAGATGTAGCAGCTTTACATCTTCTATGCAGCGCGACATAAGGTGGATTGTTGATACACCTTATGAGGCCAACATGCCCCGCCAGCTCAGCGACCAGACCATTGCCGTGGTGAAGGCCACTGTTCCGGCCCTGGAGGCCCGTGGCCTCGACATCACTCGCCGCATGTATGCGCGGATGTTCCAGAACGAGGCGATCCGCGACCTCTTCAACCAGTCCCACCATGGGGAGACGGGCTCGCAGCCCAAGGCGCTGGCGGCCGCGGTGCTGGCCTATGCCCAGAACATCGACAACCTGGGCGTGCTGACGGCGGCGGTGGAGCGCATCGCGCAGAAGCATGTCGGCCTGAACATCCTGCCGGAACATTACCCCTTCGTGGCCGAGGCGCTGCTCGGCGCCATCCAGGACGTGCTGGGGGAGGCGGCGACGCCCGAGATCCTGGGCGCCTGGGGCGAGGCCTACTGGTTCCTGGCCGATGTGCTGATTGGGCGTGAGCAGCAGATCTATGCCGAACATGCCAGTGCGCCCGGCGGCTGGAACGGCTGGCGCGACTTCACGGTGCGGGACAAGACGCGTGAGAGCGACATCGTCACCTCCTTCACCCTGGCACCCGCCGATGGCGGCAAGGTGCTGCGGCACCAGCCCGGCCAGTACCTGACCTTCTGGCTGGAGATCCCCGGCCATGCGCCGCTGAAGCGGAACTACAGCATCTCCTGCGCCCCGGATGACCGGCAGTACCGCATCAGCGTGAAGCGGGAGCCGCGCGGCGTCGCCTCCAACTGGCTGCATGACATGGTGCAGCCGGGCGCCCGGCTGAAGGTGGCCGCACCCGCCGGCGAGTTCTTCCTGCCCGGCGTGCCGCAGCGGCCGGTGGTGCTGCTCAGCGGCGGCGTGGGCCAGACGCCGCTGATGAGCATGCTGCAGACCATGGCGGCGATGCCCGGCACGGCGCCGGTGCAGTTCATCCACGGCACGCTGTCCGGCGCCACCCATGCCCTGGGTGCCGAGGCGCGGTCCCTGGCGGCGGCTTCCGGTGGCCGCATCAGCACCACCACCTTCTACGAGCATCCGCGCGCCGAGGATCGGCAGGGGCTGGACTACAACCATGCCGGCCGCATCACGGCCGAATGGCTGCAGGCGCATACGCCGGGGGCGGAGGCGGATTACTACCTCTGCGGCCCGCGTGAGTTCCTGCGCGTCTTCACCCATGCGCTGGTGGCGCAGGGCGTGCCGGCGGCGCGCATCCATTACGAGTTCTTCGGCCCCGCCGACGAGCTGCTGGCCGCCTGAACACCAGGGCCGTGCCGCCGAGTGGCGGCGCGGCCCCGGCCGTTGTCAGACTTCCTCCACCAGCCCGCCATGCTGCAGCACGGCGCGCAGGTGGTGGTCGGTGTCGCCGAAGAGCAGTTCCGCCGTGGTGAGGCGCTTGAAATAATGCCCGGCGCGGTATTCCCAGGTCATGGCGATGCCGCCATGCAACTGCACCGCTTCTTCCCCCACCAGGCGGCCGCACCGGTTCACCTCCGCCTTGGCGGCGGCGATGGCGGGGCGGCGCTCCACCGGGTCAGGCTCCTCGGCCATCATGGCGGCATACATGGCCATGGACCGCGCCTGCTCCACGGCCACCAGCATATCCGCCGCGCGGTGCTGCAAGGCCTGGAAGGAGCCGATGGAGACGCCGAACTGCTGCCGCGTCTTCAGGTAATCCACCGTCAGTTGCTGCAAGGCTTCCATGGCGCCGAGCGAGTCCGCGCAGATCGCCGCCAGCGCCGTATCCACCACATGGCTCGCCAGCCCCAGCCCGTCGTCCACCGTGCCCAGCACCCGCTCCGCCGGCACCTGCACGCCGTCGAAGCCGATCTCCGCCAGGCCCTGCCCATCCTGCGCCGGCATGGCGCGGCGGCTGACGCCCGGCGCATCCGCATCCACCAGGAAAAGCGTGATGCCATGGGCATCGCGCCGCGCCCCGGCGGTGCGCGCCGTGACCACCAGCAGGCCGGCGGCATCGCCACCCAGCACCACGCCCTTGCGGCCGTTCAGCACATAGCCGCCATCGGCGCGCGTGGCGCTGGTGGCGACATCGTGCAGGTCGTAGCGCGATTGCCGCTCCAGCTGCGCGAAGGCCATCTTCAGCGAGCCATCGGCAATGCGCGGGATGAATTCCTGCCGCTGCGCCGCACTGCCGCCCAGCCGCAGGAAGCCGCCGCCCAGCACCACCGTGGGCAGGTAGGGCAGGGTGATCAGCCCGCGCCCGATGGCCTCCATGACCAGCATGGTCTCGACCGGCCCGCCGCCGATGCCGCCATCCTCCTCCGCGAAGGGGACGGCCATCACGCCCAGTCCGGCCAAGCCATTCCAGAGCGCGGCATCGTCCGGCGCCGCGCCATGCTGCCCCGGGTCGCGCTGGTGGTCGGCCGCGAAGCGGTCGATGCTCTCCTTGAGGAGACGCTGTTCCTCGCTCAGGTCAAAGTCCATGGCGATGTCTCCCGTCAGAGGCCCAGGAAGGCTTTGGCGATGATGTTGCGCTGGATCTCGTTGGAGCCGCCGTAGATCGAGACCTTGCGGTAGTTGAAGTAGAGAGGCGCCACGGCATCGGCCCAGCCGGGCGCCACGGGCGGCTCGTTCCAGCCTTCCGGCGCCCCATGCTCCGGCGCCGGCACCGCATAAGGCCCGGCCACTTCCAGCAGCAGCGCCGTGGTGGCCTGCTGCAACTCGGAACCCCGGATCTTCAGGATGGAGGAAGCCGGGTCTGGCTTGTCGGCATCACGGTGGCGCTGGTTGGCCACCACCCGCATCTGCGTGATCTCCAGCGCCTTCAGGCTGGCCTCGATGGCGGCGACGCGGCGGCGGAAATCCGGATCGTCCCACAACACGCCATCGCCGGCCGGCGTTTCCCGCGCCAGGCGCTTGGCCCGCGCCAGCCGCTGCTTGGAGAGGCCGATGCGCGCGATGCCGGTACGCTCATTGGCCAGCAGGAACTTGGCGTAGTCCCAGCCCTTGTTCTCCTCGCCCACCAGGTTCTCCACCGGCACCTCGACCTCGTCGAAGAAGACCTCGTTGACCTCATGCGCGCCGTCGATGGTGATGACCGGGCGCACGGTGATGCCG